>DYEU01000019.1 GCA_020725555.1 Desulfatibacillum sp.
ATCCCCCCGCCGCCCGGAATGCACTCATCGCCCATGGCCTGCCCATCATCGCCGCGCACCGCCTTGATGGCGCATTGCCCAGGCGGTGCGGACAGGCCCGCCGCCAAAAATGTCAATATTTCACCATCGTCCCTTATTTCCAGGCCTTTGGCTCCCCAACGACGCGACGCTGCGAATGTAGTCGTCCGGGAGATCATGTTCTCGCGCCCCTTCGAGAATGGTCCGAAGGTAGTCCGGGCTCGGGGTGAGCGAGTTATCGATAAACGCCTTTCCGGCAACGTATGTGACGGCCTCCAATTCACCGCCACCGTCAAGGCGGACTCGAATCGCCTGTCGAACGTAGTGGCCACCCGCAACGCCCTCGTACGTGTCCAGGTCCAAGAGCGCTTCGGGACCGCAACGGTAGACAATGCCCCACACCGTCTTCCCCGGTGAGGGCTCAATGTTCGCCTTGGCGGTGCTATCGTTACCGCGCTTGTTGAACGCCAGCCGGTACCCGTCGAGCCGAGCTCGCCGCTCCTCTCTGATGGGGCCGGTGCGGTCCTCCATCTGGGCCCGCGAGAGGTTGCTGCCGTAGGCGAAATACCATTGGTCGTTCACTTTTGACTCCTTGATCATCCTATCCGGCCTCCCGTGCCGGTCTGCCGCGCGCGAAGCCGGTCGGCCGGATAGGCCTACTAGCAGATCACCATCATATCAAATCGCACAACGATCTGACCTAGTGTGTGGCTACCGGTGAGTTTTCTGTAACACATTCGCGGATTACCAGGGATTGCCACCCAAAAGAATACAGTGGTGTGTATGGTGCTTCATAATTGCGCGCATCCGCGGTGGACCCCATTGTTTGGACAAGCCCAATAGGTGGGATAAGCGATGAAACAGCAGCCGGGGTTGGGTTGGAAGCATCTGGCTGCCTCGAGGAATGGATATAGGTGGCCATAGTAAACCCCATCCATGGCTCGATCGTCAAGAGCTACTCCGTGCCGCCCGGCAGCGGCTGAGCCTGAGGATGCGCTCACCGCCATTAAATAATTTTAAAACGGCAACAATCACACCGCTTATCATGGCCGGCTCTTCAACCTATTTTACCACCTCGAAAAATGCGTGGCTGAATCGATGAGGCAGGATGTCGCACGCTTCCGGTCGGAGCACTGATGCCTTAAACTCAATAAGCCTTGAAGGCCGGCCAAGAGCCTCGATTTGAACAGTGTCTGCCTCTTTTCACCTGAAAATCTTGTGCGAAGCAATCAATCAAGCGAGACTATTTGTCTCCTGCATGTCTGCGCAGGTTCTCTTCAATCCAATTTTTAATTGCTATCCTGTAATATTTTTCAAGATCAGGATAAAAAACGGATTTAACCGTTACAAAATCTTCCTCATTTCCGTCACTTGCCCTATAATGACCGAATACAAGACCTGGACCATATGGATCTTCTGGATGTTCTGATTGGTCGATAAGCTCGATTAATTCCAAAAGAGAAAGGGTTGATTTGCGACGGTAAAAAGGCTGTTTGTATTTCGTTCCGTCTTCGTCAACCACCTTGTAGCTGATGCTTTTTGATGTTTTTTTTTTTTTGCGTAAATCCATATTTCATCAGATAATACTGATTTAAGGCTTATGCAGGCTATTTCGATGGGTCCGCGCGACAGATACGTATCGGGTCTGAAGGAAAAATCGATTTCTTTCATATCAAGCATGCTGTCTGAGCCTCCCGTCTCAGCTTCGCTAATCAAATCGATTATAAAAATCTTTTGACTCCGGTTACCCAACTTGTTTTACAACATAAAATTATTGAAACATCAACCAAAAATCTCGATAACAAAGCCATGCAGCCGTTTCTATGATTTAAAAATAGTCATGATGAAATCTCTCCCTGACTTTCAATTTCATTACGGACCGCACCGCAACATGCATCTGCGCTCCCAACGGAGCCGCCGCTTCACTTCTTCAAGGCCGGGGTCTATGTGGCCGCCGGAGACCTTACTTCTTTTCTTCTTCATCCCACGCTTCGAACCGGATCATCCCGGGCATCCAGACCATCGTCCAGTTTTCCGGTGGATTTACCACCTTGATCCCCTTGCTTTCCAGCATTTCTCCGAGCCTTCTCAGAAATTCCTCTGGCGTGAGCTTCCCTTCTTTCGGTTGCTCATTCATGTAGACCCCCTTTCTAGAAGTTGGCGTCTGGCGTACCTTGCATTTCCTCTTCGAGAAGCATCGAATCGATCTTCCAAATCCCTGACCTATTGACTCGCTTTCGGTGCGCCATTTGTGACCGGTGCCGGGCCCATTCCAGCCCCGCCCAGCCGGTTGGCCTCACCCATGGATGATCACCAGATCATCCAGCACCAGAAACCGGTCCACAAAGAGGTCAACCCAGGTCTCATCCTTCTTGGCATCCTGCCACCCTGACGGCGGCACCGAATCATCCGGCAGGAAGTGTTCAATCCATTCAGACAGAACTACCAGTCCCCCGGAGTCTTTGATCTCGTAGAGAATCTCCGAATAATCGATTCGCCTCTCCCGAACCCACACCGTCTTTCCGAGATAGGGAATGACCACCTCATCGGCTGGTGGGAGCCACCGGTTATCGGGATGCTCCCAGAACCAAGCCAAAGGCCACGCTATCCGGAGATCGAGCAAAGTCTTCAGCCTTACCTTGAACCATTGGGCTGCAGCATTCTCTTCCATTTTCTGTTCGGCAACGCCCCAAATCAGAGAGCCCTGCTGCTTCATGCAACAGGGCTTCCCTGTTGGCATTTTAGCAGTTTGTTTACGGTGGGCTGCAAGCAGCCGCAAATCGACCCACCAGATCACAACGACTCGCTGTTCAATTCATCCCGGTTGCGGCAGCATCATCGACCCAACGGATACCCCCACCGGATGCCAAAGCATGCTCCAGATTCGCAGCATACTCATTTCCCTGTTTGATGAGGTTCACATGCTTGCACCTCCTTGCATTTGAGGTATTTCCCGTCACGGAAGACTTCTCCCGCATTGACCACCGGAATCCCTCCCCCGGGTGCCAGACCCTTGCGCCATGTGCAAACCACGACTCCTTGCGTCCCGGGTAAAAACACGAGGGGCTGGACCCCATCTCGGCGGAGCCGAAATAGGTTTTGAAAAAAACGACGGGGGCTGATTCAGGAAAGAAAAACCTCCCGGAACAGGAGGCTTTGAAGGGCAAATCCGCTGAATTGGCCTCATCGTTCCCTTTCGGGCTGGCATTGGCACCGTTCCCTCTCGGGTCGGTTGCCGGGCAGTCAACGAGCCAGAACTCTCGTGCCCTCTTGATGAGCTATCTAATTTTACATTATAGCACAGCCACCGCCATTGTCAACAGGTCGGCCAGGGTTGGGATGGTCCCCACAGGGCCCGACGGCCCACACCGTGCGATTTTCTCGTTGGCCTGCACCTGCTCGGCAGGATCGAGCTCGGGTGAGTACGAAGGCATCGAAAAAACTCGCAGTTGTCCTCCAAACGACGCGATAGGGTTTTCACCTTTTTCGACCGATGCACCGGGTGCCCATCCCAGATCGAAACCACCGGCCGCTTTGCCTTGCCCGTCAAGCGACCCAGGGACTCACCGATCTGCTGCCGCGGTTCTCACTGCCGCTCACCGTCTTGGAAATCCAGGGGATATGCCGCGCAGAAAGCCTTCCGGGTCGCCCGCTATCCTTGCCGCGGCGCAACGCTTGCCACCCACCGCCACGATATCGAGCCGGCCGGTTCCACATGCAGCCCGGCGCAAGGCCCAACCCCTGGATGACCACTTCGGGGCTTTCTCCCTCGTAATGTAGGCTCCCGCCCGCGGCGGGCTTCGTGAAAGCGCTCGGGCTCGGCTCCGTCCCAGACGTGATCCTGCGGCTCGGCCTTCCTGGGAGCCCGGCGGAAGAGCCGCTCCGTCGCGCCAATTGACGGTTTCGAGGCGATCAGCCCCTCATCAAAGCACCCACCAAGGACGCCTACGGGAACGTCCTTCATTCTGAAGCACCGTCTCGAGGCTTCGGCCCCTTACCTTCTCCTACTCCTTCTCGAACCCCTGGCTTGTGAACTTGAGGGTCCGGCAATTCTCCGTCACGATGCGCACGACGTGGTCGGGGACACCGTGCTTGAGTTCGGCCTCGATTTCGAGGGTGACGGTAAGATGGGCGCCCATCAAGCCCGCCAGGTGGGAAATGACCTCCTCGGCGATCCGAGCGGCGTCGCGGCCGACCCGCGCGGGGTCGAGCGTCACGGTGCCGTGAAAGCGTTTGGGTCTGGGCGGCTCCTCCGGAGCCGGTCGCCTCTCTTCGGCATCGCCTTTGGGCGAAGCTTCGTCGCCGCCCAAACCGGGTGCGCTTTTCCCCGTACCGGGCGTCGGCCTTGCGGGCCGTTCGGCATCCATCTGCCGGCGGGCGATTTCGGGTTTGACGAGCAGCCCCGGCGCATCGCCGACGGAAAGGGGAACGGCCTGCCCGCTTCTTAGGCCGCGGTATCTGCCCTCCGCTTCGTCGAAGCTGTCGGCGTAGGCGAAGGCGTCCTTCTCCCAGGTGATCAAAAGAAGCCCGTCGCGGATGGCTTTCAGCAAGGTTTCAGGGCCGGCCAGCCGCGGCAGGTAGAGGTAGCGGGCGAAATCTTCCACCAGGAGCTTGATCGGGACGTGGTCGCCGCGCCACAGCGGGATCTTGTCCAGGTACTCCGATCGAAGAACGGAGGCGCCGAGGTTCGGTATCAAGAGGTCGTCGCTTCTGAGCTTGCGGCTCGCCCGCACCGCCAGGGGAGCCTGTCCCGTCAGGCGGTAGGCTTCCCATTTCACGGGCGATTGCGGGTCCGGCTGCACCGGCACCAGCAGCCATTGATAGGCCTCCGGGATGCGGGCCGTCACCGCGCCGTCGGCGGCCGCCCTTTGGGTCTCGGCCTGTTTCACCTGCTGCGGGTCGAGATTCAAGAGTTCCTTCTCGTCCAGAATGGATTCCCAAGCGAGATAATGCCGCATCGCTTCGTCGAGGTCCTGAAGCCGGGTCTTGTCCACCGCGAGAAAAACGAGCGTGTTGCGGTAGAGGCGGGGCGTGTTGCCACGCGATTCCAGGATCGCCTTCGCAGCGACCTCGGCGGGGCTGTCGGGCTCCTTGCTGTAGGGGTGGTCGATCCCCAGAACCACCAGCCGCGCATCGAAGTCATCGGGCACCTCCTGACCGGATCGCGGCAGCGCATGGACGCGGGCGAAGTCGCCCCGCTGCTGCAGGTCGGCCCGCAGGCGCCTTTCGAGCTCGTGCACCACCTTTTCGGGGTCGCGCTTCAACTGCTCGGCGCGGTCCTCGGCGAGCTTGGTGACCGTGGGCTGGGTCGCGTACCAGTAGCGCGGACCGTCCTGGTAAAGATAGGTGGCTGCACCGGCAAGCCGCCGCAGGGCATCGCCGAAGACCGCGGGGGTTTCCCCCGGCATCACGCAGCCGAGCTTGACCCGGCGGTCCTCGATGCCCCGGTGGGCCGCGGCCGCCGTGGGCGCCGAGCCGAGGTAGATCGCGCGCGCCACCCGCCGACAGGCCGCGAATTTGCCGAGGTTCGGGACCTCCCCGTCCATCCGCAGCGGCAGCGAGTTGGGGCCGTCCACGTCCTTCTCGATCACCGGCACCCAGTTATCGGAAAGGTAGCGCGTCAGCTCGAATTGCACGCGCGGGTCGTCGATCGGTATGTGCGCCGGGAGGATCAGCGGGTTTTTGTCCCCTTTCTCCCACAGGCTGTGGATCACCGCCGCCATCAGCCGCAGCACGCCGCGGGTGCGCTGGAACTTGAGCAGGGTCGACCAGTCGCTGTAGAGCCGGTCGAAGACCTCCGGGTGGATCGGGTAGGCCGCCTTGATGCGCTTCTCGTAGTCCGCATCGCGGCATTCGGGCGGAAACTCGGCCGACTGCGTGCGGTAGAGGTCGGCGAAGGCGCGCGCCACGACGTCGCGATCCTTGAACTGCGCCGGGTCGGCAAGTGGCTCGAAGAGCCGGCGGCGCACAATTTCGAACCCCTCCTCGGCGCTCGCCGGCCGCCAGGAGGATTCCAGCCGGCCGACCACGTTGCGCAGCCGATCGAGCGCCTCCCGGCCCCGCCGCCCGCCCACTTCCGAGTCATCCGCATGGGCGTGCGGCGAGCCCGAGGTGTCCGAGGCCGGAAGGCTGATCACCAGCAGGCAGTTCTTCGCCAGCTTGGCCGACTCGGTCAGCGCCTGGGCGAAGGAGAACTGGGTCTCGAAGCTGCCCGCCGGGAGATCCCCCTGGTCGTGGAGCTGGCGCGCGTAGGCCACCCACTCGTCGATCAGGACCAGGCAGGGCCCGTACTCCATGAACAGCTCGCGCAGCGCGTCGCCGGGGCTGGTGGCCCTGGCGTCGTCGGCCGCAATGCGGGCGAAGGCCTTCCTGCCCCCGAGCTGGTAGGCCAGCTCCCCCCAGAGGGTGCACACGAGCGTCCCGTCGGCCTTCTTCACCGGGTTGCCCGGCGATATCTTGTTGCCGACGAGCACCACCCGCCGCACGGCGGGGAGCTTGCTTGCACCGGCCTCCTTCAGAACCGCGTCGATCCCGGGAAGCTCGCTCGGTGCGATCCCGGAAAAGAGGTGGAAGAGGGCGAGCATCGAGTGGGTCTTGCCGCCGCCGAAATTGGTCTGAAGCTGCACCACGGGGTCGCCGCCCCCGCCGGACAGCCGCTGCACGGCCCCCACCAGCATCCGCTTCAGGCTCTCGGTCAGGTAGGTGCGGCGGAAAAACTCCACCGGGTCCTTGTATTCGGCGCTCCCCTCGCCCAGATGCACCTGCCAGAGGTCGGCCGCGAACTCGGCCTGCTGGTAGCGGCCGCTCGCCACGTCCTGGTGGGGGGTCACCACCTCGCGCCAGGGCTTGAGATGGATCGCCGCCGCGCTCTCGATCGCCGTCCCCGCGCTCTTGCGCTTCTCGCCCCGCACCTGCTCGTCGAAGCGCACGCGCAGGAGCTCCATTTTCATCTTGTCGAGTTCCCCCGCCTGGGGGGCCGAAACCGCGGCAAGCAGGCGCCCCGCCGAGTCGAGGGCCCGGTAGGCGTCGTCGCTGGAGAAAGCCTCCTGGTGCGCCCATTTGTTCCGGACCTCGCGCAGCTCGCTGACCAGGCTGCGCTCGGCGTGGCCGAGCGTCAGCTTGAAGACATCGTGCCAGGCGTCCCACAGGAGCTTGAGCAGGGCGGCGGCATCCCAGTCGGCGACCGGCTTCCGGGAATTCAGGCGGTCCTCGCTCAGATAGCGCGCGGCTTCGGCCGGCGCCTTGTCCCGGTAGACGTTTTTCAGCTCGCGCTCGACGAAAGGCGCAAGCCCCGCCCGCAGCATCTCCAGCGCCTTGCCGACGCGTTCGTGGTTGGTGATCGCCATGGCGGCGCCCTCCTTTTCTCTCAGGACGACTCTGCAGGCATCAGCATCCAGGCATAGGCGGGCTGGGCCAGCACGTCGGCCGGAACCTCTCTCGGCAAACCGTCCTGCGTGAGGGTCAGCAGCCGCTTGCGCGCACGCGGGAACAGACGGCCCGCCTCCGCAAGCGCCCGCAACTCGCGCCTGGCCGTTTCCGCCGCGTTCGTATCGGCGCATACCTGGATCAGCTCCTCCCCCCCGAAGGGGTAGCGCGCCAGGAAATCCACCTCGCGGCCCTGGGGCGTCTTGACATAGCTCACCTCGGCCCGCCGGCGCTCGAGCTCCACCAGCACGGCGGTTTCCAGGGCGTGCCCGAAGTTGGCGCGGCCGGTGCGGTCAAAGACCGGGATGAGCCCCGGATCCACCGGGTAGGCCTTGCGGGGGTTCACCATGCGCTTGCGCTCGGAGCCCGCCTCCATCCAGACGGTGCGCACGAGGAAGCAGTCCTGCAGGTGCCCCATGAGCCGGTGCACGGTGTCCTTGGAGATGGAGAGCCCCTGCGACTTGAGCGCCGCGTAGAACTTCTCGACGCTGAAGAGAGCCCCCGCATTTCCCAGCAGATGCCGCACGAGCCAGCGCAGCCCGGCGACGTTGCTCACCCCGTGCCGCTCCACCACGTCGCGCAGCATGGCCACATCGACGTAGTCGCGCAACAGCCGGTGGCGCGAGGCCGCCGGGAGCCCCTGGGCCTCCGGAAAGCCGCCGGTTGCCAGGTAGTCGAGAAAGGCCCGCTCGATCGCCGAGCGCTCCCGCGCTCCCAGGGCATCCGGCCGCTTCGGCGCGCGGCCCCCACCGTGACGCAGGGCTTCCTCGAAGCTGAAGGGGTGGATCGCCACCTCCCAGGCCCGGCCCCGCAGGGCGGTCGCGATCTCCCGGGAAAGCAGCGCCGCCGAAGAGCCCGTGATGAAGATCTCCACCTTCTCCGTGTCGAGCATCCGGCGGATAAACCGCTCCCAGCCGGGCACGTTCTGGATCTCGTCGAAGCACCAGACGACGGTCTCGCGGCCGCGCAGCGCGGGAAACCGCCGGTAGTACTCCTCCACCAGGGGATGGAGGTGTTCGGCGGCGAGCCCCGCGAGCCGCTCGTCCTCGAAATTGATGTGCGGCAAGCGCTCCCGGCCGGCGCCGGCCTGAAGCCGTTCCCGCTGGATCTGGTGCAGGAACATGGTCTTGCCGGTCCGGCGCATGCCCACCACCGCCGTCACCTTTCCGGGAAGCTGCACGGCGCCGTGGAGCCGCCGCGGGGTCACCGGCGGGATCGCCGCGGTCAGCGAGTCGGAGAGCTTTTCTCCGAGGAGGCTGCGGAAGCGCTCGGGGACGGAGGGGTCCATGGATCGGCAAAATTCTCCTTTTTGGAAGGAGAATATAGATCGAAATTCGCCTTAAGAAAAGTGGAAATGAACGAAAACCGCTTCTCCCCCATCCCGCTAAGTGGCCGCGAACAGGTCGGCCTGCCGGGCCGGCTGGGCCTTCGCCTCCCCGGCCAGGCGCATGATCTCGGGCATGCTCTGGACGATGGCGTTGTAGGAGAGCCCCTCCTGGGCGCGCTTCTTGCGCTCGCAGACCGTGTAGAGGCGGTAGGCGAGCTCGCGGGCCGTCTCGGCGCGGCCGCCGAGCGTGGCCGCGAGCCCGGCCGCCGCGCTTTCGCCGCCCGACTCGAGCACCCGGATCATGTGGTGGAGGTCCTTCCACACCGACGGCCGCTTGTCGGCAGCCGGGTCCCAGTCTGCGGGAAGCTCGGCCGGCTTCAGCAGCCGCACCTTGCCGCGCTTCGATGCCAGGATCCCCGCCTCCACCATGCCGGCAACGCTCGTGTTCTTGGCCTTGGAGAGGGTCTCGGCCACGCCGAACTCGCCCTCCGCAAAGCCGTGCTGCTCGAACCACGCGAGCGCCCAGCGGCTGTCGGCGTCGAAGTCGCCCTCCTGGGAGGCCAAGCATTCGTCGAGGGTCTGGTTGATGAGCGTGAGCGCCTCGCGGACCGGCATGGGGTTACCTTGTGCGTCGAGCACCTTCGCGTAGCGGGTGTAGACCGCCATGCCCGGGCCGATGGCCGCCTGCGCGAGATCCACCGGCGCGATGTTGCCGCGCTGGAGGTGGGCGAGGGCCGCGGGAAGCTCGGCCTTGAGGGCGGCGACGAACTCGCGGCGCGTGGCGGTGGGGGCGGAGGCCTCGCGCTGGCGGCAGACGAGGACGATGCTGGAGGCGAGGGCGTTGGTGCCGATGCCAATCGAGCGGGCGCCGCGTTCCGTGCGCATCGGCCAGGTGCCGCTGACGGCGAAGCCGGCGCGGATCACGGCATCGAGGAAGGTCTCCCAGCCGGTGCTGGCGGTACCTGCCTCGGTCTCGCTCTCGGTCTGCTTGAAGGCGTAGTAGATGGTGACCGGGAAGGCCGGGTGCGCCTGCTCGGCCAGGCGGTGCATCGCCTGCGTCATGCCGCCCAAGAAGAAGGCCTCGGCCTTTTCTTTGCTGCCGTGGCGGTAGGGCGTGGCCACTAGCTCCTCCGCCTTGGGCACGGCGAGGGTGGCGAAGAGGTCGGGGAACACGGGCCGCAGCGAACGGCGCAGCCAGACGTAGAAGAAGTCCGACAAGTCGGCGTAGCCGATGTTGTCGTAGTAAGGGGGGTCGGTGGAGACGAGCTTGTCGGTCGAGATTGACTGCACTGCTGCATCCGCTTGCTGGCCTGAACCCGCGCCAGCGATGGGCAAGGCATCCATCGCCTTCGCAGCCCACTCAATGCTGGCCATCCAGTTGCCGCTGGTGTTCCCGAACGGCGGCGCCTCGGCATAGTCCCAGGTCATGGGCAGGGCTTGACGCGCGAAAGTGCCGCGGATGAAGCCCTCCGCAGGCGTTGCAATCACGGACCAATAGTTCGCCGCGTAGTCTACTGCCATTCCCAAATACACCCCCACCGCCTCGGCGTAGGCGGTTGCGCCGGTGCCGCCGTCGCGCAGGGGCTTGCCGTCGTCTGGCAGACCGGCGGCCAGCGCATCGCGCTTGACCCGCTCCATCGCCTCGCCCACCAGGTCCGAGAACGTCGTCAGCGCCAAGAGCTGACGGGGGGTGAAGAGGTCGCCGTAGGTCTTTAGTCCGTAGAGCGGCGGGGAGAACCAGCGCGGGTTCTCGGGCATCGCGACCTCCGGCCTCCACTCCGGCTTCGCCTGCCGCGCCGCCGCCTCGTGCTCCGGCGTCGGTGCGAGATAGACCCGGCCGCGGTCGCCCTCGGCGACGATGGCCATCAGCCGCGCGCCCATGCGCCCGGCGTTGGCCTCAGCGTAGATGTGCTCGGACGAGATCGGCGTCCCCGACATCAGGCAGCGGAAGTTCGCGCCGCGGGCGAGCTTGGTGCCGTTTTTTAAAGCAGGCGGGACGCCTGCGCTTCCAGCTATTTTTACCGTGAAGCGGTAGCCTTTTCCCTCGATCACCGGCTCGACGTAGGCTTCCTTGCCCTTTTTCGTCGAGAGCATGAAGGTGGATGCGAGCGGCACGTCCACATCCGCGAAGGCCGGGTTCGGGCTCTTCACCGTGCGCGCCCAGAGCCAGGCGATCACGGTGAGCTTCCGGCCCACGTATTTCTTCAGATCCGGCCGCTCCTTCGCCATCTCCTCCGTCACTTCGACCTCGGGGTAGAGGTGCCCGATGCGCTTCTCGGCCTCGTCGCGCATCCATTTCCCATAATAACGGACATCCTCCGCCAGCCCCCGCGCGCCGCGAAACGCTTCCCCCCTCCCCTCCCACGCGCTGCTCCAGCGCCACTCCCCCGCCGAGGAGACCAGCCCCGCCCGGACGGGGTTCTCCTCGATGTAGCGTTTCGCATTCGCAAAATGGGCCTCGTCGCGGATGAAGCGGTCGTAATACTCGACCTGCCAGAACGCGCCCGAGCGGCCGAGGATCCGGTTTGCCTCCTTCGCCGTGAAGGACTTCCACGAATGCAGCACCGCGGCGAGCGGGTGGCCCGGCACCGTCTCGATCAGCGCGTGGACGTGGTTCGGCATGAGACACCACGCGATCAGCCGGAAGCGCTCGCCGTCGAAATGCAGGAGGGCTTTCTCCACCATTTCGGCGATGCGTGGGTCGCGCAGGTGGCACTCGCCCGCGCCGTGATCGAGCCATCGGCCGATGCGCTTTTCCCGCTCCGTTTGGCGCTGCCCCTCGGGAAGCGACGCGAGCTCCGTTTCCCAGCGGTCGAGGACACTTCGGGGAAGAGAATCCGCGAGGCGGAAGGTGATGAACTGGATCGTTCCGGCCTTATCGAAATGGGGGATGTAGCCCCGGCTGCGCCAGATTGAGGATGATTCCGGCAGGCGGGACGCCTCCCCGCACGGAAACGGCAGGCGGGACGCCTCCCCGCACGGAAACGGCAGGCGGGACCCCTCCCCGCACGAAAACGGCAGGCGGGACCCCTCCCCGCACGAAAACGGCAGGCGGGACCCCTCCCCGCACGAAAACGGCAGGCGGGAC
>DYEU01000020.1 GCA_020725555.1 Desulfatibacillum sp.
AGGATGATCGAGGCGCTGATGTAGGGCATGATGCCCAGCGCGAACACCGAGAGCCGCTCGAGCGCCCCCCCGGAGAACATGTCCACCAGCCCCAGCAGCGTTCCGCGGGCGGTGGCGAAGATCGCGGCCAGCGCCACGCTGTCGATCCCCGGCACCGGCACCTGCACGCCCACGCGGTAAACGATCAACAGGGCGAGCGTGAAGAGCACCCGCCGCTTGAGCTCGGGAATGCGGAAAATGTTGGCCAGCCCGCCGCCGATCATGTCGTTTCCTCGACCCGCCCGCCGGCGGCCTCGATCTTGGCCCGTGCGCCGCGGCTCACCTTGTCCACCCGCACCGTCAGCGCGGGCGGGGCCTCGCCCTCGCCGAGCAGCTTGACGCCGTCGAAGGATCCGCGCACCAGCCCCGCGCGGACGAGCGCCGGCTCATCCACCGTCGCCCCCGGCTCGAAGGCCGCGAGGTCGCGCAGGTTGACCACCGCCCATTCCTTGCGGAAGGGGTTCGTGAACCCCCGCTTGGGCAGCCGCCGCTGCAGCGGCATCTGGCCGCCTTCGAAGCCGGGGTGGGTTTGGCCGCCGGAGCGGGCCTTGTGCCCCTTGTTGCCGCGGCCCGCGGTCTTGCCCCACCCGGAGGCCACGCCGCGGCCGACGCGCTTCTCCTTGCGGCGGGAGCCGGGGGCCGGCTTGAGTTCGTGCAGTTTCATGCGCCCTTCTCCTCGGTCCGCACCAGGTGGCGTACGGCGTGGATCATCCCCCGCACCGCGGGGTGGTCCGGCTGTTCGACGGTCTGATGCATCCGCCGCAGGCCGAGCGCCCGCAGCACCCGGCGGTGCTTCTCCGGCCTTCCGATCATGCTTTTCACGAGCGTGATGTGCAACGTCTTCGCCATGGGTTCCTCGAATGAACCTGGAGGCCTTTCGCCTCAGGCCAGCTGCTCGACGGCCACCCCGCGCCGCTCGGCGACCTGCTCGGGGCTCTCCAGCCGCGTGAGCCCGTCGAAGGTGGCCCGGACGAGGTTGTGCGGGTTGTGCGACCCCAGGCACTTGGTCAGGATGTTCTGCACCCCGGCGGCCTCGAGCACGGCGCGCACCGCCCCCCCGGCGATCAGCCCCGTGCCGGGGCTCGCCGGTTTCAGCAGCACGCAGCCGGCGCCGTAGCGCCCGATCACCTCGCAGGGGATCGTCCCCTCCTTGAGGGGGACCTTCGCCAGGTTTTTCTTCGCCTGCTCGACCCCCTTGCGGATGGCTTCGGGGACCTCGCTCGCCTTGCCCAGGCCGTAGCCGACGGAGCCGTTGCCGTCCCCGACGACCACGATCGCGCTGAAGCCGAACCGGCGTCCGCCCTTGACCACCTTGGCGACGCGGTTGATGCTCACGACCTTGTCGATCCACTGCTGCTCGCTGTCCTGCTTGAACAAGGCTTTTCCTCCTTCGGCTCCGCCGCAAACGGGCCCGCCGCGGGATCAGAACTGCAGCCCGGCCTCGCGCGCCCCGTCGGACACGGCCTTCACCCGTCCGTGGTAGAGAAATCCGTTGCGGTCGAAGACCACCTTCTCGATGCCGCGGGCGCGGGCGCGCTCGGCGACGAGCTTGCCGACCAGCACGGCCTTCTCGGTCTTCTTGCGCCCCGCCGCGGCTTCGGCCACCGTTTTCTCGAGGCTGCTCGCCGCCGCCAGCGTGCAGGCGCTGCGGTCGTCGATGATCTGGGCGTAAATGTGGCGGGCGCTCCGGAACACGGAGAGCCGCGGCCGCTCGGGCGTCCCCAGGACGCGCTTGCGGATGCGCCGCTTGCGCCTCAGCCGCATGTCGGTTTTCTGGTTCACAGCCATGACGTCACCGGCTCCTCTGGGAGATGGCGGTTTATTTGGTGCCGGTCTTCCCGGCCTTGCGCTGGATGCGCTCTTCGGCGTACTTGATGCCCTTGCCCTTGTAAGGCTCCGGCGGGCGCAGGCGGCGAATGGCCGCCGCCGTGCGGCCGAGTGCCTCCTTGTCGATGCCCGAAAGCCGGATGACGGTGTTCTTCTCCACCGTCGCCCGGATGCCCTCCGGGAGCTCGAATTCCTTCGGCGTCGAGTACCCGAGCTGGAAGACCAGGGTGTTGCCCTTCAGCTCGGCGCGGTAGCCGATGCCGTTGATCTCCAGCACCCGCTCGAATCCCCGGGAAACCCCCGTGATCATGTTCGCCACGAGGCTGCGGGTCAGCCCCTGGAGCGCGCGGGCGTTCTTGAGCTCCTGCCCGATCTGGACCCGCACCTGCCCGCCGGCGATCTCGAGCTGCATCGCCGGGTGGATCTCGCGGACGAGCTGGCCGTTGCGCCCCCGCACCGTCAGGCGCCCGTCGGATACGGTGACCTGGGTGTTTTCCGGAATGGGAATCGGTTTTTTGCCTACCCGTGACATGCCCTGCTCCCCCCCTGCCCGGTCGCGCGGCTCGCGGCGCCTCTCAGCACACCACACAGAGCCATTCGCCGCCGAGATTTTCCTTCCGCGCCTGGCGGTCGCTCATGACGCCGCGGGACGTCGACAGGATGGAGATCCCCAACCCGTTCATGACGGGGCGGATTTCGCTTCCCTTGACGTACACCCGCCGGCCGGGCTTGCTGATCCGCTCCAGGCGCTGGACGGCCGGGACCTGACCGGGCCCGTACTTCAGGTAAACCCGCAGGATGCCCTGCTTGCCGTCCTTGAGAAACTTGTAGTTCTTGATGAACCCCTCTTCCTTCAGAATCCGGGCCATCTCCACCTTCAGTCGGGAACCCGGGACGTCGACGCTCACGAACCGCGCCTTGGCGGCGTTGCGGATGCGGGTGAGCATGTCGGCGACGGGATCGGTCACGGCCATTCCTGTCCTCCTGTGGTCTCCGGCGACCCCCCCCGGCCCCGAAGGGCCCGGGGGGCGGGTGTCGTCACCAGCTCGACTTGGTGACGCCGGGCAGCTTGCCCCACGAGGCGAGCGTCCGGAAACAGATGCGGCAGACGCCGAAACGCCTGAGAAACCCCCGCGGCCGCCCGCAGATCGGGCAGCGGTTGTGGGCCCGCACCTTGAACTTCGGGGTTCGCAACGCTTTCAACCGCATCGACTTCTTTGCCAACGGGTCCTCCTTCGCCTCCCCCGGCCGGCGCAGGCGGGCGAGGCGGCGCATCAATTCCGGAACGGCATCCCCAGCAGCCGCAGCAGCTCGCGGCCTTCCTCGTCGGTGCGCGCGCTGGTGACGATGCAGACGTTCATCCCCTTGATCTTGTCGATCTTGTCGTAGTCGATTTCGGGGAAGATGATGTGCTCCCGGATCCCCAGGGCGTAATTGCCCCGGCCGTCGAAGGCCTTCGGCGAAACACCGCGGAAATCGCGCACGCGCGGGAGCGCCACGTTGATCAGCTTCTGGAGAAAGTCGAACATCCGCTCCCGGCGCAGCGTGACCATGCAGCCGATCGGCATGTTCTCCCGCAGCTTGAAGGCCGCGATCGACTTCTTGGCCTTGGTGATCACCGGCTGCTGCCCGGCGATGGCCTTGAGCTCCTCGGCCGCGCTCTCCAGGATCTTGATGTTCTGGATCGCCTCGCCCAGCCCCATGTTGAGGACGACCTTCACGAGCCGGGGGACCTGCATCCGGTTCTTGTACCCGAAGGTCTCGATCAGCCGGGGCACGACTTCCTTCTCGTACCGCTCTTTGAGCGCAGACATCGCTGGATTCCCCCGCCTCGTCAGGATTCAACCGCCTCGCCGCACTTGGCGCAGATCCGCTGCCGCTTGCCGTCCCCGAGCGCCCGGAACCGCACCCGGGTGGCCGCCATGCACTTGTTGCAGATCAGCTGGACGTTGGACCAGTGGATCGGCGCCTCGGTCTCGATGACCCCGCCCTGCCGGTTCTTGGCGCTCGGGCGGGTGTGCCGCTTGACGAGGTTGACCTTCTCCACCAGGATGCGCTCCTTCTTGCGCAGCACCTGGAGCACCTTCCCGATCTTCCCCCGGTCTTTGCCGGTGAGGACCTTCACCTTGTCATCCTTGCGGATGGCGACCTTGTCGAATTTCATCTGCCGTTTCCCCCGGCTCTCTCCCCCCTGGCCGACCGCGCGCGGCGCCCGCCCGGGCCCGCCGCTAGAGGACCTCCGGCGCCAGGGAGATGATCTTCATGAACCGCTTGGCCCGCAGCTCGCGCGCCACCGGCCCGAAGATGCGCGTCCCGATCGGCTCCTTGGCCTGGTTGATCAGGACCGCCGAATTCTCGTCGAAGCGGATGTAGGAGCCGTCAGGCCGCCGCACTTCCTTCTTGGTCCGCACCACGACGGCCTTGTGCACGTCGCCCTTCTTCACCTTGGCGTTGGGGATCGCCTCCTTGACCGAGACGACGATCACGTCCCCCACCGTGGCGTAGCGCCGCCGAGAGCCGCCCAGCACCTTGATGCAGTAGAGCACCTTCGCCCCGGAATTGTCGGCCGCCTTCAGCCGTGTTTCCACCTGGATCATAGCCGCCGTCCTTTCGCCTCAGGCCGCCTTCTCGAGAATCCGGCTCACGCGCCAGCGCTTGGTCCGGCTGAGCGGCCGCGACTCGGTGATCTGCACGCGGTCGCCGATGTTGCAGGCGTTGTTCTCGTCGTGGGCGGCGAACTTGGCCCGCCTGCGGATGTACTTGTGGTAGGCCGGGTGCTTGACCAGCCGTTCGACCGAGACGATGACGGTCTTGTCCATCCGGTTGCTGACCACCACGCCCACCACCTGCCGTTTCGTTCCTCGTGTTTTCATGGCCTGCCGTTTACGCCTTCGCCGCCTGCGGGTTTCGGGTCGTTTCCTTCAAGACGGTCTCCAGCCGGGCGATGTCGCGCCGGGTCTGCTTCAGCCGCGCCTTGTTCTCGAGCTGGCCGACCGCGTGCTGGAAACGCAGGTTGAAGAGCTCCTGCTTCATCTCCTCGAGCTTGCGCCGCACTTCCTCGGGCGTCATCTCGCGGATCTCCCGCGCCTTCATCGCGCCTCGCTCCTTTCCACGAACTTGGTCCGCACCGAGAGCTTGTGGGCCGCCAGCCGCAACGCCTCGCGCGCGAGCTCCCGCGGCACCCCCTGGATCTCATAGAGGATGCGCCCCGGCCGCACCACGGCCACCCAGCCCTCGGGGGCGCCCTTGCCCTTGCCCATGCGGGTCTCGGCGGGCTTTTTCGTGTAGGGCTTGTCCGGGAAGACCCGGATCCAGATCCGGCCGCCGCGCTTGACGTGGCGCGTCATCGCCACCCGCGCGGCCTCGATCTCCCGGGCGTTGATCCAGCCGGACCCCACGGCCTGCAGCCCGTATTCGCCGAAATGCAGCGTGGCCCCGCGGCGGGCGACGCCCCGCACCCGGCCCTTCTGCTGCTTGCGGTATTTGACCTTTTTGGGACTGAGCATGGATCGTTTCCCCCGCTTCTCAGGCGGCGGCTTCGGCGGCCGCCTGGTCTTTGCGCAGGACCTCGCCCTTGAAGATCGTCACCTTGACGCCGACCACGCCGTAGGTGGTCTTGGCCTCGGCCTGGCCGTAATCGATGTCGGCCCGCAGCGTGTGGAGCGGCACGCGGCCTTCCCGGTACCACTCGGTGCGCGCGATTTCCGCCCCCCCCAGCCGGCCGGAGCAGATGACCTTGATGCCGAGGGCCCCGAAGCGCATCGCCGACTGCACGGCCCGTTTCATGGCGCGCCGGAAGGCGACGCGGCGCTCAAGCTGCATGGCCACGTTTTCGGCCACGAGCTGGGCTTCCACCTCCGGCTTGCGGATCTCCTGGATGTCGATCAGCACCTCGTGGGCGGTGAGCTTCTCGAGCTCCTTCTTGAGCACCGCGATCTCCGCGCCCTTCTTGCCGATCACGATGCCGGGCCGGGCGGTGAAGATCCTCAGCCGGATCCGCCGGGCGGAGCGTTCGATCTCGATCCGCGAGACCCCGGCGTGGTAGAGTTTCTTTTTGATGAACTGCCGCAGCCGGTGGTCCTCCAGGATGTACTTCGCGTAATTGCGGCCCCCGAACCAGCGGGACTCCCAGGTCTTGACGATGCCGAGCCGCAAACCGATCGGGTTGACTTTCTGGCCCAAGGTTCCCCCCTCCTCACTCGGCCGCCGGCGGTTCCGCCAGGACCACGGTCACATGACAGGTCGGTTTCAGGATCCGGGTGCCCCGCCCGCGCGCCTTGGTGCCCCAGCGCTTGAGCATCGGCCCGTCGTCGGCCCGGATGACGCGCACCACGAGGCGGTCGACGTCGACGCCCGGTTTCTGGTCGGCGTTGGCCACCGCCGAGCGGATGAGCTTCTCGAGCCGCTTGGCCGCCTTCTGGGGCATGAACTTGAGCGCGCTCAGCGCCGCCTCGACCGGCTTGCCCTGGACGGCGGCCGACACCTTCCTCACCTTCAAGGGAGAAATCCGCATGTAGCGGGCCTGCGCTTTCGCCTCCATCGCTGCCCTCATCCTTCCGCTTTCGGGTTCGCCCGGCCCCGCATCAGGCCGCCTTGGACTTCCGGTCGCCCGAATGGCCGTGGAAGGTCCGGGTCGGTGCGAATTCCCCCAGTTTGTGCCCCACCATGTTCTCCGAGATGAACACGGGGATGAACTTCCGGCCGTTGTGCACGGCGAGCGTCAGCCCCACCATCTCCGGCACGATCGTCGAGCGCCGCGACCAGGTCTTGATCACCTTGCCGCTGCGCGCCTCCTGGGCCTGCTGCACCTTCTTGAGCAGGCTGGCGTCGACGAAAGGCCCCTTTTTCAACGATCTGGACATCGGCCGTCCTCTCTGCCGCCGATCCCGGCGGGCGAAGGCCGCGCCTTCGCCCGCGGCCCGGCTAGGATCTCCGCTTCTTGACGATCAGCCGATCGCTCGGCTTGCGCTTGCGCGTCTTGTGCCCCTTGGTCGGCTTGCCCCACGGCGTGCAGGGGTGCCGCCCGCCCGACGACTTGCCCTCACCGCCGCCCATCGGATGGTCGATGGGGTTCATCGCCACCCCCCGCGTGTGCGGGCGGCGCCCCTTCCAGCGGGACCGGCCGGCCTTGCCGATCGAGAGGTTTTCGTGCTGCAGGTTGCCGACCTGGCCCACCGTGGCCCGGCAGTCGAGCAGGACCTTGCGCACCTCGTTCGAGGGCATCTTGAGGAGCGCGTAGTCGCCCTCCTTGGCCATCAGCTGGGCGTAGCTGCCTGCGCTCCGCGCGAGCTGCCCGCCGCGGCCGACGCGCAGCTCGATGTTGTGCACCGAGGTCCCCAGCGGGATGTGGCGCAGCGGCAGGCAGTTGCCGGGCCGGATGTCCGCCTCGGGCCCGGAGACGAGACGGTCCTCGGGCTTGAGGCCCACCGGGGCGAGGATGTAGCGCTTCTCCCCGTCGGCGTACTGCAACAGCGCGATGCGCGCCGAGCGGTTGGGGTCGTACTCGATGCCGACCACGCGGGCCGGGACGCCGTCCTTGTCGCGCTTGAAGTCGATGCGGCGGTAGTGGCGCTTGTGCCCCCCCCCGCGCGAGCGGGCGGTCAGGCGCCCGTAGACGTTGCGCCCCCCGCTCTTGCGCAGCGGCTCGAGCAGGCTCTTCTCCGGCTCGGTGCGCGTGATCTCCGAGCCGTCGTCGTAAGTCTGGAAGCGGCGGCCGGGGGAAGTGGGTTTGACCTTTTTCAGTCCCATGGTCGGCTCCTCGTCACGCCCCCTCGAAGATGTCGATGCGCTCGCCCGGCATCAGGCGCACGATCGCCTTTTTCCAGTCGCGGCGCTTGCCCTGGATCCGGCCCCGGCGGGTCGCCTTGCCGCGGATCTGCTGCGTGCGCACGGAGGCGACGCGCACGCGGAAGGCCTCCTCCACCGCGCGCCGGATCTCGATGCGGTTGGCGTCGCGGGCGACCTCGAAGGAGACCTGGTTGTAGAGCTCCTTCTGGAGGTTGGTCTTCTCCGTGAGCAGCGGCCGGATGATGATGTCGGCATACCTCATGCGCTCAGCCTCCCCTCGATCGCGGCGACGGCCGGTTGCAGGAGCACCAGGGTGTCGTACCGCAACACGTCGTAGACGTTGAGCCCCGCGATGGGCAGCACCTTGACCCCCGGCACGTTGCGCGCCGAACGCTCCAGGCCCTCGTTCGGCCCTTCGGTCACGATGAGGGCGTTCTTCAGCTTGAGGGCCTTCAGGGCCGAGACGAAGGCCCGGGTCTTGACCTCCGGCAGCTCGAAGCGCTCGAGCACGACCAGCGCGTTCTCCTGCAGCTTGGAGGTGAGCGCCATTTTCAGGGCCGCGCGGCGCACCTGCTTGGGGAGCTGCCGGGCGTAGCGCCGGCCGTCGGGCCCGAAGACGACGCCGCCGCCGCGCAGGAGCGGGGACTTGATGTCGCCGCGGCGGGCGCGCCCCGTGCCCTTCTGCCGGTAGAGCTTGCGCGTGCTGCCGGCCACCTCCCCGCGGTGCTTCACCCGCGGGTTCGCCGAGCGCCGGTTGGCCAGCTGCAGGGTCACCACGTCGTGCAGCACATGCGGCTTGACCGGCACGTTGAACACGGAGTCCGCCAGCTCGATCCGGGCGACCGGTTTGCCGGCCATGTCGTGAACGTCCACCCCTGGCATCTTCCCCTCCCCCTTGGATCCGGGAGCCTCTGCGGTCACCGTTTCCGGACGATCTTCGGTTTGCGGATGGCGATCAGCCCCGAGGCGGGGCCCGGAATCGCCCCCCGGAGCAGGATCAGGTTCTCCTCGGGCCGGATGTCGACGATCTCGAGGTTCTGCACCGTCTTGCGCTCGAACCCGAAATGCCCCGGCAGCCCCTTGCCCTTGATCACGCGCGAGGGCCAGGCGCTCGAGCCGATCGAGCCGGGGATGCGGTGGCATTTGCTGCCGTGGGTCGTGCGGCCGCCGCTGAAGCCCTCCTTCTTGATCACGCCGGAGAAGCCGCGCCCCTTGGTCCGGCCGCTCACGTCCACCCGCTCGCCCACCGCGAAGACGGCGTCCACGGTGAGGCGCTGGCCGACCTGGTAGGCCCCCGGGTCCTCGACGGCGAATTCCTGGAGGTGGCGGAACCCCGTCCCGCCGGACTTGCGGAAATGGCCCTGGAGCGGACGGCTCACGCGGCGCGGCTTGGCTTCCTCGAAGCCGAGCTGCAGCGCGTCGTAGCCGTCGGTCTCCTTGCGCTTGATCTGGGTCACCACACAGGGTCCGGCCTGCACGACGGTGACCGGCGTCACCCGCCCGTCCTGAGCGAAAAGGCGGGTCATCCCCAGCTTTTTCCCCATCAATCCCTTGCACGTCATCGCCATCCGTCCTTCGGCGGCCGGCCGCCGCGCAGACCCGGGCCTCCCCCGCGCCGCGCGCGGGGAACGGCGGATCAGAGCTTGATCTCCACGTCGACGCCCGGCGAAAGGTCCAGCTTCATCAGCGCGTCCACGGTCTGCTGCGTGGGCTCCAGGATGTCGAGCAGCCGCTTGTGGATGCGCATCTCGAACTGCTCGCGCGATTTCTTGTCCACGTGCGGCGAACGCAGCACCGTGTACTTGCTGATGCGCGTGGGCAGCGGGATGGGCCCCACCACCTTGGCGCCCGTCTTGACGGCCGTGTCCACGATGTCGGCCGCCGACTGGTCGAGCAGCTTGTGATCGTAGGCCTTGAGCCGGATCCGGATTTTCGTGTTCATCATCATCATGAGAACCGCCCGCCTTCAGGCCAGGATTTCGGAGACGACGCCGGCGCCGACGGTGCGGCCGCCCTCGCGGATCGCAAACCGCAGCTCCTTCTCCATCGCAATCGGGGTGATCAGCTCCGCCGTAATCGACACGTTGTCCCCCGGCATCACCATCTC
>DYEU01000021.1 GCA_020725555.1 Desulfatibacillum sp.
GAGGACCGGGATGGACGAACCTCTGGTGTTCCAGTTGTCGCGCCAGCGGCATTGCTGGGTAGCTAAGTTCGGAAAGGATAACCGCTGAAAGCATCTAAGCGGGAAACCTGCCCCAAGATGAGATATCCCTTCCCGGGGGAAACTCCGGGAACTGAAGGCCCCTCGAAGACGACGAGGTTGATAGGCCAGGGGTGTACGTGCGGTAACGCATTGAGCTTACTGGTACTAATCGGCCGTGAGGCTTGGCCACAAAACAACTTGCATGACCGCTAAAGCAAGCGCTTGCCGGTCTGCCGCGCATGACGGATTGTCCCTGAAAACGAAATCCCGTTTTCGGTGGCGATAGCGAAGAGGAAACACCCGTTCCCATCCCGAACACGGAAGTTAAGCTCTTCAGCGCCGATGGTACTGCACGGAGTCCCGTGTGGGAGAGTAGGACGCCGCCGAATCTCTTTTAAAAAAGCCCGGAGCAACCCGGGCTTTTTCTTTTTTCTGAACATCCCTTCCCTCCCGGCCCCCGCCGCCTTGGCCGGCGATCCCCCGGTGCTCCGGCTGACCCCTGAGGCATCCGATTTGCATTAAAAATTTTTCGAAACGTTTTTTACGACCCGGCCCCGTCCCGGGCCGCGGCGCAAGCTGCGGGGGATCGCCGGCCAAGGCGGCCGGAGAAACCGAGTAACCACCTGAATCTGCTGATCTAATCGCATCGGCCCATGCTGCGCGGTCTCAAGGCGAAGATCGGGATCAACCTCGGGGTTTTCTTTCTTTTCGCCATGCTGGCGATCCATTTCGTCATCACCCTGACGGTCCAGACGCTTCTCGTGCGCACGGAGAGCGACCGCGCCCGCGCCCTGGGGGCCCTCTTCGTTGCCCGCCTCGAGGATCTCCCCCTCTGGGGGGAACATCTCCCCAACCCGCAGAGCCTCGCCGGCCTGCGGCTTCTGTTCGACCAGACCGCGGCCTCCTGCCTGGTCATCCAGGACGGCCGCGGCCGCGAGATCTCCTTCGGCGAGGGGCGATGCCTCGGCCCGGCGAAGGAGCTCTGCCGCGAACGGCTTGCGGCCGGGGCCGCGGGGCCGCCCGGGATCAGGCCGCTCGGTCAGACCTTCGCCGTCTTCGGGATGCAGCCCGAGCACCTCGGCGTCTCCGCCGCCGCGGAAACGAAAACCGGCGAGCGCCTCGCGCTTGCGCTCCTCTTTCCGCTGACGCCGCTTTACCGCGGGCTTCGTTCGCTTGAGCCGCTGGTCCTCTGCTTCATCCTGCTCAACGCGGGGCTTTTCTCGGTGATCGCCGTCTACCGCATCTTCAAGATCACGCTCCAGCCGCTCGGCCGGCTCGCCCGGCGTGCCGAGGAGTACAACGAGGAGGAGGGCGCGGAGCTCTTCGCCGTGCGCAAGGAGGACAACGAGCTCAAACGCCTCTCTTCGGCCCTGAACGGCCTGTTGCGCCGGCTTGCGGCCGAGAAGGCGAAGCTCCGGCAGACAGTCGTCTCCCTCGAGGCGGCGAACGCCGAGCTGCGCCGGGCCCAGAGCGAGATCCTGCGGGCCGAGAAGCTCGCCTCCGTGGGACGGCTCTCCGCGGGCATCGCCCACGAGATCGGCAACCCCATCGGCATCGTGACCGGCTACCTCGAGCTGCTCAAGGAAAACGGGCTCGCGGAGAGCGAACGCCGCGACTGCCTCGAGCGGGCGAGTCGCGAGATCGAGCGCATCAACGCCATCATCCGGCAGCTGCTCGAGATTTCGCGTCCCTCGCCGGAGGGGACGGGCGAGGTCTCGGTGCACGCGATCCTCGCCGAACTCGCCGAGGTGCTGCGCCTGCAGCCCTTTTTAGGGCACCTGCGGATCGCAACCGACCTCGCCGCGGCCCGTGACCGGGTGCGGGCCGACGGCGCCCAGTTGCGCCAGGTCTTCCTGAATCTCGCGATCAACGCCGCCGATGCGGTCAGCGCCCGCGGGCCGGGCGCCCGGGGGGTGCTGGCGATCCAAACCGCCGATCTGCCGCCCGCAGCGGGGGAGGGGGGCGAGGGGCGGTTGCAGATCTCCTTCCGGGATGACGGGGTCGGGATCCCCGAGGAGCAGATCCCCTGCATCTTTGATCCGTTTTTCACGACGAAGGAGCCCGGCAAGGGGACCGGCCTCGGGCTGGCGGTGAGCTACATGATCGTCGCGCGGGCCGGCGGCCGGATGGAGGTCGAGAGCACGCCGGGGTCGGGGACCTGCCTGCGGGTGGTGCTCCCGCTGGCCCGTTGCGGGAACGGATGGGGAAAGGAGGCGTGAGGGATCGATGGCCGCGCAGGTGTCGGCGAAGCGGATCCTGGTGGTCGACGACGAGGAAAACATGCGGCACATGCTCGCCGCCGTGCTGCGCAAGGCGGACTGCGCCGTGGACTTCGCGGCCAACGGCGCCGAGGCCCTCGAGCGCCTCGACCAGGCGCGCTACGATTTCGTGCTTTGCGACATCCGCATGCCGGTGATGGGCGGCATGGAATTTCTGCAGGCGGCGGGCGAGCGCCTGCGCGACTGCACCGTCATCATGATGTCGGCCTACGGGACGATCGACACGGCCATTGCGGCCATGAAACAGGGCGCCTACGACTACATCGCCAAACCCTTCAGGCCCGATGAGGTCCTGCTCACCCTGCGCAAAGCCGAGGAGCGCGAAGCCCTGCGGCGCGAAAACCGCGCCCTGAAGGAGCGCATCCGCAGCTACGAGAAGGATTTCCAGTTCGGCAGCCTCGTCGCCTCCAGCCGGGCCATGTCCGCGGTCTTCGAGCTTGCGCGCAAGGCGGCGCGTTACGCGACGACCGTGCTCGTCCTCGGGGAGAGCGGCACGGGAAAGGAGCTGATCGCCCGAGGCATCCACGCCGAGGGGCCGCGCGCCGCGAAACCCTGGGTGCCGGTCAACTGCGGCGGGATCCCGGAAACGCTCCTCGAAAGCGAGCTCTTCGGCTACCGCAAGGGCGCCTTCACCGGTGCCGACCGCAACAAGAAGGGGCTCTTCCAGGAGGCCGACGGCGGGACGATCTTCCTCGACGAGATCGGCGAGCTCCCGGCCCCCCTCCAGGTGAAACTCCTGCGGGTGCTGCAGGAAAACGAGATCCGTCCCGTGGGCGAAACCCGGCCCGAGCGGGTCGACGTGCGCGTGATCGCCGCCACGGCGCGGAACCTCGAGGAGGCCGTCCGCAGCGGCCGCTTTCGCGAGGACCTCTACTACCGGCTCAAGGTGCTGACGATCGTGCTGCCGCCGCTCAGGGAGCGCCCCGAGGACATCCCCCACCTGGCGCGGCATTTTCTGGCGCGCTTCAACGCCAAGTTGAACAAGCAGGTGCGCGAGATCAGCCCGGCGGCCCTCGCCTGGATGCTCGAGTACCCCTGGCCGGGAAACGTGCGCGAGATGGAAAACGTGATCGAGCGGGCGGTGCTGCTCTGCGAGGAGGCGGTGATTCAGCCCGAGCACCTGCCCGCCGAGCTGGGGGCGGCCGGGGGGGGGGAGGCGGCGGTCGGGGAGGCGGTCTCGGGGCTTTCGCTCAAGCGGGCGCAGCGTGCGATCGAGAAACGGCTCATCCGCCAGGCGCTCGAGCAGACCGGCGGCAACCGCACGCAGGCGGCGCGGCTGCTCGAGATCAGCCACCCCTCGCTGTTGAGCAAGATGAAGGCTTACGGCATCGCGCTCTGATCGGCCTCGGCGGGAACGGCGGGCGCCGGGGAGGCCGCGTTGATCTTGTTCCGCAGCTTGCCGCTGCACTTGAAGGTGATCACCCGACGGGCGCGCAGCATGAGGTCCTCGCCGGTCGCGGGGTTGCGGCCGCGGCGGGGCTTCTTGCTTTTCACGCAGAATTTGCCGAAGCCCGAGATGAGGATGTCCTCGCCCCGCTCAAGGGTCGACTTCATGATCTCGATCAGGGTTTCCACGAGATCGACGGCCTGTTTCTTGGAGAACCCCAGCTCGTGAACCCGCGCGACGATGTCGTCCTTGGTCACCGCCATATCTCCTCCTGGCTTCCGCAAGCGGCCCATCGTGGGCGCCATCCTCATTCCCCGGGCGGTTGCGGCGGCTCGGCCGGCTGCGGCTTGGGCGGCATCGCGGCCTCGACCCGGTTCATGATCTCATCGACCTTGCGCATGATGCGATCGATTTCCTCTTTCAGGGCGGCGTCATCGAGATCCTGAGCCACGGTTTCCCCCCTTGCGAACCCGTCCATCGGCGACGGCGAAAAAAAACGATCCGAAGGTAGCCGCAATTCTCCCCCCTGTCAACCCGTATTGTGAATGTTTCTAATTGCTTCCGGCCCCCGCCAATTAGGGGACGTCCATTCAGATATTGGTTGAAAGCGTCTTGCCGCGGCCGGGACCCGAGCGGTGCTCTTCCCGGGCGCGGCGCGGGTGTGCTATTGCAGGAAACGCAATGCCCCGGCCGGCTTCCGGCCGGGGGAGAACAAGGAGGGGACGTGTCGCAGCGGATCGTTTTCGCGGCCGGCGTGCTCGCCTGCCTCGTGGTGACGGTGCTCCGGCCGGGAAGCGGCGGGGCCTGGTACGATGAGACCCACCTCGCAATCGCCAAGGCCGCGGGCTGGCGGAAATGGTACCACGCCGCGGGTGCCGACATCGCCAAGCTCAAGCTCGGGGAGGTCGAACGACACAACCATTACGCCAACAACGCCTGCGGCGCGCGGATCACCCCGGCCGCGGTCTTCGCCCAGGCAGAGCGCTACGATCGCCTCGACCCGCAGGGGCACCTGTACGGCGCGATTTTGGGCGCCCTGCGCGGCTACCGCGACTTCCGCGCGCGGGGGCTTTACGCCGATTACCATCTGGCCTACGCCGCCCATTACCTCGGCGATCTCTCCCAGCCGCTGCACCACATCCCCCACAACGACTACAACCGCCGCCACCATGCCGCAACCGACGGCATCGTAGACCGTGGGGCGCTCAAGCAGGCAAAGCGCATTGCCCTCTACCCCATCGTGATCGCCAGCGAAGAAGACCTCGCCCGCGAGATCGCGCGCATCGCCCAGCTTTCTCTCGATCTCGCCTGCACCTTGCAGCGCGAGGACCGGATCCTTGCCGCGGCGGAGGCCTGGGTGCAGCTCGGCCACAGCGCATCGCTGTTGCGGGCGGTGCTGGACTGGCTCGAGCGGGAGGGAAAGGCGGAAAAAAGGGCGGGAGAAACAAAGGATCCCGGTTGATCGCTCCCCCGGGATCCCTTAAGGTGAATTGGAGCCGACGATCGGACTTGAACCGATAACCTGCTGATTACGAATCAGCTGCTCTGCCGATTGAGCTACGTCGGCACGGCGGACTGTTTCTTTTTTTACCGTCCCCATGGTGCAAAATCAAGCCCCCGTCAACGCCGCCGCCATCGCCCAAGCGGTCCTCCAAGGCGGCCGGCGGGTCGAGGTGAGCGGCGTTTCCGGAAGCGAGCGCGGCCTCATTCTGGCGCGGCTCCACGCCGCCCGTCCCGCGCCGATGCTCGTCGCCGTTTCCACGCTTGAGGAGGGGCGGCTTCTGGCCGAGGAGCTGCGGTTTTTCGGGGGACCGGAGGCGCAGCTCTTCCCGCCCTACCCCCAGGTCGCCTTCAAGGCGCTCTCCACCCACAACGTCACCGCGGCCGAGCGCATCCGCGTCCTCTACCGCCTGGCCGCGGGCGAGGAGCCGCCGGTCGTGGTCGCCCCCGTCCCGGCGATCCTCCAGCGGGTCGTGCCCCGCGCCGAGCTCGTGCGCTACGCCGAACTCCTCCTTGAGGGCGAGGAGATCGAGCGCGACCGGCTGGTCGGCAAGCTCATCGCCGGCGGCTACCTCCGTACGGCGATCGTGGAGGAGCCGGGCGATTTCTCGGTCCGCGGCGGCATCGTGGATGTCTTCTCGCCCCTTTACCCCGATCCCCTGCGGATCGAGTTTTTCGGCGACCGGGTCGAGTCGCTCCGGTTTTTTTCGGCCGCCGACCAGCGGCACCTGCGCGGCGTCGGCGAGGCCGTGATCCTTCCCGCGCGCGAGGCGATTCTCGAGCCGGCGCGCATGGCCGAGATCTTAAACCGCGTGCGCCTGCAGGCGGCCGAACTCGGCTTTCCCCCCACGCGCGTGCGCGAGATCACCTCCGCCCTCTCCCGTCTCGAATGCCCCCCCGGCGCCGAGGCGCTCCTGCCGCTCATATACCCCGAGCCGGAAACCCTCTTCGACTACCTCCCGCCGGGGACCCGGGTCATCCTGATCGCCCCCGGGGAGCTCCGGGCGGCCGCCGCCGAATTCGAGCGCCGCGCCGGCGCGATCTGGCAGGCGGCCCGCGAGCGGGGGGATTTCCTGGTCGAGCCCACGCGGGTCTATCTCCCCGCCGAAGAGGGCGCGCGGCGGCTGGAAGCGGCGGGGGATCTCGTCCTCAAGGAGATTCCCGTGCAGGCGGCGCAGGACCCCGCCGGGGTGGACGCGCCCGCCCCCCTCGAGCTTCGGGCCGAGATCCAGTCCGTCGCCGAACTGGCCGCGCGCCTGCGCCGGATGCGCGAGCCCGAGGAGCCCTTCGCCCCGCTCGCCTCCTGGGTCGAGGAACACCGTCGCGCGGGGTTGCGCGTCGTGGTCGCCTGCCGCGGCCGGACGCAGGCCGAGCGCCTCGCCGACCTGCTCGCCCCCTACGGCGTGAGCTTCCGCCGCAGCGCGGAGTTCCCGGCCGAGGAGGACGATCTGCGGCCGGTGCTCTGCCTCGGGCGCGTCGCGGGCGGCTTTGTGTGGGCGGCCGAGGGGCTCGCCCTGCTGAGTGAGGAGCAGTTCTTCGGCGTGCGCGCCGCACGGCGGGCCCGTCGGCCGGCGCCCGCCCGCGAGCGGCTTCTCGGCCTGCAGGAGCTCAAGCAGGGCGATTGGGTCGTCCACACCGACCACGGGATCGGCCGCTACGAGGGGCTCGTCCGCCTCACCGTGGACGGCGTGGAAAACGAGTTCCTCGCGCTCGCCTACCAGGGAGGCGACCGGCTCTACCTCCCCGTGGACCGGATGAACCTGATCCAGAAGTACCTCGGGGTGGAAGGCTGCGAGCCCGCGCTCGACAAGCTGGGCGGGGCTTCCTGGGAGCGGGTCAAGGCGCGCGTGAAGCGCTCGGCGGAGAAAATCGCCGGCGAACTCCTGCAGCTCTACGCGCGGCGGCGCGTCGAGCACGGCTTCGCCTGCCGCGTGACCGACGATTCGATCAAGGAGTTCGAGTCGGGCTTCGCCTACGAGGAGACCCCCGACCAGATCCGCGCGATCGAAGAGGTCTTCCAGGACATGCAGCAGCCGACCCCGATGGACCGTCTGGTCTGCGGGGACGTGGGCTACGGCAAGACGGAGGTCGCCCTGCGGGCCTCGTTTCTCGCGGTCCTCAACGGCAAGCAGGTCGCCGTGCTCGTCCCCACGACGATCCTCGCCGAGCAGCACTTCGAGACCTTCCGCACCCGCTTCCAGCGGCACCCGGTGCACGTCGCCTGCCTGAGCCGGTTCCGCTCCGCCCGGGAGCAGGCGGCCATCGTCGAGGGGATCCGCAGCGGCAAGGTGGACATCGTCATCGGCACGCACCGCCTCCTGCAGAAGGACATCGCCTTCAAGGACCTGGGCCTGCTCGTCGTCGACGAGGAACAGCGCTTCGGCGTGCGGCACAAGGAGAAGCTCAAGCGCCTGCGGTCCACCGTCGACGTGCTCGCCCTGACGGCCACCCCCATTCCGCGGACGCTCCACCTCTCGCTCACCGGCCTGCGGGACATCAGCCTGATCCAGACCCCGCCGGAATTCCGCAAGGCGATCGTCACCACCGTCTGCGAGTTCGACCCCGAGGTGATCACCGATGCGATCCGGCGGGAGCTCCGCCGCTCCGGCCAGGTCTACTTCGTGCACAACACCGTGCAGACGATCGACGCCATGGCCGAACGCCTCCGGCGGCTCGTTCCCGAGGCCCGGCTGGACGTCGCCCACGGGCAGATGCCCGAGGAGGCGCTCGAGCAGGTGATGCTGCGCTTTCTGCGGCGTGAGGTCGACGTGCTGGTGTGCACGACGATCATCGAGAGCGGGCTCGACGTCGCCAACGCCAACACGATCATCGTCAACCGCGCCGACTGCTTCGGCCTGGCCCAGATCTATCAACTGCGCGGCCGCGTGGGACGCTCCGAGGCGCAGGCCTACGCCTATCTCCTCATCCCCGCCGAAAGCCTGCTCACCGCCGACGCGCGCAAGCGGCTCAAGGTGCTCATGGAGCACAGCGATCTGGGCAGCGGTTTCCAGATCGCGATGAACGACCTCGAGATCCGCGGCGGCGGGACGATCCTGGGGGCCTCGCAATCCGGTCACATCGCCGCCGTGGGCTACGACATGTTCCTCAAGCTCATGGAGGAGGCGATCGCCGAGCTGAAGGGCGAGCCCCCGGAGCGCAGCCTCGAGCCCGAGATCCACGTGCCCTTCTCGGCCTACCTGGCCGAGTCCTACATCCCGGACATCGACCAGCGCATGATCCTCTACCGCCGGCTCGCCCGCATGACCGCGCCCCGGGAGGTCGCCGAGATGCGCGCGGAGCTCAAGGACCGCTTCGGCCCGCCGCCCGAGGAGGCCGCCAACCTGCTCTTCAAGATCCTGCTCCGCATTCTCGCGCGGCGGGCCGGCGTGGAGCGGCTCGACGTCACCGAGCAGCGGGCGGTTCTCCAGTTCGCAGGCGGAAACCCCGCCGACCCGGAGGCCGTTCTGGGCTTTGTCCGCCGCAACCCTCAGGCCTGCGAGCTCACCCCCGGGGGCATCCTCCGCGTCCGGCTTGCGCCCGCGGCCGCCAATGCCCGCCTGGCCCAGGTGAAAAACATCTTGCAGGCCATCGCCGGGAATGGTAATCATGAAGAAAATTAAATTCTTAACCCGGTCGTCGGCGGCGCTTGGGCACCGTTGCCGCGGGAGCGGACGGACGGTGCGGGGTGCGTTCGTGGCCGCCGCGCTCCTGGCCGCGGCGTGCGGGGCGCCGCCATCCGGGACCGGGGAGGCGCCGCTTGCCGTGGTGGGCGAGCAGCGGCTTTACGCTCGCGATTTCCACCGCGCCTTCGCGTTGCGCCGCATCGCCCATCCCGGCAGCCTCGCCCCCGACGCCCCGGGGCTACGGGAGGCCCGGGAGCGGCTGCTCGAGGAGCTCGTGACCGAGCTTCTCGTCCGGGAGCACGCCCGGTCGGTGGGGATCGCCGTGAGCGACCCGGAGCTCGAGAGCGCCGTCGAGGCCGTGCGGGCCCAGTACCCGCCGGGGCTGTTCGAGCAGACCCTGGTCGAAGCGGCCCTGCCGCTCGCCGACTGGAAGGAGCGGCTGCGAAGCCGGCTGCTTCTCGAAACCGTCTGGCGGCGCGAACTCGCCGAGGAGGAAGCCCTCGACAGCGAGGACCTCCGGGCGCACTACGAGCGCCATTTCCGGGGCAAGGCCGCGATGGTCGATTCCGAGGAGGCCTGGGTGCGGCTGCGCGAGATGCTCGTCGCCGACCTGCGGCGCAAAAAGCGCGAGGAGGCCTTCTCCGCCTGGGTCGAGGCGCTGCGGCGCAAGACGCCCGTGTGGATCGATGAGGCGCGCTGGGAAGCGATCGCCTCCGGGGTCGAGGCGGCCGAAGCGGCCGGGCCGACCCCCTGATGCCCAACAGCGGCCGCGCGCCGGGGGCCGCGGCCGGAGGAACGCCAGCATGAACCGCCGCACCGCGTTTCTGGGGATGGCCTGCGGGCTGCTCGCCTTCTGCATGGCGGGGGGAGCCTTCGCCCACGCCGCCGAGGCGACCGTCGTCGACCGCATCGTCGCCGTCGTGAACGACGACATCATCACGCTCCACGATCTCGAAGCCGAAATGCGCTCCGTCCTCAAAAGCCTCAAGGCCCGCGGCCTGCCGGCCGAGGCCGAGCGGCAGGCGACCGCCGGCCTGCGCCGGGAGGTCCTCGACAACCTGATCCACGCCCGGCTGACCGAGCAGGAGATCAAGCGCCAGAGCATCTCCGTCTCCGACGCCGAGGTCGAGCGGCAGATCCTGCAGCTGCGCGAGAACCGCGGGCTGTCGGAGGAGGAGCTCAAGCTCCGGCTGCAGGAGGAGGGCCTGAGCTGGGAGGAGTACCGCCGCCAGGTCAAGCAGCAGATCGAGCGCAGCCGTCTCCTCACGCGCGAGGTGCGCTCCAAGGTGGTCATCACGCGCAAGGAGATCGAGGAGTACTACGAAAAGAACCGCGCCCGCTACGGCGGGGGGACCCGGGTCCACCTCTGGAACCTCTACGTCAAGCTGCCCCCGGATGCCGATTCCGCCGCTCGCCAGGCCGCCCGCAGGCTCCTCGAGGAGGTGCGCGGGGAGGCGCTCTCCGGACGCAGCGCCTTCGCCGACCTCGTGCGCCGCGCCGCCCAGGCCGACCGTGAGCTCCAGGGAAGCGATCTCGGCTTCATCCGGCTTGAGGCCCTGACCCCGGCCCTGCGGGAGACGGTGCGCGCGATGAAGGCGGGCGAGGTCTCGCCCGTCGTCGAGACCGAGTTCGGCTACCAGGTCGTTTTCGTCCAGGAAATCCGGGAGGAGGGGGGGAAGCCGCTTGCGGAGGTGGAGGCGGAGATCCAGGAAGCCCTCTACCGCGAACACCTCGACCGCCGCTTCGAGGTCTGGCTCTCCGACCTGCGCAAGCGCGCCCACATCCGCATCGTGGCCGAGCCCTGACCCCAAGGAGGATCGCGGAAATGAGCAAAAGCGGCCCGAACCCGCCGCCTTCCGGTCCGCCCGGCCGCCGGACCGAGGAGAGCTTCTGTTTCGGCGCGCGGCTGCGCACCGCGCGGCTCGAGCGCGGGCTCTCGCTCGAGGAGATCGCCGCCGAGACGCGCATCCGGCCCGACACGCTGCGCGCGATCGAGGAGGAAGACTTCGGGCGGCTGCCCCCCGACCCCTTCCTTCCCGGCTTCCTGCGGGCCTTTTGCCAGGCGGTCGGTGTCGAGGCGGAGGACATCCTCGGCCGCTACCGGCGCTGCCGCGGGATCTCCGGGGCCGCAACCCCGCAGGCGGCCTGCGCCGAGGAAAAGCGCGCGCCGCGCAGACTGCGCTTCTTCCTTTTCGCCCTCCTTTGCTTCGCCCTGCTCGTCGGCGGCAGCCTCGCCGCCTACCGGCTCGTGGTCGCCGAAGGACGCAGCCTCTCCTCCTCGCCGCAGGCGCGCGCCGAGTTGTCCGCCTTTCCGCTCCCCGGGCCGGCTTCCCCGCCGCCCGTCCTCCCGCCCGCGCCCGGCCCCCGCCGCCACGAGCTCTCCCTGACGGCGCTCGAGGACGGCTGGGTCAAGGTCTCCACCGACCAGGGCACCCCGCGAGAGTACCTCCTCCGCGCCGGCATGCAGCTCACCCTCGAGGCCGACACCGGGTTCAACCTGCTTCTCGGCAACGCAGGCGGCGTGCGGCTCGCCCTCGACGGCAAACCGCTCCCCCCCGCCGGCCGCCGCGGCCAGATCGTGAACCTGCACCTTCCCTGAACCCCGAACCCGGCGGTGCCCCTCGCCCCGATGCGCACCTTGCCCGAACCGCTGACCTCGCCGGCGCTGCTGCTCCGCAAGACGGAGTATGGCGAAAGCGACCTGATCGTGACCCTGCTTTCCCCCGGATGCGGCCGCCTCACGGCCGTCGCCCCCGCGGCCCGGAAGAGCCGGCGCCGCTTCGGCGGCGTACTCGAGGTCTTCACCGAGTTCGAGGCCGTGCTGGAGGCAGGCCGGGGGATGTGGCGCCTCAAGGAGGCCAGCCTCAGGGACCCCTTCGCGCGCATCCGCGAAAGCCCGCTCCGTACCGCCTACGCCGGCGTCTGGGTGGAGCTCGCCCACGACTGGGCGGAGGAGGGCTCGCCGCAGGAGGAGCTCTACGGGCTGCTGCGCTTCGCCCTCTTCGCGCTCGACCGCGGGGAGCCCGCCGCGGAGGTCCTGCACCTCTCGTTTCTGATGCGTCTGCTCGAGCTCACGGGCCACGCGCCCGCGCTCGAGCGCTGCGTGGGGTGCCGTGCGCCCGCGGAATCCCTGCCCGATCGGGAGCTGCGGATCGACCTCGGCCGCGGCGGGATCTGCTGCCCGCGCTGCGCGCAGGGCGGCCTTGCGGAGCCCTTTCTCCTCAGCCGCGGCGCGGCCAAGCAGCTGCTCTGGATCGGCCGCGGCCCCACCGGCCGTCTGGCACGGCTCAGGGCGGCCCCGGCGGCGCTCGCTGAGGGCCGAAGCTTCCTGGAACGATTCCTGCTGCGGCACCTCGATCGCATGCCGCGTTCCTTCGAGGTCCTCCGGCAGCTCGACGGCGGGGAGGCCGGGCGGCCATGAGGGCCGGGCGGCGCATCCCCGTGGGGCCGGGAGCCCGCGATTTCCGCAGCCGGCTCGAGGAAGGGCCGGTCTGCTTCTCCGCCCCCTGCCGCGTCGACGTCGGGGGAACCCTCGACATCCGCACCTTCTTCTATCCGCTGCGGGCGCTTTCGCCCTGCACGGTCAACCTCGCGCTCGATCTGCGCACCACGGTGCGGCTTGAGCCTTACGCGGCCGGGCGGGTCAAGGTGAGCTCGCGGGGTTTCCCCGCGGCCGATTTCGCCCTCGCGCGCGCACCCTTCCGCCATCCCCTCGGGCTCTGTTTCGCCCTGGCGGCCCTCTTCGAGGCCGGCGGCGTGCACATCCGCATCCACTCCGCCTCCCCGCCGCGGAGCGGTCTGGGCGGCTCTTCGGCGGCCGCCGTCGCCCTGGTGCGGGCGCTCCTCGAGGTGGAGCGCCGCGGCCGCCGCGACGTCCGACTCCACCCCGGCCGCGTCGCCCAAATCGCCCAGGCGGCCGAGGAGGCCGTGGCCGGCGTTCCCTGCGGCTTCCAGGATCAGCTGGCGGCCGCCTTCGGCGGCATCCACTGCTGGGAGTGGTCGGCCCTGACCCCCGAGCGGCCGTTCCGGCGCCGGGTCCTGCTGCGCGGTGAGCGGGCGAGGGGGCTGGCGTCCTGCCTTCTTCTCGCCTACCTCGGCGTGCCCCACGTCTCGGCCGACGTGAACGGCCGCTGGATCCGGGAGTTCCTCGCCGGCGGCCGGCGCGCGGCGTGGCGGGAGATCGCCGCCTTGAGCCGCGGCTTCGCCGCGGCCTTGGAGCGGGGGGACCTCGAGCGGGCGGCCGAGGCGATCCACCGCGAGACCGCCATCCGGCGCCGCATAACCCCGGAGGTCGTGGACGCTCTCGGCGGCCGTCTGATCGCGGCGGCCCGGCGGCGCGGCTGCGGCGCGCGCTTTTCGGGCGCGGGCGCGGGCGGCTGCCTCTGGGCGCTGGGGCCGCCCGCGGCGATCGCGGCCCTTCGGGGGGACTGGGCGGAGCTTCTCGCCCGGCGGCCCGGGGCGGGCCTGCTGCCGGTGGGGATCGCCCTGCGGGGGCTGCGCGCGGAGGGCGAAAACGCGCGCGGCGGGCCGCCGCGCGCCGATTTTTCCCTTGGCATTTGAAGCAAAATGCCTTATGCACGGGTACCCCGCGCCCGAAACGAGGCGCGGGAGGGGAGCACCGCATGAACTTTCAGGATGTGATTCTCGCGCTGCAGGGATTCTGGGCGCGCAAGGGCTGCCTCATCGTTCAGCCCTACGACGAGGAGGTGGGCGCGGGAACCTTCCACCACGCGACGCTGCTCCGGGCCCTCGGCCCCGAGCCCTGGAACACCGCCTACGTGCAGCCCTCGCGCCGGCCGACCGACGGCCGCTACGGCGAAAACCCCAACCGGCTGCAGCATTACTACCAGTTCCAGGTCCTGCTCAAGCCTTCGCCCCGCGACGTCCAGGAGCAATACCTCAAGAGCCTGCAGGCCCTGGGCATCCGCCCCCTCGAGCACGACATCCGCTTCGTCGAGGACGACTGGGAATCCCCCACCCTCGGCGCCTCGGGCCTCGGCTGGGAGGTCTGGCTCGACGGGATGGAGATCACGCAGTTCACCTATTTCCAGATGGCCGGCAGCATCGAGCTTGCGCCGGTGTCGGTGGAGATCACCTACGGGCTCGAGCGCATCGCGATGTACCTGCAGCAGGTGGACAACGTCTTCGACCTGCGCTGGAACGACCGCCTGACCTACGGCGACGTGGCCCACCGCCAGGAGGTCGAGCAGTCGACCTACAACTTCGAGGAGGCCGACGTCGCCTTGCTGCTCGATCTCTTCGCCCGCTACGAGGCCGAGTCGCGGCGCATCGTCGCCCGCGGGCTGGTCCTGCCGGCCTACGAGTTCTGCCTCAAGTGCTCCCACACCTTCAACCTGCTCGATGCGCGCGGGGCGATCAGCGTGACCGAGCGCACCGGCTACATCGCCCGCATCCGCAACCTCGCCCGCGCCTGCGCCGAGGCCTGGCTCGCCCAGCGCCAGGCGCTCGGCTACCCGCTGCTCGGCGGGACGGGGGCCCGCCCGGCGGAGGCCGCGGCATGAAGACGCTGCTCGTCGAGATCGGCACCGAGGAGATCCCCGCCGGCTACATCGAGCCGGCACTCGAGGCCCTTGCCGCCGGGCTGCGGGAAAAGCTCGCCGCGGCGCGCATCCGCCACGGCGATCTCCACCCCTTCGGCACCCCGCGGCGCTTGGCGGTGCTCGTCGCGGAGGTCGCCCCGCGGCAGGAGCCGCTCGTGCGCGAGATGCTCGGGCCGCCGGCCGCGGTCGCCTTCGACGCCGCCGGCCGGCCGACCACGGCCGCCGTGAAGTTCGCCGCGAAGGCGGGCGTCCGCCCCGAGGCCTGCCGCGTCGTCGCCACCCCGCGCGGCGAATACCTTTCGGCGGCGGTCCAGGAGCCCGGCCGCAAGACGCCGCTTGTCCTGCAGGAGATCCTGCCGCCGCTGATTCTCGGGCTCCCTTTTCCCAAGCGCATGCGCTGGGCCGACCTCGCGATCGCCTTCGCCCGGCCGATCGTCTGGCTGCTCGCCCTCTACGGGGCCTCGGTCATCCCCGTCGATCTCGGCGGCATCCGCAGCGGGCGCCACACGCACGGCCACCGCTTCCACCACCCCCGCCGGATCCGCATCGCCCGGCCCGAGGCGTGGCAGGAGACGCTGCGCGCGGCCTTCGTCGTCGCCGACGCCGGGGAACGGCGCCGCCGGATCGCCGAAGACGCCGCCCGGGAGGCGGCCGCAGCCGGCGGCCGCCTCGTCGAGGACGTGGATCTGCTCGCGACGAACACCCACCTCGTCGAGTACCCCGTGGTCGCCCGCGGGCGCTTCCCGGAGGAGTTTCTCGAGCTGCCCCCCGAGGTGTTGATCACGGCCATGCGCGAGCACCAGAAATACTTCGCCGTGGAGGACGGGTCGGGGAGGCTCCTTCCCTGGTTCGTCGCCGTGAACAACACCCGGGCCGCGGACCCCGCCGTCGTGGTCCGCGGCCACGAGCGCGTGCTCCGGGCGCGGCTCGAAGACGCACGCTTCTTTTACCGCACCGACCTCGCCGTGCCGCTCGAGCGGCAGGTGGAGAAGCTGCGCCAGGTCCTTTTTCAGGCGAAGCTCGGCTCGGTCTTCGACAAGGTGCTCCGCGTGCGGGAGCTCGCCGAGCGGCTGGCCGCCTGGTGCGACCCGGGGGAGGAACTCCGCCGCACCGTGGGCCGGGCAGCCTGGCTGTGCAAGGCCGACCTCGTCAGCCTCATGGTCGGCGAATTCCCGAAACTCCAAGGGGTGATGGGCCGGATCTACGCCGCGGCCCAGGGCGAGCCCGAGGCGGTCGCGCGGGCGATCGAGGAGCACTACCGGCCGACGGCCGCCGGCGGGCTGCTGCCGGAGACGGCCGCGGGCGCGGTCCTCGCCGTGGCCGACAAGATCGACACGCTCTGCGGCTGCTTCCGCGCCGGCCTGATCCCCTCCGGCGCGGCCGATCCTTACGCCCTGAGGCGCCAGGGGATCGGCGTGATCCAGATCCTGCGCCGCCACCGCTTCGGCTGGTCGCTCGGCCGCCTGATCGCGGAGGGGCTGGCGCGGTACCCCGACCCGGAGGCGGCGCCGCCCGAGACCGCACAGCAGCTCGCGGCCTTTCTCGAGGGGCGGCTCTCCTCGCAGCTCATCGAGGAGGGCTGCGCGCGGGACACGGTGGCCGCGGTTCTCGCCGCGGACGCCGATCGCGCACCCGACGCCTTCGACCGGGCGGCCGCCCTCGAGGCTTTCCGCCGCAAGCCCGAGTTCGAGGGGATCGCCCTGTCCTTCAAGCGGGTGGCGAACATCCTGCGGCGGGCCGAGGGTTTCACGCCGGCTGCGGTGCGGGAGGAGCGCTTCGTCGATCCCGCCGAGGGGATGCTCCTCGCCGCCCTCCGCGCCATCGAGGGCGCCGTCGCGCAGGAGCTGGAAAACGGCCGCCACACCGAGGCGCTCGCGCGCATGCTCGAGCTCAAGCCGGCGCTTGAGCGCTTCTTCGAGGACGTGATGGTCATGGACGAGGACGCGGAGCGGCGCGAAAACCGGCTTTCGCTGCTCGCGCGGGTCGCCGGCCTCTTCGAACGCTTCGCCGATTTCTCCAAGCTTTCCGCCTGAGGGGCGTTCCCGCGCGCGCCGGCCTGCGGCCGCGGGCCCCGGGCGGCAGACCGCCGGAAGGGGAAAGGATGCCATGCCCTACGACCCGGAAAAGGACAAGGTGCTCCGCCGCTGGAAATGCGAGCAGACCGGGCTCGTCGTCTCCATCAACCAGTACGGCGACGGGGGCGCAAAGCTCCAGATCGGGCCCCGGATCCTCACCAAGCGGGACGGGACCGAGGGTGCGCCGGTCAAGGCCGGGCGGCTCTCCATGGAGGATTTCCTCTGGCTCTACGACCTGATGGACGAGATCCGGGATGAAATGACGCGCCTGAACCGCCCCGAGTAACCCCCCGCCGCCATGAAGTCCGCCTGCCGCGAAGCGATCGTCCGGCCGGCGCGGACGTCGCGTTCCCCGCGCCTGGGGCCGCTCGCCGTGATGGCGGCGACCGAGCCCGACGTCGCGCTCCTGCGGGCCGAGCTCGGCTTCGCGGAGGACCCGGGTCGGCCGTTGCACATCAGCCGTCTCTACACCGCCTCGACACGGATCCCGGGGCTGGCGCTCGCCGGCCCGCTCGTGGGCGCCCCCCACGCGGTCATGCTGGCCGAGAACCTGATCGCCTGGGGCAGCCGGGAGATCGTCTTCTGCGGCTGGTGCGGCGCCGTGTCGCCCCGGGCCGGGATCGGGGATCTCCTCCTGCCGACGGCGGCGCTGATCGACGAAGGCACCTCGCGGCACTACGCCCCCCGGCGCAGGCGATCCGCCGCCGACCCGGCCCTGCGGGGGCGGCTTGCGGCCTCCTGCCGCGCCGTCGGCGCGGCGGCCCTTTGCGGGGCGGTGTGGACGACCGATGCGCCGTTTTGCGAGACGCCCTCGCGGCTCACCGCCTTCCGCGGGCGGGGGGCCCTTGCCGTGGAGATGGAATGCTCGGCGCTCTTCACCGTCTGCGCCGCGCGCGAGGCCGCGGCGGCCGCCCTGCTCGTCGTCTCCGACGACCTCTCCGGCCTCACCTGGCGGCCGGGGTTCCGTGACCCGCGCTTTTCCCGCGGCCGCCGGCTCGCCGCCCGGGCCGTCGCCGCCTTCTGCCGGCTCCCCCCCGGGGAAGCCGGCCCGATCCCCGCGCCCGGGGCGGCAGGCGCCCCGGGGCGACTCCGGAGGGCCGAAGATGCCGCGACCCCGGACCCCGAGCGATGAGATCCCGGTCGAGGCGTTGAGCGAGGCCCAGGCGCGCCGGGAACTCGCCCGGCTCGCCCGCCTCATCGCCCGGCACGACCGCCTCTACCACGCCGAGGACCGCCCCGAGATCAGCGACGCCGCGTACGACGCCCTGCGGCGCCGCAACGAGGCGATCGAGAAGCGCTTTCCCCACCTCACCCGTGCCGACAGCCCCTCGCGCGCCGTCGGGGCGCCGCCGTCGCCCGCGTTCCGCAAGGTGCGCCACGCCCTGCCCATGCTCTCGCTCCAGAACGCGATGACCCTGGAGGACGTGCGCGAATGGCTCGAGAGCGTGCGGCAGTTCCTGCGGGAGCTTCAGGATCCGCGCACCCCGATCGATCTTGCCTGCGAGCCCAAGATCGACGGGGTCTCCTGTTCCCTGCGCTACGAGGCGGGCCGCCTGGTCCAGGCCGCCACCCGCGGCGACGGCCAGGAGGGCGAGGAGGTGACGGCGAACGCGCGCACCATCGCCGACATCCCGCAGCGGCTCGCGGGTGCGGGGTGGCCGGCGCTGCTCGAGGTGCGCGGCGAGGTGTTCATGACCGACGAGGACTTCCTCCGGCTGAACGAACAGCAGGAACGCGCCGGCGGGAAGCGATTCGCCAACCCGCGCAACGCCGCCGCCGGAAGCCTCCGCCAGCTCGACCCCGCGGTGACCGCCGGCCGCCCGCTGCACTTCGCGGCCCACGGCTGGGGGGAACTCTCCGCGCCGCTCGCCGCGACCCAGTCCGAGGCCATGCAGCGCCTGCGCGGCTTCGGCTTCCGCCTCTGCGAGCCCGCGGCGCGGGTGCGCGTCGCGGGGCCGGAGGCGGAGGCGCTCCGCGCCTACTACGAGCGCCTGGAAGCCGAGCGCAGCCGGCTGGGCTTCACGATCGACGGCATCGTGCTCAAGATCGACCGGCTCGAGTGGCAGGCCCGGCTGGGCGTGGTCAGCCGCTCGCCGCGTTGGGCGATCGCCTGGAAGTTTCCCCCGGAGCGGGGCGTCACCGTCGTCGAGGAGATCCTCTGCCAGGTCGGCCGCACCGGCAAGATCACCCCCGTGGCGCGGCTTGCGCCGATCGGCATCGGCGGGGTGCTCGTGCGGCGCGCGACGCTCCACAACGCCGACGAGATCGCCCGCAAGGACATCCGTGTCGGCGACGCGGTCGTCGTCCAGCGCGCCGGCGACGTGATCCCCCAGGTGGTCGCCGTCCTGCCCGAGCGCCGCCCGCCGGAGAGCCGCCCCTTTGTCTTCCCGGAGCGCTGCCCCGCCTGCGGCAGCCGTCTCGTGCGGCAGGAGGGGGAGGCCGACACCTACTGCCCGGCGGGGCTGGTCTGCCCGGCCCAGGCGGTCGAGCGCCTGAAGCACTTCGTCTCCCGCGGGGCCTTCGACATCAAGGGTCTGGGGGAAAAGCACCTCACGCTCTTCTACGCCAAGGGGTTGATCCGGACGCCGCCCGACATCTTCACCCTCGAAGAGCGGGACGGGAGCGAGCTGGCGCCGCTGAGCACCTGGGAAGGGTGGGGGGAGAAATCGGCGCAGAACCTCTTCGCCGCCATCCGCCGGGCGCGCGAGATCCCGCTCGAGCGGTTCATCTACGCGCTCGGCATCCGCCAGGTCGGCGAGGCGACCGCGCGGCTGCTCGCCCGGCGCTACCGGACGCTCGAGCGGTGGCGGCAGTCCCTGACGGCGGCGCTTGCGCCGGAATCGGAGGAGCGCGCGGAGCTCCTTGCGCTGGACGGCATCGGGCCGTCCGTGGCCGCGGACCTGCTCGGCTTCTTCGCCGCCGAGGCCAACCGCGAGGTGCTCGAGGCCCTCACGCGGCCGCGGCCGGACGGGCGGCCCCTGGTGACGGTCCGGCCCGCCTCGGAAGGGCCGGCCGCGGCCTCTCGGCTCGCGGGGAAGACGGTGGTCTTCACGGGGACCCTGCAGTCGATGACCCGCAGCGAGGCGAAGGCCCGGGCCGAGGCGCTCGGCGCGAACGTGGCCGGCTCGGTTTCGCGCAAGACCGATTTCGTGGTCGCCGGCCCGGGGGCGGGGGCCAAGGAGAAAAAGGCGCGCGAGCTCGGCATCCGGGTGATCGGCGAGGAGGAGTGGCTGAAGCTCTCCGGGGAGGGCTGAGGCCCGAACCGGGTTCGGTGACGTCAGGGTCAGGAGGATCGCCGTGGAGGAACGGGTTCGTGCCCGCGTGGTCGTGAGCGGCCGGGTCCAGGGGGTGGCCTTCCGCCTTGAGGCCCGCCGCGCGGCCGGTCGCATCGGGGTCGTCGGCTGGGTGCGCAACCTCCCCGACGGCCGGGTGGAGGCGGTGATCGAGGGCGAGCGGCGGCGGGTCGAGGAGATGATCGCCTGGTGCCGGCGGGGACCGGCGCTTGCGCGGGTCGACGCGTTGGAGCTCGCCTGGGAGGAGCCTGCGGGCGGCTTTTCCGACTTCGCGATCGTCCGCTGAAGCCCAACACCCGCCGGCACCCCCGCGCGAAGGCGCGCCTCAGGCGCGCAGGGGCGGCCTGCGCGCCTTCTGCGCGGCAAAGAGCAGGGCCCGCTTCCCGCGGGGGATCAGAGGGCGTCCTTCAGGGCTTTGCCGGCTTTGAAGCGCACGACGGTGGCGGCCTTGATCTTGATCGGCTCGCCGGTCTGGGGGTTTCTTCCCTTGCGCGCCTTGCGCTTGGACTTGCTGAAGGTGCCGAAGCCGACGAGCGTCACTTTGCCGTCGGGTTTCTTGAGGGCGCGGGTGACGTTGTCCATGAACGACTGCAGCGCCGCCGCCGCCGCCGACTTGGAAATCCCGGCATCCTTCGCCACTTTTTCGATCAGTTCGGCCTTGGTCATCTTCCGTTCTCCTCCGGTGGGGTGTGGGGCAACACGCCTGCAAGCCTGCCAACGCGCTGCCCGTCGATACCCGACGGCGCCGGGCCTGTCAACACAAATCTCCGCCCGGATCGCCGCGGTTTCCGCCGCGGTTGGGGGCTTCCGGCGGCGGGAGGCGGCCCGCGCCGCCCCCTCTTTCGCGACCGGCTCCACCCGTCGGCCCGCGGGCCGCGTTTTGGCCCGCCGTCGGCCTCAGGCCCCCCGGGAATCGTCGCGCTCAAGCAGCGCTTCCACGAAGGCCTCGGGGTCGAAGTCCTGCAAATCCTCGATTGCCTCGCCGATGCCGAGGTAGCGCAAGGGGACGCCCACCTCGCGCGTCACCGCGACGGCGATCCCGCCCTTGGCCGTGCCGTCGAGCTTGGTGAGCACGATGCCCGTGAGGCCCAGGGCCTCGTGGAAGAGCCGCGCCTGGGAGAGCGCGTTCTGGCCGGTCGTCGCGTCGAGCACGAGCAACACCTCGTGGGGGGCGCCGGGGAGCCGCTTGGCGATCGAACGGCGGATTTTCTTGATCTCCTCCATGAGGTTCGTCTTCGTGTGCAGCCGGCCGGCCGTGTCCACGAGGACGACCTCGATGCCGCGGGCTAAGGCGGCGGAGACGGCGTCGAAGGCGACCGCCGCCGGGTCGCTTCCTTCCGGCCGGCGGATCAGCTCGGCCCCGGCGCGCTCGGCCCAGACGGCGAGCTGCTCCCCGGCCGCGGCGCGGAAGGTGTCCGCCGCGGCGAGCAGCACCCGCCGGCCCGCGCGCACGTGGCGCGCTGCGAGTTTGCCGATCGTGGTCGTCTTGCCCGTGCCGTTCACCCCGACCACCAGGACGACCCACGGCGGCGGGCCCGGCTCCGGCGCCGCCGCGGCCGGAGGGGTGAGCGCGGCGACGAGCGCCTCGCGCAGCAGACGTTCGAGCTCGGCCGGCTGGGCGACCCGGGCGGCGGCGAGCCGCGCGATCAGCTCGGTCGCCGTCCGGACGCCCAGATCGGAGGTGATCAGCAGTTCCTCGAGCTCCTCGAGCGCGGCGGCGTCGACCGTGCGGCCGCCGGGGAAGATCCGGCCGAGGCCTTCCCGGAGGCCGCGGCGGGTCTTGGCCAGCCGGTCGCGCAGGCGGGCGAAGAGGCCGGCGCGCTCGGCCTCGCCGCCCGTGCTCGCGCCGGGGGATCGGGAAAACCAGCCCACGGGGGGTCCATCTCCTCTCCGGGCCGTGGGGCTTCCGCCCGCGGCCCGCGCCTCGTGTACGGTTCAGGCGGCCTGGGACTCGGGCCGCCGCAGGCTCACCGAGACCACGGAGGAGACCCCCTTCTGTTCCATCGTGATCCCGAAGAGCATGTCGGCGAACTCCATGGAGCGCTTGTTGTGGGTGATCATCAGGATTTGCGAGCTCTCGCCGATGTGGGCGAGGAGGTCGTTGAAGCGGTGCACGTTCGACTCGTCGAGGGGCGCGTCGATCTCGTCGAGCAGGCAGAAGGCGGTCGGCCGGATGAGAAAGATCGCGAAGAGAAAGGCGATCGCCGCGAGGGCCTTTTCCCCGCCCGAGAGCAGGCTCATGCGCGTGAGCTTCTTGCCCGGGGGGTGGATCATGTACTCGACCCCGGTCTCCAGCGGGTCGTCGGGCCGGGTGAGCACGAGCTCGGCCGAGCCTCCGTTGAAGAGGCGCGGGAAGACTTCCTTGAGCTTCTCGTTGATGGCGGCGAAGGTGGCAAGGAAACGTTCCTGGGAGACGGTGTTGATCTTGCGGATCACGCGGTGGAGATCGTCCATCGCCTTTTCGAGGTCCGCCTTCTGGGTCTTCAGGAACTCGTGGCGCTCGGAGAGCTCCTGGAACTCGCGGATCGCTCCGAGGTTCACCTCGCCGATGCGCGAAAGCTGCGCCTGCAGGCGCGAGAGCTCCGCCTCAAGGGCTTCCTCGCCCGGGGCGGGCTGGGGGGCCGGCTCGAGGGCGGCGCGCAGCTCGGCGAAGGGCGTCCGGTAGCGGTCCTCGATCTGGGCCGCGAGATGCTCGCGCTTGAGGCGGCGCTCGGCCTGCTCGAGCTCAAGGAGACGCAGGCGCTCGAGGGTCTTTTCGCGCTGCTCCTTCAACCCGGCGATCGCCGCGTCGCTCTCCCGCAGCCGCTCGTCGATCGCCGCGTAGTCCCGCTCCTCGCGGGCGATGTCGGCCTCCAGGGCCCGGATCTCGGCGTAGCGCGCCTGCAGGCCCTCCTCGAGCGCGGCGATTTCCGCCCGCAGGGTTTCGCGGCGCTGCACCCGGCGCTCGATTTCGGCCGCGAGCTCCGCAAGCCGCCGCCGGCCGTCGGCCTGGAACTCGCCCAGCCGCCGGATGCCGGTCTCGTGGTTTTCGAGCCGGGCCTGGAGGGCCGAGCGCTCCATCTGGGTCTGCACCCGGGCCTGCCCGCACTGCTGCCGGCGTTCGCCGAGCGCGGCGAGTTCGTTCGCCGCCGCGGCGGCCGCCTCGCGGGCGGCGGCGATCGCGGCGGTGAGCTCGGAGAGCGCCCGGTCGGCGCGGTGGATTTCGTCGTCGAGATCGCCCGCTTCGCCCGAGAGCTGTTCCTGCTCCAGGCGGACCACCTCGAGCCTGCGGCGCAGGCCTTTCAGGTCCTCGCTCGCCTTGTACTGGGCCTTCTCGGCCTCGATCTCCTGCTCGCGGGCCGCTTGCTTTTCCTCGATGCGCCGCTGGAGGTCGCCGTCGAGAAGCCGGACCTCGCCCTCGAGGGCTTTCAGGCGCCGGCGGTGCCCCTCGAGGGTCTCGTCGAGCGCCCGGCCTTGGCGCTCGAGATCGCGCAGCTCCTGTTTTTTGGCGAGGATGCCGCCGGAGCGGTCGTGGCTGCCCCCGATCAGGAAGCCGCGCGGGGAGACGAGATCCCCCTGCGGGGTGACGAAGGTGAGCACCCGGCCGTTCGCGTTGAAGCGGGCGACGGCCTCGGCGAGCGTGTCGACCAGGACCACGTTTCCGAGCAGCGCGCGCACGATCGCCTCGAAGCCCGGCTTGACCCGCACCCGCCGCAGCAGGAGCCCCTCGGGCTCCTCCGCGCCGGAGGGCGAGGTCTCGTGCAGGGCGCCCACGGGGATGAAGCCGCAGCGGCCGGCGTGGTCGCGGTGCAGCCGGTCGATCGCCTCGAGCGCCTCCGGCTGGCCCTCGATCAGGATGAACTGGAGCGACTCCCCGAGGGCGGCCTCGACGGCGAGCGTGAGCGACTCCTCGGGCTCGAGCAGGTCGGCGACCAGTCCGATCACCCCGCCCGCCGGGGCCTCCCCCGCGGCCCCCTCGGCGCGGGCGGACTTCGCCCGCTTCATGACCGCCCGCACCCCGTCGCGGTACCACTCGAAGGACTCCTCCATCTTCTTGAGCGCCCCGAGCTTCGAGCGCAACCCGTTGCGCTCGAACTCGAGCGCCTGGACCTGCTTGACGAGGGCCCCGAGCTCGCGCGATTTCGCCTCCAGCCGGCCGCGCAGCTCGGCGACCGCGGCGCCGAGGTCGGCGATCGCCCGGCGGGCCGCCTCCAGGCGGGCCGTCGCGCGCCGCTCGCGCTCCTCGGCCTCGGCGAGCTCGGCGCGGATGCGGGTTTCCTCCTCCTCGGCGCGCTGCTGGCGCCGCTTGAGGCTCTCGCGGTTCTGGGAGGCGCTCTGGTGGAGGTTTCTCAGCCGCGCCTCGCGGTTCATGAGCTCGAGATGCTCACGCCGCAGGGCTTCCACCCGCTCGCTCTTTTCGGCGACTTCGCGGGAAAGCGCCTCCTCCTGGCCGCGCTGTTCCTCCAGGCGCGCCCGGACGGCCTCGAGCTCCCGCCTCAGGCCCTCGCCCAGCGCCGCCTCGCGCTCGATTTCGCCCTCGAGCTTGCGGTCCTTTTCGGCGAGCTCCGCGCGCGCGCTTTCGAGTTCGCGGATCTCCCGGCCGAGGCGGTCCAGCTCCTCGCGGCGGTGCTTGCGGTCGGCTTCCATCCGGTCGACGCCGCGCTGCAGGGTGAAGCGCTTTTCCTTGCGCTCGCCGATCGCCTGGTTCTTGCGCAGGCGCTCGAACTGGATCTCCTCGACGGCGGCGTCGAGCCGCTTGAGCTCGGCGGCCTGGGCGAGATCGGCGTCCCGCAGCTCGTTGAGCAGCCGCTCGGCGTCCGCCATCCGGGCCGAGAGCTCGTCGGTGCGCAGGGCGGCCAGTTGCACGTCCAGGCTGCGGATGCGGGCCTGGGTGCGGTTGTAGAGCTCGGCCTTGCGGGCCTGGCGCTTGAGGCTCGCCATCTGGCGCTCGATTTCGAGCACGATGTCGGCCACGCGGAGCAGGTTCTGGCGCGTGGCCTCGATCTTGCGCAGGGCCTCGGCCTTGTGCTGCTTGTAGCGCGTGGTGCCGGCGGCCTCCTCGATGAACACGCGGCGCTCCTCGGGGCCGGCCTCGGCGAAGGCGCCGATGTTGCCCTGCTGGATCACGGAATAGGAGCGTGTGCCGACCCCGCTGCCGAGGAAGAGGTTGTGGATGTCCTTCAAGCGGCAGGGCCGGCGGTTGATCAGGTAGGCGCTCTCGCCGGAGCGGTAGAGCCGGCGGGTGACCTCGATTTCGGTGAACTCCTTCAGCTCTTCGGGGACGCTGCCGTTGTCGTTGAGCAGGGTGAGGGTCACCTCGGCCATGCCGAGCGGCGGCCGGCCGTTGGAGCCCGCGAAAATCACATCCTCCATCGCCTTGCCGCGGAGCTGCTTGACGCTCTGCTCGCCCATCACCCAGCGGATGGCGTCGACCAGGTTGCTCTTGCCGCAGCCGTTGGGGCCGACGATGGCCGTAACACCCGGCGGGAACTCGATCGTCACCCGGTCGCAGAAGGATTTGAAACCACAGATTTCGAGTTTTTTCAGTTTCATGCAGGGTATCTCCCCTTCATCCGGCCTTCCGTGCGGAGAAGCTCCGCCGCGAATGAGGCCGATCCTACCAGGAGGGGGCGTGGCTGTAAAGCGAAAACACAACCGGAGGGGGGCGAAAAAACGCCGGATACAAGATATGGGGCTGAAATCCGCCCTTTTGTCGTTTCGGTCCCGGCGGGGGGGACGCGGCTTTCGCGCCTGAACCCCCGCGGCCCCGGGGGCAAGGGTCCTGAATTCTTTGGGGTGGGCGTGACCGGCGTCTCCCCCGCCATGGGCGCTCGCGGGATGCCGGGGCGTGAGTCTCCCCTTGCCGGCCGGGCCGGCCAAGGCGCTTGACTTCCCGCAGAGGCTCCCGCTATGTACATTTTGTTTCCTCCACGAGCAACCCCCCGGATCCGGCGGAAAGGATGGCGGACATGACCGAAACCCCCGCTGCGAGCGAGCATCTCCTTTCCCACCCCACCGTGCGCGCCGTCCTCGAGGACGAAAGCCGCGAGCTTCGGGAGCGGAGGGCCTTTCGGCCCCCCGTCTGCCGGGTCTTTTCCTCGGCCTACACGGTCCTTGAGCCCACCGATCGCTTCCGCTTCACGATCGACCGCGAGGCGCGGGCCAAGCTGCCGAACATCATCGGCAACCGCGTGCAGATCGTCCGCGCCGCCGAGCGGCTCGACCCGGAGGCCGAGGCGCGCTGGCGCGCGCCGCGGCGCGTGGGCATCGTCTTCTCGGGCGGCCCGGCCCCCGGCGGGCACAACGTGATCGCCGGGCTCTTCGACGCCATGCGGCGGGCGAACCCCGCAAACCGCCTCTTCGGCTTTCTCGTCGGACCCGACGGGGTCGTGGAAAACGAGGCCGTCGAGATCACCGCCGAGCTCGTCGACCGCTACCGCAACCTCGGCGGCTTCACGATGATCAAGACCGGCCGCGCCAAGATCGACACCCGCCAGAAGGTCGAGCTGTCGCGGAAGACCTGCCGGGAACTCGGGCTCAACGCCCTCGTCATCGTCGGCGGGGATGACTCCAACACCAACGCCGCCTTTCTCGCCCAGGAGCTCTACGCCGACGGCATCCAGGTGATCGGCGTGCCCAAGACGATCGACGGCGACATCCAGGTGCGCGACGACGCGGGCAACGTCCTGTGCGCCGTCTCCTTCGGTTTCCACACGGCGGCGCGCGCCTTCGCCGGTGCGATCGCCGGGCTCTGCAACGACGCGAGCTCCGACATCAAGTACTACCACGTCTGCAAAGTGATGGGCCGCGTCGCCAGCCACCTCGCCCTCGAGGTCGCCCTCCAGGCCCACCCCAACCTCACGATCATCGGCGAAGACCTCGTGGACTTCGTGGACGAGGAGCGGCTGGAAAAGTCGCGCGCCGAGCATTCAACCGACTACACCGCCTACGGCATGACGCTGCGGCATCTCTCGCGCCTGATCTGCGAGGCGATCGTGCGGCGGGCGGCGGTGGGCAAGAACTACGGCGTCATCGTGATCCCGGAGGGGGTGCTCGAGTTCATCAACGAGGTCGAGGTGTTCATCATGAAGCTGAACACCATCATCGCCGACTACAACCGCACCCACGACCGCGAGTTCCACCTCGCCTTCCCCCTCCTCGAGGACAAGCTCGAGTACCTGCACCGCCTCGCCCAGCGCTCGCGCGAGGATCCCTCCTACCGCCTCTGGAACACGCGCGACGAGGACCTCTTCAACGATCTGCCGGAGTTCTTCCAGGAGGGGCTGCTCACCGAGCGCGACAGCCACGGCAATTTCCAGTTTTCCCAGATCCAGACCGAAAAGGTGCTGATGGGGCTGGTCCACGACTACCTGAACATCCTCAAGGAGAAGGGCCGCTACAAGCTCGGCATCCCGCGGGAGTACTTCCGCAAGACGCTGGCCAAGGCCGGGCTCGACCCCGACCAGTACGGGCCGGCGCTCTTCGAGAACTACCCCGCGGGCGACTACCTCCTCACCCGTTCCGCGATCATCTCCGCCAAGACCCTGCGCGCGGAGCTCGAAAAGAGCGGCCTGCTCGATCCGGGCGGGAGCATCCCGGCCGCCGTCGAGAAGATCTACAAAAAGACCGTCCCCAACTTCAAAACCCAGGAGCATTTCTACGGCTACGACGGCCGCGGCCATGACCCGACGCGCTTCGACTGCACCTACACCTACAACCTGGGGCTCACCGTCTTCAGCCTGATCGCCCACGGGGCGACGGGCCAGATGGCCGCGATCCGCAACCTCGAGCACGAGTTCGCGCGCTGGGAGCCGATCGGCATCCCGATCGCCCCGCTCATGCACCTCGAGGAGAGGAAAGGGCGGCTCGAGCTCGTGCTGGAGAAGGCCCTCGTGGACGTGGAGTCCCCGGCGATGAGGATCTTCAAGGCCCGGCAGGCAAGCTGGCTCGCGGCGGACTCCGAGGAGGAGCACTACCGCCGGCCCGGCCCCATCCACCTCGGAAGCGAAACCGACGAGGATCGGCCGCTCACCCTGATGCTGAACGCGCTGCGTTGAGGCCGCCCAAGGCGCCGGGCGGCCGCGGCCGGCTAGCGGAGCTCCCGCTCCAGGCGGTTCCGCTCGGCCTCGGTCAGAAAGCCCGCGTCGACCAGCACCTCCCCGATCCCCGCCGCCCGCAGCTCCGGGATCCGCAGCACGGACTCGGGTTTCTTCTGGTGCAGGCTGAAGAAGGTGTGCTTGAGGTTGGGCCGGGTTTTCTTGAGCAGGTAGACGCTGCGCACGATCGCCGCGTCCTTGCCGGCGAAGACGATGTGGTGGGTGAGAAAAAACCACCCCGCGGCGCAGGCGAGCGCGATGAGGACATACTGCTTGAGCCGCGAGCCCATGGCGCCGGGGTTCCTTTCGCCGCACCCCTGTGATAGGATGTCCCCATTTTACCAGGCCGGGTCCCGGGGGTCAAACGCCGGGGCCCGCGGGGGGCGCTGATGGCAGGTTTCGCGCCCGGCCGGGCCCGCCGCCGGGGGCGGGCGGACTCGATGGTGCTGACGGCGCTTTTCCTCGCCGCGGCCTACTGGGGCCTCGAGGCCCTCCTCAACGTCTTTTCGCCCGGCGAGATCAGCTTCTACCGCGAGCTGTTCGGCCCGCGGGTGGGCGAGATGGGCATGCGCATCATCGCCGCCTGCCTCTTTCTCCTCTTCGGCTCCCACGTCCAGTACACGATCAACGAGCGCCGCCGCGCGGAGGAGGCCCTCCGGGCAAGCGAGGAGAAGTACCGCACCATCCTCGAGAGCATCGAGGAGGGCTACTACGAGGTCGATCTCCTCGGCCGCCTGCGCCTCGTCAACGACTCCCTGCGGCGGCTGCTCGGCCGGCCGAGCGCGGCGCTCGTCGGCCTGCCGCTCGAGGAGGCCCTCGGGGAGGAGGCCGCCGCCGTGCTGGGAGAGGCCTTCGAGCGCTGCCGGCGGGAGAACCGGCCGGTCAAGGCCGTGGAGTGCCGCATGCGGGCGGGCGGCGAGGCGCTGATCGTGGAGGCCTCGGTGTCGCCGCTTCGCGGCCGGGACGGGGAAATCGCGGGCTTCCGCGGGATCCTGAGGGACCGGACCGAAACCCGAAGGCTCGAGATGGACCTCCTCGAATCCTACCGCAAGCTGCAGCAGGCGCGTGCGGCGACCATCCTCGGCCTGGCCAAACTCGCCGAGTACCGCGACGAGGGCACCGGGACCCACCTCGAGCGCATCCGCGAATACGCGCGGGTCCTGGCCGAGGAGCTCTCGCGGCTGCCGCGCTACCGCGGCTACATCGACGCCCGCTACATCGAGGACATCTACCAGTCGGCCATCCTGCACGACATCGGCAAGGTGGGGATCCCGGACACGATCCTGCTCAAGCCCGGGGAGCTGACCGGCGAGGAGTTCGAGGCGATCCGCCGCCACACGGTGCTCGGCGCGGAGGCGATCGCGGCGATCCAGGAGGGCATCGAGGGGCGTTCGTTTCTGAACATCGGCCGCGAGATCGCCTTCTGCCACCACGAACGCTGGGACGGCTCCGGCTACCCGCGCGGCCTGAAGGGGGAGGCGATCCCGCTCTCCGCGCGCATCGTCGCCGTGGCCGACGTCTACGACGCCCTCACCACCCGGCGCTTCTACAAGGACGCCTTCTCCCACGAGAAGGCGCGGCGGATCATCGCTTCCCTGCGGGGAAAACACTTCGACCCCGAGGTGGTCGATGCCTTCCTGCGCACGGAGGAGCGCTTCGACCGCATCCGCCGCGAACGGCTTCGCGAGGAGGAGGCCGCCCGCGGCGTCCGCCCGCCCGGCGACCGCAGGGTTTCGGCGGGCTGAAGCGTGCCGGGGAGGTCTCGCGGGGATCCCGCGACCCCCGCCGGCGTGCGGGAAAGAGGGGCTCGCGCGCCCAGCAGCGGGCGCACCTCCCGGAAGCCTCACGAGGGCGGGGACACGGCCTCCCGCGGCGCTCCGGGTGCGCCGCTTTCCGTTTCTTGCGCGGGGAGGACCCGCAGGCGGTGTGTTTCCGCCGGGGGCAGTCCCCGCCACCAGGGACCCGCCCCGGAGGGCCTCCCGTCGAGCCGCACGGCGTCGCCCGCCGGGGCCCCGCCCGGGAAGCTTCGCTCGAGAAAGCCGCAAAGCGCCTCCCCCGGCACCCGGACCCCGGCCGCGAGCAGCCCCGGGCCGAGCTCGCGCGCGACGAGGTTGAAGAGCTTGAGGGTCGCGGCGGCGGTCCCCGCCCCGCCTTTTTCCCCCGGCGTCCCCTCCCAGGTGATGGAGTGCCGCATCGCGGCGTAGGCGCTGCCGCGGCGCAGCACCGCCCCGGCCAGACCGGGCAGGGCGGCCGAGAGGGCGATCGCGTCTCCGCCGCGGACGGCCGTGCGGGCGAGGTCGTCCACGGGATGGCCGTTCAGGAACACGGTCTGGACGCGGCGGGCGAGGTAGGCGGGGTCGATCCCGGCCGCCTGCGCGAGGAATTCCGCAACCGACGACCCGTCCGGCCCCTCGACGCGGATGCCCTCGCCGAGAAGCGGGAAAAAAAGCGAAGGCCGGCAAGCGGCCCATTCGATGTCCATGGGGGTGTTCCTCGGGGGAAGGACCCGGCGAGTGGCCTGCGGCGGGCGGCGTTTCCCCCGCCGCCCGCCGCTTCCTTCGGGTTGCGGCGCGGTTCTACCAGTTGAAGACCCGGTCGAGTTCCTCGTCCTTCACCTGGAAGACGACATTGTGGGGCGGGAGCTTTTCCTTGCGGAAGAAGTCCGGCAGGCGGTCCATCGCCTGGGTGAAGCCCGCCTTGCGGTTGAACTCCCGCTCGAGCGAGAGGACCTTTTTGCCGAGGGCGGTCACATCGTCCGCCGTGAGCTTCAGGCCGTGGAAGGTGTTGATGAGGTTGACCAAGGCCTGGAAGGTCTCCGGCTGGTCCATGATGGCGAAGGCGATGAAGAGGCACATGCCCGTGGCGTCGATCGCCGCCGTCGCGATCTGCAGGTTGCGGGAGAGATCGACCTGGCCCTCGGGCTGCAGCGGGTTCACGTTGCCGCCGACGCCCAGGATGTTCGTGGCGACCGCGTAGCCCGCCGTGTGATCGGCGCCCATGGTGCTCGTCGCGTAGGTGACGCCGATTCCCTGGACCCCCCGCGGGTCGTAGGCCGGCATGGCCTGCCCCTTCACGACCGGAACGCGCTCCACCCCGTAGACCCGCCCCGTGACCGCAGCGCCGTTTCCGAGGATGCGGCCCAGCGGCGTGCCGGCGCCGATCTCCTTGACCAGCCGGATGGCCGCCTGGGCGTCGCCGAAGGCGGCGACCCCGGCCTCCATGGCGACGGCGACCGTGGCACCGGTTTCGATCGTGTCCAGGCCGAAGTCGTCGCAGAGGCGGTCGAGGGTGGCGATGGCGTCCAAGTCGTCAATGGCGCAGTTGCCGCCGAAGGCCCAGACGGTCTCGTACTCGGGCTGCTTGGTGAGGTAGGCGCCGTCCTTGTCGTAGTAGGTGCCCGAGCAGCGGATCACGCACCCGCGGTGGCAGCCGTGCGTGGCCGAGCCCTCGCCGCCGCGGGCGTTTTCGGTTTCGGCCTGGGTTTCGCCGCTGATCTTGTTGCAGTTGGCGAAGCGCCCCCACATGAAGTTCTTCGTCGGGTAGGCGCCCGCCTCGTTGATCACGTTGGTGAGGACGTTGGTCCCGTAGGCGGGAAGGCCCTGGCCGGTCACGGCATGCTTGCGCAGGCCCTCGACGAATTTCTTGTTCGCCTCCTTGAAGGCCTCGGGGTCCTGGGGCCGCCGGACCCCGCAGCCCGTGTCGTCGACGACGATCACCTTGACCCCCTTGGAGCCCATGACGGCGCCCACCCCGCCGCGGCCCGCGTGGCGCGTGGGCCGGAACTCCATGTCCGTGCAGGCGACCGAGGCGGCGGCCATCTTCATTTCCCCGGCGGGGCCGATCGAGATCAGGCTCACCTTGTCGCCGTACTCGGCCTTCATCGTTTCGGCGACCGCGTAGTTGCCGAGCCCGCGCAGCCGGTTGTCGGGCCGGATCTCCACCTTGTCCTTGCCGAGGTAGATGCGGTAGAGGGTGTCGTCCCGGGGCTTGCCCTCGAGCACGACGGCCGCAAAGCCCAGGCGGCCGAGCATCTGGGCGGGCATGCCGCCGGCGTTCGCCTCCTTGATGCCGCCGGTGAGGGGGCTTTTGCAACCGACCGAGAGCCGGCCGGACATGGCGGCCGCCGATCCGCTGAGCAGCCCCGGAGCGATCACGAGCTTGTTGTCCTCGCCCAGCGGGTGGCAGGAGGGCGGGACCTCGTGGGCGACGATCGCCGAGGTGAGCCCCCGGCCGCCCAGGCCCGCATAGGCCGCGGGCAACGGCTCGACCTTCGCCTTGGGGCCTCCCTCGGCCCCCATCTGGATGCGCAGAATCTTGTCCATGGCTTCCTCCTTGTGCGTTGAAGGTTTCAGCCGCCGTGAGGCCCGTCGCCCCCGCGCCTCGGTCTTCCCCCGGCGCGGGGGGTGAGAAACGCTCGGTGCCTTCCCCCCGGCGGGTCTATCGCGGGGGGCAGGGGGAAGTCAAGAAAACCGCCCGCCGCGTCAGCCGTTCTTCGCGAAATCCCTCATGAAGGAGGCCAGGGTCTCGACCGCCTCCGGGGAGACGGCGTTGTAGAGCGAGGCGCGGCATCCGCCGACCGAGCGGTGGCCCTTCAAACCCACCAGCCCGGCGCGGGCGGCCTCCTCGAGAAAGCGCGCCTCGCGCGCGGCGTCGACCAGGCGGAAGGTCACGTTCATCTGCGAGCGGCTCGTCGGCTCGGCCGTGCCGCGGTAGAACCCGCCCGAGGCGTCGATCACGGCGTAGATCGTCTCGGCCTTGCGGCGGTTGATCGCGGCCATCGCCTCGAGCCCCCCGACCGTTTCCTCGAGCCAGGCGAGCACGCGCTCGACGACGTAGATCGCAAAGCAGGGGGGCGTGTTGTAGAGGGAGTTTTTCGCGGTGTAGGTCGTGTAGCGCAGCATCGTCGGGAGCGTCTCGGGGGCGCGGCCGAGGAGGTCCTCGCGCACGATCACCACCGCCACCCCGGCCGGCCCCAGGTTCTTCTGGGCGCCGGCGTAGATCAGGCCGAAGCGCGAGGCCGGAATCGGGCGGCTCAGGATGTCCGAGGACATGTCGGCGACGAGCGGGACCGCGCCCGTTTCCGGAAACCGCGCCCACTGGGTGCCGCGGATCGTGTTGTTCGAGGTGAGATGCAGGTAGGCCGCCTGCGGGTCGAGGTCGATCTTCGCCGGGATGTAGGTGAACTCGCGGTCCTCCGAGGAGGCGGCGACGCGGACCGTCTTGCCGAGCAGGCGCGCCTCGCGGATCGCGTTCGTCGCCCAGGTGCCGGTGTTCACGTAATCGGCCGAGGAGCCCCCGGGGAGGAGGTTCAGCGGGACCATGGCGAACTGCAGGCTCGCCCCCCCCTGGACGAAGATCACGTGGTGGCGGGCATCCAGGCCGAGGAGCCGGCGGATGCGGGCGATCGCCTCGTTGAGGACGGCTTCGAACTCCTTCGAGCGGTGGCTGATCTCCACGATCGACATGCCGGTCCCGCGGAAATCGAGGAAGCTCTCCCGGACCTCCTCGAGCACCGGCAGCGGCAGCGCGGCCGGTCCCGGGTTGAAGTTGTGGACGCGATGCACGGTCATGAACAGGGCCTCCCTTCTGTCGCGTTGAAGACGGGGCCATTTGAACAGCCTTCGGCCGCGAAGTCAAACCCCGGCGGCGATTGACAGGCCGCCGGGCCCCCGCCTATAAGCCGGGAGGCCCCGGCGCAGCCGCCGCGGCCCGACCCGTTTTCCGCCCGAAGGGGAGAAGCCGACCGATGCTCGCCATTCATGCCCACCCCTCCCGCAGCGCCGAGGCGGCCCTGCGGCGCATCGAGGGGCGCCGGCTGCTCTTTTCGCCCCGCGAAACCGAGCGCATCCGCCGCATCCTGGAGGAGGTGCGCGCGCGGGGGGATGCGGCGCTCGTCGCCTACACCCGGCGCTACGACGCCCCGCGGTTTTCCCGGCGCCGGCTTGTGCCCTCGGCCGAGGAGGAGGCCGCCTCCCGCGGCGTGGGCCGGGCCTTCCGCAGGGCGCTCGAGCGCGCCGCCTTGCACATCGAGGCCTTCCACCGCCGCCAGCTCCGGCCGGGCTTCGTGCTGGCCGAGCGGCCGGGGACGCTGCTCGGGCAGCTCGTGCGGCCCGTCGAGCGCGCGGGCGTTTACGTCCCGGGCGGCCCCGGCGGGACGACGCCCCTCATCTCCTCGGTCCTCATGGGGGCGATCCCGGCCCGGACGGCCGGGGTGGGGGAGATCGTCATGGTGAGCCCGCCGCGGGCCGACGGAAGCATCGACCCGCGGCTGCTCGCCGCCGCGCGCGCGGCCGGGGTGAGCCGGGTCTTCAAGGTGGGCGGCCCCTGGGCGATCGGCGCGCTCGCCTGGGGAACGGAGACGATCCCGCGCGTCGACGTGATCGTCGGCCCGGGCAACCTCTACGTCACGCTCGCCAAGCGGCTGGTCGCCGGCACCGTGGGGATCGACCTCGTCGCCGGGCCGAGCGAGCTCGTCGTGGCCGCGGACGGCTCGGCCGATCCCGGCTTCGTCGCCGCCGACCTCCTCGCCCAGGCCGAGCACGACCCGATGGCTTCGGTCGTTTTGCTGACCGACCGGCCCGCGCTCGCCCGTGCCGTCGCCGCGGCGATGGAGGCGCAGCTGCCGCGCCTGGGCCGCGAGGCGATCGCCCGGCGCGCGGTGCGGGACTACGGCGCGGCCTTCGTCGCCGCAAGCCTCGAGGCGGCCTTCGATCTCGCCGACCGCCTGGCACCCGAGCACCTCGAGCTCCACCTCGAGGACCCCTGGGCCTGGCTGCCGCGGGTGCGCCACGCCGGGGCCGTGTTCCTGGGCCCTTGGACGCCGGAGGCGGCCGGCGACTACCTCGCCGGCCCCAACCACGTGCTCCCGACGGTGGGCACGGCGCGCTTCGCCTCGGCGCTCTCCGTCGACCACTTCCTCAAGAAGATGAGCGTCATCCACTACACGGAGGCGGCGCTGCGGCGCGAGGCCGCGGACATCGTGCGCTTGGCCGAGGCCGAGGGCCTGGAGGGGCATGCGCAGTCGGTGCGGCGCCGGGTCGCCCGCCGGCGGCCGCTCAGGCCGGCTTCCGCCAGAGGTAAACGCGCAGGGGGGGGAGATTGAGGGGCTCGATCTGAACGCAGGGCGGGCCGAGGAGTTCGGGGGCCAGGCGGGCGACACGGCCCATCACCTGGTAGCTCACGAAACGGCCGCCGGGGGCGAGGCAATCCCAGATTTCCGCGAGGATCCGTCTTCCGAGCCCCGGCGGGATCGTCGAAAAGGGGATGCCCGAGACCACGATGTCGGGCGCCTGGAGGCGGGCGGCCTCGAGCGCGCGGCGGATCTCGGCCGCACTGCCCCAGAAGAGCGCAAGGCGCGGGTCGCGCAGCGCGGCGAGGCAGGCGGCGAAGTCGCGGTTGATCTCGATCGCCAGCAGGCGGCCCTCCGGCGGGAGCGCCTCGAGGAGCGCCCGCGTCGTCCCCCCCGTTCCGGGGCCCAGCTCCACGACGACCCGCGCTTCGCCCACGCCGGCGGCGGCGACGATGCGCCGCTCGAGAAACCGCGAGCTCGGCACGGCCGAGCCGACGAGCGCCGGCCGTTTCAGAAACCCCACGAGAAACGAGAGGCGGCCGTTTCCCCGCGGGCTTGCCCCGCGGCGCGCCGCGCCGCCCGTCCCCCTACCCATCGCGTCCGTCCCCCTTGGGGCCGAAGGGCTCCCCCCGCAGCCAGTCGAGCAGGAGGCGCACCCCGAAGCCGGTGGCGCCCGGGCCGCAGAAGGCGCTTTCCTGTTTCTGGAAGGCCGGGCCGGCGATGTCGAGGTGCGCCCAGGGCGTCCGGCCGACGAAGGCCTGCAGGAAGAGGGCGGCCGTGATCGCCCCGCCCGCGCGGGTCGAGGGGAGGTTGCGGATGTCCGCGAGGTGCGATTTGAGAAACTCGCGGTAATCCTCCGGCAGCGGCATCGGCCAGCAGCGCTCGCCCGTCCGCCGCCCGGCCTCGAGGAGCGCGCGGCCGAGGTCCTCCTGCGGCGAGAAGACCCCGGCGATGCGCTCGCCCAGGGCCACGACGCAGGCGCCGGTCAGGGTCGCCACGTCGACCAGGACGGCGGGGGAAAACCGCTCCTCCGCCCAGGCGAGGGCATCGGCGAGGATGAGTCTCCCCTCGGCGTCGGTGTTGCCGATCTCGATGCGCTTGCCGCCGCGGCCGGTCACGATGTCCCCCGGCCGCATGGCCGACCCGGAGAGCATGTTTTCGACCAGCGGGATCACGCCGACCAGCGACCGCTCGAGGCCCAGGCGCGCGGCGCCGATCAGCGTCGCCGCCACCGCGGCCGCCCCCGCCATGTCGGCTTTCATGTCGGCGAGCGATTCCCCGGTCTTGAGGTTGATCCCCCCGGCGTCGAAGACGACCCCCTTGCCCACGAGCACGGCCGGCGGCCGGCGGGGCCGTCCGTGGCGCAGGACGAGGAGCACGGGGCGCGCGGCGCTGCCGCGGGCGACCGCGAGAAGCGCCCCCATCTTGAGGCGGCGAAGCTCGGCTTCCCCGTAGCGCTCGACGGCGAGTCCCGCCCGCCGCGCCTCGCGGGCGATCCGCGCGGCAAGCCGGGCGGGGGGTTTTTCGTTCGCCGGCAAATTGACCCAGTCGCGCGCGAGAAGCTGCGCCCCGCAGACGGCCTCGACCTCGCGGGCGATCCTGCGGCCGGGCCCCGCGAGAGCCTCCGGGACGAGGAGCCGGATGCGGGCGAGGGGCTCGGCCTCGCGCTCGGCGCGCTCGCGGTCGACGCGGTGGTTGCCGAGAACGCCGCCCTCGAGCAGGGCCTGCAGGGCCGCTTCCCCCGAGGCGCCGGCCAAGGCCTCCTCGGGGGCGGCGATCGCCGCCGCGCGCCGCTTCATCTGCTGGGCGCGGCGCACCGCGCGTCCGGCGGCCTGGCGCAGGGACTCGGGGTCGGCCGCCTCCGCGCGGCCCAGACCCCGCAAGATCACCCGCCGCGGGCCGACCTCCGGCGGGTCGTAAAGAACGAGCTCCTCGTCCCGGCGGCCCCGAAACTCCCCGAGCGTGCGTGCGCGGCCGAGGAGCCGGAGGAGCCGCGGGTCGCGGTAGAGCTCCCGCTCTTCCTCGCAGCAAAGCAGCAGGAGCGCATCGTCGGTCTTGCGGCCGAAGGCGGCGGGTTCGACGGTGATCATGGCCCGGTTTCCCGGCCGGGAACGAGGCGGGCGCCGCCTTCCCGGCGGAGGCGGTCGGAAGCGGTGTTTCCTTATAGCGGGAGCCCCGGCCGGCTGTCAACGCAGGGCCTGCGGCCTTTTTTTAGGCGGCGAGGTGCGCTTTGAGGCGCGTGATCCAACCCCAGTCAAAGGGCTCCTTGCGGCAGGGGACGATCGCCGGGTCGGCATAGAGGGGATCGGAGGCGAGATCGTAGCGCGAGGCGGCCAAGGCCTGCGGCCAGAGGGCGGTGCCGGGGATGGGCGAATACCAGGCGAGGACGGGGAGCAGCCCGGCCGCGTGCACGGCGTCGATCGAACGGACGATCTCCTCTTCGCGCCACCCCGGCAGGCCCGCCAACAGGTAGGCGCCCGCTGCGGGCGGCCGGTAGCCCGCGGCCCGGAGCGCCTCCGCCGCCCGGCGGAAATCCTCGGCGTCGATCTTGCGATCGAGACCCGCCCGGCGGGCGAAGTCCGTCGTCTCAACCCCGAGCCGCACCGTCACGAACCCCGCGCGGCCAAGCAGGCGGGCCGTCTCGCGCGTGATCCCCCGCGCGTGCAGTGCGTTGGGGGTGTGCAGCCGGACGGGAAGGCCCGCCGCGGCGATCGCCTCGAGCACCGCCGGCCCGTGCCCCTCGGGACGGGCGAGAAAGGCGTCGTCGTAGAGGACGAAATCGGTGACCCCGAAGCCGCGGTGCCAGTGGGCGATCTCCGTGACCACCGATGCCGGCGAGCGCAGCCGGCGCGCGGGTTCGAGGAGCCGGGAGGCGCAGTAGGCGCAGGCGAAGGGGCAGCCCCGCGAGGCGCGCAGAGCGACGGCGGGGATGCGCCGCTCGAGGTCGTAGGCGGGCCAGGGGGCGGCGTCGAGATGATCGGGCGGGGGCCCGCCGGGGAAGGAAAACCCGGTTTGTTCCGCGATCGCCCGGCAGAGCTCCGTCTCGGCCGGGCCGGAGAAGACGCGGTCGGCGCCAGCGAAGCGGCGGGCGTGGTCGGGGCAGAGGGTCGCGTAGATCCCGCCCAGCCAGACGGGGACCCCCGGAAAGGCGGCGCGCAGGTGGCGGATCGTCTCCCGGACCCCCGGGTAGCCGTAGGTCATGCCCGAGCCGACCAGCACGAGATCCGGCCGCGGCAGCCGGCCGAGGTCCTCGGCGAGCCAGGCCGGGTCGATGCCGTAGCGCGCATAGCGCCGGGTGACGTCCGCAAGGGCAGGGGGGGTGGGGAGCCCGGTGCGCAGAAAGGCGCCGCGGCCGTCGGCCTTGCGCGGGAGGCCCGGGGGAAGCCGCGGGTGGAAGCGGTCGAGGCAGTCGACCCAGCTCACGCGCAGGCCGCCCGCCCGCAGGCGGGCGGCGATCGCCAGCAGGCCGAGAGGCCGCGCCCAGAAGTCGTAGGCGGCGAAACCGTGAATCCAGGGATTCACGAGCAGGACGTGGGGGACGTCGCAAGGCACGGGGAGGGGGGAGAGCCCGGCGGCGGGGTCAATCCGACTCGTCGTTGGCGAAGTAGGCCATGGAGGTTTTTTTGAGCTCCTCGCGGCTGAAGAGGAGGAGGTAGTCGGAGACGGCCGCCGCCTCGGCCATGCGGCGGGCGATGGCCCGGCAGGCCTCCTCGTCGTCGGCGTGGATCATCGTGTAGAGGTTGTAGGGCCACGCGGGCAGGGGGGTGCGGCGGTAGCAGTGGCTCACCTCGCGGAAGGAGGCGAAGGCCCCTCCGACCTCCTCGACCCGCTCTTCGGGCACCCGCCAGGCGCCCATGGCGTTCGCCCGGTAGCCGCTCTGCTGGTGGCGCAGGGTCGCCCCGAAGCGCCGGATGACGCCGCGGGCGATGAGCCCGCGAAGCGCCTCGAGGAAGGCCTCCTCGGTGACGCCGGCTTCGCGGGCGAGCTCGAGAAAGGGCCGCGGGGTGACGGGGATGTCCCCGCCCACGGCGGCGATCACCTTCTTTTCGGTCTCGCTCAGCATGGCGCGCCGGGGGCCCCCGCCCCGCCGGCCTCGTCCGGGAAGAGCCGGCGGATCGCCTCGGGGTCGGGGCGGCAGAGGCCGCGGTCGGTGATCAGGCCGGTGATCAGCCGCGCCGGGGTGACGTCGAAGGCGAAGTTCGCGGCGGGGGTCTTCTCCGGGCAGATCCGCACGCGCGCCGTCCCCCGGCCGTCCCAGCCCTCCACCCAGCGCACCTCCTCGGGGTCGCGCTCCTCGATGGGGATATCGGCGATGCCGTCGGCGAGCGAGCCGTCGAGGCTGCTCGCCGGGAGCGCGACGTAGAAGGGCACGCCGTTGTCCCGGGCGGCGAGGGCCTTGAGGTAGGTGCCGATCTTGTTGGCGACGTCCCCTGCGGCCGTGGTGCGGTCGGTGCCCACGATCACGAGGTCGACCCGGCCGCGCTGCATCAGGTGGCCGGCCGCGTTGTCGGGGATGAGCGTGTGGGGGATGCCCGCCTCGGCGAGCTCCCAGGCCGTGAGCCGGGCGCCCTGGTTGAGGGGGCGCGTTTCATCCACCCAGACGTGCAGGGCGATGCCGGCCTGATGGGCGGCGTAGAGAGGGGCGGTGGCCGTCCCGTGTTCGACGCAGGCGAGGCGGCCGGCGTTGCAGTGGGTGAGCACGTTCACGGGGGCCCCGCGCCGCCCGGCCGCGAGGGCTTCGAGGAGCGGGAGGCCGTGCACGCCGATCCGGCGGCAGGCCTCGATTTCCTCGGCCTCGATCGCCGCCGCCTCGGCCGCCGCGCGCCGGGCTCGCTCGGCGGGGCTTTCCGCGGCGAGGGCCGCCTTCAGCGTGCGGCCGACCGCCCGGCGCAGGTTGACGGCGGTCGGCCGGGCGGCGGCGAGCGCCGCGGCCGCCTCTTCGAGCTCCCTTCGGCCTGCGGGGCCCGCGACCGCCTGCCGCGCGGCGAGGAAGACGCCCCAGGCGCCGGTCACGCCGATCAGGGGGGCGCCGCGCACGGTCAGGGTCCGGATCGCCGCGACCGCCTCGGCGGCGGTGGCGAGCGTCCGGAAAACCGTTTCGTGCGGCAGACGGCGCTGGTCGAGGACGACCACGCGGCCTGACTGCGCATCGCAGCGGATCGGACGGGTCCGCGAAGCGCCCGCGTTCATGCCCGCGTCACATCTTGGCCAGGGCGAAGTCGCTTTGCACCTCGCCCAGGAGCACGTGGCGCCGGAAGACCTGGCGCATGCGGTTGGCGTCCATGTGCTGGTAGACGATCGGCTCCTCGCCCAGCAGCTCGACGGTCACGTTGGGTTCGCTGCTGCACATGCCCATGCACCCGGAGGTGACGACGCGGATGTCGGTGCGGCCCGCCTCGGCCATCTCCTCCATGAGGGCGGTCATCACGGCACGGGCGCCGGCGGCGATGCCGCAGGTGCCCATGTGCACGGTGATCTTGACGCGGGCCTCGCCGTGGCGCAGGGCGGTCGCCTGGAGCGTGCGCTCTTTGATCCGCTTGAGGTCGTCAACAGTCATCTTGGGCATCGCACCCCTCCTTGCCGCCCCGGGCGAGGCGCCCGAGTTCCTCGCGCAGCCAGCGGGCGATCCCCTCGGCGAGGGCCGGGTCGGCCGGGTCGACCCCCTCCGCCGCGGTGCGCAGCTCGCGCGTGTCCAGGGCGATTTCCCGTTCCTCTATCCTGTGGCGGTAAACAAAGTCAACCGCGGGGTAGCCCGCGATCAGGGCGGCGATCGTCGCCGCGACGTCGCCTATCGGGGCGCGGTCGATGTGGCCGAGGCGGAAGACGGCGCTCACCTCGGTGCCCGCACCCGGGGCGCTCCGCACCTCGACGCCGCCGCCCGCCCGGCGCGCCGCGGCGGCGAGGAGCGAGAGGCCGAGCCCCACGCGGCGGGTCGTGCGTGTCGTGACGAAGGGGTCCTCGAGGCGCCGGAGCTTCTCCTCGGGGAGACCCGGGCCGTCGTCGGCGACGCGGATCGCCAGCCGGTCCGCGGCCGCCGACTCCTCGACGGTGATGGCGACGAGGCGCGCCCCGGCGGTGACCGCGTTTTCGGCGAGATCGAGGATGTGGAGCGAAAGCTCGCGCATGGGCCGGCTCCTCAGGACGGCAGGATGCCGCGTCCCGCCTCGCCCCGCAGGGCAAGGCGCAGCTCCCCGAGCGCGGGGGAGGCGAGCCGCAGCTGCGTCCGGGCCCGCCCGATTTCCGCGAGCCGGTGGGCGTCGGAGGCGGTGAGGCAGGGGAGGTCCCCGATTTCGGGGAACCGCGCCCGCGCCTCGCTCAAGGGGACCCTCCAGGAGACCTCGACCCCGTCGAAGGGGGGATCGGGCGGGATGAACCCCAGCTGGTTCAGGATGCCGTGGGCCTGGCGGTCGACGTGCGCGGCGATGCAGAGCCCCTCGAGGCCGTGGATGCGGCGGACGGTCTCGGCGAGCCCCCAGCGGGTCGCCCCGATCAGGAGCCGCGGGTTTTCGCCCTGCACCTCGTCGTGTTCGTCGGCGACGACCTGCCAGCCGAAGAGCTCGGGGCGGTTTTCGCCCGCAAGCCCTTCGTACACCCAGTCCTGCAAGGCAAGCGCGCGTTCGAGATCGGCAAACAGGGCGAGCACGTGGACCTCCTCCCGCGTGCAGACCTCAAGCCCGGCCAGGACCGCGATCCCCTCGCGCCGGCCCGCGCGCTGCAGCGCGGCCGCGTTTTCGCAGGAGTTGTGGTCGCAGACGGCGATCAGGCCGAGCCCGGCCTCGCGGGCGCGGCGGATGATCCGCAGCGGGCTCATCTCCCACTCCCCGCAGGGGGAGAGGCAGCTGTGGATGTGGAGATCGGCCTCGTAGGTCCGCAGCACGGGGGGTGCCCGGCCGCCCGCTCAGGCGGCGCCCGTGCGGCCGACGCCCAGCTCCCAGAGGCGGCCGGCGAGCGTGAAGGCCGACGCGGGCGAGGTGAAGAGCGGGATCCCCTCCTCCTCGGCCCGGCGCACCGTGTCGGCGTCGGGCTCCCTGCCGCTCGTGATGACGATCCCGGCCATCTCGCGCAGCAGCGCCACGGCGACGATGTTGAGGTGGCCCTGAACGGTGAGCCAGAGGCAGCCGGGCGGCGCCTTGGCCATCACGTCGCTCAGGAGATCGCCGCAGTAGCCGCCGCGGACCTCGCGGTCGAGGCCCCTTGCGCCGGCGAGCGCCTTCCATCCCAGTGTTTCGCAGAGCTCGGCGACCTTCATCGCTTCCCCCCTCGGCGGTTGCGCGCCGCGCGCGGGCCGGGCGCAAGCCACACGCACTCCGAACGCTCCGCCAGGCCGCGCACGACATCCTCGGCGAAGGTCGGGCAGTCCGGGGCGCCGCAGGCGCCGCAGCCGTAGCCCGGCAGCTCCCCGAGCAGCCGCTCGATTTCGGCCGCCTGCTCGAGGCGGAGCGGCGGCTTGCGGTCGGCGAATCGCTCGGCGAGCGCGGTCGGGCTCTGCTCGGGCCGGAAGCGGCCCCGGTCGTAGAGCCGGAGGATGCTCTGCCGCGGGATCCGGCGGCCCAGCCCGTAGATGTGGATCATGCGGTGGATGTTGCTCTTGGCGAGGTACTTGTCGACGGCGTTCAGCGCCCCGCCCAGGCAGCCCTCGCGGCAGGTGCGCAGCTCGAAGTATTCGACGTCGCGGAAAAGGCCCATCTCGATCTTGCTCAGATAGGCGATCGTCTCCTGCATCCCGGAGACGGCCAGGGAAGCCTCGATGCGCATGGAGGCGATCTCGCCGCCCGACATGGCGACCAGCGAGGCGTTGCCGGTGGTGCAGGTTTCGAACTCGAAGCCCTCGCGGCCGAAGGGCTCGGCCTCGGCGACGGCCTCCTCCACGGCCTGGCGCAGCGCGGGGTAGAGCTCGTTGATGCCGAGCGAGACCTCGGTCAGGGGGACGGGGAAGGGGCCGGGCGGCGTGCGGGAGGCCCCCATCGTCGGGCAGGGGTTGATGTAGTAGAGGACGACCGGCCGGCCGCGGGCGGCGGCCTGGGGCAGAAGCGTTTCGCGCACCTCGCGGGCCATGAGGGCGACCGGCCGGAGCACGGGCAGGACGTGGGCGAGCAGCTGCGGGAACTTGAAGGCGATCAGCCGCACCACGGCCGGGCAGACCGGGGAAATGAGCGGCCAGGGGGCCTCGGCCGCGGTGCGGTTGCGCCGGATGAACTCGGCGGCCGCGAACTGGAACATCTCGAGAAAGATGGAGCTGTCGACCGTGTGGTGGAAGCCGAGCCGCCTGAGCCCTTTCAGCACGTCGCGCGGCATGACGTTGGGAAACTGGGCGTAGAGGACGGGCGAGACCAGCGCGATCGCCGTGTGGCCCTCGCCCACGCCCGAAACGGGGTGCACGGCCGGCGTGATCGCCCCCGCCGCGCAGGCGCCGATGCAGGCCCCGCAGCCGATGCAGCGGTCGACCAGGCAGAGGGATTTGCGGCCGCGGATGCGGATCGCCTTGGTGGGGCAGACCTTGAGGCAGGCGGCGCAGCCCTGGCAGCGCTCGGCGTGGAAGCGCACGTAGGAGGTCTCGCGGGTGTTCGGGCTCACGGGGCGCCTCCCCCGGCGGCTTCGCGGCGGAAGACCATGAGCGCCCGCGTGCCGCGGCCGGGCGCGGACTCGAGGCGGAGCTCGTCGGCGTTGGCCTTCATGTTCGGAAGCCCCATCCCGGCCCCGAAGCCCATCTCGCGCGCGGTCTCGTCCGCCGTGGAATAGCCCGGCTGCATCGCCAGCTCGATGTCCGCGATGCCCGGGCCCGCGTCGCGGACCTCGAGCGTGACCCACTCGTCGGCGAGCGTCATCTCGAGTTCCCCGTCGCCGCCGTGGATCACCGCGTTCATCTCGGCCTCGTAGCTGCAGATCGCGATGCGGCGGATGAGGCCGGCATCGAGTCCCATCGCCTTGAGGAAGGCCTGGATCTGGATGGAGGCCTCGCCCGCGTGCAGGAAATCCCGGGCGCGGACGGGGTACCGTTTCGAGACCGAGGCCATGGTTCGCCGGGCGGGAAGGGCTGCGCCCCTACCGCCTGCCGTCCAGCCCGGTCATGCCGCGGGCGTGGAGCCGGCCGCAGCAGACGAAGAGCGACAAGGGGCTGGCGAAGACCGGAAGCCGCTCGGCCTTCGCCAGCGCGACCGTCTCGGGCGGCGGGGTCTTGCCGCGCACGAAGACGACGGCGGCGACCCCGGCGATCTTCGCCGTGCGGACGGTCTGGATGGAGGTGAGCCCGGTCAAGAGCAGGATGCCCTCGGTCGGCCGCGCCAGCACGTCGCTCATGAGGTCGCTTCCCGCGCAGCGGGTGATCTCCCGCTCGAGGCAGTCCTCTTTCGTGAGCGCCACGGCCTCGAGCTCGCGCACGATCTCGGAGAGCTTCATGCCCCTTCTCCCGGCGGGGAAGGCAAGGCAGGCCACGGCCCGGGATGTCTTTCCCCCGGAAGACCCGCGGCGGGAGGAGCGACGACCAATGGGATGCTTATAGAAGCCCGGCCGCGGGCCTGTCAAGCCGGCCCGGGGGCGGGCGGGGCAAGGAGCCGCCTCAGCCGCGCGGCGGCCTCCTCGACCCGGGCCGCGGCCGGCGCAGGGTCGAAAGAGAGGACGCGCCCGTTCTCCACGACGCGGCGTCCGCCCACGATCACCGTGCGGACGTCCGCCCCGCGCGCCGCGTAGACCACGGCCGAGACCGGGTCGTGGAGGGGGGTGAGGTGGGGGGCGCGTGTCTCGAGGAGGACGAGATCGGCCTGTTTTCCGGGTTCGATCGCGCCGATCTCGGCCCCCATGCCGATCGCCCGCGCCCCCTGGCGGGTCGCCAGCCGCAGGATCTCCGCGGCGGAGACGGCCGTGGGGTCGAGCCGCGCCGCCTTGTGGACCTTCGCTGCGAGGTCCATCGCGCCGAAGAGATCGAGGTCGTTGTTGCTGGCGCTGCCGTCGGTGCCGAGGCCCACGGGGATCCGCCGGGAGAGCATCTCCGGCAGGGGGGCGATCCCCGCGGCGAGCTTGAGGTTGCTTTCGGGGTTGTGGCTGACCGCGCTTCCCCGGCGGGCGAGGATCTCGAGGTCGCTTCCGTCCGCCCAGACGGCGTGGTGCAGGAGGCTTCTTTCGTCCAGGACGCCGGCGCGCTCGAGAAGGCCGATCGGCGTGAGGCCGTGGCGCGCCAGGCATTCCTCCCGCTCGCGGTGGGTCTCCGCGGCGTGGGTCTGAAAGAGAAGGCCACGCGCCGCGCACAGGCGCTTGGCGCCGGCGAGCGTCTTTTCCGAGCAGGTGTAGGGGGCGTGGCAGAAGACCGAGGGCCGGACCCGCGGCGAGCGCCCCTCCCAGCGGTCGCAGAAGGCTTCGGCCGCGGCGAGGTTTTGCGAGGGGTCGGGGACCCCCGGCGCCGGGAAATCGATCACCCCCTGGCCGACGACCGCCCTCAGGCCCGAGGCGAGCACGGCCTCGGCCACGGCGTCGGCGTAAAAGTAGCCGTCGCAGCAGGTGGTCGTGCCGGAGAGGGCGAGCTCGGCCAGGGCCAGCAGCGCCGCGGCGTGCACGGTTTCGGGGTCGAGGATCAGGCGCTCGGCGGGGAAGATGAAGTCGTTCAGCCAGCGCTCGAGGGGGAGATCGTCGGCGAGACCCCGGAAGAGCGTCATCGGCAGGTGGGTGTGGGCGTTCACCAGCCCCGGGAGGAGAATCGCCCCCGCGGCGTCGATCCGTTCGGCCGCCTCCCGGGGCCGCTCCTTGCCCGGCCGGCCGAGGGCCAGGACCCGGCCGGCCTGAACGGCGACCCAGCCCCCCGGGATGACCTCCATCGCGGGGTTGCAGGTCAGCACCCAGGCGCCTTCGATGAGGAGATCGCAGGTTGTCACGGCGCCCCCCCGGCCCGCCCCCGCCGCGCGCCGCGGATCCCCACGGCCAGGCGCTCAACCGCGGCCATGGCCTCCTCCACGTCGAAGGTCTCGATGCGGCCGCCTTCCATGAGCACGCGGCCCTCCACGACCGTGCAGGCGACGTCGCTTCCGCGCGCGGCGTAGACGAGCTGCGAGGCGGGTTGGTAGAGGGGCACGAGGTGGGGGCGGCGGGTGTCGACGACGATCAGGTCGGCCCGCTTGCCGGGCTCGAGGGTGCCGGTCAGCTCCCCCAGCCCGAGGGCGCGGGCGCCCTCGCGGGTGGCCATGCCCAGGACCGTCTCGGCGTCCATCACCGCGGGGTCCAGCGCCGTCCCCTTGTGGATCTTGGCCACGGTGTCCATCTCGCGCAGGAGGTCGAGGTCGTTGTTGCTCGCCGCGCCGTCGGTCCCGATCCCGACGCAGAGCCCCGCGGCGAGCATCCGCGGCACGGGGGCGACCCCCGAGGCGAGCTTGAGGTTGCTCTCGGCGTTGTGGGCGATCTTGACCCCGGCGCGCGCCAGGCGCTCGATGTCGGCCTCGTCCACCCAGACGCAATGGCAGGCGAGCAGGCCCGGCCCCAGGACGCCCAGGCGCTCGAGATGCTCGACCGGGGAGGCGCCGTAGCGCTCCCGGATCGTCCCGATCTCGCCGCGGGTCTCGGCGAGATGGGTGACGAGCGGAACCCCGTGCCGGGCGGCGAGGCGGGCGGCGCGCACCAGGAGCCCCGGGGCGCAGAGGTAGGGGGAGTGCGGCTCGACGGCGACCGTGACCCGCGGGTGGCCGCGCCATTCATCGATCAGCCGCTCGGTCACGGCGAAGCCGTTCTCGATCCCGCCGTAGTGCGGCGAGGGGAAATCGAAGAGCACCTCGCCCACGACGGCCCTGAGGCCCGCCTCGTGGGCGGCGCGGGCGACCGCGGCCTCGAAGAGGTACATGTCGCAGAAGGTCGTCGTCCCCGAGAGGATCATCTCCGCGCAGGCCAGCAGCGCCCCGCGGTAGACCTGCTCCTCGGTGAGGGCGGCCTCGGCGGGGAAGATGTGGTCGTTGAGCCAGCGCTCGAGGGGCAGATCGTCGGCGAGCCCCCGGAAGAGGGTCATCGCGGCGTGGGTGTGGGCGTTCACCAGGCCGGGCAGGATGAGGCCCCCCCGGGCGTCGATGCGGCGGGCCGGGAGGTAGCGCGGCGCGAGCTCCCGGGTTTCGCCCACCTCGAGGATCCGGCCGCCGTGGACGGCGACCGCGCCGTCGGCGAAGCGGCGGCCGCGGTCGTCCAGGGTGAGGAGGGTCCCCCCGCCCACAAGAAGGTCAATCGGCCGGGCCATCGTCCCTCAGCCGCCGGGCGAGCGCCGCAAGCAGCCGCAGGAGGCGCGGCTCGGCCTCCCTCGCCGCCGCGAGGATCTCGGCCATCGTGGAGCGCCGCGGCCGGTCGGGGTCGTGCACGTTGGTGATGACCGAGACGCCGCAGAGCCGCATCCCGCCGTGCACGGCGGCGATCGCCTCCTGGACGGTGGAAAAGCCGACGGCGTCCGCGCCGATCGCCCGCAGCCAGCGCACCTCGGCCGGCGTCTCGAGCGCGGGCCCGCGCAGCCCGGCGTAGACGCCCGGCCGCAGCTCGATCCCCGCCCGCCGGCCGCACTCCCGGGCAAGGCGGCCGAGCTCGGGGTCCCAGGCGAAGGCCATGTCCGGGAACCGGGGGCCCCAGGCCTCCTCGTTTGGCCCGACGAGGGGGTTTTCGCCCGTCAGGTTGATGTGGTCGGCGATCCCCAGAAGATCGCCCGGGGAGAGCGCCGGGTTCAGCCCCCCTGCGGCGTTGGTGAGGACGAGCCGCCGCACGCCGAGCTCCTGCAGCAGGCGCACGGGAAAGGCGACCTGCCGGGCGCTGTAGCCCTCGTAGAGGTGCAGGCGGCCCTGGAGCACGAAGACCGCGAGCCCGGCGAGCCTCCCCGCGGCGAGGCGTCCGGCATGCCCCTCGACCGTGGCGGGCGGGAGGTGGGGGATCTCGCGGAAATCCGCGGCCTCGGCCCCTTCGAGCGCCGCGGCGATCCCGCCGAGGCCGGTTCCGGTGACGATCGCGGTGTCGGGCCGGATCGAAAACCGGCGCCGCACGGCTTCCGCCGCTTCGATCGCCTGCGCCCGGGTCGGCATCGCTGCGGTCACTCCTTTCGTCTGCGGCCGGCGGATGGAGCACCATCGTAGGCCCTCCCCCGGCCGGCCGTCAAGACGGACCTCCGCGGACGGCCCTTTCCGTTTGACAATCCGCGGGGTCTGTGAAATAGGAAACCCTTCCGCGCTGCGGAATTCCCGAAAGGAGACCTCCGCGCATGGCCGGCCTGCCGCACCCCGAGCACCCCGACATCACCGCCGCAATGTGGGAGCAGATCGATGCCGTCATCGAGCGCCACCGGGGCGTCCCCGGCTCGGTGATCGCCGTTCTGCGCGAGTGCCAGCAGATCGTCGGCTACCTGCCCGTGGAGCTGATCGACGCCATCGCCGCCGGCCTGAACCTGCCGCGCAGCGACGTGTTCGGCGTGGCCTCGTTTTACTCGCTTTTTTCCCTCAAGCCCAAGGGGCGCAACCTGATCAAGGTCTGCATGGGGACCGCCTGCTACGTGAAGGGCATCAAGGAAGTGATCACCCGCATCGAGGCCCATTTCCGGGTCGCGCCGGGGGGCACCTCGGCGGACCGGCGCTTTTCCCTCGAGGCCGTGCGCTGTTTAGGGGCCTGCGGGCTCGCCCCCGTCATGGTGGTGAACAGCGACACCTACGGGGACATGAAGGCCGACCGGGTGATCGAGGTGCTCGAGCCCTACAGCTGATCCGGGCGGGCGAGGCGCGATGAAAATCTCGGAAATCCGGGACATCCTCAAGGCGGAGGTGCTGGCGGGCGAAGACCAGCTCGACACCGTCGTCACCGGCGGCGGGGGCGCCGACCTCATGGCCGACGTCCTCTCGGCGGTGGCCAAGGGCGCGGTGCTGCTCACGGGGCTGACGACCGAGCAGGTGCTGCGGACCGCGCGCGTGGCCGGCGTCGCCTGTGTCGTTTTCGTGCGCGGCAAGCGGCCCGACCAGCCGGTGATCGAGCTGGCGCGATCCTACAAGCTCCCGGTCCTGCTCACGAAGTACTCGCTCTTCGTCGCCAGCGGCCGGCTGTACATGAACGGCCTGCGGGGCCTCGACGGGTCCTGGTAGGCGGCCCCCGCCGGGCGGCGCGAGACCACGGAGAGAAGATGAACCAGGTCAGAACCCAGCTCATGCTCTGCGGCGGCACGGGCTGCCGCGCCAACCGCAGCGAGGCGTTCCGGGAAACCCTCCAGCAGGAGCTCGAGCGGCGCGGGCTCGCCCGCGAGATCGAGATCGTCGAGACCGGCTGCAACGGCTTCTGCGCCGTCGGCCCCGTGATGCTCGTCCAGCCCGAGGGCATTTTCTACCAGAAGCTCACCCCCGAGATCGTCCCCCACCTCGTCGAGGAGCATTTCCTCAAGGGGCGTCCGGTCAAGAAGCTCTTCTACGTCGAGCCCGCCTCCAAGGAAACCATCCCCAAGATGGAGGAGATCCCCTTCTTCGCGCACCAGATGTTCTGGGTGATGCGCAACAAGGGGGTCATCGACCCGGAGAAGATCGACGAGTACATCGCGCGCGACGGGTACTTCGGTGCGGCCAAGGCGCTGCGCGAGATGACCCCCGAGCAGATCATCGAGGAGGTGAAGATCTCGGGCCTGCGCGGCCGGGGCGGGGCGGGTTTCCCCACGGGGATCAAGTGGGAGTTCGCCCGCAAGAGCCCGGGAGGGGTCAAGTACGTCCTGTGCAACGCCGACGAGGGCGACCCCGGGGCCTTCATGGACCGCAGCGTCCTCGAGGCCGACCCGCACGCCGTGCTCGAGGGCATGATCATCGCCGCGCGCGCGATCGACGCCCACCGGGGCTACATCTACGTGCGCACCGAATACCCCCTCGCCATCCGGCGCCTGGAGATCGCGATCCGCCAGGCGCGGGAGTACGGCCTGCTGGGCAAGGACATCCTCGGGACCGGATTCGATTTCGACATCGAGATCTACCAGGGGGCCGGCGCCTTCGTCTGCGGCGAGGAGACGGCGCTCATGCGCTCGATCGAGGGCAAGCGCGGCATGCCGCGGCCGCGGCCGCCCTTTCCCGCCGTGAAGGGCCTCTGGGAAAAGCCCACCGTCCTCAACAACGTCGAGACCCTGGCCAACATCCCGCTGATCATCACCCACGGCGGCCGCTGGTTCGCCTCCGTCGGCACCGAGGGCAGCAAGGGCACCAAGGTCTTCGCCCTCTCGGGGGACGTGAACAACATCGGCCTGGTCGAGGTCCCCATGGGGACGAGCCTGCGGCGGCTGATCTTCGAGATCGGGGGCGGCATCCCGCGGAAGAAAAAATTCAAGGCGGTGCAGCTGGGGGGGCCCTCCGGGGGCTGCGTGCCCGAGCAGTACCTGGACATCCCCGTCGACTACGAGGAGATCGCCAAGGTGGGCGCCATCATGGGCTCGGGCGGCGTGATCGTGATGGATCACGAGACCTGCATGGTGGACATGGCGCGCTTCTTCATGGACTTCGTGCAGGACGAGTCCTGCGGCAAGTGCACCCCCTGCCGCGAGGGGACCCGCCGGCTGCTCGAGATCCTCGAGAAGCTCTGCGAGGGCCGCGGCGAGCCCGGCGACCTCGAAACGCTCGAGGAGCTCTCCCGGATCATCAAGGAATCCTCCCTTTGCGGCCTGGGGCAGACGGGACCCAACCCCGTGCTCTCGACGCTGCGCTACTTCCGCGAGGAGTACGAGGCGCACATCTTCGAGAAGCGCTGCCCCGCCAAGCGGTGCGTCGCCCTGCTCAAGTTCGAGATCGACCCCGAGGTCTGCACCCAGTGCGGGGCCTGCTTCCGGGCCTGCCCGGCGGGGGCGATCGCCTGGAAGAAAAAGGAGCCGGCCCGCATCGACAAGGAGAAATGCATCCGCTGCATGACCTGCTTCGAGAAGTGCCGCTTCGACGCGATCTCCTGAGGCCGCGCCGTCGGCTTCTCAGCAGGCCGGTGTCTCCCCTCCCGCCGCGGGTGCGTTGCGGCGCGGGAAGAGATCCTCGATCGCCTTTCCCGCGATCTTCCCCAGGCAATCCGCCAGCGCTTCCGCCTCGGTTTCCCCCACCCCCTGGAACTCCTGCCGGGCGATCAGGTTGACGAGGTTGGGCACGGCGACGAAACGGCCGGCCAGCCGGCCGTGGAGGGCCTCGTGGACGTCGATGTACACGAGCCGCCCGCCGCGGATGAGGTTGTAGCGGCTGACGCGGGTCAGGATATCGCGGGGGTCGAGGGGGTCCATCGGCGGGGGGCTGCCGGCTCAGGGCCGGTCCTCCTCCAGGGTGAAGCGCAGCGGAAAGCCGCTTTCACGCGCCGCCTCGTGCGCGCGCGCGATGCGCGTTTCGGCGAGCTCAAGGGGGTAGATGCCGCAGAGGGCGATGCCGTGGTGGTGCGCCTGCCACATGAGCGCCGCGGCCTCCGCCTCGGGCTTGTGGAACACGGCGACCAGCACGGCGACCACGAAGGCGCGCGGCGTGAAGTCGTCGTTGTGGAGGAAGACGCGGTAGAGGGGGGGCTCGGTGACCTCGACCTCCTCTTTCGTTTCCCCCTCGACGGCGAGATCGGGTTGCTCGACCCCCATCGCCTGCGCCCCGGCCGAAGGGACGGCTTCCCTTCCGGCCCCGTTTCAGGTAAAATAGGAAAAAAGACGGAAGGTTGCGGCCTTTCTCCCGGGCCGCCGCCGAAAGGACCCGCCATGAGCGAGATCCTCGTCCCCCTCGAGGGGCGGGAGGCATGCTTCCGCTGCCCCCGCTGCGGCCGGGCGCGCACCTTCGACCCCGCCGCCTTCGGCGAGCCTCCGCCGCGGCGGTTCCGCCTGCGCTGCGGCTGCGGCGCCGAGGCGATCGTGCGTCTCGAAAAGCGCCGCGTCTACCGCAAGGAGGTCGACCTTCCGGGCCAGTTCCTACATTATGTGGACGGCCGGCCGCAAGGCAAGGGGACGATGCGCGTCCGGGACCTCTCGACGCGCGGGATGAAGCTCTTCGTCGACGGCCGCGAGCGCTTCGCCCCGGGGGACCTGCTCAAGGTCGTCTTCCACCTCGACGACGCCGCCCGCAGCCTGCTCGAGAAAAGGCTGATCGTGCGCAACGTGAACCCGCCCTATGTCGGAGCCGAATTCGCGCCCACCGAGGTCCTCGACAAGGCCCTGGGCTTCTACCTGCGCGGCTGAACCGCCCCGCTGCCCCTGGGCCGGCGGCGACCCGCTGCTGATCGCCTACCACGACCGCGAGTGGGGGGTTCCGGAGGGCGACGAGCGCCGCCTCTTCGAATTTCTCGTGCTCGAGGGCGCCCAAGCCGGGCTGAGCTGGATCACGATCCTGCGCAAGCGCGAGGCCTACCGCCGCGCTTTCGCCGGGTTCTCGGCCGAGCGGGTGGCGCGCTTCACCGCGGCCGACGTGGGGCGGCTCCTCGCCGACCCGGGCATCGTCCGCAACCGCGCCAAGATCGAGGCCGCGATCGGCAACGCGCGGGGGGTCCTCGCGCTGCGCGAGGAGTTCGGCTCCTTCGGCGCCTTTCTCTGGGGCTTCGCCGGCGGCGCCCCGCGCACGAACCGCTGGCAACGCGCGGCCGACGTTCCCGCGGAGACCGCGGCCTCGCGGGCCTTGAGCCGCGAGCTCACCCGGCGCGGCTTCCGCTTCTTCGGGCCGGTGATCGCCTATGCCTTCATGCAGGCGACGGGCCTGGTGAACGATCACCTGACGAGCTGCTTCCGCCACGCCGAGATCGCCGCTCAGTCGCCCATCCTTGCCATGTAGTCGTCGTAGAGGGTCTCGAGCGCAAGCTTGTGCTTGGCCTCCTCCTGGCAGAGCACCTGGAAGAGCTTCTTCGCCTCGGGCCCTTGCGCCTGCCGCAGAAACTCGTTGTAGAGCCGAAGGGCTTTTTCCTCGCGCTTCATCGCCAGCATCAGGATCTCGTTGTAGGCCATCCCCGGCCGGTATTCGACCTCGACGGCGAAGTCGCTGCGCTTGATGTCCTTGATCCACTTGAGCGGGTAGTCGGCCACAGCCTGGGCGGTGCCGCGCGTTTTAAACTCAAGGAGCAGCCGTTCGTGCCGGCCCTCCTCGCGGGCGAACTCCGTGAACATCTCCCGGGCGCCGGAGAAGCTCTCCTCTTTGGCGAGCCGCGCGTAAAACTGGACCGCCTCCTTTTCCTTGGCGATGGCGTAATCGAGGATTTCTTCGAGGCTTCCGAAATTCATGGGGACCCTCCTTGCGGGGTTGAACGGGCAAGAGACGCGATTGCCAAGGCTGTTAGCAGGAATCGATAGGGCGATCAAGGCGCGGCAACCCGGGCCCTTGCACCCCGTGCGGCTGCTGTGGTGCTTCGCCACGGTCCCTGGCGCGGAATTCCACGGCCATGGAACCAACCGGATCCACAGGGCAATCGCTTCCGCCTGCGGGAAGCGGCCCCCCCTGGGGCGTGGCCGAATCCAACACCCCGCCTGCGGCGCGGCCGAACGCCCGCATCCCGTGGCGCAATTTTTTTATCATGCAATTTCAATTCCTTGACCTGAGGGATAGGGCTTGCGCGGCGCTTGCGGCACACGGCTTGCTCTCCTGCCGGGCAGAACGGCGAAAGGAGGGCAGCCATGAGCGAGGAAAGCAAATCGCGGCGCGAGGGGGCGAAGCGGGAGAGCGTAGGCTATGGCTCGACCTACGGCCGGGCGGCGGAAGATCCGGGGAAGCCCCGGGGGATCGACACCGTCCTCGGGGGCCGGGCCTACCGCGTGCGGCCGGATGCCAAGGCGCGCACGGATGCGCCCTGCCTCTGGATGGCGGCGGGTGCGGTGAAGTTCAAGCCCTGCACCAATTTCTACGACTGCCCGACCTGCACCTACGACCAGGCGATGGAGGAGCGGGCGAAGTCGGGCCGACAGCCCGGCTGGCGCGACCTCATGCGCCGGCTCCCGCCCGAGGGCAGGCTGTGCCGGCACACCTTGACCGGCCGGATCGCCGGACGCCGGTGCGCCTACGATTACGCCTGCGGGACCTGCGATTTCGACCAGCTCTACGAGGAGGTCCTCTGCGCGCGGCACCCCGCCCGGCCGTCGGAGCTCACCCGGGTCCGCGGCTTCGCCGTCCCCCTCGATCACCGCTTTCACGCCGGGCACACCTGGGCGCGGGTGGAGGCGGGCGGCGCGGTGCGGATCGGGCTGGACGATTTCGCCCTGAGGCTCTTCGGCGCCGCCGACGGCTATGAGCTCCCGCTGTGCGGGCAACGTCTCGATGCGGATCGGCCGGCGCTCGCGATCACGCGCGGCGGCAGGCGTGCGGCCGTGCTCGCCCCGCTCTCCGGCGTGGTCGTGGAGACCAACGCGCAGGTGCGCGCGGAACCCGCCGCCGCGCGCCGCGACCCCTACGGCGAGGGCTGGCTTCTCGTGGTGCGGCCGCCGGAGCCGAAAAAGGCCCTCGAGCCGCTTCTCATCGCCCAAGGGGTCATCGACTGGCTCACCGCCGACGTCGCCCGGCTCGAGCGGCTGATCGAGGAGACGGCGGGGCCGCTCGCCGCGGACGGCGGGCTCCTCGGCGAGGACATCTACGGTGCGCTGCCGGCCCTCGGCTGGGAGCGCCTGGCGGGTGAATTCCTGCGCAGCTGAGGGGAGATCGGGGATGAAGACCGCGCGCGCCGCCGGGGACGCCTTCACGCCCTGCCTGTGGATGCAGGCGGGGGTGGTGCGCCGCAAGTCCTGCACCCGCGGCTACCGCTGCGGCGGGTGCGCCTTCGACCGCGCGCTCGGCCGCGTGGCCGAGGAAAACCGCCGGCTCGCCTGCCGGGGCGTAAGGCCCGCCGGCAAGCGGGGAACGATCGAGCCTTGGCAGGACCGCCTGCGGCGCCTTCCCTTCCGGCTGCGGCCCTGTGTCCACCACCTCGCGGGCCGCATCCCCTTCCGGGCCTGCACCGGCGATTACCGCTGCCGCCGCTGCGAGTTCGATCAGTATTTCGCCGAGGAGTTCCGCGTCGTTTTGGTCCCCCAGGTGGTTGCCCCGCTTGCGGTCGAGGGTCTGCAGATCCCCCAGGGGTTCTATCTCCACCCCGCCCACGTCTGGCTCGAGCCCGGGGAGGGGGGCGAGGTACGCCTCGGGCTGGACGATTTCGGCTGGAGGCTTCTTTGCCCGGAGCGGGTCGAGGCGCCGCTTGCGGGGACAAGGCTCGCCCGCGGTCGTCCCGCCTTCGTCCTGCGCCGCGGGGCAAGGAGGCTATCGCTTCCCTCGCCGGTCGACGGGGTGGTCACGGCGGTGAACCCGGCGCTGCGCGAGCGGCCGGGGGGGAAGGGGCCGGACCCCTACGTCGCCGACTGGGTGCTCCGGGCGCAGGCCGCGGATCTTGCCGCCGCGCTCTCCCGGCTGCGGGTCGGTTCCGCGGCGGCCGAGCACTTGGGTTCGGAGTGCCGCAGGCTTGCCGCGTTTCTCGCCGCGCGCCGCGGTTTGCTCGCCGCCGACGGCGGCTTCCTCGACTGGCAGGCCCTAGCGGGGGTGGCCGAGGAGCATTGGGAAGAGCTCGCCTGCTTTTTTTTCCGCCCCGGGTCCAAAAGAAAGGGGCCTGCCTTGCGGCAGGCCCCGAGATCCGCAGCAATAGATCCCCGTTAGCGGATCACCCTCCGGCTGAAGGCGGCCAGGCCAAGCAGCCCGGCACCGAGCAGGATCATCGTCCCCGGCTCGGGGACGCGGGCGGTCGGTCCGGGCTGCTCACCTCCATCACCGGCGGGGCCGGTTTCTCCATCGGAAATCACCCCCGCGACAAGGGTCTCTCCCGCCGAACCCCCGGAAGAGGTTGAATCCGGCGGAGCCGAGGCCTGCGCTTCCACCATGATTTCATCCAAAGGCTTTGTGGCCGAAGGGTTTTGTGGATCGTCCTTGCCTTGGGCTGAATCGATCAAAGGCTGCAGGTCCTGCTGAAAGACCTGCTCGCTGGTCACCGCCTGGCCGCGGGATTTCTTTTTGCCGCCTCCGCCTCCGCCGAAGAACCAGAAGGCGTCCGCCTCGGCGGCAAGACCCATTAGGAACATCGCCCCTACCAGTAAAACCGTTGCTTTTTTCATTCCCTGCCGTTCCTCCTTTCGTTGCCACGTTTTGCCCACTGCAGGCTGCAAAGCCTCTGCCTTCTTGAATGCAAGGAGCGTGCAAGAATTACAATTTATATAAAATCAAATAAATTAAAATGGTTTCGTTTGAATGCCCGGAAGGGGACGGGAAAAAATGGGAAAGTGCGCCCCTGTTTCTGGGTAAAGAAAATCACATCCATGGGGGGATGGCGTGTTACCGCCCGTTGGAGAGCCGGCGGCCGCAGCCGCGGTAGGTGTCGTGGTCGATCCGCACCTCGACCGCGGTTTCGAAGCGCTCCCCGCTCATGGCGTCGCGGCACTCGGCCGGCTCGAGGGTCACCACAATCCGGTGCGCTCCCAAGGCGGCCGCGTAGCGGAGCGACCCTTCCCTGGGGCCGGGCTCAAGGCGGCCGTTGGGGAAGCTGTAGTAGAGATTGCCGTAGTCGGCGACCAGGTCGATCGCCGCGAAGGGGGTTCCCTCGCGGATCTCGAGGTACCAGCCGGGCTCGTTGCCGACGGCGCGGAAGTCGACCCCGTTCAGCCGCGCATCCTCCCAGACGGCGCGCCGGGGGTTGTGCCGGCAGGTCATGGGGGGGCTTCCGGAAAATTCAACCTGCGCCTCGTCGCCTTTTTGCCAAAACACGTTTTCGCCGTCGGTGTATTTCGCCCCTGAGGCGGCCGGGGCCGGGAGAAGGAAGAGCTCCCCGTCCTCGAACCGCAGCCGCACCCCCTCCCCCTCGTGCCGCAGGCTGAAGGGGCGCTCCGGGCAGTCGAAGAAGAGGGTGACCGGCGGGGCGAGCCGGTGGGAAGCGAGCGCCGGTGCAAGCCGGATGTCGGCCGTTTCCCCGTGCCCGTGGGTGAGGACGGGGACGGGCCGCCGCGTCGCCCAGAGGGTCACGCCCGCCGCGTCCGTGACCCGCGCGCGCAGGGCGTAGTGGCGGGCCGGGTCGATCCCGGCCGGGTCGTAGGGCAAAACGAAGCCGAGCGGCACCTCGCGGCCCGCGGCGGGAAAGCTCGTCTCCCGCAGGACCACCGCCGCGGCGGCCTTGCCGCGCTGCTCGACGAGGGCGACGGTGACGACCGCATCCGGCGGCAGCGCGATCCGCTGGGGGTAGGTGAGGGTGCCGCGGAGCGTGGGCCGGGCTTGGCCCCCCTCCGGGGGCGGGCTCGTCATCCGACAGGCGTTCGCGGAGGCGGCGAAAACGACGAGGGCGACCCAACACAGGGCGCACGGTTTCCCCTTCATGGCGCTTTCCCTCCCGCTTGGCGGAGCCGTGGTTCGTTCTTATCCTCCCGGCGTCGAAAAGAAAAGCCTCTGCGCTAGCGGAAGGGGCCCCCTCATGGACGTTCTGGATCGCTGCACCGCCGATCTCGCCTTCACCCTGCGCTGGCGAAAGGACGGTGTGCTGCACACCGAGTGCCTCTTCGCCGCCCGCGTCAACTTCTGGCGCGATCTTCTGCCGCCGGGCGTCCGCGAGGGGCTCGCGGCGGGGCCCGGGACGAGGGGGGTGCGCCTTTCCTTCGCACCCGGAGCGCTTCTCCCCCCGCGGGCGGCGTCGCAGATCCTCCGCGTCCCGGTCGGGGACTTCCGCGGCACCCTCGCCGACGGCCAGGCGATCGTCCCCCGCCGCGGCCGTTTCTACCCCCGCGGGTTTCTCCGCGGCCTGCCCGGGGTCTTTCCGCAGAACCTGATTCCCTTCCGCTGCCTCGAGGCGGGCGACGAGGGGCTCGTCGCCGACCTGAACCCCCCGCTCGCCGGGATCGCCCTCGAGCTCGAGGCGGTCGTCGAGACCCTCGCCGAGAAGGCAGGCGAGCGCGGCGGGAGCGCCGTCGACTGGACCGAGAGGCTGCTCGAGGGGCCGGGCATGCAGGCGCGGGCCGGCGGGGCGCCGACCGATTTCTTCACCGCCGAGGCCTTTTCGCGGCCGGACGAGAACGACGACGCGCTCTTCTACCGCCGGCCGCGCCTGGTCGACCACCTCGACGCCTTCGCCCTCGCGGAGGTCTCGCGGCTCTACGGCCGGCTGCTTGCGCCGGGCGGACGGGTGCTCGATCTCATGGGCAGCTGGAGCTCGCATCTCCCGGAAGGGTTCCCCCTGGCCGGGCTGACCGTGCTCGGCTTGAACGCCCAGGAGCTCGCGGCCAACCCGCGCGCCGATCGACGGGTCCTCCACGACCTGAACGCCGACCCGCGCCTGCCCTTCGAGGCGGCCGCTTTCGACGCCGTCATCTCGACCGCCTCGTTCGAGTACCTCGTGCGGCCGCGCGAGGTCTTCGCCGAGGTCGCCCGCGTGCTGCGTCCGGGCGGGCTCTTCGTCCAGGTCTTTTCCAACCGCTGGTTTCCGCCCAAGGCCGTGCGCCTCTGGAGCGAGCTCCACGAGTTTGAGCGGATGGGGCTTGTCCTTGAAGTTTTCCGCGATTCGGGGGAGTATGAAGGGCTTGAGACCTTTTCCCTGCGCGGCCGGCCCCGGCCCGCGGAGGATCGCTACGCGGGGACGATCCCGCACGCCGATCCGCTCTACGCCGTCTGGGGAAGGAAAAAGGCCCCCGGGGCCGCCGCCCGCGAGGAAGGAATTCGCCAGTGAGCTTCGCCGAGCCTTGCCCCGGGGCGATCGTCTGCGCCCGGAACCTGACCCGCCTCTTCCGCCTGGGGGCGGGGACCGTGACCGGCCTCGACGGCGTCGACCTCGACATCGACCCCGGCGCCTTCGTCGTCCTCAAGGGACCCAGCGGCTCGGGGAAGAGCACGCTCCTTTCGCTTCTCGCCGGGCTCGACACCGCCAGTTCGGGCGAGCTCACGGTCGCCGGCGAGCGGCTCACCGGCCGCAGGCCGGCCGACCTCACGCGTTTCCGCCGCGAGGTCGTCGGCATGGTCTTTCAGTCCTTCAACTTGCTCCCGACCCTGAACGTGCTCGAGAACGTCTGCCTGCCCGCGCTCCTCGCCGGCCGCGACGAGGGGGCCGCCCGGCGCAAGGCCGAGGAGCTCCTCGAGCGCCTGGGCCTCGCCGGCCGCGCACGCCACCCCGCCGACCGCCTCTCCGGGGGCGAGATGCAGCGCGTGGCCATCGCCCGCGCGGTCATCAACGGCCCGGCCCTGGTGCTCGCCGACGAGCCGACCGGGAACCTGGACAGCAAAAACGGGGAGGCCGTGATCGAGCTCCTCGCGCGGCTGAACCGCGAGGACGGGGTGACCGTCCTGCTCGCCACGCACAGCGATCTCGCCGACGGGGTCGCCTCCCGCACGCTGCGCATCCGCGACGGCCGGCTCATCGCCCCCCCATGCGGCGCATGATCTCCTTCCTGAGGCTCTTCATCGCCTTCAGCCTGCGTCATGCGGCGCGCCACCGCGGCCGCACGATCGCGGTCGTCTGCGGCATCGCCCTGGGGGCGGCGGTCTTCACGAGTGTGCGGCTCGCCGTGCACGCCTCGATCGCCTCCTTCACCCGCAGCATGGATTTCTTCGCCGGAAACGCCGACCGCGTGCTCGTGCAGCCCGGCGGGGTTCTTCCCGAGGAGACGCTTGCCCGCTTCTACACCCACCCCGCGGTGCGCGACTACACGGTGCTTTCGACCACCTACGCGCGCAAGGCCGATGCGGCGGCGCCCCCCTTCCTGTTGATCGGGATCGACCCCCTGCTCGACCGCACGTTTCGCGAGTGGCGGCTGCGCGGCCGAGAGGCGGAGGCGGTCGAAGGCTGGCTCGATCTCCTGCGCGAGCCGTACACCGTGCTGCTCAGCCTTCCCCTCGCCCGCGAACTGGGGCTGGCGCCGGGGGCGAGGCTTGCGCTCGAGCACACGCGGCGGACGGCCGATTTCCGCGTCGCCGGGCTGCTCGAGCCCTCCGGGCTCGCCCTCGTCGAGGGGGGCCGCGTGGGGATCGTCGACATCGCCACCTTCCAGGAGCTGACCGGCCTTTACGGCAAGATCGACCGCATCGACCTGAAGTTCCGCCGCGGGGTCTCCGCGGCCGAGATCGAGGAACTCGCGCGGAGCCTCCCGCAGGACCTCGCGCTTCACCCCCCGTCCGCGGCGCGCGAAAGCGGGGTGACGATGATCCGCGCCTACCAGCTCAACCTCTCGGTGCTGAGCTTCGCCTCGCTCTTCGTCGGCATGTTCCTCGTCTACAGCCTGGTCGCCCTGAACGTCGCCGCCCGCAGAAAGGAGCTCGCGATCCTGCGCGCCCTCGGCGCCGCCCCGCGGACCCTCTTCGCGCTCTTCCTCTCCGAGGGGGTGCTGCTCGGGACGCTCGGCTGGCTCGCGGCGATCCCGCTCGGCGCCGTTCTCGTGCGCCATCTCCTCGAGGCCGTCAGCCGCACGATCTCCACCCTCTTCGTCCGCGTGCGGGTGGAGGACCTGGAGCTGAGCGCGGCCGAGATCGCCGTGAGCTTCGCCGTGACCGTCGTCACCTCGCTTCTCGCGGCCTGGCAGCCGGCCGGCGAGGCGATGCGCGTCCCCCCCCGCGAGGCCATGGACATGGTCGCCCCCGAGGAGCGGCGGAGGAGAAGCGCCCGGTTCGCCGCCCTCCTCGCCCTCGGCTGCCTTGCGGCCTGCGGGGCCCTGCTTCCCCTCCCGCCCGCGGGCGGGGTCCCGCTTGCGGGCTATCTCGCCGTTCTCCTGCTCTTTCTCGGCTTTGCGCTCCTTTCGCCCTTTCTGCTCGAGCACCTCGCCTCCGGCCTGGACGGGCTTCTCGCACGGCTTGCCGGCCCGCCGGCGCGGCTCGCCGGCCGGGCGGTGCGGCAGGGGGCGGTGCGCACGGCCGTTTCGGTCGGGGCCCTGATCACGGCCGTCGCCCTCTTCACCGCGCTCGTCATCATGGTGCACAGCTTCCGCCGCACGGTGGAGACCTGGGTGCGGCAGACCGTGAGCGGGGAGCTCTTCGTGACCGCGAAACTGGGGCAGGTGAACCGCTTCCGGTTCCCCATCCCCGAAGACATCGTGGAGGGCCTTCGGCGGCTCGACGCCGCCTTCGACCTCGTGGAGAGCCGGCGCTGGTTCCTCGAGCGGGGCCACTTCCCCTACGAGTTCGAGGCGATGGGCATGGAGACCTTCTTCCGCCACGGTGATTTCCTCTGGCTCCAGGGGGACCCCGCGGCGATCCGCCCGCGGGCCGCCCGCGGCGAGGGGGTGCTCGTCTCCGAGGTCTTCGCCGCCCGAACCGGACTCCGGCCCGGGGACCGCTTCGAGGCCCGCATCGAGGGCTCCCTCGTCGATCTCCCCATCCTCGGGGTCGTGCGCGACTACCGCACCGACGGCGGCATCGTCTTTTATTCCCACGCGCATTTCCGGGAACGCTTCCACGACCCGCGCTGGAGCGGGGTGCGCTTCTTTTTCCGCGAGCCGCCCGCGGACCCCGAGGCCGAGCTTTCCCGCCTGCGCCGGGCGATCCTCGAGCGCTGGGGCGACCGTCTCGACCTCGTCGGCGGCCGCGAGCTGCGCGAGGCCGTGCTGCGGATCTTCGACGAAACCTTCGCCGTCACGACGGTGCTGCTTTTGATCGCCCTCGCCGTCGCCGCCCTCGGGATCGCCACCACGCTCACCGTCCTCGTCCTCGAGCGCTCGCGGCAGCTGAACACGATCCTCGCCGTCGGCGGAAGCCCGCGCCAGATCCGGTCGATGATCTTCTGGGAGGCGGCCTTTCTCGTGGTCACGGGCGAGGGGGCGGGGCTCGCCTGCGGCGTTCTCCTCTCGGGCATGCTGATCGAGGTGATCAACCGCCAGTCCTTCGGCTGGACCTTCCTGTACACCGTGGACTGGCCGAGCCTCGGGCTTTCGCTGCCCCTGATCTTCGGCGCGGCCCTCGGGGCCGCCCTGCCCGCCGTGCGGGCCGCTTTCCGGCAGCCGCCGGCGGCGCTCCTCAGGCAGCGGTGAGGGGAGGCGGCGTGCGCATCCGAGGCAAGACGCGGAAGGGGGGGCGGTCGCTCGGGCGGCGGATCCGGATCGGCCTTGCGGGCGGGGTCGGCGCGCTTCTGCTCTTCTCCGCGGCCGCGGCCGCCGATCCCGCCCGGCAGGGTTTCCTCGCGGTGACCGGTCCCTGCGGCTTCGAGTTCCCCCGGGACCACGCCCCGCACCCGGGCTTCCGCACCGAGTGGTGGTATTACACCGGGAACCTCAAGACCGAGGCCGGCCGGCGCTTCGGCTACCAGCTCACGTTCTTCCGCTACCAGCTCACGCCCTTCGGGGGGTCCGCCGCGTGGCCGGAGCCGCCCTCGGCCTGGCGCACGCGCCAGATTTACTCGGCGCACGCCGCCCTCTCCGACCTCTCCGCGCGGCGCCACCTCCAGGCCGAGCGCCTCGGCAGAAACGCCCTCGGCATCGCGGGCTGGCTCCAGTACGGCCAGGACATCACGCTCTACCACCGCGGCTGGAGCATCGTGATTTTCCCCGACCGGCACACGCTTGCCGCCGCCGACGAGGAGTTCGCCTTCGCCCTCGAGCTCAAGCCCCTCAAGCTCCCCGTCTTCCACGGCCGCGAGGGGTACAGCCTGAAGGGCTCGACCCCCGAGCGGGCGAGCTGCTACTACTCCTTCAGCCGGCTGGAAACGAAGGGCACGGTGAGCTTGGGCGGCAAGCACCTCGCCGTCCGGGGCCAGAGCTGGATGGACCACGAGTACGCCTCCGCCCCGCTCGAGGCCGGGACGGTGGGCTGGGACTGGTTCAGCCTCCAGCTCTCCGACCACAGCGAAATCATGCTCTACCTGCTGCGCCGCGAGGATGGCGGCCTCTCGCCCGCCTCGAGCGGCTCCTACATCGACTCCCAGGGGATGAAGCGCCACCTCGAGTCCGGCTACTTCACGGTCGAGGCCCTCGACTCCTGGAAGAGCCCGCGAACGGGTGCTCTCTACCCGGCGAGCTGGCGGATCCGCATCCCCTTGCTCGGCGTCGACCTGGTCGTCAAATCCAACCTCGCCGACCAGGAGATGCGCACGGCCTCGACCACGGGGGTCGTCTACTGGGAGGGGAGCGTTTCCGCCCGCGGCACCAAGGGGGACGCCCCGGTCGAGGGGGCGGGCTACGTGGAACTCACGGGCTATGCCGGGGGGATGCCGGTCTTGAAATGAGCCTTCAGGCACCCATTCTCGAGGTCGACGGCCTGCGCAAGGTCTTCCGCGGACGCACCGCGGTGGACGGGGTTTCCTTCCGCGTCGCCGCGGGCGAGTGCTTCGGGCTGCTCGGCCCGAACGGGGCGGGCAAGACGACCACGATCCGCATGCTCTACGGCTTCTCCCCGCCCACCGCCGGCACGGTGCGCCTCTTCGGCATGGACCTCGGCCGCGACTGGCGCCGCATCCGGGCGCGCATCGGGGTCTGCCAGCAGGACAACACCCTCGACCCCGACCTGAGCGTCGAGGAGAACCTCCTTGTCTTCGCCGGCTACTTCGCGATCGGCCGCCGCGAGGCGGCCGCCCGCGCCGCGGAGCTGCTCGAGTTCTTCGCTCTCACCCCGCGCGCCCGCTCGCGCGTGATGGACCTCTCCGGGGGCATGATCCGGCGGCTGATCCTCGCCCGGGCCCTGGTCAACCGGCCGGACCTGCTGATCCTCGACGAGCCGACGACGGGGCTGGACCCCCAGTCGCGGCACCAGGTGTGGGACCGGCTCGAGAAACTCAAGGCGAGCGGCCTTTCCGCCATCCTCACCACCCACTACATGGAGGAGGCCGCGCGCCTCTGCGACCGGCTGGTGATCGTCGATCGCGGCCGGATCCTCGTCGAGGGACGGCCGGGGGAGCTCATCCGCAAGCACGTCGGCCGCCAGGTGGTGGAGATCGGCGGCCCGGACGGCGCCCTGCGGGAGTACCTCAAGGAGCAGGGCCTCCCCCACGACGACCTGGGGGAGCGCATCCTGCTTTACACCGCAGGCGACGACGGCCGGGTCGCGGCGGTGCGCGAGCACTTCTGCCTGCGGCGCTGCACCTTCCGGGACGCGACCCTCGAGGACGTCTTTCTGCGCCTCACCGGCCGCGAGCTCCGGGAGTGAGGGCGGCCGCGGCGGACGAAAGGAAAACGGCCCGTGATCCGATGGGATGCCATCTCCTGGCGCTTCCTGCGCGTCTGGCGGCGCAATTTCGTCACCTTCCGGCGGATCTGGAAGGTGAACTTTCTCACGCCGCTCCTCGAGCCCGTCTTCTTCATCGCCGCCTTCGGCCTGGGCTTCGCCGGGCTGCTCGGCGAGGTGCGCTACGGCGGGGCGGCCTTTTCCTACCCGGCCTTCCTCGCCCCCGCGCTCATCGCCGCCGCCGTCATGAACAACGCCTTCTTCGAGACGACCTACGCCTCCTTCGTGCGCATGTACTACCAGAAGACCTTCGACGGGATGCTGGCCACACCGCTTTCGCTCGAGGAGATCATGCTGGCCGAGATCGTCTGGAGCGCCTCCAAGGCCGCCGCCGCGGCGGCGATCATGCTCGGGGTGCTCTCCCTCTTCGGCCTGCTTCTGTGGCCGGGGGCGCTGCTCGTCATCCCGCTCGCCTTTCTCGGCGGGATCGCCTTCGGTGCCATCGGCCTCTTCTTCACGGGGATCGTCCCCACGATCGAGATGTTCAACCTGCCGATCTTTCTTTTCGTCACCCCGATGTTTCTCTTCAGCGGGACCTTCTTCCCCGTCTCCAACCTGCCGCTCTGGGCGAAGCCGCTTGCGCTCTCCTTTCCCCTCTACCACCTGGTGGAGCTCTGCCGGCTCGTCTGCCTGGGCCGCTCCGAGACGGTGGCGTTCCTCAGCCTGGGCTACCTCGCGGTGTTTGCGGTCTTTTTCACGATCCTGGCGCTCTTCTTCATGCGGCGGCGGCTCATTCGCTGAGGGAGACGCTTGACATCCGGGCCCGTTGCGGCGATGATTCCGGCCGCTCCGGAGCCGATCCCTGCCGCACGAAACGCCGCCCATGAGACACCCCCCCCCGCGACGCCGCAAGGCGCTTCTTGTTTCCATCCTGCGTTGGTTCGACGCCGAGGCGGGCGCCGGCCAGCCCGCAGCCGAGCGGCCCGACCGGGTCGAATGGCTGCGCATCCTGCCCTTCGTCTTCCTGCACGGGATGTGCCTGGCCGTCTTCTGGACGGGCTGGAGCCCGGTTGCGGTCGCGGTCGCAGCCGGGCTCTACTTCGTGCGCATGTTTGCGATCACGGGCTTCTACCACCGCTACTTCTCCCACCGCGCCTTCCGCGCGGGGAGGGCGGCGCAGTTTTTCTTCGCCCTGCTCGGCAACTCCGCCGTCCAGCGCGGCCCCCTGTGGTGGGCCTCCCACCACCGCCACCACCACCGCTTCGCCGACACCGACGAGGACCCCCACTCGCCGGTCCGCCGCGGGTTCTGGTGGAGCCACATCGGCTGGCTGACGAGCGCGAGGCACTTCCCGACCCGCTGGTCCTACGTCAAGGACTGGATGGGCTTCCCCGAGCTCCGCTTTCTCAACCGCTTCGACACGCTCGTCCCCGCCCTCCTCGCCTCAGGGCTCTACGGCCTGGGCGCCTTGCTCGAGCGCGTCGCCCCCGGGCTGGGGACCTCGGGCCCGCAGATGCTCGTCTGGGGGTTTTTCATCTCCACGACCGTCCTCTTCCACGCCACGGTGACGATCAACTCGCTCGACCACATGTTCGGCACGCGCCGCTACCCCACCCCGGACGCCAGCCGCAACAACGCCCTGCTCGCCTTGATCACGCTCGGCGAGGGCTGGCACAACAACCACCACCACTACGCCGTCTCGGCCCGGCAGGGGTTTTTCTGGTGGGAGATCGACATCACCTACGCCCTGCTCTGGCTGCTCTCCCGGCTCGGGGTCGTCCGCGATCTCCGGCCCGTCCCGGAGGCCGTGCGCCGGCCGCCCGGCGGCCGGCGAGAGTAGAGGGGGTCGCCGTGCGCCTCGCCGTCGTCGGCAGCGGGATCTCCGGGCTGCTTACCGCCTATCTCCTGCACCCGGAGCACGAGGTCACGCTCTTCGAGGCCGAGGAGCGGGTCGGCGGCCACACCTGCACCGTCGATGTCGCGGCGGGCGGCCGCACCTTCGCCGTGGACACGGGCTTCATCGTCTTCAACGAGAAGACCTACCCGAATTTCGTCAGGCTGCTGAAAACGCTCGGGGTCGCCGCGCGGCCCTCGGCGATGAGCTTCAGCGTGAAATGCCCGCAGACGGGGATCGAGTTCCGGCCGAGCGGCCCGAGCACCTATTTCGCCCAGCGGCGGAACCTCCTGCGCCCCGCCTTCTACCGCATGCTCCTCGAGATCCGGCGCCTGCGCCGCGACCTCGCCGCGCTCGCCGCGCACGGGGACCCCGCGCTCACGCTCGGCGCCTACCTCGACCGCCGGGGCTATTCGGCCTTCTTCCGGCGCCATTTCCTCGAGCCCATGGGGGCGGCGATCTGGTCGAGCCCGCCGGGGGCCCTGCGCCGTTTTCCGGCGCCGTTCTTTGCGCGCTTTTTTCAAAACCACGGCTTCCTCGAGCTGGTCCAGCCGCGTTGGCTGACCGTCGCCGGCGGCTCGCGGAGCTACCTCGAGCCGCTCACCCGCCCCTTTCGCGACCGCATCCGCACCGGCTGCCCCGTCCACGCCGTGCGCCGCGGGCCGGGCGGGATCCGGCTGCACGCGGGCGGGGCGGAGTTCGCCTTCGAGGCGATCGTGCTCGCCGTCCACAGCGATCAGGCCCTGGCCCTGCTCGCCGACCCCTCGGAGGCCGAGCGCGCGATCCTGGGGGCGATCCCCTACCGCGAAAACCGCATCGCGCTGCATACCGACACGACGATCCTGCCGGCGCGCCGGCGCGCTTGGGCGGCCTGGAACTATCTCGTCCCCGGCGACGAGGAGGCCGAGGTCGCCGTCACCTACGACATGAACATTCTCCAGGGCCTTGCGGCGCCGGTCGAGTTCCTGGTCTCGCTCAATCTCGAGGCACGCCTCGACCCGCGGCGCATCCTTCACCGCGCCCTCTTTTCCCACCCCGTCTACACGGCGGAGGGAATTTCCGCCCGCGGCCGGCTGGAGGAGATTCAGGGGGTGCGCCGCACCTATTTCGCGGGCGCCTGGTGCGGCTTCGGCTTCCACGAAGACGGCGTGAACAGCGCGCTTTCCGTCTGCCGCCGCTTCGGAAGGGAGCTCGCGTGAGAAGCTGCCTCTACGAGGGGACGATCCGCCACCGCCGCTTCCGGCCGGTGAACAACGCCTTCCGCTACCGGCTGATCCTGCCCTACCTCGATCTTGACGAGCTCGATGCCGTCGTTTCCCTCCACCCCCTGTGGAGCTCCCGGGGCCCCGGCCTCGCCTGGTACCGCCGCCGGGACCACTTCGGCGACCCCGAGGTGCCGCTCGCGGAGGCCGTGCGCCGCCGGGTCGCGGAGACGACGGGCCGCCGGCCCGCGGGCCCGGTCTGCCTCCTTTGCCACCCGCGGTATTTCGGGTACGTCTTCAACCCGGCGAGCTTTTACTACTGCTGGGATGAGGGGGGCGGGATGCTCGAGGCGATCGTGGTCGAAATCCACAACACCCCCTGGGGTGAGGTCCACACCTACGTTCTCGACCGCGCGACGAACCTCCACCCCCACCCGGGGTGGCGGCGGCACCTTCTCGACAAGGAATTCCACGTCTCCCCCTTCATCGACATGGGCATCCGCTACGACTGGCGCTTCCGGGTGCCGGGCCCGGCGCTCGGCGTGCACATGATCCTCTATGAGGGCGGGGAGCGGCTCTTCGACGCGACCCTCGCGCTCGAGCGGCGTCCGGTCGACCGCGCGGCCCTCGGCCGGGTCCTGTGGCGCTACCCCCTGCTCACGGTGAAGGTGACGGCCATGATCTACTTCCAGGCGCTGCGCCTTGCGCTCAAGGGAGCCCCCGTTTACCCCCACCCGCGCAAGCGCGGGCGGCCCCCGCAAGGAAGGACGCCATGAACGGCCGGATCGTCCCGCAGGAAGCCCCGTCCCCCGCCGCGCTCCCCGTGCGGCCCCTCGACCGCTGGGCGCGCGGCCGCGTGCTGACGCTTCTCCGCCGCCTCGAGCGCGGGTGCCTCGTGCTCGAGGAGGAGGACGGCGAAACGCACGCCTTCGGCCGCCGGAGCGCGGCCTTCCCCCTCGAGGCCCGCATCGCCGTGCGCCACCCCCGCTTCTACGGCGACTGCCTCCTCGGGGGAACGATCGGCGCGGGCGAGTCCTACATGGCCGGCTGCTGGGCGGCCGACGACCTCGCCGCCGTGGTGCGGATCCTCGTGCTGCACCCCGAGGTCTTCGGCGGCCTGGAGAAGGGGCCGGCCCGGCTTTTCGCCCCGGCGCTCCGGTTCATGCACTGGCTCAACCGCAACACGCGCCGCGGCAGCCGGCGAAACATCGTCGCGCACTACGACCTGGGAAACGACTTCTACGCGCTTTTCCTCGACGAGACGCTCACTTACTCCTGCGGCATCTTCGAGCGGCCGGAGGCGACGCTCCGCGAGGCCTCGATCGCCAAGTACGAACGGATTTGCCGCAAGCTTCGCCTGTCGCCCGCGGACCGCGTGCTCGAGATCGGCGGCGGCTGGGGCGGCTTTGCGATTCACGCCGCCTCGCGCCACGGCTGCCGCGTGACCACGACCACGATTTCCGACCGCCAGTACGAGCTCGCGGCGCGGCGCATCCGCGAGGCCGGCCTCGAAGGCCGCATCGAGCTTTTGCGTCGCGACTACCGCGATTTGACGGGCCGCTTCGACAAGCTCGTCTCGATCGAGATGATCGAGGCCGTGGGCCATGACTTTCTTGAGACCTTCTTCCGTGCGGCATCCGAGCGGCTCGAGCCCCACGGGGCGATGCTCCTGCAGGCGATCACGATCCGCGACCAGGTCTTCGAGCGCCACAAGAAGAGCGTCGATTTCATCAAGCGCTACATCTTCCCGGGCTCCTGCATCCCCTCGATAGCGGCCATGGCCGCGGCCGTCGCCCGGGCGACGGACCTGAAGATCGTGCACCTCGAGGACATCACCCCGCACTACGTGCGCACGCTGCGCGCCTGGCGTGAAAACGTCCTCGCCCGGCGCGAGGCCGTGCGCGGCCAGGGCTTCCCGGAGAGCTTCCTGAGGATGTGGGAGTTCTACCTCGCCTACTGCGAGGGGGGCTTCGCCGAGCGCTACCTGGGCGACGTGCAGATGCTCCTGGCCAAGCCGCTCAACCGCATGGACCCCATCCTGCCGCCGCTCGATTGAGGCCGCCCGCCTGCCGCGGCCGCCGCGGGCGAAGAATCCCGCCGCCGTCGGTCAGCCGCCTTCGCGCCGCCGCAGGCGGTAGTGGGAGACGATCCACTCGCGGCCGCCGGCAAACCCCCAGAGCTCGGCGCAGGCCATGAAGAACATGCGCCAGCGCTGCAGCCTCCGCCGCGCCTCCGCGGGTTCGGCGCCGGAGCCGAGCACCGCGAGCGCCTCGCCGCGCCGGGCGTCCAGCCGCTTGAGCCAGGCCTCGGCCGTGCGCGCGTAGTGGCGGCCGTTGAGCCGGTCGTGCCGATCGAGGACGAGGTCCTCCTGGCAGTAGAGCAGGAGATCGTCGGAGGGCATCATGCCGCCGGTGAAGAAATGCCGGCCGAGCCAGTTCCCGGCCCCCTCGGTCTCGAAGCGGTAGGCATATCGCCGGTGGCTGAAGACGTGCAGGAACAGCCTTCCCCCCGGACGGAGCCAGGAGCGGATGCGGCCGAGCAGGGCCGGCCAGTTGGCGAGGTGCTCGAACATCTCGATCGAGACGACGCGGTCGAAGGACTCCCCCGGCGTGAACTCGTTTACGTCGGCGGTCACGACCGCGAGGTTCGAGAGCCCCAGCCGGCGCACCTCCTCCTCGATGAAGCGCCTCTGGGGGGCGGAGTTGGAGACGGCGAGAATCGAGCTTCGCGGGTAGCGCGCGGCGGCCCAGAGCGAAAAGGAACCCCAGCCGCAGCCGAGGTCGAGCACGCGCTGGCCGTCTTCGAGGAGGGCGCGGGCGGCAACGAGATCGAGCATCGCCTCCTCGGCCGCATCCAGCCCGGAGACCCCCGGCGGCCAGTAGCAGGCGCTGTACTTCATGCGCCGGCCGAGGACGAGCCGGAAGAACGCGGCGGGGACCTCGTAGTGCTGGCGGTTTGCGGCCGCAGGCTCGGGGGCGATCGGGGAGGCGCGCATCGCCGCAAGAAAGCGCATTTTGGCGGCGAGCGCCTCCTCGGGGTCCCCCCGCCGCTCCGAGGCGAGGCGCCTGCGGTCGAGGGCGCGGATCGCCAGGCGAAGCAGAACGTCCGGGATCCAGCCCCGTTCGGCGGCGTCAATCAGGAGGTTCATCGTCCGGTCTCCGCGGCGGAAGCGGGAAGAAGGCCGAGGTCCGGCGTCGGTAGTCGCGGTACGCCGGCCGCCGCTCGAGGATCGAGCGCTCGGTCAAGGGGATGCCCGTCATCTTCAGCAGCACGAGCGTGACCAGGATCGGGCTGAAGATCGTGAAGGCGCCGCCGGGCACGGCGAGGGCGATCCCGTAGAAGCCCCACCACACGAGGCACTCGCCGAAATAGTTGGGGTGCCGCGAGTAGCGCCAGAGGCCGCGGTCCATCACGAGTCCGCGGTGTTGCGGGTCGGCCTTAAAGCGCGCGAGCTGCGCGTCGGCGATCGCCTCGTAGAGCATCCCGAAGAGCGCGAGGGCGGCGCCGGCCGCGTCCCCGAAGGTCAGCCGCGCCGGTTCCGGGGCCGCCTGGGGGACGAGGAGCACGAGGGCGATGACCCAGAGGAAGGCTGCCTGCAGCCAGAAGACCTTGAAGAGGCTCACCCAGGCGAAGCGCCCGCCGCTTTCTCGGCGCCAGGCGGCGTAGCGCGGGTCCTCGGGCCGGCCCCGGTTGCGCCAGGCGAGGTAGAGGGAAAGCCGCACCCCCCAGAGGGTGCAAAGCAGCGCGACCGCAAGCCGCCTCACCTCCCACCCGCCGGCCTCGGCCCAGCCGAGCCAGGCGACCAGCACGAAGCCCAGGCTCCAGAGGCTGTCGACCACGGTCACGTTTTTCCGGATGAGGCTGTAGAGCCAGCCCGCGGTCATGAGCGCAAACACCGCAAGCAGGGTCGTGAGGGCGAGCGCCGCCGGAAGGCCCATGGTTCAGGCTCCTTTCGCGGGGGGAAGCCACACCCCCGGCCGCAGCGGGTCCTCCACGCGCTCGCCCCGCCGCCGGGCGGCGATCGCCTCCCGGATGCGCGCATGGCGGCCGGCGTCGATCGGAAAGCGCACGGCGAAGGCGAGCGCGGCGAGGTTGCAGAGCGAGGGGACCAAGGCGTAGAGGAGCCGCAGGGCGAGGATCGCCGAGGGCGGCTGGGGGGCGTTGGGGACGTAGCCCGATGCGCCGAGCAGGAGAAGCCCGGCCCCGACCCCGCCCGCGGCGGCCAGTTTCTTCGCGATCGACCACAGCCCGACGTAGCGGCCCTCGCGGCGCTCGCCGGTCAGGAGTTCGTCGTAGTCGATCACGTCGGCCTGGATCGAGGAGGGCAGCGCCAGTGTTGCCCCCAGCCCGAGGCCCGAGAGAAAGACGAGGACCCCGTAGATCGCGGCGTCGCCCGGGCCGAGGAAAAAGACGCCGGTGAAGGCGCCGGTGTTGACGCCGATCGCCAGGATCCAGGCCGCCTTCTTCCCGATCCTTCCGGCGAGCGCCGTCCAGGCCGGGAGAACCAGGATCCCCGTCGCGAGGTAGAGGACGAGAAAGCCTTCCGCGCCGGGGGACTCCAGCACGTACTGCACGTAGAAGAGGATCAGGGTCGCGGGGAGGTTCCCGCCGAAGGCGCTCACCGTGTAGGCGGCGAGGAGAATTCGGAAGGGTTGGTTCCCCAGGGCGAGCCGGAGCCCGCGGAAGAGACCGGGGGAGGGGCTTGCCGCGGCGGCCGGCAGCTCGCGCACGGCGAGCGCGCACACCAGCGCCGTGCCCACGAGCAAGGGCGCATAGAGAATGGCCATCCACATGAACTTCGCCCGCTCGCCCGCGGCGTCCGCCGGGAGGCCGAGTCCGGCCTGGATCACGGCCGGGGAGGCCGCCGCGGCCAGGGTCCCGGCGAGCAGCATCCCGTCGCGCAGGGCGAAGAGGCCGTTTCGCTCGCGGTAATCGAAGGTGAGCTCGGGGCCGAGCGCCTCGTAGGGTACGGTCACCGCCGTCCAGGCGAGAAACAGGGCGGTGATCCAGAAGGCGAACCACGGCGCGTCGCTCCCGGCGGGGGGGATGAAGAGAAAGGCGATGGCAAGCGCGACGAGGGGGGCGCCGAGCAGGAGGTAGGGCCGCCTCCGGCCGAAGGGGGTCCGGGTCCGGTCCGAGAGGTGCCCCATGAGCGGGTCGGTCAGGGCGTCGAAGATTCGCACCCCGGCGAGAATCGCCCCCACGGCGGCGACCGGGACCCCGATCACGTCGGTGTAGAACTTGGGGATGTAGACGTAGACGGGGATCCCCACGACGGCAAGGGCGAACGCCGGGGCGGCGTAGGCGATCTTGCGCCGGCGGGATAGATTGGCGGGGTTCATGGGTCCCCCCGCAGCGCCGCCTTGAGGCGCGGGTCGAGCGGGTTGTCGCCCAGCCAGATGGCGAAGAGGGCCGCGGCGAACTCGGCGCCGGGCACGGTCCCGAGCGGGAGCCCGTTCAGGGAGAGGGTCGTTCCGGCGCCGGGGGCGTAGGCGAGGGCGTAACGGTCGCCCGGTTTGACGTCGCGGTAGAGGGCGTTGAGGGCTTCTATCGCGGGCCGGAGACGCGCGAAGGCGGCAAGGCTTGCGTTGCGCGCGACCCCGGCCTCGGTCGCGCGGCCGAAATCGCGGGCCGCGATCGGCCGGAAGTACTCGATCTCAAGCCGGCGCGGCACCTCCGCGAGCGCCTGCTCCGCGGGGACCCCGGCCGGGAGATAGAAGCAGGCGGCGTAGGCCCTGATGAACCCGAAAGCGAAAAGGACGCCACAGCCGCGCACGGCAAGGCGCACCCCGCCCACCTCGGCCTCGTCGACAAAGGAGACCCCGCCCACCTCCGCTCCCTGGGCCGCACCCGGCAGCGCCGCAAGAAACAGCACCAGACCCCAGCCGACGTGCCGCACGCATTTCACGGGCTCTTCCTCCTTATCCGGGGCGCAAGCAAGGAAACGGTAAGGACGATCCGCCGCTTGGCAACCGCGGGGCGGGGGACGGTCGGGGACGGGGGGGTCAGCCCTGGAGGGTTTCCTGCTCGGAGATGCCCATCAGGTAGAGCAGGCCGTCCAGGCCGAGGCTCGAGATCGCCTGGTCGGCGTTCGCCCGCACCTTGGGTTTGGCGTGAAAGGCGACCCCGAGCCCGGCCGTGTGCAGCATGGGGAGGTCGTTTGCCCCGTCGCCGACGGCGATCGTTTGCTCGAGGCTGATGTTCTCGACCATGGCGATCGTCTTGAGGATTTCCGCCTTGCGGGGGCCGTCGATGATTTCGCCCGCGAGGCGGCCGGTGAGGACGCCGTCCTCGATCTCCAGGCGGTTGGCGAAGAGGTAGTCGAAGCCGAGGCGTTTCTGGAGGATGCGGCCGAAGTAATCGAAGCCGCCCGAGATGATGCCGAGCTTGTAGCCGAGCCCCTTGAGTGTTGCCGCCACGCGCTCGGCCCCCTCGGTCAGCCGCAGGCCGGCGGCGACCTCGGCGAGTACGTTCTCGGGCAGACCCCGGAGCAGGGCGACCCGGCGGATGAGGCTTTCGCGGAAGTCGATCTTCCCGTGCATCGCCTCCTCGGTGATGCGCGCGACCTCGGCCCCGGCTCCGGCGCGCTCGGCCAGGATGTCGATCACCTCGGCCTGGACGAGGGTCGAGTCCATGTCGAAGACGACGAGGCGGCGGTTGCGGCTGTAGATCGTGTCGAGGTGGAAGGAGATGTCGATGCCGGTCTCTTCGGAGATGGTGAGAAGCCTTGCGCGCAAGGAGTCGGGGTCGGAAAGCTCCCCGGCGGCGACCATCTGGATGCAGGCCCGCGGGGAGCCGCCGGGACGGGCGAGCGAGAGCCGCCCCGAGAGCCGGTGGATCGCCTCGATGTTCAGGCCGTTCTCGGCGAGCGCGCGCGCGACCTGCGCAACCGGCCCGGCCGTGATGCGCCGGCCGAGCAGCGTGATGATGCGGCGTTCGCTTCGAGGCCGGTCGACCCAGGCCTCGTAGCGCTCCTCGTCGATGGGGGTGAACTGGGCGGTGATGCCCAGCTTGTGGGCCACAAAGAGGATGTCCTTCAAAATGGAGGCGGACTTGTGCTCGTCGGGGATCTCGATCAGGATCCCCAGGGAGAGAAAGTCGTGGATGACGGCCTGCCCGATGTCCAGGATGGTGACGTGGTATTCGGCCAGGGTTTCGGTCAAGCTGGCGGTGAGCCCCGGCTTGTCCTTGCCGGTGATGTTGATCAGGACGATTTCGCGCATATTCCCCGGGAGGCTCTCAAGCGATCGGTCCGGAGGTCAGCTGCAGCGGCACCGCGCTGCAGAGAGGCTTTTCTATAAGGAGTCGGCGGCGAGGTCAAATGAAATGCGCGGCAGGCAATTCCGGTTTCGACAATGCATAGGACGGTTTGCCAATAACGGCTGGGTGACGATCAGCTAGATTGCGCAGGCGATCAACATGGCGAGAATTTCCGATCCCACGCAGGGCCAGATCTGAGCGAAGCGTCGGCGTCGTTCAACGAATCGCTTTTCAATTTCCGTCAGCATCCCTGTCCCCCTCAGAGCCCAAACGGCGCGCGCCTCAGCCGCGCTGAGCCTAAAAGAGGCGACGGCTGGAAGCGCTCTTTACCCGGCGGCCCTTGTGAGAAAAGAAAGCAGCTGGGCCATCCGATCATTGATCGCCTTGTGTCTCTCGGCCGTTGCCCCAAGCATGGCCATTTCGGATTGAACAGATTTCGACGGCACCCGTTCTGCTCGGCAATGAGTGAGAATCTCCAGCACCGCTGCTGGCGTCGTTTCAAGGTGAAATTGTAAACCCATCACCGACCGTCCGATTTGAAATGCTTGGTGCTCACAGCCCTCGCTTCTGGCAAGGAGAACCGCCCCTTAAGGCAGGTCAAACGTTTCGCCGTGCCAGTGGAAGGCCTTAAACGTGGGCGGAAAGCTGAAGAAGGAACTGTCGTTTGGCGGTACCCCTTGCACGGGGAACCATCCGATTTCCGGATCGCGATTCCGATAAACCCGAGCACCCATCGCATGGGCGATGAGTTGAGCGCCCAGGCAAATGCCCAGAACCCGTTTCCCCGAGTGAATGCACTGCCTCAAGAACTCCTTCTCCCGAGTGAGCCATGGATATGTTTGCTCATCGTTTGCGCTCATGGGACCGCCCATCACAATCAGCAAATCCACACGGCTCGGATGCGGCAGATCCTCCGATTCGAAGAAACGCGTATGGGTTATTTTGTATCGTTTTTCTCTGAGCCACGCTTCCATGCTCCCCAGTCCTTCAAAGGGAACATGTTGCAACCAATGAGCACGCATACGCACCCCTCACGATTCCCGCCGGCGGACATGACCCTGATCCGCCGCGATGCGGGATTTCTCGCTCCTGCAAACGAACTTTCCTTACGCCATTCATCGGTAGACCCGCGGCACGCGGGCGGCGATCGCGCAGACGATTTCGTAGTTGATGGTGTCGAGCGCACGGGCGAGATCGTCCGCGGTGATGGACTCCCCGCCCTGCCGGCCGAAAATGACGACTTCGTCCCCGACCCGGACGCCGGGGACGGATCCCACATCCAGCATGGTGAGATCCATGCACACCCGGCCGACGACGGGCACGCGTCGGCCGCCGACCAGCATTTCGCCTGCGGAGGAGAACCGCCGGCGGTAGCCGTCGGCGTAGCCGGCGGGCACGGTGGCGATGACGGTGGGGGAGGGGGTGCGGTAGGTCATCCCGTAGCTGATGCAGGTGCCGGCCGGGACCTGCTTCAGGTGGATGATACGGGCCTTGAGGGCCATGGCCGGCTTGAGGGAGATGCCGGAAAGATCGGTCTCGGCCGAGGGCCGGAGGCCGTAGAGCGCAATGCCGGGCCGCACCAGGTCGAGGTGCGCCTCGGGCATCCGGATGACCGCCGCGCTGTTTGCGGCATGCCGGAGCGCGAACTCCAGGCCGGCGGCGCGCAGGGCCTCGAGCACCACGAGGAAAAGGTCGAGCTGGCGCCTGGCGGAGGAGGTGTCGGCGCTGTCGGAGGCGGCGAAGTGGGTGAAGATGCCCTCGGCCTCGAGGCCCGGGAGTCGGGCGATGGCGGTCGCCTCGCGGATGAACTCCTCCCCCACGGGATCGCCGGAGGCTTTCCCGGCAAGCGTTGCCGGCACGATCCCGAGCCGGCCCATGCCGGTGTCCACCTTCAGGTGCACCCGGAGGCGCGTTCCCCGGGCGGCGGCCGCAGCGGAGTAGGCTCGGGCGGCCTCCAAGGAATAGACGGACTGCCGCAGGTCGAATGCGACCAGGCGCTCGGCCGCGGCCGGCGGGGTATAGCCGAAGACCAGGATCGGCGCCTCCAAGCCGGCCTCCCGCAGGCGGATCGCCTCCGGCAGCCGGGCGACCCCCAACCACTCGGCGCCGTTGGCGAGCGCCGTGCGGGCGACCTCGACCGCCCCGTGCCCGTAGGCGTCGGCCTTGACCACGGCCATGAGCCGCGCGGCCGGCCGCGTGAGGCGCCGCAGCTCCGCGACGTTGTGGGCGATGGCCTGGAGGTCGACCTCGGCCCAGATGGGGTGGGGGGGGGTGTGGGCACTCATGGCGTCAGCGCTCCAGCGCCTGGAAGCATTCGTCGGCGTGGTAGGAGCTGCGGACGAGCGGCGCGGCGGCGACCTCGTCGAAGCCGAGCGCGAGGGCACGGCGCCGCCAGGCCTCGAACCCCTCGGGGGTCACCCAGGAGACGACCGGCAGGTGCGCCGGGGTGGGCTGCAGGTACTGGCCCAGGGTGAGGATGCGGCAGCCCGCGGCGCGGAGGTCTTCGAGAACGGTGCAGACTTCCTCCTCGTCCTCGCCCAGGCCGAGCATGAGGCCCGACTTGGCGGGAATGCCCGAGGCCGCGACCCGGGCGAGCAGTTGGAGCGAGCGGCGGTAGTCGGCCTGCGGCCTGACCCGGGGGTAGAGCCGGGGCACGGTCTCGATGTTGTGGTTGATCACGTCGGGTCCGGCGGCGATGACCGCGGCGAGCGCCTCGGGGTTTCCCTGGAAATCGGGGATGAGCACCTCGACCCGCGCCCGGGGCAGGCGGCGGCGCACGGCGGCGATGGTCGCGGCGAAATGGGCGGCCCCGCCGTCGGCCAGGTCATCCCGCGTGACCGAGGTGAGGACGACGTAGGCGAGGCCCATCTCGGCTGCGGCGCGGGCCACGCGGTCGGGCTCCCCGGGGTCGGGGGGGGCGGGGGCCCCGTGGCCGACGGCGCAGAAACGGCAGTCGCGGGTGCAGCGGTCGCCGAGGATGAGAAAGGTCGCCGTGTTCCGCGCGTAACACTCCCAGAGGTTCGGGCAGCGCGCTTCCTGGCAGACGGTGTGGAGCCTGCCGGCGGCGATCAGCGCCTGCACCCGGGCGTAGGCCTCGCCCTGGGGCAGACGGCGTTTCAGCCAGGCGGGCTTGCGGCCGGGGGCGGCCCCCCCGCCGCTTTCGGGTCCGGGGTCGGGCATGCGTCGAGCTCCGTTTCGAGTTCCTGGCGGGAGATCCTCTCCCAGGATCGGCCGAAGACCTCCCCGAGGAACCCCTGGAGGGCCCGCTCCACGGAGGGCAGCTCGACCGGGAGGGAGGACTCGCGCGCAAGCGAGGTTACACCCACGCCCGAGAGCCCGCAAGGGGCGATCCAGGCGAAGGGCTCGAGGTCCACGGCGGCGTTGAAGGCGAGGCCATGGAAGCTCACCCCCCGGCGCACGGCGAGCCCGATGCTGCCGATCTTTTTGCCCCCCACCCAGCAGCCGCGGTTTCTCGCGTCCCGGCCCGCGCTCACCCCCCAGGCGGCCGCGGTGCGGATCATCGCCTCCTCGAGGCCGGAGACGAGTTCGGCGACCCCGAGGCCGTTTTGCGGCAGGTGCAGGATCGGGTAGACGACCGCCTGGCCCGGCCCGTGATAGGTGATGAAGCCGCCGCGTTCGATCTCGACCACGGGGATGCCGCGGGCGGCGATCGTCTCCTCGGGGACGAGCAGGCATTCGCGGCCGCCGCGGCGGCCGGTGGTGTAGACGGGCGGGTGCTCCAGGAAGAGGACGACGTCCCGGCCGAGGGCGCCCGAGGCGCGGCCGGCGGCGAGCCGCCGCTGCAGGGCGAGTGCCTCGGCGTAGGCCGTGCGGCCGAGGAACGCGGCCAGCCAGGGGAGGCGCGGCTTCATGGGGCGGGGGGCGATCCCGTGAGCCGGGGCTTGCGCGCGGCCTGGACCTCGTCCAGCCGGCGCCGCAGGCAGCGCCGCGGGGCCTCGCGCAGGAGCTCCGGCTGTTCGCGCGCCTCGGCGGCGATCGCGGCCATGGCGGCGAGAAAGAGGTCGAGCATCTCCTTGGATTCGGTCTCGGTCGGCTCGATCATGAGCGCCCCGGGCACGACGAGCGGGAAATAGACCGTCGGCGGGTGGAAGCCGTAGTCCATGAGGCGCTTGGCGATGTCGAGGGTCGTCACCCCATGAGGCCGCTGGCGCGCGTCGGAGAAGACGCACTCGTGCATGCAGGGGCGGTCGTGGGCGGGCTCGTAGTCGCCGCGCAGGCCGACCCGGAGGTAGTTGGCGTTCAGGACCGCCAGGCGGCTCACCTCCTCCAGGTGGTTCGCCCCCATGCTGAGGATGTAGGCATAGGCGCGCACGAGCACCCCGAAGTTCCCCCAGAAGGCCTGGAGCTTTCCGATGGAGAGGGGGAAGTCCTCGGACCAAAAAAAGCGTCCCTCGCGGTGGACGACCCGCGGCACCGGCAGAAACGGCGCGAGCCGCCGGGTCACGCAGACCGGGCCCGCGCCGGGGCCGCCACCGCCGTGGGGCGTCGCGAAGGTCTTGTGCAGGTTGAGGTGCAGGACGTCGACCCCGATGCGCCCCAGGTCCACCCGGCCGAGGACGGCGTTCATGTTCGCGCCGTCGCCGTAGACGAGGCCCCCCTTCGCGTGCACGATGCGGGCGATCTCGGCCACGTGCCCCTCGAAGAGGCCGAGCGTGTTCGGGTTGGTGATCATGATGCCCGCGGTTTCCTCGTCCATGAGGCGGGCCACGGCCTCGGGCTCGAGGATGCCTTGGCCCCCCGAGGCCACCGGGACGGCGCGGTAGCCGCAGAGCGCGGCGCTCGCCGGGTTGGTGCCGTGGGCGGTGTCGGGGACGAGGATCTTCGAGCGCGGCCGGCCCTGCCGGCGGTGGAAGGCGTGGAAGATCAGCATGCCGGCGAGCTCGCCCTGGGCGCCCGCCCCGGGCTGGAGGCTCACGGCGTCGAGTCCGGTGATCTCGGCCAAGAGGCACTCGAGGGCCGCGATCAGCTCGAGCGCCCCCTGGCAGAGCGCCTCGGGGAGCAGCGGGTGGGCGAGGGCGAAGCCCGGCAGCGCGGCCTGCCGCTCGTTCGTCTTGGGGTTGTACTTCATCGTGCAGGAGCCGAGCGGGTACATCGCCGTGTCGACGGCGACGTTCCACTGCGACAACCGCACGTAGTGGCGCACGAGGTCGACCTCGGAGAGCTCGGGAATCTCCGGCGGCTCGGCCGCGAGGGCCTCCGGCACGGGGGTCTCTTCCACGTCGCGCCGCGGCAGGGAATAGCCCATGCGGCCGGGGCGGCCGCGTTCCCAGAGCAGGGGTTCCTCGAAGACGAGGCCGGCGGCGGCCTGGACCGGGTTCATGGGCGCACCTCCGCGATCAGCGCGTCGAGGTCCGCGCGCTCGTGGACCTCGGTGGCGCACAAGAGGTAGTGGTCGGATAGCTCCGGGTACCAGCGCTCCAGGGGGAAGCCCGCCACGAGGCCGTTTTCGGCGAGGCGAAGGTAGCGCTCGCGGAACCCGGGCGGGAAGACGGCCGTGAACTCGTTGAAGGTGGGCGCGGGGAAAGCGGGCCGCACGCCCTGCGCCGCCAGGCCCCGCTTCAGGTACTCGGCCTTGTCGCGGTTCAGCCGCGCCAGCTCCCTCAGGCCGCGTTTCCCCAGGCAGGCGAGGTAGGCGGCCGCGGCGAGGGCGCAGAGGCTGTTGTTGGTGCAGATGTTGGAGGTCGCCTTCTCGCGGCGGATGTGCTGCTCGCGGGTGGAGAGGGTGAGGACGAAGCCGCGGCGGCCCTCGAGGTCGTGCGTTTCGCCGACCAGCCTCCCCGGCATCTGGCGCACGTGGGCGAGCCGCGCGGCGAACATCCCGAGGCCCGGTCCCCCGAAGGAGGGCGGGATCCCCAGGCTCTGGCCTTCGCCGCAGGCGATGTCCGCGCCGAGGCTGCCGGGGCTGGCGAAGAGCCCGAAGGCGAGCGGTTCGCTGAAGGCCGCGACACAGAGCGCCCCCCCTTCGTGGGCGCGCGCGGCGAAGGCGGCGAGCGGCTCGAGGCAGCCGAAGACGTTGGGCGACTGGACGGCCACGGCGGCGATCTGCCGTGCGTCCGCAAGCCGCGCCGGGTCGGTCGTCCCCTCCGGGCCGAAGTCGAGCTCGCGGCGCTCGATCCCCGCCGGGTCGAGGTAGGTGGCCGCAACCCGGCGGTAGAGGGGGTGCACGGCGCGGGAGATCGCGACCGCCCGCCGACCGGTGAGGCGGACCGCCATGAGCAGGGCCTCGGCGAGCGCCGAGGCGCCGTCGTACATCGAGGCGTTGGCCACCTCGAGGCCGAGCAGGCGCGCGGTGAGGGTCTGGTACTCGAAGATCGCCTGGAGCGTCCCCTGGCTCATCTCCGGCTGGTAGGGCGTGTAGGCGGTGACGAACTCCGAGCGCTGCGTCACGAAGCGCACCGCTTCGGGGATGAAATGGGGGTAGCTCCCGGCCCCCAGGAAGACCCGCGCCCGGCTCCAGGGGGTGACCCGCGCGGCGAGCCCGTCCATGTGCCGGTTGAGCTCCCACTCGCTCATCGGCCCCGGCAGCGTCATCGGCCGCGTGCGGCGGCATTCCGGCGGGATGACGTCGAAGAGCCGCTCGAGGTCGTCCACGCCGACCGCGGCGAGCATCGCGGCGGTCTCCTCCGGGGTGTGCGGCAGGTAGCGCATCATGGCTCAGCCTTTCAGCCGCTCGCGATAGTCGGCGGCGGCGAGCAGCCCCTCGAGCTCGGCGGGGGCGGAGGGTTCGACCCGGATCATCCAGCCCTCGCCGTAGGGGCTCTGGTTGACGAGTTCGGGCGAGGAGGAAAGGGCGGCGTTCACCTCGACCACGCGGCCGGAGAGGGGCATGTAGAGCTCGGAGACGGCCTTCACCGACTCGACACTCCCGAAGGCCGCCCCGCGGGCGAGGGTCTTGCCGGCCTCGGGGAGCTCGACGAAGACCACGTCGCCCAGCTGGTCCTGGGCGTAATCGGTGATGCCGATGCGCGCGATCCCCTCCTCGAGGCGCACCCACTCGTGGCTCTCGACGTAGCGCAGGTCTTCGGGAAAGGACAGTTCGCTCACGGGTTTCATGGCGGGCGTTCTCCTTCGGCGCGGCGCGGATCGGCGGCCCGTTCAGAGCGCGTAGGGGATCCGCAGGTTGAAGTTTTTGTAAATCACGAAGGTCTCGGTGGAAAGGACATCCCGGATGCGGGAGACCTCGCGGGTGAAGAACTCCAGAAGATCGAAACCGGGGCCGAGAAGGACCAGGAGAACGAGATCGAAGCGGCCGGTCACGACGCTCACGGCGACGACCCCTTTCAGGCGGCTGAACTCCTCGCCCTTCTTCACGAGGTCGGGGGTTTTGAGCTTCACCCCCACGAGGATGGCCCGGTGCCCCTCGAGGGTGTCGGGGTCGACGAGGCCGCTCACCGCGAGGACCCCCTCCTCGGCCATGCGCCGGATGCGGCCGCGCACGGTGTTCTCCGAGACCTCAAGTTGCGCGGCGATGGATTTGAACGAGCGCCGCCCCTCGCGCAGCAGGCGCAGGATGGCGAGGTTGACCCCGTCGAGGCGCATGTTCTCCATTACACCGTTTTTGCGTTTCCTGTCAACCAAAATGCCAAAATATTAGCGAATCGATAAAAAAGTATGAGAAAAGTGCAAATTCCGAAACTATCCGGGGCACCCCGACCCAACCGTTGCATTTGCCCCGCACCCGTGCTACGGATCGCACCGTTCCGGTTTCGCCGCCCTTCCCCCATCGCCCCAAACGAAAGGAGGTCCCCATGAAGAACGTCCGTTTCTTCGCCGTCCTCTTCGCCGTCCTCTGCCTCGCCGCCCTGCCCGCGGCCGGCCAGAAGACCCCCGTCCTCAAAATCGGCATCAACGCCGAGATCACCGGGGACATCCCCAAGGTGGGCGAGGCGACCAAGTACGCCGCCCAGATGTATGTCGAAGACGTGAACAAGGCCGGCGGCATCGAGGTCGGCGGCAAGAAGTACCGCCTGGAGCTCGCGATCGAGGACAACGAGGCGAAGGCCGAGTCGGCCGCCAAGGCCGCCACCAAGCTGATCACCGTCGACGAGGTGATCGCCATCGTCGGCCCCCAGGCCTCCAAGCAGGCGGTGCCGGCCGGCGAGGTCTGCAACAACTACAAGACCCCCATGATCTCCGGCTGGTCGACCAACCCCAACACCACCAAGGACCGGCCCTACGTCTTCCGCGCCTGCTTCCTCGACGATTTCCAGGGCCCGGCCCTCTCCATCTTCGCCTCCCAGGAATACAAGTTCACCAAGGCCGCCGTGCTCTACGACGTGGCGAGCGACTACCCCAAGGGGATCGCCGAGTTCTTCAAGAAGGACTGGGAAAAGCGCAACGGCCCCGGCTCGGTCGTGGCCTACGAGAGCTTCACCACCAAGGACACCGATTTCAGCTCGCAGCTCACCAAGATCATCAACTCCGGCGCCGACTTCCTCTTCACCCCGCAGTACTATAACGAGGTGCCCCTGATCGTGCAGCAGGCCAAGCAGCTCGGCTGGAAGAAGCCGATCCTCGGCAGCGACAGCTGGGCCTCCGACGAGCTCGTCAAGCTCTGCGGCAAGGACTGCTTCGGCCACTTCTTCGTCTCGCACTACGCCTCGGCCGGCGCCAAGGGCGCCACCAAGGAGTTCATCGACCGCTACAAGGCGAAGTACGGCTCGATCCCCGACGACGTCGCCGCCCTCACCTGGGATGCAATCGGGCTCATCGGCGCCGCCATCCGCAACGCGGGGAAACTCACCGGCGACATCAAGAAGGACCGCGAGGCGGTGCGCAACGCGCTCGCCAAGACCAAGGACTACCCCGGCATCACGGGCACGATCAGCTTCCCGCCCGGCTCCGGGGACCCCATCAAGTGCGCGAACATCGTGAAGATCAACGACAAGGGCGAGTTCGAGTTCTACAAGTCCGTCTGCCCGTGAGGCCTGCAAACCGATCGCCGTTGCGGCCGGCCCCTCTCCGGCGGAACCCGGAAGGGGGCCGGCCCCCCGGCCCGGAGGAAACCGGCCGGACCCTACGCCGATGACCGTCTTCCTGCAGAACCTGGTGAACGCGCTGCAGTGGGGGAGCTTCTATGCCCTGATCGCGATCGGCTACTCCATGGTCTACAGCATCCTCATGCTCTTCAACTTCGCCCATGGGGATGTCTTCATGACCGGGGCCTACATCGGCTGCGGTATCGCCCTGCTGCTCGTCGGCCTCGGCAGCGCGGGGATCCTCGTCCTGCCGGGGTGGCTGGTCCTGGTGCTGACGCTTCTGCTGGCGATGGTCGTCACCGCCTGCCTGGGGATGTTCATCGAGCGCGTGGGCTACCGCCCGCTCCGGGACGCCCCGCGCGCCTCGGCCGCGATCACGGGGCTGATGATCGGGATCATCCTCGAGACCGGGAACCTGATTCTTCTCGGCGCACAGCGGGTCAAGTTCCCGGCGCTCATCCAGCCCGTGACCTACGAGCTGGGCGGGGTCTTCGTCACCAACCAGAAGATCATGATCGTCATCGTGGCCCTGGGCCTCGCGCTCGCCCTGCACCAGTTCATCCGCCGCACGCGCTGGGGCATGGCCATGCGGGCCATGGCCTTCGACTACGCCGTCGTCCCCCTGATGGGCGTGCCGATCAACCGCATCGCGGCCCTGACCTTCGCCCTGGGCTCGGGGCTCGCCGCCGCGGCGGGCATCCTCTTCGGCATGGCCTACCCGGTCCTCGACCCCTACATGGGAATCGTCTTCGGCTGGAAATCCTTCGTGGCCGCGATCCTCGGGGGCCGGGGCTCGATCCTGGGGGCCACCCTGGCGGGCTTTCTGCTCGGGTTCATCGAGATTTTCGTGGCGATGGTCTTCCCCTCGACGCTCAGGGATTTCATCGCCTATTCGATCATCCTGCTGATCCTCGTTTTCCGCCCCTACGGGCTCTTCGGGGAGCCGTATTCCGTGCGCCTGCGCCTATGAGGCGGACGGCTGCGGCAGGGAACCGGCCATGAACCGACGAAACGGCGGCACCGACGGAGGAATCCGCGCCCGGGCGGCCGCGCGGCTGACCCGAGGGATCCCGCTGCTCGCCTGGCTCCTGGGGGCGCTGCTCGCCGCGATCCTCGAGTCCTGGTTCGGCCGCGAGCTCGCCGACCTGCTGGACCTCCCGCGGGTCCCGGTCCTCTTCGGCTTCGAGTACGCGCTGAACAAGCCGCAGCTCATCCCGGCGACCCTCGCCTTTCTCCTCCTGGTCTACGGGGTCCCCCTCGTTCTCGGGGCGAGGCTCCTGCGCGCGCCGGCGAACGCAATCGCGCGCGCGCTCGCCGACCGCGCCCCGGCGGTTTCGGTCCTCGTCCACCTCGCCCTCGTCTACGCCGTGCTCCATCTCTGGACCGACCTGAGCGACTACCGGCTGATCGTGGTCAAGATCACGCTGATCGCCGTCATGCTGACCCTCAGCCTGAACGTCGTCAACGGTTACATGGGCGAGTTCTCCTGCTCGCACCCGGGCTTCATGGCGCTCGGCGCCTACGCGGGCTCGCTCGTCACGATCGTGGGGTTCACCAAGAGCCAGATGTTCGGCCCCCCGTTGTTGCCGCCGGCGCTCGGGCCCTACCTCTTCCCGCTGGCGCTCGTGATCGGCGGGGCGGTCGCGGCCGTCGGCGCCCTCGCCGTGGCGATCCCCTCCTTCCGCACCCGGGGCGACTACCTCGCCATCATCTCGCTCGCCTTCACCTTCATCGTGAAGAGCCTGATCGAGAACCTCGAGGCGGTCGGGGGGCCCCGCGGCCTGCGGGGCCAGCCCGACTGGGCGAACCTCCCCGTCGTCTTCGCCTGCACCGTCCTCTGCGTGGGGGTGATCAACCAGTTCGTGCGCTCGATTTACGGGCTTGCGCTGAACGCCGTGCGCGACAACGAGATGGCGGCCGAGGCGATGACGATCAACACGCGGCGCACCAAGATGATCGCCTTTCTCTTCGCCGCCTTCTGGGCCGGGGTCGCGGGGGTGCTCTTCGCCCACGTGCTGCGCTACGTCAACCCCGGGACCTTCGGCCTGCAGCAGCTCGCCGAGGTGCTCGCCATGATGTACTTCGGGGGCTTGAACTCGGTGGTGGGCTCGATCGTCGGCGCGGTGAGCATCAACCTCGTCAGCGAGATGCTCCGGCCGCTTGAGATCTGGAAATGGGTCTTCATCCCGCTGCTGCTCATCCTCGTCATGATTTTCCGGCCGACGGGGCTGATCGCCTTCCGCGAGTTCGACCCGCTCGCCCTGGTCCGGCCGCGCGACGGGGGCGGGGGGCGCGGGACCCCGCGGGGGGAGGGGAGATGACCGCGCTGCTCCGGGTTGAGCACCTCTCGCACGCCTTCGGCGGGCTGAAGGCGGTCTCGGACTACCGGCTTGAGCTGTCCCCCGGCGAGATTCGCGGCCTGATCGGCCCGAACGGGGCGGGCAAGACCACGGTCTTCAACCTGATCACCGGCATCTACCGGCCCGACGAGGGCCGGGTCCTGCTCGAGGGCAAAGACCTCGTGGGGCTCGCCCCTTACGAGATCGCCGCCCGCGGCCTGGGCCGCACCTTCCAGAACATGCTCCTGTGGCGCCACATGACCGTCCTCGAGCACGTCAAGGTGGCGCGGTGGTCCAAGGTGCGCTACGGACTCGGGGGGGCTTTTTTCGGCACGGCCGCCCGGCGCCGCGAGGAGGCCGAGCACGAGGCCGCGGCCCGGAAGTGCCTGGCCTTTTTCGGCATCGAGGATCTCGCCCCGCAGGTGATCGCCAACCTCCCCTACGGCGCCCAGCGCAAGGTCGAGATGGCCCGCGCGCTCGCCACCGAGCCGCGCATCCTCTTTCTCGACGAGCCGACCGCCGGCATGAACCCCGAGGAACTCGCCCAGATGATGACCATGATCCGCCGCCTGCGCGACGAGCTGGGCCTGGGGATTTTCCTGATCGAGCACCGGCTGCGGGTCGTGATGGAGCTCTGCCGGCGCGTGCAGGCGCTCGTCTTCGGCGAGGTGATCGCCGAGGGGACCCCCGAGGAGATCCGCAACCACCCCCGCGTGATCGAGGCCTACCTCGGCAAGGAGATCGTGGCATGAGCCTGCTCGCGGTCGAGAACCTGAGCGTCTCCTACGACCGGATCCGGGCCCTCCACGGGATCTCCTTCACCGTCGAGGAGGGCGAGATCGTCTGCATCATCGGGGCGAACGGGGCGGGGAAGAGCACGACCCTGCGGGCCGTCTCGCGCCTGGTCAAGGCCGAGCCCGGCTCCCGGCTGCGCTTCGCGGACAAGGACCTCCTCGCCTACGGGCCGGACCGGGTCGTGAGCGAGCTTGGCATCTCGCACGTGCCCGAGGGGCGGCGGCTCTTCGAGAACCTGACCGTGCTCGAGAACCTGCGGCTGGCGACCTTCGCCCGCCGCGACACGGAGCGGATCGAGGCCGATCTGCGGCGCATGTTCCGGCTCTTTCCGCGTCTGGAGGAGCGGCGCAACCAGAAGGCGGGCACGATGAGCGGGGGCGAGCAGCAGATGCTCGCGGTCGCGCGCGCCTACATGAGCGGCCGGCGCCTGATGCTTCTCGACGAGCCCTCCATGGGGCTTGCGCCGCTGCTGATGATGAGCCTCTTCGATGCGCTCCGCGAGCTGAACGCCGAGGGGACGACGATTCTCCTCGTCGAGCAGAACGCGCGCCTGGCCCTCCAGTTCGCGCGCCGCGGCTACGTGATGGAAAACGGGCGCCTCGTCCTCGCCGGCGAGGCCCGCGGGCTGCTCGAGAACCCCGAGGTGCGCCGCGCCTACTTGGGCGGCTGAGCCCCCGCCTGCGCCTTCCCCTTCCTCGCCCCCGGCCCATCCTGCGCCGCCGACTTCGCCTCCGGGTTCGTCTCCGCGAGCAGCTCCGAGGGGTCCTTGCGGATGCGTTTTTCCTGGTCGGCGGAGAGGACGAAGGCGAACTCGCTTCCGCTCGACCAGCCGGGGGAAGGCTCCCCGGGCCGCGGCGGCGCGAAGAGCTCAAGGCGCCGCTCCCCCGCCTCCGTGCGGAAGGTCACCCGGAAGGAGGGCTCCCCCAGCGCATCCCGGCCGCGGTCGTCGAGAAAGCCCTGGCATTCGAGGTCGACGAACTCGGCGAGCCAGAGGTCCACCTCGGCCGTCTTGACCGGCCGGCCGTCGGCGCTTTGCCAGCCGGCGGGGGCGCCTTCCCGTTGCGGCGGGGCGGGGGTGAGTGCGAGGCGTCGGCCCCCCGCCTCGAGCAGGATCTCGCGGATCTCCCCGCGCCGCACGGAAAGGACCGTGCGGCTGCGCACCTCGTCGAGCGCCGACTCGAAGCGGAAGCGGAAGTTCTCCGTCGCGTGGTAGACCCGGCCGTCGCCGGGCAGGCGGACGAAGGTGTGCCGGAAGCTCGGGGCGGGTTTTCCCACCTCGAGGTCGCGCACGGGCCGCTCCCCGGCGAAGGCCCGCACCCGCAGGCGGCGGGCTTCGTCGAGGTCGTAGCGGCCGAGCTCGCCGGATTCGGCGGCAAGCGCCGTCAGCCGCGTTGCGGCGAGCGCTTCGAGCATCTCGCGCATGCGGCCGGGATCGGCGGGGTGCTGTTTCTCCACGGTGAGCCAGCGGTCGTCGCGGCGGACGAGAACCTGGCGTTTGCCCAGGCCCTCGATCTCGATGCGCGTGATCTCCGGCGGCGCGACGGCCGGGAGCTCCGGCAGTTCGTAGTGGGTGCGGTCCGTTCCGCGGCGGGCGAGGTAGACGGCGAGCACGGCGATGAGGATCGCGAGAATGAGGAGTTCCTTGCGGATCTTCATGCGGCCTCCCGGCGGGCCCCCGCGTCCTGGAAGGCCCGCTGGATGCGGCGACGGCGCGCGCGGCGCCGGGCCCAGGCCGCAAGCCCGGCAAGCGTCACCAGGATCGGAAGCCCCACGATGGCGAAGAACTTGACGAAGGCCCGAGTCGCCGCCCCCGTGTCGGCAAGCGGGTTGAAGCGCTGCTCTTTGGCGCGCATGCGGGCGACCCCCTCCCGGCCGTTCAGGGCGTCGATCACGTTCAGGGCGAAGACCGCGTTGGCGCCGCGGCCGGTTTCGTCGACGACGGTGTTGCGCAGCATCTCCGAGGTCCCCATCACGAAGACCCGGCCGGGCCGCCCCTTCTCGAGGAAGGCCCCCGCCACCTCGACCGCCGGGGCCGGGGCCGGTTTCCGGCGGCCCGCCGCCTCTTCCTCCGCCTCCTTTTCCGCCTCGCGCACGGGAAGGGGCTTGCCCGCGAAATAGCTGGGGAAGCTGCCCTCGAGGAGGCAGGCGATCGCGCGGCTGCGGAAGGCCTGGGGGTCGGCCGGAGGCCTGAGCGTGAGCGGGTGGAGGTTGATCGGCGGGGCCATCGTCCAGGAGCGCTCCGAGGTCGAAAGCACCGTGTGCGCCCGCACCCCGATCTCGCGCACCCGGTCGGCCAGGATCTCAACCGGCGCCGCCTTGACCGTCACCAGGCTGCGCAGGTTTTCGAGGAAAGGGAGCTTGGCGTTGATGAAGGGCGGCTTGAGGATCGGGGCGTAGTAGAGCGGGCGCTCCCCGCCGCCGAACTGGGGCGGCATTTCCTGCTTGTAGCAGTGCTCGTCGAGCACGACGGCGCGCTCGATGCGCACCCCGTAGTGGGCGAGCAGCGGCTCGAGGCCCGTTTCGATGGGAATGTGGGAGGCCTGGCCGGGCGCCTGGAGCTCCTCGAAGGGGTCGAGGAAGAAGGCGAGGCTTTTGCCGCGCATCAGGAACTGGTCAAGTTGGTAGAGCTCCCAGGCGCTGAAGGGCTCCCGCGGCTTGACGACGAGGAGGCAGGCGATGTCCTCCGGGATCGGCCCTTCGGAGAGCTTGACCGGCTGGAGCGTGTAAGTCTCCGAGACGTGCTGCCGGAAGTTGGCGAAGGCCTGAGGGTCCTCCAGCGGCGAGGAGGAGGCGCCGGCGAGAGGGGCCGCGCCCCGCTCGGCGAGCACGCCCAGGCGGCCGTGGATCTCGAGCAGCGACTCGACGGCGCCGTTGACCATGCGGCCGACGTCCTCCGCGGCGAAGAGCCGGTACTGGGTGCCGAGGATCGGGATGCGCACGGCGTCGATCAGGGGGAGCGTCACCCGCCGCTCCCCGTGCTCGACGACGAGCCCGATCGCCCCGCGGCCCGCCGGGATCTTCCCGTCGCTCGAGGCGGGCCAGGACAGCGCCAGGAGATTCCGGCTGCGGACGAGATCCTCGAAGCCCTCGCCCTCGGGGGGCTCGGCCGCTCGGAAGGCGAGCTTGCCGTAGGTCTTGGCGTTTAGCCCGCGGACGGTCTCCTCGAGGGCGGAGGCGAGCTCGCCCAGGCCCTTCAGGCCGAGCAGCGGGGCGATCCGCTTCAGGCTGGGGGAAAGGTAGAGGGTTACGCCGATCGGCTCCTTGAGGCGCAGGAGGGCGCTGATCTTGTGGTTCATCTTCTGCACCGCGGTCGTGATGCGGTACTCGAGCCCGTCGGTCGTCGTGACCGCCGGGAGCTGCTCGATCAGGTCGCCGTGGATCAGGACCAGACCCATGTAGACGCGCTTGAAGGTCACCTCGTCCTTTTCGATCGTCTGCACCTGGACCGGGTGGATCCCGTAGGCCGAGGCGAGCTTCTGGTTTTCGCGCACCGCGGGCGGGACCTCGCCCTCCTCCCCGCTCACCTCGTGGAAGCGGTAGTTGAAGAGGCGCCCGGCGTGCACCGCGTACTCCTCGAGGAGGTCCCGCAGGTACTGCTCCACCTGGTTGTAGGGGGGCGGGAGGTTGCGGCTGAAGAAGGCATGGATCGTGAGCGGCTCGGAGAGGGTGGCGACGACCTCGCGGCTCACCTCCGAAAGCGAGTACATGCGGTTTTGCGTGAGGTCGAGGCGCGCAAAGAGTGTCACCCCCGCCGCGTTCAAGAGCACGACGAAGACACAGGCGAGCAGGAAGCTCAGGCGACGCCCGGAAAAGCGGCCGGCAGGCATGGCGGCTCCTATGCGTGTTTTTCGTGGAGGACGAGGGCGGTGGCCGAGAGGGCGACGAACCCGAGGCTTGCGAAATAGAGCACATCCCGCGTGTCCACCAGGCCGCGGGCGATGTTCTCGAAATGGAGATCGGCCGCGAGGTGGGCGAGCGGCCGCGCGGCGGCCTCGGGCAGGAAAAAGGCCATCTGGTCGACGAGGCAGAGCGCAAAGCAGATCGCGCACCCCGTGAGGAAGGCGACGATCTGGCTTCTTGTGAGCGCGGAGGCGAAGAGGCCGACCGCGGCGAAGGCGGCCCCCAGCAGGAGCGCCCCGAGGTAACCCCCGATCACCGGCCCGATGTCCAGATCCCCCAGCGTGCCGACGAGCAGCGGGTAGGCGAGCGTGGGCGCAAGCAGGGCCGCGAGGAAGACCGTGCAGGCGAGAAACTTGCCGAGCACGATGTCGGCGAGCCGCAGGGGCAGGGTGAAGAGGATTTCGTAGGAGCCGGTGTGAAACTCCTCGGCGAACTGCCGCATCGTGACCGCGGGCACGACGAAGGCGAAGACGATCGGCAGCATGCGGAAAAAGGCGCGCAGGCTCGCCTGGTTGAAGAGAAAGAGGGTGGAGAAGAAGAACCAGCCGACGACCAGCAGAAAGATCACGATCACGATGTAGGCGATCGGCGAGGCGAAGTAGGCGGAGCATTCCCGCCGGCAGACGGTCCAGGCGGCGCGCATGTCATCCCTCCCGGGTGAGCTCGCGGAAGACCTCCTCGAGCGATTGCCGCTGGAGGTGGAATTCGAGGAGCGTCCAGTCCGTGCCGCGGATGCGGCGGTAGATCTCGGCCCGCGGGTCCGCCCCGCCGGCGAGCGCGACGGCGACGGCGACCCGGCCGGCCTCGTCCGGCGGGGCCGCGGCAACCCCCTCCACCCCGGGGATGCCGGCGAGCCGGGCCTCGACCGCGGCGGCGTCGGCCCCCTCGAGGAGCAGCGCAAGGCGGCTCTTCCCGCCCAGGGCCTCCTTGAGTTCGGCGGTCGGGCTGTCGGCGGCGATTTTCCCCCGGTGGATGATCACCACCCGGTCGCAGGTCGCCTCGGCCTCGCTGAGGATGTGGGTGGAGAAGACGACCGTCTTCGCCTTGCCGATGCGGCGGATGATCTCGCGGATCTCGACGATCTGGTTGGGGTCGAGCCCCGAGGTGGGCTCGTCGAGGACCAGGATCTCGGGGTCGCCCAGCATGACCGCGGCCAGTCCCACGCGCTGCTTGTAGCCCTTGGAGATCTCGGCGATCGGCAGGTGCATCACCTCGCGGATGCCGCAGAGGGCGGCCGCCTCCTCGATCCGCCGCAGCCGCTCGCCGGGGGCGATGCCGCGCAGGTCGGCGGTGAAGGCGAGGAAATCGAAGACGAGCATCTCGGGGTAGAGCGGGGCCGACTCCGGCAGGTAGCCCGTGATCTTTTTGACTTCCAGCGGGTTCGCCGCGGTGGTATAGTCCCCGACCCGGATCCGTCCGGAGGTCGGCGCGAGAAAACCGGTCAGCATGCGCAGGGTGGTCGTCTTGCCCGCCCCGTTGGGGCCGAGCAGCCCGAGGATCTCCCCGCGGCGCACCTCGAAGGAGATGCCGTCCACCGCCCGGACGGACCCGAAGGTTTTGGTCAGCTCTTCGACCCGGATCATGCACGCGCTCCCTGGTTGCCGGCGTATCGGAATCACGTCTCTTAGGAAAAGGACCCCCATCTGTCAAGGCGGGGCCGCCTGCGGCCCGTGCCGTGACCCCGGAGGCTCGACCCCATGAACGGCTCCGGCCTGCGCCCCCTCGTCTGCCTGGGCGCCGCCCTCGCCTTCTCTCTGGCCGCGGTTTCCGCCGCCGCTTCCCCGCCCGCCGAGATCCCCCTGATCCCCGCCGGCTTCAGCCGGCTTGTCGAAGCCGTGGGTCCGGCGGTCGTCAACATCCGCGCCGAAAAAACCCTCCGCGGCGGGGGGCCGGGCCTGCGCCACTTCCCGCGCGAGCCCGGGGAAGAGGACAACCCCCTGCAGGAGTTTTTCGAGCGCTTCTTCGGCGAGGAGGCGCAGCGCGAGTTCCGGCAGCCGAGCCTGGGCTCGGGCTTTCTCATCGACCCGCAGGGCCATGTCGTCACCAACCACCACGTGATCGAGGATGCCGACCGCATCCGGGTGAAGCTCGGCGACAACGAGGAGTACGACGCCGCCGTGGTCGGCCGGGACCCCAGCACGGATCTCGCGCTCCTGCGGATCCAGGGGGCGAAGCGGGAGTTCCCCGTCGTCCGCCTGGGGGACTCCCAGCAGCTCAAGGTGGGCGACTGGGTGGTCGCCATCGGCAGCCCCTTCGGCCTCGAGCGCACGGTGACCGCGGGGATCGTGAGCGCCAAGGGCCGCGTAATCGGCTCCGGGCCCTACGACGACTTCATCCAGACCGACGCCTCCATCAATCCCGGAAACAGCGGCGGGCCGCTGCTCAACCTGAAAGGCGAGGTGGTGGGGATCAACACCGCGATCGTCGCCGGCGGGCAGGGCATCGGTTTTGCGATCCCCGTCAACCTGGCCAAGGGGATCATCGCCCAGCTCAAGACCGGGGGCGCGGTCACGCGCGGCTGGCTCGGGGTCGCCATCCAGGACCTCACCCCCGAGATGGCCGAGTACTACGGGATCGCGCCCGGCAAGGGGGTCTTCGTCTCCGAGGTCTTCCCCGGCGACCCGGCCGACCAGGCGGGGATCCGGCCCCGGGACATCCTCGTCGCGGTGAACGGGCGGAAGGTGGAGACGAGCCGCCAGCTGACGAGCCTCGTGGCCGAGATCCCCGTCGGCCGGGAGGCGAAGGTCCAGGTGTTGCGCGAGGGCAAACCCCTCACTTTCACGGTGAAGGTCGCCCGGCGCGACGAGGGGCGCCTTGCCGCGCGGGGGGAGGAACCCGCCGGGGGGCGGCGCGAGGAGACGCTCGGGATGCGGGTGGCCGAGCTCACCCCGGAGGCGGCGCGGCGCCTGCCGCTGCGCGAGGCCGCCGGGGTGCTGGTCCTGGAGGTCACGTACGGAAGCCGCGCCGGCCAGGCCGGGCTGCGCGCCGGGGACGTGATCCGCGAGGTCAACCGCCGCGCCGTGGCCACGGTCGGCGACTTCGAGCAGGCGCTCGCCCGCATTCCCCCGGGGGAGGCGGTCCGGTTTTTCCTCTGGCGCCGGGGCGCGGGCTATCTGGTCATCAAGCTTGTCAAGTGACCCCCGGCCTCAATCGGAGACGATGCGGCCGATGTCGGGGAGGCTGGCGGGGTCGCCGCGGCGCATGACGCGGCTTTCCCCGTCGCGTGCCGTCACGTTCTCGTAGACCCCGTCGTCGCGGCGGACGAGTTTGGTGAAGCCGAGGTCCCGCAGCTCCGCGTTCGTCTTCGGTGCCCGGACGAAGCTCCGCGAGATGCGCTTGACAACCGGCGCGCCGCACTGCGGGCAGCGCTCGAGCGGCGGGTCCGCAAGCGACCGCCGCTCCTCGAAGACCGCCCCGCGGCTGCAGGCGGGGCCCACGTGTTCGTACTCGTAGATCGGCACGGCGCTCTGCCTCCCGGACGGGGCGGGTGCCCCGGGGTTCACCCCCCCGGCCCGACCCGGCCCGGGGGGGGCGCGGTGTTCTCCGCGAGCCTACACATCGCATTATACCGCCTTCGGCCTCCGGCGGCAAATTCCGCCCGCGGCGCTCGCCCCCCTCAAGAAATCCCCCAAGCGGTCGATAGCCTAATCAACACACCCCCGCGCCGCGAGCCGGCGCGGCCCGGCGGGCGCCCGGTTCTCGCACGGCGCCCGTCTTTTGCAGGAGGCGGGACCCCGGCCCATGGCGAAAGAGTCTGCGGCGACACCCTCTTGCGACTTCGAGCTCCGGCTCAAGGAGGCGGAGACCTGCTACGCGATGGGGATGCTCGAAGAGGCGCTCCAGCTTTATCGGGCGCTCTCCACGCCGGGAAACGGCGGCCCGCCGGCCGGGAAGGCGGCCGAGCTTGCGGTCCGCATCGCCGAGCTCGAGCGCGAGCTTCGCGAGGTGCAGGAAAAGGACCGCTCCGGGCTCTCGGCCGAGGAGATCCGTCTTTTCAAGAAAACGCTCGCCGCCCAAAGCGACATTCCCGCCCTTCTGGACGGCGCGGCCGCGCTCAAGGAGCTCGGCCTCTATGAGGAGGCCGCCGCCGAGTACGAAAAGATCCTCGCCCTGGACCCGGCCGCGCTTGATTTTTCCAAGTCCGACTGCTCCCCCGGCCGCCTGGCCTGCGATGTGCTGGCCTGCGAGCTTGAGTCGCGCGACGGGCCCCGCATCCTCGGGAAGGCGGCCCGGGTGATCGAGCGCCTCCGCCTGCAGGGGCCCGAAGCGGCCGCGGTCCGCGGCTGGCTCGCCCGCGAGCTCGAGCGCCGCGAACTCCTCGATGCGGCCCTCGAGGCCTACCGCGAGGCTGTCGAGCTCGACCCCGGCAACGCCGAGCTCACCGGCCGCCTGAACGCGCTGCGCGGCAAGCTCTGCGGCGGCTCACGCTACGACTACCTGCTCCGCAACCGGCTGGTCACCACCCAGCAGCTCCAAGAGGCGCTTGCGATCGCCCGCAAGATCAACAAGAGCGTCGAGCACGTCCTCGTCGACCGCTTCAAGGTCGACCTCCAGGAAGTGGGCCGCTCGCTTTCGCTCTACTACGGCTGCCCCTTCCGGGTCTTCGACCCCGAGGTGCCCGTCCCCTACGAGCTGATCGCCAACCTCAAGAAATCCTTTCTCCTCTACTACGTCTGGGTGCCGCTGCGCTGGGACAAGAGCGGCATCGAGATCCTGGTCGACGACCCCAAGGACCTGCGCAAGACCGACCACATCCGCGCCCTCATGGGCAACCAGAAGATCTCGATCTCGGTGGCGATCAAGGAGGACGTCGAGAACTACATCCGCCATTTCTTCGACCCCCGGGCGGAGCGGGCCGCCGAGGCCCCGGCGGCCGACGACCTGGATGCCCTCATCCCGGACGTGAGCTTCGAGGAGGAGGACGACCAGCTCGACGACCGGCCCGCCCTCGACGAGTCCTCGAGCCAGGTCGTCAAGTTCGTCGACCAGGTGCTGGTCAGCGCCTTCCGCAACAACGCCTCCGACATCCACATCGAACCCTCGGTGATCACGCGCAAGACCACCATCCGCTTCCGCACCGACGGCGTCTGCCACGAGTACCTCCAGGTGCCCAACGCCATGGCCCCGGCGATCCTCTCGCGGCTCAAGATCATGGCCGAGCTCGACATCGCCGAGAAGCGGCTCCCCCAGGACGGCAAGATCAAGATGCGTCGCAAGGGGATCCCGGAGTTCGAGCTGCGCCTGTCGACGATGCCCACGGCCGGCCGCTTCGAGGACGCGGTGCTGCGCATCCTGACCCGCACGAGCTCGCTCAAGCTCGAGGAGATCGGCTTAAACGAGCGCAACCTCGCCGTCCTGAAAAAGCTCATCGCCCGGCCCTACGGCATGTTCCTCTGCGTCGGCCCGACCGGCTCGGGCAAAACCACGACGCTGCACGCCATCCTGGGGCACATCAACCACCCCGGGGTGAAGATCTGGACGGCCGAGGACCCGGTCGAGATCACCCAGCCCGGCCTGCGCCAGGTGCAGGTGCGGCCGAAAATCGGGCTCGATTTCGCCCGCGTGATGCGCGGGTTCCTGCGGCTCGACCCGGACATCATCATGATCGGCGAGATGCGCGACCAGGAGACGGCGACGATCGCCCTGCAGGCGGCCCTGACCGGGCATCTCGTGCTGTCGACCCTGCACACGAACAACGCCCCGGAGACCCTGACGCGGCTGCTCGACATGGGGATGAACGCGCTCAACATCTCCGATGCCTTCCTCGGGGTCCTCGGCCAGCGGCTCGTCCGCCGCCTCTGCCCCCACTGCATCGAGAGCTACCCGCCCTCGGCGCAGGAATTCGAGGACCTGCGGGAGGACTACGGCGCCGAGCGCTTCGACGCCGCGGGCTGGGTCTACGGGCCGGAGTTCCTTCTGCGGCGCGCGGCGGGCTGCGAAAAATGCAATGGTTCGGGTTACCGCGGCCGGATCGGCATCCACGAGCTCATGGAGGCGACCGCGGCGGTGAAGCTCTTGATCAAGAAAAACGCGACCTCCTACGAGCTCGCCCGCCAGGCGGCCGCCGACGGCATGACCACCCTCAAGCAGGACGGCATCCAAAAGACGATCGCCGGCATCACCACGGTGCGCGAGGTGCGCCGCGTCTGCGTGGAGTGACGGCGGCCGGGGAGGGGATAGGATGGAACGCAAGGCCCTCGTCGTGGACAGCGATGTCTTCTTCGTGGAGTTCCTGGCCGGATTGCTCGAGCGCCGCGGCTACCATGTCGCGCGGGCCTACGACGGGAAACAGGGGATCGCCGGGCTGGATGCGGGGCCCTACGACGTCCTCTTCGCCGATCTCGTCATGCCCAAGGTCGAGGGCCGCCGGGTTTTCGAGGCGGCCAGGCGGCGCTTCAACGGCCGCTGCTGCCCCCTGGTGGCGGTCTCGGGCACGGTGATCGAGCAGATGGACGAGCTCGACACCCTCGGCGCCGACTTCTACATCGCCAAGGGGCCGCTCGACAAGCTCGAGCATCGGCTCCACGAGTTCCTCGACCGCCTGGAGCGGCTTCCCTGCCCGGCGCCGGGTGCCGGCAAGCAGATCCTGCAGACGGGCGGGGTCTTCCCGCGGCGCGACGCACTCGAGCTGCTCGAGTCGCTCGAGTTCCACAAGGCCGTCCTTGACGCCCTTCCCGCCGGGGTGGTCGTCCTCGACCGCGACACGCGCCTGCTGAACGCGAACCCCGCCGCCTTGGCCCTCCTCGGCCGGCCGCTGGTCGAGGTCCTCAACCGGCCGGTGATCGAGTTCTTTCCCTCGGCGCAGGCGGCGGAGCTGATCGGGCTGCTCAAGGCGACGGCGCGCGACCCCGCGGGGCGGCCGCGCGTTCTCTTCTCCGGCATGGGCGGCCTGACCGTGCGCGCGGTCGTCTCGCCCCTTCGCACCCCGCGCGAGCCCTCCGGCTGGGTGATCGCCCTCGAGGGCGCCGCGGCCTGAAGCGCTTGCGCTTCCCGGCCCGCTCTGCTAAGGATGCCACCCGAATCGACGATCCGGCAGGGAGGCCTTTTCTTATGGTGCGCGTCGCCGTGGCGGGGGCGACCGGCTATGCCGGCGCCGAGCTGGTGCGACTTCTTTCGTCCCACCCCGAGGTGCGGCTGACGATCCTCACCTCGCGCCAATTCGCCGGCCGGCGCTTCACCGAGGCCTTCCCCGCGTTTGCCGGCCGGGTCGATCTTCTCTGCGAGGAAATCGACGAGGGCCGGCTGGCTTCCGAGGCCGACGTCGTCTTCACCGCGCTGCCGCACAAGATGCCGATGAAGATCGCCCCGGCGCTCGTTGGCGCGGGGGTGCGCCTGATCGATCTCTCGGCCGATTTCCGCTTCCGCGATGCCGCCGTCTACGAGCGCACCTACCAGCCGCACGCGGCCCCCGAGCTTCTCGCCCGGTCCGTCTACGGCCTCTCCGAGGTATACGCGGCCGAGATCGCGGCCGCGGCGATCGTGGGCAACCCCGGCTGCTACCCGACGAGCGTTCTGTTGCCGCTCATCCCGCTGTTGCGCGAGGGGCTGATCGAGCCCGGGGGGCTCATCGCCGACTCCAAGTCCGGGGTGAGCGGAGCCGGTCGCTCGCCCTCGCTCCGGGTCCATTTCTGCGAGGTGGCCGAGTCCTTCAAGGCCTACAACGTCGCCGCCCACCGCCACGCCCCCGAAATGGAGGCGGTGCTCGCCCGCGAGGCGGGGGGGGGAGTGGGGTTGACCTTCGTCCCGCACCTCGTGCCGATGAGCCGCGGCATGCTCTCCACGATCTACGCGCGGCCCGCCGCGGGGGTGGGCGCCACGCGGGTCCGCGACTGCCTCGAGGGCTTCTACCGCGGCCGGCCCTTCGTGCGCATCCGGCCGCCCGGGTTCATCCCCGACACGCTCCATGTGCGCGGGACGAACGTCTGCGACATCGGCTTCGTGCTCGACGAGAGAAACCGGCGGCTGGTTCTCCTCTCGGCGATCGACAACCTGGGCAAGGGCGCGGCCGGCCAGGCCGTGCAGAACCTGAACCTGATGTTCGGGTTCGCCGAAACCGCCGGGCTCGACGCCGTGCCCGCAGCGCTCTGAGGGGGAGCGCCGCGGGGCTCAAGGCCGCGCACCCGAGTTCCGCCTTACCAACCCAAGCATAAGGAGGGGGAAGCGATGACCGCCAAGCTGATTCTGGGCACCGAAATCCGGGAGACGATCCTGGAGGAGCTCGCCGCCGAGGTCCAGGCGATCAAGGCCAAGCACGGGGTCGTCCCCGGGCTCGTCACCATCCTGGTGGGTGAAAACCCCGCCTCGGTCTCCTACGTGACCCTCAAGATCAAGACCGCCCACCGCCTGGGTTTTAAAGAGATCCAGGACAACCAGCCCGTCGGCATCACCGAGCAGGAGCTCCTCGACCTGATCGACCGCTACAACCGCGACGACACGATCCACGGCATCCTGGTCCAGCTCCCCCTGCCCAAACACATCAACGAGAAAAAAGTCCTCAACGCCATCGACCCCGACAAGGACGTGGACGGCTTTCACCCGGTGAACGTCGGCCGCCTGATGATCGGGGGCTCCGAGGTCAGGTTCCCCCCCTGCACCCCGGCGGGCATCCAGGAGCTGATCGTGCGCGCGGGGGTGCCGACCGACGGCGCCGAGGTGGTCGTCGTGGGCCGCTCGAACATCGTCGGCAAGCCGATCGCCATGATGATGCTGCAGAAGGAGCGCGGGGCCAACGCGACGGTCACCGTGGTGCACACCGGGACGCGCGACATGGCCCTCCACTGCAAGCGCGCCGACATCCTCATCGTCGCCGCCGGCGTTCCCGGCCTGGTCAAGCCGGAGTGGATCAAGCCCGGCGCCTGCGTCATCGATGTCGGCGTGAACCGCGTGGGCGAAAAGGTGAGCGAGAAGACCGGCCAGAAGGTCCCCATCCTGAAGGGCGACGTCGACTTCGAGGCCGCCAAGGAAATCGCCGGCTGGATCACCCCGGTCCCCGGCGGGGTCGGCCCGATGACGATCACCATGCTGATGCGGAACACGCTGAGATCGCTCAAATTCAAACTCGGCATCGCCTGAGGTGCGACCCGGCCCGGGCCTTGACAGGGGCGGGCCGGGCTTTCTATAGACAACGGATCCGTCCCCCGGGGAGGAGCCCCTTCCTCGGGAGGGGAGGGGTTTTTAGGGCAACGGGGGTCTTCCGGGCGCAAACGGCGGGCCCGGGGCTTCCACCGGAGTCATCCCCAAAGGGTGCTCCATGTGCTGGCGCGGCCGTGAGCGGCCGCCGGCGGAACAAGGTTTCCGCCGACGGGAACCCGAAGGAGGCGACGCACCATGCGCAGGAGAATCTCCTTGGTCGTCCTGACGAACTCCGGGGCGCCGGCGCGCCAGTTCTGCGCCTCCCGCAACGCCCTGAGGGCGATTCTCGTTGCCGCGGCCGTGCTGTTCTGCCTTTCCGCCTGGGCGGCCTGGGACTACGCGCGGCTCAAGCGCGGCGCCGTCCTTTCCGGAGAACGCGAGCGCGAGCTCATCGAGCGCCTCTCCGCCCGCGAGCGGGAAATCGAGCTCCAGCGCGCCCTGATCGGGGATTTCGCCGGGGAGATCAACCGGCTGAAAGAGCGCATCCTCGGCTTGAACGAATTCGAGAAAAAAATCCGCCTCATGGCCGATCTCGACCGCCGCCCCGACGCCGGGCAGCTCTTCGGCGTGGGCGGCGCCGTGCCCCGGGACCTCGAGCCGAGAATCGCCCTCGGCGAGGGGAAATCGAGTCTGCTGCGCGAGATGAAAACCCAGGTCGAGCAGCTCGCGGCCGCGGCCGCCGGCCAGCAGGCCGGCTTCCAGGAGGTGATCGCGCACCTCGAGCAGCAGCGCTCCGTCCTCGCCGCCACCCCCACCATCCGGCCGGTCGACCCCTTCGCCGAGCAGTTCGTCTCCTCGCGCTTCGAGCACCGCGTCAACCCCTTCACCAACGTGCGCGAGTTCCACCGCGGCATCGACATCTCCGCCCGCGAGGGGACCCCGATCCACGCGACCGCGGCCGGGGTGGTGACCTTCGCCGGGGTGAAGGGCCTGCTCGGCAAGACGATCGTCATCGATCACGGCCACGGCCTGACGACGACCTACGGCCATTGCAGCCGCCTGCTCAAGCAGGCCGGGGACCGCGTCAACCGCTGGGACGTGATCGCCCTGGTCGGAAGCTCCGGGACGAGCACCGGCCCGCACGTCCACTACGAGGTCGCCCTCCACGGAGTGCCCGTCAACCCCGAGCGATACTTCCTCAATTGAGCCGCCGCGGCCGGCCGGCCGCCGGGCGTCCCATGCGCCGCCGGCGGGCGGGGTGTGCAAAAGCGTTTTGAGGCGGCCGCCCGTTCTGGTATAATTCTTCCCGAATGGGCCCTGCCCCGGAAAGGATTCGCAACGCCCATGCTGATGCAGTTTCTTTCGAAGGTCTTCGGCAGCAAGAACGAGCGTGAGCTCCGCCGCATGCAGCCCTTCCTCGAGCGCGTGAACGCGCTTGAGCCGGCGATGAAGGCCCTAAGCGACGCCGAGCTCAAGGCGCTCACCCCGCGGTACCGCGAGCGGCGCGAGCGCGGCGAGGCGCTCGAGGAGCTTTTGCCCGAGGCCTTCGCCGCGGTGCGTGAGGCCTCGGTGCGCACGCTCGGGATGCGCCACTTCGATGTCCAGATCCTCGGCGGTGTGGTGCTGCACGAGGGCAAGATCGCGGAGATGAAAACCGGCGAGGGCAAGACCCTCGTCGCCACCCTCTCCGCCTACCTGAACGCCCTGGACGGCCGCGGGGTTCACATCGTCACGGTGAACGACTACCTCGCCCGGCGGGACACCGAGTGGATGGGGCAGATCTACCGTTTCCTGGGCCTCTCGGTCGGGACCATCCTCCACGGCTTGACCGACGCCGAGCGCAAGGCGGCCTATGCCGCCGACATCACCTACGGCACCAACAACGAGTTCGGCTTCGATTACCTGCGCGACAACATGAAGTTCGACCGCGACAGCCTCGTCCAGCGCGACCTCCACTACGCCATCGTGGACGAGGTGGACAGCATCCTGATCGACGAGGCGCGGACCCCGCTCATCATCTCCGGGCCGGCCGAGCGCTCGACCGAGCTCTACTACCAGGTGAACCAGATCATTCCGCGGCTGCAGAAGGAGCGCGATTACACGGTCGACGAGAAGGCCCGTGCCGCGACCCTGACCGAGGAGGGGGTCCAGCGCTGCGAGCAGATGCTCCAGGTCGACAACCTCTACGACCCCAGCCGCATCGAGCTCTTGCACCACATCCAGCAGGCCCTCAAGGCCCACACCCTCTTCCAGCGGGACGTGGACTACATCGTCAAGGACGGCGAGGTGATCATCGTCGACGAGTTCACCGGCCGGCTGATGCCGGGGCGACGCTACAGCGAGGGGTTGCACCAGGCGCTCGAGGCCAAGGAGGGGGTCAAGATCGAAAACGAGAACCAGACCCTCGCCACGATCACCTTCCAGAACTATTTCCGGATGTACCGCAAACTCGCGGGCATGACCGGCACCGCCGACACCGAGGCGGCCGAGTTCAAGAAGATCTACAACCTCGACGTCGTCGTCGTCCCCACCCACAAGCCCATGATCCGGGTCGACCACCCGGACGTGATCTACAAGACCAAGCGCGAGAAGTACGAGGCGGTGCTCGAGGAGATCGAGGCGCTTCATGCCGCGGGCCGCCCCGTCCTGGTGGGCACGATCTCGATCGAGGTCTCCGAGCAGCTCAGCCGCAAGCTCAAGGCGCGCGGCATCCCCCACGAGGTCCTGAACGCCAAGCACCACGAGAAGGAGGCCCAGATCGTCGCCCGCGCCGGGCAGAGGGGGGCGGTGACGATTTCGACGAACATGGCCGGCCGCGGCACCGACATCGTGCTGGGCGAGGGGGTGGTCGAGCTCGGCGGGCTGCACATCCTCGGCACCGAGCGGCACGAGGCGCGGCGCATCGATAACCAGCTGCGCGGCCGCGCCGGCCGCCAGGGGGACCCCGGCTCCTCGCGCTTCTACCTCTCGCTCGAGGACGATCTGCTGCGCATCTTCGGCGGCGAGCGCATCACCGGCCTGATGGAAAAGCTCGGCATGAAGGACGGCGAGCCGATCGAGCACAACCTGATCAGCCGCGCGATCGAAAACGCCCAGTCCAAGGTGGAGGCCCACAACTTCGAGATCCGCAAACACCTCCTCGAGTACGACGACGTGATGAACCAGCAGCGGATGATCATCTACGGCCGCCGCCGCGAGCTGCTGATGGGCAAGGACCTGCGGGAGGAGGTCCGGGCGATGATCGAGGCCGCCTGCGGGGAGATCGCCGCCGCCCACTGCCCGGAAAAGGCCCACCCCGAGGACTGGGACTGGAAGGGGTTCGCCGACGCCGTCTACCAGCAGTTCCACTTCCGCCCCGCGGAGTTCACCCCCGAGGCCCTCGAGGGGGCGGACACCGCCGAGGTGGCCCGGCGGCTCTGCGAGCGGGCGGTCGCCGTCTACGCCGAGCGCGAGGCGCGCATCGGAAGCGAGCTTTTGCGCCGGGCCGAGCGCTACTTCATGCTGATGGTCATCGACAACCTCTGGAAGGACCACCTCCTGTCGATGGACCACCTCAAGGAGGGGATCGGGCTGCGGGGTTACGCCCAGCAGAACCCGCTGCTCGTCTATAAGAAGGAAGGCTACGAGCTCTTCGAGAACCTGATGGCGCGCATCCAGGAGGAGACCCTCGGGCTGCTCTTCCGCTTCGAGGTCGAAACCCCCGAGAAGCTCGAGCGCGTGGAGCGGCCCCGGCCGGAGCGGCTTTCCTTCTCCGGCGGCGGGGAGCCCGCGCCGCGGCGGCCGGTGCAGCGGAACCTGAAGAAGGTCGGCCGCAACGACCCCTGCCCCTGCGGGAGCGGGAAAAAATTCAAGAAGTGCTGCGGCCGGTAGCCCCGCCGGGGCCTCACTTTACAAAATCCGCAGCCGGTGCTTATACATTGCCATGAGCGACAAGACCCCCCAGTTCGAATCCGAGGTCGAGGCCGGGCGGGAGGTCACCCTCGAGGAGCCGCCGCTCTACAAGGTCCTTCTGCACAACGACGACTACACCACCATGGACTTCGTGGTCGAGATCCTGCGGACCGTCTTTCACAAGTCCAACGAGGAGGCGGTGCGCATCATGTTGAACGTCCATCACCAGGGGATCGGCCTCTGCGGGCTCTACCCGCGGGAGATCGCCGAGACCAAGGTGGATCTCGTCGAGCGCCTGGCCCGCGAACGCGGGTTTCCTCTCAAATGCAGCATGGAGAGGGAGTAGGGGTATGATCAGCAAGGAGCTTTCCGCCACCCTGGGGTTCGCCGTCCGCGAGGCGAAGAAGCGGCGCCACGAGTACGTCTCGGTGGAGCACATCCTGTTTGCCGTGCTCTACGACCAGACCGGCATCGAGATCATCGAGAACTGCGGCGGCAACGTCGAGAACATCCTCGCCAACATCGAGAACTTCTTCGAGGAAAAGATCGAGAAGATCCCCGAGGGAAGCGAGTACGTCCTGCAGCAGACGATCGGCTTTCAGCGGGTGATCCAGCGCGCGGTGAGCCACGCGCGCTCGGCCGACAAGCCCGAGGTGACGGTGAGCGACATCCTCGCCTCGATCTTCCTCGAGAAGGACTCCCACGCCGAGTATTTCCTGAGCGCCGAGGGGATCACGCGCCTCGATGTCCTGAACTACATCGCCCACAAGATCCCCAAGACCTCCTACGAGGAGCGCAGCCGCGAGTCCCTCGGACAGCCCGGCGAAGAGGAGCGCCGCCGCAACAAGAACGACCCCCTCGAGCTCTACACGACCGACCTGGTGCAGCTTGCCCGGCAGGGCCGGCTCGACCCGCTGATCGGCCGCGAAACCGAGCTCGAGCGCACGATGCAGGTGCTCTGCCGGCGCCGCAAGAACAACCCCGTCTTCGTGGGCGACCCCGGTGTGGGCAAGACCGCGCTCGCCGAGGGGCTCGCCCAGAAGATCGCCCGCGGAGAGGTCCCCGAGCCCCTGCGCGACGTCCACCTCTACGCCCTCGACCTGGGCGGCCTGCTCGCCGGCACCAAGTTCCGGGGCGATTTCGAGCAGCGCCTCAAGGGGGTGATCGCCGAGCTCAAGCGGCGACCGAACTCGATCCTCTTCATCGACGAGATCCACACCATCGTGGGGGCGGGCGCGACGAGCTCAGGCTCGATGGACGCCTCGAACATCCTCAAGCCGGTGCTCACGAGCGGCGAGATCCGCTGCATCGGCTCCTCGACGTACGAGGAGTACAAGAACCACTTCGAGAAGGACCGCGCGCTTTCCAGGCGCTTTGAGAAGATCGAGATCCACGAGCCGCCGGCCGCCGAGGCCGTGCAGATCCTCAAAGGCCTGCGCTCGCGCTATGAGGAGCACCACGGCATCGAGTACACCGACGCCGCCCTCAAGGCCGCCGTCGAGCTGTCGGCCAAGTACCTGAACGATCGCTACCTCCCCGACAAGGCGATCGACGTCATGGACGAGGCGGGGGCCTTCGTCAGGCTCTCGGGGGCGGTCGGCCGCAAGCGGATCCACCCCGTGGACATCGAAAAGATCGTCGCCAAGATGGCGCGCATCCCGACCCAGAGCGTTTCCACCTCCGATCGCGGCAAGCTCGAGATGCTCGAGCCCCGGCTGAAAGAGGTCGTCTACGGCCAGGACGACGCCATCGCCGCGCTCGTCACCGCGATCAAGCGCTCGCGCGCGGGGCTGGGGATCCCCGGCAAGCCGATCGGCTGCTTTCTCTTCACCGGCCCGACGGGGGTGGGCAAGACCGAGGTCGCCCGCCAGGTGGCGCAGATCCTCGGCGTCGAGTTCGTCCGCTTCGACATGAGCGAGTACATGGAGAAGCACGCCGTCGCCCGGCTGATCGGCGCCCCGCCCGGCTACATCGGCTTCGACCAGGGGGGCTTGCTCACCGACGCCATCCGCAAGCACCCGCACTCGGTCCTCCTGATGGACGAAATCGAGAAAGCCCACCCCGATCTCTTCAACATCCTGCTCCAGGTCATGGATCACGCGACCCTGACCGACAACAACGGCAAGAAGGCCGACTTCCGCAACGTGATCCTGATGATGACCTCGAACGCCGGCTCGCGCGAGATGAGCACCGCGGCGATCGGCTTCGGCGACGGACGCCGGGACAGCCTCTCCCGGGGCAAGAAGGCCGTCGAGCAGCTCTTCAGCCCGGAGTTCCGCAACCGCCTGGACGACATCATCCAGTTCAACCCGCTCACCCCGGAGATCATGGAGCGGGTGGTCGACAAGTTCATGAAGGAGCTGAACGGCCAGCTTGCGGTGCGGCGCGTGCGGCTCACCTACACGCCCGCCGTGCGCGCCTTCCTCGCCCGCAAGGGCCACGACCCGCGCTACGGCGCACGCCCCCTGGCGCGCGTGATCCAGAACGAGATCAAAAACAAGCTCTCCGACGAGATCCTCTTCGGCCGGCTGGCGAAAGGCGGGGAGGTCCACCTCGATCTCGAGGGCGAGGCGATCGCCTTCCGATACCCCGAGGCGGGGGCCCGCGCCGCCTGAGCGGGGCCTTCCGGCCGGGGAGGGCGCGTTGCGGATGCCGCCCCGCCCCCGGCCGCGCGGTTGCGCCGCGACCCATGCCGATCTTCGCCCTGTCCACCCATTCGGGCTTCCCGCCCGCCGAGCTTGCGAGCCCCGAGGGGCTGCTCGCCTTCGGCGGCGACTTAAGCCCGCGGCGGCTCATCCTCGCCTACCGCCGCGGCATTTTCCCCTGGTACACCGAGGACGAACCCATCCTCTGGTGGTCGCCCGACCCGCGGCTGGTCCTTTACCCGAAGGACTTTCACCTCGCGCGGCGCTTGCGCCGCACGCTGCGCGCGGGCCGCTTCCGGCTGAGCGCCGACCTGGCCTTCGGCGAGGTGATCCGCGAGTGCGGCCGGGTGCGGTGCGAAACGGGGGAGGGCACCTGGCTCGTCCCGGAGATGGTCGCGGCCTACGTCCGCCTCCATGAGCAGGGCTTCGCCCACTCCTTCGAGGCCTGGTGCGGGGGGCGCCTGGCCGGCGGGCTCTACGGGGTCTCGCTCGGGGGGTGCTTCTTCGGGGAGTCGATGTTTACGCGCGTCCGCGACGCCTCGAAGGCCGCGCTCGCGGCGCTCGTCGGCTTTTCGCTCGCCCGCGGGATCGCGCTCATCGACTGCCAGGTGACGACCGGGCATCTCCAGCGGCTCGGGGCGCGGGAGATCCCGCGCCGGCAGTTCCTCGCGGAGCTCGAGCGGCTCCTTTTGCGGCCCACGCTCCGCGGCCGCTGGCGCTTCGAGCCGGAACGCGATCTCGCGGCCCTTGGGCTCCCGGCCGGGTGCCCGGGGGGGGCCGCCACGGAGGGTCCCTGATGGCCGAGGCGTGCGTCTTCTGCCGCATCGCGCGCGGCGAGACCGACACCGAGATCCTCCACGCGACCGAGGACCTCGTCGTCTTCCGCGACATCCGGCCGCAGGCGCCGGTCCACCTGCTGATCGTCCCCCGCCGGCACATCCGCAGCGTCAACGACTGCTCCCCCGAGGACACGGCCGTGCTCGGACACCTCTTCCACGCGGCGGCGGAGATGGCGCGCCGGGTGGGGATCGAAAAAAGCGGCTACCGCCTCTTCGTGAACGTCGAGCGCGGCGGCGGGCAGGTGATCTTCCACCTGCACATGCACCTCCTGGGCGGCTGGAAGAGGTAAGGGAGGGCTGCCGTGGAGCCCCGCCTCAGCCGGCTTCCCGGCCTCCCGCCGGCCTCCCCGGCCTGCGGGCTCTACGTCCACGTCCCCTTCTGCCTCCGGAAGTGCCGCTATTGCGACTTCTATTCGCTTGCCCCCCCGCACCCCGTTTCCGACTACCTCGAGGGCGTGAGCGCCGAGATCGCGCTTGCCGGAAAAGCCGGCCTGTCCTGCGACACGGTCTACCTCGGCGGCGGAACGCCCTCGCTCTTGCCGGCCGCGGCCGTGGCCGGGATCCTCGAGCGCTTGCATGGCGCCTTCCGCATCGATACCGGCGCCGAGGTCACCCTCGAGGCGAACCCCGGGACGGTTGCGGGCGGCCAGCTCGCCTCCTTCCGCGCGGCGGGGGTGAACCGGCTGAACCTGGGGGTGCAATCCCTGCGGGAAGAGAAGCTGCGTTTCCTCGGACGGATCCACGGCCCGGCCGAGGCCGTGCGGGCGTTTGCGGCCGCCCGGGCCGCGGGGTTCGAGCGGGTGGGGATCGACCTGATCTACGGCCTGCCGGGGGAGAGCGCCGGGGAGTGGCTCTCCGACCTCGAGGCGGCGCTCGCCCTCGGGCCCGATCACCTCTCCTGCTATCTCCTCACGATCGCACCCGGAACCCCGCTCGGCCGCGACCTCGCCGCGGGGAGGCTGCAGGCGGTCGCGGAAGAGACCGCGGCCGAGCTCTTCCTCCTCACCGCCGCGCGCCTCGCCGCAGGCGGCTTCGTCCACTACGAGATCTCGAACTTCGCCCGGGACCTCGGCGGGGCGGGCGGCCCCGCCGTCTCCCGCCACAACCTCAAGTACTGGACGGGGGCGCCCTACCTCGGCTTCGGCCCGGGGGCGCACTCGTTTCTCCCGCCGCGCCGCTTCTGGAACCTGCCCGATCTCGGCCGCTGGCTCGCGGCGCTCCGGTCGGGAAAGCCGCCCGCGGCGGGCGGCGAGGAGCTCGACCGCGGGCAGCGGGTTCTCGAGGCCCTCTTCCTCGGCTTGCGGACCGCCTGGGGGGTCGATCTCGCCGGGCTGCGCGAGGGGCTCGGCTGGGATCTCCTTGCCGAGCGGGCCGGGGCCGTCGCGGAGTTCGCCGGCCGGGGGCTTTTGCGGGTGGAGGGGGGCCGGCTGTTCCCCACGGCCCGGGGGATGCTCGTCGCCGAGCGCCTGGCGGTCGAGCTTAGCTGAGCGGGGGGTGCGCCTTCAGGCGCGGCGCAGCTTGCGCACGTCGCCGACGCGCAGGGTGAAGTTTTTCCCGTCGAAGTATTCGAGAAGCGGGATCAGGAACTTCCGCGGCGCCCCGCCGGTCAGCTCCTTGAACTGGGTGGGGGTCATCTCCGGGTTTTGCGCGAAAAACGCGAGCATGCGCTCCCTCAGGGCCTCGATCGCCTCGTGGTGGAAATAGAGGTCCTCCTTGGTGCGCACGATCTTTCCCTCCTCGATCAGGAGGTGGAGCACGTCCTTCGCCTGGCGGGGGTCGGCCTTGAGGTTCTGGACGATGTCGCGGAAGAAAGGGGGCTGGAGCCCGCTTTCGCGATAGGCGCGCAGGATCTCCTCGCGCAAACTTGCCTCATCGGAGGCGAGCGCGACCTCGTGGGTCTTCAGGCGCACCGTCTTCTCTTCCTGGAGGACGCTCCCCTCGCGGATCATCTGCTGGAGGACGAGCTGGAAGAGGCGCGGGTCGGCCGGCCGCGGAAAGCGGCTCTTCAGCTCTTCCTTGAGCATCCCGGACTTGAGGGGGTTTTCGCGGTGGTAGCGGGTGAGCGCCCCGGCCACGATGCCGACGAGTTCGCGGAAGCGCCCCTCGTGGACGTAGGTCCGTTGGTCGCGGTCGACGAGCACGATCGCCCGCCGCGACAGAAGCGCCTGGAGGTGCCCCTCGAGCGCCTTGTCGGTGAGGGCGCTCACCAGGCGCAGCTCCGCGAAGGAGATCCCGGAAAACCCCGCCTGGGCGATGTGCCGCTCGAGCAGTTCCTCGGCCGGGCAGTCGGCGACGGCCTTGAGGAAGGAGACGATCTCCGGCTGGAGGCGCTTGTGCTTGGGCGGGATGGGGTGCAGGATCGTCCCGCCGCCGATCGTGCGCACGGGCGAGTAGCTTCGCACCACGTAGCGATCGCCTTTGACGAGGGCGACCGGCTGGTCGAGCCGCAGCTGGGCCACGGTCGTCTCACCGGGGGCGATCTCGTCGGCCTCGAGGAGGATCAGGTTGCCCAGGATCTCGCTCGTCCCGGCGTGGAAGCGCACGCGCGTCCGGTTTTTCAGCGGTTTCGGGGCGCCGGCGAGGTAGTGGAAGGAGACGTCCACCATGTAGCTCGGCTTGAGGGTGCCGGGGAAGGCGAGGACGCAGCCGCGCTCGATCGCCTCCTTTTCGAGCCCCTGGAAATTGACCGCCGTCCTCTGGCCGGCCTCGGCCGCGGGGACGGGCTCGTTGTGCACCTGGAGGCCGCGCACCCGGGAGGAGAGCCCCTGGGGGTAGATCATCACCGGGTCGCCCACCTGGACGCGGCCCGAGACGAGGGTCCCGGTGATCACGGTCCCGAAGCCCTTCATGGTGAAGACGCGGTCGACGGGCAGGCGAAAGAGGCTTGAGGGCGGCCGCTCCGGCACGCGCGCAGCGAGTCGCTCGAGGGCGGCGAGCAACTCGGGGATGCCCTGCCCGGTCGCGGCCGACACGGGGATGAGCGGCGCCTCCTCGAGGAAGCCGCCGCGGACGAAGGAGTTCACGTCCTCGCGGGCGAGCTCGAGCATCTCCTCGTCCACGAGGTCGATCTTGGTGAGCGCGATCATCCCGTGGCGCACGCCGAGGAGCGTGCAGATCTCCATGTGCTCGCGCGTCTGCGGCATCACCCCCTCGTCGGCCGCGATCACGAGCATGACGAGATCGATGCCGGTCGCCCCGGCCACCATGTGCTTGACGAACTTTTCGTGGCCGGGCACGTCGACCACCCCGAGGCGGCGGCCGGAGGGGAGCCGGAGGTGGGCGAAGCCGAGCTCGATCGTGATGCCGCGCTCCTTTTCCTCCTTGAGCCGGTCGGTGTCGATGCCGGTCAAGGCCTTGACAAGGCTCGTCTTGCCGTGGTCGATGTGGCCTGCGGTGCCGAGGATGATCGGTTTCACGGGGGGCCCTGCCGGTTGGAGCGGCGCCTGACGGCCTCGAAGACGTAGGCGAGGCCGACGAGCAGCGCCGCGAGAAAAACCACCGCCTCCGGGGCGATGTGCCCGCGGAACATGCGCAGGATGAGGGCCGCGAAGGCCAATCCCAGGACGGCGCGGATCACGAAGGTGATGAGCGGGTGCATCGGCCTCTTCTATGCAGTCCGCGCCCCTTTTTCAACCCCATTTTCCCCTTGATCCTCAGAGGGGGCTTTGTTACTTTTCAAGTTCCCGGAAGACCTTTCTTTCCGCTTGCGGTGGGTGTAGCTCAGTTGGCAGAGCACCGGGTTGTGGCCCCGGTTGTCGTGGGTTCAAGTCCCACCACTCACCCCAGAATTTCCCGCGCCCGTAGCTCAGCTGGATAGAGCGCCGGACTTCGAATCCGTAGGCCGGGGGTTCGAGCCCCTCCGGGCGCGCCAGGTAAATCAAGGGGTCACAGACTCAGGTCTGTGGCCCCTTTCCGTTTCGGGCGGGGTTGCGGGATGTCGCCGGGAAATCCGGGGCGAAAAGCAAAAGGCCTGCCATCAACCCGGCGGGTGCTGATGAGCCCTTGTGCAATGTCGCTGAGCGGGTCTTTCGTCTCCCCGCCGGGCGCACTCGCGCCGGGGAGCTCTAGGCCGTGGCGATCATTTTCGTCCCCGCGATCAGGAGGGCAAGCGCGAGAAGCTTCTGGATGGCGGGGTTGCCCAATCGTCTGCTTCCGTATTCCGCCCCGGCGTACCCGCCGGCAACCGCCGCTGCCGCCCAGTAGGGCAGTGTGGCGGGCAAGGCGGTCGCCGCGGTGACGACGCCAAGCAGGCCGGCTACGGAATTGACGAGGATGAAGGCGGCGGCGATCCCCGAGATGACCCTCGCCTCCGCCCAGCGGAAGAAGAGCAGCAACGGGCTGAGAAAGATCCCGCCGCCGACACCGGTCAGCCCCGAGAGAAAGCCCAGGGCAGAGCCGGCGAGCAGCAAGAACGCCCAGTGCGGCCGCGTGCCGCGCGGGGGCGCCGAGCCGGTTGCGGTGCGGAAGGAGCGCCATGCCGCGTAGATGAGGACGGCCCCTACCAGCGGCTTGTAGACATGTCCCGGCAGGGTGAGGGTTCCCCCCAGGTAGGCGAAGGGGGAGGAGGCAAGCGCGAAGGGCCAGAAGAGGTGCCAGGAGAAGGCCCCGGCACGGCAGTACTTGACGGTGGCGATCACGGCGACCAGGATGTTCAGGGTCAAGGCGGCAGGCTTCATCACCGCCGGTGCAACCCCCACGAAGGCCATCGCGGCGAGGTAGCCGGAGGCACCGCCATGGCCGACCGACGAGTACAGCAGGGCCGCCATGAAAATGAGCGCGGTCAGTACGATGTCATCCATATGTAGGGGACGTCCATTTGCATATCATGATGAGGTTGCAGGCCTGTGCCGCCCAGGGGTTCCCGGTGGGGCCCAGGCCCCTGTGCGGCCTATCGACGCAGGGCCATCCAGCGGGAAAACCAGCGCTTCACCTGCGGGGTGAGCCGGCCCCGGTTCCAGGCGTCGCCCGCTATTGGGCATCGGCAGCCGCAGGGATATCGCTGTGCCCGCACGCCTTGGAGGTCTCCTCCATCGCCAGGTCTTGCACCGCCGCTTAATCGGCTTGGGCTACCGCCAGCTCCACATAGCGCTCGGCGACCGCCGCCACCCGCGGCCGACGCTCCCCAACCAGCCGCAGCAGCGCCGCAAAGGGCATCTCGCGATACAGGCACAACACCCACGCCTCAAACAACAGCGTAAAGCCACTCCGCTTTCCCGCCCACGGCGGCTCCACCTCCCGCACCGAACCGTCAGGCAGCTTGACTCGCGGCATACTAACCCAAAAAAAAAAATAAGTCAAGGTGGAAGCAGTGCAAACGCCGATGGCGCTTGATCTGGGTATCGTGCGCGGGGTGCTCGCCGCTTCCCCCCGGATGGCGAAACCGGCTGCCTGCACGAAAACCGATGCGCATCATCAGATCGCGGGGCGAAACGGGGCAGGGCAATTTATCGGGAGCTGCGGCGGCGGGGGCTCTCCAAAGCCGCGGCTGATAAGCGGGTGTCCAACGGCCGGCGTTGGTGGCGCAACTCGGCCACGACCATTAACGGAGCCTTTCCTATTTCGCCACTTCGAAGAGCCAGGCCTTCCCTGCCTGGCCGCGTGACCTCAATCTTTCGAACAGCCCGGTGCGGACCCGCACATGCCGGGTGGTGTGGTAAGGGGGCCGTTAGATCCTCACGGCCCCCTATGCCGGGTTGGGATTTGCCGCGGCGGCTGCTTCAGTTGCCGGCGGGAGTGGGCGGGTTGACCGTCACGCTTTCCGTATAGGTGCGGGTGCCGCCCTGCGGGTTGGTGACCGTGACCTCCCGGCCGATGGTGCCGACTTCGCGGGTGCGGTGGATGCCGCGCTGCAAGCTTTGCCCGTCCTGGTTCGTGACCGACTGCTGCTTGACCACCCCATTGTCCGTGCGGGTCACATGCGACTCGAAGGCGCCGCTTTTGCCGCCGCTTGTGGCATAGGTGCCGGTCACGCTGCGGCCCTGGTCGGTCTTGCGGACGGTGCTGTCGGAGGTCAGGGTCCCCCCCTCGGGGCCGGTGGTGACGGAGTGCACCGTGCGGGAGTCGTCCGGGTTGCGGGTGATGTTCTTGTTAACCTCCACCACCTTGCCGTTTGCGCCGGTGCGGGTGCCCTCCACGGTGTAGGCGCCCGGGCCGGTTTTGGTGACGGTGCCCTGGCGGGAGCTGGTCTTGCCGTCGGCCCGGGTCGTGGTCGATGAATAGCTGCCGGTGCCGCTCTCCTTATTCCAGGTTCTCTCGGAGAGGCGGCTTCCCTGGCCGCGCTCGTTTTGCCAGCTGGTCGCGCGCTCGGCGTGGCCCGGGCTGCGGTTCACGTTCTGCTGCCAGGTGCCGCTGGTCTGGCGGCCCTGGTAGCTGCCGGAGCGGGACTTCTGGCCGGCAAACGCATCCATGCCGACGAGGAACAGGAGCAGCAATGAAGCGGTCATGAAGACGATAATGCGGTTGAACATGGAAAGCCTCCTTCTTGGTGCGTGCCCGTGGTTTGGTTTCAGCCCGCGGCAGACTTCGCGGGTCTTGACGCGTTAAACCCGCTTGGGCCGAAAAAGTTTCGCGCGATTTTTTCCCCCCCCCGGGGCGCAGAGCCACTCTCTCTCCCATCATCGTCTGGAGGCTTGCCAGCCATCCCCTGCGGCCCCTCTTCGGCAAGGGCAAGAAGGGTTTCTTTTGCAAAGATCGGGACAGGGGATGATGGGGGGGGGGAGGGAGGCCCGGTCTAGCGGGCCTGGCGGCCGCCACGCTCGAGGAACCTCCCCCGCAGCTCCTGGCGTTTCTCAGGGGGAAGGCTCTGCCAGCGCCGACGCCGCTCCTGGAGCTGCTCTCGCTGCTCGGGGCTCATCTGCCGGTAGCGCCGGAAGAGCTCGCGGACACGGGCTTTCTCTTCGTCGCTTAGGCTCTGCCAGCGGCGAAAGCGCTCCCGCACGGCCATCTTCTCCTCGGGGCTGAGCGACTGGTAACGCTGCCAGTTGGTCTTGATGCGCTCGCGCTCCTCCGGCGGGAGCTGGTTGAAGCGCTCGTAGCGCTGCCGCAGCTCGGCCTGCCTCTCGGGGTCGAGCCGCCTCCAGCGCTCCAGGCGCTCCTTGAGCCGGGCCTGCTCCTCGGGAGGGAGCTGCTGCCAGCGCTCGGCGGCCCCCGGGGTGGGCGAGGCCTGCGCGAGAAGAAACGCGGTGTTCCCCGGCCGGTGCTCGGCCGCCGGCAGCGGGGCTGCGGCCAGCAGGAGCGCTGCGGCCGCCCATCGGAGCACCGCGGCGAGGCGACCGGCGCGGCGGTCGCGAGGGCAGGTTTCAGCCGCCATGTTGCTCACCCCCGGGAGCCAGGTTGCGGATCAACTCGAAGTCCTCTTCAAGGATGTCCATGGCCTCAAGAAGCTCCAGCAGCTCGACGACCTCCACGTCCTCGGGCGGAAGCTCCGTCGTCTGGGCCCCGATCCCGGCGGCAAGCCCCGCCAGCAGGAGGCCCGCTCTCAAGATCGTCTTCAACATGCCGCCTGCGGAGGTCAGGAGGTCTCAACCGCGTCGAGCGCCTGGATGATCTCCAGATCGCAAAGGAAATCGATCTCGTGGATCAGCTCCAGGTTCTCGGCAAGCTCGAACCATTCGAGCAGCTCCATATCCTGCCCGTCCAGGTGGGCCAAGGCGAGGCGTTCCTGCTCGTGGTTCTTCAGCTGCACCTGCAGCACCCCGATGCCGATCACCGCGACCAGGCATAGGGCGGTCAGGGCGGGCAGCAGGCGTCGGCTGGCAAAGAGGCTGCGGATGGCGTCCACCCACGGTGCGTGCCAGGGCCTTTGCTGCGCCAGGCGGGCATAGAAGCGGCTGACATAGAAGGGGTTCGGCTCGATTTCGTCCAGTTCCCCCAGCATCTCCCATGATTTCAAGAGGATCTCGGCCTCGCGCCGACAGCCGGCGCAGCAGGCAAGGTGCGCCGCGACCTGCTCCCGTGCGGTCTCATCCAGGGCATCCTCCATGTAGAGACTCAGGAAATTGCGGGTGTCCTTGCAGTCCATGACCCACTCCTAACCGTTTCAACACAAAAAGCCTGAAAAAGTTTCGGCCCGATCGCTTATTTTTCCACCCAGGGCGCAAGTTTTTGGCGGAGGTGCTCCCTGGCCCGGCTGAGGAGAGACTTGACCGCCTTCTCGGAGATCCCGAGGGCGGCGGCGATCTCTTCATGGGAAAACCCCTCGTAGCGCCGCAGGATCAGCGCCAGCCGCTGGTTCTCGGAAAGCTCGTCGATGGCCGCCCGCACGGCCGCGGTCCGCTCGCGCCGGATCAGGTCCTCCTCGGCAGGCGGGGAGGGGTCGGGGAGCGCCGTCCGGCCCCGGTCGGCCGAGGAGGACTCCATCGCCTCCAGGGAGAGCTCGTCGTGGGACTTGCGCCGCAGCTCGTTCAAGCAGAGGCGCTTGGCGATGGTGAAGAGCCAAGTGCGGAAATGGGCGCGCGGCTCGTAGCCGGCCGCATTGCGATAGACCTTGATGAAGACCTCGTGCGTGAGCTCCTCGGCGATGTCCCGCGGGCCGATGAAGCGGTAGACGAAGTTCAGGACCCCCCGGAAATGTCGGCGCAGGAGCTCTTCGAACGCGGCCGAATCGCCGTGCTTGAAGGCCAGCATCAGCTGCACATCGGGATCGGCGGCGGGGGCATCCCCGCACGGTGGAGTCTCCCTTGTCATCGGCATCAAACCGGGGTGGGGCTGAGAGGCCGTAAGGTTTTGGTGCAGATTTCATGCGCGGCCCTCCCCACCGCGTTCTCTATCGGTCTTGAATCCATTTCCTTTTCCTTCATAAGCGGTCATTTGACGCCGCCACAGAGCCCCCGGTTTACAGCCGAAAATGGCGGTCAAAGCTTGAATTGTGAATGACCGAGGGCTTCCTGTTCCCGGTCCCCCATCCTCTGAAAGATCATGGCAGGCAAGGGATCTGAACGCCAGCTAACATCGGCATGCAGGATGATTCACGAAGGAGGGGATCGGCCGCTCCGGGGTACGTCCCCATAAGAAAATAGGGGACTAAGAAAATAGGGGACGTCCATTTGCATATCATGATGAGGTTGCAGGCCTGCGCCGCTTAGGGGTTCCCGAGAGGCCCAGGCCCCTGTGCGGCCTATCGGCGCAGGGCCATCCAGCGGGAGAACCAGCGCTTCACCTTGGGGGTGAGCCGGCCCCGATTCCAGGCGTCGCCCGCCCGGCGGATGGCCTCGGCGAACGTGGGGTAGGGGTGGATGGTCGCGGCGATCCGACTCAACCCCAGCCCGTGGGTCATGGCAAGCGCGATTTCGGCGATCAAATCCCCCGCATGCGGGGCGACGATCGTCGCCCCCGCGATCCGGTCGCTTCCCTTGCGGACATGAATGCGCACCATCCCCGCGGTTTCGCCGGCGAGCACGGCGCGGTCGACCTCCGTAAGGGGCTGCGTGTGGGTCTCGAGCGCGATCCCTTTTTCAGCAGCCTGCGCGGGCGTCAGGCCCACATGGGCGATTTCCGGGTCGGTATAGGTGCACCAGGGGATGGTGAGGGAGCCGACGCCCGCGCGGCCGAAGAAGAGGGCGTTGCGCAAGACCAGGCGCGCCATGAAGTCCGCGGCATGGGTGAACTGGAAGGCCGAGCAGACGTCGCCCGCGGCGTAGATGTCCGGGTGGGTCGTCTGCAGGCGGTCGTTCACCGTGACACCTTTTTCGGTGAACGCGACCCCCGCCGCCTCCAGGCCGAGTCCTGCGACGTTTGCGGCGCGGCCTGCGGCGAGGAGCAGCCGGTCGACCCGCTCCTCACGGCGGACGCCGTGGGAGGTGACCGCGAGGCGCACGCGGCCGTCCTCCGCAGGCGAAAGAGAAAGCTCGCGGCCGCAGCAGAGAACCTCGACCCCGTCCTGCCGCAGAGCCTCGAGCACGAGGGCCGAGGCGTCCCCCTCCTCGCGCGGCAGGATCCCATGGGCGGCCTCGATGAGCCGCACCTCTGCGCCGAAGCGGGCGAAGGCCTGGGCCATCTCGCAGCCGATCGGCCCGGCGCCGATCACGGCAAGCCGCCGCGGAAGCTCGGTCAGCGAAAAAAGCGTCTCGTGGGTGAGGAAATCGACTGTCTCGATTCCCGGGATCGGCGGGATCGCCGGCCGCGAGCCGGTGGCGATGAGCGCCTTTTTGAAGCGCAACCGCTCGCCCGCAGCCTCGACGGTGTGGGGATTGATGAAGCGCGCCTCCCCGAAGAAGACATCGACCCCCAGGCTGCGGAAGCGCTCCGCGGAGTCGTTTGCGGCGATCGCCGCTCTGAGCCGCCGCAGGCGGGCCATCACGGCGCCGAAATCGACCTGCACGCCTTCGGGGACGAGGATGCCGAACCCGGCCGCGCGGCGGACAGCGGCCGCCGCCCGCGCCGCCTCGATCAGCGCCTTCGAGGGCACGCAGCCCGTGTTCAGGCAGTCTCCGCCCATCAGCCGCCGCTCGACCAAGGCGACCTTTGCCCCGAGCCCCGCCGCCCCGGCCGCGGCGACCAGACCGGCCGTCCCCGCGCCGATCACGACGAGGTTGTAACGGGCCGCGGGCTTCGGGTTCACCCAGCCGGGGGGGCGTACGCGGGCGACCAGCAGGCGGTTCTCCTCATCCCAGGGGAGAACCCGAACGGCGTTTTCTCGGTTTTCGGCCACGAGGGGGTTCCCTTTTACGGCTCGATCCGCTGCGCGAGGGCCCTCCGGGCGACCCGCGTCACGAAGACGGTCACCGCCGCCGTCGCCGCAAGGCCCGCCGCGTAGAGCGCCCACTCGCCCGGCGTTCGCTGGGCCCGGCCGGTCCCCAGGGCGGCCAGATCCCCGGCGAGGGAGCCGAGGTAGGTGTAGAGCAGGGTGCCCGGCATCATTCCCGTCAGGGAGGCGAGGAAATAGTGCCGCAGGCTGATCTTCGTCAGGCCGTAGGAGTAGTTGAGGACGTTGAAGGGGAAAACGGGCGAAAGCCGTGTCAACAGGACGATCTTCCAGCCCTCGCGGCCCACGGCCTCGTCCACCGCCTGAAAGCGGGGGTTGTCGGCGATCTTTCTTGCCACCCAGTCGCGTGCGAGGTAGCGGCCGGCGAGAAACGCGCAGCTCGCCCCCAGGGTGGCCCCGGCCAGGACGGCGACAAAGCCCTGGGAGAGCCCGAATACGGCACCCGCCCCCAGGGTGAGGATGGAACCCGGCAGCATGAGGACGCTCGCCACGATGTAAAGCCCGATGAAGAAAAGGACCCCGGCCGGCCCGATGCCTGCGATCCAGGCGAGGGCGCCGCGCAGGGCCTCCTGGAGGTCGAGGCGGAAGAGGGCGAACCCGGCGGCTGAGGCTACCGCGGCAAGAAGTGCCAGTCGGACGATTTTCGCCATCCGCCGGGAAGCCCCGGCAGCGGGCGGTAAAAAGGGGCTCATCGCAAATTCCTGCTCCGGTTTCGCCTTCAGCGGGCGACGCGGCTTGCGGGCGAAACGGACAGGGCCTCCCGGGCGGCACCGCGGAGCGCGGCCCAGGGGTCCACAATGACGTGCACGGGAATCTCCCCCAAGAGCGCTTCCATCCTTCCCTTGGCCCGGAACGCCGTGAGAAACGAGCCGCCTCGCAGCATAGGAAGGATGCGGGGCGGGATGCCTCCCCCCAGAAAGATACCGCCGGTTGCGAGAAAATCCAGGGCGAGGCCGCCGCAGACGGCGCCGAGGATCGAGATGAAGAGCTCGAGTGTCCCGCGGCAGAGGGCAGAGGGGTGCTCTTCACCCAGGGCCGCGGCGACGATGCGGGGCACGGGGTCGGGCGCCGCCGCGATCGTTTGCTTGAGCCCTTCGGCCTCCTTCGCGAAACCCTCCCCCTCCAGGTATTCGTAGAGGGTCCGGATCCCCCTTCCCGAGCAGACCCGCTCGCGGCTGACATGCGCAAAGCGCTCCCGCAGAAACAGGAAAAGCTGCGCCTGACGCGAATCAGCCGGCGCGAAGTCGCCGTGCCCGGCCTCCGAGGGGAAAACGCGGTAGCGGGAGCCGTCCCAGGCGAGGAAGGCGGCGCCCAGCCCCGTCCCCACGGCCACGACCGCGATCGTCCCGCCTGCGGCCGGGCGCCCCGCCTGGAGCGGCGCGACATCCTCCCCGCTAAGCAGGGGAACGGCCGCGGCGAGCGCCGCCACATCGTTGATCACGCGCACGCCGTCGAAGCCGAAGCGCGCGCCAAGCCTTTGTTCGTCCACGACCCACGGGAGGTTGGTGAGGGCCGCCCGGCCCCCGCGCACCGGCCCGGCCACCCCGAAGCAAGCGCGGCCGACACGGGCGTTCACCTCCCCGAGAAAGGCGGAAACCAGGGACTCGAGATCGGCAAAGGAGGCGCTTGCATACTCTTTGGCGGCGACCGGCTGCCGGAAACCGCCCGCCGGCGCGAACACGGCAAGCCGGCTCCGTGTGCCCCCGATGTCCCCCGCGAGCAGATAGGGGACGTCCATTCTGATATCAGGATCTGCCGCCATGCCCCTCATGTTGCCACAGGCGGATGAAAAAAGCGAACGGCCTCGGGGGGCGGGCGTGCCGATGCACCTGCGATTCCTATCGGGCTTCAGGGACGGGTTGCCCCGCGCTTCACGCACCAGACGCCGGCGAGGATCAGGGCGGCTGCGCCGGCGACCTTGAGCCCGAGGGGCTCATCCAAAACGAGCCAGCCCAGGAAGAGGGCGATCACGGGGTTGATGTAGGCGTAGGTCGAGACGAAGGCAAGCGGAAGCTTCGCCACGGCGTAGATGTAGGAGGGGTAGCCCACGAAGGAGCCGACGATCACGAGGTAGGCGAGCGCCCAGAGCCCCCGGGCCTCCCAGTGGAGCCGCGGGATCTCCCCCGCCAGAGCGCCCGCAAGGGTCAGGACCGCGCCCGCGATGATCATCTGTACGGCCGCCCCCATGAAGGGGTGTACCGCGAGGCGCACGTACTTCGAGTAAAGGGAGCCCAGCGACCAGAAGAAAACCGCACCGAGAAGGGAAAGCAGACCGCTGCGGTTTCCGGGATCGGAGAACGCCTCGAGGTCGACCCCGAAGATGAGGAGAACCCCGGCCAGCCCGAGAAGCAGCCCCCCGGCCACCGCCAGGTTCAGCCGCGGCCGTCGCGGAAGCAGGGACTCGAGCGCCACCATCACGAGCGGCGTCGTCGTGATCATGAGCGCGGCCGGCCCGCTCGCCACCCACTGCTCGCCGAAGACGACCAGCCCGTTTCCCAGCCCCAGAAGCAGGACCCCCACGACCGCAAGGTGCCCGAGCTCCCGGCGGGCGGGGAGGGCTGTCCCTTTGAGCCGCAGGGCCGCCGTGAAGACGAACCCGGCGATCAGCCAGCGGATGCCGGCAAAGAGAAAGGGCGGCACCTCGCTCACCCCGATGCGGATCACGAGGTAGGTCGTCCCCCAGATCACGCACACGTTCGCCCACGCCACCAACGCCAAAGAGGGGACGTCCATTGTCATATTGGGATAACCTCGGAGACGTCATTCTGGCACGCTTTCGTCTCTAAAGCGAGGAGCAAGAATTCTTTCTCTTCAGGGGGAAAAAGAAAAAGAGCCGCCCCCGCGGGCGGGTCAACACCCGCAAGGGGCGGCCGGAAAGGCGGCACCGGGTCGCTTGGGCGCCGGTTCTGGCTACGGGCTGAGGCGCTTCGTCAGGGTGTTGTTCTCCTCGTTTGACTCGGGGAGGCGGTTTCCCTCGTCCAGGACGACCGTGATATCGGCCGCCTCGCGCAGCGCCTGGTCGCCCGTCCAGACGGCGCTTCCGCCCGGCTGCCGGAGCGCGCCTGCCGGGTCGAGCGCGGCGAGCGGGACATAAGCCCAGCTCCGGCCGTTCATGAGGAGCCGGACTTGGACCGGCGGGTTGGCGCGGTAGAGCTCGGGTGCAATCCCCGCCCCGCGGTTTTCGACGCGCACGGCGACCCGTCGGCGGTTGTCGAGAGAGATATCGGCCACGGCCAGATCGGGCATGCCGCCGCCCGCCTGCACGGTGCCGGTTCCGTCGCCTGCCGTGCCCTCGGAGCCGCGCTTCACGCGTTTTCCGGGCTCGGCGGAGGCTGCGGAGGCCTCGCGCGGCGTCAGGCTTTCTCTTTTTTTGTTGTTTTTCTCGTCGGGCTCGGCCACGACGTCATCGGCGTCGATCACGGCCATGACCCGCGCCGGCTCGGAGAGCCGGATCTCGGTCCGGTAGGCCACGGGGTTCCCTTTATGCTTGAGGGCGTATTTCGGGTCCGCCTCGGCAAGCGGCACCGAGACCGCTTTCTTCCCGTTCACCTCGACCTCCAGGCGGATCACCCGCTCGCCCGTGCGGTTGTAGCGCACCTCGTGGAGCCAGCCCGGCCCCTCGTTCACCAGCGTCACCACCACGCGGTTGTCCGGGTCGAGCGTGATGTCCTGGACGGCGAGATCGGGCTTCCGCTCGTAGGCTGCCTCCAGATCGGGGTTCACCGCCCACACCTCGCCGGGAAAGGAGATCAAAATATTGCCGTGGTACTCGCCTTTCGTGGGGTTGCGGAGGACGACCACGTACCTTCCTTTCGTCGTCCGCAGGTCGCGATCGTCCACATCGAGGACCAGGGGATCGGTCTTGTCCAGAAGTTTCCCGCCGCCGTGATACCATTTGGGCTTGTCTTCCTTGCCGAGGAGATCCTTCACTTCCTGGACGATTTCCTTCATCACCTCGACCTCGAGTTTGAGCGTCGGCACATGGTTCACGATGGTCTTGCACATTTTTACCCATTCGGCATCATCGATTTTCTCGAAGATGCGGGCATCGGCAAGGATATAGTTCGGCAACTCCGCCGATTGATCCACCCGGATGTCCGCCCCCGTGATCTCGTGGTACACCCGGACCCGTCCCGGCCGAGTGACCTCGAAGGGGACATAGACAACGTAGCGGTCGGTCACCTTTCCAGGAAGAAGTTTGAATTTCTGATGAATCCGCGCCCCGGAGGCCAGATCGTCGGCCTGAAGCGAAGGGATGGGCAAAGCAAAGAGGGCAAGAGCGATGCCGAAGAGCGCAGCCATGACCAACCGTTTCATCTCATCCTCCCGGATCGTGGAATTTTACACATCCCCCATTCTATCCCGATCCGTCCCGAACCGCAATCAGGGGACGTCCATTCTCATATTGGTATCCAACCGCCAAGGGAATCGAAAGGGCGACGGAGGCCCGCCGGGGGATGGAGCTGCGGCTTACTCCCCAAGCCAGGTCAGGGCTTCTTCGGGGTCGACAAAGAAGCGGTAGGCGAAGCCTTCCATCTCCAGGACGGTCTCGAGCAGGCGCAGGAGGCGCAGCTGCTCGAGGTCGGCGGGGTTGGCGATTTGGGCGATGCGGACGGGGCGGTTTGGCCGGAAAGGGGCGATGTTCCTGACGATGTCGAGGATGTCCCCCAGGCTGCAGAAGGAGAGCGTCGCGTGGCGGCAGTCGATCAGGATGCCGTGGGGATTTTGAAAACAGATGCAGAAGAGGACCTCCCGCAGCGCGCGGCTGAAAGCCTCGCCGTCGAGCGGTCCCGTGAGCGTGCGCCGGACCAGGGGCGGGAAGGGATGATCCGTATCGCTCATGGCCCGGGGTCACTCCATCGCGCAGAGGTGGGCGCGGAGGGCTTTGCTTCCGCCGCAGAGGTTCAGTTTTTTGCGGATGTTGTACCGGTGGGTATGGACCGTGCGCGGGGAGAGCCCGAGCCGTTCGGCCACCTCCTTGCTCGAGCGGCCTTCGCGGATCAGGTTGGCGACCCGGATCTCGGTCGGGGTCAGGTCGCGGTAGGCGAAGCGCCGCTTGCCGCGGACGCTCTCGGCGAGTCGGCGAAGCGAACGTTCGATCTCCAGGAGCATGGGCTCGCCTGCGGGCGGGAAGGCTTCCGCGGCGGGGTCCTTGGCGTGCTCGGAGTCGAGGATCTCGACGACCTCAAACACCGCCTGCCGAAGGGAGGCGATCCCTTCCCGAAACGCAATCTCCTCCAGGCCCAGGCCCAACAGCCCGGCGGCCGCGGCCGCAACGCGCGCCCAGCCGGTTTCAAAACGCGCCTTTTTCCCCCTAAGCTCAAGCCCGAGGAGACCGCTGACGCGCCCGTTTCGGCCCAGGGGTGAGAGAACCCAGGCCTTCACCCCTCGCCGGGCGAACAGCGGCCGGGGCAGAGTGGCCTTGGCCTCGAGGATTACGGGCTCGCCGGGAGCGAGACGCCGGTTTTCGGGACTCCGGTGAAGCGTCTCCTCGAGCGTGCTGTTCATGGTTACGGGCGTGGGCCGTTCTCCAGGCTGGGGAGGAAAGAAACGGATCTCAAGCGGGGCCCGCGCTCCGGCGTGTTCTGCCAGAAAAAAAGCGCCGTCCGCCCCGAGCACGCCGGGGAGGGCCCTGAGGCACCGCTCGAGGTAGTCCTCACGTGAGGTGGCCTCGCGGCGGGCGGCATCGACCGCCGCGATCGCCGCCTCGAGCGCGGCAAGCCGTTGCGCCGCCGCCTCGGCGCGTCGCCTCCCTTCTTCGGACGCCGCCAGACCGGAGAGGAAGCCCATCAGCGAAAGCTCTTCTTCGTCGAAGCGGCGCTCCCGGCAAGCGAGCGCAAGGAGTGCGCCGCAGGCGCGACCGTCGAGAAGCACGGGATGGGCAAGAAAGCTCCGAAACCGCGGGTTCGGCGGGCAGGCGCCGCTCGCCGCACAGGGTTTCCCCTTGAGGAGCAGGGCGCGGCAGATCTCGCGTGCCGTCTCCCGCGCGGGCGAAGGGGGCGGGTCGAGGCGGAAGGCGGCCCGGAAGTGAATTTTCTCCGCCTGCTCCTCGGAAAAGCCGAGGGCGGCACATTCGCAGCGCAGCCATTTTGCGGTATGTCGGACGATCAGACGGAGGTTTCGCTCGGGATCGGGATCCAATCCGGGAAAGAGCGCGCTTGCTGCTGCGGGCAACCGGGTTGCCATCTCTTCCTCCGCTGGTTACGGAAGCGAGATACTCTAAAAAAAAGCGGAGAATCATGGCAACCAAGAATTTATGGGTATTAAACAGATATGAAATATACCTGTTTATTAGGCCTAATTGGATTCGTGGAGTGAGCTGAGAAAGCTTTTGAGGTTGTGGGTGCGTGCCGGTAGGTTCAGCTTGCGGCGGATGCGTTTGCGGTGGGTTTCGACGGTGCGCGGCGAGATGGACAACAATTGCCCGATTTCTTTGGTTGTTTTTCCGGAGCGGACCAGGGTGGCGATTTTGAACTCGGACGGCGTGAGGCGGCGCTGGATCTCTTCGAGCTGCAGGAGGTCCGGGGAGGTGACCTCGCGCAGGGCGTCTTCGAGAAGCTCGAGGTGCACCGCCTGACGGTGGTTGAGTCCGCTTTCCTTCAAGCTCTGGATGTGCGGCAGGGCAAGCTCGTGCAGCGCCCTCACGACGCGCCGGACCTGGCCCTCGCTTTCCTCGCGGCTTTTGCGCAGAACCACGTGGAGCGCGTTGTTGATCCGCGCGAGCTCCTCGGTCAGCGCCCGGAGCTCGGCCTCGGCCGTGCGCCGCGCCTCGGTTTCGCGGCGGAGTTCGGCGTTTGAACGCTCCAGCTCGGCCGTCCGCTCGCGGACGAGGCGGTCAAGCTCCTCGTTGAAGCGTCGCAGGCGCTCCTCGGAGGATTTCCGCTCGTGGATGTCGACATGCAGTCCGAAAGCCTGGAGCGGGACCCCCTCGACGCTTTTCGCGAAGACCCGGCCGATGCCGCGCACCCAGTGGTAGGAGCCGTCGCGGCGCCGCAGGCGGCCTTCCACATCGAAGGCCTCGCGGGAGCCGGAGAGCATTTCCTCGACCACCGCGGCCGCGGTGGCGCGCTCCTCGGGGTGAAGGAGTTCCTTCCAGGTCTCGTAGGTGACGGGAAACTCCTGCGGGGCGTAGCCGAGCATGGTGTAATAGGAATCGTTGCAGCGCACGACCCCGCTCGTGATCTCCCATTCCCACCAGCCGATGGTGGCGCTCTCGGAGGCGAGGAGCACGCGCGCCTCGTTCAACTTGTGCGCCCGCTCCATGGTGCGCAGGTCGGTCACGTCGGTGACGGTCGAAAGAATGCAGTTCCTGCCCTCGAACTCGAAGAGACTGGCCGACATCAGGCCCCAGCGCAGCTCCCCTGTTTTGCGGCGGAAACGGAAGGGGTAGTTCGTGAGGGTACCCTCGCCGAGGAGCCGGCGGCGGATCTCGCGGCTGTCCTCGGGGTCGTCGTAGAAGCCGAAGTCGAGCGCCCGGCGCCCGATCAACTCCTCTTGCTTGTAACCCGTGAGCAGGCTTTCGCTTTCGCTCACCTCAAGGTAGCGGCCCTCATCGAAGGTGGTGATGGCAAGCCCGACCGGGCTGGCCTTGAGAAGGCGGCGGAATGCCCCCTCGGCTTCGAAAGGGAGACGGGAAGCGGCGGCCGTCAGGGAGCGGGAAGGAAAACCTGCGGCGGCGGGGTTCGGGGCGGAGTCGTCCTTTACGGATTCGGCGCGCGGCATCGACGCCCACGTGTTCGAGTTCGGAAAAGGGTTGGACAAGCGCAACCGAACGCGGAAAATCGCCTTTTACCCTAACCGAACCAGCTCAAGCGCGTCAAGAGATGTGGGCCCGGGTGGTGAGCCTCCGTCGCGCCGCCGGCCCGCGGTTGCCGCTGAAACAGATTGTTTCACCGGAGGGGTTCGCCCGTGCCACGCCGGCCGTGGTGTTTCCCGGCCGGCGGCGATTGCCGCCTGTCTTTCTTCCTGGTACGGTTCTTGTTAGACCGCAATTGCCGTTTTACGCCGGAGGCAACGACGAAAGGGCGGTTTGCCATGAGCCTTGAAGATCCCCTGCGGCGGGAGGACTGCGACGTTCTCGTGATCGGCGGCGGAAACGCGGCGCTTTGCGCAGCGATGACCGCGGCCGAGGCCGGGGCACGGGTCATCCTGCTTGAGAGCGCGCCCCGTTCCTTCCGCGGCGGAAACAGCCGCCACACGCGGAACCTCAGGTTCCTCCACAGAAAGCCCACCCCCTACCTCAAGGACGCCTATCTCGAGGAGGAGTTCTGGGACGACCTCATGCTGGTCACCGGCGGCAAGACGACCGAGGCCCTCGCGCGGCTCGTCATCCGCGAATCCGAGGACCTGGGCGAGTGGATGGAGGCCCACGGTGCCATGTTCCAGCCGCCGCTCCGGGGGACGCTGCATCTGGCGCGGACCAACGCCCATTTCCTGGGGGGCGGAAAGGCCCTCGTGAACGCCTACTACGCCACGGCCGCACGGCTGGGGGTCGAAATTCGCTACGAAGCCGAGGCGGTCGACCTCGAGGTGGAAAACGGCCGCTTTCGCTTCGCCCGCGTGCGTGAGCGGGGCGCGGAGCGCCTCGTTTCGGCCGCGGCCTGCGTGTGCGCCGCCGGGGGCTTCCAGGCGGATCTCGCCTGGCTGAAAGAGATCTGGGGCGAAGCGGCCGACCGCTTCGTCATCCGCGGCAGCCCCTTCGACACGGGCCGCGTGCTTCGCACCCTGCTTACGCGCGGGGCCAAGGCCGTGGGCGACCCCCGCCAGTGCCACGCGGTCGCGGTCGACGCGCGCGCGCCGCGCTTCGACGGCGGGATCGTCACCCGGCTCGACTGCGTCCCCTTCGGCATCGTGGTAAACCGCGAGGGAAAGCGCTTCTACGACGAGGGCGAAAACTTCTGGCCCAAGCGTTACGCGATCTGGGGCCGACTCGTCGCCGGGCAGCCCGGCCAGGAAGCGTTCTGCCTGATCGATGCCAAGGCGCTCCCTCTGTTCATGCCCTCGGTCTTCCCGCCGGTCACCGGCCGGACGATCGGCGAGCTCGCCGCGAACCTCGGGCTCCCGGTCGGCGCGGTCGAGGAGACGGTCGCCGCCTTCAACCGCGCGGTGCGCCCCGGACGCTTCGATCCGGCCCGCCTGGATGACTGCGCGACCGAGGGGATCGCACCCCCGAAGAGCCATTGGGCGCAGCCGCTCGATTGCCCCCCCTTCTATGGCTACCCGCTCCGGCCCGGGATCACCTTCACCTACCTCGGGGTCGCCGTGGACGAGCGGGCCCGCGTCTTGCGCGAGGATGGCCGGCCCTGCGAAAACCTGTTCGTCGCGGGCGAGATCATGTCGGGAAACATCCTCGGCCAGGGCTACATGGCGGGCTTCGGGATGACGATCGGGACCGTCTTCGGACGGATCGCGGGAAGGGAGGCCGCACGCCATGTCCGCGGATGAGCTGCTCCGGGAAGCCGAGCGGGTGATGACGATCTGTAACGCCTGCCGCTACTGCGAAGGCTTCTGCGCCGTGTTCCCGGCGATGGAGCTGCGGCGGACCTTTGCGGCCGAAGAGTTGCGCTACCTCGCCAACCTCTGTCACAACTGCCGCGGCTGCTGGTACGCCTGCCAGTACGCGCCGCCGCACGAGTTCGCCGTGAACGTGCCGCGCGCGCTCGCCGCGCTGAGGCGCACGACCTGGCAGGAATTCGCGCGGCCGAAGCGGTTCTCCGGGCTCTTTCGCCGCAACGGCCTGGCCGTCTTAGCGGCCGGGCTCGCGGCGGCGGCGGTCTTTCTCCTCTGGGGGGCCCTGTCCGCCGAAAGCGGCCTCTGGGCGGCCCGGTCGGGCGCCGGCGCCTTCTACCGCGTCATCCCCTACGGCGCGATGCTGGGTGTTTTTTCGGCGCTGGCGCTGGGGGCGCTCGCTGCGCTCGCGGCCGGGCTCTTCTCGTTTCTCAGGCAGACGGGCACGAAGGCCTCCGAGTTCTTCGCCCCGGGTCACCAACTTCGCGCCCTGAAGGACGTCCTCCGGCTCACCTACCTCGAAGGCGGAGGCCACGGCTGCAACTACCCCGACGAGCGCTTCCGCCACGGGCGGCGCCGGCTCCACCACCTCGTCTTCTACGGCTTCCTCGCGGCGTTCGCCTCGACCACGGCCGCGGCCTTCTACGACCACGTTCTCGGGCTTCCCGCCCCTTACCCGTGGTTGAGCCTGCCGGTCCTCCTCGGCCTTGGCGGCGGCCTGGCGATGACGGCGGGGCTCTGCGGGTTGATGGTTCTCAAGGCCCGGATGGACCACGAACCGGCCGACGAGGAGGGCCGCGGGATGGAGCTTGCGTTCTTGGGCCTTCTGCTGGCGGTGAACGGGACCGGGCTTCTTCTCCTCTTCTTGCGCGAAACCGCGGCCATGGGCGTTCTCCTGGCGCTGCACCTCGCCGCGGTTGCGGCCTTCTTCGCCCTCCTTCCGTACGGCAAGTTCGTGCACGCCCTCTACCGCTGGGCGGCCCTGGTCAAGAACGCATCCGAGCAGAGCAAGGCGGGCTAACCCCTCCCGCCCCCGGCTCAGGCGGCGCGCAGGGCCTCTTTCACCGCGGCCGCCGCCGCCTGCGGCCCCCCCTCCACACCGCCCTCCCTCGTGAACGGGATCCGTCCTGCGGCGCAAGCGCGGCGCACGGCGCTCTCCAGCCTTGCGGCGGCATGGGTTTCGCCCAGGTGATCGAGCATCAGGGCGGCCGCGCGGATCTGCGAGAGGGGGTTGGCGAGCCCCTTGCCCGCGATCGCGGGGGCGGAGCCGTGGATCGGCTCGAAGCAGGCCGCCTCTTCGCCCACGTTCGCCGCGGCGCAAAGGCCCAGCCCGCCCACGGTCGCGGCCCCGAGGTCGCTGAGGATGTCGCCGAAGAGGTTTTCGGTCACGATCACGTGGAAGCCCTGCGGCCGCGAGACGAGCGCGGCCGCGGCGGCATCGACGTAGAGGCAGTCGGCCTCGACTTCGGGAAACTCGGAGGCGACCTCGAGAAAGATCCGGCGGAAGAAGGCAAAGGAACGAAGGACGTTGCTCTTCTCGACGAGGGTCACGCGACGCCTGCCGTCCGCGGGCGCCCCTGCGGGTCGCGAAAGGGCGCTCTGGAAGGCGAAGCGCGAAATCCTCTCGCAGCCCGCCGCGGTGAGAAGAAGCGTGTCCGCCGCCGCCTGGCGGGTCACAAGACCCAGACCGCGCGCGAGGTAGAGCCCCTCGGTGTTCTCGCGCACGATCACGTAGTCGATCGAACCCGGCGCATGACCGGCGAGCGGGCCGGGGACCCCCGGCAGGAGGGCGATCGGCCGCACGTTCGCGTAGAGGTCGAAGCCGACGCGCAGGATCCCGCCGAGAAGCCCCGCCTCGGTCCCGTCCGGCCGGCGCACGTCGGGCAGCCCGACCGGGCCTTTGAAGGCGCAGCGCGCGCGCCGGAAGGCCTCGAGGGCTTCCGGCAGGATCGCCTCGCCCGTTTCGCGGTAGAGGGCGGCCCCCGCGCGGTGGAACTCGAGCTCGAGCCGGAAGGTGCCCATGGCCTCTTCCAGGGCCTGCAGCACCTCGAGTGCGGCATCCACGATCTCCGGGCCGATCCCGTCCCCCGGGAAGACGACGACGCGGTGGGTTCTCCTCATGGCCGCCCCTCCGCGAAGAGCCGCTCCGGGACGAGGACGAAGCCTTCCATCAGGCGCCGTGCCGTCCGCCCCACGACCCCCTCTTCGTAGACGATCCCGCCGCCCGTTTCCGCAACCCGCGCCTCGGCCTCGATCCGGCCGCTCGGGTGGCCGATCACGACGCGCGCCGGGTTTTCCGCCGCAACCCGCGCCACCTCGCTCACGACCGTCCCCGGGATGCGTGCCGCGCCGGCGGTGGCGATCGCCCCGCTCACGGCGTAGGCGCGGTGGAGGGAGCCCATGGACATCATGCGCGCAACCAGGGTGATCTTCCCGGCGGCGACCGGCCGTCCGTTGACCGCCACGTAGTCGGCCGGCGGGCCGACCGCGGCCACCTTGGGGACGGCCTGGTTGAGCCGGCCCGCCTCCTCGAGCGAGGAGGCGATCCCCATCGCCACCGCGGCCTGACGGCGCACGGCCTCGAGCGCCTCGCCAAGCGCCGCACTCCGCTCGAAGGGCTCGATCTCGGCGCCGGGGACGCCGAGCGCGTCGGCGCGCACGAAGACGAAGGGGTTTGCGGCATCGATGCAGGTCGCCGCGATCGTTTTCCCGCCGGGGAGCGTGAAGCGGTCCTGGCGCGCGCCCGTGGGGAAGAGCGATTTGGTGACCGCGCCCTCGGGCCGGACGAAGTGCAGCCGGATCCGGGAGCCGGGAAAGGGGACCCCGTCGATTTCGAAATCGCCCGTCTCGAGGAAGCGGCCGTCGCGCACCGGGACCTCGGCCACGATGAGCGTGTCGGTGTTCTCCTGGTGGATGCGGACCCGGCTGAAGGGTTCGACGGCCGGGACGAGACCCTCGTCCACGGCGAAGGGACCGACCGCGGCGGATAGGTTCCCGCAGTTTCCCCGGAAATCGACCTCGGGGCGATCGATCGCCACCTGGCCGAAGCGATAGACCACGTCGTAGCCGGCTGCGCTGGCGGGCCGGATGATGGCCGCCTTGCTCGTCTGACTCGCCCCGCCCCCCACGCCGTCGGTCTGCCGGCGGAAGGGGTCCGGGCTGCCGTAGGCGGCGAGCAAGATGCGCTCGACAAGGTTCGCGTCGCTGGGGAGGTCGCGCTCGTGGAAAAAAAGCCCGCGGCTGGTCCCGCCGCGCATGAGAACGGAACGGATGCGTCTCACCATGGGTTCTCCTCCTCGGTGTCGTTTCGGGATGCAAAAAACCGGTGCGGACCCTTCGCGCGTCCGCGCGGAACAGGGAGAGCAAAACCGGTGCCAGGGGCGTGCCTTGCGCCTCAGGCGGCATCGAGCCCGAGCGCCCGCAGCCGGCGCCAGAGGGTGGTGCGGCTCACTCCGAGTGCGGCCGCCGTGCGGCGGCGGTGGAAACGGTTTCGCATCAGGGCCTGGAGAAGCTCTGCCGCCTCGCCTCCCGGTGTCTGTCCCCCCGTCGCCGCAGCCGGGGTGTCCGGGCGCGCGCCGCTTCCCGCGGGGGGCGGACCTGCGCCGTCCGTCGGCGGGGGGGCGGCGATGCGCAGCAGCTCCGCGTAAAGGTGCGCGAGCATCTCGGGGTCGCAGGAGAGACTGCAGTTCAACACGAGGCGCTCGGCGAAGTTCTTCAGCTGGCGCACGTTGCCGGGCCAGGGGTAGTCGGCGAGCTTCGCGAGGTAGCCGCGGGGCAGCGTGATCGGCCGGACGCCTTCGCGGCCGCAGAACGCGCGGATGAAGTGGGAGAGGAGAAGCCCGATGTCCTCGCGCCGCTCGCGCAGCGGCGGGATGGGCAGCCGGAGCACGTTCAGGCGGAAGAAGAGGTCGGGCCGGAAGCGGCCCTCGCGCAAGGGTCCTTCAAGCTCGCGGCTTGCGGCCGCGATCACGCGCACGTCAACGGGGATGACGCGGTCGCCGCCGACGCGCATCACCTCCCCCTCCTGCAGCACGCGGAGCAGCCGCAATTGCATCGCCTCGGAGGTCGAGTCGATCTCGTCCAGAAAGATCGTCCCCTGGTGCGCCAGCTCGAAGCGGCCGGGTTTCCCGCCGCGGCGCGAGCCCGTGAAGGCGCCCTCCTCGTGGCCGAAGAGTTCGCTTTCGAGCAGCGGCTCGGGGAGCGCAGCGCAGTTGATCGAGACGAAGGGAAATCGGCTTCTGCGGCTCAGGCGGTGGATGCCGTGGGCGAAGATCTCCTTGCCCGTCCCGGTCTCCCCGATGAGCAGGACGGTCGAGTCCGTGCGCGCGTACTGGCGGGCGCGCTCGACCGCCCGGCGCATCGCGGGGCTGCGGTGGACGAGGAGCTCGAGCCCGTATTTCGCGCTCAGCCCCGAGGAGAGCGCGCGGCGGACCGCGTGCTCCGAGCGCATGACCCCGCCGATGTCGCGGAAGGTGGAGACCGCGCCGATCGTCTCGCCGTCGAGAAGAATGGGGCGGTCGCTGAAGACGAAGCGTTCGCCGTGGAGCTGGTCGATGCGGTCCTGGACGGGGGCGGGGGTCTCCAGAATGCGCGGCACGGGGCTCTGCGGCAGAAGCTCGGCCACGGCGCGGCCGAGGATCTTCTCCCCGGGCAGCCGGAGCGCGCGGCAGGCGGCGGCGTTGGCGACGATCGCGCAGCCGGCGGTGTCGAAGGCGAGGATCCCGTCGGAGGCGGCGTCGATCACCGCCTGGTAGCGGCGGGCGACGGCGCGCTGCTCGCGGCCGGCGAGCGCGACCGAGACGGCGTTGTCGAGCGTCGCGGCGAGGTCCTCGTCCGAGGTGCGGATCTCGAAGAAGGCAAGGCCGTGGCGTTCGGCGAAGCGCTGCGTCACCCCGCCCCCGACCACCGCCGCGCAGCCGCGGCGCACGCCGGTGGCGATCGCGCGGCCCAGGCTCTCGCGGTCGCGGTAGAGCCCCTGGAGGATTTCGATCCCCAGGACCTCCTCGAGGATCTCGACCCCGGAGAGGGGGCGGCGGAAGACGGGAAGAAGGATCTTGCGGCCGCGGGAGGAGGCTTGCCTCAGACTGACGAGGAGATCGAGCGAGCGGTGCGGAAAGGAAAGAACGGGGATCCGCAGGCTCTCGCGCAGGAGATGGGCCGTGCCGCGGCGGCCGACCGCGACCTCGATCCCCTGCTCCTCCATCGCGCGGGCCGCGGGAAGGGCGTCTTCCAGGCCCCGGGTGCTGAGCGTGAGCTCGATGTGGCGTCGCTCGCCCAGGGCGCGGATGCGCTCGACGAGCGAGGGGCTCGAGGCGAAGACGCCGATCCGCACCCGGCGCGAGGTCAGGGAGGGGGGACGTTTCATCATGGAAACGTTTTGTTTCACAAGCGGCGCGCGATGTCAACCGCTACGGCCGCGCGGGAGGGCGCGGCGGAGCGGGCAGTCGCGGCCGCCCGCGGCGCGGTGGGCGGCGGTACGGGATTGGCACGAATCCTGTAGAGAGGGCTTGAAGATCAATTCAATGTCTGAAGAGTGATTGACAACGCCGGGTGGTTTTACGATACTCGGACCCGTCCCTGCGCCGCCCCTTCACCCGATGAGGCGGCCCGGCGGGTTGCATTGCCGCGGTCAACCCGTCACCCCAGCGGAAAGAAGGAGGAACGCCATGAACAGGACGCTTTGCTTTGCTCTCGCCGGTCTTCTTGCGTTTGCCCTGGGGGGCGGCCCGTGCGCCGGGAACGTGGCGGCGGCGGACTACCCCGAGCGGGCGATCGAGGTCGTCGTCCCCTTCGGGGCGGGCGGCGGGAGCGATACCGCCGCGCGCGCCGTGGTCGAGGGGATGAAGCCGCTGCTCAAGCACGGGGTCGTCGTCACCAACATGCCGGGCGGTGGCGCGACCAAGGGGATGCTTCACGTGAGCCAGCAGCCGGCCGACGGCTACACGGTGCTCGCGGTGACGACTTCGCACCTGATCGACGCCGTCAAGCCCAAGACCCGGGCCCACATCCTGAACGACTTCGATCCCCTGTGCCGCATCCAGTGGGACACCTCCGGGGTGATCGTCTCCGGGGACTCCAAGTTCAAGACGCTCGAGGAGCTGATCGATTACGGCAAGAAGAACCCGAAGATGCTCAAGTTCGCCGGCACCTCGCCGGGCGGCTGGTCCGAAATCCAGACCGTCGCCTTCTTCAAGACGGCGGGCGTGCAGGTGACCTTCGTCCCCTTCGACTCCGGGGCCGAGATCAAGGCCGCGATCCTGGGCGGCCACATCCACGGCGCGGTCGAGGAGCTGGCCGAGACGCTGCCCCTCATCCAGGCGGGCAAGCTTCGTGCGCTCTGCGTGATCATGGACAAGCGGCACCCGGCGCTCCCCGATGTTCCCTCCTCGGTCGAGTGCGGGCTCAACTACACCCACGGCCTCATGCGCGCCTGGGCCGTGAAGAAGGGCACCCCGCCGGAGCGGCAGAAATTCCTGCTGGAGGTCATCCGGAAAGCGCTCGAGAACCCGACCTACGTGAAGTACATCAAGGAAAATCACCTCGACGTGCGCCCGGGCTACCTCGGCCCCCAGGAGACGCGGAAATACTGGGAAGAGGAGATCGCCTTTTTCGCCGAGGTGTTGAAGGATCTGGGCTACGTGAAATAGATCCCGGGGGCGATATCGGCTCCGGCAGAGGGATCCACGCAGGGCGCGGGAGGGCGGAGCGGCGTGCGCTTCCGCGCCCTTCCCCGGAAGGGCGGGTGTCCGCATGAAAACGAAGGGGGAGGTTGTCTTCTTTGCGGTCTGTGTCGCGTTCTTCGGCTTCATGGGCGCCCAGGCGGTCGCCCTGATGGGCGAGGGCCGGGCGGGCGAGATCGGAAGCGCGCTCTGGCCGCTGATCGCTCTTTGCGCCGCGCTCGGGCTGAGCGCGGTGCTCCTGTTCCAGGCCGTCCGCCGCCCCGCCGCCGCGGCCGTGGGGGGGGAAGCCTCCGAACCGGACGCGAGAGATGAGGCGCGAAGGCGGCGCAAGGCCGTGGTCGCGAGCACCGCCTGCTTTTTTCTCTACCTCGTCGCCATTTCCTTCCTCGGCTTCATCCTGGCGACCCTGTTCTTCATCCCGGCCTTCGCCTTCGCGCTCGGGGAGCGGCGAACGAAGGTCCTCGTCGCCGCCCCCCTCATTCTCACGACGGTCATGACCGCCGTGTTCATCAAGTTTCTCACCATCCCCTTTCCCAAGGGAGTGGGGGTGTTCGCCGCGTTCAGCCGGCTTTTTTACTGAGGCCGGGCCGCGGGGCCGGGAGGCGCTATGCTCGAGATCTACGGCCAGGCGTTCGCCACGGTGCTTTTGCCCCAGAACCTGATCGCCATGGTCCTGGGCGCCCTCTGGGGGCTTCTTGCGGGGGCGCTGCCCGGCATCAGCACCTCGATGGGGGTCGTCCTCATCCTTTCCTTCACCTACACCTTGGCGCCCATGACCGCCTTGGTCCTCTTGGTGGGCGCCTACCTGGGCGGGATCACGGGGGGCGGGATCACCTCCATCCTCTTCGGGATCCCGGGCGAGCCCTCCTCGGTGCCGACGGTGATCGAGGGCCACGCGCTCGCCAAGCAAGGCAAGGCCGCCGCCGCCATGTGGACCTACCTTCTGTGCTCCATTTTCGGCGGCCTCTTCAGCGTCCTTTTCATGATCGTCGCCACCCCGTTGATCGCCGATTTTGCGCTGCGCTTCGGGCCGGCGGAGTACTTCGCGCTCACCATCCTGGGGCTGAGCGTCGTCTCGGGGCTCTCGGGCGGCTCGATGCTCAAGGGGTTTCTCTCCTGTTTCTTCGGGCTGTTTCTCGCGACGATCGGCACCGACGGGATCACGGGGGAAGAGCGCTTCACCTTCGGGACGGTGACGCTGCTCGGCGGGGTGAACTTCGTGGTGGCCATGGTGGGGTTGCTCGCCGTCTCCGAGATCATGATGGAGGCCGAGGAGCCCTTCAAGGAATACAAGGGCATGGTCGAGTATCGCGGCCTGCTTGAGGAGCTGCCGCGCTTTTCGCTCTTCCGCAAGTACTGGCTCACGATGATCCGCTCGCCGATCATCGGCACGATCGTGGGCGCGCTCCCGGGGGCGGGGGCGACGATTGCGGCCTTTCTCGCCTACGGCGAGGCGGCGCGCACGGCGAAGCACGAGCCCGCGAAATTCGGCAAGGGGGCGATCGAGGGCCTGATGGCGGCCGAGTGCGCCAACAACGCCTCGACCGGCGGGTCGATGACGATTCTCTTGTCGCTGGGGATCCCCGGGAGCAACACGACGGCCATGCTGGTGGCCGCCTTCATGATCCACGGCATGCAGCCGGGGCCGCTTCTTCTCTCCCAGCGGCCGGATATCGTCTACGGCATCTTCACGGCGATGATCGTGATCAACCTGCTCCTGCTGGCGATCACCGGGACCGCAATCCGGCTGTTTCTGCAGCTCAACCGCCTGCCCTACTCGGTCTTCTCCGCCGCGATCCTGATCCTCTGCGTGGTCGGCGCCTTCGGGATCAACAACAGCGTGGACGACATGATGCTCATGTTCGTCTTCTCGCTGATCGGCTATTTCATGAGGAAGTTCGGGGTGCCGGTCGCGCCCTGCATCCTCGCGCTCGTGCTGGGGGATCTCGCCGAGCTCTCGCTCCGGCGGGCGCTGCTCCTCTCGGGGGGAAGCCCGCTCGGGCTCGTCTCCAGCCCGATCAGCGCGGTATTGCTCTTGGGAGCGCTCGTCTCCATCGTTTACCCCCTGATCAAGAAGCCCAAGATGCTCGCAAGTTCCTGAGCAGGGCCGCATGGCACGGGAAGGAGAGACCGCATGGCGAAAACCCGGGTGAAGACGCCGCTCGTCGAGCTCGACGGCGACGAGATGACGCGCATCATCTGGGCGTGGATCAAGGAGAAGCTGATCCTCCCCCACCTCGATGTCGAGCTCAAGTACTTCGATCTCGGCATCCAGACGCGGGATGCGACCGAGGACCGGGTCACTGTGGAGGCGGCGCACGCGATCCGCGAGTACGGCGTCGGGGTCAAGTGCGCGACGATCACGCCGGATGCCGAGCGGGTCGCCGAGTACGGCCTCAAGAAAGCCTGGCCCTCGCCCAACGGCCAGATCCGCTCCATCCTGGACGGGACCGTCTTCCGCAAGCCGATCCTCGTGTCCAACATCCGGCCCGCCGTGCGGAGCTGGAAAAAGCCGATCGTCGTGGGCCGGCACGCCTACGGCGACCTCTACCGCGGGGTCGAACTCGCCGTCGACCGGCCCGGCCGGGTGGAGATGGTGTACCGGCCCGAAGCGGGCGGCGAGGAGCGGCGGCTGGTGGTCCACGAGTTCAAGGGCCCCGGGATCGTGATGGGGATCCACAACCTGGACGGCTCGATCCGCTCCTTTGCGCGCTCCTGCATCGCGCTTGCGCTGAGCGAGAAGATCGATCTCTGGTTTTCGACCAAGGACACGATCAGCAAGGTCTACCAGGGGCGCTTCAAGGAGATCTTCGCCGCGGAGACCGCGGCGCGGCGCGAGGAGTTCGCGCGGGCGGGGATCGGCTACCGCTACCTGCTGATCGACGATGCGGCGGCCCAGGCCCTCAAGCACGAGGGGGGCTTCCTCTGGGCGCTCAGCAACTACGACGGCGATGTCTTCTCGGATGTGGTGGCCGCGGGGTTCGGGAGCCTCGGGATGATGACCTCGGTGCTGGTGAGCCCGGAGGGGAAGTTCGAGTTCGAGGCCGCCCACGGCACGGTGCGCCGCCACTACTACGAGCACCGGAAGGGCAACCCCACGAGCACGAACTCGGTCGCCTCGATCTTCGCCTGGAGCGGGGCGCTGCGGAAGCGCGGAGAGCTGGACGGCACCCCCGAGGTCGTCGCCTTCGCCGACCGCCTGGAGCGGGCGGTGCTGGGCTGCATCGAGGAGGGGATCGTGACCCGCGACCTCGTGCCCCTGATGGAGCCGCAGCCGGCGGGCTGGCAGACGACCGAGGGCTTCATCGAGGCCGTGGCCGCACGGCTGGCCTGAATCCCTTCCCCGCGGCAGGCGGCCGGCCGGGGCCGCCCGCCGTGTTCGTTCAGGAGCGGCGCGGCGCGTTGCGGGCCGCGGCCCGCTCGGCTTCGCCGCGGAAGTGCTCGCGGAAGGCTAGGGCCGCGTAGGTCGCCGCCCGGGTGCCGATCAGCTCGCCGTGGGCCACGACCGCGGCCACGGCGAGCTTTTCCCCGCTCCGGGGATCCGCCGCGTAGCCCACGAACCAGTCGTAGCGCTCCTCCCCCGAGCCGTCGCCGATCGACCCGGTTTTCCCCCCGATCTCCAGCCCCGCGAGAATGCGGTCTGCGCTGTGCTTCTGAAACTCCCGGTGTGCCGTCCCCGACTGCACCGTCTCGCGCATGAGCTCGCGCAGGGTGCGGGCGGTCGCCGGGTCGACGATGCGGTCGCCCATCACGGTGCGGCTCTGGTAGACGACCCGGCCCTCGGGGCCGATCACCCAGTCCACGATCGTGGGCTCGACCCATCGGCCGCGGTTCACGACCGCCGCCGCGATCAGGGCGCCGTGAAGCGGCGAGATGCGGGTGGTGCGGTTGAAGCCGCTGGCCACCTCGGCGAGCCCGTAGCGGTCGCCGCGGCCGAGCTCGACGACGCTCGGCCGCAGCGGAAGCTCGAAGTCGATCTCCCGGTTGAAGCCGAAGGCCTCGGCATAGCCCTCGATCCGCTCCCGGCCCAGGAGGTTCGCCCCCAGCTTGCCGAAGACGGGGTTCACCGACTGGGCGAAGGAATCCCGCAGGGTGATCTGCTGGTCGCGGCGCGAGGCCTTGGGCGCGATCTGGGATTTGTAGAGGGTGTATTTCCCGCCGGAGTAGGGGATCAGCGAGCCGGGCTTGAGGTCGGCCGCTTCCAAGGCGGCCGCGGCGGTGACGATCTTGAAGACGCTCGCCGCCGGAAAACGGCTTTCGAGACAGGGGTTCACCTCCGGCCGGTTGCGGTCGTGGCCCGCCATGGCGAGCACGCGGCCGTCGGTGGGGTCGATCGCCACCACGGCGATGGAGCGTGCGTGCCTGCGGTCGAGGTGCTCGGCGAGGACCTGCTGGAGCCGGGGGGCGAGGGTCGTCTGCAGGGTGAAGCAGCGGTTGCCCTGGCGGATTTCGAGCTGCTCCTCGGCGAGGTTGAGAAAGGCGACGCCGGCCGTGAGGGCCTGGAGCTCGATCTTTGAAAAGGACTTGAGCGGAGGCCGCGGGGAGGGGTCGCCGCCGCCTGCGGGCCGCAGGAGGCCCTGGGCGGCCAAGCGGGGGTCGGGTGCGGTTTTTTTCGCCGTGAGGTTCGCGCCGATCTGCAGCGCCGCAAATGCAATCCCCACGAAAAGAAGAAGGGCCCAAAGAAGCCTTCGTCTCGTTGCCCGGCCGCCCGCGGCGGCGGTGCGGGGTGAGCTTTTCCCCGCGGCGGGCGGGAGCGTCGGCAGCGTCAGGCAGCGTGTGTGGTACATGCGGTCATCTCCGGGCAAGCGGCCGTCGCGTGCCGACGCCGCGGCGCAGAGCCTCCACGCCTTCCGGCATCGGGTGGGCGGCGGCGCGGGTGATGCAGGAGGTGCTGACCCCCAGGTGACGGGCCACCTCGGCCCCGGAGTAGCCAAGATCGCGCATGGCGAACCAGGAGAGCGCGGTGCGGGCTTCCACCACGGGGCGGCGGCGGCTTCCGCCGAGGAGCTCCCCTGCGGAGACGCCCCAAGCCTCGCAGGCGCGGCGGCAGACCGAGGCGATGTCGGGGCGTGGCCCATCCAAAAGGAAGTTCCGCCGTTGCCGCATTTCCATGCGCTCGATCATCTTCGCGACAAACCGTCGGTCGCCCAGGATGCACCGTTCCGCGGTCGAGCGATACCCGTGGCGGTGGCGCCGGGAGGTGACCTCCGACCAGCCTCCCCAGGAGGGAAGCGAAAGCCGCTCGAGCCCGAGGTCTCCCGGCGGACGGGGGATCCCGTCGGCGATGAAGCGGTTGTAGGCCGTGCGGGCCGCCCTGCGCGTGGGTGCAAAGAAGGAAAGCACCCGGTCGGTCTCCTGCCAGGGGCGGGGGACGCGGCCGAGGAGGGCGCTGTGGCCGCTCCAGGGCCAGCGGCCGAGTTCCTCGAGGCTGCCCACGATCCCCGCCCGCAGCGGGTTCAGGTGGATGTAGCGCACGAGTTCCCTGAGATAGGGCTCCTTCTGGCAGAGCAGGGAGCGGAAACGGTTCTGGAAGAGGTGCCCGCTCCGGCCGTGGCGCTTGTTGAAGGCGACCGCGTAGCCGGTGAGGAGCCGATGCATGGTCGAGGAGAGGGACAGGGCCGCCGACTCGCACAGGAGGTGGACGTGGTTCGAGAGAAGCGCCCAGGCGTAAATGTGCACGGCCCCCTCCGCGGCGAGCCGGCCGAGGCGGGCGAGGAAACGGTCCCGGTCCTCGTCGTCGTGAAAGAGGGGGCGCCCCTCGATCCCGCGGGCGATGACATGGTGCAGGGCCCCGGGAGCATCGATACGCGCTGCACGCGGCATGGACGTCATTGTAACGTTTTTGTTTTGTCCGGTAAAGCAATTTCTGCATCAACGTCCCTATTCTTTTTTCGGTTGACAGGGGGGCAGGGAGTCTTTAAGCAGGCCGCATGCAGGAGGCGATCCGGAAGCTGCTCGAACGGGATGCAGGGGAGCGGGAGTTCCAGCAGGCCGTGCGCGAGGTGCTGGGAACCGTGGCGCCGTTTCTCGCGCGCCTGCCGCAGCCTGTCGCCCAGGGGCTGCTCGAGCGCATCGTCGAGCCCGAGCGCGTCGTCTCCTTCCGCGTCCCCTGGGTGGACGACCGCGGCCGCACCTGCGTCAACCGCGGTTTTCTCGTGGAGATGAACAACGCCCTGGGCCCCTTCAAGGGGGGGCTGCGCTTTCACCCCTCGGTCACGCAGAGCATTCTCAAGTTTCTCGCCTTCCAGCAGGTCTTCAAGAACGCCCTGACCGGTCTGCCGCTGGGCGGCGGGGCGGGCGGCGCGGACTTCGACCCCAAGGGGAAATCCGACGCCGAAGTCATGCGCTTCTGCACGGCCTTCATGCAGGAGCTCTACCGCCATGTCGGCCCGCGGGTGGACATCCCCGGGGGCGACATCGGGGTCGGCGCGCGCGAGATCGGATATCTCTTCGGCGCCTACCGCCGCCTCGCCAACCGTTTCGAGGGGGCGCTCACGGGCAAGGGGCTCGCCTGGGGCGGAAGCCTCTTCCGGGCCGAGGCCGCGGGCTACGGCTGCGTCTACTTCGCATCCGAGCTCCTCGCCTCGCGGGGCCTCGGCCTCGAAGGGCAGGTCTGCCTCGTCTCCGGCTCGGGGAACGTCGCCCAGCACACGGCCGAGCAATTGATCCGCTCCGGGGCCCGGGTGGTGACGCTCTCCGATTCCTCGGGTCACATCTACGACCGCGACGGGATCGACGGGGAAAAACTCGCCTTCGTCAAGCACCTGAAAAACGTGCGCCGCGGCCGCATCCGCGAGTACGTCGAGAAATACCCTTCGGCCGTCTATGTGCCGGTCGACCCCAGCCTCGATCATCACCCCATCTGGAGCCATAGGGCGGATCTCGCCTTCCCTTGCGCCACGGAAAACGAGATCGGCGAGCAGGACGCCTACCGCCTGATCAACCACCCGATCAAGCTCGTCTGCGAGGCGGCGAACATGCCCTGCACGCCCGAGGCCGTCCAGATCTTCGCCGGCAAGCACATCCTGTTCGCCCCGGGCAAGGCGGCGAACGCGGGCGGTGTCGCCGTGAGCGGGCTCGAGCTCGTGCAAAACAGCATGCGGCTCTCCTGGCAGGGCGAGGAGATCGACGCCCGCCTCAAACTCCTCATGAAAGGCATCTACCGCACCTGCCTCGAGGCGGCCGAGGCCTACGGCTGCCCCGGCGATCTCCTCCGCGGGGCGAACCTCGCCGCCTTCGAAAAAGTGGCCAACGCCATGCTCGACCAGGGCGTGGCCTGACCCGCGGTCTTCCCCCTGTCCCATCTTGACAAGACCTTTCCTGTGATTATGTTCTCTGCGAAATTTTGAGTCCGAACGCATCTTATTGATTTTAATGGAAATAATTTATCACCCGGCAGCCTCCCCGTCTCCCAGCTCGCATCCGGCGATCGCCGGTACCCATTCGGGCGGGCACGGCAACGCCGTCCCGAACCATATCTTTTCCAAGGAGGGAATCCGTCATGAAGATCAGGCCGATGAATGACAGAATCCTGGTGGTGCGCGTCGAGGAGGAGAAAAAGACCGCCGGCGGCATCATCATCCCCGACACGGCCAAGGAAAAGCCCCAGGAGGGCAAGGTCGTCGCCGTCGGGCCCGGCAAGATGGGAGAGGACGGCAAGCGCATCCCCATGGAGGTGAAGAAGGGCGATCGCATCCTCTTTTCCAAGTATGCCGGCAACGAGATCAAGATCGACGGCGTCGAGCACATCTTCATGCGCGAAGACGACGTTCTCGGAATTCTGGAATAACGGCTTGAGGGAGGAATCGCCATGGCAGCCAAGATGATTTGCTACGGAGCCCAGGCCAGGGAGAAAATGCTGCGCGGCGTGAACATCCTGGCCGACGCGGTCAAGGTGACGCTCGGCCCCAAGGGCCGCAACGTGGTCCTGGAGAAGTCCTTCGGTTCCCCGACCGTGACCAAGGACGGGGTGACCGTGGCCAAGGAGATCACGCTCGAGGACAAGTTCGAGAACATGGGCGCCCAGATGGTCAAGGAGGTCGCCAGCAAGACGAGTGACGTCGCCGGCGACGGCACCACCACGGCGACGGTTCTCGCCCAGGCGATCTTCGCCGAGGGCCAGAAGCTCGTCGCCGCCGGCGCCAACCCGATGGCGCTCAAGCGCGGCATCGACAAGGCGGTCGCCGCCGTGGTCGATGAGCTCAAGAAGATGTCCAAGCCGATCAAGGGCAAAAACGAGATCATCCAGGTCGGCACGATCTCGGCCAACAACGACGAGATGGTGGGGAAGCTCATCTCGGAGGCGATGGACAAGGTCGGCAAGGAAGGCGTGATCACGGTCGAGGAGGCGAAAAGCATGGAGACCACCCTCGAGGTGGTCGAGGGCATGCAGTTCGACCGCGGCTACATCTCGCCCTACTTCATCACCGACCCCGAGAAGATGGAGGTCCACCTCGAGGATCCCTACATCCTGATCCACGAGAAGAAGATCAGCTCCATGAAGGACATGGTGCCCATCCTCGAGTCGGTCGCCCAGAGCGGCAAGCCGCTGCTCATCATCGCCGAGGAGGTCGAGGGCGAGGCGCTCGCCACGTTGATCGTGAACAAGCTGCGCGGCACCCTCAAGGCGGCCGCGGTGAAGGCCCCCGGCTTCGGCGATCGCCGCAAGGCCATGCTCGAGGACATCGCCATCCTGACCGGAGGCCAGGTCGTCTCCGAGGAGCTGGGCGTGAAGCTCGAGAACGTGACCCTGAGCGATCTCGGCCGCTGCAAGCACGTCCGCATCGACAAGGACAACACGACGATCATCGACGGCGCGGGCAAGAAGGCCGACATCGAGGGCCGCATCAACCAGATCCGCGTGCAGATCGAGGAGACCACCTCGGACTATGACCGCGAGAAGCTCCAGGAGCGGCTCGCCAAGCTGATCGGGGGCGTTGCCGTGATCCACATCGGGGCGGCGACCGAAACCGAGATGAAGGAGAAGAAGGCCCGCGTCGAGGATGCCCTGAACGCGACCCGCGCCGCGGTCGAGGAGGGGATCGTCCCGGGCGGCGGGGTGGCGCTCATCCGCGCCATGGCCGCGCTTGACGGGCTGAAGGCCTCGGGCGACGAGAAGCACGGGGTGCAGATCCTCAAGCGCGCGCTTCAGGAGCCGCTGCGGAACATCGCCCAGAACGCCGGCCTCGAGGGCTCGGTCGTGGTGAACGCCGTGATCGACGGCAAGGAGGCCTACGGCTTCAACGCCGAGACCGGTGTCTACGAGGACCTGATGAAGGCCGGGGTCATCGACCCGACCAAGGTCGTGCGCTTCGCCGTGCAGAACGCGGCCTCGGTGGCGGGCCTCATGCTGACGACCGAGGCGATGATCACCGAGAAGCCGGAGAAGAAAAAGAAAGCGGCCGCAACCCCGCCCATGGACGAGGACATGTATTGATCCGGGGCGCGGGCCGAAACGCGGCTGCTACCGCCCAACCCACAACGGGGGGCGGCCCTCCGGGGTCGCCCCCCTTTTGTTTGCTCGCCCGCAGCGGAGACCGACCGCCCGCTGGGCCTGGCTCCCGCCCGGCAGGCATGGGAAACCCGAAGACCCGACCCCCCAACCCCCGGCGCAAGCGGCCGGGGCGGGGAGGCGAACGCCTTTTTCGAGGACCCTTCCCGCCCGGCCGCTTTCACGGCGCAAGGGGTCCGTCGGGCGATGGACCCCGTTGTTCCCGCCCCCTTACTTAAAGGGAGCGGATCTCCTGGCGCATGAAGACCGTGTAGGAGACGGCGAAGCAGACCACCGTCACCGCGAGAAGCGAGATGATGTGCGGCATGACGAGGAGAAGGCTCTGATCGAAGGCGAGCGGCCCGGAGAAACGGGTCATCGAGAGCGCCTCGAGCGGCCCGCCCGGGATGAAGGAGCGGGCCGAGCGGCGCATCGGGTCGATCACCGTCGCCGTCGCCTCGGAGTAAAGCTCCATGGGGGAGAGCAGCACCACCTGGCGCACGGCGGCGATCTTGCGCATGGCCGCCTCGGGCTTGAGGTCCGCCGCCTGCCCGAGCAGGGTGTTCGCCAGGATGCTCGCCCCGATGGTGACGAAGAAGGAGAAGAAGATCCACACCGCCAGCGCGGCGAGCGCCGAGGTCGCCGTGCTGCGGAAGAGGATCGAGAAGAGGATCGCCACCCCGAGCCAGAGGGCGACGTAGACGATGCTCACCACGAGGTAGACCGCGACCCGCAGCAGCTCCTCCGCGCCCGGGACGACCCCGACCACGGCGAGCCCCAGCCCGGTGATCACGAGCACGATCGCCGTGAGCAGGACGGCGATCATGATCACGCCGGCCAAGAACTTGCCGTTGATCACGACGTCGCGGTAGATCGGCTGGGCGAGGATCTTGCTCAGGGTGCCCTCGTTTCGTTCGCGGTTGATCGCGTCGAAGCCGAGCACCAGGCCGACGAGCGGGCCGAAGAAGGCCACGAACTCGACCAGCGAGAACATCGCCCCCCTCTCGGCGAAGATCATCAGGAAGACGAACTGCGGCTTGAGCTCGCCCTCGGCCCCGCGGATGCGCAGGCCCACCATGTAGGCCGTGATCAGGCTCACCATGGCGATCAGGGCGAAGAGGATCACGAAGCGGTAGCTGCTGAAATGATCGGCGAGCTCCTTGCGGACGATCGCGGCGAGTCCGTTCACGTCAGGCCTCCAGGAAATATTTCATGTAGATCTCTTCCAGCGTGTACTCCTCGCGGTCGACTCCGAACTTCTCGCGGGCGAGCTGCTCGAGCGGCCCCTGGGCGACCATCCGGCCGCGGATCATGATCCCCACCCGGTCGCAGACCTTCTGCACCTGGTGCAGCTGGTGGCTGGAGAGGAGGATGGTCATCTTTTTTCTGCGGGCGAGATCCTCGATGAGCTCCATGATGCGCTGGGTCGCATCGGGGTCGAGCCCGAGCGTCGGCTCGTCGAGGAAGGCGACGCGCGAGTCCTTGATCAGCAGCTCGGCGATCCCCAGCCGCTGCCGCATGCCGCGCGAGTAGGCGCCGATCTTTTTCTCGGCGTCCGCGGCGAGCCCCACGGCCTCGAGGGCGGCCGCGATCCGTCCCTCGGCCTCGGCCGGCGGGATCGCGTTCAGGTCGGCGACGAAGGAGAGCATCTGGCGGCCGGTGAGGTCCGAGTAGAACCCCATGTTCTCCTGCAGATAGCCGACCTTTTGCTTGACCTTGATCGGCTCGCGGGTGGGGTTCAAGCCGAGCACCTGAAGCTTGCCGCGCGTCGGCTCGGTCAGCCCGAGCAGCATGAGGATGGTGGTCGTCTTCCCCGCGCCGTTGGGCCCGAGGAAGCCGAAGATCTCCCCCTCGCGCACCTCGAAGGTGAGGCGGTCGACCGCCGTCTGGTTCTTGTAGACCTTGGTCAGCTCTTCCGTGGAGAGGACAACGGGCGCGGTTTCCATCTCGACCTCACCGCCTTCCGAGCTTGCGGAACAGGAACAGCAGGCCCGCGATGACGGCCACGATGACCGCGATCCCCACCCAGGCCCAGGCGGCCGAGGCCTTGACGCTCACGCGGAACTCGAGGTTGCGGCTCGTTTTCTCGCCGTCGATCTTGACCGCCACCGAGTAGTCGCCGACGAGGGCCTCCTCGTAGGGGGTGACGATCATCTCGACCTGCTTGAGCGCGCCGGGCTCGATCACGTCGATCTTCTCCGGCTTGAACTCGACCTTCCAGTTCTCGGGCTTGAAGGTCATGAAGCGGATGTTCGAGTTCGGGGCCGAGCCGGTGTTCTTGACGTAGAAGGAGACGTTGGCGGCCTTGCCGGGGCGCGCCTCGAGGGAAAGCAGCCCCGAGGTGGTGCCGGCCTCGATCTCGTAGGTGCCGGTGAGGACCACGGTCAGGTTGGCCTCGGCCTTGGCGTCGCCGGAGGCGACCCGCACGGCGATCGGGTACTCGCCCGCGGGCGAGTTGGGCGCGGGCTTCACCTGCACGGCGATCGACTGGCTCTGGTTGGCCTTCAGGCGCAGGCTGGAGATGAACTTGGTTTCGTAGGAGGGCTTGAAGTTCACCTCCCAGCCCTTCGGCCCCTGGCCGAAGAGATCGAAGACCGCCTCCTTGTCCAGGCGGCTGTCCACCTCGACCGAGAACTCGAAGGTCGCGTCCGAGGGCCCGCGGATCACGGGGTAGGAGGTCGTGAGCTTCACCCCGGTGTCCTTGTCCTTCTCCTGGTCGCCCTGCAGCGTGACCACGATTTTCTGGGTGAGGCGGAAGCGGCCGTCGCGGGTCACGGCCTCGACCACGAAGGGGTAGTCGCCCGGGCCCGTCTCCTTGTCGGGGACGGCCTCGAAGGTGAGGCTGCGCTTGTCGTCGGCGGGAACGTGGGCGCCGGTGACCGTGAAGCGGTAGGTCTTGATCTTCGCCTTCCAGCCCGGGGGCACCTGGGTCACCTTGAGATCGACCAGCTCGTCGGTCCGGCCGCGGTTGATCAGGTTCAGGTCCATGCTGACCTCTTTGCCCGGCGCGCTGACGATGCCCGGGTATTCCGGGGCAAGGACGAGCAGGCGCTCCGGTTTGGGTCCCGCATCCGATTTCTCGGCCGCAACCGCCGCCGGGACCGCGGCCGCAAGGAAAAGAACCGTAAGGAACATGCCGATTCCGCCGAAACCGATGTGTCGCTTCATGGTCTGCACATCCTCCCGCAGGTCACCGGCCGCCGGGGAACAAGCGGCCGGAGGTTCGTTTGCCGCCGACGATCGCGGTGGCGCGACGGTCGCGCCGGCCCGGGAACCGGTCGCCGCCGGGCCCTCGTTCCTGCGCCCGGGCCCTCGGTCGCTTGGGCCGCGGGGCAGGGCAGAATGGAGAAGGGGGCAGGAGCGTATAGCGGCGAAAACCTAATCCCGTCAAGCCGTTTGTCAAGGCCGGATGCGCCGCATGAGGCCGCTTGCGGGATCGGCCCCGTCCTGCTATCGATCGGCCAGGAAAGGCCCCGTTCGTCCCGGAACACCTCATCCCGGAGTCGCCTGCCCATGAGCGCGGAACACCCCAGCCCGAGCCGGGAACTGATCTGCCGCATCACGGATGCCCTGGGGTTCCAGGAGATGGCCGCTCCGGACTACGTGCCCGCCGTTTCCGACCTGGCGCTGACCTCGGCCGTTCTTGTCCTGCTGGGGGAGTCGCCGCCCGAGACGGGGTTGCCCGGCCGCGAGCCCTGCCTCGTGTTCAACAAGCGCTCGCGGGCCGTCCGCCAGCCGGGGGACCTCTGCTTTGCCGGCGGCGGCATGGCGCGGGCCCTCGACGGGCTCTTCGCCCGGCTGGTCCGCTTCCCGTGCGGGCCGCTCGGCCGCTGGCCCCACCGGCGGCGGTGGGCGCGGGAACAGGGGCTGATCTGGCGCTGGGTCGCCCTCTACTTCGCAACCGCGCTGCGCGAGGCCTTCGAGGAGATGCGCCTCAACCCCTTCCGGGTCGCCTTCCTCGGCCCGCTTCCGCCGCAGCGGCTCGTTCTCTTCCGCCGCATCCTCTACCCGATGGCGGCCTGGCTGGGAGGAAGGCCGCGGTTTCGGCCGAACTGGGAGGTCGAGCGCATCGTCTGGATTCCGCTCACCGCCCTGCTCGATACCCGAAATTATGTCCACTACCGGGTCGTGACCCCGTCTGCGGCCGGAAAGCGGGTCCGGGACGTGCCGGCCTTGCGCTTCCGCGCGCCGTCCGGGGGGGAGGAGATTCTCTGGGGGGTGACCTTCCGCATCACCCTTGCCTTTCTGAAAACCTGCTTTTCCTTTTCCCCCCCGCCGCTTGAGGATCTGCCGCGGGTCGAGGGGCGGCTTCCCGAAGACTACCTGACGGGCGGGCTGGAACGGACGCCGGAGGCCAGCCCCGCCGTCCTTTCCCGCTGAGACGGCGGGGGCGCCCGCCGCCCGCGGGGGAGGGGCGGTTTCCGGGGCTTGCGGGCCCTAAAGCCGAAGCCGGTCAGCGCCTTTCCGCTTCCTTGCCCATCGCCTGGGCGATGCGCGCCAGGGCCGCCGCACCCCGCTGCACGGCCGCGAGCAGCTCCTCGAACCGCTCCACCGGGATCAGGAAGTAGGCGCGGCTTTCCAGGCCGGCTCTTGCCGCGGCGGCGTCCTGCCGGCCGGGGCTTCGCGTTGCGGGCCGGCTTCTCTTTTCATCCACCGGGGGAAAGCACCGCCTGAGATGTTCCTTGACCGCGGCGGCGAAGCCCTCGAGCCCCAGGCCGGGAAACCGCCTTCGCGCCTGCCCCTCGAGCGCCGCCGCGGCGAGATGGATGAGGTGGAGCAACGGCGGGAGCAGGTTCTTGCCCCTGGCTGCGCTCGTGACCCAGTACGGGCGGCGCAGTCCGGGGTCCAGGTCGGCGGCGAGGGTCGCCGCCGGGAGAAGGAGGGAGCCTGCGGCGAGCAGATCGTACTTGTTGAGCTGGAAGACGAGCGGAAGCCTCTCCAGGCTTCTCCCCGCCGCGGCGAGGGCGGAGGCGAGGCGCTTGAGGGCGAGAATGTTCGTCTTGCGCATCGCCGCGGCGTCGGCCACGAAGACGATCCCGTCCACCCCGCGCAGGACGAGCCGGGCCGTGTCCTCGAAGCGCTCGTCGCCGGGGAGGGTGTAGAGGCGGACGTTCAGGCGGAAGCCCGCCGCCTGCGGCAGGGCGAGGGCGGCGAAATCGAAAAAGACCGTTTTCTCCCCGGCAGCGCGCACCCGGAGCAGGCGGCTCGCAAAGCAGCCCGGGAAGCGGCGGTGGATCCAGGAGAGCGAGGCGCTCTTGCCGGAGCCGGCGGGGCCGGCGTAGACGATTTTGAGCTGGATTTCGCGCCTTTTGCGATTGATGAACGCCATGGCCGCAAGAAAAAACGCCGGGCAGCGAGATTGCGTTCCGCTTGCCCGGCGTTTCCTTCTGAAACCCGGATCGGCCTTTCGGCCCCGGCCTTCTGCCGTCTGCCGTCCTTCGAATCGGAGAGCCAAATTCTTAGCAAAAATTGTGCATTTTGACCAGCCCCATGGCAAGGGGTTGGGAAAACGATACGATTTGAAGGGGTTCGGCCTTCCGGCAGCCCCCGGTGTTTTAAGGCCCTGCCGCGGCGAACGCGAAGCGGGAAGTTGAAAAGTGGGAAATCGAGGTTACAAAAGCGGGAAATGGAGCGAAAAATGAATCAGGCGGCCGGGCTCTTCACCGCCCGACCGCCTGGTTCGATCTGGTAGGCGCTGCTGGATTTGAACCAGCGACTTCTACCGTGTGAGGGTAGCGCTCTCCCGCTGAGCTAAGCGCCCGGAGGTCGCCGTTTGCCGGCAAGCATCACTCTATGCAATCGGCGGGGTTGAAATCAAGTCTTTTTTTCCGCTTCCGGCCGTTTCGCTTTCTTGATTCGCCGCGGGCCCTCTGCTAACGTGCCCGCGCGAACTTCCCCAAGTTTTTTCCCGAAGGAAGGATGGATGCCATGAAGCCGCCCGTCAAATCCTGCCGTCTCTACGAGCGCGCGGCGCGCGTGATCCCGGGGGGGGTGAACAGCCCGGTGCGCGCCTGCAAGTCCGTCGGCGCCGAGCCGCTCTTCATCCGCCGCGCCGAGGGCGCCTGGGTCGTGGACGCGGACGGAAACCGCTACATCGACTACGTGGGCTCCTGGGGGCCGATGATCCTCGGTCACCGCCACCCGGCGGTCGTGAAGGCGATCGCGGCGGTGCTCAACCGGGGGACGAGCTTCGGGGCGCCGACCGATCTCGAGATCGAACTCGCCGAGATGGTGATCGAGGCCGTGCCCACGGTCGAGATGGTGCGCATGGTGAACTCCGGCACCGAGGCCGCGATGAGCGCCATCCGGCTCGCCCGCGGGGTGACCGGCCGCGACCTCGTCGTGAAGTTCGATGGCTGCTACCACGGCCACGCCGACACGCTGCTCGTCGCGGCCGGCTCCGGGGTGGCCACTCTCGGCATCCCGGGAAGCCCCGGCGTTCCCGCCCCCACGGCCCAGCACACCCTCTCGCTCCCCTACAACGACACGGCCGCCTTCGAGAGGCTCATGAAGGAGCGGGGCGGCGAGGTGGCCTGCGTGATCGTCGAGCCGGTTGCGGGCAACATGGGGCTCGTCCCCCCGCGGCCCGGCTTCCTCGAAACCCTGCGCACGGAGACCGCGCGGCACGGGGCGATCCTCATCTTCGATGAGGTGATGACCGGGTTCCGCGTCGCCTACGGCGGGGCCCAGGAGCGCTACGGGATCCGGCCCGATCTCTCCTGCTTCGGCAAGATCATCGGCGGCGGGCTTCCGGTCGGCGCCTACGGCGGAAAGAAAGCCATCATGTCCCGCATCGCCCCGGAGGGCCCGGTCTACCAGGCGGGAACGCTCTCCGGAAACCCGCTTGCCATGGCGGCCGGGATCGCGACCCTGAAGCAGCTCAAGAAGAAGGGCTTCTACGAGCGGCTCGAGAAAAGAAGCGCCCGGCTCTGCGCGGGCCTGAAGCAAGCCGCCGCCCAGGCCGGCGTCCCCGTGACCGTCGATCACGTGGGCTCGATGATCGGGCTCTTTTTCCACCCCGGGCCGGTCGGCGATTTCGAGGCGGCGAAGAAAAGCGATCTCGGCCGCTACGCGCGCTTCTACCAGGGCATGCGCCGCGAGGGCGTCTACCTCGCGCCCTCGCAGTTCGAGGCGCTCTTTCTCTCGAGCGCCCACGGCAGCGAGGAAATCGAGCGCACGCTCGCCGCGGCGGAGAAGGTCTTCCGCGAGATCGCCTCGTGAGCGGGGCCGGGGCCTTGCACCGGATTCCTCCATGCCCATGGACCCGAGCCTGAACCGCATCCCCGAGACGGTCCGCCGGGTCCATCTGATCGCCGTCGGCGGGACGGCGATGGGCGCGCTCGCCTGCCTGCTCAACGAGTTGGGCTGTGAGGTGCGCGGCTCGGACCGCACGATCTACCCGCCGATGAGCGACTTTCTCGCCGCGCGCGGCATCCGCGTGCTCGAGGGCTTCCGCCCCGAGAACCTCGAGCCCGCACCCGATCTCGTCGTCATCGGCAACGCCGTCACGGCCGCGAACCCCGAGGCGCTGGAGTGTGCCCGACGCGGCATCCCTTACTGTTCGCTTCCCCAGGCGGTGAACCGCTTCGCCGCCCGCGGCAAGCGGGCGCTCGTCGTGGTGGGGACCCACGGCAAGACGACGACCTCGGCCCTCGCCGCCTGGATTCTGCACACGGCGGGGCGCGACCCCTCCTTCCTGATCGGGGGCATCCTTGCCGATTTCGGAAGCAACTACCGTCTGGGCCGGGGCGGTGAGATCGTCCTCGAGGGCGACGAGTACGACACGGCCTTCTTCGACAAGGGGCCGAAGTTTTTGCACTACGACCCCGTCCGGCTCATTTGGACAAGCCTCGAGTTCGACCACGCCGACATCTACCGCGACCTCCCCGCCATCGAGCGCGCCTTCGGAAGGCTCCTCGAGCGGCTCTCCCCCGCATGCCGGCTTTTCGCCTGGGACGATGAGCCCGCGATCGACCGCCTCCTGGGCGCGACGCGCGCCGCGGTGCGGCGTTACGGGACACAGCCCGGCTCGGAGTGGCGGCTCGAGGTGCTCGCCCCCGAGGAGGGCTTCCGTTGCTTCGCGGCCTGGAAGGGAAACGTCCGCTACGGCCGCTTCCGCACGCGCCTCATCGGCCGCCACAACCTCCTGAATGCGCTCGCCGCGCTCGCCCTGGCCGAGAGCCTGGGGGTCGGGCCGGCCGAGGCCGGAAGGGCGCTCGAGAGCTTTCGGGGGGTGAAGCGCCGCCAAGAGGTGCGCGGCGAGAAACGCGGCGTTTTGGTGCTCGACGACTTCGCCCACCACCCGACCGCCGTGCGCGAAACGATCGCCGCCGTGGCCGCGGCCTACCCCGAAAGGCGGATCATCGCCGTCTTCGAGCCGCGCTCGAACACGAGCATGCGCAACGTTTTCCAGGAGGTCTACCCCGCGGCCTTCGCCGCGGCCGACCGCGTGCTCGTGCGCGACATCGCCGTCCCGGAAAAGGTCCCCGCGGCCGAGCGCTTCAACGCGGAGCGGCTGGCCGACGCGCTTCGCGCGCAGGGAAAGGAAGCCTTCCGCTTCGCCGACACCGACGGGATCCTCGAGCACCTCGTGCGCTTCGCGCGGCCCGGCGACCTCGTGCTGATCATGTCCAACGGCGGCTTCGACAACCTCCACGAACGACTCCTCGCCGCGCTCTGAAGGCCGGCTCCCCCATGCCGTTATGGCCCCGCGCGCAGCCCCCCGCGGGGCGCGGGTACCGCTTGACAGAGAGGGGGCCATTCGTTAACCTCGAAAATATTAGAGGTTAACCTATCATGAAATCATCGATCCTTCGTCTGCTGCGCGAGGCCGAGGGGCCCCTTTCCGGCTCCCTTCTCTGCGAGCGCCTCGGCGCCTCCCGCGTCGCCGTCTGGAAGCACATCCAGCGCCTGGGCGAGCTCGGCTACGAGATCGAGGCCGGCCCGCGCGGCTATCGCCTCCTGGCGAGCCCCGACCGCCCCTACCCCTGGGAATTCCCAGGCCGCGAGGAGCGGATCGTCTACCGCGATGAGCTCGGCTCGACCATGGACCTCGCCCGCGAACTCGCCCGGCAGGGCTGTCCCGCCTTCACCGCCGTCGTCGCCGAGCGCCAGACGGCGGGCCGCGGCCGGCTGCGCCGGCCGTGGGTGTCGGCGGAGGGGGGGCTCTACGTCACGGTCGTGATGCGGCCGCGGATTTCCCTGCTCCACAGCCCGCGGGTGAATTTCCTCGTCGCGCTCACCCTGGTTGCGCTCTTGCGGCGCGACTTCGGGGTCGAGGCCGGGGTCAAGTGGCCGAACGACATCCTGGTCGAGGGGAGGAAGCTCTGCGGGCTGCTCTCCGAGATGGAGGCCGAGGGCGAGGAGGTGGCCTTCGTGAACGTCGGGCTCGGGCTGAACGTGAACAACGAGCCGCCCCGGATCCGGCCGCCTGCGGTGTCGCTGCGGCAGATCCTCGGAAGAGAGCTCTCGCGCAAGGAGATCCTCGCGCGCTTTCTCGAGGAGCTGGAAAGGGAATCGGCCGCCGCGCCCTGGGAGGGGATCGTCGAGCGCTGGAAGAGGCACACGGTGACCCTCGGAAAGAACGTGCGCGTCGCAACCGGAAAGGAAGAAATCCGCGGGATCGCGCGCGACATCGACCCCTTCGGGGCGTTGATCGTGGAAGAGCCGGGCGGCAGGCTGCGCACGGTGCTGCACGGCGATTGTTTTCTCTGAGCCGGGAAAGGAGATCCCAGGATGGACACGAAGCCTTCCTCGGCGGCGACCACCGCGGCCGCGCTGCGGCCCATGGTGTTCGCGGCCCTCTTCGCCGCGCTGACCGCCGTCGGAGCCTACGTCGCGATCCCGATCGGGCCGGTGCCGATCGTGCTCCAGAACTTTTTCGTCATGCTGGCCGGGCTGTTGCTCGGCAGCCGCTGGGGGTTGGCCGCCGTGGGGATCTACCTGCTTGCCGGCGCGGTTGGGCTTCCCGTGTTTGCGGGCGGAACGGGGGGGCTGGCGCGCTTCGCCGGGCCGACCGGAGGGTTTCTCCTGGGCTACCTGCCGGTCGTCTTCGTCATCGGCAAGATGGTCGAGGGCCGTCCGCCGCGGCCGTGGCGGGATGCCGCGGCGCTCATCCTCGGCAGCCTGCTCCTTTACCTCTGCGGGGTGAGCTGGCTGAAAATCGTGACCGGGATGAGCCTCCCCAAGGCGATCGCCGCGGGGATGGTGCCTTTCCTTCCGGGGGATGCCCTCAAGATCGCCGCCGCCGTGCTTGCCGCGCGCTCGATCCGTCCGCTGCTCACTTGACGCCGAAGCGATCCTTCCTGCTGGGGGAACGACGCGCGTGCCGTCCGTGATTGCAATCGATCGCCTGAGCCACCGCTTCGCCGACGGGACCTGGGGGCTGCGGGAGGTCTCGCTCGCCGTGGAGGAAGGCTCCTTCGTCGTGATCGCCGGCGAAAACGGCTCGGGCAAGACCACGCTTCTCCGGCACCTGAACGCGCTGCTTCGGCCCACGGCGGGCAGCGTGCGCGTCGCGGGGGTCGATCCCGCCCGGGAGCCCCTTCGGGCGCGGCTTCTCGTCGGGATGCTCTTCCAGGACGCGGAAAGCCAGATCGTGGGCGAGACCGTGCGCGAGGATGTGGCCTTCGGGCCGGAGAACCTGGGCCTGCCGCGGCCGGAGATCGAGCGCCGCGTCGCCGCGGCCCTCGGCCGGACCGGCCTTGCCCATCTCGCCGACCGGCGGCCGCATCTCCTCTCAGGGGGCGAAAAGCGCCGACTCACCCTCGCCGGCGTTCTCGCCATGGAGCCCCGGGTCGTGGTCTGCGACGAGCCCTTTTCCAGCCTCGATTACGCGGGCGTGCGCGGGGTGCTTGAGGCGCTCATTTCGCTCCAGGGCGAGGGGCGTACGGTCATCGTGACCACCCACGATCTCGACAAGGTCCTCGGCCACGCCGACCGCCTGGTGCTGATGAGGGAGGGGAGGGTTTTCCGCGAGGGAAGGCCCGAGGAGGCGCTCGCTTCCGCCGGGGAGTGCGGCGTGAAACGGCCGGTGCTCGACAGCCGGGGGGTCCGGGGGCTGACATGGCTCTCGTGAGCGAAAGGCGGCCCACAAGCCGGGAAACGGCTCTGTTTCTTCTCGACGCGCGCGTGAAGCTTGTCCTGCTCGCGGTCTGGTCGCTCGCCAGCATCCCGCTCGGGCTTGCTGCGCTGATCGCTTTTGGGCTTCCGCCGCTTGCGCTGGCGCGGCGGGAGGGCGCGTTGCGCGGCCTTGGCCGAAGGCCCTGTTTCGCCTTCGCGGCACTCCTGGTCTTCGTCTTCCTCGCCCGCGCCCTCTCGGTCGAAGGCGAGCCGCTGATCACCCTCTCCGGGGTTTCGGCAAGCCGCGAGGGGGTCCTCTCCGGGGCGGAGGTCGCGCTCAGGCTTCTTTTTGTCTTTTTCCTGGGGGCGATCCTTGTGGCCACGACCCCGTCGGCCGAGGTCAAGGCGGGGGTCGAGTGGTTTTTGCGGCCGGTCGCCGGGGCGCAAGCGGCGCGGATCGGGACGATGCTCGGTCTCATGGTGCGCTTCGTCCCCCTCGTGTTCGCGGAGATCGAAGCCGTCCGCGAGGCCCAGGAAGCGCGGTGTGTGGCGCGGCGGCGAAACCCCCTGCGACGGATCCTTTGCCTTGCCCTTCCCGCCCTGCGCCGCATCTGCCTGCGGGCCGACCGGCTCGCCCTGGCCATGGAGGCGCGCGGCTATCGCGACGAGCGCACCCCGCGGCCGCTCAAGGCCTCGCCCCGGGACCGCGGCGTCCTTCTTGCCGGGCTTATCTGGGCGGCGATCGTTCAAGTTCTCTGAGCCTTTTCCCTGCTTCCTTTCCTGTTGACAAGGAGAGGTTCCGCCCGTATATAAAGCTGCTTTATACGTCGTCGGGCCGTTAACTCAGGCGGTAGAGTATCTGCCTTTTAAGCAGAGAGTCGCTGGTTCGAGTCCAGCACGGCCCACCACGACGTCCGACGCCTGCGGCTTTCGTCCCCATCGTCTAGCCAGGTCCAGGACACCGGCCTTTCACGCCGGCAACACGGGTTCAAATCCCGTTGGGGACGCCACGCTTACCTCACAGGGCCTGGATGCGACTTCAGGCCCTGACTTTTTCCTCCAACCTTCAACCACGATCTTCTTCCCAAGCCGCGATATCCCCCCGGCGCCCGATATGGTGGATTCCGCCGAGCCGGTGGGATGCTCCATGATGATTTCCGGTTCATCCGGCAAATGCCGGGGTAGATTCATGGATGAAGTA
>DYEU01000022.1 GCA_020725555.1 Desulfatibacillum sp.
GCCAATCCCCGCAAACTCAACTGCTTCGTAATCGCCGCCGTCAACGTCGTCTTGCCATGATCAATGTGCCCAATCGTCCCCACATTCACATGCGGCTTCTTGCGCTCAAACTTCTGCTTCGCCATCGCTCTCTCCTCCGCCTGAACATGCGGAGGGCATAGCTGCCATTATGCCCTCCGCGATGAGACGCTGTGGTGCCGGCCGTTTCCCCAGAGCCTGCGGTCGCCGGTTACCAGCGGAAATGCGCAAACGCCTTGTTCGCCTCCGCCATCTTGTGCGTGTCTTCGCGCTTCTTCACGGCCGCGCCGCGGTTGTTCGCCGCATCCAGCAGCTCGGCGGCCAGCTTGCGGGCCATCCCTTTCTCCGTGCGCTGCCGGGCGTAGGTGATCAGCCAGCGGATGCCGAGGGCCGTGCGCCGCGAGGGGCGGACCTCCGTCGGCACCTGGTAGGTCGAGCCGCCCACGCGCCGGGAGCGCACCTCGACCATCGGCCGCACGTTGTCGAGCGCCTGTTCGAAGATCTTGAGCGGGGGATCCTTCACCTTCTCGCTCAGGATGCCGAAGGACTCGTAGAGGATCCGCTCGGCGACGCTGCGTTTGCCGTCCCGCATCAGGCTGTTGATGAACTTGGCCACGAGGCGGCTGCCGTATTTCGGGTCCGGCCGGACGACGCGCTCGGTGACCTCTCGTCTGCGTGGCATGGCGACTCCGTTTCCCTTCTGCGCCGCGGGCTCTCACAGGGGGTGCGGCCCCGGAGCCCGGCTCACTTGGGTTTTTTGGCCCCGTACTTGGAGCGGCCCTGGCGGCGGTCCTCCACCCCCAGGGTGTCGAGAGTCCCCCGGACGATGTGGTAGCGCACGCCGGGAAGGTCCTTGACCCGCCCGCCGCGCACGAGCACGACCGAGTGCTCCTGGAGGTTGTGTCCCACCCCGGGGATGTAGGCCGTGACCTCCACCCCCGTGGTCAGCCGCACCCGGGCGACCTTGCGCAGGGCCGAGTTGGGCTTCTTGGGGGTGGTCGTGTAGACGCGCGTGCAGACGCCCCGCTTCTGGGGCGCCCCTTTCAGGGCCGGGGTTTTCCGCTTCTTCTGGACGCTCTTGCGCGCCTTGCGCACCAGCTGGTTGATGGTCGGCATGCGTTCCTCGCGATTTTCGAGAACCGATTTTGCAAAATGGCGATATGTATAGAACTAAGCGGCTTCTGTCAAGAACTTTCTTGACACCCCCCGGCCCCGCCTCAGGCGGTGACCTCGATTTCGAGGTCCTCGAACTGGCGCATGCCCGTCCCGGCGGGGATCAGCCGGCCCATGATGACGTTCTCCTTGAGGCCCTTCAGCCGGTCGACCGCCCCCTGGATGCTCGCGTCGGTCAGCACCTTCGTGGTTTCCTGGAAGGAGGCCGCGGAGACCCAGCTCTCGGTGCTGAGCGAGGCCTTGGTGATGCCGAGGATCAGGGGCTCGCCGACGGCGGGTTTGCCGCCGCGGGCGACGACCGCCTGGTTGGCTTCCTCGAAGCGCAGCTTGTCGACCTGCTCCTCGGGGACGAAGTCGGTGTCGCCCACGTCGATCACCTTCACGCGGCGCATCATCTGGCGCACGATGACCTCGATGTGCTTGTCGTGGATGCGCACGCCCTGGAGGCGGTAGACCTCCTGCACCTCGTCGACGAGGTACTTGGCGAGCGCGACTTCGCCCTTGATCTTGAGAATGTCCTGGGGCACGGCGGAGCCGCCGATCAGCGGCTCGCCGGCGCGGACGTAGTCGCCCTCGTAGACGTTGATGTGTTTTCCCCGCGGGATGAGGTACTCTTTCTTTTCGCCGACGTCGACCGGGGTGATCGTCACCTTCTGCTTGCCCTTCTTCGTGCTCTTCGAGATCGAGACGTAGCCGTCGATCTCGCTGAGCACGGCGACGTCCTTGGGCTTGCGCACCTCGAAGAGCTCGGCCACCCGGGGCAGACCGCCGGTGATGTCCTTGGTCTTCGTGGTCGCCCGCGGCAGCTTGGCGACGAGGTCGCCGGCCTTGACCGGGTCGCCGTCCTCGACGAGCAGGATGGCGTTGATCGGCAGGATGTAGCGGGCGAAGCCGGCCGAGCCGGGCAGCTTCGCCGTCTTGCCCTCCTTGTCCTTGATCGAGATGCGCGGCCGGTCCTCGGCGCTCTTCGACTCGATGATCATGCGGCTGGACTTGCCGGTGACCGGGTCGACCTTCTCCTGCATCGTCCGCCCGGGCAGGATGTCCCCGAACTTGACCGTCCCCTCCACCTCGCTGATGATCGGCGTGGTGAACGGGTCCCAGGTCGCCAGCGGGTCGCCGACCTTGACCTTCTGGCCGTCCTTCACGGCGAGGTGGGCCCCGTAGATCACGGTGAAGCTCTCGAGCTCGCGGCCCGTCTCGCTGACGATGACGATCTTGCCCCCGCGGCGGTTCATGGCGACGTAGGCGCCCTCCGAGTTCCGGGCCACCTGCAGGTCCACGAACTTCACCGTCCCCTCCACGCGGGCGCGGATGTCCGCCTGCTCGACGCGCCGGCTCGCCGTGCCGCCGATGTGGAAGGTCCGCATCGTCAGCTGGGTGCCCGGCTCGCCGATCGACTGGGCGGCGAGGATGCCGATCGCCTGGCCGATCTCCACGGGCCGGCCGTGCGCGAGGTCCCGGCCGTAGCACTTCGAGCAGACCCCCTCCTTGGTGCGGCAGGTGAGGACGGAGCGGATCTTGACCGAGGTGAGGCCGGCCTGCTCGATCCTCTCGACGACGGCCTCGTCGATTTCCTGGCCGGCGCGGGCGATGACCTCCTCGGTGAAGGGGTCGACGATGTCCTCGAGCGCCGTGCGGCCGAGGATCCGCTCCCCGAGCACCTGGATGATCTCGCCGCTTTCGACGAGGGGCTCGACCTCGATCCCGGAGAGGGTCCCGCAGTCCTCCTCGGTGACGACGCAGTCCTGGGCGACGTCGGCCAGCCGCCGCGTGAGGTAGCCGGAGTTGGCGGTCTTGAGCGCGGTGTCGGCGAGGCCCTTGCGCGCGCCGTGGGGGGAGATGAAA
>DYEU01000023.1 GCA_020725555.1 Desulfatibacillum sp.
CCTCGAGGAGCGGCTCCCCGGCCTGCGCCCCGTCACCCCCGAGGAGATGCCCCGGCTGAGAACGCTCGCCGCCATGGTCTCCTTCCTCGCCGCCCCGGCCCCCGCCGCGGCCGCCGCCGAGGCTTCGCCCCCGGCCGGGCCCTGTCCCCGAAAGGACGATGCGGAAGCTCTCCCCCCGGGCCCCTGCGCCGCCCGCGCCGGGCTTGCCCCGCGGCGCGTCGTGTCCATGGAGCCCGCGCCGCCCGCCGAGGAGGAGGCGTTCCGGCCTCCCGCCGGACACAAGATTTTCGTCACCGACGACCGCGCGGGGCTTGCCCGCGCGCTCCTTGACGCCCTGGGGGATCTGGGCCTGGGCGCGGTGCTCGTCTCTCCCGACATCCTCAACCACCGCAGCGATCTCCCGCCCGCCTGCGGCCTGATCTTCGTCGCTTCCGCGGAGGGCGAGCGCGGCGCGCCGGAGCTGCGCGAGGCCTTTGAGCTCGCACGCCGCCTCGGCCCGGATCTCCTCGATTCCGCGCGCCGCGGCGGAGCCCTGTTCGCCACCGTCACCCGCTTGGACGGGGCCTGCGGGTTCGGCGATCGGCCGCTTGAGCACCCGCTCCAGGGCGCGCTCGCCGGCCTCGCCAAGACCGCGGCCCACGAGTGGCCCGGGGTTCTCTGCCATGCGCTCGATCTCGATCCCGGCTGGAAGGATGTACGCGCCGCCGCGCGTGCGGTGGTCCGGGAGGCCCTGCGGCGCGGCCCGGTGGAGGTCGGCCTCGGCCCCGGCGGCCGGCTTGCGCCCCGGCTCGTCCACCGCGACTACCCAGCGGGGGGGCTTCCGCTCTCGCCGGGGGAGGCCGTCATCGTGAGCGGCGGGGCGCGGGGCATCACCGCCGCCTGCGCCCTGGCGCTCGCCCGGCAGGCCCGGCCGGCCCTGGTCCTTCTCGGCCGCACCCCGCCGCCGGGTCCGGAGCCGCCCTGGATGGCGGGGCTCGAGGAGGAGGGCGACATCCGCCGGGCGCTCGTGCGCGTGGAGTTCTCCGCCACCCCGGCCCGGCCGGCGGAGGCGGAGAAGCGCCTCCGGGAGCTTCTGGCGGCGCGCGAAATCCGGCGCACGCTCGAGGCCCTGGAGAAGCTCGGAGCGCCCGCCGCCTACCTGTCCGTGGATATCCGCGACGCCGGCCGGCTGGCCGCGGCCGTGGCCCAAGCCCGCGCCCGCTTCGGGCCCATCCGCGGCCTGATCCACGGCGCCGGCGTGCTCGAGGACCGGCTGCTCCTCGACAAGACGCCCGAGCAGTTCGACCGCGTGGTGGGAACCAAGCTCGGCGGCTTTCTCGCCCTGCAGCGGGCCCTGGCGGGGGAGGATCTCCGCCTGCTCGTTCTCTTCTCCTCGGTGACCGCCCGCTTCGGCAACCGCGGCCAGGCGGACTATGCCATGGCCAACGAGGCCCTGAACAAGCTCGCCCGCGCCGAGGCGCAGCGACGCCCCGCCTGCCGGGTCGTCGCCGTCAACTGGGGCCCGTGGGACTGCGGCATGGTCACCCCGGCCATCCGCCGCGAGTTCGAGCGCCAGGGGGTGGAGCTGCTCTCCGCCGCGCGGGGGGCGGCCTCCCTGATCGCCGAGCTCTGCGGGCCGCCGGGGGAGCCGGCGGAGGTGGTGATCGGCGGGGTCCGGCGTCCCGCGCCCGCGGCGGAGGTCGCGCCGTGCAGGACGGAGGGCCTGCGGCCCCTGATCGAGCGCCGCATCGACACCGCGAGCCATCCCGTCCTGGAGGCCCACGTGTTAGGGGACCGGGCGGTCGTGCCGATGGCGCTTCTTGCGGAATGGCTGGGCGAGGGGGCGCTGCACGAAAACCCGGGCCTCGTCCTCCACGGCCTGGAGGATTTCCGCCTGCTCAAGGGGATCCGCCTCGAGGGCGGGCCCTATCGGCTCCGGGTGCTCGCCGGCCGGCCGTGCGCCCGGAACGGCGGCTTCGAGGTCGATCTCGAGCTGCGCGGGGGAAGCGGCGAAGCCGCCGACACGCTGCACTGCCGCGCGCGGGGCCTGCTCGCCGAGTCCCACGCGGCCCCGCCCCCCTACCGCCTCCCCGAGGGCCTCTCCGGGAACCACTACCCCCGCGCCCCGCGGGAGGTCTACGAGGCGATTCTCTTCCACGGCGAGGCGCTCCAGGGCCTGCGCAGCATCCGCTGCCTAAGCCCCGCCGGCATGGTGGCCGATGTCGCCGCCGCACCCCGCCCCGAGCGCTGGATCGCCGGCCCGTTGCGGCGGCGCTGGCTCGGGGACCCGCTCGCGCTCGACAGCGCCTTCCAGATGGCAAGCCTCTGGAGCTGGGAAATGACGGGGGCGGTCGCGCTGCCGGCGGCGGCCGCCTCCCTGCGCCTCTACCGGGAAACGTGGCCCGCGGAGGGCTGCCGGGTGGTGCTCGAGATCCGCGAAGCGGCCGAGCGCAAGCTGCGCGGCGATTTCGTCTTCCTCGACCGCGGGGGCCAGACGATCGCGCAGCTTTGCGGCTTCGAGGCCGTCATCGACCCCTCCCTGAACCGGGCCTTCAAGGCGGGCGGCATCCGCGCCGCGCCGCTGGGTGCGGCGCAGGCCCCCGAGCGTGCCGAGGCTCAGTCCGGGAGCAGGTCGTAGAAGTAGCGCATCACGTCCGAGCGCGTGAGGATGCCGAGGATCCGGCCGTCCTTGACCACGGGGAGCCGGCCGATGTCGTGCTTGACGAGCAGCCGGGCCGCCTCCTGGACGTCCTCCTCCGGGGGCACGGTGACGATCCCGTTGGCCATGAAGGCCCTGACGGGCGCCCGGAGCTGGGCGGGCTTGCGGACCTTGCGGAAATCGCGCCGGGAGATCATGCCCACGATCCGGCCCTCGTCCACCACGGGAATGCCGGTGATCCCTTTCTCCCGCAGCAGGGCGGCGGCCTCCTCCATGGGGGTCGCGGGCGAAACCGTCCAGACGGGGTAGGACATCAGATCGGCGACCGGCACGGCGCCCCGGCCGCCCTGGCGGATGATCTCCAGGATCCGGCGCTCGATCTCCTCCGGCGAAAGATGCCGCAGGTGGGCCGAGCCGGCGCGCGGGTGCCCCCCGCCGCCCAGCCGCCGCAGCACGGCGCCGACATCGAGGCCGTCGCTCTGGCTGCGGCCGATCACCATCGCGCGCTCGGCGGCGGGGTCGTGGAAAATCCCGAAGGCGGCGTCGACGCCGAGGATCTCCATGTACATGCGCATCACGACCGCCAGCCCGTCCAGCTGCCCCTCGACCGGCGTGCGCTGGATGCTGATGCGCAGGCCGTTCACGCGGGTCCGCCGCGCGTGCTCGAGCATCCGAAAGAGGATCGCCTTGTGCCGCTCGCCGTAGGCCGGGCGCAGGAACCGGTTGAGGATGTCGAGGTCCGCCCGACGCTCGAGCAGCCAAGCGGCGGCGTAGGCGTCCTCGGCGCGGGTCGAGGGAAAGCTCAGATGGCCGGTGTCCTCGTAGATGCCGGCCAGAAAGAGTGTGGCCTGCATGGGGGTGAGCACCTTGCGCGCCGCGCGCAGCTCCCGCACGAGCAGCGTGGTCGTGGCGCCGACCGCCTCGACGATCCGGCGGCGGGCCGCGATCGTGCCGGCGTCGCGGTGGTGATCGATCACCCAGAGGTCGAGGTCGGCGCGGTCTTTCAGCGCCTCCATCCGTTCCAGCCGGCCCCAGGAGTTCGCATCGACCACGATCAGCCGGCTCACCTTCTCGAAGGGCACCTCCGCGGCGGTGAGGGTCTCGAAGAGGTCCTTGTGGATGGACAGAAAGGCCTTGACGTTGGCGTTGAGGGTGCGGGGGAGGACGGCGAGGGTGCCCGGGAACGCCAGCGTCGCCGCGATCACCGAGGCCAAGGCGTCGAAGTCGGTGTTTTTGTGCGTGGTGACGATCTGCATGCTCGGCCGGCCGCACCGATCGCGGATCCTGAGAACCCATTGTATCACGGATCCCCCGGGCGGCAAACCGGCCGCGGTTGACACCTCGGGCCGCCTGCCCCATAGTTCCCGCTTCAAACTCCCCGGAGGATCCGTCGCGGATGAAGAAGGCGATTCTTTCCATCCTGGGCCGTGACCGGCCGGGCATCGTGGCCGCCGTGGCGCGCGGGCTGCTCGATCTCGACTGCAACATCGAAAACGTGAGCATGGCCATGCTGCAGACCGAATTCGCCGGCATCTTTCTCGTCGGCATGCCCGAGGGCGTCACCGTGGGCGAGATCGAGGAAACGCTCACCGCGCGGCTCGACCCGCTGGGGCTCCAGGTCGTCGTCAAGCCCTGCACCCCCCCGGGCCTCGAGGAACCCGCGGTCCGCAGCGAGCCCTTCGTCATCACCAGCCGCGGGCCGGACCGCAAGGGCCTGGTCGCCCACATCGCCGAGGTGATCGCGCGCCACGGGGTGAACATCACCCGCCTGCAGGCCGTCTTCAAGGGCGGCTCGCACCCGGCCGACAACCTGATGATCTTCGAGGTCGAAGTCCCCGAGGCGGTCGATGCCGGCACCCTGCGCCGCGAGCTCCATGCCGCCGCGGAACGGCTCGGCCTCGAAATCACCCTCCAGCACAGCTACATCTTCGAAACCCTCCACCGCATCTGAAGCCGACGCCATGCTGACCGAACGCGAAATCGTCGCCACCCTCGAGATGGTCAAAAGCGAGCATCTCGACGTGCGCACCGTCACCCTGGGCCTGAGCCTGCTCGATTGCGCCGGCGAGGAACTCGCCGCCGTGCGCCGCCGCATCGCCGAGCGCATCCAGCGCACGGCCGGCCGGCTCGTTTCCGTCTGCGACCGCGTTGCCCAGAAGTACGGCATCCCGGTGGTCAACAAGCGCATCGCCGTCAGCCCGATCGCCGTGGTCGCCGCGGCCTTCGCCCCCGAGGAGCTGGTCGAAATCGCCCGGACCCTGGACGCCGCCGCGCGCGCGGTCCACGTGGATTTCATCGGCGGGTTCTCGGCCCTCGTGGAAAAGGGGATGGCGCGCGGCGACCGGGCCCTGATCGCGGCGATCCCCGAGGCGCTCGCCGTGACCGAGCGCGTCTGCGCTTCGGTGAACGTGGCCTCCACCCGCACGGGCATCAACATGGACGCCGTGCTGCGGATGGGCGAGGCCGTCAAGGCTGCGGCCGAGCGGACGCGCGACCGCGACGGGATCGCCTGCACGAAGCTCTGCGTCTTCGCCAACATCCCCGAGGACATCCCCTTCATGGCCGGCGCCTACCTCGGCGTGGGCGAGGCCGACGCGGTCATCAACGTGGGCGTGAGCGGGCCGGGCGTCGTCCGCAAGGCGATCGACCGGGCGCTCGCCGAAAACCCCGCCCTGGACCTGGGCGGGATCTCGGAGATCATCAAGCGGACGGCCTACAAGGTCACGCGCGTGGGGGAGCTGATCGGCCGCGAGGTGGCCGAGGCGCTCGGCATCCCCTTCGGCGTGGTCGATCTCTCGCTTGCCCCGACCCCCCAGGTGGGGGACAGCGTGGGGGAGATTTTCCAGAGCCTGGGGCTCCACGGCATCGGCGTCCCCGGCAGCACGGCGGCGCTCGCCCTGCTGAACGACGCCGTGAAAAAGGGCGGCGCCTTCGCCAGCTCGCGCGTCGGCGGCCTCTCCGGCGCCTTCATCCCCGTGAGCGAGGACCTGAACATCGCCGAGGCCGCGCGGCGGGGGATCCTGGGCATCGAAAAACTCGAGGCCCTGACCAGCGTCTGCTCCGTCGGTCTGGACATGGTCGCCCTGCCCGGCGACACGCCGGCGGAGACGATCTCCGCGATCCTCGCCGACGAGATGGCGATCGGGGTGATCAACCAGAAGGCGGCCGCGGCGCGGCTGATCCCGGTCCCCGGCAAGCGGGCCGGCGAGCGGGCCGTGTTCGGCGGGCTTCTCGGGGAGGCGACGATCATCCCGGTGAACTGCGGCACGGCCGAAAACCGCTTCGTCCGGCGGGGCGGCCTCATCCCGGCACCGATCCACAGCCTGAGAAACTGACGCCATGGATCCCCTCGCGCCGCGGCGGCCGCATGCCGGAAGCGGCTCCCTCCTGCGGGACGGCGCCAAGGCCCTGCTGGCGGCCGCGGCCGTCGCGGGGCTCCTCGGCCTGGCCCTCGACCGCCTCGGCTACCCGTGGCAGTGGTACCGGGTACCCCCGTACCTGCTTTCCGCCGCGGGCGGGGGGATCCAGCCCGGTCCCCTGCTGCGGGGGCTCTTCGTCACGCTCCAGGTCTCCGCGGCGAGCCTCGGGCTCATGCTCGCGATCGGTCTGGCGACGGCCCTCCTGCGCCTTTCGCCCTCGCTCATCGGCCGGGCCGCAGCGCGCCTCTACCTTGAGCTCATCCGCAACACGCCGCTGCTCGTCCAGATCTTCTTCATCTACTTCGTCCTCGCCCCCCTCTTTTCCCTGAGCGCCTTCGCCGCCGCGGTGCTCGCCCTGAGCCTTTTCGAAGGGGCCTACGCCTCGGAGATCATCCGTGCGGGGATCGTCTCCGTGCCCCGCGGCCAGTGGGAGGCCGCCTACAGCCTGGGGCTCAACACCCGCCTCACCTACCGCCGGGTCATCCTGCCGCAGGCCCTGCGCCAGATGCTCCCCCCGCTCACCGGGCAGGCCGTGTCGCTGATCAAGGACTCGGCCCTGGTGAGCACGATCGCCGTCTACGACCTCACCATGCAGGCCCAGGCGGTCATCGCCGAGAGCTACCTCGTCTTCGAGGTCTGGTTCACCACGGCCGCCCTCTACCTTGCGCTGACGCTCGCCCTCTCGCGGGCGGCCGCGCGGCTGCAACGCAAGGAACTGTCCCTCACCCCCCCCTGAACCGAGAGGAGGACCCCATGAACCTGAGATGCCTGGCCCTGATCGGAACGCTCGCCGCATTGCTGGCCGCCGCCCCGCCGGCCCCGGCGGGCGAGCTGCAGCAGAAGCTCGCCGCCGAGAGCATGATCGAACAGGCCGTGCGGCGCGGGGTGCTGCGCGTCGGCATGTCGACCTTCGTCCCCTGGGCGATGACCGACAAGAACGGCCAGCTGATCGGCTTCGAAATCGACGTTGCCACCCGGCTCGCCCGGGACCTCGGCCTCAAGGCCGAGTTCGTCCCCACGAAGTGGGCGGGGATCATCCCGGCTCTGCTGACGGGGAAATTCGACGTGATCATCGGCGGGATGGGCATCCTGCCGCAGCGCAACCTCAAGGTGAACTTCAGCATCCCCTACGATCATTCCGGGGTGGCGATCGCCGCCCACAAGGAGCTCGCCGCCGGTTTCCAGCGTCTCGAGGATTTCAACCGGCCCGAGGTCACGGTGACCGCCCGGCTGGGGTCGACGGCCGCCACCGCCGCCGACAAGCTCCTGCCGCTCGCCCGGAAGCGCTTCTTCGACGACGAGTCGCAGGTGATCCAGGAGCTCCTGAACGGCCGGGCGCACGCCCTGCTCGCCGGGGCCCCGCTGCCGCGGTACCAGGTGCTCAAGCACCCCGACCGCCTCTTTCTGCCCGTGGCGGGGACGATCACCCGCGAGCCCATCGGGTTCGCCGTGCGCAAGGGCGACTTCGACACCCTGAATGTGCTCGACAACTGGATCCGCGTCGTCGAGGCCGAAGGCTGGCTCGCCGAGCGCAAGGCCTACTGGTTCGAAACCCAGCAATGGGAAAGCCTGCTCAAGTGACCGGCCGGCAGGCCGCGGATCACCGGGCGCCCGACGGCGCCGCGCCCGGCAGGCGCCGCGGCCTGCGGCTTCCCCTTTCGCGCTGGGACCTCCTCGCCGCCCTCGCCCTCGCGGCGGGGGCGGCCTTCGTGGTCCACCGCGTCGCCACGGGGTTCGCCTACCGCTGGGAGTGGGAGGCGCTGCCGCAGTTTCTGCTGCGCCGCGACCCGGAAACGGGCCGCTGGGTGGCGAACGTGCTTCTCCAGGGCTTTTTCACCACGATCCGCCTGAGCCTTGCGGCGATGCTCTTCGCCAGCCTGATCGGATTCGCGATGGCCCTGCTGCGCATGAGCCGCCGGCGCTTCCGCCGCTGGGTGGCGGCGGCCTACGTGGAACTGCTGCGCAACAGCCCGCCGATCGTGCTCGTGTTTCTCTTCTATTACTTCATCGGCGACCAGCTTCTCGCCGGCTGGTCGGGGAACGAGGCCCCCGGGGGCGTTTTCGATCTCCTCGGGGCCCCGCCGGGCGGAAGGGTGACCTTTCTCTCCGCCGTCTTCACCCTCGCCCTCTTCGAGGGGGCCTACATCACCGAGATCATCCGGGCCGGGATCCAGGCGATCGAGCCGGGCCAGCACGAGGCGGCCGCCGCCCAGGGGTTCAGCCGCTGGCAGCGGCTGCGGTATATCCTCTGGCCGCAGGCCCTGCGGCGGATCCTGCCCCCGCTGGGCGGGCAGTTCATCTCGACGATCAAGGACTCGGCCATCGTCTCGGTCATCTCCATCCCCGAGCTCACCTTCCGCGGTCAGGAGCTGATGGCCGCAACCCACCTCACCGCGGAGACCTGGATCGCGGTCGCGGGCCTCTATTTCCTCCTCACCTGCGGCTGCTCGCTCGCCTTCTCCCGCTGGGAGCGGGCCTCACGGCGCCGCACCGCCTGACACCGCCGGCAAGGCCGTCTCGTTGACATCCCCATCCAGGAAGGATAAAGACCAGCCCATGAACGCGGCCGGCCGCAGGCTCATCCCGGAACGCCTCCAACGCGCCTTCCTCGGCGCCCTCGCCCCGCTCGTGCGGCTGCTCACGCGCCGGGGGGTGAGCCCCAACCTGCTCACCTTGGCCGGGGTCCTGATCACCGGCTTCGCCGCGGCGGCCTTTCTGCTGCAGCTGCCGCGGGCGGGGGGGCTGCTCGTGCTGCTCGGCGGCCTGTGCGACGCGATCGACGGCTCGCTCGCCCGCCACGCCGGCCGGGCGACGCGCTTCGGCGCGCTCCTCGACTCCTCGGTCGATCGCTACAGCGAGTTCCTGATGCTCTTCGGGATCGGGGGCTTCTTTTTCCTGAGCCGCGACACCCTGAGCGCCGCGGCCACCTTCCTGGCGCTCTGCGGCTCGTTCATGGTCAGCTACACCCGGGCGCGGGCCGAGAGCCTGGGCCTGGCGGCCAAGGTGGGGGTCATGCAGCGCCCCGAGCGCATCGTCTTCCTGGGCGTCGGCGCCCTGATCCACCCCGTGGCCCTGAGCGTGGCCGTCTGGCTGGTCGCCGTCTTCGCCAACATCACCGCCCTGCAGCGGCTGCGGTTCGCCTTCCGGCAGGATTCGGCCCCGGCCGAATCGAGCGATGAGCAACGCGAGATCAAAACGGTCCCCTTCTCGAACCGCGGCTGCTGATTTCGACGTCATCATCGTCGGCGCCGGCCCCGCGGGGCTGTTCGCTGCCTTCCACCTCGCCGAGCATTCCGACCGGCGGGTCCTGGTGATCGAAAAGGGCAGGCCCCCCCTCGAGCGCCGCTGCCGCATCCCCGACACCGGCGGCTGCGCCGGCTGCGCCCCCTGCGACGTCCTGAGCGGCGTCGGGGGAGCGGGCCTCTTCTCCGACGGGAAGCTCAACTTCACCCCGAGGCTCGGCAAAACCGATCTCACCCAGTTTCTGCCGCCGGCCGAGGCCGAGGCCCTGATCCGCGAGACCGAGGAGATCTTCAACCGCTTCGGCATGGACGGGCCCGTCTTCCCGACCGACCCGGAACGCGCCCTCGAACTCCGCAAGCAGGCCCGCCGCTACGGCATCGACCTCGTGCTGTTGCGGCAGAAGCACATCGGCAGCGAGCGGCTCCCGGGCCGCATCGCCGCCCTCGCCGCACACCTCGAGGAGCGGGGGGTGCGGCTGCACTGCGCGGAGGAGGTGCTGGACATTTGCGTCCGGGGGGGACGGGTGGCCGGGGTGCGCACCGACCGCGCCGAGTACCGCGCGCGGCAGGTGATCCTCGCCCCGGGGCGGGTCGGCGCGGACTGGGTCGCGGGGCTGGCGCGCCGCTTCGGCCTCGGGCTCACGCAGCGCGGCATCGAGGTCGGGGTGCGGGTCGAGGTCCACCGCGACATCCTGGCCGACGTCTGCGGCGTGATCTACGACCCGCCCTTTTTCATCCGCACCGCCACCTACGACGACCTGACGCGCACCTTCTGCACGAACCCCGGGGGGTTCGTCACGGTCGAAAATTACAGCCGCTTCGTCTGCGTGAACGGCTACGCCTTCCGGGACCGGAAAACGGAGAACTCCAACTTCGCCTTCCTCTCCAAGGTCGTCCTGACCGAACCGGTGACCGACAACCACGCCTACGGCGAGGCGATCGGCCGGCTCGCCCACCTGATCGGCGGCGGCCGGCCGATCCTCCAGCGCTTCGGGGACCTCAAGCGCGGCCGCCGCAGCACCTGGGGCCGGATCCGCAAGGGTTCGCTCACGCCGACCCTCGCCGCGGTCGTCTGCGGCGACATCGCCATGGCCCTGCCGGAGCGCATCCTCACGAACCTGGTCGAGGGTCTGGAGACGCTCAACGCCGTGATCCCCGGCGTCGCCAACGACGAAACCCTCCTCTACGCCCCGGAGATCAAGTTCTTCGCCACCCAGGTCGAGACCGACGCCGCGCTGCAGACCCGCATCCGCGGCCTCTTCGTGGCCGGAGACGGCCCCGGCGTGGCCGGAAACATGGTCTCCGCGGCCGCAACCGGCCTGATCCCCGCCAAGGCCATCCTCGCCGGCAGCGGCGGATAGGCCCGACAAGGGGCCGCTCGGCCGCCGGTTGACAGGCTGAGTCGTTTTCTCTTAAGGTGCCCCCGAACGCACAGCGCGCATTCCCATGGCCACCGACCCGAAACCGTTCCCCGACCCCCCCTCTTCCGCCCCCGCCGCCTGAACAATGGCCGGCCGCTCCCCGATCGCCGTCGTCGGCGCCTCCGGCCTGTTCCCCGGGGCCCGCGACCTTGCCACATTCTGGGAACAAACGATCGCCGGCCGTCCCGCGGCGGCCGAGGCTCCCCGGGAGCGCTGGAAGGTCTCCCCCGAGCGCTTCGTGGCCGCCGGGATCCGGCCCGACCGCGCTTGCTCGCGCATCTGCTGCCTCCTGGAGGACCTCCCCTTCGACCCGGCGGCCTTCGGTCTGCCGGCCCCCGCCGCGGCAGGGCTCGACCCGCTGCACCGCATCCTGCTCCTCGCCGCCCGGGAGCTGCTTGCGGGAAAGCGCCCCGCCCGGCTGAACCGGGCGCGCACGGCGGTCATCCTCGCCGCCATCGTGCTGCCGACCGATTCCGCAACCCAGCTCTCCTGGGAGCTCCTCGCGCCGCGGCTTGCCGCCGGGGCAGGCGGCCCGCGTCGCTCCCCGGCCCCGAACGCCCGCGGCAAGGCCGGCCGTGTCGCCTCCTTTCCCGCCGCCCTGCTCGCCTCGGCGTTCGGGCTGGGCGGCGGGAGTTTCACCCTCGACGCCGCCTGCGCCTCCTCGCTCTACGCCGTGAAGCTCGCCTGCGACGCCCTGCGCGCCGGCCGGGTCGACGCCGTGGTGACGGGCGGCGTCTCGCGGCCCGACGCCCTCTTCACGCAGATCGGCTTCACCCAGCTCCGGGCGCTCTCCCCGAGCGGGCGCTGTGCGCCCTTCGACCGCGGGGCCGACGGGCTCGTCGTGGGCGAGGGGGTGGGCCTTGTTCTCCTCAAGCGCCTCGAGGACGCCCTGCGGGAAGGGGACCCCATCCTCGGGATCGTCCGCGCCGTGGGGCTCGCCAACGACCTGCGCGGCAGCCTCCTCGCCCCCGACGCCCAGGGGCAGCTTCGCGCCCTGTCCGCGGCTTACGCCGAAGCCGGCTGGCACCCGGCGGAGGTGGACTACATCGAGTGCCACGGGGCGGGCACCCCCGTCGGGGATGCGGTGGAGCTCCACAGCCTCGCCGCGCTGCGGGCCGCGGCCCCCCCCTGCCCCATCGGCTCGGTGAAGGCCATGATCGGCCACCTGCTCACCGCCGCGGGCGCAGCCGGCCTGATCCGCGTCCTGCTCGCGATGGAGCACGGCCTGCTGCCCCCGACCGTGAACTTCCGCGAGCCGCCGCCCGATAGCCCCATCGCCGCAGGGAGCCTGCGCGTGCTCCGCCGGGCTGAGCCCTGGCCCCGCCGGGGGGACGGAATCCCCCGCCGCGCCGCCGTCAGCGCCTTCGGCTTCGGCGGCATCAACGCCCATCTGCTGCTCGAGGAATGGCCGGGGGAGGGGCCGCGGACCCGCTTCCGGCCCTCCCCCGCCGCGCCCGCGGAACGACCGCCGGGGGGCCACCCGGGGGAGGCGGCGCCCGTGGCGGTGGTCGGCCTCGCCGTGCGCCTCGGGAGGATCCTCTCCCTCGAGGCGCTCGCCGCCGCCCTCGCTGCGGGCCGCCCGCTCTTCGGCCCGCCCCCGGCCCGGCGCGTGGCCCAGGCCGCTTCGTTCGCCTCCCCGCCCCTCCCGCAGGGCGCCTACGTCGACGACGTTGTTCTCGATGGGGCCCGGTTCCGGATTCCGCCGGTGGAACGCCCCGACCTGCTCCCCCAGCATGCCCTGATGCTCCAGGTCGCCGCCGAGGCCCTGGAGGATGCCCGTTTCGATGCGCGGCGGGAGCGCCCGGAGGCGGGGGTGCTGATCGGGATCGATTTCGACTTCGAGGCCACCCGCTACGGGCTGCGCTGGCGCCTGGAGGACCATCTGGCCGAGGAGAACGACCCGGTCTCTTTCCCCTGCGAGGAGCGGGAAAGGCGCTTGAGCGCAATCGCCCCGCCGCTCACGGCCCCGCGCGTTCTCGGCGCGCTGGGCAGCATGGTGGCCAGCCGCATCGCCCGCGAATTCCGATTCGGCGGGCCGAGCTACACCGTGAGCGCCGAGTCCTGCTCCGGGCTGCGCGCGCTCGAGCTCGCCATGCGCGCCCTGCAGGCGGGGGAGGCGGAGGCGATGCTCGTGGGCGCGGTGGACCTGCCGGGGGATGCCCGCCGCCTCGCCCTGCGGGGCCAGGCGGCGCCGCCGCCCGCGGAGGGGGCGGTCGCCCTGGTCCTCAAGCGCCTGGACCGCGCCCGCGCCGAGGGCGATCGCATCCGGCTGGTCCTCCGCGGCGCGGCCGCCTCCGGGCCGGAGGCCGGGCCGGCGCTCGCCGCGGCCCTGGGCGAGGCGGGCCTCCCGGAGGGGTCCCTCAGCGGCGTGCTCTTGGCCGGCCCGGAAGCCGCCACCCGCCTGCGGGGGCTCCTGCCGCAATACCCGGCGCCCGAGACCGGCCCTGGCCGGTGGGGGGACGGAGGAGCGGCGGCGGGGCTCTTCGCCCTCGTCCAGGCGATGATCGAGCCCGCCGCCTGCTCCGCAAACGGCCCCGTCCTGATCGCCGGCGCAAGCGACGAAGGCCACGGCCTCTTCCTCGTGGCCGAGACCCCGCCGGCCGCCCGGCCCGCCATCGCCTCAGCCGGCCTGTCGCCAAAGGAGCGGGAAACGGGCGGCCTCGCCGCCGCCGTTTCGGCCGGTCAGACGGCGGTGCCCGCCGGCGCGGTCGGGGACGCCCTGAGGACGATCGCCTCCCTTTCCCGCTCGGCCTCCTGCGCCCACGAGCGTTTCCTCGACTATTCCCGCGAGGTGGCCCGCGGCCTCGCCGCGCACCTCGGCCGCCGGGGGGAAAAGGCGGCGGGCGGGGGATCGCCCGGTCCCGCCCCGCCTCGCGTGCTCTTCGACCGCGCCGCCTGCCTCGAGTTCGCCCGCGGTTCCGCCGCGCGCGTTCTCGGCCCGGAATTCGAAGCCGTCGACCGCTTCCCGGTGCGCGTGCGGCTTCCCGACGAGCCGCTCATGCTCGTCGACCGCATCCTCGAGATCGCGGGGGAAAAGGCCCGCCTGGGGCCGGGCCGGATCGTGACCGAACACGACGTCCTCCCCGGCGCCTGGTACCTCGACGCGGGCCGGGCGCCGGTCGGCATCGCCATCGAGGCCGGGCAGGCGGACCTCTTTCTCTGCGCCTGGCTGGGCGTCGATCTCGCCGTCCGCGGCCGGCGGGCCTACCGTTTGCTCGACGCCGCGGTGCGGTTTCACCGCAGCCTGCCCGCCCCGGGGGAAACGATCCGCTACGCGATCGACATCGAGCGATTCCTCCGCCAGGGGGAAACGCTCCTCTTTTCTTTCCGGTTCACCGGGACGATCGGCGGCCGCCCCCTGATCACGATGCGCGGCGGCCGCGCGGGCTTTTTCACCGCCGAGGAATCCCTGCACTCGGGCGGCGTCGTTCTCACCGCCGCCGAGACGCAACCGGCTCCGGCAATCCTCCCCGAGGGGTTTTCCTGGCCCGTGCCCGTCCCCGCCGGGGAGGAGGCCTGGGACGACGCCGCCCTCGACGCGCTGCGGGAGGGGGACGCCCGGCGCGCCTTCGGCGCAGCCTTCGAGGGGATCCGCATCCCCGAAACACTCCGGCCCCCGGGCGGCCGGCTGCGGCTGATCGACCGCGTCGTCTCCTTCGACCCCGGCGGCGGCCGCTACGGCCTGGGGTGCCTCCGCGCCGAGGCGGACATCCACCCGAAGGCCTGGTTCCTCGCATGCCATTTCGTGGACGACCGCGTGATGCCGGGGACGCTCATGTACGAGTGCTGCAACCAGGCCCTGCGCCTCCTTTTGCTCCGCCGCGGCTGGTTGCTCGACCGGCCGGGGCTGCGCTTCGAGCCGGTCCCGGAAATCGAGGCCGTCCTCACCTGCCGCGGCCCGGTCACCCCGCAGACGCGGCGGGTCCACTACGAAGTTCACCTGAAGGAGGCCGGTTTCCGGCCCGAGCCCTACGCCGTGGCCGACGCCTGGCTTTTCGCCGACGGGCGGCGGATCGTGCGCTTCCGCGACATGTCCCTGCGGCTTGCCGGCGCGACGGCCGCGGAGCTGGAGGCCTTCTGGAAAGCCCGCCGCCGCCCGCCCCGCGCCGCAGGCGGCGGAAGAGCGGCAACCCCGCCGGCCGAGGGCGCCCTCGTCGCCCGCCGCGAGCTCGAGGACTTCGCCACCGGCCGCTCCACGGCCGCCTTCGGGGACCGCTACCGCTCCTGGGAGGCCGGCCGCCATCTCGCCCGCCTCCCCGCGCCGCCCTTTCTTTTCCTCGACCGCGTCCTGGCCGCGGGGCCGGAGCCCGCACGGCTGCGGCCGGGCGGATGGGCCGAGGCCGAGTTCGACATCCGGCCCGAGGCGTGGTATGTGGCCGCCGAGCGCACCGGTGCCCTCCCCTTCTGCGTCCTCCTCGAGAGCGCGCTGCAAACCTGCGGCTTCCTCGCGGCCTTCCTCGGCTCGACCCTGAAAAGCCCGCGCGAGCTCTTCTTCCGCAACCTCGACGGCAGCGGCGAACTCGAGCGGCCGCTGCCGCCGGCGGGGGGGCGCCTGAGGACGCGAAGCCGCCTCACCCGGGTCGCGGAGACGGCGGACCTCATCCTCGAGCACTTCGAGTTCGAGGTCCACGACCGGCGGGGCCGGCTCTATTCGGGCACCGCGGGGTTCGGCTTTTTCACCCGCGAGGCGCTCGCGGGCCAGCGCGGCCTTCGCGGGGAGCCCGACCCCCCCGAGGAGGATCCGCCGCCCGGGATGGAGGCGCTCTGGCCCGAGGCGGCGCCCTTCGACCCCCAGGACGGCACGCGTCCCCCCGCAGGCGGGCTTCTCCTTCCCGCGCGGGCCTTGCGCATGATCGACCGCATCGCCGGCTGGGATCCCCGAGGGGGCGCTTCCGGCGCCGGACGCCTGCTCGGCGTCAAGGCGGTGCGCGACGACGAGTGGTTCTTCCGGGCCCACTTCCACGGCGACCCCGTGTGGCCGGGCTCGCTCGGCCTCGAGGGCCTGATTCAGCTCATCAAGGCCGCCGTGCTCCTGCGGATGCCGGAAAAGCGGGACGCGCACCGTTTTTTCCTCCCGCCGGGCCGCAAGCACCGCTGGACCTACCGCGGCCAGGTCCGGCCGGGAAACCGGAAGGTTCTCCTGCAGGCGGACCTGCAGCCGCTCGAAGAAACCCCGGCCGGAAGCGTCCTTGCGGCCGACGGACGCCTCTGGGTGGACGGCCTGTGCATCTACCGCATGGAGGGCTTCGGCGTCGGTGTCACGCCCCGCACCGCGGCGGATCGCCTCTGACCCGGCGCCGGAGGCGAAGGAAGCCCGATCGGCATGAACTACTCCCGCGCCCGCATCGCCGCCATCGGCTACGAGATCCCGCCCCACGTGGTCTCCTCGGCGGATCTCGAGGAGCGGCTCGCCCCCCTCTACGAGGCCTTGCGGATCCCCCGGGGCCAGCTCGAGGCGATCACCGGGATCCGCGAGCGGCGCTACTGGAGCCCCGGGTTCCGGCCCTCGGAAGGCGCCTCCCGGGCCGGACGCAAAGCGCTCGAGGCGGCAGGCGTCGACCCGCGGGAAGTCGGCATGCTGATCTACGCCGCGGTCTGCCGCGAGCACCTCGAGCCGGCCACCGCGTGCGCCGTGGCCGACCGGCTGGGGATCGGCCCCGGCTGTCAGGTCCTGGACGTCTCGAACGCCTGCCTGGGCGTCCTGAACGGCATGCTCCTCGCGGCGGGGGCAATCGAGCTGGGCCACATCCGCGCGGGGCTCGTCGTCGCCTGCGAGTCGGCCCGGGAAATCGTCGACCTCACGATTGCGCGGCTCAACCGGGAGCCCTCCATGGAAACGCTGCGCAAGACGCTCGCGACCCTGACCGGCGGCTCGGGGGCGGCCGCCGTGCTCCTGACCGAGCGCTCCTTCCGGCCGGGCGGCCGCCGGCTGCGCGGCGCGGTCTGCCGCAGCGCCCCCCGGCATCACCGGCTCTGCACCTGGGGCCCGGACACGGGGATTCCGGAGGGCCGGGCGCACATGGCCGAAACCGACGCCGCCGAGGTGCTGCGCCACGGGGTCGCCCTGGGGGTCGAGACCTTCGAGGCGTTCCGGCGCGAGCTCGCGCTGCCGGAGGGCGCCCCCGACCGGATCGTCTGCCACCAGGTCGGCGCCACCCACCAGCGCACCTTCCTCGAGGCGGTCGGCATCCCCGCCGAACGCGATTTCACGACCTTCCGCTTCCTCGGCAACACAGGCACCGTGAGCTTGCCTCTCACCGCGGCGCTGGCCGAAGAGCGCGGCGTGCTGCGGCCCGGCGAGCTCGTCGGCTGGCTGGGGATCGGCAGCGGCCTGAATTGCCTCATGCTCGCGATCGACTGGTAGCCGTCCATGGACGACTGGCGCCCGCTCTACCCTTTCCGCTCCCGTTTCCTCGCGGTCAACGGCCGCCGCATGCACTACCTCGACGAGGGCCGCGGCGCGCCGGTCGTCCTGGTGCACGGCAACCCGACCTGGTCGTTTTTCTTCCGCTCCCTCGTCAGCGGCCTGGCGGGCGGCTACCGCTGCCTCGCCCCCGATCACATCGGCTGCGGGCTCTCCGAGCGGCCCGGTCCCCGCGACTACGGGTTCCGGCTGCGCGACCGGGTCGAGGATTTCGCGTCCTGGATCGAGGCGGTCGTCCCCGAGCGGCCCGTCACCCTCGTGGTGCACGACTGGGGGGGGATGATCGCCTGCGCCTGGGCCGTCCGCCGCCCCGAACGGGTGGCGCGCCTGGTCGTTCTGAACACGGCGGCCTTCCGCAAACCGGCCGGCAAACGGCTGCCCCGGGTGCTCGCCCTGCTGCGGCGCCACCGCCGCACCGCGGCCGTCCTCGTTCTCGGCCTGAACCTCTTCGCCCTCGGCGCCGCGCGGGCGGCGACGGCCCGCGGGCTTTCGCCCGCGGCGCGCGCGGGGCTGCTCGCCCCCTACCGCGGCAGCTGGAAGCGCCGGATCGCGCTCCTGCGGTTCGTCCAGGACATCCCCCTCACGCCCGCCGACCCGAGCTGGGAGGCGGCCTGCGAGGTGGATTGCGCCCTCGGCCGGCTGGCCGCAAAGCCCGTCCTGATCCTCTGGGGAGAACGGGATTTCGTCTTCGACGGCGATTATCTGGCCGAGTGGCGCCGCCGCTTCCCCCGGGCCGAGGCCCATCGCTTTGCGCAAGCGGGCCACTACCTCCTTGAGGACGAACCGGCCGCGGTGCTCGCGCGGACCGCCGCTTTCCTCGCCCGCACCGGGGCCGACCCCGATTGAAAAACCCCCGCCCTTGCGGTAGGAAAAACCGCGGACCCCGGGGGGGCCGGTCTTCCGCGCCCCCTTGACCTTCCCGCCGGATGGCGGACATGGCCGATCCCCTCTTCGCCGACGCCGATTGCGCCAACATCGCCCTCACCCTGGGGGAGGCCGCCCGGCGCACGCCCTACAAGCCCGCCGTGACGGCGGCGGCCGGCCGCGGCCCGGACGGGCGCTTGCGCTACGCCCACCTCACCTTCCGCGCGCTCGCGGAGTCCTCGGACCGCCTCGCCTGGGGGTTTCAGGACCTCGGCCTCGCCTGCGGCATGCGCACGATCCTCCTCGTCCGCCCCGGCCTCGAATTCTTCGAGATCCTCTTCGCCCTCTTCAAGGTGGGCGCCGTGCCCGTGGTCGTCGACCCGGGGATGGGGCTTGAGCGCATGCTTGCCTGCTACGAGGCGACCCGGCCGCAGGCGATGATCGCCCCCCCCCGCGCCCACGCCCTGCGGCTTTTTTTCCGCAGCCGTTTCCGCGGGGTCCGCATCCGCGTCGCCGTGGGCGGGCGCTGGGGCTGGGGCGGGAAGCGTCTTGCGACGCTTCGCCGGCCGGGCCGCGGTCCCTTTCCCGTCGCGGCCGTCGGCCCGGCGGAGCCGGCGGCGATCCTCTTCACGACCGGCAGCACCGGCCCGGTGAAGGGGGCCGTCTACACCCACGGGGGCTTCGCCGCCCAGCTCCGGGCGGTCGCCCGCGAGCTCTCCTTCGGCCAGGAGGAGAAGGACCTCTCGACCTTTCCGCTCTTCGCCCTCTTCTACCCGGCCCTCGGGGTGACCGCGGTCATCCCGCCGCTCGACCCGCGACAACCGGCCAAGGCCGACCCCGGGCTGCTGCTCGAGGTGATGGAAGACCAGGGCGTGACCAACCTCTTCGTTTCGCCCGTCCTGCTCGAACGGCTCTGCGAATTCTCAAGCGCCCGCGGCATCCGCCTTCCCTTTCTGCGGCGGGTGATCTCCGCCGGGGCGCCCGTGCCGCCGCGCGTGGTCGAGGCCGCACGCCCGCTGCTCGATCCCTCGGCCGCCATCCTCACCCCTTACGGCGCCACCGAGGCGGTGCCGGTCGCCGTCATCGGCGACGCGGACATCCTGGCCGAGACCCGGGCGCTCACCGACCGGGGCTACGGGATCTGCGTCGGAAGGCCCGTCGCCGGAATCGAGGCGCGCATCCTGCAGATCCGCGACGAGCCGATCCCGCGCTGGGAGGAGGGGCTCGAGGTGCCGGCCGGCGAGATCGGGGAGATCGCCGTGCGGGGGGCCCACGTGAGCCCGGCCTACTTCGAAAACCCCCGTGCGGATGCGCTCCACAAGATCGACGACGGCGCGGGCGGGTTCTGGCACCGCATGGGCGATCTCGGCTGGGTGGACCGCCGGGGGCGGCTCTGGTTCTGCGGCCGCAAGAGCCACCGCGTCGTCACCTCCGCCGGGACACTCTTCACGGTCCCCTGCGAGGGCATCTTCAACACCCATCCGCTCGTGCGCCGCAGCGCCCTGGTGGGGGTCGGCCCCCCCGGCCACCAGGTGCCGGTGCTCTGCGTGGAACTGCGCAAGACCTCGCGCCGCATCCGCCGCGCCGTCGTGGCCGAGGAGCTGCTCGACCTCGCTGGCCGCCACGAGATGACCCGGCCCATCCGCACCGTGCTTTTCCGCAATTCCTTCCCCGTCGACATCCGGCACAACGCCAAGATCCAGCGCGAGGCGCTCGCCGCCTGGGCGGCGCGCCGGATGCGGATGAAGAGCGCCCGCAGCCGGCGGGGAAGCGGGAGCCGGCCGTGATCCGCCGCGCCGACGACGACGGGCCCGTCCTGGTGACGGGGCCGGGTGGGTTTCTCGGCGCGGCGATCGTCGCGGCCCTCCTCGCCCGCGGCCGGCGCGTTCGGGGGTTCAGCCGCTCGGAGCCCCCGGGGCTCACGCGCCTGAACGTCGCCTTCGTGCGCGGGGATGTGGCCGACGCCGAGGCGGTCGACCGGGCCTGCCGCGGGGCGGCGGCCGTGTTCCACACCGCCGCCAAGCCGCCCCCCTGGGGCCGCCGGCGGGACTACGAGCGCACCAACGTCCTGGGAACCCGCAACGTCATCGCCGCCTGCCGGCGCCACGGGGTCCGCCGCCTCGTCTACACGAGCTCGCCGAGCGTCGTCTTCCACGGCGGCGACCTCAAGGGGGTGGACGAATCCCACCCCTACCCGGCGCGCCACCTCGCCGATTACCCGGCGACGAAGGCGGAAGCCGAGCGGGCCGTCGTCGCCGCGGGGAAGGAAGGGGGCCTGCGCACGATCGTGCTCCGCCCCCACCAGATCTGGGGCCCCGGGGATCCCCACTTCCTGCCCCGCCTCGTGCGGCGCGCCCGCCGCCTGCGCCGCATCGGGGACGGCCACAACCGCGTGGACACGACCTTCATCGACGACGCGGCCGAGGCCCACCTGCTTGCGGAGCAGGCGCTCGCGGCGAACGCCTCCCTCTCGGGACGGATCTTCTTCATCAGCGGGGGCGATCCCGTGCCCGCCTGGGAGATGATCGACCGCCTGCTCGGCGCGGCCGGGCTCCCCCCGGTCCGCGGCGCCATGTCGCTTGCGGCGGCAAGGCGCCTGGGACGGGCCTGCGAGTGGATCTGGAGGGGGCTTGCCCTGCCGGGGGAGCCGCCCCTCACCCGCTTCGTGGCCACGGCCCTGGGAACGTCCCACTGGTTCGACATCGCCGCCGCGCGCCGCGATCTCGGATACCGCCCCGCGGTGTCCATCGCCGAGGGGCTGGAGCGGCTGGCGCGCCGGCTGCGCGAAGAGGCCGGACACCGAGGACACGGAGGAACCCCATGACCCTGACCGATCTCGCCCCGCTGGAGCGCTGGCGGGCGCTCGAGGAGGAGCTACACGCACGCTCGGGGATGGACGTGAGCGTCTTCGACCCGCGGGGCTACCGCATCCTGCCGGAGAAACGCTGGGCGAACCGCCTGTGCCCCGCGGTCAAGGAGACCGACAAGGGCCAGAGCTTCATCTGCGCGCCCGCGCACATGAACCTCGCCGCCCAGGCCGCGCGCACCCGGCGACCGGTGATCGAGGAGTGCGACGCGGGGATGATCAAGATCGTCGTCCCGATCTTCGCCGGCGGGGAGTTCGTCGGCGCCGTGGGCGCCTGCGGGCTGCGCTTCGAGGATGCCGAGATCGATGCGTATCTCGTGAGCAAGATGACCGATCTCGCCGAAGAGCGCGTGGAGGAGCTGGCGCAAAGCGTGGCGCCCTTCGGCCGGGCGGAGGCCGAGGCGCTGGCCGAACTCATCCAGCGCCGGGTGGCGGAGCTGCTTTCCGGCGCCCCCGGGGGCGGGGCGGCGGATGCCCTCAAGGGGCCGCGGTGAGGAAATCGACGAGCAGGCGGTTGAAGCGGGCCGCCTGTTCGACGTTGGCGAGGTGCGAGGCCGAGGGGATCACCTCCAGACGGGAGCCGGGGATCGCCGCGTGGATCGCCTGCGCGGCCGCGACCGGGGTTCCGGGGTCTTCCTCGCCGACCACGACGAGGGTCGGCACGCGGACAGCGGGAAGGGCGTCGAGAAGGTTAAGCCCGCAGATCGCCTCCGCGCAGCCGATGAAGCCCTCGACCGGGGTCCGCAGAACCAGTTGCCGGATCAGGGCGACCCCCGGGCCCTCCGCGGCGAGGAAGCGCGGGGTGAACCAGCGCGCGAGTGTGGCCTCGACGAGGGCGGCCATGCCCCCGCTGCGGGCGAGCGCGATGCGTTCCCGGACCGCCTGCACCCCCTCGGGGGGGATGCGGGCGCTCGTGTCGCACAAGACCAGCCGCTCGAGCCGCCCCGGATGGCGGAGCGCAAGCTCCTGGCCGATCATGCCGCCGAGCGAGACGCCCGCGAAGCTCACCCGCCCGATCTCCAGCCGATCGAGCAGCGCGACGGCGTCCGCGGCGAGCTCCGCGAGCGTGTACGGGGCCGGCGGAACCGCGCTTTCCCCGTGGCCGCGGATGTCGTAGCGCACGACCCGGAAGCGCGACTCGAGGGCGGCCATCTGCGGGTCCCAGAGGTTGAGGCTCGTCCCCAGCGCGTGGCTGAGCAGGAGCGCGGGGGCGTCCCGCGGCCCGCTCACTTCGCAGTTCGTCTCGAGGGTCGCCGTGCGGATGCGCATCGCGATCTCCTTTCCGGTCCCCGCACCCGGCGCGGGCCCGAATCCTCCCGCCGGTCCGCGGTGATGATGACGCCGATCAGGGCGGCGAGCTTCGCCGCATCGTGGCGGACGATCCCGCCCGCGGTGTCGAGCAGGTCGCCGGCATAGACCCGGCGATCCCTCCAGAACTCGTCGTCGGGGTCCACGTCCACGAAGGAGGCCTTCTGCCGCCGGTAGGCCCTCAGGATCGCCTCCGGCGGGCGGCGCCGGTTGACGATGACGCCGTCCACGGGCCGCCCGATGGCCGCCTCCAGCCGCTCGACGAAATCGCGGCCGCGAAAGCGGTCGGTCTCGCCGAACTTGGTCATGAGGTTGAGGACATAGAGGACCCGGCCGCGGCAGCGGCGAATGGCCTCGGCCACCCCAGGCACGATCAGCGCGGCGAGCAGGCTCGTGTAGAGGTCCCCCGGCCCGAGCAGGATGTAATCGGCCCACCAGGCGGCGTCGATCACCGGCGGGTAGACCGACACCGCATCGCCGTGGTGGGGGACGAGGAAGACCTCGCGGATCTTCTCCCGCTGCATCCCGCGCGGGACGTCGATCGCCTTTTCCCCGAAGATGCGGCTCCCGTCGGTCAGCTCCGCCACCAGGGTCGCCGGGTCGACGGTCACCGGCAGAATCCGGCCGCGGACGTCGAGGATCTCGGCCAGCGCCTGCACGCCGGCGGCGAAGCTGCCGGCGTAGCGGCTGAGCATGGTGAGGAGCATGTTGCCGGCGTTGTGCCCCCGCAGCCGGCGGTCCTCGACGAAACGCTTGAGCAGGAGCGTCCGCGCGACCTCGCGGTGGGGGGAGAGGGCGACGATGCACTTGAGGATGTCGCCGGGGGGGAGGATCCCGAACTCGTCCCGCAGCCGCCCCGTGCTCCCGCCGCTGTCGACCATGGAGACGACGGCGGTGATCGCAACCCCCGGCAGGTCGCGCAGCCCCGAGAGCAGGGCGAACTGACCGCTGCCGCCGCCCAGGGTCACGATGCGGACGGGATCCATGGCCTATGGGCCTCCCGTTCTTGCTTGGCCGCGGGAGGGGCTCAGGGGCGGGAGCCGGCGCCGGCGGCCGCCGCATCCCGCGCGAGAAGCTCCGCGACCCACTCGAGCCCGGCCTCCAGCAGTTTCCCCTCCGCGGGCCGTCCGGTCTCCGGGTCCACGCCGACGATCGCGTAGTAGGTCCTGAGCGCCCGCTCGAACTCCTCGCGGCCGAACGCCCGCTTGCCGGCCCCGGGCCCGTTCGGCTTGGGGTCGAAGAGCCTCCCCGGGAGCCGGTCGTCCCGGGAGGTGAAGCCCTCGCGGGCGTTGAACGCCCGGGCGAGGAGGGTTCCCCGCTCGGCCGACTGCATCAGGTCGAGGAGGCTCGTCTCCCAGCCCGTCACGGCGCGGATGCACTCGACCAGCGTCGGGATCGGCATCACCCCGCGCGGGGCGAAGCCGAAGACGCAGAGCCCCAGGGAATCGAGCATCTTCCAGTAGCGCTCGAGCAGCACGAAGGCCCGCACCTTCTCGAGGCTCGGCTCGGTGGCCGGCATGGGCCGGTGGATGCCGAGCACGCCCACGGAGCGGAAGGAGAAGGAGGCGGGGTCGACGAAGGAGGGATCGTGCGGGGCGTCCATGTGGTCGGCGCCGTAGGTGCACAGGGCATAGCCCATGCCGACGCCGACCTTGATCCGGGGGTCGTGCAGGGCGAGCTCCTGGCCCTTGACGCAGAGGCAGAAATCGGCGTCCTCGACCTTCCAGCGCCGGGCGAGGCGCGCCGAGCCCTCCGCGAGAAGGTCGCCGAAGCCCTCGCGCCGGCCGGTCATCTCGAGGAGCCGGAGCATCAGCGCCGCGTCGCCGAAGCGCAGCTCGAGGCCGTCGGTGTCGGCGCGGGTGATGACGCCCCGTTCGAAGCACTCGCAGGCGAAGGCGATCGTCATCCCCGCGGTGATCGTGTCCATGCCGTAGCGGTTGCAGATCTCGTTGCCCTTGGCCACCGCCCGCAGGTCGAGGATCTTGAGGTTGCTGCCCAGCGCGGCGATCGTCTCGTACTCGGGCCCGCCGTAGCGGGAATCGACGCCGTAGACCGGGTCCTCGAGGGCGATGACCCGCTTGCACATGATCGGGCAGGCGTGGCAGCCCTTGCGCCGCTTGAGCAGCAGTTCGTTGTAGCGGTCGCCGCCGAGGGGCGAGGCGTCCTCGAGCGCGCTCTCGCGGAAATGGTTCACCGGCAGCCCGCCCGCGGCGGAGAGGATCTCGGGGAAGGCGGTCGTGCCGTAGGTGTAGAGCGCCTCCCCGGCCGGGTTGCGGCGGAAGGTCTTGGCGTAGTCGGTCGCCGTCCGCCGCAGGAACTCGGGGTCGTGGCATTCGATCTCCCCGGTCCCCAGCGCGGCAACGGCGCGGAGGTTCTTGGCGCCCATCACGGCGCCGAAGCCGTTTCGCCCGTTGAAATGGCCCAGGTTGTTGGTGATGTTGGCGAAGCGCACGCGCCGCATGCCGGCCGGCCCGGCCTGGGCGACCCGGATCTTGTCGCTGCCCAGCTCGCCGCGGATCGCGTCCTCCACCTCCCCGGTCTCACGCATCGCCAGGGCCCGCGCGTCGCGGATCTCGGCCCGCCCCTCGGTCACCCAGAGGTAGACCGGCTCCTCGGCGGCGCCGCGGAAGACGACGGCGTCGAAGCCCGCTTTTTTCAGCTCCGGGCCGAAAAACCCGGCCGCCTCGGATTCGCCCGCCGCACCGGTGAGCGGGGACTTGCCCACGGCGGCGAAGCGGCAGGAGGCGGCAAGCGGCGCCCCGGTCATGACCCCGGTGGCGAGGGTGAGGACGTTCTCGGGGGCGAAGGCGTCCGTTCGCGGCGGCATGTCGCGCAGCAGGTAATGGTAGCCGATCCCGCGTCCGCCGAGCAGGCCGCGGTAGAAAAGCTCACCCGGCTCCTCGATCTCGACCGCACGCCGCGAGAGATCCACATGCAGGATCTTGCCGGTCATCCCCTTGGGCATGGTGCTCTTCCTCCTTCTCAGGCGATCCGTTCCGCGCGGGGCTTCTCCCCCCTCCGCGGGGTCGAGCATTAACCGGCGGCCTGCACCCTGTCAATAGCCGCCTCTTGAGTGCCGGGCCGTTTTGGGCTACCGCTGGCCGGAGTTTCGATTGCGCGCGGCCGCAGGGCCGAGCGCGAAAGGGAGGGAAACGCGATGCCGATCGCAACGCAGATCAAGCCCCGGCTCGCCGCCTTCGCGGTGATCCGGGCGATGTTCGAGGAGGGCCGCCGCCTGCGAGAGCGCTTCGGCGAGACCGGGGTGTACGATTTTTCCCTCGGCAACCCCGACGCCCCGCCGCCCGAGTCCTTCCGGCGGCGGCTCGCCGAGCTCGCCGCCGAGCCCGGCCTGGACCACGGCTACGCCCCCGTCGCCGGGCTCCCGGAGGCGCGGGCGGCCGTGGCGGAGCGGCTGGGGGCCGAACAGGGCCTGCCGGTGCCGGCGGAGACGGTGGTGATGACGGTCGGGGCCTCCGGGGCGCTGAACGTCCTTTTGCGCGTGCTCTGCGACCCCGGCGACGAGCTCGTGGTTCCCGCCCCGTACTTCGTGGGCTACGAGAATTACGCCTTCCTCGCCGGCGCCCGGCTGGTTCCGGCGGCGACCGACGGCCGGTTTCATCTCGACCCTGCGGCGATCGCCTCCGCCCTGGGGCCGAAGACGCGCGCCGTGCTCATCAACTCGCCCAACAACCCGAGCGGCGCCGTCTACGGGGCGGCGGAACTCGCAGCCTTGGGATCCGTCCTCGAGGAGGCTAGCCGGCGGCTCGGCCGCCGCATCTACCTCCTCGCCGACGAGCCCTACCGCGCGATCACCTACGGCGCCGCGCCGGCCCCGGTCTTCCCGGCCTACGCGCACAGCATCCTCGTCAACTCGTTTTCCAAGGATCCGGGCCTCGCCGGCGAGCGCCTGGGCTATCTCGCCGTCCATCCCGGTGCCGAGGACGCTGCCCAGATCGCGGAGGCGGCGGCCGCGGTGAACTCGATGATGGTCGTCCACGCCCCCGCCTTCTTCCAGCGCGCGATGGCCCGCGCCCGGGGAATCGGCGTCGATGTCGCCCATTACCGCAAGCGCCGCGATCTCCTCTGCGAGGTCCTCGCCTCCGCGGGCTACGCCTTCGTCCCCCCCGAGGGCGCCTTTTACGTCTTCCCCCAAGCGCCGATGGCCGACGACCGCCGGTTTGCGGAGCTCCTGCGCGCGGAGCGGATCCTCGTCAGCCCCGGCAGCGCCTTCGGCGTGCCGGGGCATTTCCGCCTCTCCTTCGCCGTCCCCGAAGCGACGATCCGCGGCGCCGCGGAGGGCCTGCGCCGGGCCCGGGCGGCGGCCCTCCGCGAGGCGGGTCGGCCGGGCGGCTGAGCGGCGGGCGGGCCGCTCTTGCGGCGACGCCGGCCCGGGTTCCTTCAAGGGAACTCCTCAGGCGGCGTCGGGAGGCCGGTTTTCCGTCTCCACCGCGGCGAGGATCCGCTCGGCGATGGCCCCCAGCGCTGCGCTCACCGGCGAATCCGGGTAGGTGCGCAGAAAGGAGCAGCCCCGGTCCGCGCAATCGACCATCCGCGGGTCGAGGGGCACCCGCCCCAGGAAGTCGATCCCCATCTCGCGGCAGGTGCGCTCACCGCCGCCGGAGCCGAAGAGCTCGACCGGGCGGCCGCAGTGGGGGCAGTGAAAGCCGCTCATGTTCTCGATCAGGCCGAAGACCCCCATCTTCACGGTGCGGCAGAAGTTGATCGACTTGCGCACGTCGGCGAGCGCCACCTCCTGGGGGGTCGTGACGATGATCGCCCGGGCGTCGGGAACCTGCTGCGCGACCGTGAGCGGCTCGTCCCCCGTGCCCGGCGGGGCGTCGATGATCAGAAAATCGAGATCGCCCCATTCCACGTCGCCGATGAACTGGCGGATGGCCGAGAACTTGAGCGGCCCGCGCCAGATGACGGCGTCGTCGCGGCCGGGGAGAAAGGACTCCATGGAGATCGCCGCGAGCGTCTCGGAGACCCTGAGCGGGCTGAGCTTGCGCTGCGGGGTCACCTCCGGCGTCCCGGAGAGGCCCAGCATGCGCGGCACGTCGGGGCCGTGCAGGTCGACATCCATGAGGCCGACCCGCCGCCCCCGCTCGGAGAGCGCGAAAGCGAGGTTCACCGCGGTGCTGGTCTTGCCGACCCCGCCCTTTCCGCTCATGACGAGGAACTTGTGGCGGATGCGCGCCAGCGAGCGGGCGATCGACTCTTCCTGCTCGCGGCGCTGGGCCTCGGGGGAGGGGGGCATGCGATCGAGGATCTCGGCCATCTCGTCTTCTCCTTCCGCCAGGGCGGTCACGTCTCCCTGGATTCCGAGGCGCTAGAAGTAACCCCTCGCCCGGCCTTGTCAAGCCATAAGCGGCACAATAGCTCATTTCGCTGGACTTGCGGGCGCCTTTCGGTCTATTTCAAGTTCACCTGCCGGCCGCAGCGGCCGGCAGGCCGTGAACCGATCCTCACCGAAAGCAGGCCCGCACACCCCATGACCGCCCGGATCGCCATCCTCCTCCTCCTCGTTTTCGTCGGCGTCGGCCCGGCGGCCTCCCTCGCGGAAGCCGCCGTTTCCGTCCGCCTCCCCCTCCCCCGGATCGCACCCGTCCAGAACCACCATCTCCGGGGGGCGATGGACCGCGTCTCCTTCAGCCTGCCCATCCCCGAGCGCTGGAAGGTGCTCGGCGCAACGCTTCGCTTCTCCTACGTGAACTCCTCGGCCCTGTTGCCGCGCATCTCGCGCCTGGTCTTCACCCTGGGGGGCCGTCCGCTCGCCCAGGTGCGCCTCAACCCCGACACCCCGGAGGGGAGCGTCACCGTGCCGCTCCCGCCCGAGCTCCTTGCGCCGGGGTACCACGAATGCACCTTCTGGGTCGTCCAGCATTACACCGAGGAGGAATGCGAGGACCCCTTCGCGCCCGAGCTCTGGACCTGGCTCAACCTGGAGGAGGCCCACATCCTCTTCGAAATCGAGCCGCGGACGGTGCCGCTTCGCGTCTCGGCCATCGCCGATTTCCTCTTCGACCCGCGGAACGCCTTCGACACGCGCGTCCATCTCGTGGTCCCGGACCTCTCCCCTTCCGCCCTGCGGGCGGCCTCGCTGGTCGCCTCCGGGATCGCCCTGCGCTACGCCTACCGCACCCCGGAGATCAGCCTCGACCGCAGCCTCCGCCCCGGGGTCGACAATATCGCGATCGGCCGGCGGGCGGATCTCGCCCCTCTTCTGCCCGCGGGTGCGACGGCGGAGCCCGGGGGCGGCGCGGAAATCCGCGTGCGCCCCCTGCCCGAGCGGCTTGCGGCGGCGGGGTCCGGGGAACCCCGCTTCGTCGAGACCCCCGCCCACGCCCTGGTTCTCGTGACCGGCGGGACCGAGGCGGAGCTCGAGACCGCCTGCCGCGCCTTCGCCTCCCTCTCCTACCCGCTGCCGGATGCGGCCGCAAGCCGGATCGAGGCCGTGCGGCTGCCCGAGGTCGAAGAGCACCAGGTGCAGCGCGGGCTCCTCCCCGGCAAGACCTACACCTTCGCGAGCCTGGGGAAACGCACCACGGAATTCCTGCACATCTCCCCGCCGCCCCTGGACCTGGAGCTCAGGCTGCCCGCCGGGCTGCATCTCGCCCCCAACGCCTTCGCGAGCGTGATCCTGCACATGGCCTACGACGCGGCCATGCGCTCGGATTCCGTCCTCAACATCCTGCTCAACGGCAAGTTCATCGCCGCCGTGCGGCTGGACAACCCGAAGGGGGATTACTTCAAGGGCTACCGGATCGACATCCCCTTCTCCTCTTTCAAGCGCGGCCTGAACCGCCTGAGCCTCGAGGCCGAGCTGACGCCGCTGCACACCGACAAGTGCACCCTGATCCAGACCGAAAACCTGCGCCTGACCGTTTTCGACGACTCCGCGGTCATCCTGCCCGAGGCGCCGTTCTGGACCCGGATGCCGCGTCTCGACCTCTTCTTTCAAGACGCCTTCCCTCTGGGCCGCTGGCCCGACCTGCGGGAAGCGGCGGTGGTGCTGACGGAGAAGACGCCCCAGGCCGCCGCGGCCGCCGTGAACGCCGTCGCGCTCTGCGCCCAGAAGCTGGGCTACCCGCCGGCCGCGCTGGGCTGGGCGGTGGCCCCGGAGGCGCTTCCCGCCGACCGCGACCTGCTCGTCGTCGGCGCGCTTTCCTCGATCCCCGCGGCGCTGCTCGCCGCCTCCCCCGTCCGCGGCCTCGACCCGCTCCGGCTGACCTTTCCCTTGCAGCCCCGGCCCCGGCCCCATGCCGCCGAGCCGGTCGACTTCTGGGCCCGGCCGCCGCGTCCCCAGGCCCCCACCCCGACCCACCCCGGCGACACGACCGCCCACAGCCCGGTCCAGGTCGACCTGACGGGGATCCTGGGTGCGGGCCGCGGCGCGATGATGCAGTTCCAGCATCCCCAGGCCTCCGGCCGCACGGTCACCCTGCTCGCGACCGGCGATGCCGCGGAGCTCCCCGCGTTGGGCCGCCTGCTCTGGGAACCCACGGTCCAAGCCGCCGTCCAGGGGGACTTCGTCCTGCTGCGGCTCACGGCCGAGCGGCCCGCCGCGATCGCCCTCGATCTCGGGCCGACCTACTACATCGGCGCCCCTGGCCGGATCCCCGCCCTGCAGAATTTCATCAACTCGCACCCGCTGCCCGCCCTGGGCGTTCTGCTCGCGCTGCTCCTCGTCCTCTGCATCCTTCTCGTCCGCCTGATCCGGGGACGGAGGCGCGAGCGGCTGAGCGCCGGGGAAGCGGAATGAGGCCATGAATGCCTTGCAGGCCGCCCTCTCCCCTAAGCGCCGGGCCGGGGTCGCCCTTTTCCTCGCCCTCGCCGCGGCGCTTGCCCCTGCGGCGCCGGCCGCCGACTGGGGGCGGTTCCAGGAGCGGTTCCTCTCCCGGGACGGCCGGGTGATCGACCCCGGCCAGGAAGACGCAAGCCACTCCGAGGGACAGGGATACGGCCTATGGCTTGCGCTGCTCCACGGCGACCGGCCCGCCTTCGACCGCATCCTGCGCTGGACGGTCGACAACCTCCAGGTGCGCAAGGACGCGCTCTTCGCCTGGTCCTGGGGCCGCCGGCCGAACGGGGCCTGGAACGTCATCGATTACAACAACGCCACCGACGGCGATCTGCTGATCGCCTCGGCCCTCTTGCGCGCGGCCGAAGACTGGAAGCACCCGCCCTATCGCGAAGCGGCGCTCGCCGTGGCCCGGGACATCCGGCTGCACCTCTCCGTCGCCGCCGGCAAGCGGCGCCTGCTCGCGCCCGCCTATTACGGCTTCGCCTCCCGGGAGCGGCTGCTCTTCAACACCGGCTACCTCGTCTTTTCCGCCTACCGCGCCTTCGCCCGCGCCGACGAGGAAGGCTTCTGGAACCGCATCCTGCAGGACGCGCTCGGCCTGCTGCGCGAAACCGCCGCCAACCGCTTCGGCCTCCCCCCGGACTGGGTCGTCCTCGAACCCGAAAGCCCGCGCTTCGCCCCCGAGCGCGGTCCCCATTTCGGCTACGAAGCCGCCCGCCTGCCGCTCTACGAGGCGGGGCTCGATGCGCCGCTGCCGGCTTTCGCGGGTTTCCTCGACTGGGTGGACCAGGCGGGCTACCTCCCCGGCCGGGTGAACCTCGCCGAAAGCACGGTGGCGGCGGAGGAGGCGCCGGCCGGGATCCACGCCGTCTTTGCCCTCGCGGCGGAACGCCGCGGGATGGCCGGCCTCGCCCGCCGGCTCCTCGAGCGCGGCCGGGCGAAGATCGGCGCCGAGCCCGACGATTACTACTCGAACGCCCTCTTTCTCCTGGCCGCGGCCCGAAGCGGCCGCCCCGGATTCCGCGGACCATGACCCACGGCGCCCTCGCCGCACTTGTGCTGCTGATCCTGCTCTGGGGGCCGCCGGTGCGGGCCGGGGAAAAGGCCCCCGGCGGGGAGGGGGCTTTCGCCTTGGAGGTGCGCCAGCGCCCCGGGGCCGAGCGCGTGGAACGTCGCCCGCATGAAATGGAGATCGAGTGGGAAGACCCCGACTGGGTCTATGCCTCGCCCGAGGAGGCCGAGCGGATGAGGGGTCGGGATTCCGCCCTTCCCGCCGAGGCGCCGCGTCGCGAGCTTTCGCCGCCGCCCCCGCCCTCGCCCCTGGAGCAGGCCTGGGGCCTCTACCGCGCGGGCCGCTTCTCCGAGGCCGAAGCCGCCTTCCGCCGCCTGCTCGAGGGCCGGGAGGTCTCCGAGGCGCGCCTCGGGCTCGCCTACAGCCTGATCCGCCAGGGGAAACGGCGTGAAGCCCTCGGCCTCCTGGACGGGCTGCTCCGCGAAGGCTTCCGGACCGAGGAAGTGCGCCGCGCGCGGATCGGGCTGCTGATCGCCGGGGGGCGCTTCGCGGAGGCGGGGGTGGAGATCGAGCGGCTTCCCCGCCGCGAACGCGAGGCGGCCAGGCGGCGGCTTCTCGAAGCCCGCCTGGAGAACGCCCTGCGTTCCCTCCCGCCGGTTCCCGAGGCGGCGGCGCTGAAGGAGCTCCTCCTCCATCACGAGGCGCTCGAGCGCTGCCTCCGGCCCGATCTCTTCCACGGCCTCGCCCGCTCGCTCGCCGCGGCAGGCGAGGAGGAGGCGGCCGCGACGCTCGCGCGCCGCCTGCTCGATTGCCCGCTCGACCCACCGCTGCGTCTTGCGATCCTCGCCGGCCTCGCGGCCTCCGGGGACGAAGAGGAGACACTCGCCCTGCTTTCCGCCCAGAGGGCGCATCAGGCCCCGCTTGACCCGCAGGCCGCCGCGGCCCTGGAGGCGCTCGAGGCGGATCTCCTCCAGCGCAGGCTCGCCCGGCTCCCCGAAGGCACGGCGGCGCGGCTCGAGACCGCAGCCGAGATCCTCGCCCGGCGGCCCGACGACGCCCAGGCCCTCGCCGCGCTCGCATGGGAGCGTCTTCGCCGGGGCGATGCGGCGGAGGCCGATCGGCTGTTCAGCCGCCTGCTCGAGCTCGACCCCCAAAACCGCGACGCCGCGCTGGGTGCGGGCTGGGCGCGCCTGCAGGCGGGGCGGGACGGCGAGGCGCTCGCCCCCTTCGCCTCCGGCGCCATCCCCGAGGACGAGGAGATCCGCGAGCTGCGCCGCACCGTGCTGCGGCGCCAGGCCGACCGCGCCATGGCCGAGGGCCGCTGGGAGGAGGCCGCCGCGGCCTACGAGGCGCTTCTCCGCCTCGACCCCGAAAACCGCGAGGCGGCCGATGCGCTCGCACGCGCCCTCCTCCGCCGGGGGCCGAGCGGGCGGGATCTCGCCCGCCTGGAAGAGCGGGCCGAACGCGACCCCTCCCCCGAGGTCGTCTCCGGGCTCCTCGAGCACTACCGCGCCGCGGGGGTCGAGGACCGCGCCTGGGATCTCGCCTGCCGCGCCGCCGCAAGCCCCGAGCCCGCGATCGCCGCCGCGGCGGCGCCCTTTTTCTTCGCCCGGGGGCTCCCGGTCACGGCCTCCCAGCTCGACCCCGACGAGCGCGCCTGCTACCGCAACGCCTTCGCCCCGCGCGCCGAAGCCTTCGCGCTTCACCGCAGCCGCGAAACGCGCGGCCGCTTCGGGGATCTCGAGGAGACCTCGCTTCCGGTCTCGGCCTTCCACGCCGTGGGGCTGGGGAAAACGGCCTCTCTCACCCTCACCCCGCGCCGCCTCCGCGGAAGGGGGGCGGGGGAGACGCCGCCGGTCGGCCGCGACTACCGCGGCCTCCCGCTGCGGCAGGACTGGGAGGACGATCTCTTCGTGCTCCAGCCCGATGCCGGCATCCTTCTCGAGGGCCGGCTTCCCGTCGAGGTCCACGTGGGGACGACCCCGCTCGGCGGGCCCGTCTCCGCCGAGCCGACCTTCTCCGCCCGCCTCGGCCCCGAGGGGGGCTTCCTCGAGGCCCACCGGCTGAGCGTGCGCGATTCCATCCTTTCCTGGACGGGGCAGAAGGACCCCTACAGCAAGGCCTCCTGGGGGCGGGTGACGCGCCTGGGCCTCGAAGGGGGAAAGACCTTCACCCTGGCGGGCATCGGCTGGCTGAGCGCGACGGCGGGCTTCGATCACTACGACGGCCGCGACGTGATCGAAAACCAGGCGCTGCACGGCGGACTGGCGGCCGGCCGCACGCACCTCGTCGACGGCGACGAGTGGAGCTGGGGGGCCTTTCTCAGCCTCGCCCATTTCCGCCGCAACAGCGACTTCCACACCTTCGGCCACGGGGGCTACTACAGCCCCCAGCTCATGGCCCTCCTCGGCCCCTTCGTCCGGCTGCGCACCGCGGCCTGCCGCGATTTCTGGATCGACCTGCAGCTCTCGGCGGGCTGGCTCCACCAGCGGCTGCACCGCAGCGACCGCTACCCGCTCGACGAGGACCGGGAGGAGGTCTACCAGGCCGACACCGACAACCGGCTGGGGGCTTCGCTCCGGTTCCAGGGCATGAAGCAGCTCACCCCCCGCGTGGCCGTGGGGGGGCTCGCCTCCTTGGGCTCAAGCGGCGACTGGACGGAATGGCGGCTGGGAGCCGGGATCGAGATCTTCTTCGAACCGCAAAACGCCTTCTGGACCCGCCGGGACCTCTTCCGCGAATTCGGCGCCTCCTCAAACCGCTGAGGGTCGCCCCCGGCCGGGCGCGCCCGCGCGCCGGCGCGCGGCGGGCGCGAGCACATACCAGAGAAGCCCCACGGCCTGGAGGGCAAGGAGGCCGAGAAAGCTCACCCGGTAGCCCTCCGGGGCGTACCCGCCGGCCGCCGTCGGCGGAAAGAGGGCGATCACGGCGCCGATCCCCCACTGGCCGGCGAACGTCGCGACGAAGACGAGCAGGTTCAGGCCGGTGCTCACCCGGCCGGCGAGGGCCGGGGAAAACTGCATCGCCAGCGCCGGGTAGGGGATGACGCCCGTCGTGCCGAAGAAGCCGAAGAGCACCCAGAGGGCTGCGGCCCAGCCGGGCGGGGCGAAAACCAGGAGCGCCTGCACCGCCATGAAGAGCGCCATGCCCCAGGCGCCGGTGGTGAGGGGGGCGACCCCGGCGCGGCCGAGGCGTTCGGTCACCCAGCCGATGGCGACATAGCCCGCCGTCATCGCGGCCGCCGTCCAGAACAGCACCCCCGCCGCCGCGGGGCGGTCCAGGCCGGCGACGTCCCGCAGCCAGGGCCCTGACCAGAGGCCGTGGACCGCCATGAAGGCGACCTGCGAGGAGACGGTGAGCGGGGTCACGCGCCAGAAGACCGGCCGGGTGAAGACCTCGCGGATCCCGCCCCACTGCCGGGAGAGCGCCGGGGGCGGCGCGGCGGTCCGTTTCTCGGGGACCGCGCGCCAGATGACCGCCGCGACCGCAAGGCTCAGGCCGCCGAGCGCGAAAAAGACCCCCCGCCAGTCGAGGACCCGCAGCGCGGCCTCGACCGGCACCGTGGCCGACAGCGCCCCCAGCCCGCCGGCGGCGAGGTGCAGGCCGTTGATGCGCGGCCAGGAGAGAGGTGGAAACCAGAGGGTGTAGGCCTTGATGGCCGCCATGTAGCCGGCCGCGACCCCCAGGCCGATGCATGCGCGGCCGGCGAAGAGGCCCCAGAGCCCCCCGGACCGGGCGAAGAGCAGGGCGCCCGCGGCGGCGAGCAAAAGCAGCACGCCCTCAACCCGCCGCGGGCCGAAGCGGTCGAGCAGGACGCCCAGGGGGATCTGGAGCGCGGCGAAGGAGATGAAGTAGGCGGCGGTGAGCAACCCGAGATCGGCCGGGCCGATCCCGAGATCCGCGACCAGATCGGGCGCGATGACCGCGTTCACCACGCGGAAGAGGTAGGAGAGAAAATAGGCGAGCGCGAAGGGGACGACGACGCGCAGGAACACGCCCCCCCGCGGCGCGGCCCCCCCCGCGGCGAAGGCGGGCCGCCCGGCCTCCCCTTCCGCCCCGGCCGCCGCCTGCCCGCTCCGGGACGGCTCCGGCCGGCCTGCCTCAGGGCGTCCAGACATCGGGGGCGAAGCGCAGCGTGGCGAAGTGATCCTCCACGGTTTCCTCCCGCCGGATCAGCTCGACCGCACCGTCGGCCCGGAGGAGGAGCTCCTTGGGGCGGAGCCTGCCGTTGTAGTTGAAGCCCATGGCATGGCCGTGGGCGCCGGTGTCGTGGATGACGAGGAGATCGCCCTCCTCGAGGGGCGGAAGTGCGCGCTGGATGGCGAACTTGTCGTTGTTCTCGCAAAGCGAGCCGACCACGTCCACCGTCTCCGCCGGCGGCAGATCGCGCTTGCCGGGGACGGTGATGTGATGGTAGGCGCCGTACATCCCGGGCCGCATCAGGGCCGACATGCAGGCGTCGACCCCCACGTAGGTGCGGTAGATCTCCTTGCGGTTGATCACCCGCGTGACGAGCACGCCGTGGGGCCCGGTCATGTAGCGGCCACTTTCCATGAAGAGCCGCGGGGCCCAGCCGTGGCGTTCGCGGAAGCGGTCGATCCGCTCCGCCGCCTCCCGGCCGAGGGCGGCGAGGTCGAGCGGCTCGTCCTCGGGCCGGTAGGGGATCCCCAGGCCGCCGCCCATGTTCATGAACTCGAAGCGGATGTCGAGCTCCCCGGAAACCCAGGCCATGAGGTCGAGGAGCATCTCCACGGTCTGGACCATGAAACGGTGGTTGCGCTCGTTGGAGACGACCATCGTGTGCAGCCCGAAGCGCCGCGCCCCCCGCGCGATCGCCCGGCGGTAGGCCTCGACGATCTGGTCGTGGGCGACCCCGTACTTGGCCTCGACGGGGTTGCCGATGATCGCGTTGCCGGTGCGCCTCGGCCCCGGGTTGTAGCGGAAGGAGATGAGCTCCGGGAAACGGGGGACCTTGGGCACGAGGCGGATGTCGTCCAGGTTGAGGATCGCGCCGCCGTCGGCGAGGGCGGCCTCGAACTCGAAGGCCGCGGTGTTGTTCGAGGTGAACATGAGGTCCTCGCCCCGCGCGCCGACCCGGCGGCTGAGCAGGAGCTCGGGGACCGAGCTGCAGTCGAAGCCGAAGCCCAGCGCGCGCATCACCTGGAGGATGCGGGGGTTGGGGAGGGCCTTGACGGCGAAGTACTCGCGGAAGCCTTCCGGGACGCCGCGGAAGGCGTCCTTGACCGCCTCGCCGGTCGCGCGGATCCCCGCCTCGTCATAGAGGTGAAAGGGGGTCCCGAAATGCGCGGCGATCCGGTCGACCACGGGGTAGAGGCGGCGTTCGAACTCCGGCGACATCGGCATGGGGGCGGCGGTCTCCTTGGGGGGGCGCTCACGAAAACGGTCTCCGATCTAAGGGTTTCCGCTGCTCCTGTCAAGTAAGGCCGCCGCGGCCGGAAGGCGGCCGGGAACGCGTGGATTTCGGCCCGGATCGATGCTATGATTCCCTAATTGCATCCCCGGGCGTGACCGCCGGCACAAAGGACGGATCCATGTACCGCAACCATTTCGAGCTCACGAAGAAACCCTTCGAGATCAGCCCCGACCCCGAGTTCCTCTGGCTCGGCGAGAAACACCGCGAGGGGCTCGCCGTGCTCAAGTACGGCATCCTGGAAAACAAGGGGTTTTTGCTCATCACCGGCGAGGTCGGAACCGGCAAGACGGCCCTCATCCGCGCCATCGAGAGAGAGGTCAAGGCGCGCGCCATCATCGTCACCATCCCGGACCCGGGCATGGGGCTGATGGATTTCTACCACTTCCTGGCCGCGGAGCTGAACATCGAGCGCGATTTCCGCAACAAAGGGGAGTTCCTCGCCCGCTTCAAGCGCCTGATGCTCGAGGCGTTCTCGGGCTACCGGCGGGTCTTGCTGATCATCGACGAGTCCCAGCGCCTGAACCACGAGCTGCTCGAGGAGATCCGCCTGCTCTCCAACATCGATCTCGAGGGCAAGGTGGTGATCAACATTTTCTTCGTGGGGCAAAGCGAGTTCCGCGAGATCCTCGCCCGCGAGGAAAACCGCGCCGTGCGCCAGCGCATCACGGTGAGCTACCACCTGCCGGCCCTGGACGAAGCCGAAACCGCCCAGTACATCCGCCACCGGCTGCGTGTGGCCGGGACACAGCGGGAGATCTTCACCGCCCCGGCCGTCCAGGCCGTGCACGAATCCGCAAAGGGCCTGCCGCGCCTGATCAACATCCTCTGCGACCACGCGATGATGACGGCCTACATCCGCGGCGTGAAGACGGTCGACGCGGAGATCGTCCGCGAATGCGCCCGGGAGCTCGGCATCACGATCGGCGAGGTCGCCCCCGGCGGAAAGACGGCGGGCGGGAACCGGGCTGCTGCCGCGGACACCTCAAGAGCGAAGGTGCCCTCTGCCGCCGACCGCCCGCGCGCCTCGGGCTCCCGGGTGCGCGCGGCGCTGGTCTTCGCGCTCGTCCTGCTCGCCCTCCTCGCCGGCTGGCACTTCTACGGCGACGCCGTTTCGCAGCAGCTCGCGCTTTGGGGAAAGGGCCGGGAAGCCCCCGCCGCCGCCTTCCCCCGCGGGCCAGAACCCGGCGCCCCCCTGCAGGCCGCACCCCCGCTTCCGCTCGCGGCCGGGCTCCGGCCGTCCCCGGAGGATGACGCGAAAGCCGCGCCGCCCGCGGAGGCGGTCGCCCCCGTATCCCGGCAGGCCGTCCCGCCCGCCTCGGAGCAGGCCACACCCCCTGCCGCCCCCGAGGCGGCCGCCGAGCCCCGCCGGCCCGCCGCGGACGCCGTCGCCCCCGCCCCCCGCCCCTTCGTCCTCCAGGAATTCACCGTCTTTTTCGATCCGAATTCCATCGAGCTCAACCCGCGGGCCCGCGAGACCGTCGCCACGGCGGCTGGGCTGCTGCGGGCGAGCCCCGGGACCGCCGCGCTGGTGGAAGGGCACTCGGACGGCGCCGGCGATCCGGCCTACAACCTTTTCCTCTCCGGCAAACGGGCGATGGCCGTCAAGACCCAGCTCGTCGCCCAGGGGCTCCACCCGGATCGGGTGAACATCACGGCCTTCGGGGCGGAGCGGCCGGTCGACACCAACGAAACCGCCGAAGGCCGCAACAAGAACCGCCGCGTGGTGATCCGCATCGTGCCGCGGCCGGGATCCTGAAGGCGGCCGCCGCCCCGCTATTCCGGGCCGACGGCCGAGAGGGGCGTGAGGCGGGTTTCAGCTTTTCTTCGAGGTCACGGTCTGGAAGGTGGAGATCTGCCGCTTGACTTTCCGGGACTTGCAATCGGGGCAGGCGATTTTCTTCTTCTCGGCGTCCGAAAGGCTCAAAAAGAGAGCAAACGATTTCTTGCAGGCTTCGCAGTAGTACTCGTAGGTCGGCATCCCGTTTCCCTCCTTTCGGCGTTTTTCGGGGTTTCCTCTCGGAAGACCGGGGCGATTGTAGCAAAGCCGCGGCCGGAGGGTCAAGTCGGCGCCGGCGGCCGGGTCGGCCCGCCGGCTCAGCGATGCCGCGGCGTAAAGCGCACGGTCGAGGTCTCGTACTGGATCGCGTAATCGACGCGCTGGAGAAAGTCCATCCCCAGCAAGCCGTCGCAGGAGGGGTCTTCGGCCTCGACGGGCAGGATCACGACCGGGAAGTCCCGCATCCGCACGGGACCGACCTGGATCGCCTCCAGCCGGCCGACCTCGGAGTGGACCGTGCGGCCCCCCGCGAGCCGGGATTGGCCCCGGGCGAGCGTCAGGATCCTCAGCCTCTCCGCGACCGGGCGGTAGAGCACCGTGTGGCTCGCCCCGGTGTCCAGAACCAGCCGCACGCGGGCCTCGAGGCCGTGGTTGGCGAGCGTCACGGGAACGAGGACCCGGTTGCCGGCGATCTCCACCTCGGTCTCCTCGGCCCGGCGGCGGCGGCGCTCCTCCTCCTCGGCCCGCCGCAGCCGCACGGCCTCCTCCTCGCGCCGCAGCTCCTCGAGCTGCCGCTCGGTTTCGCGCCGCCGCTCCTCCTCGAGATCCCGCTCCCGGCTGCGCTCGGCCTCGAGGTGCAGGATGCGCTGCTCCTCGGGGAGGTGATCGTACTTTTCGGAGTAACGCCCGGCCTGCGGTCGGTACTCCTCCGGGATCTTCCAGAATTCGTCGACGAAATGCGTCCGGCCGGAGCGGTCGGTGTAGCGGTAGAACTCGGCCGGAGCCCCCGCCGGCAGCGCAAGCAGCAGGCCGGCAAGGCACAGCATCCGCCCCGCGCGCGTCATCGCCCGCCGCCCTTCCGCCGCGCGCATCCCGGGAGGATGCGGTTCAGGCTGCCGGCGACGTAGCCCTCGAGATCCAGGGCGACGTGCGCAAAGCCGAGGCCGTGGAAGGCCCGCCGGATCTCCTCCCGCAGGGGGCTTGCGGCCAGACGCGGCAGGTCCTCGGGCCGGGCCTCGATGCGGGCGACCTCGCCGTGGTGGCGGACGCGGACCCCCGAGAAGCCGCGGGCGAGAAGGAATTCCTCCGCCCGCTCCACGGCGGCGAGCTCCGTGCGCCGGAGCGGCCGGCCGTAAGGGATGCGCGAGGCGAGGCAGGCCATGGCCGGCCGGTCCCAGGTGGGCAGCGCAAGACGCCGCGAAAGGCGCCGGATCGCGGCCTTGTCGAGCCCCGCCGCGATCAGGGGTTCGGCGACCCCCATCTCGCGCGCCGCACGCAGGCCGGGCCGGATGTCCTGCAGGTCATCGAGGTTCGCCCCGTGGGCGAGGGCGGCAAACCCCGCTCGCGCGGCCGCCCGGCCAAGCTCGCGCAGGAGCAGGCGCTTGCAGAAATAGCAGCGGGCGGGGCCGTTGCGCGCGATCGCCGGCCGCGCCAGCAGCGCCACCCGCACCCGCACCTGCGGCACCCCGAGCCGGCGGGCCGTCTCCGCGGCCGCGCGCACCTCCCGCCGGCTCTGGAGATCGGTCTCCGCCGTCACCGCAAGCACCCGGCCCTCGAGCGCCTCCCGCGCGGCGGCGAGCAGCAGGGTGCTGTCCACCCCGCCGGAAAAAGCGACCGCCAGGCGCTCGTGGCGGCCGAGGCAGGCGAGAAGGCGCCGCCCCTCGGGGGTCCTCCAGGCGGATCGGGACTCGCCGCCGGGGGGGCGTTCGGGGTCTCTTCGGTCCATGGGCGTTGCGGGTCCGGGTTTACAGCCCACCGGGGATTTTCTATATGCCCATTATAGGCAAATCCGGCTCGAACTGCAAAAGGAGCGCCTTTGGGCACGCGACGGCTGCTGCTGGGGCTTCCGCTGGCGATCGGCGCCGTGCTGCTGCAATCCGTTCTCTGGGTGCCGACCTACGAGGAGCAGGCGCGCGGGAACCCCGCACGGCTCGAGGAGTTCATCCAGGCCTCGATCGGCGACGCCGCCGTTCTCAACCCCATCCTCTCCACCGACTCGGCGAGCGCGGAAATCGAGCAGCTCGTCTTCGAGGGGCTGCTCGACCGGGACGAACGTCTCGCGCTGCGCGGCCGGCTGGCCGAATCCTGGACGGTGCGCGAGGAGGCCTATTTCCATGTCGCCGCGGAACCCGGGGAGGCCGGGGCCCAAGCCGAGCGGATCGCCGCGCTGCTGCACGGGCTCCGAGCGCGGCCCGCGGGGCTTTCCCCACCCGTTCGGGCCGCGCTGGAGAACATCCGCGGCATCGAGATCGAGCCCGCCCGCGACGAGACCCGCACGATCGCGGACTCCTCCGGCCGCGAGGTTCGCCTGCGGATCGCCGCCCCGCCCCGCATCCGGCTTCTCCTGGAGCGGGTCGACCCCGATCTCTTCGCGCACCTCGAGACCCTGCTGGGCGAGGGGGTTTTCCTTCGCTTCCGCCCCGAGGCGCATCTCGAGACCGACCCGCCGCTTGCCCCGGAGGAGAAGGCCCGCCTCGCCCGCGCAGCGCTGCCCCCGGTCGAGCACAACCCCGTGATCGAGTTCCGCCTGCGGCCGGGACTCACCTTTCACGACGGCCGGCCGGTCACGGCCGAGGACGTGCGCTTCACCTGGCAGGCCGTCGTCGACCCGCGGAACCTCTCCCCGCGCGCCTCCGACTTCGAGCCGGTCAAGGAGGTGCGCGTCCCCGACCCGCTCACCGCGGTCGTCGTCTACAAGCGCCTCCACGCCCCGGCGCTGGCGAGCTGGACCCTCGGGCTGCTTCCGCGGCACCGGCTCGACGCGGAGGCCCTGCGCCGCGAGGCGCTCGCCGCCGGGAAGGACCCCGCCTCCTTCGGCATCCGCCAGAGCCGCTTCAACCGCGAGCCCGTCGGCTGTGGACCCTTCGTCTTCCGGGAGTGGAAGTCGGACCGCTTCATCCGCCTGGAGCGTTTCGAGAACTACTTCGAGGGGCCGCCCGAGTACCGGCGCTTCTCCTACCGCATCCTCCCCGATCTCCTGACGCAGGAGATGGAATTCTACGCCGGGACGATCGACGCCTACGCCGTCCAGCCGCACCAGGTGGCGCGCCTCTCCCGCGACCCCCGGTTCCAGCACTTCTCCGGCACCTCCTTCGCCTACACCTACATCGGCTACAACCTCCGGCGGCCGCCCTTCGACGACCCGCGGGTGCGCCGGGCCTTGGGCCTGGCGGTCCCGGTCGAGCGCATCATCGAGGCCGTGCTCTACGGCCAGGCCGAGCGCACGAGCGGCCCCTTTCCCCTCCAGACGCCGTTCTACAACCGCGACGTCGCCTCTCTGCCCTACGACCCGGCGGCCGCGCGGCGGCTTCTCGAGGAGGCCGGCTGGCGGCCCGGCCCGGACGGGGTGCTCGAGAAGGGGGGCCGCGGGCTGCGCTTCACCCTGATCACCAACAGCGGCAACGACATCCGCAAGTCCATCCTGACGATCGTCCAGGACGCCTGGAAGCGGATCGGGGTCGCCGTGCAGACCGACCTCGTCGAATGGTCGGTTTTCATCCGCGAGCGCATCCACCGCCTCGACTTCGACGCCGTGGTGCTCGGCTGGTCGATGGGCGTCGAGCCCGACCTCCACCCCATCTGGCACTCGAGCCAGACCGGGCCCAACCAGCTCAATTTCGTGGGCTACCGCCACCCCGAGGCCGACGCCCTCATCACGCGCATCCGCGAGGAGTACGACCCCGAGCGGCAGGCGGCCCTGTGCCGCCGGCTGCACGCCCGCATCGCCGAGGACCAGCCGGTCACCTTTCTGTACGCGGGGAAATGGACGGCCGTCCTCGACCGGCGCATCGTGATCCGCGAGCGGGACGCGCACGGGGACATCCGCCACCGACCGATCGAACCCACCCCGACGGGCAACTACCGCTTCCACTTCAACCGCTGGGTGAAGCTTCCCGCGCGCCCGGTGTTCGCGGCGCCGTGAACCGCACCCGCACGGTGGGCCCATGACCGCCTTCATCGCCCGCAGCCTGATCGAGAAGCTGGTGACGCTCTTCTTCGTCACCGTGGTCTCCTTTCTCATCGTCCACCTCGCCCCGGGCGAGCCGGCCCAGGTCGACCCGCTCAACCCGAAGTTCACGCCGGAAATGGTCGAGCGCTTCCGGCAAGCCTTCCACCTCGACCGGCCGCTTCCGGTCCAGTACGCCCTCTTCTACCGCGACCTCTTCACCGGCCGGAGCGTCTCCTGGAAGGACCATCGGCCGGTGCTGGAGAAGATCGCCGAGCGCTTTCGGAACAGCCTGCCCCTCTTCGTCGTGGGAACCCTGCTCACCTGGACGCTCGCCTTCCCGGTCGGCATCCGCGCCGCCGTGGGCCGCGGCGGCGCCTTCGACCGCGGCACGGCCTTCCTCGCCTACCTCCTCATTTCGATTCCCGGCTTTTTCTTCGCCTACCTGCTGATCCTGGCGGTCGTGAGCGCCTTCTCCGTCCCGGTGCTCGGCATGGAGACCTTCGGCTTCGAGGGGGCCCCGCTCCTGAACCGGGCAAACGACCGGATCTGGCACCTCCTCTTGCCCTCCGTGCTCGGGGCCGGCTCCGGCATCGCCGTCCTCTCGCGCTATGTCCGCAGCCAGATGCTCGAGGTGGCCCACCAGGACTTCATCCGCACCGCCCGCGCCAAGGGCCTGCCCGAGGAGACGGTGCTCTACAAGCACGCCCTGAGAAACGCGCTGCTTCCCTTCATCACCATGTTCGGCCTGACGCTCCCCGGCCTGGTCGGCGGCTCGGTGATCATCGAGTCGATCTTCTCCTGGCCGGGTCTCGGCCGCATGGCCTACGAAGCGATCCTCGCCCGCGATTACCCGGTCATCCTCACCCTCAACTTCATCGCCGCCGTGCTCGTGTTGCTCGGAACCCTGCTCTCCGACCTCCTCTACGCCGCGGCCGACCCGAGAATTCGGCTCGCATGAACCCCGCCCCCCGTTGCCCGACGACCGCCTGCGCCCCCCCGGGAGGCCCGCCCCCCCGGCGCGGACCGGCAGGGGCCTGGCGCGCCCTGGCCCGCAACCGCATGGCCCTCGGGGGGCTCGTGTTCTTCGCCGCCTTCGCCGCCTTCGCCGCCTTCGGGCTCTGGGCCACCGGCGGCCGCGCGCCGCTGTTCGACCCCGCCCGCGTCAGGCTGGAGGAGAGGCTTCGCCCCCCGCTCGCCCCCGTCTCGCCGGCTGCCGACCCGGAAGGCGCCCCGCCGTTCGGCCGCTACCTCCTGGGGACCGACGACCTGGGCAGGGACCTCTTCGCGCGCATGCTGGAAGGCGCCTGGGTGTCGCTCACGGTGGGGTTCATCGCCGTCGGCATCTCGGTGGCCGTCGGCATCCTCGCCGGCGGGATCGCCGGCTGCTGGGGCCGCCGCCCCGTCCGCCGGGGAACGGGGCTTGCGGCGGCGGCCCTCGCCGCGGGTGCGGTCCTCGCGGCCGGGGGGCAGGCTGCAGCGGGGCTTCTCCTGATCGCGGCCGGCCTCCTTTGCGGGCTTCGGGGGCGCCTCGGCCGCCTGCGCCCGCGCCCCGGGCCGCGGCGGGAAGAGGGCTGGCTCGAACGCCCGCTCCTCGACGTGGACGCCCTGATCATGCGCCTGGTCGACATCCTGCTCTGCTTTCCCACCTTTTTCCTCATCCTCACCGTGGTGGCCCTGCTGCCGCCGAGCATGGTCACGATCATGGTCGTGATCGGGCTGACGAGCTGGGAAGGCACCGCGCGCCTGGTGCGCGCCGAGCTCCTGTCGCTGCGGGAGCGGGAGTTCGTCGACGCCGCGCGCGCCCTCGGGGTCGGGGGCGTGCGCCTCCTCGTCCGCCACCTGCTGCCCAACGCCATGGCCCCCGTCCTCGTCACCGCCACGCTGGGCATCGCCTCGGCCATCCTGACCGAGTCCGCCCTGAGCTTCCTCGGCTTCGGCGTCCCCCCGCCGCACGCCACCTGGGGGAACCTTCTCGCCGACGGCCGGCGCTATCTGTTCGACGCCCCCTGGCTCACCCTCGTCCCCGGCGGGGCGATCCTCGTCGTCGTGCTGGCCTTCAACCTCTTCGGCGAGGGCCTGCGCGATCTCCTCAACCCGCAGGCCCGGGATCGGAGGTGACGCCGTGGAGGCCGTGCACCCCGCGCCGCTGCTCGAGATCGAAGGGCTGACCGTGGTCTTCCGGCGGGAGCGGGAGCGGTTCTTCGCCGTCGAGGGGCTCGATCTCGCCGTCGGCCGCGGGGAGACCGTGGGGCTCGTGGGGGAGTCCGGCTGCGGCAAGACCGTGACCGCCCTGGCCGTGATGGGCCTGTTGCCGCGGCCGGCCGCGGGGATCGCCGCCGGCCGCATTCGCTTCGACGGCATCGAGCTCGCAGACCCGCGGGCGGGCTATCCGCCGGGCATCCGCGGGCGGCGGGCGGCGATGGTCTTTCAGGAACCCCTCACCTCGCTCAACCCCGTCCTTGCGGTCGGCGAGCAGATCGCCGAGGTCCTCCGGTTCCACCTCGGGCTCCCCGCCGGGCAGGCGCGCGAGCGGGCGCGCGCGCTGCTTGCGGAAGTGCGGCTTTCACGGCCCGCGGAGCGCCTCGGCGACTACCCCCACCGGCTGAGCGGGGGCGAGCGCCAGCGGGTCATGATCGCGATCGCCCTTGCCTGCAGCCCCGATCTCCTCATCGCCGACGAGCCCACCACGGCCCTCGACGTCACCGTCCAGGCCCAGATCCTCGGCCTGCTCGGGGAGCTCAAGCGCCGCCGCCGCCTCGCCGTGCTCTATATCACCCACGATCTCGGCCTGGTGTCGCGGATCGCCGAGCGGGTGGCCGTGATGTATGCGGGACAACTCGTCGAAGCCGGGCCCGCCGCGGCGGTCCTGAAGCAACCCCTCCACCCCTACACGCGCGCGCTGCTGGCGGCGCTTCCCGGGCCGCACAAGCGGGGCCGGCGGCTTGCCGCCATCCCCGGTGCGGTCCCCCATCCCGGGGCCCGGCCGGAGGGCTGTGCCTTCCACCCCCGCTGCCCGCTTGCACTCGCCTCCTGCCGCCGGGAGCGGCCGCCGCTCGCCTGCGCCCCCGGCGGCCGCGCCGTGCGCTGCCCGGTCACCGCCGGGATCCCCGCCCCGGAGGGCCCCCGATCATGAAGGCGGCCGACACCGCGGCGGGGGAGCCGATCCTCGTCGCCGAAGAGCTCGTCAAGCGCTACCCGCCGGCCCGGGGCCGGAGCTTGCGGCCGGGCGGCTGGATCGAGGCCGTCTCCGGGGTTTCCCTCTCCTTGCGGCGCGGGGAGGCCCTCGGGCTCGTGGGCGAGTCGGGCTGCGGCAAGACGACGGTCGCCCGGATGCTCCTCAAGCTCCTTGCCCCCGACGCCGGGCGGATCCTCTACCGCGGGACGGACCTCGTCCCGCTCTCCGAGGCCGGGATGCGCCCCTTCCGGCGCCGGATCCAGATCGTCTTCCAGGACCCCTACGGCGCGCTCAACCCGCGCCTGACCGTCGGCGAAAGCCTGGAGGACGGGCTGCGGCTGGCCGGTCTCCGCGGCCGCGCGGCGATGCGGGAGCGGATCGGCCGGCTGCTCGAGCAGGTGGGGCTCCCCGCCTCCGCAGCGGGGCTCCATCCCCACGAGTTCAGCGGCGGCCAGCGCCAGCGGATCGGCATCGCCCGCGCCCTGAGCGTGGAGCCCGAGATCCTCGTCTGCGACGAGCCGGTCTCGGCCCTCGACGTCTCCATCCAGGCCCAGATCCTCAACCTGCTCGCCGACCTCCAGGAGGCGCTCGGCTTGAGCCTCCTCTTCATTTCGCACGACCTGAACGTCGTCGGCTACTTCTGCCGGCGCCTCGCGGTCATGGTCCGCGGCCGGATCGTGGAGACGGGGCCCGTGGAGGCCCTCTTCGGCTCCCCGCTCCACCCCTACACCCGCAGGCTGCTCGCGGCCGCTCCCGACCCGCAGCGGATCGGCGAAAGCGCCGGCCCGGAGACCGCCGCGGCAGCGGAGCCGCCCGCCTCCCCGGAGGCCTGCACCCTGTATCCCGCCTGCCCCGAGGCCCGTCCGGGCTGCCGGCGTTTTGCCGGCGGCTGGACGGACGCGGGCGGCGGCCATCGCGTGCGTTGCCTGCAGCCCTGAGGCAGCGAGGAAAGGAGGGTTCATGTCGGAACGCGCAGCCCGGACGACGCCCCGGGAGGAAATCGCGCGCCGCATCCGGGCGCTGCAGGAGGTGCTGGCGCAGCGGGGGATCGACGCCGCGCTCATCCTCCAGAAGACGGATCTCTTCTACTACAGCGGCACGATCCAGCAGGGGGTGCTGGTCGTGCCGGTCGCGGGCGGGCCGCTGCTGCTCGTGAACCGCTCCTTGGCGCGGGCCCGCGCGGAGTCCCCGCTCGAGGCCGTGCTTCCGCTGGCGAGCCCCCGCGAGCTGCCGGCCCGGATGCGGGAGGCGGGGCTCCCCCCGCCGCGCCGGATCGGCCTGGAGCTCGATGTCCTCCCCGCGAACCTCTACTTCTTCTACTGCGGCCTCTTCGAGGGGGCCGAAGCCGTGGACGTCGCCGGCGACATCCGGCTGCTGCGCGCCGTCAAGTCCCCCTGGGAGATCGAACGGATCCGCGAGGCGGCCGCCCTCTCCGACCGGCTCGCCGGCCGCATGCCCGCGCTCCTGCGCGAGGGGATGACCGAGGTGGAGCTCGCGGGGCTCGTCGAGGCCGAGGCGCGGCGCCTGGGGCACCCGGGCATCGTGCGCATGCGGCTCTGGGGAAGCGAGCTGTTCTACGGCCACCTCCTCTCCGGCCCCTCCGGCGCCGTGCCGAGCTACCTTTCCTCGCCGACCGGCGGGGAAGGCGTCGACCCCGCGACCGCGCAAAGCGCGGGCTTCCGGCGCATCGGCAGAAACGAGCCGATCCTCCTCGACTACGTCTTCGTCCGCGCGGGCTACATCTCGGACCACGCCCGGATCTTCTCGCTCGGGCCGCTTCCCGGCGAGCTCGCGGCCGCCCACGAGGCCATGCTCGCGCTGCAGCGGCGCCTGCGCGAATTCGCCCGGCCCGGGGTTCCCTCGGGGGAGGTCTACGCGTTCGCCCTGGAGCAGGCGCAGGCCGCCGGTTACGGGGAGTATTTCATGGGGCACGGGCCGGAGCGCATCCGCTTCGTCGGCCACGGCGTGGGGCTCGAGCTCGACGAGTTCCCCTTCCTGAACGCGGGGCAGACGCTCGCCCTCGCCGAAAACATGGTGGTCGCGCTCGAGCCCAAGCTCGTCTTCCCGGGGATCGGGGTCGTGGGCGTCGAGAACACCCACCGGGTGACCGCGGCGGGGCTCGAGCCCTTCGGCCGTTATCCCGACGCGATCACGGTCCTCTGAGGGCGGGCGCCGGGAAGTGCGCCCTTGACAGCCCGGGGGGGTTCCGGTAACCGTTTCTTTTCACGCAACCGCGGGGAAGCCCCGCCCCGGCACGCCCGACCGCCCCGCGGAACAACCCGTCACCCGAGGAGGAACCGCGATGAAAAGACCCTGGATGGCCATGACCCTCGCGATCGTTGCATCGACGGCGCTCGCGGCCGCGCCGGCCCTCGCCAAGACGACCTGGAAGGGGAACTCCGTCTGGCCGCCCAAGAACCATCACAGCGTCGGCCTGGTCGAGTTCGCCGAGATGGTGAAAAAGAGCACGAACGGCGAGCTCGAGATCGTGGTCGAGACCGGCGGGGCCCTGGGCTACAAGGGCCCGGAGCTGCTCAAGGTCGTCCGCGACGGGCTGCTGCCGCTCTCCGACATGCTGATCAGCGGGGTGGCGGGGGACGAAAAAGTCTTCCAGATCGTGACCCTCCCCTTTCTCGCGCTCGATTTCCAGGAGCTGCGCACGCTGATCGACCTCTGCTATCCCACCTTCGAAAAAACCGCCGAAAAATGGGGGCAGAAGATCCTCTACATCGCCCCCTGGCCCGGCGCCGGCATCTGGACCAAAAAAAAGGTGACCTCGCTCGCCGAGATGAAAGGGCTCAAGACGCGCACCTACGACAAGAACGGCGCACTCGTGATGGAGGCCGCCGGCGCGACCCCCTTCGCCCTGCCCTTCAGCGAGGTCTACTCCTCGCTGCAGACCGGCGTCATCGACTCCGTGCTCACCTCCTCGCCCACCGCGGTCGACGCCAAGTTCTGGGAAGTGCTCTCGTTCTACCAGCCGATTAACATCACGATCGCCACCGACATGGTGAACGTGAACCTGAACAGCTTCAAGAAACTGCCCAAGAACGCCCAGGACGAGCTGGTGAAAGCCGGCAAGGAAATGGAAAAGCGGATGTGGGACATGGTCGCCAAGCTCGACCGGGAGATGGTGGAGACCTGCAACAAAAACGGCATCCAGACGGTTCCGCCCTCCAAGGAATTCATGGCCGACCTGACCCGGATCACCGAGAACATCCGCGCGGAGTGGTACAACATCGCCCCGCCGGAAGCGAAAGCGATCTACGACCAATTCCGCAAGAAGGTCGGCCGCTGAACGCGGCGCAGGCGGCCGGCCGGCGGCGGACCGCCGCCGGCCGGCCCTTGCCCGGGTGCGGGCTGCGGGGCGCCGGCCGGGCGGAGTGCAGCCCCCGCGGCGATGGCGCCGATTGAGGGAAAGAACGCGACCATGAAAGGGATCGTCCGGGCCTCCCGCGTCCTCTCCGGCTGGGGGGGCTGGATCGCCGCGGCGGCGATGACGGCGGGCCTGGCCCTCGTTCTCGCGGAGATCTTCGCCCGCGGCCTCTTCAACCGCACCCTCTACATCACCGAGGAGTACTCGGGCTACCTGATGTGCGTGCTGACGTTCTGCTCGCTCGCCTACACCCTGCGCGAAAAGGGGCACATCCGCATGGTGTTCCTGCTCCGGGCCCTTTCCGCGCGGGGGCGCCTGCGGCTCAATTTCGTCTGCCACGCGGTCGGCTTCCTCTTCGGCATCGGCTTCACCGGCTACTGCTTCGGCTTCTTCTGGGACTCGGTCGTCAGCGGCAGCCAGTCGATGCAGGTCTCGGAGACCTACCTCGCCGTCCCGCAGTTCTTCATGCCCCTGGGAGCGCTGCTGCTCGCGTTCCAGTTCCTGGGCGAGCTTGTGCGCGATTGGCTCGTCCTGCGCGGCGTCGAAGAAGGCGAGACGGCCCTGGCCGAGGAGGACCTCGGGCGCTGACCCGCAAGCGCCCGGTTTCGGCCGCGGGAGGAAACGCCCCATGGATTTCACCGTCGTCGCGCTCAGCCTGGCCGCTCTGCTGGTTGTTTTCCTGGGCGGGTCCGTGTGGATCGGGATCGCCCTCTTTCTCGCGGGCGCGGGCGGTTTTCTCCTCTTCACCGATCTCCCCTTCGGGAGCATCCTCGCCAACATCTCCTGGAACAACACGAGCGGCTCGGCGATGATGGCGCTTCCCTTCTTCGTGTGGATGGGGGAGATCCTCTTCCGCAGCCGCATCTCCGCGAACCTCTTCAACGGGCTCGCGCCCTGGATGGACGCCATCCCCGGCCGGCTGATCCACGTGAACATCCTCGCCTGCACCTTCTTCGCCGCGGTGAGCGGCTCCTCGGCGGCGACGACCGCCACCGTGGGCAAGATCACCGTCCCCGAGCTCCAGAAACGCGGCTACAACCGCATGCTCGCCACGGGATCGCTCGCCGGCGCGGGAACGCTCGGCTTCATGATCCCGCCCAGCATGATGATGCTCGTCTACGGCATCATCGGGGACGTGAGCATCGGCAAGCTCTTCATCGCGGGCTTCATCCCGGGCTTCCTGATCGCCGGGCTCTTCAGCGCCTACGTCTTCGTCCTCTGCCTCATCCGACCGGAGCTCGCCCCCCGCGGCGAAGACCGCTACCGCTGGTCGCAGCGGCTGCAGGCGGTGCCCCAGATCCTGCCCGTCGTGCTCTTGATCCTGGTGGTGCTGGGGAGCATCTATGCGGGCTGGGCGACCCCGACCGAGGCGGGCGCCGTGGGGGTCGCGGGCTCGCTCGTCTTCGCGCTCGCCACCGGCGGCTTCAGCCGGCAGGCCTTCCGCGACAGCCTCCTCGGCGGGGTCAAGACGACGAGCATGATCATGCTGATCGTCATGGGCGCGGCCTACCTCTCGGTCGTCGTGGGCTACCTCGGCATCACCCGCAAGCTCACGACCGCCGTGACCGAGATGGGCCTCTCCCCCTACATGCTGATCGTGATCCTCACGCTGCTCTACATCGCGCTGGGCTGCCTGATCGACGGCTTTTCGATGATCGTCATGACGACCCCCATCGTGCTGCCGCTGATCCAGACGGCGGGCTTCGACCCCGTCTGGTTCGGCATCTACCTCGTGCTGATGATCGAGCTCGCTCAGATCACCCCGCCCGTCGGCTTCAACCTCTTCGTGATCAGCGGCCTGAACAACGACGACATCCTGCGCATCGCCAAGGCCGCCCTGCCGTTTTTCCTGCTGATGTGCCTGGTCGTGGTGATCATCACGGTCTGGCCGCAGGTCGTGCTCTATCTGCCGGGGCTGATGAAAGGAAAGTAGCGGAGGGGACGGGATTCAGCGGGGAAGCGGCGGCCGGAAGGCCGCGCGCACCCGTTCCTCGAGGTGCGCAAGGAGACGCACGGCCTCCTCGAGGGTGACGGCCTCGAAGCGCACCTCGTCCCCGGGCATGATCTGGCCGAGCCGGTGGAGATCCGCCGCGATCACCGTCGCCGGCTTGCGGTAGCCGCCCGAGACCGTCTCGTTGAGGAGGATGATGGGCTGACCGTCGGCGGGAAGCTGGATCGCCCCCGCGACGATGCCCTCGGAGATGATCGAGTCCGGCGCGCCGGGCCTTGCCGGCACGGTCGGCCCCTGCAGCCGGAGGCCGGTGCGGTCGGAATCGGGGGAGACGGTGAAGACGGAGGAAAGCAGCCGGTTGCGCCCCTCCTCCGCGAGCATCTCCTCCTGAGGCCCCCACAGGATGCGCAACCGCCAGGGCGGGCCGTCGTAGCCGGCGGCCGCGGGGTCGAATTCCCGCTCCTCCCCCGCTGCGGCCGGCTCGCCGGCGGCGAGGAGATCGCCCTTCCTCAAGGCGCGGCCCTGGAAACCGCCGAAGCCCGAGGTGAGGTTGGTGCTTCGGCTGCCGAGCACCTCGGGGACGTCGATCCCCCCGGCGACGGCGACGTAGGCCCTGAGGCCCCGGCGCGGCCCGGCGAAGGAGAGGACCTGCCCCGCCCGCACGGCGGCCCCCCTCCACAGCGGGATATCCCCGCCGTCGAGCTTCGGCTCGAGATCGCCGCCGCAGACGGCAAGGCGTGTGTCGCGGAGCACGCGCAGCTTGAGCCCCATGAGGGTCGTCTCCAGCACGGCGTCCCCCGGCGGGTTCCCGACGAGGAGGTTCGCCGTGCGCGCGGCGAGCGCATCCACGGCGCCGCTCGCCGCGACCCCCCAGCGGGCATAGCCGAAACGCCCGAGGTCCTGGACGGTGGTCAGCAGGCCGGGGGCCAGCACTTCCAGAAGGGGTGCACCCGCCATCGCTCACTCCTCCCGCGCTTCCACGGCGACGAAGCGAACCTCGTCCCCCATCTCGAGCAGGCACGCCGGCCGGCGCTCGGGGTGGAAGAGCTCGAGCGGCGTCCAGCCGATCAGGTGCCAGCCGCCCGGGCTTTCGACCGGGTAGATCCCCGTCTGCCGCTGGGCGATGGCGACCGAACCCTTCGGCACCCGCGTGCGGGGCGTGCTGCGCCGCGGCAGGGAAAGCGCTTCGGGGAGCTCGCCCATGTAAGGGAATCCCGGCGTGAAGCCGATCATGTAGACGCGGTAGGAGACCGAGCCGTGCAGGCGGATCACCGCCTCCTCGGACATCCCCAGCCGGCGGGCGACCTCGGCGAGATCCGGGCCATGATCCCCCCCGTAAAACACCGGGACGGCGATCCGCTTGGCGGGCGGCCGCCGGCTTTCGCCCGCGGCGGCGCCCAGCGCCTGGATCCTGCCGGGCAGCTCGGCCGGCGGGATCGCCAGCGGGTCGAACACGACCAGGAGCGAACGGTAGCCGGGGGAGAGCTCGCGGATCCCGGGCCAGGCCTCCTGCTCGAGCCGCCGCAACAGCCGCTCGACGCGGCGGTTCGCCTCGGGCTCGATGCGCTCGCCCAGCTCGACGAGCAGGCTGCGCTCGCCCATGAACCGGAAGCGCGGCGTAAACGGCGTTTCGGACATGTCCCGACCTCCCCGGCGGATGCCGCGAGCGGCGACGGCCGCCTTGCGCCTCAGAGAAATTCGGCCGGCCGGCGGATCTCGATCCCGGCCTGCAGGAGGGTTTCGCGAAGCGCGCGCACGAGGGCCACGGCCTCGGGGTTGTCCCCGTGTACGCAGATCGTCTCGGCCCGAAGCGCGATGTCGCCGCCTTCGATCGTCGCCACCCGGCCCTCGCGGGCGAAACGCAGCACCTTGTCCGCGACGACGGCGGGGTCGTGGATCACCGCCCCGGGCCGGCTGCGGGCGACGAGCGAGCCGTCGGCGTTGTAGGCGCGGTCGGCGAACAACTCGAAGGCGACGCGGATCCCCCGCCGCCGGCCGATCTCCTCGATCGTGCCGCGATCGGGGCCCGCGAGCGCAAAGAGGATCAGGCGGTCGTCGATCGCGGAGACGACCTCGGCGATCGCATCCCAGATCTCCGGTTTCTTGACGGCCATGTTGTACAGGGCGCCGTGCGGCTTCACGTGCTGCAGCCGCTCTCCCTGGGCAGCGGCGACGGCCTGCAGCGCCCCGATCTGGTAGGCCGTGATGTCGCGGATCTCCTGCAGGCCGATCTCCATCGCCCGCCGGCCGAAGCCCACGAGATCCGGCAACCCCGGGTGGGCGCCCACGGCCGTCCCGGCGCGCCGGGCGAGCTCGACGGTGCGGCGCATGACGGCGGGATCGCCCGCGTGAAAGCCGCAGGCGATGTTGGCCGAGCTGATGAGGGGCATGAGCTCCGCGTCCATCCCCAGGGTGTAGACGCCGAAGCTTTCGCCGACATCGGCGTTCAGGTCGATTTTTCCGGCGGGCATGCGCGGGTTCCTCCTTCCGCCGGCCGCGGCGGGTCTTTTCCTCCCGGGAAGGCCCCCGGGAGAGAAAACGGCCGGGGCACTCCATAGCCCAAAAAAACGGGGCGGGCAAGATGCCCGCCCCGGTCGAGTCCACGGAAGGCCGCTTGCGGCCCGGGCCTCAGCGCTTGGAGAACTGGAAGCGTGCGCGTGCCGAGCGCTGCCCGTATTTCTTGCGCTCCTTCACCCGCGGGTCGCGTTTGACGAAGCCCGCCTTCTTCAGGGCGGCGCGCAGTTCTGGGTTGGCGAGGATGAGCGCCCGGGTGATGCCGTGGCGGACGGCCGCCGCCTGGCCGCTCGGCCCGCCGCCCTGGACGTGGGCGCGGACGTCCCAGGCGCCGAGGGTGTTGGTCAGCTTGAGGGGCTGGAGCAGCTCCAGGCGGGTCGACTCGAGCGGGAAATACTCCTCGAAGGGCCGTTCGTTGATGCGCACCTCGCCCGAGCCGGGCAGGAGCCAGGTGCGGGCGATGGCGGACTTGCGTTTTCCGGTGGCGTAATAGGTCTGCTTTTCCATGCCTTCCTCGTGCCGCGGGTTATCCGATGGTGAGCGGTTCCGGCTGCTGCGCCTGGTGGGGATGGACGGGGCCGGCGTAGACCTTGAGCTTGCCGTAGAGGCGGCTTCCGAGCCGGTTTTTGGGCAGCATCCCCTTCACGGCGCGGCGGACGAGCTCCTCGGGCCGTTTCTGCAGGAGCTCCCGCGCGCTCGTGGTCTTCAGGCCGCCGAGATATCCCGTGTGCCGGTGGTAGAGTTTCTGGGTCCATTTCTTGCCGGTCAGCCGGATTTTCTCGGCGTTGACCACGATCACGAAATCCCCGGTGTCCACGTGGGGGGTGAAGAGCACCTGGTGCTTGCCCCTCAGCCGGGCCGCGACCTGGCTCGCCAGGCGGCCGAGAACGGCGCCGCTGGCGTCGACGACATACCATTTTCCCCGGGCGTCCCCGGGTTTAGCGCTGCGGGTGGTTTTCTTCACGGCCTTCACTCCTGAAATTGAATTGAAAAGGAATAGAGAAAACGCCACGAATTGTCAACAGAAAAATCAGGGTCGGATCTCGTATCCCCGCGCCGTGAGGAGCTGCCCGTCGGCGGAGAAGACGTAGACGACCGCCTCGGCGATCGCGCCGGGCGGGGCGGGAAATCGCATCTGCTGCACGAACTCCTTGGCATGGGCGATCGCGAAACGGTAGCCCCGGTGGCTGCCGTCCGGCCGGCCGCGCGGAAGCGGGACGGGCGGCACGCTGACCCAGGAGGCGGGGTCGGGATCCGTCCCCTTGAAGACGACGACGACGTGCCCCTCCAGGGGACGGCGTCCGGCGCCGGAGACGACGAGCCGATAGCGGATTTCCATCGTCGTCCTGTCGGCACCGAACCGGGCGGAGAAGGAGGCGACCTCGACGCCCACCGCCGGCCGGATCGGAGGCTGCGGCTCGGCGCCGAGCGGAACCGCCGCGTGCGGCGCCGCATCGGTCTCCGGCGCGGCGGCCCTCTCGGGCGGCGGCGCCTCCCCGCGCCCGGCGTCCTCCGGCACCGCCGTGCCGGGCCGGAAGGGGGAGACCTCGCGCATGCGCTCCTCGGCGAGCACGAGCTGTGCGGCAAGCCGCTCCCGGTCGCGCTGCAGGGATTCGATGCGGCTTCGGGCTTCCTCGAGCCGCTCGCGCAGACCGCGGTTCGTCTCGCGCAAGCCGGCGTTGAGAACCCCCAGGGCCGCGGCCGAAAGCACGGCGGCCGCAAGGATCGCAGCGGCGACCCCGATCCCCAGCCGGATGCGCCGCAGGGCGATCACGCGGCCCGCGCTCCCGACGAGCAACACGGTCCAGCGATCGCGCACGCCCCGGCCGGCGCCGGGGGGGACTCCCGGGGCCTGCTCAGCGGGCGGGTTCGCCACGGCGGATCTCCACGAGCACCGGGGCCCCCTTTTCGATCCCGGTGCGGTTTGCGGCATGGTCGCCGGCGGCGGCGATCTCGATCAGCCACCGGCTGCCCACCAGGGCGATCAGGCCGCCCGACGGGACCTCGGCGTAGGTGCGGTGGAGCCCCTCGAGGCGGACCCCGCCCGCCTCGATCCGCACCCCCGCCCCCCCGGCCGGCAGGTCCTCGGCCGCGATGTTCGTGATCAGGTTGCCGAAGCGGTCGATGTGGATCACCCGGCCGGCGAGGGCGCCTTCGGGGGTGCGCTCGGGCCGCAGCCCCTCGAGGCGCCGGGCCTTGGAGGCGGGGATCTCCGGGCCGAGAGCCTCCGGGTCGAGCCCGTTCGCGAGCAGCCCCGCGGCCGGGGCGATGAGGTCGCGGCCATGGAAGGTCGCGGAGACGGGCCCGGAGGTGACGGCGGCCGGTTCGAGGATGCGGCAGCGGGGGTGGAACGCCGGCTCGAGCACGAACGAGAGGACCCCGTTGTCGGGCGCGAGAAACCGCTGCCCCCCCGCCTCCACGATGAGGATCGCCCGCTCGGTCCCGACTCCGGGATCGACCACGACCACGTGCAGGCTCCCGGCCGGGAAATACCGCCGGGCGGCTTCCAGGACGTAAGCCGCCTGCAGGACGTCCTGGGGGTCGACCCCATGGCAGACGTCCACAATCGTCGCCTGAGGGGCCCTGCCCAAGATGACGGCCTTCATCACGCCGACGTACTCGTCCTCCAGCCCGAAATCCGTGATCAGCCCGATGAGCCCCATCTCAGGAAAAGAATTTCTGCTGGACGCTGAACCCGAGGTGGCGGTAGGCCGCCTCGGAAGCCTTGCGGCCGGCGGAGGTCCGGGTGATGAAGCCGATCTTCAGCAGATAGGGTTCGATGATGTCGACCAGCGTGTCGGATTCCTCCTGGAGGGTCGCGGCGATCGCCTCGATGCCCACCGGCCCGCCGTGGTAATAGCGGATGACCGTCTCCAGGTAGCGGCGGTCGAGATCGGTGAGGCCCCGGCCATCCACCCCCTCGAGCTCCAGGGCCGCCTGCACCGTGGTGCCGTCGATCACCCCCCCGGTGCAGACCTGACCGTAGTCCCGCACGCGCTTGAGCAGCCGGTTGGCGATGCGCGGGGTCCCCCGCGAACGCCGGGCGAGCTCGCGGGCCGCCTCCTCCCCGAGCTCGATGCCGAGCAGGGCGGCCGAGCGCAGGGTGATGCGGACCAGGTCCTCGAGGGAGTAGAAATCGAGGCTGCGGAAGATGCCGAAGCGGTCCCGCAGGGGGGCGGAAAGAAGCCCCACGCGCGTGGTCGCGCCGACGAGGGTGAAGCGTTGCAGGCGGAAGCGGTGGCTGCGCGCGTGGATGCCCTTGTCGAAGACGAAATCGATGGCGAAGTCTTCCATGGCGGGGTAGAGGAGCTCTTCGACGGGCTTGGGCAGGCGGTGGATTTCGTCGATGAAAAGGATGTCCCCCGCCTCCAGGTGGGTGAGGATGCCGATGAGGTCCCCGCCCTTTTCGAGCGCCGGGCCCGAGGAAAGGGTCAGGCGCGCACCGGTCTCGTTGGCGATGATATGCGCGAGCGTCGTCTTGCCGAGCCCCGGCGGCCCGTGCAGCAGCACGTGATCGATCGGCTCGCCGCGCCGCCGCGCGGCCTCGATCGCGATCCGCAGGGTCTCGACCACCTCGGCCTGGCCGACGTATTCGGCAAGCCGCCGCGGCCGCAGGCTCTGGATTTCCTGCTCCCGCTCCTCCCCGCTTGCCGCGGGGGAGAGGATCCCGCCGCGGCCCGCGGAGGAATCGAACAGCAGCTCGTCGCTCATCGTTCGGGCTCCTCGCCGGGAGGCCGCGACTGCTCACCGCGGTAGACTTCCTCGAAAAGCTCCTCGGGGGTGGCGACCCCCGGCCGCCGCTTGAGCGCCTCGGCGATCATGCGCCGGGCGTCCGCCGTGCGGTGGCCGAGCTGGCTGACCATGACCTCAAGCACCTGCTGGACCACGTCGACGGGCGGCGGGGCCGGGGCCGCGGGAGTGGGCCGCAGGAGGGCGAATTTCCCCATCCGCCCCTGGAGCGTGGCCACGATCTTCTGCGCGGTCCGGCCGCCGATCCCCTTGAGGCGCGAAAGCGACTCGACGTCGCGGGCCTCGATGGCGCGGGCGATTTCGGCGATCGGCAGCGTCATCGCCTTGAGGGCCTTCTGCGGGCCGATGTCCTCGACGGTGATGAAGCTCTGAAAGAACTCCTTTTCGATTTCGTGGATGAAGCCGATCAACAGCGGCCGGGGCTGTCGCTCGGATTGCTGGTAGACGATGTGCAGGGAGATTTCATCGCCCACCTGCTTGGCGGAGAGTGCCTCCATGACCACGGGCGGAAGAAGCACCTCGTAGCCGACCGCCCCGGCGAGGAGGAGGACCCGGTCGCCCTCCTTCTTGAGAATGCGTCCTGCGAGGTAGCCGATCATGGGGGCGAGGTCCCGGGGTGAAGACGACGCGCGCCGCCGCGCGCCGAGGGGTCCCGGCCGAGGCGCGGCAGGGAGCGCGCCAGTCCGATCAGGGCAAGCCCCAGGGCGTCTGCGGCATGGGAGGGCCGGATGGGCTCGGGGTGGCCGAGCCGCGCCCGCACGGCCTCGGCCAGCTGGGCCTTGGAGGCCGCGCCGTTTCCGGTGAGCGCAAGCTTCGCCTCGCGCACGGCGACCGCGTGGCACGGCAGGCCCGCGCGCGCGGCGGCAAGCAGGACGATCCCCGAAACCTGGCCGAGCGCGATCGCCGATTTGGGGTACTCGGCGAGCGAATAGACGTCCTCGAGGACGACGGCTTCGGGCGACTCTTTCCGGAGCAGGGACTCGAGGCGCGAGAAGAGAAGCTCGAGGCGGGCGGCCGTGGGCGCAGCGGCGGGCGTGCGGATGCAGCCGAAGCCGTACCCCGTGATGCGGGCGCCCTCCCCCCGCACCACGCCGATCCCCGTCGCGGCGAGCCCCGGATCGATGCCCAAGATGGTTGCCATGACGCCGGCCCGGCATTTCCCCCCGGGAAGAAGGCCTCGGATACCAGGCGGCGGAAACTCCCGCCATCCCGGCTCAGCGGATCTCCTTGAGCTTTTCGGCCGCCGTCCGGGCTTCCGCCGTGTTGGGGTGCTTGCGGATCACTTCCTCGAAGAGGAGCCGCGAATTGACCTTGTCTCCGAGGGCGAGAAAAGCGTGCCCCTGCTTGAGCAGGGCCGCGGGCACTTTGTTGCCCTTCGGGTATTTCTCGATCACCTTCTGGTATTCCAGGATGGCCTTCTCGTAGGCCTTCTCGCGGAAAAAGGTCTCCGCGATCCAGAACTGGGCGTTGTCGGCGTTGTCCGAGCGCGGGTAGCGCTGCAAGAGCTCCTCGAAGCTGCGCCGGGCCTGGGGCATGTTCCCCTGGTCGAAGAACTGCTTGGCGCGGCTGTAGAGCTCCTGCTCGCTCGGGACGGCCGCGGACTCGGGGCGGATGCGGGACTCCGGCTTGGCGGCCGCCGCCGCCGGGGAGTCGAGTTTTAGGTGCTCCTCAAGACGCCCGACCCGCTGCGCCAGCTGCTGCGACGATTCCTCGAGGCGCTGCAGGCGGTCTTCCCGGGGGGTGGTGCCGCCACCGGCCTCCGCGCCGCCGCCGCGGGCCTGCTTTTGCGCGTATTCGATCTCCTCCACCCGGCCCCGCAGGACGCGCAGCTCATCGCGCAGCTCGTCCATCTGGGCCCGGAGCGAGGCGGCCATCTGGCGGATCGCCGCCTCGTTCGCCTCCCGCGCCTTGGCGAAGTCCTCACGCCGGCGGCGCTCCTCGCTCTCGCGCATCTCGATTTCGGAAAGGCGGGTGTCGATCGTGACCACGTCCCGGCGTGTGGCGCAGCCGGCAAGGGTTGCGGCGAGCGCCGCGGCCGTGAAAAGAACTCCCAGCGTCCTCATCGTTCACCCCGACTCCGCCCGGCGCCGCCTGGAAGGCGCGCGCCGCTGAAGAAGGACGGCAAACGACGCGCCACCCGCGTGCGTTTGCCGTCCCCGATACCTTGCGAAGTGCCGTGTGGCGGCTGCTTCGCTCCGTGTTACCAGCTGATCACGAAGCCGCAGTTGCGGTTCTTCGCCCAGGCTTCTTCGTTCGAGCGCGGGTCGATCGGCCGCTCCTCGCCGTAGCTGATGGTGGAGATGCGCTTGGCGTCGATCCCGAGATCCACGAGGAACTTCTTCGCGGATTCGGCGCGCCGCTCACCCAGGGCGAGGTTGTACTCGTTGGTGCCGCGCTCGTCGCAGTTGCCCTCGATCAGCAGTTTCGCCGTGGGGTTGGCCTTCAGCCACTCGGCTTTCTTCTTGAGCAGGGCCTGGGCCTCGAGTTTGAGCACGGACTTGTCGAAGTCGAAGAAGATCCGCTCGGTCATGAAGGCGGGAACGTCGGGCTTCGCGGCCGGGGCGGGCGCCGGGGCCGGAGCGGGCTTGGGCGCGGGCGCCGGGGCGGGCGCCGGGGCCTGAGCCTGAACCTTCTTCTGGCAGGAGACGGTGAAGAGAAAACCGGGCAAGACAACCAGCAACGCCAAGACGATCCAGAGTTTCTTCTGCATGATCCTTCCTCCTTTGTTGGGTCCCTCACGAGTGGGTGGATGTTCCGCTGGAGATCAGTTGAACACCGCTGAGGACCATCTGGGATTCATTTGTTCGCCGTTCAAGAGGAGCAGGCGGCGTTGATCGGTGCCGAACGCGCCCATCACGTAAAGCCGGCTGGGCCCCTCGCGCGTGCTGCTGAAGACGATGAGGCTTCCATCCGGCGACCAGCTCGGGGATTCATTGTCCCCCGGTCCCTGCGTGAGCTGCATCGGGTTTCGGCCGTCTGCATCCACCACGCAGATCTGGTGCAGACCGCCCACCTGACAGGCATACGCGATGCGGTCGCCGCGCGGAGACCAGCTCGGTTGCGTATTGTAGCGGCCTTCGTAGGTCAGGCGACGTTCGCCCCCGGAGTCGAGGTCCAGGATAAAAATCTGCGGCCCACCGGTCCGGTTGGAGACAAACGCCAGCTGCTTTCCATCCGGGGACCACGTGGGCGACAGATCGCTTGCCCGACTGTTGGTCACCCTTTTAATCACTTTCCCGGCGGCAGTCAACAGATAGAGTTCCTGATCGCCGCTGAACGACATCGTGGCGGCCAGCTCCAGGCGGTCCGGGGCCCAGGCCGGCGTGATGTTCATGCCTTCGCGGGCGACCACGGTTTCGCGTTTGTCGGCCAGGTTGCGGATGTAGATGTCGGGCTTTCCGCCCTTGTAAGAGGTGTAGGCGAGGTACTGGCCGTCGTGGGACCAAGAGGGGAAGAGCGAAATGGATTCGTTGTAGGTCACCCGCGTGGGGTTGAACCCGTCGAATTCGCAGGTGTAGATTTCCTTCTTCCCCGACCCGGTGGAGACGAAGGCGATGCGGCTGTGGAAGATCCCGCGGTTGCCGGTGAGGTGGAGGATCACCTCGGAGCAGAACCTGAGGATCATGCGCCGGATTTCGGCGAGGCTTCCGGTGTAGCGCTTGCCGATCGCCTGCCGGCCGCGCAGGGTGTCGAAGAGCCTGAGCTCCATCGAGACCGCATCCCCGGACTGCTCGAAGAGCCCCGTGATCAGGAGCTCCGCGCCGACGAGCGTCCAGTTCTGAAACGTGATCTCGGGGATGGCGATGCCGCTCTTTTGCGGGTCGAAGAGAAAGGAGGCCCGGTCGAGCGTCTTGAAATAGCCCGTGAAGTCGAGGCTCGCGGCGAGCAGATCGGCCGCCCGGCGGGCGTTTTCCTCTTCCCGCGGCCCCGCGGGCTGCGTCTTGAAGAGCGGGACGGCGAGCGGGATCTTGCGGTAATACGGGTTGCGGATGTCGATGTAGGGGTAGCTCTCCGACTGCGCCCGGAGCTCCGCCCCCCATCCCAACAGCGTGAAAAACAGGAGGATCGCGGCGATCTTCGCGTGACCGGTGTTCTTCATGCGCCTCCGCCTCGGGGAGAAAATTTGATCTTTTTACTCCATCGCGCCGCTCCTGGCAAGCGCGGGTTTCCGCCCCCGCTCACCGGATCCCCTCGGGGGTGAACCGGATGGCCACGACGACGAAAGGCTCCCGGACCGAGGGCGGGTGCGGGGGCGCGGGATTCGATTTGAGGATCGCCCGGTAGGCGGACTCGTCCAGGTAGGCGTTGTTGGAGCGCTCCGTGAAACGGATGTCGGTGATCTCGCCGTTGGGCAGGACTTTGAAGACCAGCCCCACCCGCAGGTTGCGGTTGCCACCCGCAAGCTGCGGCGAAAAGGCCCAGTTGCGTTCGACCTGGGCGGCGATGGCCGCCCGGTAGATGTCGAGAGCCGTGATGGTGCCGGGCCCGCCCCCGCCGCCCCCGCCGCTTCCGGCACCGGCCGCGCCGGGGGTCCCTCCCGCGCCCGCCCCGCCGGTTCCGGCGGCGGGGGCGCGCTTTTCCTCCTCGGCGAGCTTCTTTTTCAGATGCTCGATCGCTTGCGCCACGGCCGCGCCGGGTTCGGGCTCGGCGACCTTCTTCTCGATGCGCTCGATGGCGCGATCGATCATCTTGCGGGGGTCTTTGGTCGCCTCCTTGAGGGATTTCTTCTCCTGGATCGGTTTGGGGGCGAGCGACACCTCCGGCTTGGGCGGCTCCGGGACGGCGCGCGCGACGGGCGGGGGCGGGGTTTCCCGCACCGGGGCCGGGGCAGGCGGAGGCGCCGCGGCGGCCGGCGGTTTTTCCGCGGCGGCGGCCTCGGCGGGGGCCGGGGACACCGCGGCCGGCCCCCCGGGCCCCGGCGCGGAGACGAGGCTCACGGTGATCGCCCCGCCCGGCGGGATGCGCGGCGCCGAACCCAGGGAGGGTGCGCTCAGGATGAGCAGCACGACGGCGGCGTGCAACAGGAGGGAGGCCGCAACCCCCGGCAGCAGCGGGGGCTGCGGCACATCGGGAACCCCCCGTTCCCTCCCGCTCTGGCGAAGCCGCGAGGCGTTCATCCCCGTTTCGGTTTTCCCTTGCGCGGGTCCTTCTCCGCGGCCGGCGGCTCGGTGACCATGCCGAGCTTCTCCACGCCCGCCTCCCGGATCTGGGCCATGACCGCGGCCACGACCCCGTAGGGGACCTCGCGGTCGGCCTTGAGAAAGACCTCGGCCTTCGGCCGCCCCTGGACGATCTTGCCGAGCTTGTCCCCCAGGGTCTCGAGATCCACGGCGAAATCGTTGATGAAGATCTGCCGCTCGCGGTTCACCGTCACCATGAGCTGCTCCTCTTTGGTTTCGAGCGGCTTGGCCGTCACCTGCGGCAGGGCCACGTCGAGTCCCTGGCTCATCATGGGGGCCGTCACCATGAAGATGATCAGCAACACGAGCATCACGTCCACGAAGGGCGTGACGTTGATCTCGGAGAGGAACCCGTCAGAGTTGCCGGCGGCCTTCATCGCGCCTCCTTTCGACCCGCAGGATGTCGCGCTCGACGATGTTCAGGAAATCGGCCGCGAAGCTCTGGAACTCCGTCTCCACGATGCGGATCTTGCTCATGAAGTAGTTGTAGGCGATCACCGCGGGAATGGCGGCCGCCAGCCCGGCCGCGGTGGCGACGAGGGCCTCGGAGATGCCCGGGGCGACGACCGCGAGGTTGGCCGACCCCTTGAGGCCGATGCCGTGAAAGGAGTTCATGATCCCCCAGACCGTGCCGAAGAGCCCGATGAAGGGGGTCGTGTTCCCCGTGGTGGCGAGAAAGGGGACGAGCTGGGTCATGCGCGTCATCTCGGTGTTGATCGCGCGGCGCAGGGCGCGCTTGACGTTGTCGGTCGCCGCCAGCCGCGCGCTGACGCTGAACTGGGGCGAGGGCCCGGGCTCGGTGGCGGATTCGGGGACCTCGCCGAGCTGGCTCGTCTTCTTGAGCTCGAGGTAGGCCATGCGGAAAATCCGCGCCAGCGGGCTCGCCGGCAGGCTCTTCGCCCGGGCGAAGGCGCTCGAGAAATCGCGGCTCTTCCAGAAGTACTCGCTGAACTCGGCCGACTCGCGGAACGCCCGCCGGATGTAGCGGAACTTGACGATGATGATCGCCCAGGTGGCGACGGAAAAGAAAAGCAGAATCGCCATCACGAGCTGGACGACGACGCCCGCGTTGCGGATCATCAGGATCAGGTCGAGGGATGAAGCGTCCATGCGTAGCCTTCGATCCTCCTTGGCATGTGGTCCGGCTGTCGGGACGTGGGGTCGCGCAAGACGGGGGAGCGCTGCGGCCGGTTTCCGCCCGGTCTCTGCCGCGGCCGACGCCCGCGGGGGGATGCCTCCCGCAGGCGGCCGCACCGGCGGCGGATCCCTTGAAAACGCATTATTTTAACGAAAAAAGAAAAAAAGTCAAAAGGCCCGGACGGTGCGGTTGCATTTTCCCCCGTTCCGGCATAGCAGGCGGTGGGCCCACGGCCTCTTAGGCCTTGACCCTGCGGCCGGCGGCCCGGGGGACGGCTCGGGCGGCCGACCCGCGGCTGCCCGTCCCCATCGCCGCGCCCCCTGAAGGAGGACCCATGAAACGCATCGCCGAGTTTCTCTTCGAAGCGCGCATGCTCAAGCAGATTCCCCGCTCGGGGTTTCCCTTCCTGGGATCCGGCCGGGAAACGGTCGCCGAGCATGTCTACATGACCGCCCTGATCGGCTGGAGCTTGGCGCGGACGACCCCGGGCGTGGACGCGGGCCGGGTCGTGGCGCTCTGCCTGCTCCACGACCTGCCCGAGGCGCGCACCGGGGACCTGAACTCGGTGCACAAGCACTACGTCCGCGCCGAGGAGGAGCGGGCCGCGGCCGATCTCGCACGCGGGCTCCCGTTCGGGGCGGAGCTGGAGGGGCTCCTCGCCGAGTTCCGCTCCGGCAAGACCCCCGAGGCGGCCCTGGCCCGGGACGCCGACCAGATCAGCCTGCTCCTCGATCTCAAGGACCTCCAGGACATCGGTTTCGCGGGGCCCCGCGAGTGGCTGCCTTATGTGCTCGGCCGCCTGCAGACCGAGGCCGGGAAAACCCTCGCCCGCGCGGTGCTCGAAACCCGCCGCGACGCCTGGTGGCGGCCGGCCGCGGACGCCCACGAAGCCCTCCGCGGCCGCGACGGCGGCTCCTCCGCCGACGGTTGACAAATCCCCGAACGCGGATTTAGAAGAAGTTCTTTCCCCATATCCCCTTCAGGGAGCACGCACGATGGGCTGGCTCGTTTCGCTTCTCGGCTCTTCCGTCGGCAAGAAATGGATGATGGCCGTGACCGGCTTCGCCTTTCTCGGCTTCCTCGCCGCCCACTTCGCGGGGAACCTGACCGTGTTCGGCGGCCGCGAGTCCTTCAACGGGTACGCCCAGAAGCTGCAATCCCTGGGCCCGATCCTGCACCTCTTCCGCGCCGGCCTGATCGCCTGCGCCCTGGTCCACATCACGACGGGGCTGTTGCTCTTCCTCCAGAACCGCCGGGCGCGGCCGGTCGGCTACCAGGTCGCCGCGAGCGCCGGGGGCCGCACCCTGAGTTCGCGCACCATGCCCTACACGGGCTTGCTGATCCTCGCGTTCGTCGTCTTTCACCTCTTTCATTTCACCTTCGTCCCGCCCGCCCCGCTCACGATCTTCGACCGGGTCGCCGCCGCCTTCCGGCGCCCGGAACTCGTGGCCCTCTACACGGCGATGATGGTCGTCGTCGCCCTGCACGTGCGGCACGGTTTCTGGAGCGCCTTCCAGACGATCGGCGCCCATCACCCCAAGTACATGCCCTGGATTTTCGCCCTGAGCCTGGCGGCCGCCTTCGCGACGGCGATCGGGTTCGGTTCGCTGCCGATTCTCGTCGCCGCGCTGGTGTAGGCCGGGCGGCACCGAAGGGAGACCCCCCATGCGTCTCGACGCCAAGATCCCCGGCGGCCCGCTGCCCCAGAAATGGGACCGCCACCGCTTCGAGCTCAAGTTGGTCAACCCCGCCAACAAGCGCAAATTCGAAATCCTCGTCGTGGGGACGGGGCTGGCCGGCGCTTCGGCCTCGGCCAGCCTGGCGGAGCTGGGCTACCAGGTCAAAACCTTCTGCATCCACGACTCGCCCCGCCGCGCCCACAGCATCGCCGCCCAGGGCGGCATCAACGCCGCCAAGAACTACCCGAACGACGGCGACAGCATCTGGCGCCTCTTCTACGACACGGTGAAGGGCGGGGACTTTCGCGCCCGGGAGGCCAACGTCTACCGCCTCGCGCAGATCAGCAACGCGATCATCGACCACTGCGTGGCCCAGGGCGTCCCCTTCGCGCGCGAGTACGGCGGGCTCCTCGCCAACCGTTCCTTCGGCGGCGCCCAGCTCTCGCGGACCTTCTACGCGCGGGGGCAGACCGGACAGCAGCTCCTGCTCGGCGCCTACGGCGCCCTGATGCGCCAGGCGGCCGCCGGCCGGGTGCGGCTGTTTCCCCGGCGCGAGATCCTCGACATCGTCGTCGTCCGAGGCAAGGCCCGCGGCGTCGTCGCCCGCAACCTCCTGAACGGCGAGATCGAGTGCCACGAGGGGCACGCCGTGGTCCTCTGCACCGGAGGCTACGGCAACGCCTACTACCTTTCGACCAACGCCAAGGCAAGCAACGTGACCGCCGCCTTCCGCGCCTACAAGCGGGGCGCCCTGTTCGCCAACCCCTGCTTCACCCAAATCCACCCGACCTGCATCCCGGTCCACGGCACCTACCAGTCGAAGCTCACCCTCATGAGCGAGAGCCTGCGCAACGACGGCCGCGTGTGGGTGCCGAAAACCCCCGGCGACAAGCGCCCCCCGCACCAGATCCCGGAAGCCGAGCGGGACTACTTCCTGGAACGCAAGTACCCGAGCTTCGGCAACCTCGTGCCGCGCGACGTCGCCTCGCGCAACGTCAAGGAACAGTGCGACCAGGGCAAGGGGGTCGGCGAGACGGGCCTGGCGGTCTATCTCGATTTCGCCGACGCCATCCGCCGCGACGGCCGGGCGGTGATCGAGCGCAAGTACGGGAACCTCTTCCAGATGTACGAGAAGATCACCGGCGACGACCCCTACGAGACGCCGATGAAGATCTACCCGGCCGTCCATTACACGATGGGCGGGCTCTGGGTCGACTACAACCTGATGAGCACCCTCGAGGGGCTCTTCGTGCTCGGGGAGGCGAACTTCTCCGACCACGGGGCCAACCGGCTCGGCGCGAGCGCCCTCATGCAGGGGCTGGCGGACGGCTACTTCATCATCCCCTACACCCTGGGCGGCTACCTCGCGGGAACCCCGCTCGAGCCGGTCTCCGCCTCCGACCCGGCCTTCGCCGAAACCGCCCGGCAGGCCGCAGAGCGCCTCCGCCGGCTGCTCGCCGTCAACGGGCGCCGGACCCCGGACGATCTGCACCGCGAGCTCGGCATGGTTCTCTGGAATTTCTGCGGCATGTCCCGGAACAACGAGGGCCTGCGCAAGGCGCGCGGCCGCGTGCAGGAGCTGCGCGAGGAGTTCTGGCGCAACGTGCGCGTTCCCGGCTCCGAGCAGGACCTCAACCAGAGCCTCGAAAAGGCCGGCCGGGTGGCCGACTTCATGGAGTTCGCCGAACTGATGATCCTCGATGCGCTCGAGCGGCAGGAGTCCTGCGGCGGCCACTTCAACGAGGCCTACCAGACCGAGGACAACGAGGCCCGGCGCGACGACGAGCGCTTCTGCCACGTCGCCGCCTGGGAGTTCCGGGGCGAGGACCGCGACCCCGTGCGGCACGTGGAGCCGCTCAGCTTCGAACACGTGCCCCTGACGCAAAGGAGCTACAAGTGAGCCAAACCATCCGTCTGACCCTGAAGATCTGGCGCCAGAAGGGGCCCGCGGATCCGGGTCGCTTCGAGACCGTGGCGGTCGATGGCGTCTCGACCGACATGTCCTTCCTCGAGATGCTCGACGTGGTGAACGAGAAGCGGATCCTCGAGGGAGGCGAGCCGATCGCCTTCGATCACGACTGCCGGGAGGGCATCTGCGGCTCCTGCGGTGCGGTGGTGAACGGACGGCCGCACGGCCACCTGCGGGGGACGACGCTCTGCCAACTCCACATGCGCCATTTCCGCGACGGGGACACGATCGTGATCGAACCCTTCCGCGCCCGGGCCTTCCCGGTCATCAAGGACCTGGTGGTGGACCGCAGCGCGCTCGACCGCCTCATCCAGGCCGGCGGGTACGTTTCCGTGAACACCGGCAGCGCGCCCGAGGCGAACACGCTTCCCGTGCCCCCCGACCGCGCCGAGCGGGCCATGGACGCCGCGGCCTGCATCGGCTGCGGGGCCTGCGTCGCCGCCTGCCCGAACGCCTCGGCCATGCTCTTCACCAGCGCCAAGGTCTCCCACCTCGCCCTGCTGCCCCAGGGCCGCCCCGAGGCCGCGCGCCGCGTGCTGGCGATGGTCCGCGCCATGGACGCCTGCGGCTTCGGCAACTGCTCCAACCACCGCGAGTGCGAAATGACCTGCCCCAAGGAGATCTCCATCGTGCACATCGCCCGCCTGAACCGCGAAGCCCTGAAAGCGGGGTTCCTCTCCCCGGAAGCGTGACCCGGCCGGGTCACTGCCCGAGCAACTCGCGCACCTTGCCCAGGAGAACGGGGAGGTCGAAGGGCTTGGGAATAACGTGGGTGAAGCCGAGCGCGGCGAGCTCGGCGAGCTTGGGGTGCCCGGGGAAACCCGTCGTGAGGACAACCTTCATGCCGGCGAGCGCGGGTTCGTCGCGGATGTGGCGGCAGACCTCCAGGCCGTCCATCTCCGGCATCAACACGTCGAGCAGGAGCAGCGCGGGCCGCCAGGTGCCCAAGCGGATCAGGGCCTCGATGCCGTTGGCGGCCTCCTCGAGCAGGTAGCGCCGCGGCATCGAGAGGGCCTCGATGAGGATCTGGCGCACCAGCGGGTCGTCGTCGACCACGAGGATGCGCGGCGCCTGTTTCTGCATCGGGGTGGGCAGCTTCAGGCGGAAAACCGCCCCACCGCCGGGGCGGTTTTCGAAATCGATCGTCCCGCCGTGGGCGCGCGCCAGCCGTTCGCTGACCGAGAGGCCGAGCCCCGTGCCGCCCTGGGCCTGCTTGTCGGTCACGAAGGGGAGAAAGATGCGGTCCGCGAGTTCCGCGGGGACGCCGCGCCCGTTGTCCGCCACCTGCACCTGCACGCAGCCGTCCCGCAGCGAAAAGGCGGTGCGCACCTCGATTTCCCCCCGGTCGTGCTCGATCGCCTGGGCGGCGTTGACCAGGAGGTTGACGACGATCTGCTCGAGGTTCTGGAGGTTCGCTTCGATCTCGGGCAGGTCGGCCGCAAGCTCCAGGCGCACCCGGAGGCCGGCGCGGTGGAGGGTGCTCTGGCAGAGCCGCAGCGCGTTTTTCACGGCCACGTTCAGGTCGAGGGGCTCCCGCTCGGCGGGGTCGCTCTGGCGCGAAAAGCGCTTGAGCTCGCCCACGATGCGCGCCACCCGCTGGGCCGCGAGCTCCATGTCGGCGATCAGCTGCGGCAGCCGCTCCTCGAGAAAGGCGGCCGGCAGTCCCCCGAAGCGCCGGCCGGGGTTGCGGCGGCCCTCCTCGCGCAAAAGCGGCAGGAGATCGGCCCAGGCCTTGCGCAGGAGCGGCAGGTTGTAGAGGATGAGGTTGAGGGGGTTGTTGACCTCGTGGGCGATGCCGGCCACCAAGGTGCCCAGGGTCTCCATCTTCTGGGCCTGCTCGAGCTGGCGTTCGATGTCGATCAGCTGCCGCTCGCGCTGCCGCAGCAGGCCCTCCAGCCGGCGGCATTCCTCGCGGGCCTCCTCGGCGGCGGGCCGCGGGGCATCGCTTCCGCGAAGAGGGGGGTCGCTCATGGGTCCGACGGCGGCCCGGCGCAAGCGAGAGCCTTGCGCCGCTCGGCCTCAAGCCGCGCCGCGGTGACGCTCAGCACCCGCGCCAGCGGCGCATCGGCGCGCATGCCGGGGCAGACGGAGGCCATGGCCCGCCAGTTGCCCGGGTCGCGGAGGAGCCCTTCGATGAAGGGCCAGCGGCGGCACATGCGCGGCTTGACCGGGTGGATGCGGCAGATGCCGTCCCAGAAGACGCAGTAGCCGTCTTCCCGCTGGCCGAGGAGAAAGCCCTTGCCCGCGGGCAGGCAGTAGCGGGCGCGCACCTCGCCGGGGCTGCGGTTGAGGTGGCGGGCGATCGCGGCGATGTCGTCCTCGTCGACGGCGGTCCCGCCGTAGCCCTTGCAGCAGTCGCCGCAGCGCCGGCAGACGAAGAGATCGGGGGCTTCCTCATCCCAGGGCACGGCGCGCCTCCAGGGCTTTTTTCAGGGTGACCGGGTCCACGTACTTGAGATCCCCCCCCACCGGCACGCCGGAGGCGATCCGCGTCACGGCCACCGGAAACGAGGCCAGCCGGCCGGCGAGATAGGCCGCGGTCGCCTCCCCCTCGACGCCGGTCGAGGTGGCGATCACCACCTCGCGCACCCCGCCGGCGGCGACCCGCTCGATCAGCTCCGCGATGCGCAGGTTTTCCGGGCCGACCCCGCTCAGGGGGGAGATGGCCCCGAGCAACACGTGGTAGAGGCCGCGGAAGGCGCCCGAGCGCTCCAGGACGGCGAGGTCGGAGGGCTGCTCGACCACGCAGAGGATCGCGGCGTCGCGGCCGGGGTCGGAGCAGATCGGGCAGAGCTCGGAGGCGCTCAGCCCGAAACAGCGGGTGCAGAGCCGGACGTTGCGCCGGGCCTCGAGCAGCCCGCGGGAGAGCTCCTCGACCCAGGCCTCCGGGGCCGAGAGGACGTATTGCGCGAGCCGCTCCGCCGTTTTCTCCCCCACCCCGGGAAGGCGGGTCAGCAGCGTGATCAGCCGCCTGAGAGGCGCCGGATGCGGATCCATGGTCACATCATCCCCGGCAGCGAAACGCCGCCGGTCAGTTTGCCCATCTCCGCCGCGGCCATCTCCCGCGCGCGGCCGAGGGCGTCGTTCACCGCGGCGAGCACGAGATCCTGGAGCATCTCCACGTCCTGGGGGTCGACCACCTCGGGCTCGATGCGCAGCGCGAGGATTTCCTGGCGTCCGTTGGCGACGGCCCGGACCATGCCGCCGCCGGCGGTCCCCTCGACCGTGCGCGCCGCGAGCTCCTCCTGCAGCTGGATCATGCGCGCCTGGAGCTTCTGCGCTTCGCGGAGCATCTGGCCCATCGATTTCATGCGTCCTCCTCGGGGTTCACGGCGACGTCGATCAGCCGGCCGTTGAAGAGCTGAATCGCCTCGGCGATCAGGGGGTGGTTCATGGTTTCCTGCACCGCCGCCCTCCGGTCGCGGCGGGGCCGGGAAGGTGCGGGCGCGGGCGAGGCCCCCCCGGCGATCACGATTTCGGGGGCGCCGCCGAAGACCTCGGCACACACCCGCCGGAGGGCGGCGAGGGGTTTTTCGCGAACGAGGCTCTGCCGCAGGAAATCGCTTTCCCCCGGGTCGATCTCGACCCGTTCGGGGCCGGCGGCGACGAGCCGGGCGCGCCGCAAGGCGGCGGCCATGCTGGGAAATTCCTCCGCAAGCCGTGCGATCACCTCCTGCCAGGCCTCTATCCCGCGGGCCGGCGGGGCGGCGGGCCGGGCGGTCGGGGAGGATGCGGGCGGCGTTGCGGGCGCGGGGCCGCTTGCGCCGCCGTCGCGCACCGGCTCCCCGTCCCCGGCCAGGGAAGCCCGCAGCGCCTCGAGGTGTTCCATCAGCCGCTCGATCGAAAGCACCCCGCGGCTTCGGCGCCAGCGGAAAAAGGCCATCTCCACGGCGAGCCGCGGGCTTGCGGAGAGCCGCACGGAGGCCTCCTCGCGAAAGAAGGCCTCGAGGGCGCTTTCCACCGTCTCTTCCGGAAACCGCGCCGCCAGCGCCTCCAGCTCCCGGCGCTCCGCGGGGAGGCGGTCGACGAGGCGGTCGCCCTCCCGGCTGCCGCGCAACACCCAGAGGTCCCGCAGGAGGGCGAGCAGCTCGGCATAGAGTTTCTTGAGGTCGTGTCCCCGCCCGTAGAGATCCTCGATGGCGGAGAGAAAAGACGCGGTCTCCCCCGCCAAGCAAGCGGAGAGGAGCTCGTGCAGCCGGCGGCGGTCGACGAGGCCCAGGGTTTCGAGCACCTGCTCGGCGCCCACCTCCGGCTCTCCGCCGGAGAGGACCTGGTCGAGCAGGCTCAGGGCGTCGCGCACGCTGCCCTCGGCCTCCCGGGCGATCGCCTCGAGCCCCTGCGGATCGACCCGGACCCCCTCGGAGCGGCAGACGGACCCGAGATGCTCGACCAGCGCGGCGACGGGGATGCGCCGCAGGTCGAAGCGCTGGCAGCGGGAGAGGATCGTCGCCGGAATTTTGTGCGCCTCGGTGGTCGCAAAGAAGAAGAGCACGTGCGCTGGGGGTTCCTCGAGCGTCTTCAACAGGGCGTTGAAGGCCGAGGCGCTCAGCATGTGCACCTCGTCGATGATGTAGATCTTGTAGCGGCTGTGCGCCGGGAGGTACTTCAGGTTTTCGCGCAGCTCCCGGATCTGGTCCACGTTGTTGTTGGAGGCGCCGTCGATTTCGTAGACGTCCGCCCCCCGGCCGGCGAGCAGATCGAGGCAGGAGCGGCAGCGGTTGCAGGGGTCGGGCCCCGGGCCCGCCTCGCAGTTCAGGGCGCGGGCCAGGATGCGGGCGATGGTGGTCTTGCCCGTGCCGCGGGGTCCGGCGAAGAGCATCGCGTGCGCCACCCGCCCCGAGGAGAGGGCGTTGCGCAGGGTCTGGGTCACGTGGCCCTGCTCGACGACGTCGGCGAAGCTCCGGGGGCGGTACTTGCGGGCGAGAACGAGGTACGGCATCGACGTCAGGCGCGGATCGGCTCCGGAGGGGTGAACGGGGAGCGAAGCGGGAAGTGGCGGAGAGAGTGGGATTCGAACCCACGGTGCCGTTTTAAGCGGCACACACGATTTCCAGTCGTGTTCCTTCGGCCAGCTCGGACATCTCTCCGCGGACCCATCGTCGACCAAGCCCCCCGCCCCGCCGCCGGTCCTCGGAGCGGGCCGCCGGCGGCGTGTGGCGGAGAGGGTGGGATTCGAACCCACGGTGCCGTTTCAGCGGCACACCGCTTTTCGAGAGCGGCGCCTTCAACCTCTCGGCCACCTCTCCCCGCAACCGGCTGAGCAATGCATGAATCTTTGAAAATTACCGGGTTTCGTGCTCGAAGTCAACCTCCGGGTCCCCGGCGAAACGGGGCTCGAGATCGAAAAAGGATTGCACCTCCGGGGTGTAGCGCCCGGGCGCCGCAAAGAGAAACAGCGGCGGCTCGACCCGCAGGCCGGGGCGGCCGCCGCGGATCCCCTCGACCAGCAAAAGCCGCGCCGCGTGGCGCGGGGTCCCGTGCACGCCGCGCAGGCGCTTGGGCTCCAGCCCCGCCGCGCGCATCCCGGAGAGCAGATCGGCCGCACGGCCGGCGTCGTAGACGAGGCTCACGCGCCCTCCGGGATCGAGCAGGCGGCGGGCCGCCTGGAGGACATCCTCGAGGACGACGCTGATTTCGTGGCGCGCAAGCGCCCGGCTGTCGTTGCCCGCGAGGCGTCCGCTGCCCCGGTGGCGGAAGGGCGGGTTGGAGACGACCCAGTCGAAGGCCCCGCCCAGGTCCCGGCGCTCGAGCCGGCGCAGGTCGCCGCAGACGACCTCGACCCGGGAGGAGAGGCCGTTGGCCGCGGCGTTTTCGCGCGCCAGGCGCGCGAGCTCTTCCTGGATCTCGACCGCCACCACGCTCGTCCCCGGGCGGCGGGCGGCGATGAGCAGGGCGACGATGCCGCAGCCGGCCCCGAGGTCGACGATGCGTGTCCCGGGCGCGGGACGGACCGCACCCGCCAGAATCACCGCGTCGATCGAGAAGCGGTACCCCTGGCGGGGCTGGCTGATCCGCAGCCGGCCGCCGCAGAGGAGATCGCAGGTGGTTTGCGTCATGTCCCGCAGGGGCCGATCCGCAGGATGATCTCGCGGATCGCGCGTTTCCCAAGGCAGCGGTTGACCGCCTCGATCAGCTCCGCGCGGCGCAGGTGGAGGTGGTGGAGCCAGCTCGAGCTCGAGACATGCACCACGAGCCGTGACCCGCGAAAGGCCGCGGGGCGGGCGTGGCGGGCGGTCTCGGCCCCGACCGCGGCCTCCCAGAGGCCCAAAAGCCTCACCGTGTCCTCCTCGCCGGAAGGCCGCAGGCGCCGGATTAGGCCGGGAAGGATCTCGCCCACCGCCTGCGCGCCGGCCGGCGGTTGTTTCCCAGGGTCCATGGCATCCCGATTATGGCGCGGCGGGCAGGCTCCGTCAATCGGCGCCCTTGCGGCCGCGCTCCGATTTCGCTTGACTTGGGCCGGCTCCTACCTTATCAGGAGGGATCCTCATTTCAGTCAGCATCGCACGGATCGTCTTCTTTCGCTACGCCCGCCGCCTGTCCGGTCACTTCCGGAGAAAAGGATTTGCGCCATGAGTTGGGACTGGGAAAAACTGAAGCAACAGCAGCAGGGCCCGCGCGGTGTTCCGCCGCAGATGAGCCAGGCGCTGAACCAGCTCAAGAAATTCCGCCTCCCCGGCGGGCCGACGGCCATCCTGCTCCTCGTCCTCGCCGCCGCCGTCTTTTCCTCGTTCTACACCGTCAACCAGGATGAGGTCGGCGTCGTGCAGCGCTTCGGCCGCTACATCGAGACGACCCAGCCGGGCCTGAATTTCAAGCTCCCCTTCGGCATCGACACGGTGACCAAGGTCAACGTGAAGCGGGTGCAGACCGAGGAGTTCGGCGGAGGCCCCGGCGAGGAGACCTTCCGGCCGCGGACGCGTCCCGGCGCCGAGCCGGCCAACGTCACCCTGATGCTCACGGGGGATCTGAACGTCGCCCTGGTCCCCTGGATCGTGCAGTTCCGCGTCAAGGACCCCTACAACTACCTCTTCAAGGTCGCCAACGTCCGCCGGCTGCTGACCGACATGTCCGAGGCGGTGATGCGGCTTGTGGTCGGCGACCGCAGCATCAACGAGGTGATCAGCAAGCGCAGCGAAATCGCCAACGAGGCCCGCGACCTCCTCCAGCGTGAGCTCGACCAGGCCGAGACCGGCATCCACATCGTCACCATCGAGCTCAAGCGCACCAACGTGCCGCTTCCGGTACAGCCCTCGTTCAACGAGGTGAACCAGGCGACCCAGGAAAAGGAGCAGCTGATCTACCAGGCGAACGAGGAATACAACAAGGCGATCCCTGCGGCGCGCGGCTCGGCCGAACGCACCATCCGCGAGGCCGAAGGCTACGCCTTGAACCGCGTCAACCGCGCCCAGGGCGATGTCGCCCGCTTCCGCCAGATCTACGAGGAATACCGCAAGGCCAAGGACGTGACCGAGCGCCGGCTCTACCTCGAGAAGATGCGGAGCGTGGTGCGGAACATGGGGCCGATTTACATCGTCGATCCGGATCAGAAAAGCGCGCTGCCGCTGCTCAACCTCATGCCGCCCATGCCGGGGAAGGAAAAATGAAACTCAAGTCCTCGCTGATCGTCGTCGTGCTGCTGGTCGCGGCCGTGGCCTGGGATGCCTTCTTCGTCGTCTCCGAAACCGAGCAGGTGGTCATCACCCAGTTCGGGCGGATCACGGGGGAGGCGATCACCGAACCGGGGCTCAAGGTGAAGCTGCCCTTCATCCAGAAGGTGCACGTCTTCAACAAGAACATCCTCGACTGGGACGGGGACCCGGGCCAGATCCCCACGCTGGACAAGACCTTCATCTGGGTGGACGCCTTCGCCCGCTGGCGCATCGTGGACCCGGTCAAATTCTTCCAGACGGTGAACAACCGCTTCAACGCCATCAACCGCTTGAACGACATCATCGACCCCGCGGTGCGCAACTTCATCACCTCGCACCGGCTGATCGACGCCGTGCGGCGCTCGAACCGGGAGCTCGACGTCTCCGAGGAAGGGCTCGAGGACCAGGAGAAAAAGCCCCAGTCGCTCTACCAGATCACGGTCGGCCGGGAAAAGATCACCCAGGGGATTCTCGAGGAGGCCCAACCCAAGCTCAACCAGTTCGGCATCGAGTTGGTGGACGTGAAGATCAAGAGCATCAACTACGTGGAAGAGGTGCGCAAATCGGTCTACGACCGCATGATCGCCGAGCGCAAGCAGATCGCGGAGAAGTTCCGCTCCGAGGGGCGCGGCGAGGCCCAGAAGATCCTGGGGCAGAAAGACCGCGACCTGCAGCGCATCTCCTCGGAAGCCTACCGTATCGCCGAGGAGATCAAGGGCAAGGCCGACAGCGAGGCGACCCGAATCTACGCCGCCGTCTACGGCCAGGACCCGGAATTCTACAGCTTCCTGGAAACCCTCGAGCTCTACGCCGAGGTCCTCGACAAGCAGAGCTCGGCGATCCTGTCCACCCAGTCGGACCTGATGCGCCTGTTCAAGACCGGCCGCCCCGCGCGCTGAGCCCCTTTAGGGCGGAAGAAAAAGGCGGCCGTTTCCCGCGGGGGAAACGGCCGCCTTTGTTCTTTTGAAATTCCTCTTCCGGGGGTTATTTGCTCCGCCGTTGGTGGCGCGTGCGGGCGAGAAGCTTTTTGTGCTTGTGCTTGCGCATTTTCTTGCGCCGCTTCTTGATGACGCTGCCCAACTCCTCACCTCCCCTCGTTTGAGCCGCAGGCGATCGACGAGCGGGTTTTCTACCGCAGCGGCGGGTTTCTGTCCACCTTTTTTTTTCAACCCCTGGAATTCCAGGACGGCCTGTCCTATAAGAACGCCCATGAGCTCGTTTTCGACCCTGGTCGGGATCGGTGTCGCCTTCGGCGCGGCCGCCTTCACGCTGATCGTGCTGCTCCGTTTTCTGCGCGGCAGCCGCCGCCGCGAACGCCCCGTGCACCTCGCGGTAGCCGGCGCGGCGAGTCCGGTCCCGCCGAGCTGGGAGGAAAAGCGCCGCCATCCCCGCGTGGCCGTCTCCTGGCAGACCGAAATCGAGGAGGCCGGGGTGAGCCGCGCCGCGCGCCTGAGGGACATCAGCCTGGGAGGCGCCTTCGTCGTCGTCTCCGCGCCGCCCGCCGCGGGGTGCGAGCTGCGCCTCACGATCTTCCCGCCCCACGCGGCGCCTCTCGCCTTGAACGCCGCCGTCGCCTGGTCGAACGCCGCCGTCCCCGAGGAACGGGTGGTCCACCGCGGCATGGGCGTCACCTTCCGCGCCAATTCGGCCGAGGACCTCCGGCGTCTGCACGAAGTGATCCTCGGGCTTCTTTCCCGGCAGGAGGAGGCGCCGTGAAGGCCGAAGGCGGCCCCGAGGCCGCTCCGCCCTCCCCCCCGCCCGGCGAGCGTCTCTTCCGCCCCGAGCAGATGCCGCTTGTGGACCAGGCCGTGGTCATGGCCGAGGAGCTGGTCGGCAACCACTACAAGATGACCACCAGTCGCTGGCAGCGCCCGCGCTACGACGTCCGCACCTACGGCGACCTCGAGCCCGCCGAGCGGGTGGACGGCCCGTTTGCGCAGATCATCCGCTACCAGGCACGCCCGAAGCGCACCGAGCTCGGCTCGGCCGGCTTCGATTTCTACAAGATCTGCCTGCAGGACCCGGCCATCCTGGAGGCGCTCGAGCGGCGGCCGGGCCTCAGGCTGCTGCCGTTTCTGCTCTACATCCTGGTCCACGAGCTGATCCACGTCGTGCGCTTCAGCCGCTTCCAGCAGGGGTTCGAGGCTTCCTCCGAGGAGCGCCTGGCCGAGGAAAGGCGCGTCCACGAACTCACCCACGCCATCCTGCGCGACCTCAGGCTCGAGGGAATGCGCGAGGTTCTCGAGTTCTACGCCGACTGGAGAACGGCCTGGGATCGCGTGGGCGCCCCTGCTTGACAGGGGCGGCCGCATGTTTATATTTGCGCGCAAACTTGAGATCGACCACCATGTGGAGGGAGGCGAACCGGCATGCCGATCTACGAGTACGAATGTGAACAGTGCGGTGCCGTGGAAGAGGTTTTTCAGAAGTTCTCCGACAAACCCCTGACCCGCTGCCGCCAGTGCTCCGGCAAAATGCACAAACTGATCTCCCAGAGCACGTTTCATCTCAAGGGCTCCGGCTGGTACGTGACGGATTACGCCCGCACGTCCCGGGGTTCCTCGTCCGCGAAAAGCGATTCCGCCGGGTCGGACTCCGGCGATTCCAAGAAGAAAAGCACCACCTCGGCCGCTTCCGAATCCTGACATCGGCTGAACCCGCGCAAGCGGGACTCCCCCCGGACCTTGGATGGACGACGATCGGGGAGGGATGCGTTGCGCGCCGCGGGATGGATGCATAACCTTCCGAAAATTCTTTGTTTTGTATCATAGGGGGTGGTTCGCTGCAGCACCTGTTGACGCGGCCGGCAAGCGGGCCCGCCTGCCGGGGCCGGCCTTGAAACCGCAAGCGCTTCGAGAACTTCAAGCAAAGGAGATCACCGCATGAAAGTGAAGCCGTTGCATGACCGGATTCTGGTGCAGAGGGTCGAGGAGGAAAAGACCACCAAGGGCGGCATCATCATCCCGGACACCGCCAAGGAAAAGCCCGCCGAGGGCAAGGTGGTCGCCGTCGGCGACGGGAAAATCGGGGAGGACGGCAAGCGGATCCCGCTCGAGGTCAAGGCGGGGGATCGCATCCTGTTCGGCAAGTACTCGGGCACGGAGATCAAGATCTCGGGCGAAGAGTACCTCATCCTGCGTGAAGACGACATTCTCGGAATCATTGAATAAGGAGGAAGCAGATCATGGCCGCCAAAATGATCAAGTACAGCATGAAAGCCCGCGAGTCGATGTTGAACGGGGTGCGCGCCCTGGCCGACGCGGTGGTCGTCACCCTGGGGCCCAGGGGCCGCAACGTGGTCATCGACAAGAGCTGGGGATCGCCCACCGTCACCAAGGACGGGGTGACCGTGGCCAAGGAGATCGAACTGGAGGACAAGTTCGAGAACATGGGCGCCCAGATGGTCAAGGAGGTCGCCAGCAAGACGAGCGACATGGCCGGCGACGGCACGACGACCGCCACCGTGCTCGCCCGCGCGATCTACGAGGAGGGGCAAAAGCTCGTCGCCGCCGGCAACAACCCCATGGCCATCAAGCGCGGCATCGACAAGGCCGTGGAGCAGATCGTCAAGGATCTCAAGGCGCTCAGCAAGCCGACGAAAGACCAGCGGGAGATCGCCCAGGTCGGGACCATCTCCGCCAACAACGACGAGACCATCGGCAACATCATCGCCGAGGCGATGAACAAGGTCGGCAAGGAGGGCGTGATCACGGTCGAGGAAGCCAAGGGCATGGACACGACCCTCGAGGTGGTGGAAGGCATGCAGTTCGACCGGGGCTACCTCTCGCCCTACTTCATCACCGACCCCGAAAAGATGGTCTGCTCCCTCGACAACCCCCTGATCCTGATCAACGAGAAAAAGCTGAGCAGCATGAAGGATCTGCTGCCCATCCTGGAGAAGGTCGCCAAGATGGGCAAGCCGCTGCTGATCATCGCCGAGGACGTCGAAGGCGAGGCGCTGGCGACCCTGGTCGTGAACAAGCTGCGCGGCACGCTCCAGGTCTGCGCGGTCAAGGCCCCCGGTTTCGGCGACCGCCGCAAGGCGATCCTGGAAGACATCGCCATCCTGACCGGCGGCCAGGTGGTTTCCGAAGATCTCGGCATCAAGCTGGAGAACGTGACCATCCAGGACCTGGGCCGGGCCAAGCGCGTCAACGTCGACAAGGACAACACGACCATCGTCGACGGCGCCGGCTCCCGCCAGGCGCTCGAGGGCCGCGTGAAACAGATCCGGGCCCAGATCGAGGAGACCACCTCCGACTACGACCGTGAAAAACTCCAGGAGCGGCTCGCCAAGCTGATCGGCGGGGTGGCCGTGATCAACGTGGGCGCGGCGACCGATACCGAGATGAAAGAGAAAAAGGCGCGCGTCGAGGATGCGCTGAACGCCACGCGGGCCGCGGTCGAGGAAGGCATCGTGCCGGGCGGCGGTGTCGCCCTGGTGCGCTGCCTGGAAGGCCTGGAAAAGCTCAAGGTGAAGGCCGACCAGAAACTCGGCGTCAAGGTCGTCGCCCGGGCGATCGAGGAGCCGCTGCGCCAGATCGCCAACAACGCAGGCTTCGAGGGCTCGGTCGTGATCGAGCGGGTCAAGGCCGAAAAAGGCTCCTTCGGCTACAACGCGGAGAAAAACGAGTACGAGGACCTGATCGCCGCAGGCGTCATCGATCCCACCAAGGTCGTGCGCCTTGCGCTGCAGAACGCGGCCTCGGTCGCCGGCCTGATGCTGACCACCGAGGCGATGATCGCCGAAAAGCCCGAAGAGAAATCCGAAACGCCGATGCCGGGCGGCGGCGGCATGGGCGGCATGGGCGGCATGATGTAATTCGGCCTGCAGGCCGGATTCGTTGACGGTCGCTGGACCCCGGTGACGGGTTGTTGTCACCGGGGTCTTTTTTTCCCCGCCGCCCCGCCTCCCCCCGGCGTCCGCGATCCAAAAAAAAATAACCAATTCGATGGGTTGTACAATTCCTGGGCCAGGGGTGGAAGGCCGGCTTTAGGGCGTTGAGGGCACATTTTTTGCTTTTCTTCCCTGTTCAGCCGAACCGGAGCGATTGCGGCGCCGGCGGTGCACCCAATTCAACGAGGGACGGAGAAAAGGCCATGAAATCGTGGGCGAAACGGGGGGGAAAGGCGTTGGTTGCGGGGTTCCTGGCGATCCTGACGGGAATCGGCCTTGCGGCCACGGCGGCCGCCGAGGGGCCGCTTCAGGAAACCGAGAACGGCTGGTATTACACGGTCCAGCCGGGCGACACGCTCTGGGGGCTCTCGCAGCGTTTCGCGCGCGCCCCCTGGGTCTGGCCGGAGCTCTGGCAGGAAAACAGCCGCATCATCGCCAACCCGCATCTCATCTACCCGGGGCAGAAACTGAAGCTCGCGCGCGTGACCTCCCCCGCAAGGCAACCCTCCTCCCCCGCCGCCGCGGGCGAAGAGTCCGCGGGGATCCACTACTATCTCGCCACCGCCGACCAGGTGGGCTTCATCCGCAAGGAGCCCGTCGCCCCACGGGGGGTGATCCTCCGCGGCCGAGACGAAGCCCGGAGGCTCCTGAGCGAGGGGGAGCTCCTGTTCGTGAAGCCGGCGGGCTCATCGGCCCTCGCCCCCGGAAGCCGGATGACGGTGTACCGCACCTTCGAGCCGGTCTACACCCCCGACAAGAGCCGGCTGCTCGGCACCCAGCACCTGCTTTGCGGGGTTGCCGAGATCCTCGAGCTTGGGCCCGAACACGCCACCGCCCGGCTGCTCAAGTCCTACCGGCCGGTGCGCGCCGGCGACAAGCTGATGCCCTACGAAAAGCGTCCCCATCGCATCCCGATCCTCGCCGCCGCACCCGGGATCGACGGAACCCTCATCCGCGCCGAGGAAGAGCATGGCATGTTCGCCGAGACGAACTTCGCCTTCATCGACCGCGGCCGACGCCACGGGCTCCAGGCCGGCCAGATCTACGCCGTCTACGAGCCGATCGAGATCGCCCAAGGATCCACGGCGGCGCGGAAGACAGCCGGCCCGGCCCAGGACTACGGCGAGCTCCTCGTCCTGCATGTCGAGGAGGAAACGGCGACGGTGCTGGTCACCGATTCGACCAAGGAGTTCCACGCCGGAGGCCGCGTGCGCACCCCCATGGCGGCGGCCGCCCGTTAGGCGGCTCGCGAAGGCTACAGGGCACGGCCCCCAAAGGGCCCTTCGTCCGCCGGTCGAAAAGAAGCCCGCTGCGGCGCCCCCCCTCCGGCCAAGGCCTCTCCTACGCGAGGCGCCCTCCCCGGCCCGTCCGGGAAGGGCGCCTCGGATCTTCGCGGGAAGAGCGCCGCCTCAGTTGTATCCGACCTTGAAGATCTTGGACACCCGGACCTCGATCTGCTGGGTCGTGTTCGCGTTGGAGAGGATCTCGTAATAAAAGCGCTCGAATCCCTTTTCGTTCCCCTCGGCGAAGCTGGAGGCCCCGCTCAGGGCCGCCGGGTCCAGATAGTCCACGCGGTACCAGTACGGGATGCCGTAGCTGCTGAGGAAATTGTTGTCCGGGCTGACGGCGGCCAGTTCGCCGCCATCGCCGACCGGCTGCGTGCCGGAGCCGAAGTTTTTCACCGTGAGATCGCCGGCCGCGTCGTTCACCCAGTCGGGCGGGGAGCCCCGGTTTTCCAGCCACAGGGCCCCCTGCCGCCAGCCTGAATCGGCGAGGTAGAACTCCACTTGGTAGTTCTGGTTGTGGGTGGCGATCTGCACCTCGGTCGTGCTCGTGCGCGAGCTGGAGATCCCGATCAGGGTGAGAAGCACCAGCATGATCATCGCCACCACGATGACCGAGCCTTTCTGGTTGCCGAGGATCCGCCCTGCCTGGGTCATCGCCCTGCCCCCCCGTTCTTGGCCTACAGCCTTTCGGTCTTGATGAAATTGATGCGGATGTCCCGGGTCCGCGAGGCGTTCACGACCGAGGTCACTTCCAAGCGCACGCACTTGTGGCCCTGGAAATCGACCCCGAGGCAGTCTTGCTGCACGACCCAGCGCAGGTTGAGGTGCCCCCGTTCCCCGTCCTCGTCGATCCGGCCGTCCAGGTTGTTGTCGATCCCGTCCTCTTCCGGTCCCGGTTCATGCAGCCCGGCGTCGAGCTGGGGGTCGTCGTAGGCGAGGGCAAGCAATTGCTCGGCCTTGGCCGCGGCCGCGGTCACGTTTTCGGTCACCCCCCGGGCCACCGTGTTCGTCCGCAGCGACGAGACGTGCATGCTGAAGATGGCGAGCAGCCCCACGGAAAAGATCGCCAGCGCGACCATGACCTCGAGCAGCGTGAACCCCGCCGAAGGTTCCGGCCGGGGGGTTGAAGGGCCGATTTGCCGCCGGCTGTTCATGACGCCGTCCTATCGGATGCCCAGATTGCGGATGCGCACCTGGGCGGTGAAGGTCCGCGGTTTCTGGAAATCGGATTTCCGGGCGTTCACGAGGGGACTTCCGTGATCGGCGACCGGCCGGGCCCGGATGGTGATCCCGACCGTGCGCAGGTTCTCGTTGAAGACCCTCCAGGCGTCCTCATCCCCGGGGTCCTCGGGAAGCGTGAGCGGCTGGAGGTCGTCGTCGAGGTACTCGAAGGCGAGCGACTCGATGTTTTCGGCGATCGCCTGCCAGCCGGACTGGCCGCCCCAGCGCTGCAGGAGCCCCTCATGCAGCCGGAAGGCCACAAGCTCGCTGTCGAGGGCCTCGAGCTGAATGCAGCTCAGGTCGTTCGCCGGGTATTGCGGCACCGCCTCGGCGGAGGGGTTGCGGCACTGAACGCCGTTGTAACGGGAGGCCGTCTCGTTGCTCGTGAAGGCGATCGCCGTCTGGCCGGTCTGGGCCTGGGGGTAGCCCGCGGCGCAGGCCCCGGTGACCCGCCCGTCCTCGCAGAGCTCGGTGAAGCGGCCGAAGAACCCGCGGCGGCGCTTTCCGTCCGCCCCCTCGGCGGAACGCAGGTGCAGGGTTGGGTCGAACCCGGCCATGCGCAGGGAGCGCTGCAGGATGTAAAAGGCGTTGCGCAGGTTCTGCTGGGTATCGACCACGATGTTCTGGGTCACGTGGGACTCGAGCTGCGCCTTGTATGCGCCGTAGATCCCGGCGAGCGCAAGCGAGGAGACGGCGAGGGTCACCATCAGCTCGACCAACGTGAATCCGCGGCAGTCGCTTCTCGGGTTCGCCATCGCTTGACTTTCGCGCCTCATTCGATGCGAACCGTCCCGCCGGCCCCCAGGCGGACGCTGCGCTCGAGGTCGGCGCCGCCGCTGCGGCCGATCACCACCCGGCCGGCCTTGTTCGGAAGGCCCTGGTTGTTGAACAGGACCGCGGTCCCGAGCGAGCCCTGGCCGGGCTCGCGCAGGTCCACGCCGGCGGGCATCCGCACCGCGCGCACCGGCTCCCCGGCGGCCGCAACCCGAAGCGTCTCCTGGGCGTAGTCGATCTCCACGGTGACGGCCGCGTTGCGCTTGACGGCCGTGTGCCGCGCGAGCTCCAGGGCGCCGAGAACCTCGCGGGCGGCCGATCCGATCTTGTATTTCGGGACCCAGCCGATCACCGCCGGGAGCGCCATGGCGCAGAGCAGGGCGATGATCCCGATGATCACCATCAACTCCTGGAGGCTGAACCCCTTCTGCCCTTTGAGCATCGATCCCTCCACGAACCCTCGAGCGGCCTCGGGGCTGCCGGATAGATCAAGCAAAGCATGTGCCAGCGCCGCATACCTTCCGAGGCGCTCACGGGGAGAGCGCCGGAACACGGGCCGATTTTTTTAACCTACTGATTTCATATTTGAATTCTATTCTCGGCATCCCGGCGCGCCTCCGGCGCCGCGGGTCTCTCCGGACCGGAGAGCCTCACAAGGTTTAATGCGCTCTTAAGCGATTTAATAAAAGGGGGGCTCAGCGGGCGGGCGTGCCAGCGGCCCCGGCCGCGGGAGGGCGGCGCGGCGACTTGCGGCGCGCCTCCTCGACGGGCTGGAAGGAAGCCCGGGGTTGCGGGGGCCTCTTCTCCAGTTTCTGCAGCCGCGTGGCGGCGACGAAGCCCTCGGGGTGACGGAAGCCCTCCACGGCCACCGTCTCGCCCTTGCGGAAAAATGCCCGCGGCCGCGGTTTCCCGGCCTCGTCGAGGTACTGTGTCTTGAGCGCCCTGCCCCCGACCCAGGCGTTCAAGCCCCGGATCTCGCGCTCGGCGACGACGATCACCCCGCGCTCGGGGTCCGCTTCCATGACGACCCCGACGATCTCGATGGGGGCGCACTCCTCGGGGTCGAGCTGCTCGACGACGGCGGCGGGGGAAGCCTCCCCCGCCCCGGGGGCGGGGGTCGCGGCTTGCGTCCCTGAGAAAGCGGCCAGGAGGGCCGCGGTCACGATGGCGGCAAGCGGCAGGGGGCGCAAGGTCATGGCCCTTCTCCTTCGCGTCAGAAGATCTGCTTCCAGTAATAGCGGATCATGTCCTGGGAGGCGACCGTGGGCAGGCTCACGATGCCGCTCTCGACGCCGATGAACAGCCTCGCCCCGCCGGCGAGAATGGCGATCACCGGCGCCGAGGGGATCGCCGTCCCGATCGCCAGCGACCGGTCGAGCTTCCCCAAGGCCACGGCATTGCCGGCGCGGTCGGTCTCCGGGGTCGCGCTGAAATCGTGCACGGCGCTCCCGTCCAAATAATTCACGGCGTAAAGGCGCGCGACCCCGCGCACGGTGGAAGCGGCGCAGGGGTCGTTCGGGTTGACGCCCGAGTCTTGCGAAGGCGTGTAGGTGGTGAAGTAGACGACCCCGCCGTAGACCCGCGGCGAGGAGACGACCTTCTCGCCCGCGTTTTCGAGGCGGATGAACCAGCCTTTCCGGTTCTGGAGCAGCGCCTTGACCTGGGCCTTTTCCTCGGCCGTGCCGAGCTGGACGAGGTTGTCGGTCACGTCGACCAGGTCGGCCTCGGTGAGCGGCGCGGTCAGGGTCCAGTCGTTTTTCACGGCGTAGAAGCGATTGACCACCTGGGTTTCGCTCGGCCGCTCGCGGTCCCCGGTGCCGAAGAAGACGTACTCGCCGTGGATGCCGGGCGGGTATTTCTCGGCCACCGCGTCCGGGGCGTAGAGGATCTTGAGCCGCCTGCCGTTCACGAGCGGGGCCTGGAAGATCTTCTTCGCGCTCCAGGAGCCGTCGGCGATGCTGCGGGCGATCTGCCGCGTGCCCACGGTGAAGCTCTGCACCTCGTCGTCCTTTACGCCGAAGAGGTTTCCGCCGAGGTCGCCGAAATAGATGCGGCTGGTGATCCCGTCGCCGTCGTGGTCGAAGCCCGCGACGTCGACGACGGAATGGGTGAGGCCGAGCGCGGGGTGCGTGGCCGGGGTCACCTTGAGGGAAGAAAGCACCTGCCCGGTCGCCCGGTTCACGGCGAAGATGCCGCGGCCCACGGTGTCCTCGGGGTCGGGGGCGGCCTGGTCCTGGTTCGTGTCGTAGCCCCCGGCGATGAGAAAGACGTCCGCGGGGGTCACGGTCACCTCGACCCCGTCTGGCGTGGTGACGGCCTCGGCGCCGGTCGACACGGTGACGCGGTCGGGCCGGCTCCAGGACTGGCCCAGCCGCTCGTAATTCGTGGGTGAAGGCCCGAGAGCGTCCACGCCCAGGCTGTACAGGAAACGCGGGGCGGCGTAATCGGTGACATCGAGGGCGACATAGGCCTCCCCGCCGCGCCGCGAGCCGATCACGAGGATCTTCTGCGCATCCCCGCCGTACACCGCGGGCGAGCCGTCGACGAAATAGTCGTGGTCGGCGTCGGAGAGGCGCGTGAGCCGCCCGAGGTGCTCAGGCGGGATGAAGCTCCAGAGTTCCTGCCCCGTGTCGTCGTCGATCGCGTGGAGCATGCCGTCGTTTGCGCCGACATAGATCACGGTCTTGTCGGGGTAGTGGACGATCGCGGGCTCGGAGTGGATGACGTCGCCGAAGACGCCGTTGCGCACCGTATCGAAGAGCTGGTCGCGGGCGGCGGCGTCGGCGACCCCCAGCATGGCGTTGGTGATCGCCGTGTTGGCAGTGACGAAAGCGTTCGAGGAATCGGTGAGCAGCGGGTTCGTCCCCGTCCAGGTGTAGACCCGCCGCGGCTCCGTCGACTCGATCTGGAGACTCAAGGCCTCGGCCGCCCCGCCCCTTTCGACCGCCGGGCCGTCGTTTCCAAGAACCGTCCACCAGGAGAGCGCGTTGTCCTTGATCAGCCCCTCGGGGGTCGTAACCGGGTCGCCCTTGGCGTCGATCAGCGCCCCGTCGGGCTCGAGCTTGTAGCGCTTGATGTTTCCGATCCAGCGGCCGCTCTGCTGCGGCTTGAAGAAGCCGAGGTAGATCTTGTCGCCGGCGAAGACGCGGTTCATGCGGCTGATGGGGACGACCGGGGCGACGTAGCAGGCGTTCTTCTCGATGATGCTCGACATGATCTGGAAGAAGGCCTCGCGCAGCGTCGAGTAGTTCTCGGCCGTGTAGTAGGAGCCGCCGCCGGCCGCGGCCGTGCGCTGCAGCAGCGCCTGCTCGATGCGTAAGCCGATGGTGAAGGTCGTGATGTTCTGCTTGTCGAAGGCGGTCCCGTCGCCCATCGCGGGGTTGCAGTCGTTTTCATAGAGATAGCGGGCCACGTCCTCGAGATAACCCGACCCGTCGTAAGGATAGTCGAATTTCGCCGGGTCGTTTGCGGGGGTCGAGGTCCCGATGAAATCGCCGTTGATGTAGGGGGCCGACCAGAGCCGGCTGTCCCGGTCCTTGGTGGGCTCGCCGTCGGTCATGAGGATGATGTAGTTCTTCTGGCAGCGCTCGAGCATGGGCGAGACGTAGCGCCCGCCGGAATAGGACCCGGCGGGGAACTCGCTCGTGTTGAACCAGCTCGGCATGCCCGCGTAGTAGAGGCCCGCCTCGGCGAGGGTCTCGGCAAGCGGCGTCCAGGTCGAGGGAGTGAGTTCGTTCACCGCGTTTAAGAGCGCGCTGCGGTGGGCCGGGTCGTTTACGCTTTTCACCGGGATCCGCAGCCGCCCGCCCTGCTCGTAGTTGAAGATCATCAGGCCGAAGCGTACGTTGTCGGTCGTCGCAATCAGGTCGGAGACGACCTGCTTGGCGACGTCGATCCGGCGCAGGTAGGGGCCGATCCCGGTCGCGATGTAGTTCAGGTAGTTTCCCAGGCGGAGGTAGCGCTTGGTGCTTCCGCCGCAGTTGAAGGGCGAGCTCCTGCGGATGTAGCCCTCGGCGTAGCCCTGCTCGAGGAGCGCCTCCCGGAGGGTGGAGCAGCCGAGGCTGCCGACGTTTGACGCGAAAAGATCCCACCAGTAGGTCCCGGTGGAGGAGTTGTAGCGGCGGTAGTAGACGGCGTTCCGCGTGTAGGTGCAGCTTGCGCAGCTGTAGGTCTGGTTCGGGTCGTAGGGGACCCCGGGGACGTCGGCCTCGTCCATGCTGCCCGAGTTGTCGAAGATGATGAGGACGTTCGGCTCGATGTCCGGGTTGGTCACCGTGCCGTAGATCTCGGTGTCGTCGGCGCGGAGGATCCCCGCCAGCCCGAGAACGACCATCACCCCCATCAACAGCCTGCGGCTCATGCCGGAGTCTCCTTTGGTTTCATGTCGCGGGAAGGCCCCCGCGCGCTCATTGGTACTTGTTGAACACCTTGTAGGCGCCCACCTGGACGCGCGTGTTCCCCGTGAGCGAGGTCGCCGTGATCCCGTAGCGGCGGATCTCGAAATACTTGAGGCTGAAGCCCGAGCCCGGCGGCGGGGCGGAAATGTGCCGCTGCCGCGGCAGGTCGTTCGCCGCGGTCTCGGCCGGCCCCGCCTGCCCGTCCTCGTCGAAATCGATGGCGACCGCGGCATCGGTGATGCAGCGCACCCGGACTTCGGCGATCGGCCGGCTCTGGGCGTCGAGGGCAAAGAAGCGGTAATTGGCGGCCAGCGGCCCGTCGAGCAGGAACTGGTCGGTCAGCCAGTGCGTCGCGCCGGCCTCCCCCTTGCCGGTCGTGCCGCGGTCGTAATTCTCGAGGGCGTCGATGACGGCCGCCTCCGAGGCGTAGAACTCGCGCGTGAGATCCCCTTCGTTGCGCACGACGTGCATCTCGGTCGTCGAGGTCCACAGCGCAAGCACCCCCGCGAGCAGGAGCACGGCCGAAATGAGAATCGAGGCCCCGAGGATGAAGCCCCGCTCGTCTCTCAGGATATCGAGGGGTCTACCGCACATCGCCGGGTTTCCCTCCCTTAGAGGTTGCGGCAGCGCACCCGTGTGGCGTAGGTGCGCGAAACGGCCGGGTTGCGGCCGGCTGGCCGGTTGACGGTCAGGGTGATCTCGACGGCGCGGATGTCGGCCCGCCGCGCGGCGAGCTCGGCCTCCGGGATCGCCGCCCCGGTCGCGTCGAGGTAGGCGAACTGCATCTGGCTCACGTCCTCGAGCAGCACCTCGGTCCCCAGATGGCTGGTCTGCTCGAGCCGCGTGCCGTTCAGGGCGTAGGTGACGTTTTCGAAAGGACCGTCGAGCAGCCCGTCGTTGTTCATGTCGGCGGTGAACCGCAGCCGGGTGGGGGTCGCCTCCACGATGCCGGCGCCCGCGCTCCCCAGCGGGTCAAGGCCCGCAAGCCGGATGTCCTGCACCATCATCTCGACCCCGATGCGCGCGCTCTGCTGGGTCGCCGCCTTCACGTTTTCAGCCGTGTAGGAGCGGTTCAGGCGCTCGAAGCCCGTGTAGATCGCCCCGAAGAGAATCGAGAGCGCGGCGAGCACAAGAAGCATCTCCACCATGGAGAAACCGCCCTGCGGGCCGAGCGCCCTCCGGCCCGCGCCGTGCACCGGCCGTTTTGCCCTGCGTCTCATACGCCGTTCCCTTGGGTGTTGGACGAGACCACGACACTCGCCTGCCGGCCGAGCCGCGTCCACTCCACCCGCACCGTGATGCGCCGCGCGCCATCGCCCAGGGTCTCGATGGTCCAGGTGCGGGTGAAGATGCCGCCCGAGCGGCCCTCGGCGTCGACCGGGTTGTTGGGGTCGGCATAGGGCCCTCCGGCGGCGAGCGCGGCGACCTCCCGGTTCTTCAGGTCCTCGAGCTGCGCCTTGGCCAGCATGTTCGCCTGGGTGTAGAGGTTGCCCTTGGTGTTGTTTCTGGCCGATCCGAAATGCATCGACACCGCGGCGAGCATCCCGAGCGAGAGGATGCCCATGGCAATCAGGAGTTCGATGAAGGAAAACCCGCGCGCGTCGTGAAAACGCAAAACCATCTCGCGCTCTCCTCCTATAGGCTGCGGATGTTCCCCAGCCGGTTCACCCGGATGCGGCGCTCGCCGGTGCCGTTGACGAGCGGGATCGACCCCGCCGAGGTCAACGCCGGGGCGAGCCCCCGGCTGTCGAAACTGAGCCGCTGGTCGGGCAGCGTCATCTCCGCAAGCACGATCCGGACCCCCGCGGGGAGCTGGCGGTAAAGGACCAGGGGTTCTGCGCCGTTGCGGATCCCGTCCCCCGCCTCCCCGCCCCCGGCGCCGTTGTCCAGAAACAGGGTGTACTCGTTTTCGGCGAAAACGACGGTGACGGCGGCCCCCTCGCGGATCGAGCGCACCTTGGCCATCTCCAAATCCGACGTCAGGTTGATCGCCGCCCCGCGCAGCCGGTGCACTTGCAGCCAGCGCAAAAACGAGGGCATGCTGACCGAGGCGAGCAGAGCGACCACGGCCAGGGTGACGGCCACCTCGAAAGCGCTGAATCCCGATTCCCGTCGCATGGCATCGGCTCCTTGTGGAAACTCCGGGAGCGGTTCTACAAAAGCCGTGCCACGCCGGGTGGAGGAACGGTTCGGGATGGCCGCCGGGCGGCCTCCGGCCGGAGCGACCGAAGTATCTAACCCGATGAATTCGAGCGAAAACCCGCCGGCCCCGGCCGGGGAAGAGCGCCCTCCCCGGCCGGGGCGCGGGAAAGCGGCGCGCGCTTCCGCGAACGGCCACGAACCTTAAAGTCTCTTCAAGGGGGTTGAAAAAATTTGCGGCCTCCGGCCTTGAGCCGACGGTTTTCGCGGGTCCGCAATTACAGGGAGGAAACGGAAATTGCGCGCTTGTACTCGGAGACCCCGGCGATCGTTTTCCCCTCGCGGTCACGGCCGGGGAGCGGGCTGCACGCCGAGAGTGGCTTCGGCCCGCGGGAGGCTTTTCCCGGGGCTGTCTTGCGGGATGGGGTTTTTTAGGACCCTTGGAAGTGGCGAACGGCGTTTTCGAAGATGCGCAGGCCCACCGGCGGCTCAGTGCCGAAGGGCCTCCCGGCGCGGCGCGCGTGTTCCTTCAGCCGCGGCCAGTCGGGGTGATTCGTCCAGTCGTTGAAGGCCTCGGGGTGCGGCATGAGGCCGAAGATGCGGCCGGTCGCATCGCAGATGCCGGCGATGTCCTCGACCGACCCGTTGGGGTTGTCCGGGAAACGGCCGCCCGCGGGGCTGCCCTCCGGCAGGGCGTAGCGCAGGACGATCTGCCGCCGCGCCCGCAGCCTGGCGATCACCTCCGGGGCGGCGTAGAACTTGCCCTCCCCGTGGCGCACGGGGAGCTCCGCCGCCTCCAGCCCGCGGGTGAACACGCAGGGGGAGCCGGGATCGACGACGAGCCGCACCCACTGATCCCGGAACATCCCGCAGTCGTTGGGCAGAAGCGCAACCGAGCGCGTGCGGTAGTCGCCGTCGAACCCCGGCAGCAGCCCCAGGTTGACCAGCGCCTGAAAGCCGTTGCAGATCCCGATGACCAGGCCGCCGCGCTCGATGAAGGCCTCGAGCTCCTCCCCCAGGTGGGTGCGGAAGCGCACCGCCTGGATGACCCCGGCGCCGTGGTCGTCCCCCCAGCCGAAGCCCCCCATCAGCACCAGGATCTGGTGATCCCCCAGGGCCACCTCCCCCCGGAAGAGAAGGTTCATGGGCACGCGGTGCACGGCGGCGCCGGCGCGCTCGAAGGCGTAGATCGTCTCGGCGTCGCAGTTGAGGCCGTAGCCTGCGGGAAGAAGAACGCGGACCTTGGGCTTCATCGCTCCCCCACCCCCCCTTGGGCGAGATGGCCGAAAGGCCGTTTCCAGGCGGCGGCCAGCTCCTCCAGGTTCGCCGCGAGCGCGACCCGGCCGTCCAGGCCGAGGATTTCGAGCCGGGGATCGGAAACGACCTCGCCGATGCAACAGACGGGGAACCCCTGCAGCCGCGCCTCGATGTCCGGCCGCCGCGCCGGATCCGCGGTGAAGAGGAAGCGGCCGGCCGACTCCGAGAAGAGAAGCGTGTCCAGGCGCCGGACCCCCTCGGCCGGAACCCGGCGCGCGTCCACGCGCAACCCGAGCCCCCCGGCGACGGCGATCAGCGCGAGGTGGACGGCAAGCCCCCCGCGGTAGACGCCGTGGAGCGAGGCGAGTTGCTCCTCGCGGACCAGCGCCGCGATCGCCCGGTAGAGGGGGAGAAAATCGGCACAGCGCACCTGCGGGACCTTCAAACCGGTGTAGCCGAGATGGCGGTAGTATTCGGAGCCGCCCAGCTCGTCGCGGGTCAGCCCGGCCGCGAACAGCAGGTCGCCCGCGACCTTGATCTCGGGGCTGACGCAGCGCCGCACGTCCTCGACCAGCGAGATCGTCGAAAACTGGATCGTCTCCAGGGCGGAGACCTTGTGGGTCTCCCCGTAGCTTCCGGGGAGGTGGCCGTCGACGTACATGCTGTCCTTGCCGGAAAGCAGCGGGATCCCGTAGGCGAGGCAGGTCTCCTTGAGGGCGCGGCAGGCGCGCACGAGCTGGGCGGCCTTGAACCGGCCGTCGGGGTTCAGGACCGGGTCGTATTGAACGCTCGGCCAGCAGAAGTTGTCGACCCCGCCCACGTGATCGGGGTCCCCGCCCACGGCGAGCACGCGGCGGAAGGCCTCGTCGATCGTGCAGGCGGTCATCGCGTAGGCGTCGATGCGCGAATAGAAGGGCAGGATCGCCTGGGCGTAGGCGAGCCCCCTGCGGGAGGAGAGAAGCGGCCGGAGAACGGCGGCGTCGGCCGGCACGTCCCGGCCGACGCCGAGGAGCGGCTTGAGGACGCTGCCCCCTTGCACCTCGTGGTCGTACTGCCGCGCGATCCACTCCGTCGAGGCGAGGTTCGGGCTCGAGAGCAGATCGAGCAGCAGCCGCGTGCAGTCCCCGGGCTCCCCCAGGACCGGCTCCGTCAGGCCGCGCCGCTCGGGCGGGATCCACTCCGCCTCGAACTCCCATTGCGGGAACCCGGCCCGGAGCAGGTCGAGATCGACGAAGGCGCAGGTCTCGCCCGCGTAGGTGAGGTGGAGCTTGCCGCTGTTGGTGTAGCGCCCGATGACCGTGCTCTCGACCCCGTGGAGGCGCGAGAGTTCCAGGAAGCGGGAGACGTCCTCGGGCCGCACCGCGACGGTCATCCGCTCCTGGGATTCCGAGACCCAGATCTCCCAGGGGTCGAGCCCCTCGTATTTGAGAGGGACCTTCTCGAGGGCGACCTCGGCGCCACCGGAGAACCGGGCCGACTCCCCGATCGACGAGGAGAGCCCCCCGCCGCCGTTGTCGGTGATGAAGCGGATGAGCCCCTCGTCGCGCGCCGCAAGGAGAAAGTCGTGCATCTTCTTCTGGGTGTAGGGATCCCCGATCTGCACGTGCCCGGCCGGGGTGTGCTCGGAGAAGACCTCCGAGGAGGCCGTCACCCCGTGGATGCCGTCCTTGCCCACCCGGCCGCCGCACATGACGATCAGGTCCCCGGCGGTGGTCGTCTTCTGCTCGGAGGGCTCCCCCGCGACGCGGGCCGGCATGATGCCGACGGCGGTCACGAAGACCAGGCATTTGCCCATGTAGCCCGGGTCGAAGAGGAGCTGGCCGAAGACGGTGGGGATGCCGCTTTTGTTGCCGCCGTCGCGCACGCCTTCGACGACCCCGTCCAGCAGGCGCCGGGGGTGGAGGCGCGGCCGCAAGGGGCCGGCATAGTCCCTCGGACCCACGCAGAACCCCCAGCCGCCCAGGATGAGCTTCGCCCCGCGGCCGGTGCCGAGGGGATCGCGGTAGACCCCCACGATGCCCGTGATCGCCCCGCCGTAGGCCTCCATGTTCGAGGGCGAATTGTGCGTCTCGCCGGTGATGACGTAGTGGTGGCCCTCGTCCAGGCGCCCCGCCCCGGCGTTGTCCCAGAGGACGGAGACGACCCAGGGTTTTTGGCGGGCGATCGCGAGGGTGGGCTCTTCGATGAAGGTCGCAAAGAGGTTGTCGATCGTCTCGACCGCCTCGGCCCCCGCCTCGCGGTAATGGAACCGGCCGCGGAAGGTGTTGTGGTTGCAGTGGTCGCTTCGCGCCTGGGAGACGTACTCGAGCTCGACGTCCGTCGGGTCGCCGAGCCCGACGGCCCGGCGCGCCTGCCGGACGCGCGGGTCCTGGAAGTAGGCGCGGATGACGGGAATGTCGCGGGGGTGGAGCGCCAGGCCCCGTTCGCGGCTGATCCGCAAGAGCTCCTCGTCCGCGGCGACGGGGATCGGGGTGACCCGCGGGCGCCGGTCGAGCCTCACCTTGGGGAGCACCCAACCGATCCCCTCCCGCGGGTCCCACTCCGCGGCGGACCAGAGGCGCCACTGCTGGATCAGGTCGTTGGCCAGGAGCTCGGCGGCGATCCGCTCCAGTTCGCGGCGCGAGGCCTGCGGGGCCTCGATGCAGTAGCGCTTCGAGGTGTAGGCCGCCTCGCCGGGCGCGAGGGCGCGGCCGAGGAGGTCCTCGATCGCCTCGATCGCCGTGGCGCCCGCGTTGTCGCGCACCCCGGGCCGGAGCCCCACCCACAGCACCCAATCCGCCGGCAGATCGAGGGTTCCCCAGGCGGAGCGCTGGGTCACGGGGTTGGTGAAGATCTCCCGCCGGATGCGCTCGAGCTCCTCCGCGTCGAGCGCCGCATCGAGCATGAGGATCTGCACCGTGCGGATCCGCCGCGTTTCGATCCCGAAGTACTCGCGCGCCTTGCGCCGCAGGGCCTCGCCCTCGGCGTCGACCAGGGCGGGCTGCAGGGCGATCTCCAGTCGGGCGGGCATGGGGCGACCCCTTTCAGGAGCTGAAGAACAGCCGGGTGATGTCGTTGTAGAAGACGAGGATCATGAGCATGATGAGAAGCACCATGCCCACCTGCTGGGCGATCTCGCGCACCTTGAGCCGGACCGGCCGGCCGCGCACGGCCTCGATGGCGAAGAACAGGAGATGGCCGCCGTCGAGCACCGGGATCGGCAGCAGGTTGATGACGGCGAGGTTCACGCTGATGACGGCGATGAACTGGAAGAGGCTCGCGATCCCCGCGCGCGCCTGATCGCCCGCCATCTGGGCGATCATGAGCGGGCCGCCGACGGTGTCCACGGAAATGCCGCCCGTGAGCAGCTTGGCCACGATGCGGACCATGAGGCCCACGATGCCCGCGGTCTGCCGCAGGCTCTCGGAGGCCGCCTCGAAGAACCCGAGCGGGCGGGTTTCGACCGCGCCCGCGCTGCCGATGCCGATGATGTAGCGCGGCGCCTCCTCGCCGAGGAGGTTGCGGGTCACCGCCGGCTCGGGCGCCACGCGCAGCACGAACCGCTCCCCGTCCCGCTCGACGGTAACCGCGATCTCGCGGCCGAGGCTGGCGTGGATGCGGTCGGCCATCGCCTCCCAGCCCTCCACGGGAACCCCGTCGATCGCCACCACGCGGTCGCCGGGGAGAAACCCCGCGCGCTGGGCCGGCGAAGGCTCCTTCACCGCGCCGATCACGGGTTGGAGAACCGTGACCCCCGCGGCCAGGGCGATCCCCCAGAAGATCAGGATCGCGAGCAGGATGTTGAAAAAGGGCCCGGCGAAGACGATCAGCATCCGCTGCAGCACGGGCTTGTGGGTGAAGGAGAGCGGGATCTGCTCCGGGGGGAGCTCCTCGTCGGGCTCCTCGCCCACCATCTTCACGTACCCGCCGAGCGGCAGCAGCGAGAGCCGGTAATCGGTCAGGCCGATCTTTTTGCCGAAAAGCCGCGGGCCGAAGCCCAGGGAGAATTTCTCGACCCCGACGCCGAAGAGCCGCGCGATGAAGAAATGGCCGAACTCGTGGAAAAAGATGAGGATGCCCAGTACGATCAGAAAGGCAAAGACGCTGTGTCCCATGACGTTCCCCGCTCTCGGGCCTCAAGAGGGCCGCTTGCGGATCTATAGGGTCCGGGCCGCGCCGCGGTCAAGCCCGGTTTCGGACGATCCATTCCCGCGCCGCGGCGCGCGCCTCCCGGTCGGCTTCGAGCACCGCCTCCAGGGACTCCTCGGCTTCCGCGGCGTGCCGCCGGAGGGCGTGGGCGACGACCCGCGGGATGTCCCCGAAGCCGATCCGCCGTTCCAGGAACGCCCCCACCGCCTCCTCGTTGGCGGCGTTCAGCGCGGCCGGGGCGGTCCCGCCGGCCCGGGCGGCCTCGAGGGCGAGTGCGAGACACGGGAAGCGGACCGGGTCCGGCGCGCGGAAGGAAAGCGTGAGCCCTGCGGCGAACGCGGGCAGCTCCTGACCGAGCGGCAGCCGCTCGGGGTAAGAGAGCGCGTAGCCGATGGCCGCGGCCATGTCGGGAACGCCCATCTGGGCGAGCACCGTCCCGTCCCGGAGGGCGACCATCGAGTGCACGATGCTCTGCGGGTGGACGACGACCTCGATCCGCTCGGGGGGGACGGAAAAGAGCCGCATGGCCTCGATCACCTCGAGCCCCTTGTTCATCAGGGTCGCCGAGTCCACGGTGATCTTGGCGCCCATGGACCAGTTCGGGTGGCGCAGCGCCTCCTCGGGGGTGACCTCCGCCAGGGTCTCGACGGGGCGCTCGAGGAAGGGGCCGCCCGAGGCGGTGAGCAGGATCCGCTCCAGCTCCGCGGGGGAGCGGCCTTCCAGGCACTGGAAGACGGCGCTGTGCTCGCTGTCGACCGGCAACAGCGATGCCCCGCAGGCGGCGGCCCGCCGGGTGACGAGCCCGCCGGCCATGACCAGGGTCTCCTTGTTGGCGATCGCGACGGTCTTGCCCGCCTCGACCGCGGCCAGCGTGGGCAAAAGCCCCGCGGCGCCCACGATGGCATTCAACGTGAGGTCCGCCGAGGGCCAGGAAGCCGCCCGGCGGTAGCCCTCCTCCCCGCAGAGGATCTCCGGCCGCGACGCCGGTGGAAGGCTCGCGGCCAGATCGCGGGCGGCCCGGGCGTCGGCGACCACGACCGCCTCCGGCCGGAAGCGGCGGATCTGGTCGGCGAGCACCTCGAGCCGCCGGTGCGCGGCGAGGGCCTTGACGGCGAAACGCTCGGGAAAGCGGGCGACGATCCGCAGGGCGCCCTGCCCGATCGATCCCGTCGATCCAAGGATGGAGAGCCGTTTCATCGGCGACCGAGGGGAAGCTTCCGCCGCGCGGGGTCCTGCCCTCAGGGCGGGCCGAGCCCGAGGCGCAGCCCGAAGGCGACCGGGGCGGCGAACAAGAGGGCATCCAAGCGGTCGAGAAACCCGCCGTGCCCCGGGAGCAGCGATCCCGAGTCCTTGACCCCCGCCGCCCGTTTCCAGCAGGACTCGAACAGATCCCCCGCCTGCCCCGCGAGCCCGACCAGCAGCCCGAAGGCCGCGCCCCCGGCGGCGGAGAGCCCCGACAGGAATCCGGCCGCCCCCAGCGCCCCCGTGAGGAGGCTCGCCGCAAGGCCGGCGATCGCCCCTTCCACGGTCTTGCCGGGGCTGATCGCCGGCGCGAGCTTGTGCCGGCCCCGGAGGGTGCCGACGTAAAAGGCGGCCGAGTCCCCGGCGAACACCACGGCGCAGGTGAGCAGCACCCAGGCCACCCCCTCGGGCATGGAACGCAGGGCGATGAAGAGCGCGATCGGCAGCGCGCAGTAGACGAGCCCGAGGACCTGCCGCGCGACCCCGGCCAGCACGAGACGGTCGGCGGGAAAGCGCCTGAGGCCGAGCGCCCCGCAGCAGACGAGGTGGAGGGCCATAACGGCGGGCAGGGCCGCCCACGCGCCCGCGTGGGCGACGAGAACGAGGGCGACGGCCGCGGCATAGCCGACCCACGCCAGTTCGCCCGCCTCGCCGCGGCCGTCGGGTGCGCGGGCGAGTTTCTGGAATTCCCTCAGGCAACCCAGGGCGCCGAGCAGGCCGAGGGCGGAAAAGGCGACCCCGCCGGCGGCGACGCAGGCGACCAGCACCGCCAGCGCGACGAGCGCGGTGACCCAGCGGCGGCCGTGGTCCGCCGCCTGCCACTTCCCGGCCCTCGGGTCCGGATCCTGCACCGTTGCCTCCCGCTAGAGATGCCCGAAGCGCCGCTCGCGGCGGCCGAAGTCGGCAAGGATGGCTTCGAACTCGCGGCGGCTGAAATCGGGCCAGAGGGTGGGGGTGACGAAGATCTCCGTGTAGGCGATCTGCCACAACAGGAAGTTGCTGACCCGCAGTTCGCCGCCGGTGCGGATCAAAAGGTCCGGGTCGGGGACCCCCGCGGTGTCGAGCGCGGCCGCGAGGGCCGCTTCGTCGATCTTCTCGGGCCGCATCCTCCCGGCCTGTACCGCCTCGGCGATCCGCCGTGCCGCGCGCGCGATCTCGTCCCGGCCGCCGTAGCTCAGGGCGAGGTGGAGCCGGAGGCCCGCGTTATCGCGGGTTTCGTCCACGACACGGCCGAGCGCCTCGCGCACGTCGTCCGGCAGCCGCTCGAGCCTGCCGATGGGATGCAGGCGGATGCCGTTGCGCACGAGCTCGGCGCGCTCCTGGTCGATGAACCGGCGCAGCAGCCCCATCAGCGCGTTCACCTCGGATGCGGGCCGCTGCCAGTTTTCCGTGGAGAAGGCGTAGAGCGTGAGGTGGGCGATGCCCAGCTCGCGGCAGGCGCGCACCACCATGCGCACGGTCTCCGCGCCCTTTTCGTGCCCCGTGACGCGCGACATCAGCCGCCGGCTCGCCCAGCGGCCGTTTCCGTCCATGATGATCGCGACATGGACGGGCAGGGCGGGGGCGGGGGGGGGCTCCAGGGCGCGGGAGGCGGTCTCAGAACTCAAGGATCTCTTTCTCTTTTTCCTTGAAGCAGCGATCGACGAGCTCGATGTGCTCGTCGGTCATCTTCTGGATCTTCTCCTGCGCCTTGAAGGCCTCGTCCTCGGAGATCCCGCCGTCTTTCTTGAGCGCCTTGATCCGTTCGTTCGCCTCGCGGCGGATGTTGCGGATCGAGACCTTGTGCTCCTCGCAGATCTTGTTGACGAGCTTGACGAGCTCCTTGCGGCGCTGCTCGGTGAGCGGGGGGACGGCGATGCGCATGATCTTGCCGTCGCTGGTCGGCGTGAGGCCCAGGTCGGCCTTGAGGATCGCCTTCTCGATCTCCTTGATGACCGAGGCGTCCCAGGGTTGGATGGTGATCAGGCGGCTTTCGGGCACGGCGAGGGTGGCGAGCTGCTGCAGCGGCGTCAGGCTGCCGTAGTAGTCGACCTTGACCCCGTCGAGCAGCGAAAGCGAGGCCCGCCCCGTGCGCACGCGCTTCAGGTCGCGCTTGAGATCCTCGATCGCCTTCTCCATGCCCTGCCGCGTCTCGCGCTGGATGTCTTCGATCATGGCTTGCGTTCTCCCTCCCGGTCCTCAGGGGTGGATGCGGGTCCCGACCTCTTCGCCGCAGACGACCCGGCGGATGTTCCCCGGCGTCTTCAGCCGGAAGACGGCGAGCGGCAGCTCGTTGTCCATGGCGAGCGAGATGGCCGTCATGTCCATGATTTTCAGCTGCCGCTCCAGCACCTCCATGAAGCTCACCGACGGCAAAAGCCGCGCATCGGGGTGGGCGGCCGGATCGCGGTCGTAGACCCCCTCCACCTTGGTCGCCTTGAGCAGGATTTCGGCATGGATCTCCTGGCCCCGCAGCACGGCGGCCGTGTCGGTGGTGAAGTAGGGGTTGCCGGTCCCGGCGGCGAAGATCACGACCCGCCCCTTCTCCAGGTGCCGGATGGCCCGCCTCAGGATGTAGGGCTCGGCCACCTGGTGCATGCCGATGGCGGTCTGGACCCGGGTCGGCACGCCTTTCTTTTCGAGCGCGTCCTGGAGCGCCAGGCTGTTGATCACCGTCGCCAGCATGCCCATGTGGTCGGCCGAGGTCCGGTCCATCCCGTAGGAGCTCGCGGCGATGCCGCGGAAGATGTTCCCGCCGCCGACGACGACGGCGGTCTGCACCCCCAGCCGCACGATGCCGCGCAGCTCCTCGGCGACGAAGCGGATCATCTCGGGGTGGATGCCGAATTCCTGGTCCCCCATCAGGGCTTCGCCGCTGATCTTGACGATGACCCGCCGGTAGCGAGGCTGCTCCACGCTCAATCCCCCACCTGCATGCGGACGAAACGCCGGACGGTGATGTTCTCGCCGATCTTGGCGATGAGCTCGTTCAAGCAATCGGCGATCGTGAGGTCGGGGTTGCGGACGTAGCGCTGCTGCAGGAGGCAGTTGTCTTCGTAGAACTTCTTGAGCTTGCCCTCGACGATCTTTTCGATCACCTTGTCGGGCTTGCCGGTCTCCTTCGCCTGGGCGGCGTAGATTTCACGCTCCTTGGCGACGACCTCGGGGGGGATGTCCTCCGGCCGCACCCCGAGGGGGTTGGCGGCGGCGATGTGCATCGCGAGGTTGCGGGCGAATTCCTGAAACTGCTCGTTCTTGGCGACGAAATCGGTCTCGCAGTCGACCTCCACGAGAACCCCGAGCTTGCCGCCGTGGTGAATGTAGGCGGCGATCGTCCCCTCCCCGGTCGCCCGGCCCGCCCGTTTCTGGGCGGTCGCGAGCCCCTTCTTGCGCAGCACCTCGACCGCCCGCGCGAGATCCCCGCCGGCGGCGGCGAGCGCCTCCTTGCAGTCCATCATCCCGGCCCCGGTCTTCTCCCGGAGCTCCTTGACCAGTTTCGCGCTGATCTCCGTCATCGTTCCTCCACCGCGGTCTCTTCCGCGTCCAAGCCGGCCCCTTCGGCCGGCGGCGGCACCTCGCCGGGTGCCCGGCGGATCACCTCGATCACCGGCCCGCCGTCGCCCTCGGAGATGATCTTGCGCTCGCCGGGCTTGAGGTCCGCGGCCACGGCGAGGCGCGGGGGCGCCTCTTCCTGCGGCGCCTTGTCGGCCTCGGCCTGGAGCTTCTCCTGCCACCGCCGGCGGCCCTCGATGCAGGCGTCGGCCATGCGCGAGGTCATCAGGCGGATGGCGCGGATGGCGTCGTCGTTGCCCGGGATGGGGTAATCGATCAGGTCGGGGTCGCAGTTCGTGTCCACCACGGCGACGATGGGGATCTTCAGGCGCCGCCCCTCGTGGACGGCGATCTCCTCGTTTTTGGGGTCGATCACGAACATCGCCCCCGGCAGGCGGTCCATGTTGCGGATGCCGCCGAGGTTCCCGTCGAGCTTCTCGCGCTCCTTGGAGAGCTTCATGCGCTCTTTCTTGGGAAACAGGTTGATCGCGCCGTCGTTGTGGATGGTGTTGAGGTAGTTCAGCCGCTCGATGCTCTTGCGGATGGTCTGGAAGTTGGTGAGCATGCCGCCCAGCCAGCGGTTGTGCACGTAGAACATCTCGCAGCGGTTGGCCTCTTCGTAGATCGCCTCCTTGGCCTGCTTCTTGGTCCCCACGAACAGCAGCGATTGGCCGTTGGCCACCGTGTCCACCACGAAGTCGTAGGCCGTCTTGAACATCTTGACGGTCTTCTGCAGGTCGATGATGTAGATCCCGTTGCGCGCGCCGAAGATGTAGGGCTTCATCTTCGGGTTCCAGCGTTTGGTCTGGTGCCCGAAGTGCACGCCGGCTTCGAGCAGCTCCTTCATCGTCACGTAGGCCATGCGGATCTCCTTTCGGTTGGTTTCCTCCGCCGCCCTCGGGCATGCCTCCACCCCGCGGCGGCGGGGCACCGGGAGGCAGGAAGGGGCGGCGTGTGGGATGAAAAACGCCGTGATTTCGTAAACTCCTGCTTATAATCGATCGGTCGTCTTTCTGGCAAGATCTTTTTTTAGGACTCGCAGCACCCGGTCCCGGCCGGAGAGGTCCGGAAGGCAGCTCACCTGCGCCGGAAGCCCCGCCGCGGCGATCAGCCGCTCGAGGGCGGGGCGCTGGTCGTGGCCGATTTCGAGCAGCAGGACGCCCCCCGGCGCGAGAAGCCCCCATACGCCGCCCAGGATCGCGCGGTAGGCGTCGAGCCCGTCCTCCCCCCCGTCGAGGGCCGCCCGCGGCTCGAAGCGTGCGATCTCGGGCTGCAGGGTCTCGATCCGGCCGCTGGGGATGTAGGGCGGGTTGGAGACGATCAGGTCGAAGGGGGCCGCCCCGGGCCGCAGGGCCGCAGCCCAGTCGGCGACGAAGAAGCGGATCCGCCCCCTGCAGCCGTGGCCGGCCGCGTTGCGCCGGGCGAGCCGCACCGCGGCGGCGGAGCGGTCGCCGGCGAAGTAGCGGTGGCCGGGGGCCTCGCAGGCGAGCGCGATCACGACGGCCCCCGAGCCGCAGCCGAGGTCGAGGACCCGGAGGGCGCATCCCGCCGGAGCCCGGCCGATGACCTCGAGGGCGGCCTCGACCAGGCGCTCGGTTTCGGGCCGCGGGATGAGGACCTCGGGGGTGACCTCGAGATCCAGGGTCCAGAACCCGCGCCTGCCGGTCAGGTAGGCGGTCGGCTCGCGGCCGAGCCGGCGCGCGAGCAGCCCCTGGAACGCGGCCTCCTCCTGGGGCGAGAGCGCGCGCCCGAGGTGCCGGAAGAGCTCGCCGCGCGGGCAGCCCAGGACGAAGGCGAGCAGGATCTCGGCCGTCGACCGCGGGCTGTCGATCCCGTGGGCGGCGAGCCGGCGGGCGGCTTCGCGGAGTCGGGCGGCCGCGCTGTTGTCCCGGGGGTCAGGCGGGGGGGGCGGCGTCGGCATGCTGCAGGGCCTGGGCCTGGAAATGAACGACCAGGGCGTCGATCAGCTCCTGGATCGCCCCTTCCAGGATGCTCTCCAGCCGGTAGAGGGTCAGCCCGATGCGGTGGTCGGTCACGCGGTTCTGGGGGAAGTTGTAGGTGCGGATGCGGCCGCTGCGGTCGCCGGTGCCCACCTGGTTCTTGCGCTCCTCGGCGCGCCGCCGCTCCTGCTCCTGGATCTTGAGGTCGAGCAGCCGGGAGCGCAGCACCTTGAGCGCCTTGTTCTTGTTCTTGAGCTGGGACTTCTCGTCCTGGCAGATGACCACCAGGCCCGTGGGCAGGTGGGTGACCCGCACGGCGGAGTCCGTGGTGTTGACGCTCTGGCCGCCGGGGCCGCCGGAGCGGAAGACGTCGATCCGCAGCTCCGCGGGGTCGATGGCGACGTCGACCTCGTCGGCCTCCGGCAAGACGGCCACGGTGACGGCCGAGGTGTGGATGCGCCCCTGGGTTTCGGTGATCGGCACGCGCTGCACGCGGTGGATGCCGCTTTCGTACTTGAGCAGGCTGTAGGCGCCGCGGCCCTGCAGCCGGGCGATGATTTCCTTGAACCCGCCGACCCCCGTCGCGTGGGCGGAAAGGACGTCCACCTTCCAGCCGCGGTCCTCCGCGTAGCGGCTGTACATCCGGAAGAGGTCGCCCGCGAAGAGCGCGGCCTCCTCCCCGCCGGTCCCGGCGCGGATCTCGAGGATCACGTTCTTCTCGTCGTTGGGGTCCCGGGGCAGGAGCATGCGGCGCAGTTCCTGCTCGAGCTCGCCGCGGCGGGCGGTCAGCGCCGCGACCTCCTCGCGCGCCAGGGCCCGGATCTCGGGGTCGCCGTCCTCGGCGAGCGCCCGCGCCTCGGCCAGGCGCGTCTCGGTCTCCCGGAAGGCGCGGAAGGCGCCCACGATGCGGCCGATGTCCGCGTGCTCGCGCACCGCTTTCGCGTAGGCCTCGCGGTCCGCGAGAAAGGCCGGGTCGCTCAGCCTGCGTTCCAGCTCGAGGTAGCGGGCTTCAACCCCTTGCAGTTTCTCCAGCATGGTCGGTTTCCCGCCCGCGGCGGCGCGGGCCCGCCGGCGGGGGTCGAACGGGTTCGAGAGGGATGTCCTGCGGGGCGCCGGCGGGTGCCGGGCCCCGCTTCAGGGGGGCGGCGGAATCTAGGCGTTCTTGGGCGGGGACTGGAATTTTTCGTACTTCTTGCGGAAGCGCTCGATGCGGCCGGCCGTGTCCACGAGCTTCTGCTTGCCGGTGAAGAAGGGGTGGCAGCTCGAGCAGATCTCCACCGTGATGCTCGCCTTGGTGGATCCCGCCTCGATCACGTTGCCGCAGGCGCAGCGGATCTTCACGTCCGGGTGGTATTGGGGGTGAATCTTCTCTTTCATGGTTCGGGCCCTTTCCGGGATGGGAACGCCCCGCCTCAGGCGTTCATGGAATTCAGAAATTCGCGATTGTTGCGCGTTCCCTTCATTTTTTCAAGCAGAAATTCCATGCTGTCGACGGTGTTGAGCGTGGTGAGGAGTTTTCTCAGGATCCAGACGCGGTTGAGCACGTCCTCGGGCAGGAGGAGCTCTTCTTTCCGCGTTCCGGAGCGCTTGATGTCGATCGCCGGGAAGACCCGCTTGTCGGCGAGCTTGCGGTCGAGCTGGATTTCGGCGTTGCCCGTGCCCTTGAACTCCTCGAAAATCACCTCGTCCATGCGGCTTCCGGTGTCGATCAGGGCCGTGGCGATGATCGTCAGGCTGCCGCCCTCCTCGATGTTGCGCGCGGCGCCGAAGAAGCGTTTGGGCCGCTGCAGGGCGTTCGAATCGACACCGCCCGAGAGGATCTTGCCGCTCGGCGGGACCACCGCGTTGTGGGCGCGGGCAAGCCGCGTGATGCTGTCGAGCAGGATGACGACGTCTTTTTTGTGCTCGACGAGGCGCTTGGCCTTTTCGATCACCATCTCCGCGACCTGCACGTGGCGCTCGGCCGGCTCGTCGAAGGTCGAGCTGATGACCTCGGCGTCGACCGTGCGCTCCATGTCGGTCACCTCCTCCGGCCGCTCGTCGATCAGCAGCACGAAGGGCACGACGTCCTTGTGGCTCTTGATGATCGCGTTGGCGATCGCCTGCAGCAGCATGGTCTTGCCGGAGCGCGGCGGGGAGACGATCAGGCAGCGCTGGCCGAACCCGATGGGCACCATGAGATCGAGGATCCGGGTGGAGTAGTTCTCCGGGTCGGTCTCGAGGTTCATCTTGCGCATCGGGTAGAGCGGCGTGAGGTTGTCGAAGAGGATCTTGTCGCGGGCCGCGTCGGGGTCTTCGTAGTTGATCGCCTCCACCTTGAGCAGGGCGAAGTAGCGCTCCGAATCCTTCGGCTGCCGGATCTGGCCCGAAATCGTGTCCCCGGTGCGCAGGTTGAAACGGCGGATCTGGGAGGGCGAGACGTAGATGTCGTCCGGGCCGGGGAGGTAGTTCGAGGCCGGGGAGCGCAGGAACCCGAAACCGTCCGGCAGGATTTCCAGGGTCCCCTCGCCGTAGATCTGCCCGTTCTTCTCGATCTGCCCCTGGAGCAGGGCGAACATGAGCTCCTGCTTGCGCATGTTGGATGCGCCCTCGATGCCGAACTCCTTCGCCATCTGCATCAGCTCGTTGATCTTTTTCTGTTTCAGCTCTGCGATGTTCATTCCACCGTTTCCCCTTGCATGCGGTTCTTCCCGGCCCTCACCGCCTGGAGCGCTCCGGATCGGTCGTGGCTCCCTCTCGGTTTCTTCCCCCGGCGGCATGCCGGCGGCGGCGCGATTCGTGTGCGGCACCCTTCCCCGCCCGGGGACGCGAAGGGCTACCCGGGGAGCTTGCGCGTCCGTCGAGCGCTTGGGATCCAACCGGACGTCCTTTTCCGCGCGGGGGCGGGCTCCTGAATTCAGGACTGTCTCAACCGACGAACCTGATGCGGCGGCTGCTGGATAGGGTCGAGGTCGGTTGTCCAGGAGGATGATTCGGATTTCAGAAGTAAATCTCTTTTCACGAACCGGCGGGTTGCGCGGTCGTTGTGAATATGGAAAAATTAACGGAAAACGAAGCCGGTGTCAAGGGCAAAGACCCGCAAATTTCATGCAGGCCGGCGCGGGAACTCCCCGGGGGCCCTTGCGAATCCCGCGCCGCGAGCCTCAAACCCGCCGGAGCCCACCCCCCCATGATGCCCGCGATCCCCTCCTCGTTTCGCCCCCCCTGGCTTCCCGCGGCGGAAGGGGTCTTCCTCGTCGGCGGCTGCGTGCGCGACCTCCTGCTGGGGCGCACCCCCCACGATTTCGATCTCGTCACCCTGGGCGAGGCCCGGCCGCTTGCGGAAGGGATCGCCCGGGCCCTCGGGGGCCGTCCGGTCCTGATCGGCAAGGCCCCCTTCGCCGTCTACCGCGTGGCCGCCGGCCAAACGACGGTCGATGTCCTGAAGGCCGCGGGGGAACGCATCGAGGAGGACCTGCGGCGCAGGGACTTCACCGTCAACGCGCTCGCGCTCGAGGCCTCGGGCGGGCGGCTGATCGATCCCGCCGGGGGGATGCGCGATCTCGCGGGGAGAAGGCTCGCCGCCGTCTCCCCGGAGGCCTTCGAGCACGACCCGCTCCGGTTGCTCAGGGCGTATCGCCTCGCGGCCCAGCTCGACTTCACGATCGCCCCGGAAACGCAGGCGGCGATCGCCGCCCGCGCGGCCCTTCTCTCGCAGCCCGCGGGCGAGCGGGTGCGCGAGGAGCTCTATGGCCTGCTCGCCTGCCGCCGCTCGCACCCCCGGGTCGCCGCCTGCGCGGCCGCGGGGTTGCTTCCGGGAATGCTGGGGGCGGTCGGATCTTCCGCCGCGGCCGCGGCGGAGAGCCGCCTGCGGACGCTCGCCCGGCTCGAAGCCCTCCTGGAAGAGGATGGCGGCCTTCTCGACCCGCCGGGGGGGAAAGCCGTGGCCGAGCTCCCCGCCGGAGAGCTGATCCGGCTCAAGCTCGCGGCCCTGCTCCGCGGTGAGGCCGAAGCCGCCGCGGCCGCGGCGCGGCTTCGCCTCTCCCGCAAGGACGCCGCGATCCTGGATGGGCTTTCGCGCCTTGCCCCCGCCGCAGGCGAACTCCTGGCCCGTTTTCCCGCGACCTCGCCGCGCGAGCGGTACGCGTTCCTGAGGGAGGCGGCCCCGGTGCTCCCCGGGGCGGTCTTCCTTGCGCTTGCCCTGAAGGAAGCCGAGCACCCCGAGGCCGCGCCGGGTTTGCACAAGGCGGCCTTTCGTCTGCTTTCGGACTTCCGCGAAGGGGTTCTTGCCGAACGCCGGCGGCCGCCGCTTCTCCGCGGCGACGAGCTGCAACGCGAGCTCGGGATCCCCCCCTCCCGCCTCGTGGGCCGGATCCTCGACGAGATCGCCCTCGAGCGCCTCCTCCGCCCCGGGCTCTCGCGGCAGGAGGCGCTCGCCGTCGCGCGGGCGATCGCCCGCAAGGAAGCTTAGCCCGTCAGCGCTTCAGGCCGTCGAGTGCGGCGAAGATCCGGTCGCGGATCTCCTCCACCTTGCCGATCCCGTGAACGCGCACGTAGCGCGGTGCCTGGGGATCGCCGCTCGCCTCCCACTTGCGGTAGTAGTCGACCAGGGGCTCGGTCTGGCTGTGGTAGACCTCCAGGCGCTTGCGGACGGTCTCCTCCTTGTCGTCGTCGCGCTGCACCAGCGGTTCCCCCGTCACGTCGTCTTTGCCTTCCACCCTGGGCGGGTTGAAGAGGACGTGGTAGGTGCGGCCGCTCGCCAGGTGAACCCTCCGGCCGCTCATGCGGCGAATGATCTCCTCGTCGGGCACGTCGATGTCCACGACGGCGTCGAGGCGCACCCCCGCGGCCTTGAGGGCGTCGGCCTGGGGGATCGTGCGGGGGAACCCGTCGAAGAGGAACCCCTGCCGGCAGTCCGGCTCCTGGATCCGCTCCTTGACCAGGCCGATGATCACCTCGTCGGGGACGAGCTGCCCGGCATCCATGAAGCCCTTGGCCTTGCGGCCGAGCTCGGTTCCGGCCTTCACGGCCGCCCGCAGCATGTCGCCGGTCGAAATCTGCGGGATGCGGTAGCGCTCCTTGATGTAGTTGGCCTGGGTTCCTTTTCCGGCGCCCGGCCCGCCGAGCAGAATCAGACGCATGGAGACCTCCTTTGTTCGGCTGAATTGGAAGCTGCGGGGCATCGCCCGCGGGGCGGTGGGACGGCGCCGGAGTATGGACGATGGGTCGGCCCAAGTCAAGCCGACCGAAGCCGCGGGCGAGCCGGGAAGAAATTTCGCTTGTCAAGCCGTGGGCCATCGGCTATAAAGCGACCCTGCACGCATCCGGCGGCGATTTTCCGCCGCCCGTCCCGTAAGGCGCGGGGCGGACGGCGGCACGATGGGGGGGATACGGTTGAAGGAGATCGAGGTCCGCGTCGTCGACAACGACGTCGAAAAGGCCATCCGCCTGCTGAAGAAGAAGATCCAGAACGATGGCCTGTTCAAGCGCCTGAAGCTCAAGAAGAGCTATGAAAAACCGAGCGAATTCCGCAGGCGCAAGAAGCGCGAAGCCAAGCGGCGCGAGCGCATCGCGGCGGCCCGGGCGGCCCGCAGGCGCTGACCCCCGCAGAGACCCTTTCCCGACCCGGTGGCGACCCCACCGGGTTTTTTCGTTTCCATGGCCTCGGACGACCTCGACCGCTGCCTGAACCGCCTCTTCGGGCTGCGCCGCTTCGGCATCCGGCTCGGCCTCGGGACGATCCGCACCCTGCTCGGGCGGCTGGGCGACCCCCAGCGGCGCTACGAGACGATCCACATCGCCGGCACCAACGGCAAGGGGTCGGTCGCCGCGGGCATCGCCGCGGTGCTGCGCTGCGCGGGCTACCGCGTCGGCCTCTACACCTCGCCGCATCTCGTGCGCTTCAACGAGCGGATCCAGGTGGACGGGGCGCCCCTGGGCGACGGGGAGATCCTCGCCCTCTACCGGCGGGTGGAAAGGGCGCTTCCCGCCCTCTCCCGCGAGCCCACCTTCTTTGAGTTCGCCACCGCCATGGCCTTCGACGCCTTCGCCCGCGCCGGGGTGGAGTGGGCCGTGATCGAGACCGGGATGGGCGGCCGCCTCGACGCGACAAACGTGCTCACCCCGCGCCTCGCCGTCGTCACCAACGTCTCGCTCGAGCACCGCGAGTATTTAGGAAAGACGCTTGCGCAGATCGCGGCCGAGAAGGCGGGGATCGTCAAGCGGGGCCGGCCCGTCGTCACCGGCATCCGCCAGGCCTCGGCCTGGGAGGTGCTCTGCCGGACCGCGGCAAGACGGGCGGCGCCGGTCTACCGGCTGGGCCGCGACTTCCGCGTGCGGCGGGCCGGCGCGGGCCGTTTCGACTACCGGGGGATCCGGCACCGCTTCCGCGGCCTCCAGGCCGGCCTCGCCGGCGAACACCAGATCGTGAACGCCGCGCTCGTCGCGGCCGCCTGCGAACTCCTCATGCCCCGCGCCGGCCGGATCACCGAGGAGAGCCTGCGGGCGGGCCTCGCCGCGACCCGCTGGCCCGGGAGGCTCGAGCAGGCCTGCGCGCGGCCGCTCGTCCTCCTCGACGGCGCGCACAACCTGGACGCAAGCCGCGCGCTCGCCCGGCATCTCAAAGAAGCCTTCCCGGGGCGTCCGCTCACGCTCGTCGTGGGCATCCTCGACGACAAGCCATACGGCGCCATGCTCCGGCATCTCGCCCCGCTCGCCGCCCGCGTGATCGCCACCCGGGCGGCCACCCCGCGGGCGCTGCCCGCGGAGACGATCGCCGCGGCGGCCTCGCGCCTCGCCCCGCGGGTCGACGTGCGGCCGACCGTCGCGGAGGCCCTGCAGGAGGCCCTGCGCACCGTCCCCGAAGAAGGCCTCGTCCTCGTCGCGGGCTCGCTCTACGTCGTGGGCGAGGCCAAGGCCGCCCTCGAGGGAAGCCTCGTTCAGCCCGGCTGAGGCGAAAGGCACCCATCTCGGCCGCGTCTTGACTCCCCTTCGCGGCTCGGCTATGGTGACCATGTTTTCCTGGCCTTAGCGGCCTTTGCGCCCGTAGCTCAGGGGATAGAGCGTCAGCCTCCGGAGCTGAAAGCCGCTGGTTCAAGTCCAGCCGGGCGCACCATCGAATTTAGGGACCTGGGTGAAGACCCGGGTCCTTCCTTTTTTATGGGCCCGCGGGCGACGGCGGTTCACGCCGGGGAGCGGGGAGGCCCGGAGAGGATGCCCTTGCTCGCTTCCATTTCGGCGGCGATGAAGTCGATCGTCGCCCGCACGCGCGCGATCCGCCGCGAATCCGGGTTGAACTGGATCCAGAAGGTCCGCTCCAGGCTGACCTCCGGCAGGACGTTGACCAGGGTGCTCTCGGAGCAGGCCATGAAGTAAGGCAGGATGCCGATCCCGTGGTCGGCCAGCATCGCGTTCATCTGCCCGACGATGGTCGAGCTCCGCAACCGGGGCCGCAGCCCGGGCAGGATCTCGTCCATGAAGTGAAGCTCCTCGTCGTAGAGCAGGTCCTCGATGTAGCCGATCATCCGGTGCCGCCTCAGGTCCTCGCGGCTGCGGATCGGGGGGTGGCCCTGGAGGTAGCGTTGGGTGGCAAAGAGCCCGAAGCGGTAACTCGGCAGCTTCTTGGCGATGATGTGGCCGCCCGCCGGTTTGCGGATCGTAATCAGGAGGTCGATTTCCCGCCGGGCGAGGCTGTAGTACATCGGCACGGCCACCAGCTCGATCTCCAGCTCCGGGTGCAGCCGCTGGAATTTCCCCAGCCGCGGGGCGAGGAAACAATTGCCGAACCCGTCCGGCGCCCCGATGCGGATGGAGCCGGAGAGCTGCTTGTCCCTGCCGGAGACCTCCTCCTCCAGGTAGGCGATGGTCGATTCGAGCTGCTCCGCGCGGGGAAGCATCTTTTCCCCGGCCGGCGTCAGGCGGCAGCCCCTCTCCGTGCGCAAGAAAAGCCTCGTCTGCAGGGCGGCCTCGAGCGACGCGAGACGCCGGGCGACCGTGCTGTGGGTGACCTTGAGTTCCGCGGCGGCGGCCACGAACGATCCCGTCCGGGAAAGCACGAGGAAATAGCGGAGATCGTCCCAATTCACCTTCATGAGCGCCCCTCTCCCCCGCCGGCGGTCTTCCTTGGCCTATGGCGAGCTGCTTATTTTTGCACAGCAAGTTCCCATTTTTGCCTGTAGACTGTTCAATAATCAAGACCCATAATCGGCCCGGAGAACATCCGGTCAACCCCACGCCAACCCTGGAGGAGGTGCCCCATGAAAGAAAACGCTCCGCTCAAACCGGCGACGGAGGGCTATCTGGACCGATGGGCGCTGATGGAGGAGGGGCGAAAACTGCACGACCGGGCCGTCTTCGAGATCTTCGCCCGCTGTTTCGCGCGCCTTGGCCTCGGTCAGCGGAACAAGCGGCGGGAGAGGCGGCCCCCGGCGCTCACCCCCACGCTGGCGACGCCCCACGCCCGTTGAGACAGGGAGACCGCACGCGCCACGCGGCGGGAGATCCCCCTTGCGGGGAGAGCCGCTTTCCCTGCCCCGCACAAACCGGGCCTTGCGGGAAGCGGACCCTAAAAGGCGGTTCCCCGCCGCCTGGGACCCTCTCACGGGGCGGTGCGGCCGACCCCTGACCCGACAAGCCCCCGGGGCGCATTGACCCGGCGTGCGCGTCTTTTGCCCTTCCCTTCTATCTATCACGGAAATCAACCTGCCTCCGTGACCGCAGCGCAGCCGGCTGAACCCGGGGTTCTTCCTCACCCATCCTTCTTTGGCCTTTCGCAGACGATCGCCTCCCCGGTGCCTTTGCCGCCCCCCGCTTTTCCCCGCAGGGCCCGGGGGGCGATCCCTGTGGCCGCCGGGGGCTCAATTTCCAGTTGAAAGCCGCGGTCAAGGATGATAAGCGGGTTCTCTTTATCTCCATTGACCCGCTTTGCATCGGTCCGCAAAAGGAAATCCCACCGCAGGGGGGTGTACGGCATGACCGCAGAGAAGATCCAGGAACTCACCGCCCGGCGCGGCGCGATCCTCGCCGGCGGCGGCGAGAAGGCCGTGGCCAAACAGCACGAGTCGGGGAAACTCACCGCGCGCGAGCGGATCGGCCTCTTGCTCGACCCGGACAGCTTCGTCGAACTCGATGCCTTCGTCCGCCACCGCTGCAGCGAATTCGGGATGGAGAAGACCGAGATCCCGGCGGAGGGGGTCGTGACCGGCTACGGCACGATCGAGGGCCGCACGGTCTACGTCTATGCCCAGGATTTCACAGTCATGGGCGGCTCTTTAGGCGAGATGCACGCCAAGAAAATCTGCAAGGTGCTCGATCTCGCGCTCAAGACCGGCGCGCCGGTCGTGGGCCTCAACGACTCCGGCGGGGCCCGCATCCAGGAAGGGGTCGATGCGCTCTCCGGGTACGGGCAGATTTTCTTCCGCAACACGCGCGCCTCCGGGGTGATCCCCCAGATCGCGGCGATCCTGGGGCCGAGCGCCGGGGGGGCGGTCTATTCGCCCGCGCTCATGGACTTCACCTTCATGGTCGACCGCACCAGCCAGATGTTCATCACCGGGCCCCAGGTGATCAAGGCCGTGACCGGCGAGGAGGTCTCGGCCGAGGATCTGGGCGGGGCCATGACCCACAACCGCACCAGCGGGGTCGCCCACTTCTTCGCCAAGGACGATCGCGTCTGCCTCGCCGAAATCCGGCGGCTGCTCGGGTACCTGCCCTCGAACAACCTCGAATCGCCGCCCCGCCTCGAGCCCACCGACGACCCCGAGCGCCGCGACGAGACGATGAACGCGATCCTGCCGGCCTCGCCCAACCGCTCCTACGACATGCGCAAGGTCATCCGCGGGCTGGTCGATCACGGGGAGTTCCTCGAAGTCCACGCGCACTACGCGGTCAACATCATCGTCTGCTTCGCGCGCCTGAACGGCCGCAGCATCGGCATCATCGCCAACCAGCCCGCCCATCTCGCGGGCTGCCTCGACATCAACGCCTCCGACAAGGCGGCGCGCTTCATCCGCACCTGCGACGCCTTCGGCATCCCGCTGTTGAACCTCGTGGACGTCCCCGGCTTCCTCCCCGGCACCCACCAGGAATACGGCGGGATCATCCGCCACGGGGCGAAAATGCTCTACGCCTACTCCGAGGCGACGGTGCCCAAGGTGACCCTGATCCTGCGCAAGGCCTACGGGGGCGCCTACCTGGCGATGTGCAGCCGGGACCTGGGGGCCGACATCGTCTACGCCTGGCCAACGGCCGAAATCGCCGTCATGGGGCCGGAGGGCGCAGCGAACATCATCTTCCGGCGCGAGATCGCCGCCGCGGCCGACCCGGAGGCGGCGCGCAACGAAAAGATCGCCGAGTACCGCGACCGCTTCGCCACCCCCTACATCGCCGCGGCCCGCGGCTACGTGGACGACGTCATCGAACCCGCCTCCTCGCGCCGCGCCCTCATCCGCGCCTTCGAGGCCCTGCAGGGAAAACGGGACGTGCTTCCGCCCAAGAAGCACGGCAACCTGCCGGTGTAGGGGAAAGGCCCGCCGATGGACACCTGGGAAAAGCTCGATCTCGGACTCGTGATGACGGTTCTCGGCATGGGGATCGTGTTTCTGGTCCTCATCTTTCTCACCCAGCTGATCGGCCTTTTCGAACGCTTCTTCGGGGCCCGGAAAGGCCCGGCGGCCGGGGAACAAAAGGCGCTCCCCCCGGAGACGGCGCGGGAACGCGCGGCTCCCGCACCGAGGCCTTCGCCGGCGCCGGCCGCCGCCCCCGCCGCACCCGCCGCCCCGCAGCAGGCCCCCCCGGCCCCGCAGCCGGCGGCCGCCGCCGCACCCGCGGTGCGGCCGGCCGTCGTCGCCGCGGTGATGGCCGCGGTTTCGGCCTACCTCCAGTCCGAGGCCCTGGCCCTTGCGCCGCCCGTGCGGCGGCTCCCCGACGACCTTTCCTTCTGGGGCCGCGCCGCCCGCCTGGAGCAGATGATGTCGCGCCGGCTCTGAGCCGGGGGCCGAAAACGCCCACCCTGCCTCCCGCCGCACGCAACGCTGGAAGAGGAGACCTCGGCATGTCGATCGGGCAGTCGATCCTCAAGTTCCTGGAGACGATGGGCTTTGCCGCCATGACCTGGCAGGAGGGGGTCATGATCGGCGTCGCCTGCGTCCTCATCTATCTCGCCCTCAAGAAAGGCTTCGAGCCGCTTCTTCTTCTGCCGATCGGCTTCGGGGTGCTTCTCGGGAACCTCCCGCTCGCCGGCCTCATGGCCCCCCCGGTCTACGAGACGGTGATCGACCCGCGCACGGGCCAGGCGGTCCAGGAGATGAAGGAGGTGGGGGGCCTGATCTACTACATCTACCAGGGGGTCAAGCTGGGGATCTACCCGCCGCTCATTTTTCTCGGGGTGGGCGCGATGACCGATTTCGGCCCGCTCATCGCCAACCCCCGCAGCCTCCTCCTCGGCGCGGCGGCGCAGTTCGGGATCTTCACCACCTTCCTGGGGGCGCTCCTGCTCGATTTCCTGCCGGGCATCGCCTTCAGCCCCCAGGAGGCGGCCTCGATCGGCATCATCGGCGGGGCGGACGGCCCGACGGCGATCTACCTGACCGCCCGGCTCGCCCCGCATCTCCTGGGCCCCGTCGCCGTCGCGGCCTATTCCTACATGGCGCTCGTCCCGCTCATCCAGCCGCCGATCATGAGGCTGCTCACCACGAAAAAAGAGCGCGAGGTCGTGATGGAGGAGCTGCGCGAGGTGTCGCGCACGGAGCGGATCGTCTTCCCTCTGGTCGTGACCGCCGTCGTCTCCCTCATCCTGCCCGCGGCCGCACCGCTCGTCGGCATGCTCATGCTGGGGAATCTCCTGCGGGAGGCCGTCTCCATGCAGCCGATCATGAACCGCCTGCTCAAGACCGCGCAGAACGAGCTCATCAACATCGTGACCATCCTGCTCGGCGTCTCGGTCGGCGCCACCGCCAGCGGGCCGCTCTTCCTCAACCCGAAGACGCTCGGGATCATCCTGCTCGGCGTTTTCGCCTTCGCCGTCGGCACGGCGGGCGGGGTGCTGCTCGGGAAGGTCATGTACCGCACCTCGGGCGGCAAGGTGAACCCGCTGATCGGCTCGGCGGGCGTTTCGGCCGTGCCGATGGCCGCGCGGGTTTCCCAGACCGTGGGCCAGCAGTACAACCCCTCGAACTTCCTGCTCATGCACGCGATGGGGCCGAACGTGGCGGGCGTCATCGGCTCCGCCGTGGCCGCGGGGGTTCTGCTCGCCATGCTGGGCTGAGGGGGTCTCGGCCGGGCGGCGTCGCCCCGACCCGGATCCGGAAAACCACGCTTCACGACGGCGGTCCCGGCACGCGCTGCGCCGGCGGGCGCCGCCGCCTCAGGGATCGGCCGCAGTCCGCCCCCACCCCCGGCCGCAGCCGGAGAATCCGCCCGCCCGGCAGCCGCTTTTATACCCCGTAGTAGCTTCGGTACCAGGAGACGAAGCGCGCGATTCCCGTCTCGAGGGGGGTCGCCGGCCGGAAGCCGACGTCGGCCGCCAGATCCTCCACGTCCGCGTAGGTCGCCGGCACATCGCCCGCCTGGAGCGGCAGGTACTCCCGAAGCGCCTTCTTTCCCAGCGCCTCCTCGATCACGGCGATGAAGCGGTCGAGCTCCACGGGCCGGTTGTTGCCGATGTTGTAGATCCGGTAGGGGGCGTAGGAGGAGCCGGGGTCGGGCCGGTCGCCGCGCCAGGCCGGGTCCGGGGCCGGCGGCCGGGCCATGACGCGCACAACCCCCTCGATGATGTCGTCGATGTAGGTGAAGTCCCGTTGCATGCGGCCGTAGTTGAAGACCCGGATGGGGCGGCCCTCGAGAATCGCCTGCGTGAAGAGAAAAAGCGCCATGTCGGGACGCCCCCAGGGGCCGTAGACGGTGAAAAAACGCAATCCCGTGCAGGGCAGGCCGAAGAGGTGGCTGTAGGCATGGGCCATGAGCTCGTTGGCCTTTTTGCTCGCCGCGTAGAGCGACACGGGGTGATCGACGTTGTGGTGCACGGAAAAGGGCATGAGCGTGTTCGCCCCGTAGACCGAGCTCGAGGAGGCGAACACGAGGTGCCGGACACCGCCGCGGCGGCAGCCCTCGAGCACGTTCACAAAGCCCGCGAGGTTCGCTTCCACGTAGGCGTGCGGGTTCTCGAGCGAGTAGCGCACCCCCGCCTGCGCCGCGAGGTGGACGACGACCCCGAAGCGCCCCTCGGCAAAGAGCCGGCCCATGCCGTCGCGATCGGCGAGGTCGAGCCGGTGAAAGGAAAAGCGCGGGTACCCGGCAAGGATGGCCAGGCGGTCTTCCTTGAGCCGGACGCTGTAATAGGGGTTCAGATTGTCGAGGCCGGCCACGGGACGGCCCTCCTCGAGCAGCCGGCGGCAGAGGTGGAAGCCGATGAACCCCGCCGCCCCCGTGACCAGAACGTGTTCTTCTTCCATCACCGGCACCTTTCCAAGATTGAGTTAGCGGGCCGGGAGCGGCTCAGCTCCCGGCCGGCGCCCGGCGATACCAGGCGAGGGTCCGGGAGAGCCCCTCCTCGAAGGGGACCTGCGGCACGAACCCCAGGCGCCCGGCCGCCTCGTCGATCGCCGCCACCGAGCGCCGGATGTCACCGGGCCGCGGCGGAAGATGCCGCGGGCTGCGGCCGCAGCCGGTGAGCGCCGCGATTTCCCGCCAGAGGGTGAGGATGTCGACCTCGCGTCCCGTGCCCACGTTGAAGACCCCGACCTCCGTCGAGCGGGAGGCCCGCAACAGCGCCTCGACCACGTCGGCGACGTAGATGAAATCCCGCGTCTGGCCCCCGTCCCCGTAAATGAGCGGGGCCTCGTCGGCGAGGGCCCGGGTGAGGAAGATCGAGATCACCCCCGAGTAGGGCGAGGAGGGGTCCTGCCGCGGCCCGAAGACGTTGAAGAAGCGCAGGCTCGCCGTGCTCAGCCCGAAGAGGCCCTCGTAGACCGAAAGGTAGTGCTCGGCGGCGAGCTTCTGGACGGCGTAGGGCGAGCGCGGCCGCACCGCGTGGTCCTCGCGCTTGGGAAGCCGCGGGTCGTCGCCGTAGACCGCGCTCGAGCTGGCGAAAACGACCCTCCGGACGCCCGCCGCGCGCGCGGCCTCGAGCAGCGAAAGCGAGCCCATCTCGTTGACGGCCGCCGACCCCAGCGGGTCCTCGACCGTCTTCTGCACCGAGACCACGGCGGCGAGGTGGAAGACCCGCGTGCAGCCGGCCACCGCCCGCCGCACGTCGTCCCCGTCGCGGATGTCGCCCTCGAGGAACTCGATCCGCCCGCGCACGGCCGCAAGGTGTTCGACCCGTCCGCTGGAGAGGTCGTCGAGCACCCGCACGGCGAACCCCTCGGCGACAAGCCGCTCGACCAGATGCGAGCCGATGAACCCCGCCCCTCCCGTCACGAGCACCGTTTCCACCTTCGCAGATCCTCCGGACGCGGCGGCCGAACGCGCGTTTCCTTATCTCGACAGCATAGCCCGGGCGATCCTTCCGCTCAAGGCCGCCGCCGCGGCGGCCTCAGAGCCGGGCCCCGAGGGCGAGCCAGCCCGTGTAGGTGAACGCCGAGAGAAGCGTGCTGAAGGAGATCGCCGCGGCGGCGAACTCGTGGTCGGCCCCCATCTGGCGGGCGAGCACGTAGGCCACGGTCGCCGTGGGCGTTGCGAGCAGAATCAGGGCCGGGAGGAAATCCTCGGGCGCGGCCCCCAGCGCGAGAAAGGCGGCCAGGCCGATCGCCGGCATGAGCAGGAGCTTGATCAGGCTGCAGCCGAACACCGCGGCCAGCCGCGAGCGCATGAGTTCGAAGGATAGCGAGGCGCCGATGATGAGCAGCGCCAGCGGGAGGGCCATGCCGGCCAAGATGGCGAGGCTGCGCTCGAGGACGGGGTGCAGCCCGACGCCGGCCGCGGAGACGAGCAGCCCGCCGAGCGCGGAGAGAATGACCGGGTTTTTCGCCATCCGGGCCGCGGCCGCAAGCCCGCCCGGACCCCGGACCCCGCCTGCGGCGTGGAGCTGCAAGACGACCACGCTCAACGCGTTGTTGAGGATCATCATGAAGCCGGTGAGAATGCTCGCCCGCGCCAGCCCCTCGGGCCCGAGAAAGTAGAGGGCGACGGCCAGGCCGATGTAGCCCTGGTTGCCGTGGAAGGAATCCTCGATGAAGGCCCCCCGGAGCCGGGGCTCCATGCCCACGGCCAGGGCCGCAAGCCACGCCGCGCCGCAGGCGGCGAGCATCGACCCCAGGGTCACGGCGGCGACGAGGGGCTTGAAATGGACTTCGAGCGAGGCCCGGGCGACCGCCGAAAAGACCATCGCCGGAATGGCGAGGTAGAAGACCAGCCGGTTGGCGGCGGCGAGGAACTCCGGGGGGAGAAGCCCCCGGCCCCGGGCCGCCCAGCCGATCGCGATCACGGCGAAGATGGGGACGATGGTCGCCAGAATGGGCATGCCGTCGCTTCGTCTCCGTCCTTGACGCGCCGCGGTGCCGGAAGTAAGGTTTGTGCGGTGCAGCGCCGCGGTGTTAGAGCACCCCTTCCCTGCTCTGGCAAGAGAAAAATGACCGCCACCGCCGCCATTCGCCTTTACCTCTACGCCGGCCTGAAGGGGCTCGTCCCCGATTGCCCGGAGGAGATCCCGATCTCATCCGGCACCACGGTGGCCGATCTCCTTGCACGGCTGGGAATCCCACCGGAAAAGATCCATCTCGTCTTCGTGGACGGAAAACGAAGCGACCTGAGAGAGGCCCTGCAGGGCGGCGAGCGGGTCGGCGTCTTTCCCCCCGTGGGCGGAGGCTGAAAACGGGGACGACTTTCCGACCGGTTTTCAGCACGGCGCCCAAAATTGGTCATAGAGCCCGGACGGGGAGCTGCGTGGTTCGCGAGGATTGCTCGTGTTTTCGGCACCCCGCAGATGGCAGCGCTTTTGCAAAGGGTTTCAGGCCCGGATGAAAGACACCCCCAACCCCCAGCGCAACACGTCAGGAGGTACGGCATGAAGCGGATGACCCAGCGGTTGGTTTTCTTTCTGATCGTCGGCGTGACCTTCTCGCTCGCCCTCGGGGGCTACGCCGCCGCTCAGGACAAGTACCCCTCGAAGCCGATCACCTATCTCGTCACCTTCAACCCCGGCGGGCAGTCCGACCGCGAGGCCAGACGGCAGCAGCCGCTGCTCGAGAAGATTCTCGGCCAGAAAATCCTCGTCGACTACAAGGTCGGCGGCGGCGGGGCCCTGGGCTGGAGCGAGCTTGTGCGCTCCAAGCCCGACGGCTACCTGATCTGCGGCATCAACATCCCGCACATCATCCTGCAGCCCATGCAGCAGGAGACCGGCTACAAGACCGAGCAGATCGTCCCTGTCGCCCTCTTCCAGCGCACCCCTCTCGCCCTCGCCGTGTTGAAAGACAGCCCCTACAAAAATCTCAAGGAACTGGTCGAGGCGGCGAAGGCCAAGCCCGGGGAGATCAGCATCGGCGGCTCCGGCACCTTCTCCGGACACCACATCGCGACGCTCCGGCTGCAAAAGCTCGCCGGGGTGAAGTTCAATTACGTCCCCTTCACCGGTGCCGCCCCGCAGATGACGGCCTTCCTGGGCGGCCACGTGAACGCCATCTTCGGCAACTCCGACGACCTGGTCAAGCATGCCGACACGATCCGCGTTCTCGGGACAGCGGATGAGACGCGCTTTTTCGGGTTCCCCGACGCCCCGACCTTCAAGGAAGGGGGCTACGATCTCGTCGAGGCGATCGACCGCGGGATCGCCGTGCCGCCGAACACGCCCGAGCCCGTTCTCAAAAAGCTCGAGGCGGCCTTCCTGCAGATCGCCAAGGACCCCGAGATCCAGGGGCAGATGAAAAAGGAGGGCTTCGTGCCGCTCGCCATGGGCCATGCCGAGAGCAAGGCCCACATCGCGAAGATGACGGAGATCTATCGCGAGATCGCCAAGGACATCAAGAAATAGATCGCGAAAGGAACCGGCACCGGTGGTCGCGAACCGACGTTCCGCAGACATCGCCTCGGGCGTGTTCCTCGCGCTCCTGGGCGTGGTGGTCTTTGCGGCATCCACGACGATCGACGAGGGTGCGGGGGGGCAGCTCCACCCCCGCACCTTTCCCATGATCCTCGGGGCGATGCTCGTGCTGGGGGGCGGGGCGCTCGCCGTGCGCACGGCGCTTTCGCGCCCCGGCAGCGCCAAAGCCGTGCCCTGGCCGGACCGCAACGGCGCACGGCTTTTGTTCATCGCCCTGGCGGGCCTGTGCGGCTACGTGCTGCTCTCCCAGTTGCTGGGTTTTCTGGTAAGCTCTTTTCTCTTCGTCCCCTGGTTCATCCGCACCTTCGGCCGTTACGGGCATTTCCTCGCCTGGTCGTGCGCGGTGGGGGTCGTCCTCTTTTTGTATGTCGTGTTCATCCGGCTGCTGCAGCTCAGCCTCCCGACCGGCCCATTTCCCTTTTTCTGATCCCGCCGCCGGAGGCCGCCGCACGACCGGATCCCCTGGGGAGACCGCTCGATGGACGCCTGGTCTTTTCTGCTCGACGGCTTCGCTGCGGCGATCCGTCCCTACAATCTCCTCTTCGCTCTGATCGGCTGCATCGCGGGAACCCTGGTCGGCGTGCTTCCCGGCCTGGGGCCGACGGCGGCCATCGCCATGCTCCTGCCGCTGACGACCCTGCTCGACCCGGCGCCCGCGATCATCATGATGGCGGCGATCTACTACGGGGCGATGTACGGCGGCTCGACCACCTCGATCCTGGTGAACATCCCGGGGGAGGCTTCCTCGGTGCCGACGGCGATGGAGGGGTACCAGTTGACCCTCCAGGGCCGAGGCGGGCCGGCGCTCGGCATCTCGGCCATCGCCAGTTTCGTGGCGGGGACCCTCGGCGTCGTCGGCCTCACCTTCTTCGCCCCCACCCTCGCCCGCGCCGCCCTGGCCTTCGGCCCGCCCGAGTACTTCGCCCTCACGCTCCTCGGGATCAGCCTGGTGATCAGCCTCTCGGGCCGCTCGATCGGCAAGGGGCTGCTCTCTGCCCTTCTCGGGCTGCTGACGGCGATGATCGGGCTCGACCCCCTTTCGGGTGTGGCGCGCCTCACGTTCGGATCCTACCAGCTCATGGCCGGGATCGATTTCGTCCCCATCATCATGGGCCTCTTCGCCGTGAGCGAAATCCTGACCAATGTCGAGGCGAAGGCCGACCTGCTGTTGCGGGAGAAGAAAATCGAGTGGCTGCCGAGCTGGCGGGATATCAAGGAAACCTGGGGGGCGACGATCCGCTCGGGGTTTCTCGGTTTCTTCTTCGGGCTCATCCCCGGTTGCAGCCCGGCCGTGACCTCGTTCATGGCCTACGACATGGAAAAACGCTTCTCCAAGCACCCCGAGCGCTTCGGCAAGGGCGCGATGGACGCCGTGGCGGCGGTGGAGGGCTCGAACAACGCGACCGCCAGCGGCGGGTTCGTCCCCCTGTTCGCCTTCGGGATCCCCTCGGGGCCGGCGCTCGCCGTGCTTCTCGGCGGCTTCATCATGTTCGGCCTGCAGCCCGGCCCGCGCTTGATGCAGGAGCAGCCCCAGCTCCTCTGGACGATCATCGCCAGCATGTACATCGGCAACGTGATCCTCCTGATCCTCAACCTCCCGCTCGTCGGCCTCTGGGCGCGCATGGCCCTCGTCCCCTTTCCCATCCTCGGCTCGATGATCACGGTCTTCACCCTGATCGGCGCCTACAGCCTGCGGTACTCCTTCTTCGACCTCTGGATGGCCCTCCTCTTCGGCGGGGTCGGCTACCTCATGCGCAAGCTCGAATTCCCCGTCGCCCCCATGGTCCTCGCCGTCGTGCTGGCGAGCATGATGGAGACCTCCTTCATGCAGTCGATCACGATGTCCCGGGGGTCGCTCGTGATCTTCTTCACCCGGCCGATTTCGGCGGTCTTCATGGCGCTCACGCTGCTTTCCGTCGTGACCGGGATCCTGCTGCTCCGCAAAGCGCGAAGCAAAAACATCGAGCTGGAGGAAAGCGACGCCTGAAGAGGCCCCGGCACGCGGGCCGCTTCAGGGAAAGGCCTTTCCCAGGTAGTCTTCCGGGGTGATCCGCAGTTTGCGGATGCGGTACTGGAGGGTCGAGCGGGGGAGCCCGAGCAGGCGCGCCGCACCCTTCTCCCCGCCCAAGACCCCGCGGGTCCGGGCGAGCGCGCGCAGGATGTGCTCGCGCTCGGCGTCGCGCAGGCGGACGACGGGCTCGGCCGGCTGCCGGCGCAGGCCGGGCTGGGAGGCCTCGAGCAGCTGCGCGATCTCCTCGGCCCGGATGCGCTCGCCCGCCCGCAGGATCACCAGACGCTTGACGAGGTTCTTGAGCTCGCGCACGTTTCCCGGCCAGTCGTAGGCGATCAGCCGCTCCATGGCCCGCGGGGAGTAGACCGGCTCCGGCCGGTTCATGCGCCGCGCCTGGATGCGGGTCAGCTCCTTGATCAAGAGGCCGATGTCCTCCCGCCGTTCGCGCAAGGGGGGGACGTGGATCGAGACGATGTTCAGGCGGTAGTAGAGGTCTTCGCGGAAGCTGCCGGCGCGGACGCAGGCGCGCAGGTCCTTGTTCGTCGCCGCGATCACGCGGCAGTCGATCTGGATCGGCCGGCTCTCGCCGACGCGCTCGAACTGCCCGTCCTGCAGGATGTGGAGCAGCTTCGCCTGCAGGCCGATCGGCAGCTCGGCGATCTCGTCGAGAAAGATCGTCCCGCCGTGGGCGAGCTCGAAGCGGCCGAGGCGCCGCTCGTGGGCGCCGGTGAACGCCCCCTTGGCGTGGCCGAAGAGCTCGCTTTCGAAAATCGAGGAGGCGAGCGCGGGGCAGTTGGTCTTCACGAAGAGGTGGTGGCGCCGCGAACTGATGTTGTGGATGCAGCGGGCGAGATAGTCCTTCCCCGTCCCGGTCTCGCCGGTGATCAGGACCGTCGCGTCGGTGTCCGCGGCCTGCCGGATCGTCTGCAGAATCGCCTCCATCGCCGCCGAGGCGTGGAAAAACTCCTCCTGGGAGTAGTCCTCGGAGTTCTGCAGCAGGTATTCCTTCTCCCGCTCGAGGCTGCGGTTCAACCGCTCGAGCTCCGTGTAGGAGAGCATGTTGTCGACGGCGATCGCTACCTGGCGGCTGACCTCGGTCAGAAACCCCGTGAGCTCGGAGACGTCCTCGGGGGGCTCGCGGAAGGAGAAATGGATGGAGCCCAGGATGCGGTTGCGCACGAGCATCGGGAAGGCCATCGTGGCCGTGAGCCCGGCGTTCACCATGGCGCCGATGGAGGAGAGGTCGCGGTAGCGCCGCAGGTCGTCGATGACCGTCGGCTGCCGGGACTGGATCACCATGCGCGCGATTGCGCCGTCGGCAAGCGGCCGGCTCGGCCGCATCAGCACCCCTCCGGGCTGGATGCCGTCGGCGGCGGCGAAATAGCTGATCGACTGCGTCCGGGGGTCATAGAGGTTGATCGCCAGGCGGTCGTAGCGGATGTGCCGGCGCAACTCCGCGGCGAGCGCCTGGAAAAGATCTTCGCGGTTGGTCCGGGTGATGACGGCGTTGTTGATCTCGAGCAGAATCTTGTAGCGGGTCTCGGCGTTCCAGCGCATCGGACGGCGTGCCCCCGGCGGATCGAATGGCTTTCTCCCGTTACCCGCAGTCTGCCGAAAGATCAAGAACTTTTTTCGGCACTATGACCATATTTCGGCAGAGTGTTCCTGTCTGCCGGCGCGGCTTAAAATAATTTCATGAAAATTCAATGTGTTTAAAACAACCTTGCCCTGGCCTGCGTTTTGCTCGGTTCGTGGACGGAGGGCTCGGCCCGTGGACGTCCAGCTGAAATACGGATCCGGCAAGATCACGATTTCCATCCCCCCGCGGGCCGAGGTGACGCTCCTGGAACCCGCGCGGGTGCCGCCGCTCGCCGACCTCGAGGCCTCCCTCGCCCAGGCGCTCGACCGACCCCGGGGCTGCCCATCCCTGGACGAGCTGCTCCGCTCCCGCAGGCCGCGCACGATCGCCGTGGTCGTGCCGGATGAAACCCGGCCGGCGCCGCTGAGAGAGATCCTGCCCCCCCTGGTCCGCCGTCTCGAGCAAGGGCTCGGCCCGCGGGCCGAGGGGGGCCTCACGGTCTTCGTCGGCGGCGGGCTCCACCCCCCCGCAGACGCCCAGGCGCTCGCGCGGATCCTGCCCGCCGAGGTCCTGGCCCGCTTTCCGGTCATCGCCCACGACGCCCGCCGGGCGCCCTTCCGCGACTACGGCACAACCCGCCGCGGGACCCCGGTGCGCATCCATGAGGCCTTCGCCGCTGCGGAGCTCAAGATCGTGATCGGGCAGGTGGACCCCCACCAGTTCGTGGGGTTCACCGGCGGCGCCAAAGGGGTCGTGATCGGGCTCGGGTCCCCCGAGACCATCGAGAAAAACCACAGCCTGATGGCCGAACCCCACGCCTGGGTGGGGCTGCTCGAGGAAAACCCCGTGCGGCAGGACCTCGATGAGGCCGGCCGCAGGATCGGCATCGATTTCGCGGTGAACTTCGTCCTCGACGCCGACCGCCGCGCGGTCGCCCTCGAGGCCGGGCTCCCCGAGGAGGTCCTCCGACGGCTCGCCGGCGTCTGCGCCCGCGTCTACGGGGTCGGCCTCCGCGAGAAATTCGACATCGTCGTCGCCTCCTGCGGCGGCTACCCCAAGGACATCTGCCTCTACCAGGCGCAGAAAGGCCTGAACCTCGCCTCCCAGGCGCTCAAGCCGGGGGGGCACATCCTGCTGCTCGCCGCCTCGCCCCAGGGGGTGGGCGACGACATCTACTTCGATTACGTCTCGCAGTTCACCTCGCCCGAGGAGGTGATCCGCGATTTCCAGGCCGGCGGCTTCCGCATGGGGGCGCACAAGGCCTACCTGTTCGGCAGAACGCTCGTCAACTACGATGTCGCCGTCTGCTCGGAGCTCGACCCGGGCATCCTGCGCACCTGCCACCTGCGGGCGGCGGACCCGACCCGCGTGCTCGCGGAGTGGGTCGAGGCCCTGCCCGGCACCCCGCGGGTGGCGATCATCCCCAACGCCAACACCACCTACTTTTACCCGGCGTGAGACCCGTGGCGCACAGGCGGAGAGGACCCCCCCCCGGCAGGCTTCAGAACGGCGGCAGCGCAACCGGGCGGCTGCGCTCAAAGTCCGCCTCCCCCGCGGCGATCGACACCGAAACGCGGGCGGCGGCCTTTCGGCGCAGGCGCCCAAAAACCACAAGGAGGAAAGGCAGATGATCCATTTCCTGGTCCACGAGGAAGCCGACAACGTCGGCGTGGCCACCGTCGACATCAAGGCGGGCGAGACGGCCACGGGGCTGTACATGGACAGCCAGAAGAAAATCAAGGTGAAGGCCCAGCAGGACATCCCCCTGGGGCACAAGATCGCGCTCGCCAAACTCAAGGTGAACGACAGCGTGATCAAGTACGGGCATGACATCGGACGCGTGGTGGCCGACATCAAGGTGGGCGAACACGTGCACATTCACAATCTGAAGACGAGGAGGTGGTAACCATGGCCAAAACGAAAAACCCCAAGGTCTTCGCCTACCGCCGCGAGAACGGCCGCGTCGGCATCCGCAACCACGTGATCATCCTGCCCCTCGACGACTTGAGCAACGCCGCCTGCGAGAAGGTGGCCTTCAACGTCAAGGGCTGCAAGGCCATCCCGCACGCCTACGGCCGGCTGCAGTTCGGAAAGGACCTTGAGCTCTTCTTCCGCACGATCATCGGCACCGGCTCCAACCCCAACGTGGCCGCGGTGGTGGTGATCGGCATCGAGCCCGAGTGGACCCAGCGCGTCGTGGACGGGATCGCCAAGACCGGGAAACCCGTCGCGGGCTTCAGCATCGAGCGCCACGGCGAGTTCAAGACGGTCGAGATGGCGAGCTGGAAGGCCAAGGAATACGTCCACTGGGCGAGCGAGCTGCGCCGCGAGCCGGTCGACCTGAAGGACATCTGGGTGAGCGTGAAATGCGGCGAAAGCGACACGACGAGCGGGCTGGCCTCCAACCCGACCGTCGGCAACGCCCTCGAGAAGCTCGTCGCCATGGGCGGCACCTGCTCCTTCGGCGAAACAAGCGAGATCACCGGCGCGGAGATGGTCTGCAAGGAGCGCGCGATCAACGCCAAGGTCGGCGAGCAGTTCATGGCCGTCTTCAACGCCTACCAGAAGATGATCGAGGCCAACAAGACCGATGACCTCTCCGGCTCCCAGCCGACCAAGGGCAACATCCGCGGTGGGCTGACGACCATCGAGGAGAAGGCCTTCGGCAACCTGCAGAAGATCGGAAAGAAGATCCGATACGTCGGCGTGCTCGACAAGGCCGAGTCCCCGACCAAGCCGGGCCTGTGGTACATGGACACCTCGAGCGCCGCGGCCGAGGCCGTGACCCTCTGGGCGGCGGCGGGCTTCGTCGCCCATTTCTTCCCCACCGGCCAGGGCAACATCATCGGCAACCCGATCGAGCCCGTGATCAAGCTCACCGCCAACCCCCTCACCGCCAAGACCATGGCCGAGCACATCGACTACGACTGCTCGGCGATCCTGAGAGGCGAAATGACGCTCGACGAGTCGGGCGACAACCTGATCGAGATGCTGATCCGCACCTGCAACGGCAGGCTCACGGCCCAGGAAGTCCTCGGCCACGAGGAGTTCGTGCTGACCAAGCTCTACGAGAGCGCCTGAAGCCCGGGCCGCGGGCGGGGGAGAGGCGCTGCTCTCCCCCGCCCGCGGGGACCCGGATCGGCGGGGAAACGGCCCTCGCCCCCCAAGGAGGAGAGAGACCATGAAGATCGGATTCATCGGCGTCGGCCAGATGGGCGGCGGGCTCGCCCGCAACCTCATCCGCGCCGGCAGGACCGTCTGGGTGTACGACCTCAACGCCGAGGCGGTGAAGAAGACCCTCGCCGCCGGCTCGACCGGGCACGCCGCCCGGGGGCCGGCCGAGCTGGCGGACGCGGAGGTTCTCTTCACCAGCCTGCCGCTCCCCCGCCATCTCGAGGAGGTGATGCTCGGGCCGGAGGGCCTGCTCGGCCGCATGAAGGCGGGCAGCGTCTACATCGACGTGAGCACGATCGACCCCGGGACGGCGCGCAGGCTCGAGGCTGCGGCCGGGGAGCGGGGAATCGGCTTTCTCGCCTGCCCGCTCGGGAAAACCCCGGCGCACGCCGAAAAGGCCGAGGAGCCGATTTTCGCCGGCGGGGACAAGGCCCTCTTCGAGAAAATGCGGCCGCTGCTGGAGATCATCGGCAAACCCGTCTATTACCTGGGCGGGGTCGACGCCTCCTGCGCCCTCAAGCTGATCAGCAACCTGATCGGCATGACCAACCTCGCGGTCCTCGCCGAGGGGATCCGCATCGGCGAAAAGGCCGGGATCGAAACCCGCTTTCTGCTCGAGCTGCTGAGCGACACGGGCGCCCGGAGTTTTCAAATGGACGTCCGCGGCCCCTGGATCGCGGCCGGCGACTTCCAGCCGCGCTTCGCCGTGGACCTCGCGCTCAAGGACGTGCGCCTGGGCTGCGAGATGGCCCGCGCCTGGGGCAACGAGGCGCGCACCATGGAAATCGCCCTCGACTACCTCAGGCGGGCGAGCGAGTCGGGATTCGGGAAAGAAGATTGCAACGCCGTCTACAAGGTCATCCGCTGAATCCCCGGGGACTTCCCCGGCAACCCCTCGTCACAAGGAAAGGAGGAGTCGCATGAAGAGGCATGGCACCTGCATCCTGGTCATCGCCGCCGTCATCGCCGGACTGGGTCTCGCGCCCGTCGCCTGGGGCGCCGAGCTCGTGGTCAAGGCCGCGACCGCCAACCCGCCCGGCAGCTATCACGTGGTCTGCCTGGAAAAATTCAAGGAACTCGCCGAAACATACTCTAACGGCAAGATCCAGGTGAACGTCCACGTCGGCGGCCAGCTCGGCTCCGAGGAAGACAACGTCCATCAGTGCTCGACCGGCATGCTCCACGTCTCCATCATGGCCGTGAACAACGTGACCCCGTACAGCAAGGCGGTCGGCTTCATGACCCTGCCCTACATCTTTCCCAAGATCGAGGACGCCTACAAGCTCTTCAAGAGCGACTACGTCAAAACGACCCTGAACGAGCTCATGGTCAAGCAGGCGAACGTGCGCGCGCTTGCCTGGCTGGTCGGCGGCTACCGCGTCTTCACCAACTCCAAGCGCGAGGTGCTCACCCCCGACGACCTGAAAGGGCTCAAGATCCGCGTCCCCAAGAACAACATCATGATCGCCGCCTACAAGGCCTGGGGCGTGGATCCGATCCCCATGGCCTGGACCGAGGTCTTCAACGCCCTGCAGCAGGGGGTCATCGACGGCCAGGACAACCCGCACCTCGTCAACGCCGCGATGAAATTCTTCGAAGTCCAAAAATACATCACCGACATCCACTACATCCTCTGGACGGGCCCGATCCTCGTGAGCGAGACCTGGTACCGCAAGCTCACCCCCGAGCAACGCCAGGTGATCGACCGCGCCGCGCGCGAGGCGGCCGAGTTCGAGTGGAAATGGGTCGAGCAAAAGGAATCCGAGGCCCTCAAGGAGTGCCTGGACAAGGGCATGAAGCTCTCCAAGCCCGCCAACAATGAAAAAGAGTGGATCGAGAAGGCCAAGTCGATCTGGCCGCAGTTCTACGATAGCGTCGGCGGAAAAGAGATCGTCGACAAGGTGGTCGCCGTCATGGCGCAATGAGCAAGCCGCCGGGGGCCGCGGCAGGGGCTTTCTCTCCCGCGGCCCCCGGGACCGAACCAAACAACGCATCTCGCCCGGCTCCAGCCCGCCGGCGTTCGGGGAGGAGGCGATGGCCGCCCGCATCTGGACCGTGATCGACGAGCACTTCGAGAACCTGGTCTGCGCCGTTCTGCTCGCCTTGCTGGTCGCCTGCCTGGGCTGGCAGATCTTCATGCGCTACTTCTTCCAGGCCGGCGTGACCTGGGCCGAGGAGCTCAGCCGCTTCGCCTTCATCTGGACCATCTATTTCGGCATCTCGCTTGCCGCCAAGAAGGAGCAGCACGTGCGCGTCACCGCCCAGTACTACCTGCTCCCGCCGCGGCTGCGCCCCTGGGTCTGGCTCTTCGCCGATCTCGCCTGGGTCGTCTTCAACATCGTCTTCACCGTCCAGGGGATCGGCCTCGTGGCCCACGCCTTCGAATTTCCCGAAACCACCCCCGCTCTCGGCTGGTCGGCCGCGTACGTCTACCTGATCATCCCGCTCGGCTTCTTCATGATGACCGTGCGCATCCTGCAGGTCTATGTCCGCGGCTTCCGGCGGGGCACCTGGCGGGAGGTCGCCAAGATCGGAGGGACCGAAGCATGAGCACGCTCGCCGTCCTGACCCTGGTCCTGATCCTGGCCCTGCTCGTCGGCCTGCCCATCTTCATGGCCCTCGGGATCTCGACCTGTGTCGCGCTTCTCGTGACCGACGTCCCGCTGTCGATGATCCCGATGACCCTCTTCCGCGGCGTGGATCAGTTCCCGCTGCTGGCGATCCCCTGCTTCATCCTCGCCGGCTCGCTCATGGAATCCTGCGGCGTGACGCGGCAGATCATCGACGTCGTGCGTCAGCCGGCGGGCGTGATCCACGGCGGCCTGGGGGTCGCGACCATCCTCGCCTGCATGTTCTTCTCGGCCATCTCCGGCTCGGGGCCGGGCACGGTCGCCGCGGTGGGCTCGCTCATGATCCCCTCGATGATCCGCGCGGGCTACGACCGCGCCTACGCCGGGGCGGTCGCCTCCTCGGGCGGAACGCTCGGGATTCTCATCCCGCCCTCCAACCCGATGATCATCTACGGCGTGATCGCGAGCGTCTCGATCACGGGCATGTTTCTCGCCGGGATGATCCCGGGGCTGATGATCGGGCTCGCCCACTGCTTCGTCGCCTGGATCGTGGCGAAGCGCCTCCGGTTCATCGAAACCCCCGAACCCTTCCGCCTCGGGGAGTTCCTCCGGACCTGCTGGCGCTCCAAGTGGGCGCTCGCCTCGCCGGTCGTCATCCTGGGCGGGATCTACGCCGGGGTCTTCACCCCGGTCGAAGCCTCGATCGTGGCCGTCTTCTGGGCCCTCTTCGTGGGCGGGGCGGTCAACCGGCAGCTGACGATCGGAAAACTCTACCGGGCGCTCCAGGACGGCGCCATGATCTCCGGCACCGTGCTCGTGATCGTCGGCACCTCGACCCTCTTCGGCCAGCTCCTCACCTTCGAGCAGGCGCCGACCCGCATGGCGAACTTTATCCTGGGGATCTCCGAGCACTGGTTCGTGGTGCTGCTTCTCCTCATCGCCGTCTTCTACGTCCTCGGCATGTTCATGGAGACCCTCTCCACGATCATCATCCTGACGCCGGTGTTGCTGCCGGTGGTGACCCGGCTGGGCATCGACCCGATCCATTTCGGGATCATCTTCGTCGTGACCAACGAGGTCGCCTTTCTCACCCCGCCGCTCGGGGTGAATCTCTTTGTCGCCTCCAAGATGGCGGACGTCTCGCTCGAGCGGCTCTCGATCCACGTGCTGCCGCACATCGCGGCGATCACCGTGTGCATTCTGCTTCTGGCCTATTTCCCGATGTTCAGCACCTGGCTGCCGCACTGGCTCGGCTACGGCAAGTTCTGACGCCGGGGCGCAAACACCCGGTCCGCGCCCGACGAGGGCGCCCGGACATCTCGCGAGGAGGACTGAGGATCCCATGCCATTCGGGTACAACGGAAAAATCCTGCATGTGGACTTGACCCGCGGCACCACGCGGGTCGAGGAACCCGACGAGAAATGGTACCGCACCTACCTCGGGGGGACCGGCTTCGTCGGCTGGTACCTGCTCACGCACCTCGCCCCCGGGACGGACCCCCTCTCCCCGGAAAACCCCCTGGTCTTCGCGACGAGCGTCGTGGTGGGGGCGCCGCTGTCGGGGTTCAACCGCTACGTCGTCGGCGCCAAATCCCCCCTCTCGGGCGCCTTCGCCGAGACCGAGGCCGGCGGCTATTTCGGCCCCGAGCTCAAGTTCGCGGGCTTCGACGCCCTGGTCGTGCACGGACGGTCCGAGCGGCCGGTCTACCTCTGGATCCGGGACGGGATCGCCGAGATCCGCGACGCCTCCGGCCTCTGGGGGCTCGACAACTGGCTGACCCTCGAGCGGCTTCGGCAGGAGCTCGGCGATCCCCGCGTGCGCGTGGTGTCGATCGGGCCGGCCGGCGAGCGGCAGGTGCTCTTCGCCTGCCTCCAGAACGACCTCGAGCATTTCAACGGCCGCACCGGCATGGGCGCGGTCATGGGCGCGAAGAACCTCAAGGCGATCGCCGTTCGCGGCACGGGAAAGCCCGCCCTCGCCGACCCCGAGAAGGTCAAGGAGATCGCCCGCTGGCACAACGAGCGCATCAAGAGCCACCCGCCGAACGTCGGGCTCACGAAGTACGGCACCCCGGGTTTGCTCAAGAGCATCAACGACGCGGGGTTTCTTCCCACGCGCAATTTCCGCGAGGGCTGGTTCGAGGGGGCCGAGGCGCTCTCCGCGCCGGTCTATCACGAGACGATCTTCCACTCGAACAGCACCTGCTGGGCCTGCGCCGTGCGCTGCAAGCGCCGGGTCGAACGCACCGAAGGGAAATACCCCCTCGACCGCCGCTTCGGCGGGGCCGAATACGAGGCCCTCGCGGCCCTGGGATCGATGCTCGGCATCCGCGATCTCGCCGCCGTCGCCTACGGCAACCAGCGCTGCAACCTCTACGGCCTGGACGTCATCTCGACCGGCGCGGTGATCGCCTTCGCCATGGAATGCTTCGAGCACGGGATCCTCACCCCGGCGGACACGGGCGGCCGCGAGCTGCGCTGGGGCGATGCCGAGGCCATGATCTGGCTGATCGGCGAGATCGCCTCCCGGCGCGGGATCGGCGACACCCTCGCCCTCGGGGTCAAGCGCGCCGCCGCGCGGATCGGCCGCGGCGCGGAGCGCTTCGCCTTCCACATCAAGGGCCAGGAGCTCGCCTTCCACGACGGCCGGGGCAAAACCGGCATGGCGATGGGCTTTGCCCTTTCGCCCACGGGCGCCGACCACATCGAAACGCCCCACGACGTGGCCTTCCAGGGCGACGGCATCGCCAAGCTCTTCCCCCTGGGCCTCTTCGACCCGGTGGACCCCCTCAAAACCGACGAGGCCAAGGTGCGCTTTTTCTTTCTCGGCCAGAAGGCCTGGGGGATCAACAACGTGCTGGCGCTCTGCAACTTCACCTCGGTGCCGATCCACGCCATGACCTTCGGACGCCTCGTCGAGGCCGTCTCCGCGATCACCGGGTGGGACGTGAGCCTCTACGAGCTCATGAAGGCCGCCGAGCGGGCAAACGTCCTGGCGCGCCTCTTCAACAACCGCGAGGGCTTCACCCCGGCCGACGACACGCTCATCTCGCGCTGGTTCGAGGAAATGCCTTCCGGGCCCCTCCGGGGCAAGCGCATCGACCCCGAGCGGTTTGCGGAACTCGTCCGGCTGTACTATGAGATGTCCGGTTGGGATGAACAGGGTCGTCCCACCCGCGGCAAGCTGGTCGAGCTCGGCCTGGACGGCCTGGCCGGGGCCTGAGGCCGTGATCCACGTCGAGGTCCGGCTCTACGGCGCGGGGGGCCGGCCCGCCGAGCAGCGGGTGGCGCTCCCGGAAGGCTCCCGCATCCGCGACCTGCTCGCGCGGCTCGCCCTCCCCGAGACGGAGGTGGGCGTCGTCCTGGTGAACCGCGGGGATGCCTCCTTCGACACGCCGCTGCAGGAGGGCGACCGCGTGACCCTCATCCCGCCGATCGGCGGCGGCTGAAGAGGCATCCCGCCGCCGGGAGAGGAGGACCCCTTGATCGCCGACATCGAACGCCTGGCGGCGCCGCGGGCCTTCCCCGACGGAACCCCCTACCGCTCACTCGGCGTGCGCGAGGTGGCCCGCATCGCCGCGACGGCCGGCGTTGCGCCGCGGGACGTCGAGCTCGCCGCCCTGGAACGGGAGATCCTGCCCGAGCGCTACGCGCGCAACTTCCGGAGCTTCTCGTTCGCCGAGCAGGCGGCGCTGCTGCGCGGCCGGGTCGCGGTGGTGGGCCTGGGCGGCTTGGGCGGGGCCGTGAGCGAGGTGCTCGCGCGCCTCGGCGTCGGCCGCCTCACCCTGATCGACGGCGACCGCTTCGAGGAAAGCAACCTCAACCGCCAGCTCTTCAGCACCGTCGATGTCCTCGGCGCGCCCAAGGCCGAGACCGCCGCCCTCCGGATCCGGGCCGTCAACCCCACGATCGAAACCGATCCCCGGGTCGCCTTTCTGACGGCCGAAAACGGCCGGGATCTTCTCGCCGGCTGCCAGGCGGTGGTGGACTGCCTGGACAACCTGCCCTCCCGCTTCGTCCTCGAGGAGGCCTGCCGCGGGCTGGGGATCCCCCTCGTCTCGGCCGCGGTGGCCGGCGCCTCGGGCCATGTCACCACCGTGTTCCCCGAGGACCGCGGCCTGCGCGCGATCTACGGCGAACCCGCATCTGCGCCCCGCAAGGGGGCCGAGGCCGCCTTCGGGACACTCCCCTTTGCGGTGTGGTTTCTCGCCTGCCTCGAGTGCGCCGAGGTGGTGAAGATCCTGCTTCACCGCGGTGCGCCGCTGCGCGGCGTTCTGTTTCTCGCCGACCTCACCGAGGGCTTCTTCGAACGGGTGCGCCTCGGCCCCGCCGCCGAGGCCGCTCCCCGCCCGCCGCAGGGGCCCGAGGCGCCTTCGGCCGCTTGACAGCCGGAGCGGTTTCCGCGATAGTCGGCGCGGATTTCGCCGGACAGACCGGAAAAACGGGAGGGGCCATGCATCCGCGGGTGAGGATTCCGGCCGGGGCGGGCGCGCTCGCCGCCGCGCTCCTGATGTTCTCGTGCGCGACCGGCGCGGTGCTGAACGTCACCTACCAGCTGCCCGGGCCGACGGCGGCGCCGTCCTTCCGGCCCGTCGGCATCGGCGTGGTGGACGCCCGCACGGAGCGGGCGATCCTGACCCCCCGCGCCCGCGAGGAACTGGCCGGCGCGGGAGAGGTCTTCGCGCTCACCGTGGCCGCGCCGGGACGGTCGACGGAGTTGCGGGGCGCCTACCCGCTGGAGGCGCTGCTCAAGGAAATCCTGCGCCTGCGCCTCGAGCAGGCCGGGATCCCCGTCGCCGCCGCAGGATCCCCCGAGACGCGCGTGGTCCTGGCGGTCGAAGAATTCCGCCTCGATTTCGGGGACCGCCGCTGGATCGCCGCCTTCGCCTTCGAGGCGCGGGTCGAACGGGGCGGCAAGGTCGCCGCCCGCCAGTCGGTGCGCGGTTCGAACGAGCGCATGATGCTGCTCAAGAAGCCCGACGCCGAAAAGGTGCTGGGGGAACTCGTGACCGACACCCTCAACCAGCTCGACCCCGCGGACCTGCTCCGCCGGGCCGGCCTGTAGCCCGCGGGCGCCGCGGCATGGACGGCGTCCGGGCGCAGGGCGGGCGGCTGGAGGTCCTGGCACGGCTCTTCGCGCGGGTCGAGGAGCTGCCCCCGGACCGGCAGTTGCTCCTCCTCAAGCAGCTCCTGGGAGAGCGGATCACGACCCGGCTCTTCCAGCTGATCCTCGAGCTCCCGGGGGAGGAACAACAGCGCCTGCTCGAGCAGTGGGCCGCGCCGCGCGAGGCGGACGAGCTCGCCACGACCCTCACCCTGGACGAGGACGCCGCCCCCATCCGCCGCATCCCGCGTTCCTCCTGCCGCCTGCGCGCGATCTGCGTGGTCGAGGCCACCACCTTCGACGGCGTGGTGACCGACATCAGCCCGACGGGGATGTACATCCAGAGCGCACGCTCGCCGGCGCCCGAGACGCCGATCCGGGTCAGCGTGCGGCTTCCCGGAATGGACCGCGCGATGATCGTCAGCGGCACGATCCAGCGCAGCGAGACGACCGGGTTCGCCGTCCGGCTCTCCGGGCTCCCCCCGGAGCACGAGCAGGCGATCCTCCGCTTCATCGACGAAGCCCCCTGACGCCCCCCGGGCCCGCCTCAGCGGAACGCCCCACGCCGGTAGAGCCTCCAGAATAGCACGCACAGCGCCAGGATGGGATGCCGGCGGAGCCGCGGCGACACCTCGACGCGCACCCCCGTGTGCCGCTCGATCTTCCAGAGAATGTACTCGAGCCCGCCGGCGAAGGTGAAGGCGCCCTTCACCAGCCGCAGGACCGAGAGCCCCTTCCCCTGGAACGCGCGCAGCTTCCAGCCCAAGCGGCAGGCGAAACGCCGCCTCCCGGGAACCCGGCTTTGGTAATCCCGCCCTTCCGGCGAACGTTTCGCGACCGGAAAGGAGAGCAGCGGCAGCGCGGCGTCCGTGACCGCGGCGAAATGCGCCCTCCAGGCCTCGTAGAGCCCGGCCAGCTTCTCCGGCCGCTCGGCGCGCAGCTCCGCCCGGTAGCTCATGGCGATGCCCCCGACCCAGAGCTCCCGCAGCGTGAACCGCTCCGGGAGGCAGGGGATCACCCGCTCGAGAAAGGTGAGCAGCGCGCGGGCGAGGGCGCCGCAGACCCAGTCGGCGGCCTCCGGGTTGCGCACGTAGACGAGGGCGGCCGGTTGGGCGAAGCGGCCCCAGAGGTAGGAATGGAACCACGCCGGCGAAACCCCGCGCTCGAAGTCGGCCTTCGAGAGCACGGCGTACTTCGCCCGCACCCGCCGGTCGGCGACGGGGACCTCGAGGTAGTAGACGTTGGGGGGCAGCAGCTTGTTCAGGACGGCCCAGATCCGTCTGCGGTAGGCCGCCCGGTAACGCGAAACCAGGGCGTAGAGATCGACCATGCCCCCCCGATCGTCCCCGGAGCGCAGGCAGGAGCCGTAGAAGACGACCGCGTCGACGCTGCCGGGGTGGAGCGCGAGCACCCGTTCGGCGAGCGCGCGTACGGCCTCCGGGGCGGGGCGCAGCGCGCTCTCGCGCAGGATCTCCCGCAGCCGCTCGAGGGGGTTCATGGGGCAAATCTCAGAAAGCGCACGAGGCCGCCGGGGCGCAGGAGGATCCGCTGCGTGGGCCCCCCCGGCGCGAAAAGCTCGCCGTCCAGGGCGAACCCGTCGTCCAGTTCCAGCTCGATCGCCGCAGCCCGCAGGCTCAGGTAGCCGCGTTCCGGCTGCAACCGGGGGTGCCCCCGCCCGCGCAGGAGCGCGGAAAACCCCGCCGCGATCCAAGCAGGGGGCGCCTTGACCAGGGTCACCCTGAGCGGCGCCTCCCCCGTCGCCCAGAAGGGCCGCCATCCCAGGATCAGCCGCTCAAGGGTCGTCGCCAGCAGCAGAAAGGCCCGCCAACGACCGAAATCGCGCCCGTCGGCGCGCAGGCGAACGGTCGCCGGGGAAAGGATCCCGTCTCTTCGCCTTGCAAGGCCCCAGAGGAAACGCGCGAACACGGCGAAATGGGCGGCGTTTCCCCGCAGGCCGACCCGCTTGAGGCGCGCGTGGAAAAAACGGATTCCCCGGTAGACGGCCGCGGCGCCGAGAAAGAAGCCGTAGACCGGTTCACCCGCCGGGAGCGGATCGACCCGCATCACCGGCCGGCCGACGATCCGCCCCTCGCCCTCGCCCCGCTCGGTCCAGGCCAAAAGCCGCCTGAGCGCCGCGGCCGGCCGGCCGGGCAGGCCGAGATCCCGGTGCGTCATGTTGGTCGTCCCGCCGTTCATGAGCGCGAGGATGGGCATGCGGGCGGCGTCGCCGCGGCGCTTGAGCTCCGTGAGGACGGCCTGGACGGTCCCGTCCCCGGAGTTGATGGCGAGGAGGTCGACCCCGCGGCGGTCGAAGGCGGCGAGGGCCTCGGCCACGTCCGCGGGGGTCCGGACCTCGCGGTAGGGCAGGCGCGGATGCTCCCCCATCAGGCGGCGGAAGCCCTTCAAGCCGGAGCGGCGGTTTGCGCCGCTTGCCGGGTTGCTGATCACCCCGAGGCGGTATCGGGCGCCCTCCCCCGCGGGTTCCCCCGCCGGCGATCGCTCGCCCTGCAGGCGGTTCGGGCCGGGTCCAACGGGCGGCTCCGGATTCCCGCAGGACCCGCCCGGGGCGGGGCGCTCCCGGACGATTGAAAACGACATGCCCGAGGGTTATATAGACCCGCATGGATTTTGTAAACCGCGGCCGAGGCCGCTTCGACCTCACCCTCGTCCATGTCTCCGATTTCCATTTCTGCGAACCCCGCGGGGCCCCGATCCGCTCCTTCGTCGGCAAACGCGGCCTGAGCCTGCTCAGCTGGCAGCTCCGCCGCCGCCGCGACCATGCCCCGGGGATCCTCGAGCGGCTCGCGCGGGCGATCGCCGCGCTGGAGAGCGACCTGCGGGTCGTGACCGGGGATCTCGTCCAGCTCGCCCTGCCGGCCGAGTTCCGCCGCGCGGCCGAAGTGCTCGCCTCCCTGGGTGGGCCGCGGGAGGTCTTTGCGGTTCCCGGAAACCACGACGCCCTGGTCGGCGCGGCGGCAGAAGCGCAGGCCCCCCTCTGGAACCGCTACGCGGCCTCCGACGGCGGCAGGCCGGGGTTCCCCGCCTTGCGCATTTGCGGTCCCGCCGCCCTGATCGGCGTCTCCACGGCGCATCCCACCCCCCCGCTTTCGGCGGCCGGAAGCATCGGCTGCGACCAGGCCCGCCGCCTCGACACGCTGCTTGCGGAAACGGGCCGGGAAGGACTCTACCGCATCCTCCTGATCCACCACCCGCCGTTTTCCCGGGGAGTATCCCCGCACAAACGCCTCCGGGACCTCCCGCGGCTGCTCGCCCTGATCGCCCGCCGCGGCGCGGAACTCGTCCTCCACGGCCACACCCACCGCACCTCGTGCGTCCGGATCCCCGGCCCGCGGGGAGCGGTGCCGGTGCTGGGGATCGCCGCGGCCTCCTGCGGCAGCCGCGACCCGGCGCGCCGGTCGGCCTTCCGGCTCCTGCGCCTCGAAGCCCGGCGCGGCGGCGTGCGCGCCGTCGGCTGCGACTTTCGCTACGAGCCCGCCTGCGGCGCCTTCCGGCCGCAGGAGACCTACCCCCTCTGAGGCGGCCGCGGCGCGAAGAGCCGCTCACGGCCTCCGCGCACCGGGTTGCCGGCGGCCGGCGAAGGCGCCCGGCTCAGATGACCTTACGCAAAAGCCGCAGGGCCGCCCCGCCCGCCAGGGCGGCGGGCGCCAGCGTCGTCCAGAGCGGCGGCCAGCCGGTGAGCAGGCCGATGTGCCCGAGGATCTGGGAGAGGAGCGTGAAGGCGATTCCCACGATCATGCCGGCGAAGATGCGCTGGGCGGCGGTGCGGGTCCGGGTGGGGCCGAAGACGAAGCTGAGCGCGAGCAGCATCAAGGCCCCCGTCGTCACCGGCTGGCAGAGCTTCTGCCAGAAGGCGAGCGCATAGGCTTTGGCGTTCTCCCGCCGCGCCTCCAGGCTGCGGATGAGCCGCCACAGGTCGGAGAGCGAGAGGGTGTCGGGCGGAAGCTCGAGCACCGCGAGCTGATTCGGCGCGAGGAACCCCTCGAGGGGGAGGATCTCGCGGGTTTCCTCAACGACGGCATCTTCCTCGAAGCGCTTGATGCGCGCGCGGGCAAGCACCCAGTCGCCCGAAGGGCCGATTGCGGCCTCGGGCGCGTAGACGAAGCGCGCGAGCCGGCCCGAGGCGTCGAGCTCGTAGCGCTCGACGTCCGTCGCCCGCCCCCCGGGACCCGCCCGCCCGACGCGGACGTAGGCGTTTTCGTGCCGCAGCCAGAACCCCTCCTTCTGGAGCCACACCTGGGGCCCGGCGACGGCGCGGGTCTTGAGAACGCGCGCCTGCTGATCGAGAGGGGGGGCGACGAATTCGGACCAGGCCAGCCCCCCCGCCATGAGGAAAAGGCCGGTGGTCAAGACCGCGGCCGCGAGGCGGCGGGGGGAGATCCCCGCCGCCTGCATGGCGGTCAGCTCGCGGCGATCCGCGAGCAGCCCCAGGGCGACGATGGCGCCGAGCAGCGCCGCAAGCGGCAGGAGATCGCCCATGCGGCGGGGGAGCGTGAGGGCGACGTACACGAACGCGTCGGCCAGGCGGTATTCACCCTTGCCGACGTCGTTCACCTGGACGAGGAGCTCGAAGAAGCTGAAGAGGACGAGCAGCAGCAACAGCACGAGAAAGAACCCCTTGAGCGTCCAGACTCCGAGATAACGATCGAGGATCCGGCTTCTGCGGCTCATCCGTACAGGACCCCCCGGCGCAGGCGGACGAGGAAGAAGGCCAGCAGAAGCCCAAGCAGCGCCGGCACCCAGGCGATGCCCGGCAGCGGGGGGACGAACCCCTTCTCGACCCAGGTCTTGGCGACGACGAAGGCCTGGTAGTAGAAGGCGAAGAGGACGACGGCGGTCCCGAGCCGCGCGTATTTGCCCCGCCGCGGGTTGCTCCGGGCGAGCGGCACCCCGAGCAGCGCGAGCAGGATCGTCGACACGGGCGTGGAGAGGCGCCACTCCAGCTCGGCGATGTCCTCGAGGCGCCGGGAGCCGAGGAGCTGGGGGGTGGGTGCGGCCTTGCGGCGGTAGCGGGCGGCCTCGGCGTCTTCCTGGGGCATGGGGTATTCCGCCTCCGCGAACCGGCTCACCTTGCCCCCCGCCTGGCGGGGGTCGAACTCGTAGACCGTCCCGTCGCGGAAAAAGAGACGGCGGTTTCCGTGGCGGTCGGGAGGGCTCTGGATCATCTGCCGCGCCTGGATCACGCGGCGGCGGCCCTCTTCCTCCTCGACGCGGATGAAGACCCCCTCGGCCCCCCCCCCGCGGCCCTCGACGCGCTCGGCGAAAAAAACGATCTTCCCGTTCTGGACGCTCAAGAAATGATCGGCCTCGAGGCGGGAAATGTCGAACCTGGCCTGCGCCTCGTCCTGGATGCGATAGATGTTCACGTAGGCCTCGGGACGGAGAAAGAGCGAGGCGAGCCCCGCCAGGGCGGCGAGCGGCAGGGCGACCAGGAAGACCGTCTTCAGGATCCGCGCCGGCCCGACCCCGCAGGCCGCGAGCGCGGTCATCTCGGAGTCCTGGTACATCCGCCCCAGGGCGATGATCACCGAGAGATAGAGGGTGACCGGCAGGAGGACCTCGAGGGCCATGCCGATCCGCAGGAGAATCAGGATCCCCACGGTGGCGACCGGAAGCGAGCCGGCGACGGCCTGGGCGAGGTAGGTGACCGCCGTGTAGCTCGCGAAAATCATCACGAGCACAACGAGGATCGCGGCCGTCGGCTTGAGGATCTCCAGGGCGAGGTAGCGCTGCAGGATCATCGGCCGCAACCGCCCCCGCGGGGCCGGATCCGCCCCGCGGCGATCGCGTCGGCGAAGCGCCAGTCGGCCTCGGAATCGACGTCGATCGCCGCCTCGGGCTGCGGCAGGATCACGGCGTTCACCCGAAGGCCCATGCGCCGCGAGATGCGCCGCAGCCCCTCCTCCAGCGTAAGCCGCCCGGCCGCGTAACGCAGCAGCGTGCCCCACCCCAGCCGGCGGATGATCCGCAGCGGCTTCTTGCGCTCCGTTTCGACCTCGCGCCAGAGCACGGCCGCCTGCCGGCTCGCCGGGGTGAGAAAGGCAAAGAGGTTGCAGCCGCAGAAGGGACCGTCGCGGAAGCGGGTGCGGGTGCGGCGCGTCCCCGGGTAGGCTTCCATGACGGATCTCCAGAGGGCGAGCCCGGCCGTGAGATCGCCGCCGGAGGCGGCGGAGGCCGCGCAGAAGCGGTCGACCATCTCCCGCGTGAGGAGAGCGTGGTCGCCGGTCGTGACCAGAACGGGAAAGGCGCCCTCCAGGCGGTCGAGGGCGGAGAGAACGCTCCGGCAGGGGGACCCCTCGGGGGCGACCCAGGAAAGGCCGGGGCGATCGAGGAGCGACCGCAGCCGGGGCTCCTGGTGGACGAGGGGGGCGGCGGGGCCGCAGACGAGGCCGCCCGCAACCCAGGCGGAGGCGCCCAGGGCGTCCAGGACCCGCTCGAGCATGGGCCGGCCGCCGACGGGCGCGAGCACCTTGCAGGAAACGCCGGCCGCCCGGGACACCGGGTCCCCCGGCCCGCGATCGGCCGCCAGCACGACGGCGGTAAACCGGGGAGAAGGGGCGGACGTCTGAGAGGGCATCGTGTTCCTTGCTCCTGAACGGGGGCGGACACTTTGCCCGCACCCGACCGGGCGATCGGGAAGGCGGCGTCCGGGTTCATTTCATAAATCGGAACCGTTTTCAAGGAGCGGCGTCTCCCTGAACGCAAACCTTGCAATCCGGGACGACATGATTTAAGTCTTCCGGCGTTTCGAGTTGGCTTTCTAGAGAGGGCTGGGGTATAATTGGACTCTTGATTCGGTTTGGAGGGCATTTCGCGGTCTTGGGTTTGACATTCCCCAGGGGATGGGATAGAAGTCCCCAATTTATGGAAGACCGGGTGGGGGTGTGATCGCCTGAATCCGGGGTGCTCCGTGGGCCTTCCCTGCTGCGGAGGCGGCGCTTATCCGGAAAACGGACTGCGAATCCAGACGAGAACCCGAAAAGGATAGACGACCATTATGGAGGCGACACCGACCGAACACAACTTGCCGTTGCGATCCGGCGACTTTGCGACCCTGTCCGAAGCGTTGGATTACGCCGCGAGAGGAAAGACCGGAGCCAACTTCTATAATGGAAGGGGACATCTGGAAGCGGTTCTGCCGTACGCGCAGCTGCGCGACGAGGCCGTGGATGTCGCCGCCCGCCTCACGGGGCTCGGTCTGGAGCGCGGCTCGCGGATCGCCCTCGTGGCCGAAACCTGTCCTGATTTCCTGCGTTTCTTCTATGCCTGCCAGTATGCGGGGATGGTGCCGGTCCCGCTGCCGGCCTCCATCCACCTCGGCGGGCACAAGGCCTACGTCGCCCAGCTCCGCCGGCTGCTTCTCAACTGCCGCGCCGAGGTGGCCGTGGCGCCGGAGCTTTTCCTGTCGTTTCTGCGCGAAGCGGCCGAGGGCCTCGCGCTGCGCTTCGTCGGGACCCCGGAGCAGTTCCGTGAATTCCCGAAGTCCGCAAGCCGGCTCGTTCCGTCCGGCCCCGACGAGCTCGCCTATCTCCAGTACACCTCGGGGAGCACCCGTTTCCCGCGCGGGGTCATGATCACCCAGAAGACGGTGATGAGCAACCTGGCGAGCATCATCCGCGACGGGGTGAAGGCGCGGCCGGACGACCGCAGCATGTCCTGGCTGCCCTTTTACCACGACATGGGCCTCGTCGGGCTCGTCTTATCCCCCATGGCCTCCCAGGTGTCGGTCGACTACCTCAAGACCCGGGACTTCGGGATGCGGCCCCGGCTGTGGCTCTCCTTGATCTCGCAAAATCGTGCCACGGTCTCCTTCGGCCCGCCCTTCGGCTACGAGCTTTGCGTCCAGCGGCTGCGCGGAGAGGCGACGGGGCAATTCGATCTCTCCTCCTGGCGCCTCGCGGGGGTCGGCGCGGAAACCATCCGCGCCGAGCCGCTGTTACGCTTCGCCGAGATGCTGGCGCCCTGCGGCTTCGACCCCAAGGCGTTCACCGCCTGTTACGGGATGGCCGAGTGTTCGCTCGCGGTCAGCTTCGCCCGGCTCGATCTCGGCCTCACCCTCGACACCGTGGATCCCGAGATCCTCGCCCTGGAGCAACACGCCGTCCCGGTCCCGGCCTCCGCCCGCTTCTTCCGGGGCCGCGGCAAGACCTTCGTCAATTGCGGCGCCCCGCTTCCGGGCTACGAGGTGGAGGTGCGCCGCGCCGACGGCACCGTGCTCCCCGAGCGCCACGTGGGCACCCTCTTCGTCCGCGGGCCGAGCGTCATGTCCGGGTACTTCGGCGAAGAGCGGCTGACCCGGGACGTCCTCTCCCCGGAGGGGTGGCTGAACACGGGCGATCTCGCCTACATCGCCGACGGCGACCTCGTCATCACCGGGCGCGAGAAGGACCTGATCATCATCAACGGCCGCAACATCTGGCCGCAGGATCTCGAGACGATCGCCGAAAGCCAGCCCGAAGTCCGCACCGGCGACGCCTCGGCCTTCTCTTTCACCACCGACGAGGGCGAGGACCGCGCCGTGCTCGTGATCGAGTGCCGGGACCCCAACCCCCTGCGCCGGGAGGAACTGAGCCACCGCATCCGCTCGCTCATCCGCCAGGAGCTGGGCATCGACTGCTTCATCGAGCTCGTCCCGCGCAACACCCTTCCCCGCACCACCTCCGGGAAGCTCTCCCGCTCGGGGGCGAAGAACGATTTTCTCAAACGGGTGCAGGAAGGGAAAACCGAACGGCCCGGGTCGGAGGACGCCCGCCGGCTGGGCTCCATCGCCGGCTGAAGCGCCCCGCCTCCCTTTCCGGCAGGCAGGATGTCATGCACCGGCGGCCCGTTTCCGCAAGGCAGGCGGAACAGGGCGCCGGTGCTTCCTTTCATGGCCCATGCCGCAGCAGCTCGCCCTCACCGGGGCCACCGGCTTCATCGGCTCCACCCTCTGCAGGCGCCTCGCCGAGCGCGGCTGGGAGGTGCGCGCCCTCTGCCGGCGGCGGCCGCCGCCGGAGCGCCCCCCCCTGCCCCAGTCCGGGGCGGTCCGCTGGCTGCAGGGCGACCTCGAGGACGCGGGGGCGCTGGCGCGTCTCGTGGAGGGGACGGCCGCGGTCGTGCACGCGGCCGGCGCCGTCCGCGGCGCGCGCGCCGCGGATTTCTTCCGGACGAACGCCGCGGGGACGGCCCGGCTCGCCGACGCCGCCCGGCGCGCCCGGAGCGCCCCCCGGTTCCTGCTGCTCTCTTCGCTCGCCGCGCGGGAGCCGCAGCTTTCGTTTTATGCGGCGAGCAAGCGCGCCGGCGAGGAGGCGCTCGCGGCGCAAGGCGGGAGCCTTTGCTGGATCGGCCTCAGGCCCCCCGCGGTCTACGGCCCCGGGGATCGCGAAACCCTCCCCCTGCTGCGGTGGATGCAGCGCGGGATCGCGCCCTCCGCGATGTCCGACAAGGCGCGCTTTTCACTGCTTCACGTCGAGGACCTCGCCGACGCCGCCTGCCGGCTTCTCGAGCTTGCCGCGTGGGCGCCCGGCCTCTATGAGATCCACGACGGCCGCCCCGGGGGGTACACCTGGCCGGAGGTCTGCCGGACGGTCGCGGGCATCCTCGGCCGCCCGGTCCGCCGCCTGCCCATCCCCCGCGGGCTGCTTTGGGCCGCGGCCGGGATCAACCTGGCGCTGGCGCTTGCGACGGGAAGACCCCCGATGCTGACCCCCGGCAAGGTGAGGGAGCTCGGCCACGGGGACTGGGTCTGCGACGACGCGCCGCTCAGGTCCCTCACGGGATGGGCGCCGCGGCTTTCCCTGGAGGAGGGCATGCGGCGGACCCTCTCCCGCATCCGTGACGGCCGCTGGCGCCCCGAACCCTGAACCGGAGAACGCCGCGGCCGCATCCCGGCCGTGCGGTGAACCGCCTCCCGGGAGAACGCCCGATGGAGAAGACATACGAAGAGCTGCTTCGCGAGGTGATCGCCCTGCTTGCGCCGCTTGCCCCCGAGGGCCGCACCGTGGGCGAGGAAACCGATTTCGTGGCCGACCTGGAGTTCGATTCGCTCAAGGTGATGGGCTTCGTCGAGAAGGTGGAGGACCGCTTCGACATCTCGGTTCCGCTCAACCTCCTGCCCGACATCCGCACGGTGCGGGATTTCGTGGTGAACCTGCAACGGCTGCTCGGAGAACGATAGGCATGGCGATCTTCGACAAGTTCCGCCCGCTCGCCCGCATGCGCCGGGAGCTGGCCGAAAGCGGGATCGCGTCGATCCACGTGGTGATGGACCGCGTGGTCTCCGCGACCGAGGCGTTCATCAACGGCCGCCCGGTGATCCTCGCCGGGACCAACAACTACCTCGGCTTGACCTTCGACCCGGATTGCATCGAGGCCGCCTGCGAGGCCGTGCGCACCCTGGGGACCGGGACGACCGGCTCGCGGGTCGCCAACGGGAGCTACGCCGCCCACGAGCAGCTCGAGCGGGATCTCGCGGCCTTCTTCGGCAAACGCGGCGTGATCGTCTTCTCGACGGGCTATGTCGCCAACCTCGGCATGCTCTCCACGCTCGCCGGTCCGGGGGACGCCTTCGTGATCGACGCCGACTGCCACGCCAGCATTTACGACGGGGTGCGTCTGAGCGGGGCGGAGATCTTCCGCTTCCGGCACAACGACCCCGAGGATCTCGACAAACGCCTGCGGCGGCTGGGGGGCCGTGCGGAAAACGCGATCGTCGTCGTCGAGGGGATCTACAGCATGTGGGGCGACCGGGCCCCGCTCGCCGAAATCGCCGCCGTCAAGCGCCGCTACCCGGGGGCGCTGCTCGTCGTGGACGAGGCCCACTCGCTCGGGGTCCTGGGCGAGCGGGGGCGCGGGAGGGCCGAGGAGGCGGGTGTCGAGGCGGAGGTGGACTTCGTCATCGGCACCTTCAGCAAGAGCCTCGGGGCCATCGGCGGCTACTGCGCCAGCGACCACCCCGAGCTCGATCTCATCCGCTACGCGAACCGGCCCTACATCTTCACCGCCTCCCCCTCCCCCGCGATCATCGCCTCGACCCGCGCGGCCCTGAGGATCCTCGCCTCGCGTCCCGAGCTGCGGGAGCGGCTCTGGGAAAACAGCCGGCGCCTCTACGGGCGGCTCGAGCGCCTCGGGTTCCGGCTCGGCCCCGAGCCGAGCCCGATCATCGCCGTCCGCTTCGCCGCGCGCGAGGAGGCGCATGCGGCCTGGATGCGGCTCATGGAACACGGCGTCTACGTCAACCTGGTCCTCCCGCCGGCGACCCCCGACGGCGGCTCGCTTTTGCGCTGCAGCGTCAGCGCCGGCCACAGCCCCGAGCAGATCGAGCGGATCGGCGATGCCTTCCAAACGCTGGCCGCCTGAAGGGCGGAAGACGGCCTATCGCCTTCCGCCCGCCGCCGACCCCGCCTCACACCGAAAACGGATGATTCCCTCATGAGACTCTTCTGGACGCTGGGGCGTCGCTATCCGTGGCAGACCCTCATGACGCTGGCGGGGATTCTCTTCGCCGGCGTGTCGGAGGGGTTCGGGCTGTCCGCTCTCCTTCCCCTGCTCAACCGGATCTTCCAGTCCGCCTCCCCGTCCTCGGAAGCGGGGGAACTCGGCCTCCTGGTCGACCGCATCGTCGGACGGTTCCTGGCCGTCCTCGGGCTCGAGGTAACCGTCCCCGCCCTTCTCGGGCTCTTCGTGGTCTGCATCGTCCTCAAATGCCTGCTCGTCTTCCTCGCCAACAAGCAGATCGGCTACACGGTCACCCGCATCGCCACCGAGATGCGCCTCGCCCTCCTGCAGGCCCTCTTCCAGACGCGCTGGGAATACTTCATCCGCCAGCCGGTCGGCGAGCTGACCAACGGTGTCGCGACGGAAGCCCACCGGGCCTCGCTGGCCTTTCACTTTGGAGCCCGGCTGGCCTCGATGGCCGTCGAGGCGCTGATCTACCTGAGTCTTGCGGTTCTGGTGTCCTGGCAGGCCACGCTGCTGGCGATGCTCGGCGGCGGGGTCATCCTCGTCGCCCTGCGGGGGTTGATCCGGAAAAACCGCAAGGCCGGCCGGCAGCAGACGGTCCACACCCAGGCGCTCATCGCCCAGATGACCGATCTGCTGATTTCGATCAAGCCGCTCAAGGCCATGGCGCGCGAGGAGGCCGCGGCGTTTCTCCTGAACGACCGCACCCGCAAGGTGAACCGCGCCCTGCAAAAACAGGTGCTGAGCAAGGCCTATCTGGGTTCCCTGCAGGAGCCCATCCTGACGCTGTTTCTCGTCCTCTGCCTGTACAGCGCGCTCGTCTTCTGGAAACTCTCCCTCACCGTGATCATCGCCATGGTGTTCTGCGTCGGCAAAAGCCTCAAGCAGTTCCAGAAGATCCAGCACGAGTACATCAACCTCGTGGAGTTCGAGAGCGCCTACTGGTCGCTTGCGGAAAAAATCGAGCAGGCCCTGGCCGTGCCCGAACGCCGCGGGGGGCTCGCCGCTCCGGAGCTGACGCAGGGGATCCGTTTCGAAGACGTCTCTTTCGATTACGACGCCAAACCCGTGCTGCGCGAGGTGACGCTGGAAATCGCCGCGGGCGGTTTCGTCGTCCTCTTCGGCCCCTCGGGCGCGGGCAAGAGCACGATCGCCGATCTGCTGATCGGCCTGCTCCGCCCCGCCTCCGGCGAGATCCGCATCGACGGGGTCCCCCTCTCGCAGATCGATGTGCGGGACTGGCGCCGCCGGGTCGGCTACGTGCCGCAGGAGAACGTGCTGCTCCACGACACGGTCTTCCAGAACGTGGCCCTCGGAAGCCGCGGCCTCTCCGCCGACGAGGTGAGAAACGCCCTCGTGGCGGCGGGCGCCTGGCCCTTCGTCGAGGCCCTGCCGCAGGGGATGTTTTCTGTTGTCGGTGAGCGGGGAAGCATGCTATCAGGGGGCCAACGCCAGCGCATCGCCATCGCCCGCGCGCTGGTGAAACGGCCGCGGTTGCTGATCCTGGATGAGGCGACCACCGCCCTGGATCCCGGCACCGAAAAAGAGATCTGTGCGTCGCTTCGGCGCCTGAAGGGCGAAATCACGATTCTGGCCATTTCCCATCAATCCGCCCTCCTCGAGGAGGCCGACACGGCCTACCGCGTGGAAGGCGGAAGGGTCACACGGCAACCCAAGACGGGCCTGCAGGGCCGTTAAAGGCTAGGGGGCGCTCGCCGCCCCGTGCGGAGGCCCCATTTCAAGGAGGTTCGTTTCATGAGACGCCTGACGATCCAGAACCGGGTCATTGACGATGCCTCGGACTGCTATGTCATTGCCGAGATCGGCCACAACCATCAGGGCAAGCTCAAGACCTGCATGGAGATGTTCAAGGTGGCCAAGGAGTGCGGGGCCGATGCGGTGAAGCTGCAGAAGCGCGACAACCGGAGCCTGTTCACGCGTGCG
>DYEU01000024.1 GCA_020725555.1 Desulfatibacillum sp.
CTCCCCGCACGAAAACGGCAGGCGGGACCCCTCCCCGCACGAAAACGGCAGGCGGGACGCCTGCGCTCCCAGCAGTTTTCTCCGCGACTGCGGGTTCACGGGGGGCCGGCCGGCGAACTTGGGCGGGATCTCGATCATGGCCTTGCAGATGAGCACCGCCACGGGGTTGAGATCGGAGGCGTGGCTCTCGAGCCCGAGCCGCTGGGCCTCGAGCGGCAGCGCCCCGCCGCCCGCGAACGGGTCGTGAAAAGCGGGCAGCTTGTGCCGGTCGAAAAGCTCCTTGGCGCGCGGGTGGTCGGCGTTTTCCGCGCAGGCCCGGCGCCAGCTGTTCCAGATCTCATCCCGCGCCTGCTGCAGGACCGCCTCGTTGGTGGTGTTTTCCCACTTCACCAACTCCTCGATGATCCGGAACAGCCGCTGCCGCTCCTTCTCCTGCTTCTGCCCGGTCGGGAAAAGGTCCGGGTGCGCCGAAGGGTCGTCCACCATCTGCGCGAAGATCACCGCCCGCGCCGCGGCCAGCGGACGGCGCGCCCACCACAGGTGCAGCGTGCTGGGGTGCCCGTGGCGGATGGACTTCTCCCGCGCCGAGGCCTTGTTGATCGCCTCCAGCGGGAGCGCGACTTCGATGAGTTTCTTCGTTTGAACCATGTCGAGCCGTCATCTCATGGTGATTTTACGTGAAGGGCGCGATAGCCGTCAGGAAGCCCCTGTTTGCGGCAAGGTGGCGAGAATGTCCTCGACATTCGGGTTCGCGGACAGCTCTTTAATTGAGATGTTCGCGTTATTCACGACCTTTTGTGCTTGTTCGGTTGCCGAGCTCACCAGCTGTTCGAAAAGCCCATGGATGATCATCTCCAGGTCTCTCAGCCCCTCGACCAGGTCCTGCTGAATGGCATCGTATATGGGCCGTGCGGATTCGGTCGCCGCAGGCTCGAGGTGGCCAAGAATGCGCGTTTTTAAAGCGGATCCTTTTTCCTTTTTTGCCTTATCATAAGCGGGCGTCATTCGCTCCTGAACGACGCGGGGGATTCTCGCTGCAAGTTCCCGCCTTCTCTGGGAAACTGCATTGACTACCTTTTTTGCGGACTCTTCGGTCAATAAGGAAATCTTCTCCCGGAACCAGCCAAGCTGCTCCTTGAACTGCTTTTCGGATGGACCGAAGAGCATTTCACAAATCAAGAGGATCTTGTCGCAGAAACTGCTGACGGATTCCGAGATCTGAATGGAAAGCTCATGGGCGACCCGCCCGAGATCATCCGTGAAGTATTGTTCCCACGCAACCGGCAGCCTGGAAAGGAGGGGTTCCGAGATATCGAGATTGAAGTCATAGTGGCGGCCGGAGGTTGGGCTCCGGAAAGAGCCGTTCCGCTGGACGATCGCCTTGAGAGTGGCCCAATGAATGGATCTCCACCCTTGGATCGATTGCTCCACCCCTTGAACGCTTTGTGCAAAGTACGGGTCTATGCGCTCCAAGAACCGTTCCCGATAAGTTTTCAATCTCTCTTTGGCCCTCTTCTGGGCATCGTCGAGCCTCTTGCCTAGCGACTCGCTTTCCTGCGCAAACCGAGAATGCGCTTCAGCCAGCTTTTGGGAGAAGGGCTGGGCCTTGGCTCCAAAAAAAAAGGCGATTTCCTCTTTGAGCTTGTTTACACGCTCCAAGGCCTTCTGCGCGTTCGAAGCCGCCCCATGGGTTCCGGCAATCCATGAAAGATGCCTGTGAATTCCCGGGATGCCGGTCTCCTCCTCATTTTCCAGCCCGATATCGCTTCGCAACCGGCCGATCCCTTTCAGCTTGTTGTAGGCTCTCGCGGAGGTGGCATGCACGATCACGCGCCGCGCCATCCGGATCATCCGCGAGAGGGTTTCGCTTTCTTCACGGGGGCCGGCGAGGTCCCGAACCATCTCTTCGAGTTGTCTTCGAGCCTCCTTGACCGTTTGTTTGCGGTATTCCCGCACCAACTCCGCGAAGCTGCAATCCTCGGGGAGACCGAGCTGGTCGCACGCACTGTGGTCGATGTCATCGGCCCTGGTTCCCACCAGGCTGAGCGTCTGGTACCTTCCGCCCAGAATGAGCGCCCGGAGAAGCTTCTCCTCTTTCAGAATGCGCTGGATGTCGTCGGTCAAGCCCCGCACCATGGAAAACACGATCCAGAGGAAGGGGGAGCTTCTCAGGAATTTTTTCGTCACCTCAACCCGGGCCTCGTTGGGGTCGTTCAGGCCGGGCAGATCCACGAGCTCCAGGCCGCCCTGCAAACATGCATAGGGGCCGCTCAGGTTCACCTCCTTGACGAGGGGCCACAGGGGGCTATCGCCTCGCACAAGCTTGCGAAGGTGCGCCAGCATGGCTTTTGGGTCATCGAACACCAGCTTCTCAACCGAACCCCGGGAAAACACCTTTTCCACCTCCTCGGGGAGCGGGGGCAAGCGATCGGGGGAAAAATTTTCAAACGATTGCCCATAGACCGCCTGGATCCTCTTCCTTGCGGCCTCCATGAGCTTTCGGTCGGCCTCCTCTTCATCCTCGGGCGGCTCCAGGGCCGAGGACAGGGCTTCCAGGTCCTTGCGCCACTCCTCCGGGCGGCAGTATTGGACCTTCAACCCGTATTCCGGGCCGACCGAGTAGCGAACCGTCGTCACGAAAGCGGTGCAAGGCCTCATCACCCCCACCGGCAGAAGCTCCTGTCCCAGAACTGCGTTGAGCAGGGTCGATTTCCCGGACCCTGTGGTACCGACCAAGGCGATCCGGATCCGCCGCGGTTCCTTGAGCAGGGATCGGATCGCATCGAGCTCCTTTTTCCAGGAACTCAACTCGTGAGCCCAGGAACCCTGGGATGCCTTGACGACTTTCCGCTCAAACCAGTCGGAGAAGGCATTCACCGCGTCGGTCGCTTTCCGGATCCATCGGGTCGACTCGGCAAAATTTACCGTTTCCATGTCGCACTCAAGCAGGGGCGGCCGCTCTGGAGAGGAGTTCGCTGAAAGCGTAGTTGACGCTGGTTACCCCAAAATCCGGCTCCCTCCGAAAGGGATTCCGGACATAGTGCACCCGATGGGCGCCGTCCTCCAGGAACTCGACAATGGCAAGGATGAACTCCTCGGGTTTGTTCAGCGAGCAGAGGATTTCATTGCGGGTGACGGTGACGGTGTGGGCGTTGGATACCCGGCCCTTCACCTCCAGGAATCGCAGCTTGCCGTTGCGAGGGTCCATGCTTTCGATGTCGTAGCCGAGTTTTTCCGATTCGCGATCCACCGGCTGGTAGCCCAGGCTGCGTTCCACCCCCATGATGATCTCCCGCGCCCGGGCGGCCGCCGCCCGGGTGTCGGCCGCGCCGCCTTCAAACCGCAGGCTTTGGCCCCTCATCTTCGCGATCAGCCCGATCGGAACGACCATGAACCCCCCCAGGACCACCGGCGGCAGGGCGGAGATCTGCCCCTCCAGGTCGAGCTGCGCCAGACGCTTCTCCAGGCGCGCCTGCAGGTCATCCGCCCGCCGGCGGGCCTCCTGGGAGTTGAGCCGCGCGTTGACCCTGCCCGCCTGCTCCTGGAGTTTCAGCTCCTCGGCCCGGTGGTCCCAGTAGTTGATCTCCTTGGTCAGGCGGTCCTTGACGGCGGCGCGGGTCTTCTCGATCCAGCCAAGGCGCCGGTCGCTCACCTCCTTAAGATGCTCCGGGACCACCCGGGCAATCGCGTGAGCCTGGGCTTTCGGTTCCAACTCGCGGCTGATCCAAGAACACTCGGGCCGTTCGAAGATCGCCTGGACGTCGGGTTCCTCCGGCCGCAGCGGCCGAAAGTCCAGGTAGGGCGCATAGTGCAGGTGCCGGATTCCGCCGCCGGCATCGATTTCCACGTACAGCATCCGCTTCGATATCACGCGGCGCTCGCCGCTGCGGGTGAGGCTTGCGTCCTGGATGGCGTGCTCCAGGTAAAAGACGACGCGGGGGGAATCGCCCGGGTCGCGCTCGTCCACCAGGACCGCGCCCCGGCGCAGGAGGTCCCGGTGGCGCTCGAGTGTCAGGTCCAGGGTGGCGTCGAGCAGGGGATGGCCCGGGCAGACGAACGCGGCAAGCGGCTGCCCGGGGAGGGCGATGAGGGGTTTCTCGAAGACGATGCGCTCGTAGCGGGGAAGCACGGGTTCGCCGATGCCGATCAGCCGGTCGCGGTTGCGGATGGGGGCTGACACATGGGTGATCTCATACCGGCGCGGCTCGCGCTGCCGCAAGGTCCCTCCCAAATATCTGAAGGCTTCCAGGAAAAAGGACTCGATGTAATGCGGCTGCAGCCGCCGGGCCTCCGCGCGCTCCATGTCGGCCCGGACACGCCGCACCCGGCCGATGTCCATGGCATCCTGCACCAGGCCGCGGTTTTCGAGCAGCTCCCGGAGTTGGTCGCGGTCGAAGGCCCCTTCCACGGCCCGATTCAGCCGGGCCCGCACTTCGGGAAGTTCCCCATAGCGGATGGCCTCGATGAGAAGCTCGCGCAGGGGCCGGCCGCCGAACTGGAGCTTCCCCAACACGTCGAACACCTGCCCGCCGAGCGCCTTGCGGGCCTCTTCGAGCTTTTCGAGAAGCCTCCGGTAGACATCGCCCTCGCGGGTCTCTTCGGCGACCAGGTTCCACAGGTGACAGACCTCGGTCTGGCCGATGCGATGGATGCGGCCGAAGCGCTGTTCGATCCGGTTGGGGTTCCAGGGGAGGTCGTAGTTGACCATCAGATGGGCGCGCTGGAGGTTGATGCCCTCGCCGGCGGCGTCGGTTGCGACCAGCACCTGCACATCGGGATCGTGCTTGAAGGACTCCTGGGCCTTCAAACGCTCCTCCCGGCCCATGCCGCCGTGGATGATCACCACCGCCTCCTTGCGGCCCAGGAGTGTCGCAATGCGGCTTGCGAGGTAGTTGAGCGTGTCCCGGTGTTCGGTGAAGACAACCAGCTTCTGCCGGGGGGAGGGCTTCGGTTTGGGGATGGGGCCGGCGCCGTAGGGCGCGGGGGGTTCCGCCACGCATTGGGCGGTCGCAGCAGGGGTGAAGATCTCGCATAAAAGGGAGGCCAGCTCCCGCCACTTGCGGTCCTCCCCGCTGCGGCGCACCGCCAGCGCCAGGGCCTCCAGCTCCCGGAGGGTGGCGATTTCCGCCTTCAACTCGTCGATGGTCCGAGCGGCGGTGGCCTGGTCGAGGATCTTCTCCTCGGCTTCCTGAACCTCGCGATCGGGGGCCTCCTCCAGGTCCTCCACATCCTCGTCGTCCAGGCCGGGAAGGCTTTCCGCCAGGGCGGCCGCGACCGCCCCGCGCTGCAGAAGCTCGAGTTCCCGGAGCTTTCTCTCCAAGCGCTCCCGGCGCCGGCGAAGCGACTGGTAGATGGCCTCCGGCGAGGAGGCCAGCCGCCGCTGAAGAATGGTCAGGGCGAACCCGACGGTGCCGGCCCGCTTGTCGTTTTGCAGGGCCTCGGCCCGGTTGAACTCCTCGCGCACGTAGTCGGTGACCGCTTTATAGAGCCGGGCCTCGCCGTCGGAGAGCTTGTAGGGTACGGTGTAGGCGATGCGTTCGGGGAAAAGGGGCGTGCCGTCGAATTTGAGCAGCCGCTCCTTGACCATGCGCCGCATCAGGTCGGATACGTCGGCGGTGTGCACCCCGTCACGGAAGCGGCCCTCGAAGCGGTCCCCGTCGATCAGGGCCATGAAGAGCTGGAAATCCTCTTCCTTGCCGTTGTGAGGGGTGGCCGTCATCAGCAGAAAATGCCGCGTCAGGGTGGAAAGCATCTGCCCCAATCGGTAGCGCTTGGTGTATTTGACCTCGGAGCCGAAGAAGGAGGCCGACATCTTGTGGGCCTCGTCGCAGACCACCAAGTCCCAGCGGCATTCGGGCGCCTGGAGCTTCTGTCGGACCTCTTCGTCGCGCGAGAGCTTGTCGAGCCGGGCGATGACGAGGTGGGTTTCAAGAAACCAGTTGCCGGTGCGGGCGGCTTCGAGCTTGTCGTTGGTGAGGATTTCGAACGGCAACTGAAACCGCCGCCAAAGCTCATCCTGCCATTGTTCGACCAGGCTGCCGGGGCATACGATCAGGCAGCGCTGCAGGTCGCCGCGGACGATGAGCTCTTTGATGAGCAGCCCGGCCATGATGGTCTTGCCGGCCCCGGGGTCGTCGGCGAGCAAGAACCGCAAAGGCTGACGTGGCAACATCACCTCATAGACCGCTGTGATCTGGTGAGGCAGCGGCTCCACCAGAGAGGTGTGCACGGCCAGCACAGGATCAAAGAGATGGGCCAGGCGGATGCGGTGGGCCTCGGAAACCAGCCGGAAGAGGTGCCCGTCGCCGTCAAAGCTCCAGGGCCGCCCCTGCTCGACGACCTCGATGCGCGGCTCGTCGTGCCGATAAAGGAGCTGACTGGCGAGCCTGCCGGAAGGGTCTTTGTAGGTCAGCTCGAGGGCCTCTGAGCCGAACCATTGGACGTTCACCACGGTGACAAGACAATCGGGCAGGATCCCCTTGAGGAAGGCGTTCGGCCGGAGCTCTTCGAGTCTGCTCATCGCCTCATCGTGATCTCGTTGTGGACGGTCGAGTATGGATGAACTTCAGGGATGTTCCCCGGGGGACATCGTTCAGAGGCTTTCCAGAGCGCTCCGAGGTGAAACGGAGCCACGCTCCGCCATCCAGCCTGTTGGGAATTGGCAAACCGCTGCTTGGCAAAAAGGGAGTAGAGATGCGGTTCCTCTTCATCTCTGGTTCTCCCGGTGGGGTGGGAATCAGAGTCAAGCACACTGTCCAACTGTTGAAGACCGTCGGCGAGGGCGGAAGGAAGGGCGCATCGCTTTCGTTTGCAAGAATATCATGGCCGGACCGCTGAATCAATATTCATCCGGGCGAGGCATGCGTGGTGGGCCGGTATTTTCAAACCCAAGATTGCTCCATCGCGCTGCCTGGAACTTTTCATGGTTTGTGTCATTCCCCGGAAACGAGCCCGTATGCCCATCTTGTTCAATCAACAAGGAGGCTTCGCCCGGATGAACCGCTACTGGACCCTGATCTTGGTCACGCGCCGCCGGGTCTTGGGCCGGCTTCGCTTCTCGAGAGTCTCGATCCACTCGTCCAGGGCGAGGCGCACGGCCTTGAGCACCTGCAGGGCGCAGCGCGCCATCGCCTCCACTTTCTCCGGCCGCGGGCCGGATGCGCCCCACTCGTTGAAAAAACGCCCCACGGGGCACCCCGCGGGGGGACAGGTCGATTTGGTTTTGCTCACGGGTCGATTCCTCCAAAGAGGATATTCAGGTAGGGCGGGTCGACGCGCGCCGTGACCGATGCCGCGGACAAAAGCGGCTTGGGCAGCATGATGTGCCGCTTGTAGCTGCCGATCCGCAGGATCAGCTCATCGGACACCTTGCTCAACTCGACGCTCTCCCTGACGACAAAGGGCAGCTTGAGCTGCAGGCGATAGCGGCCGTCCTCCTTGACCAGCCGGTAGAGCTCCTCCTCGAAAAAGCGGTCCAGCGGGTTGCGCTCGCCGTAGATCGCGGCGGCCAGGGCCGCGAGCCTCCGGCGGCCGAGGATCTCCCCCTGGAAGAGGTTGACCGGCAGGACCGGCACCGGGTGAAAGTAGTGCCGCGCGAGCTCGCTATAGCGGCCCTGGCTGATGAGCCAGTCGCTGAAAAACTCTTCCCGGAGCCCCGCGGGCAGCAGGCGGTTCATGATGATCGCATCGATGCTCATGCGATATAAGCAAAAGTACATGAACGCCCGCTGGGTCTCCTTGATCACCACCTTCTCGGGGTTGGTGACCAGCCGCACCGTGGTGACCGCCGGGTCGGTCAGGATGCGGTCCACCCCTTCCAGGCGGCTGAAAAGACGTTCGAGGGCCTTGAAGTAGTCCTCTCCGGGAAGTGGGACGTCGGTTAGCCGCTTGGCCAGGGGTCGCGCGCAGCGGACAATGGTGCGCTCGACCTTGAAGAGCTTTTTCATGTACCACTCGAGGGTGGTCGGGATGCTGATGAAGCGCAGGGACTCACCGGTGGGGGCGCAGTCAAGCACCAAGGCATCGAAGCGGCCCTGGCGCACGTACTCGTTGATGTAGAGCAGGAGGCTCACTTCCTCCATGCCGGGCAGGACCGCAAGCTCCTCGGCCAGGACCTCGTTCAGGCCCGTCGTGTTCAACAGGCCCGAGAGGTAGCGGTGGATGTCGCCCCAGTTGCGCTCGATCTCCTCCTGAATGTCGAGCTCCTGGATCCACAGGTTGGGCTGCACCTTGACCGGCCTGCCCCGCCGCTGGTCGAGCAGTCCCCGGTCGAGATCGAAGATGTCCGCCAGGCTGTGGGCCACGTCGAGGGAGAGGATCAGGGTGCGGCAGCCTTGATCGGCCGCCCGGACGCCCGTGGCGGCCGCCACCGACGTTTTTCCGACCCCGCCTTTGCCCGCGAAGAAGAGGATTCTCATGCGGCGCTCGCCGAGGGCCGGGGTTGCTTCCCGGGCTCTTTCCGTGCCAGCAGCCGCCGGGCCAACCAGCCCCCCCCGGCCAGGGCCAGCAGGTCGAGCACGCCGCCACCGCCGGTCACGGCGAACACCAGAAGCGGCATGCCCGCCGCCGCCCAGAGAAGCAGCCTCGACCGCGGCACCGCGCCCGGCCGGCGGCCGGCCGGTTTTTCCCCGAGCGCCAGCATCATCTGGTTGAACCCCACGCCGGCCCAAAACACCCCTCCCGCTTGCGCACCGCTTCCGTAACGGCTGAGCGCATAACCGCCGACCAGGCCGGAGGCGGCCATGACGGCCGCGGCGTCGGAGAGGGCGTCCCGGATCCAGCCGCCGTCGATCCGTGCCGCCCCCCCCTCGTAGAGCGCGCCGCTCTCCTCGCCCTCTTCGGGGTCGATCGCCAGCGCCAGGGCGGCCGTGTTGTTCCACACCGGCTGCAGCGGGTTCGGGGCTGCGGCACCGGTGGTTTTGGCAACGGCGGCGGCAAGGTCGACGTAGGTCGTGCCCGCCAGGAACCTCAGGCTCCGGTGCACGTTCCGGTAAAACCGCCGTCCGCTTTGAATGGCCGCGAAGACCCCGCCGAGGTCGTCATCCTCCAGGATCAGGTCGGCCGCCTTGCAGGCCATGTCGGCGCCTTGCCGGCCCATGGCCATGCCCACGTCCGCCACCTTGAGCGCCAGGACGTCGTTGAAGCCGTCGCCGACCATGACGACGCTCAAACCGGCGCTCTGGTAGGATTGGATGATCTGCAGCTTCTGGGTGGGGGTGAGGCGGGCAAAGATGTGCGTGCGGGCCACCACCTCCCGCAGCCCGTTGAGGGCCGCGCCGCGCAGGTCCGCCGCATCGAGGATCCGCAGCGGCTCGGACCCGCTCAGGCCGAGTTGGTTGCCGATGTACTGCGCGGTCAGGCTTTGGTCGCCGGTGAGGACGGCGGTCCGGATCCCGGCGCGGTGAAGCGACGCGATCAGGCCCTTGGCCTCGGGGCGCACCGGGTCGGAGAAGCCCACCAGCCCGGACCACACGAGGCCCGGCCCGGCCAGGTATCGGTCCTCCTCGCTGCCCTGCCGCCCCCAGCGGAAGGCCAGCCCCAGCACCCGGAGGCCCCGTCCGGCCATCCGGAAATTTTCGGCCTCGATCCGGGCGCGGGCCTCCTCCGTCAGGGGATGGACCTCTCCACCGCGGCGGAAATGGCTGCAGAGCGCCAGCACCTCGAAGGGGGCGCCCTTGACCGCCGTCAATTCCCGGTCTGCATCCCATTGGTGGACCGTGACCATGTAGGGGTGGTGCTCGCTGCGGTGAAAGATCTCCACGATGGGGTGCTCGCCGCGGAAGCGGGTGGTGTGGATCCCCCGGCCCTCCGCAAAATGGATCAGGGCCGCTTCGGTGGAGGACCCCTCCAGGGAGCGGGTGCCTTCATGCAGCATGAAGGCTTCGTTGCAGAGCACCCCCAGCCGGACCAGCCAGTCGAGGTCGCCCGCCGCAGCCGTCGCCGCAAGCGGGTCGGAGGGTTCTTGGCCCCCCCGGCCCGGATCGATCGCATCGCAGCCGACGCACAGGGCGGCCACGGTCATCTGGTTCAGGGTGAGGGTCCCGGTTTTGTCCAGGCACACGATCTGGGTCGAGGCGAGGTTGCCGAGCGCCCGCAGCCGGCGCACCAGGATGCGGCGGCGCCGGAGGTCGCGATGGCCGAAGGCGAAGGCGCTGGCGCTCAAGGTCGAAAGCCCCGAGGGGATCGCGCCGGCCGCAATCGCCAGGGCCTCTTTCAGCACCTGCAGGACCCCGTGTCCGCGCAAGAGGGAAAAAAGGCCGTAGGCCCCGGCCGCCCCTGCGCCCGCCGCCAGCAAATGCCGGATCCACCGGCGCATGTCTCTCGCCACGGCGGCCTCCGGCGGAAACACCGCCCCCAGATAGGACTGCAGCCGCCCCAACACGGTCTCCGCCCCGGTGGCGACCACGACCGCCCGGCCGCTCCCTTCGACGACCAGGGTGCCGCGGTAGACCATGTTGGTGCGTTGGCTGAGCGGGGGATCGGGGTCGGGCGGGATGGCGGCCGATTTGAGGACCGGGATGCTCTCGCCGGTCAGCGCCGCCTCGTCCACGGACAGACGCTCGGCGCGGATCACGCGCGCATCGGCGGGGACCCGGGACCCGGGCACGAGGTCGAGGATGTCCCCGGGGACGAACTCGTCGAAGCCGACTTCGAAGATTTCCCGGCCGCGCAGGACCCGGGCCCTGAGTTCGACGGCCGCCCGCACTTCATCCAGCAGGCGTTCGGCTCGGTTCTCGGCGATGCTCGAGGCGAGGGCGTTGGCCAGGGCGATCGCGAGCGCCGTCACTCCCTCAACCACCCCTCCGGCCACAATCGCCAGCCCGGCCGCGGCCGCCACCAGAAGAACCGGAAGCTCGGTCATCTGCTTCTGCAAGATGACCCGAAAGGAACGGCCGGCCGTGACCGGCAAGGTGTTGGCTCCCTGCAGGCGAAGGCGCCGCCCCGCCTCCCGCCGCGAAAGTCCGGTGGATGACGAGACCTTGAACACGCCCAGGACCTCGCGGGCCTGCAGGCGGTGCCAGGGCAGCCGGGAGGCCTCCTCGGGCGAAAGGCGAAGCAGCGGGAGGCGACCGGCATCGGCCGCCGTCCCCCCGCCCTCCTCCCCCGAGGCCTTCAAGGCACGGGAAACGGCGGCCGATACCGCCCGGAGGGGCTGCCCGCGGGGGTAGCGCACCAGGACGCTGCCCGTGATCGGGTTCACGACGACGTCCTGAAAGCCCGCCGCGAGGCGCAAGGCCTGATCGAGCCGTTTGGCCCGTGGGCGATCCCGGCGGATTTCCGGGATGCGAAAACGAACCCGCCCGGGCAGGGCGTGAATGATCTCCATCATGATTCGCTTTGCGCCCCCCTGATCGAGCCGCGCCCCTCCTCCCCCGGGCCTCAGGGGTTTGGCTATCCTTGGGGTAAGGGGCTATACCATGACCACCCGGCTTCGTGCTCTGTTTTTTCTTTCCCTAATAAAACTCTAACAAAACCGCTATAGTTGGTAGCGGTACGGCGATGCAAACCTTGGTTCTGTGAGCGACGAGCCCCATGATCTCCCAAGACTGCAGTTTAGCCGATTTCGCCCGCGCCCTGCGCGACAAAGACTACTTCGAAGTGATCCGCTTGGCCGATCTCGAGGCGACCGAGGCCGAGCGGCTCGCTTTGAAGGCCCGTGTGGATCCCGCCCGCCGCCTGCGCTGCGGCATGGAGTACGCCGAGCAGCTCAAGCAGGTTATCTTCTACCTGCGATATCGCGTGGTGCCCCGCGGGCTAAGCCCTCGCGACCTCGAACTCTTTCAATCCCTGGCCCCGATCGAGCGCTCGCGCCGCGGCCTTTAGCGGGGCCATCCCCCCGATCGCCCCCGGCCCCCGGAAGGGGTGCCAAGCGCCGCGGCGGCCTTTACCGATTTTTAGCACAGTCCTCATCGCCGACTCACATGCCGCCGTTAGGGTGGCTGCACCATGCGAACCGGCGCAAACCCCCGCAGCGACCCCCGGCAGCCAGGCAGGGCGGCCGCCGGCATGCAAAGCGGCAGGCCGAAGGGCCAACGAGCCGCAAGCCCCCGTCGCCGAACGATCCAGGGAGTCATTTGCCCGCGGTGCGCCTCCGAGGCCATTTACCGCTACGGCCGCACGAAGTCCGGGAAAAAGCGCTTCCTCTGCCAGGCGTGCCGGCGCCAATTCACGCTGCGCCCTTCCGTCCGGCTGAGCCCCGCCGAGCGGCCCGCCTGCCCCGCATGCGGTGAGCCGATGCACGTCTACATGCGCGAAGGCGAGACGATCCGCTTTCGCTGCAGCCGTTATCCGAACTGCCGCACCTTCTTCAAACGCGCCGTGAGGGAGGGTTGATGGGCATGCGTTGCTACTGCCACCACGTGCCGGGACGGCTTCGCGTCAAGATCCCCGGCCTGCAAGGCGAACCGGCCGAGGCGGAGCGGGTGGAAACCGTCCTGCGGGCCATCCCGGGCGTCACCGGCGTGCGGGGGAACCCCTTGACGGGAAGCGTGGTCGTCCTTTACGACCCCGATCACACCGCCCAGGACCGCATCCTGAACATCTTGCAAGATCAGGGGTTGTTCGACGCGTCGCTGGCGATCACCCACGAGGAACAGGTGCGAGCCGCCGTGGCCGAGTTCGGCATGCGGCTCGGCCGGGCGGCCTTGGGTTGGGCGGTGGGGAAAAGCCTCGACGCAAGCGGGCTTTCGCTCTTGGCCGCTCTGCTGTAGCCCGCCACGGCGAACCGTTCCGCCCGCTTTCTTCGTTTGCCCCTCGTTGCCTAAGAGCCCCCCGCCGTCCCTGGGCCCGCCGCCGCCACCCCCGGTGTGCGCGCGGCGGCCGGCCGGTTCAGCCCTCTTTCAGGATGTCCACCTTGTCGTCTTTTTCCCAGGGCAGATCCATGTCCGTGCGGCCGAAGTGGCCGTAACTCGCCAGTTTCTGAAAATAGCCGTCGGGGTGCTTGGAGGGCAGGTGGCGCAGGCGGAAGTGTTTCATGATGCCCGCCAGCCGGAACTCGAAGTGGCGCTCGAGCAAGTCCCGGATTTTCTCGTCGGGGACTTTCCCCGTCCCGAAGGTCTGGACCTGCAGGCTGACCGGCCGGGTGATCCCGATCGAGTAGCTGAGCATCACCTCGCAGGCGGCGGCCAGCCCGGCCGCCACGACGTTGCGCGCGGCGTAGCGCGCCGCATAGGCCCCGACGCGGTCCACCCGCATGGGGTCCTTTCCGCTCAGGGCGTCGCCGCTGTGGCGCGCGTATTCGCCGTAGGTGTCCACGGCGCTCTTTCTGCCGGTCAGCCCGGAGTGGTGGGAGGGTCCGCCCAGGTAGGGTCCGTCGGGGTTGATCAGGATGCGGGTCTCCTTGTCGGGCCGGATTTTCTGTTTCTGGAAGACCGGGGTGATCACCGCCTCGACGATGTCGGCCGTCAGCTTCTTGGAGTCCACCTGCTTGGGGTGCTCCAGGCTCGCCATCACCGTGAGGCTGTGGATCCGGGCCGGCTTGTTTCCCTCGTAGGCCACCCCCACCTGAACCTTGCCGTCCGGCAGCAGGTAGGGAAGGATCTTCCGGTGGCGGACCTCCGCCAGGCGCCGGGCCAGCTGGTTGGCCCGCACGATGGGCAGCGGCATCAGCTCCGGGGTCTGGTCGCAGGCGAACCCGAAGAGCGTCACCTGGTTCTTGGCGGCCACCTGGTCGATCTCCTCGTCGGAGAGCCGGGTCTCGTCGAAGCGGTGGGCCGTGTTGAGCGGCAGCTCCTGGGGGGCCGACAGAATGCTGCAGATCTTGGCGTTGAAGTCCGGCTGGTCGTAGCCGATCTTCTGGATCACCTTGCGCGCCAGGTAGGAGAAGTCCACCTTCGCCTCGGAGGCGTAGCGCACGGCGATGAAGAGGATCGCGCTCGACACCGCGCACTCGGCCCGCACCCGGGAGAAGGGGTCCTGTTTCAAAAAGTGGTCGACGATGCAGTCGCTCACCTGGTCGCACATTTTGTCCGGATGGCCTTCGGTGACGGATTCCGAGGTGAAAATCATGAGGTCTCCTCAACCGGATGGGGGGTGTGAGCCAGCTTGCGTGTCTCGTTAACGACGAGGGGTCCCAGGGCGCAGGCGCCGATGACGGCGAGATCGGTCAGGCCGGGCGGCACCGCCCCGAGGAAACCCCGCAGCCCCGGAAGCGCCATGGTCAGCACCTGCAGCGCGAGGGAGCCGCCGACGGCCAGGTCGAGGTAGGGGTTGCGGGGGGGGCGCTTCGCCGAAAAGACGCTGCGGTGCTCCGAGCGGCAGCTGTAGGCGTGCAGGAGCTGGCCGAAGACGAGCGTTTGGAAGGCGAGCCCGCCTGCCCGCGGGCCCTGCCCGTAGCGGCCGATCCCGTAGAGGTAGGCCGCGAGGGCGCCGCCGCTGATGACCGCGGAGTCGAGCGCCATGGCGCGGAAGTCGCCGCGCGAGAAGAGCGGGGCGTCGCTGGGGCGCGGCGGCTGCGCCATCAGGTCAGGCTCCGGCTCCTCGCGCGAAAGGGCCAGCCCCGGGAAGATGTCCGAGATGATGTTGATCCACAAGAGCTGCATGACGCTTAACGGGAATCCTAAACCGAGGGCCATGCAGGCGAACATCACCATGATCTCGGTCAGGTTGGTGGAAAGAAAGAAGCGGACCGACTTGCGGATGTTCCCGTAGATCGTGCGCCCGCCGCGAAGGGCCTGGATCAGCTGCTCCAGCCGGTCGCCGTCGATGATGATGTCCGCGACCTCGCGCGCCACATCGGTGCCGGACTCGCCCATGGCGATGCCCAGGTTGGCCGCTTTCAGGGCCGGGCCGTCGTTGATCCCGTCGCCGGTCATGGCCACCACCCGGCCGGCGGACTGCAAGGCCTGAACGATCCGCAGCTTGTGCGCCGGGCTGACCCGGGAATAGACGTGAACGTTCTTGGCGAGGGCCTGGAGCCGCTCGGCGTCGAGCGAGGAGAGCTCGGCCGAGTCGAGGATCTTGAGCGGCTTTTCGCCGCCGAGGTTCAATTGGCGCGCCACGGCGTAGGCCGTGGTGCTTTGGTCGCCGGTGATCATCACGGTTTCGATGCCCGCTCTCTGGAAGGCGGCGATCAGCTCCGCCACCCCCGGCCGGATGGGGTCCTCCATCCCGGCCAGCCCCACCCAGACCATCGGCGCCGACTCGTCGATCGCCTGCTCCATCGTGAAGCGGTTGAAGGCAAAGCCGAGCACCCGCAAGCCGCGACCGGCCATGCGGTCGTTTTCGATGTGGATCTCCTGGCGGCGCTCCTCGGTAAGGGCCTTCACCCGCCCCTGCACCATTTCCCGATCGCACAGATCGAGGACGTCGTGCGGGCTGCCCTTGGTGAAGATGTAGCGGCAGTCCTCCGAGGGGCACGAGTGCAGGCTGCTCATGTACAGCCGGTTTTCCGAACGCAGGCGCAGCCCCACGAACCGAAAATCCTCCTGCAGGCCGACGATGTCGATCCCGGCCGCGGCCGCCACCCGCACCAGGGCCGTCTCCGTCGAGGAGCCGAAGAGTTCGAAGGCGCCGCTTTCCTTGTCCGCCGCGATCTTGACTTCGTTGCAGAGGGCACAGATGATCAACAGGTGGCGGATTTCGCCGACGCTGAGCGGATCGCGTCCCCCCGGCAGGCAGTCCAGCCGATCGTTGACGACGGTGAGGCGCGTGCGGCCGGAGAGGATTTCGGTCACCGTCATGCGATTCTCGGTGATGGTCCCGGTCTTGTCCAGGCAGATGGTCTGGACCGCGCCCAGGGTTTCCACGGCCTGCAGCCTGCGAACGAGAACCCCGTGGCGGCGCAGGTCGGTGATGCCCATGGCGAAGTTGATCGTCGCCGCCATCGGCAGCCCCTCGGGCACGGCCGAGGCCGCCAGCGAGATCGACGTCTGCAACAGCCGCAAGAAGCCGTAGCCGCGCAGCCAGCCGATACCGAACACCACCCCGCAGATCGCCACGCAGGCCGCCACCAGCTGGTTGCCCAAGCGGGCGAGTTGGAGCTCGATCGGGGTCTTGGGGGTCTGGGTCTGCAGGAGCATCGTCTGGAGCATGCCGACCTGGGTGTGGCGCCCCACGGCCACGACCACCGCCAGTCCCTGGCCGCCGGTCACGAGCGTGCCCATGTAGGCCATGTTGGCGCGGTCGGCGAGCGGGGTGTTCTCGTGCGCCAATCGCTTGGCTTCCTTGTGCACCGGCAGGCTCTCGCCGGTCAGCATCGACTCGTCGATGCTGAGGCGGTCGGCGGCGAGGATCCGGCTGTCGGCGGCCACGTAGACCCCCGGCTTCAGGACCAGGAGGTCCCCGACGGTCACCTCCTCCACCGCGAGATGGAGCGAGCGCCCCTCCCGGATGACTTCCGCCGTCGGGTGAACGAGTTCCCGGAGGGCCTCCATGGATTTTTCGGCGCCGCTCTCCGTGAAGTAGCCGATGCAGGCGTTGGCCAGCACAACGCCGCCGATGACGGCCGCATCGAGGAGGCCGCCGGTCAAAAGCGAAATGCCCGCTGCAGCCCCCAACAGCATCACCGGCAGGGAGTTCAACTGCTGGAAGAACAGCTCGGCCTGGGAGCGCGGCTCGGGCTTGGGCAGGAGGTTGGGTCCGTAGGCTTTGAGCCGTTCGGCGGCTTCGCCGTCGGTGAGCCCGGCGGTGGCGTCGGTGCGCAGGATGGAGGCGGCCACCGGGGCCTCCAGCGTGTGCCAGGGCTTGTCAAGCGGGGTAGCGCCGTCCGCCTCCGGGGACAAAAAGCGCTTGAGCGTTTCCACCGGCAGGCGCCGAACGGGAGCGCGCCGGGCCGCCGGTTCGGACTCGCCCTCGGATGCCGCGGCCTGTGGCGACCCGTCATCCCGGATTTCCACCAGGATCTCTTCGAGCAGAAAGCGGATGGTGTGGTGGTCGTTGTCGGAGTTGAAGGTGACCAGCAGGTTGCCCGTGAGGGGGTTGGCCGAGGCCGAGTAAATCTCCGTTTCCCGTGCGAGCCTCTGCTCGAGGGCCCGTTTGAGCGTCTCCGAACCGAACAAGCCCTCGATCTTGAAGCGGGCCCGGCCCTCAACCCGGGTGTGAACCGCCTGAATCATGCTCGCTCCGGCAAGGCGTTCGCTTGCGGTCCTCTGGGGGTGGATCCGGTTGCGACCCGCGAAATCGGCCGCGCATCCCGGGGGGGGAAAGCTTCGAATCCGGCGATGTCGGGGCGGAGAGCCTGATCGGCCGTTTCGCTTCCCGGCCCTCACGCAACCAGCCCCCGTACGGGCGGTCTTGCGGGCGCCGGGGGCGAAAACCGTCAGTCGGGCTCATGGCCGGGGTTGGCCCGCACGCCCTTTTCGAGCACGTACATCGAAACGAGCCCGAAGGCATACCAGAACGCGGTGTACCAAGGCGGAACGGTCCAGCGGCCGCGGAGCAGCTCATAGATGCCGAAGCCGAGCAGCATCAAGAAGACGCCGCTCGGCAGATCGATCCTGCCGCCCGTCAGCTGCTCGAGGGAGCGATTGACCCCGGCCACCGAGCGGACGGCTTCCTGCATGACGGGCCGATGGGGCAAGGCTCCGAGGCGAAGCCGGAAGAGCCCCTCCTCGCGTCCGAGGACGGCAATCTCCTCCGGCGCCGCAGCGCTCCCCACAAAGAGCAGGCTCGCCGTCTGCGGGTTCACCTGCGGCCGCTTGCCGTTCCGGGCGCAGGCATCCTGGACCGCGGCGAAAAAAGCGGTGTCCCCGCGCCGTGACGGGACGCGGATCCTCAGCCGGCCGGCGGCGTGGTGGCAGACCGAGGCTTCCGGCAGTTCCGCCGAGACCTCGTTCACGAATGCTCCCGGGGTCCGGGCCTGGGTCAGGCCGCTTGCTTCTTGGGGGTCTTGACCTGGCCCGCCGGCTTGCGGCCCTCGGCGATCTCGGCCTTGGCTTCGGCCACGATGTCCTCGACCGTCTCCTGGGTTTCGGCCAGCGCCACCTTGGCGCTCTCGAAGGCCAGGATGCCGCCCTTGATGACCGACTTGGCGACCGGCTTCAACACGGCGCCAACGATCGGCAACACGACCGGAGCCAACAGCACGGCGGCGGCGCCGATGGCCACCGCGCCCCCGAAGCGGATTCCGTTGCTGATTCCGAACATGAAGGCCTCCTTGCGCGCATCGTCCCCACCGGGTCCCCCTGCGGGGATGCGTCCCTTCCGCGACGCCGGTGCGTCGGGCAAGACCCGGTATTTGCAAAAAGATTAACAACAGGGGGGTTGGCCTGTCCAGGCGAAAAATCATTCCTTCACCTAATCAAAAACAGCAAATTGTTAGATGCTTTTTTCGGTATTGTTAGCGAATGGTTGGCAAAGGGCCCGCGACGCGACGCGGGCCCTCGGGACATGCTGCGGCCGGTAACAATGGCGCAGTGGTTCGCGGCCAAGGGTGGCGGAAGACTCATGCGGATGAAGAGCGGCTGCAACGCGTTCGGCTCCTCCTGCCGGGGTGTGCCTCGCCGTCTGCCCCTACAAAGCGCCCCGCTTCGCGGAAAGGGGCCCCTCCAGCGGCCGCGCGGAAATCGAGACCGCCCTCTGCAAGAGGTGCGGGCTGTGTGTCGCCTCCTGCCGGGCTGTGCGTCGCCTCCTGCCGCTCGGGGGCCGGCCTGCTTGCGGGCTTCACCGACGCCCGGACGATCGCCAGGATCGCGGCCGCCCTGGCCGGCTGACCGCTTCCTTGGCGGCTTCCGGTTCCTTCCCCCCCCGTCCCGGTCAGGGTTGCAACGCCGGGTGCGCCGGGGGTAAAACCCCCCGGGTGCTTGCGCTCGCCGTCGCGCCCGGAACACCGCCGGCCCGCCGCGGCAGCGCTACTCTGCCGGCGGCCGCCCGGTGTGGCGAAAGCGGCCCCGCGTCCCTGCGGCGGCGAGGGAAGGAGAGGGTTTTGCGCAGCGTCGGCCTCGACATCGGCTCGCGGGCGGTCAAGCTCGTCCTCCTCGAGGAGGGCCGGGTCGCCCTGACGCGGACGGCGGACACGGTCCCGGACCCGCTCGCCTCCGGCCGCCGCCTGCTCGAAGGGCTCGCCTGGGACCGCATCCTCGCCACGGGATACGGCCGCGGGCTCATCGAGGCCGCCTGCGAGATCCCCACCGTGACCGAAATCAAGGCCCACGCCGTCGGGGCACGTCACCTCTTCCCCGGCGTGCGCACGGTCCTCGACATCGGCGGCCAGGACAGCAAGGCGATCGCCCTCGGCCCGGAGGGGCAGGTCCTCGCCTTCGAAATGAACGACCGCTGCGCGGCGGGCACGGGGAAATTCCTCGAAATCATGGCGAACACGCTGGGCTTCGGCCTCGGGGAGTTCGCCGCCGAGGCGCTTCGGGCCGAGCGGGAGCTCCCGATCCATAGCCTCTGCACCGTCTTCGCCGAATCCGAAGTCACCTCCCTTCTCGCCCGGGGCGAAGACCGCCGCGGCATCGCCCTGGGGCTCCACCGCGCGATCGCCCGGCGGGCCGCGGGGATGCTCGCGCGCGTCTCCCGCGAGGGGCCGGTCGCCTTCACCGGCGGGGCGGCGCGCAACGGCTGCCTCGCCCGGCTGCTGGAAGAGCTCCTGAAACGGCCGCTCCTCGTCCCCGATGCCCCCGAACTCGCCGGCGCGCTCGGCGCCGCCCTGCTCGCAAGCCGCCCCGCGGCGCTCCCCCCCGCAAGGACCGCCTGAGCCGCAAGGGCCCCCGATGCCGCGGGGAAAGCCTCCCACCCCCTGCGGGCCGCTTCGCCTCCCCTTCACGAGGCGATCGAGAATTCCGAAACGCAGGGCCCGATCGATTCAAATTATCTATTTGAAGGATTGACATTCCTCGGTTAGATAGGTCGCCTTGAGCCTCGCGGCCCAGGCCGCCGCATCGCCAAAATCCGCACCGGGAGGGGAGGTTCCATGGCTGCCGTGAAAAACCTGTTCGCGACCCGCTGGGGCATCATCGGGGTGGGCGTTTTCATCGGGGTTCTGGCGACGCTGCTGCAGAAGTGGGGGAACCCCGCCAACATGGGCATCTGCGTCGCCTGCTTCGACCGCGACATCGCCGGCGCGCTCGGGCTGCACCGCGCCGAGGTCGTGCAGTACATGCGGCCGGAGATCATCGGCTTCGTCCTGGGCTCGCTGATCGCCGCCTACGCCTTCCGCGAGTTTCGGCCGCGGGCGGGCTCGGCCCCCATCGTGCGCTTCGTGCTGGGCGCCTTCGCCATGATCGGCGCGCTGGTCTTTCTCGGCTGCCCCTGGCGGGCGCTGTTGCGCCTCGCCGGCGGGGACGGCAACGCGATCTTCGGCATCGCCGGCCTCGCCTTCGGGATCTGGGTCGGAACGCTCTTTCTCAAGTCGGGCTACACCCTCGGCCGGGCGACCCCGACCTACCCCGCCGTCGGGTGGCTCCTGCCCCTCACGATGCTCGGGTTCCTGGCCCTCATGCTCGTCTTCCCGCAGGTCCCCAACGAGCCGAAAAGCGGGGTCCTCTTTTACAGCGTGAAGGGGCCGGGAAGCCAGCATGCGCCGCTTGCCGTCTCGCTCCTCGTGGGACTCGCGGTCGGGTTCCTCGCCCAGCGCAGCCGCTTCTGCACCATGGGTGCGCTGCGCGACCTGATCCTCTTCCGGCAGGTGCACCTCTTTTCCGGGATGCTCGCCCTGCTGGTCACGGCCTTCGTCATGAACCTGCTGCTCGGCCAGTTCCACCCGGGGTTCGAAAAACAGCCCGTCGCGCACACGATGGGCCTGTGGAATTTTCTCGGCATGACGGTCGCCGGGCTGGCGTTCCTGCTGGGCGGCGGCTGCCCGGGGCGCCAGCTCTTCCTCGCCGGCGAGGGCGACGGGGACGCGGCCCTCTTCGTTCTGGGGATGATCGTCGGCGCCGGGTTCTCCCACAACTTCGGCATGGCGAGCTCGCCCTCCGGCATCGGCCCCTACGGGGTCGCGGCGGTCGTGACGGGGCTTGCCGTCTGCCTCTTCATCGGATTCACCATGCGGCAGAAAGCCGCCTGAAGGAGGATGCCATGGCCCTCGTGGACGCCCGCGGCCTCTCCTGCCCGCAGCCCGTGCTTCTCGCCCTGGGGGAGATGAAAAAGCTCGGGACGGGAAGCCTGGAGATCCTGGTCGACACCGACACCTCGGTCGAAAACGTGACCCGCGCCGCCGAAAGCCAGGGCTGGAACGTGAAGGACGTCCGGCCCGAGGGGGTCGGGTACCGGATGATCGTCGAGAAAGCGTGACGCGGCCCCCATGTTCGGCTGGCTGAAACGCGGGGCCCCCCGCGGCGGGGAAGCGCCCCCGGCGGCGACGGCCGCGGAGCGCGGGATCCTCGTCTTCGAGAACACCAGCGAGGTCATCCGCGCCGAGCAGCGCCTGCGCGACAGCGGGCGGCCGGTGCGGGTGATGGGCCCGCCCCCGGAGATCCGCACCGGCTGCGATCTCGTGATCGAGTTTCCGCTGATCGAGGAGCTCGCCGTGCGGCGTCTTCTCGAAGAGGCGGGGCTGCAGCCGCTGCAGGTGGTGCCGGTTTCGGGCCCGCTCCTCAAGCCCGTCGACCTCTTCCAGGTCAAGGACTTCGGGGATTTCCTCATGGTCCGGGCGGCCAACATGAAGCTCACCTTCGAGAAGGAAACCCGCCGCATCGTGAACGTCTCGGGCGGCGGGTGCCCGGATGTCCCCTACCTCGCCCGCGAGCTGGTCGGGAAAACCCTGGAGCAGGCCCCGGAGCCGCGCCGCATCGGGCACACGCTCTGCGGCTACGCGCTGCAGCTCGCGCTGGAAGAAAGCCGCAGGCGGTGCTCGCCCTGATCGGCACCGTCCCCGACCCCGACTGCGGCCTGGTGGCGGGCGAGGCCGCGCCGGACCCGGCCGGGATTCGGGTCGGCGGGGCCCGCTTTCCCGTCACCCGGGGGACCCCGGCGCTGATCGCGGCCTGCCTGGCCGCCGGCCGCGTTCTGGGATCGCCCCCGCCCGCCGTCGTGCTCGGCGGCGACATCGGCTTGGGCGGCGGGAGCCGGCTCGTCTACCGGCACCTCGTCGAAACCCTCCCGCGCGCGGCCTTCTCCGTCCTCACCTTTCACTACCTCCAGCCGGATGTCGACTGGCACAACCGGATCCTGCTCACGCTCGAGGGGCTCCCGCGCCGGCCGCAACTGATCGCCGACGCGGGCTACATGTACGCGGCCAAGATGAGCGGGGAGGCGGAACGCTACGACCTCTTCACCCCGGATGCGGGCGAGCTCGCCTTTCTCGCCGACGAGGAAGCCCCTCACCCTTTCTACACCCGCGGCTTTATCCTGCACGAGGAGCAGAAGGTCCCGGAGCTGATCGCCCGCGCCTTCCGGCACAAAAACGCCGCCCGCTGCCTGCTCGTGAAGGGGCGGGTCGATTTCGTGGCCTGCGAGGGCCGGATCCTCGAGACCGTGGCGGACCCCTGCGTTGCGGCCCTCGAGCCGATCGGCGGCACGGGGGATACCCTCACGGGGATCGTCTCCGCCCTGGTCCATGCCGGATGGCCGGTTGCGGACGCCTGCGGCATCGCCGCGCGGGCAAACCGCGAAGCCGGCCGGCTCGCCGACCCCTCCCCCCGAAGCGGGGTCGAGGCGCTGATCGCGCGGATCCCCGAGGCGCTCCGCCGGGTTCTTGATTCGGCCGCCCCCGTGCGCCATATTCGAGACTGATGGAGCTGGTATTCGTCTGCCCGCAAGCGGGCCGAAGCTTTTGCAGCGCGGACTACGAGATCGACGAGTTCCGCGGCGTAATCGAGGATGCCGCCGGGAGAAAATCCCTTGCGGCCCGGGTCCGGCTGCAACGCCCCTGCCCCTTCTGCGGCGAGCGCCACGACTACCGCGCCGCGGATCTCCCCTGCCCGCTCGCGGCGGCGGCCCGGGGCGACGGAGCCTCCGCATGAGCCGAACGGAAAAAGAACCGCCGGTCCGCCTGACCACGACCGTGGCCGGCGCCGGCTGAGCCTCCAAGCTGGCTCCAGGGGACCTGGACCGGGCGCTGTGCGGCATGCGTTTCCCCACGGACGAAAACGTGATCGTCGGGCTCGAGCGCGCCGACGACGCCGGCGTCTACCGCGTCTCCGAGGAGCTCGCCCTGATCCAGACGGTCGATTTTTTCACGCCGGTCGTGGACGACCCCTATGCCTTCGGCCAAATCGCGGCGGCCAACGCCCTGAGCGACGTCTACGCCATGGGCGGGGTGCCGAAGACGGCGATGAACCTCGTCGCCTTCCCCGTGCGCGAGATGGACCTCGCCGTCCTGCGGGCCATCCTGCAGGGCGGGATCGACAAACTCCGCGAGGCCGAGGTCGTGCTGATCGGCGGGCACAGCGTCGAAGACAAGGAGCTGAAGTACGGCCTCTCCGTCACCGGCTTCGTCCACCCCCGGCGCGTGCTGACCAAGAAAAACCTCCGCCCCGGGGACCGGCTGGTGCTGACCAAGCCGCTCGGGACCGGGATCGTGAACACGGCGATCAAGGCGGGGCTCGCGGCGCCGGGACTCGTCGAGCGCGTGACGCGCACGATGGCCGAGCTCAATCGCCGCGCGGCCGAACAGCTCGGCCGCTTCCGCGTGCACGCCTGCACCGACGTCACGGGTTTCGGCCTGCTCGGCCACCTCGCCGAGATGGTCGCGGGCTCCGGGGCGAGCGTCCGGCTGGCGGCCCGGGCGGTGCCCGTCTTCCCCGAGGCGCTCGACTTCGCGCGCATGGGCCTCATCCCGGCCGGCGCGCACCGCAACCGCGAATTCCGCGAGGCCATGGTCGAGTTCGGGGAGGGCGTGCCCCGGGACATGCAGGATGTGCTTTTCGACCCCCAGACCTCGGGCGGTCTCTTGATCAGCCTGCCCGCGGAAGAGGTCGAACCGCTCTGCGGCCGGATCCGGGACCAGGGCGGCACGGCGCAGGAGATCGGCGAGGTGACCGCCGACCCCGGCGAGCGCATCCGGGTCGCGTGAGCCGCACGCACGCCCCCCGCAGGAAGAACGAAGGAGGAACCCCGATGAAAGAAATCGACGCCCGGGGCCTGGCCTGCCCCGCGCCCGTGCTCCACACCCGCGCGACCCTGCAGCAGGAACGGGCGGAGGCCGTGCGCGTCCTGGTCGACAACGCGGCCTCCCAGGAAAACGTGCGCCGCTACCTCGAGTCCGAGGGCTTCGAAACCCGCCTGGAACGCGCGGGCGAGGACTACGTGGTCGTCGGCCGCTGCGGGAAGGCGGCCCCGCCCGCCGCGCAGCCCGAGCCGGCCCCGGCCAAGCCGGCGCCGGCCGCCGAGCCAAGCCGCAAGATCCTCGTCCTCTGCGGCGCAGACCGCCTGGGCCGGGGGGACGACGAGCTCGGCCGGAGGCTCATGGCCAACTTCGTGAAGACCTTGAAAGAGATGGGGCCGGATCTCTGGCGGCTCGTCTTCGTGAACAACGGGGTCAAGCTCACGATCGACGCCTCCGAAGTCCTCGAGGACCTGAAAGGCTACGAGGCCGCGGGGCTCAAGATCCTCGTCTGCGGCACCTGCCTCAACCACTTCGGGCTGCTCGAGCGCAAGCGGGTGGGCGAGACGACCAACATGCTCGACATCGTGACCGCCATGCAGCTCGCCGACAAGGTCATCTCGGTCTGACCCCGGCCGCCCCCGCCCGGGGCGCCGGCGGCCGGGGAGCCCTCGTCCCGAACGTCACAAGGAGGATGCCATGAAGTACGGAGCCCGCAACCGGATCGCCGCCGAGGTCAAGAGCATTCAAACCGGGGATGTCATGTCGCTGGTCAAGTTCACCGTCCGGGAGCCGCACGAGATGGCCTCCGTGCTCACGACCGAGTCGGTCAAGGAGCTCGGCCTCCGGGTCGGGGAGCCGGTCGAGCTCGTGATCAAGGCGATCCACGTCCTGCCGGTCAAGCCCTGAGGGGTCGCCGCGGCCGGCGTTGCATTTTGGGGGGCCGGTGGTTATCATCGCGGCATGCCCCGTGACGGTGACCACCTGCCCGACCCCAAGGAACTCGAGCGCGAGATCGCCGACTTCCTGGCCAAGAAATTCGGCGGCCAGGTGAAGGTGCTCTCCCCGCTCGTCATGACCGCGGAGACTCCTGCGCCGCGCGCGAAGGAGACCCCGCGCGGCGAGCCGATCCGCTTCGACCTCAAGCCCGAGGAGCTGATCGCCTATCTCGATCAGTACATCGTCAAGCAGGACCGGGCCAAGGCGATCCTGGCGACCAAGGTCTGCACCCACTTCAACCGCATCCGCACCCTCCAGGAGCAGCCCGAGCGCTTCGAGTCGACCGCGGGCGCCATCAAGAACAACGTCCTCATGATCGGGCCGACCGGGGTCGGCAAGACCTACATGGTCAAGCTGATCGCGGCGAAGCTCGGGGTGCCCTTCGTCAAGGGGGATGCGACGAAGTTCAGCGAGACGGGCTACGTGGGCGGCGACGTCGAGGACCTCGTGCGCGACCTCGTGCGCGAGGCCGGCGACGACGTCGAGCGCGCCCGCTACGGCATCATCTACATCGACGAGATCGACAAGATCGCCTCGGCCCGCAACCACCTCGGCGCCGACGTCTCCCGGACCGGGGTGCAGCGGGCGCTGCTCAAGCCCATGGAGGAGACCGACGTCGAGCTGCGCGTCCCCCACGACCCGGTCTCGATGATGCAGGAGATCGAGCGTTTCCGCAAAACGGGCAAGCGCGAGAAGGTCACGGTCAACACGCGGCACATCCTCTTCATCGTGAGCGGCGCCTTCACCGAGCTCGGCCCGATCATCCAGCGGCGGCTTTCGCGCCAGGGGATCGGCTTTGCGGCGCGCCTGCCGGAGCCGCGAGAAACGGCGGCGCTGCTCGAGGAGGTGAAGGCCGAGGACCTGGTCGAGTACGGCTTCGAAAGCGAGTTCGTCGGCCGCCTCCCGGTCAAGGCCGTCTTCGAGCCGCTCCAGGAGGAGGACCTCTTCCAGATCCTCTGCAACCCGAACAACCCCATCGTGCTCGGCAAAAAGCTCGACTTCGCCGCCTACGGCATCGCGATCCGCTTCGACCGCGAGTTTCTGCGCCGCATGGCCGCGCGCGCCTTCGCCGAAAACACGGGCGCCCGGGGGTTGGTGAGCGTGATCGAGCAGGCGCTGCTTCCCTTCGAGCGCCGGCTGCCGAGCACGGCCGTCCGCCGCTTCCCCGTCACCCTCGAGGTGCTCGAGGACCCCGAGGGGCTGCTCGCGCGGCTGACCGCGAACCCCGAGGACCCGGAGTTCCGCCGTCTCTTCGAGCGGCTCGCCGAGGAGGAGCAGCAGGCGGTCTGCCGGCACCTCCTCGCCAACGGCCGCAGCCTCGTCGAAAAGAGCGGGATCGCCCTCACGCCGGCCCGCGTCGAGGCGGCCGCCGCCCTCTACTGCCGGGAGGTCGTCGACCTCTTCACCGCGGTCCGCCGGATCAAGGCCGCCGTCGACGAAATCAAGGAGATCGAGTTCCTCTTCTACCGCAGCCACGATCTCAACATCGTGCTCGAGGACGACGCGATCGACTCCCTGCTCGAGGAGGTGCTCGAGGGGGGGGTCCGGGCCGCGGAGCTCTTCTCCCGCCTCAGCCGGCAGTTCGAGCACGGCCTGCGGCTGGTGCGCGAGAAAACCGGCCAGAGCCGGTTCTTCCTCAACCGCAACGCGCTCCTCAACCCCGAGGAAACCATCCGCGCGCTTTTGGCCCTGCCGGCCCGGGACCGCAACGGCTCATGATCGGGATCTCCAAACTCTACTGCGGCACGGTCGAGCCCTCCGACGCCCTGCGCTACGGCCGCGAATCGGGGAGGCTCCCCTCCCACCTCCTGCAGTTCTCCGCGGACAAAAAGCCGGTCGTCGTCTGGAACATGACGCGCCGCTGCAACCTGCGCTGCATCCACTGCTACGCGCACGCCCGCAGCCGGGCCGACGAGGACGAGCTCACCACCGCGGAGGGCCGGGCCCTGCTCGACGACCTCGCCGCCTTCGGCGTCCCGGTCGTTCTCTTCTCCGGGGGCGAGCCGCTTTTGCGGCCGGATCTCCCCGAGCTTGCCGCCTACGCCGTCGGCCGCGGCATGCGCGCGGTCATTTCGACCAACGGCACCCTCATCGACGCGGAAACGGCCCGCACCCTGAAGCGCATCGGCCTCTCCTACGTGGGGATCAGCCTCGACGGCCTGGAGGAGGTGAACGACCGCTTCCGCGGCGTCCCGGGGGCCTTCCGCGCCGCGCTCGAAGGCATCCGCCGCTGCCAGGAGGCGGGGATCAAGGTGGGGTTGCGCTTCACGATCAACCGCCACAACGTCGGCGAGATCCCGGCGGTGTTTCGGCTGATCGAGGAGATGGACATCCCGCGCGTCTGCTTCTATCACCTCGTCTACGCGGGGCGCGGCTCGGCCCTGGTCGACCAGGACCTCGGCCCGGCGGAGACCCGCCGCACCGTCGACCTCATCCTCGACGAGACCCGCAGGCTCCACGCCGCGGGCAAGCCCAAGGAGGTGCTCACCGTCGACAACCACGCCGACGGGCCCTACGTGTACCTCAGGCTGTTGCGCGAGGACCCCGCCCGCGCGGCCGAGGTCCTCGAGCTGTTGCGCTGGAACGAGGGCAACAACTCCGGCCGCGGCATCGGCTGCGTCGGCTGGAGCGGGGAGGTGCACGCCGACCAGTTCTGGCGGCACCTGAGCTTCGGCAACGTGCGGCGCCGGCCGTTTTCGCAGATCTGGACCGACACCTCGCACCCCGTGCTCGCCCGCTTGAAGGAAAAGAAAAAGTACGTGACCGGACGCTGCGCCCGCTGCCGCTGGCTCGATGTCTGCGGCGGCAATTTCCGCGTGCGCGCCGAGGCCGTGACCGGCGACCTCTGGGCCCCGGACCCGGCCTGTTACCTGACCGACGAGGAAATCGCCCTCACCCACGGCCCCGAGCCCTGCCGGGCGGCGGAGGCCTGAACCCCGATCCCCGAGGAGCCGACCATGCTCTTTCCCGACACCCGCGGCCGCCGCCTGCGCCGCAGCGCGGCCCTGCGGCGGATGGTCCGCGAAACGCGCCTTTCCCCGGACGACCTCGTGTGGCCGCTTTTCGTGGTCGGCGGCAAGGACGTGCGCCGCCCCATCGAGGCCATGCCCGGACAGTTCCAGCTCTCGATCGACCGGCTGCTCGAGGCCGCGCGCGAGGCGCAGGACCTGGGCATCCCCGGCGTGATCCTCTTCGGGGTCCCGGACCGCAAGGACGCGCTCGGCACCTCCGCCTACGCCGCCGACGGAATCGTCCAGCGCGCGGTCCGGGCGCTCAAGGACAAACTCCCGGGCCTCGCGGTCATCACCGACGTCTGCCTCTGCCAGTACACCGACCACGGCCACTGCGGCGTCGTGGAACAGGGGCGGATCCACAACGACGCAACCCTCGAGCTGCTGGCCCGCACGGCGGTCTCCCACGCCAAGGCCGGCGCCGACCTCGTCGCCCCCTCGGACATGATGGACGGCCGTGTGGGGGAAATCCGTGAGGCGCTCGACGAAAACGGCTTCGAGGAGGTCGCGATCCTCGCCTACTCGGCCAAGTACTGCTCGGCCTTTTACGGGCCCTTTCGCACCGCGGCCGACTCGGCCCCGAAGTTCGGCGACCGCCGCAGCTACCAGATGGACCCGGCGAACGCCCTCGAGGCGCTGCGCGAGGTGACGATGGACATCGAGGAAGGGGCCGACATCGTCATGGTGAAGCCCGCGCTCGCCTACCTGGACGTCATCCAGCGCGTGCGCCAGGAGTTCGATCTTCCCGTCGCCGCCTACAACGTGAGCGGCGAGTACGCCATGGTGAAGGCGGCCGAGGAGCAGGGATGGCTCGACGGCAAGCGCGCCATGATGGAGACGCTGACCGCGATCAAGCGCGCCGGGGCCGATCTCATCCTCACCTACTTCGCCCCGGAGGCGGCTAGGTGGCTGCGCGCCGGGGGGTCGGGAGAGGCGGCATGAGCCGCGGCGGCGAGCACGGGGAAGCCCGGCCCGCGGGCGGCCCGCCGGAGGCGGCCGCCGCAAGCGCCGCGCTGCGCCTCGTCGCCTGGGAGACCACCCGGCACTGCAACCTCGACTGCGTCCACTGCCGTGCCGCCGCGGGAAAAGGACCCTGGGCCGGGGAGCTCTCGACCGCGGAGGGCGTGCGGCTGCTCGAGGAGATCGCCGAGGTCGCCCCGGCGATCGTCATCCTGACGGGCGGGGAGCCGCTCCTGAGGCCCGACATCTTCGAGCTCGCCGAGCACGGCCGCCGGCTCGGCCTGCGCATGGTGATGGCCCCCAACGGCACCCTCGTCACCGCGGAAATCGCGCGGCGGATCGCCGCGGCGGGCATCCAGCGCGTGAGCATCAGCCTGGACGGCGCCTCGGACGCAACCCACGACGCCTTCCGCAACGTTCCGGGGGCCTTCGCCGGGGCCCTCCGCGGCATCGAGCACCTGCGGGCGGCGGGGGTTCCGTTCCAGATCAACACGACGATCAGCCGCGCGAACCTGGCCGAGATCCCCGCGATCCAGGAGCTCGCCGTGCGGCTCGGGGCCGTCGCCCACCACATCTTTCTCCTCGTCCCGACGGGCCGCGGCAAGTACATCGTCGACCAGGCGATCGACGCCGAGACCTACGAGCGCACCCTGAACTGGTTCTACGAGCAGCGGGGAAAGACGCCGCTCGAGCTCAAGGCGACCTGCGCCCCCCACTACTACCGGATCCTCCGCCAGCGCGCCGCCCGCGAGGGACGCCCCGTCTCCCCGCAGACCCACGGCCTGGACGCGGTGACCCGCGGCTGCCTGGGCGGAATCGGCTTCTGCTTCGTCTCCCACGTGGGCGAGGTCCAGCCCTGCGGCTTCCTGCACACCCTCTGCGGCAACGTGCGCGAGCGCTCCTTCGGCGAGATCTGGCGTCACAGCGAGGTCTTTGTCGCCCTGCGGGACTTCGAGCGGCTGCGCGGCAAGTGCGGCGCTTGCGAGTTCAAGCGGGTCTGCGGCGGCTGCCGCGCCCGCGCCTTCGAGGCGACGGGGGATTTCCTCGCCGAGGAGCCTCTCTGCAGCCACCTGCCGCGCCGCGCCTGCGGCTGACCGCACCCTGCGCCTTTTGCGGCGCCCGTTGCCGCTTTTCTGTTGCCAACGGCGATCCCCCCGCGGTATGAACACCGTCAGCCGGCCCGAGGAGCGGGCCACGGCGCGGCCAGGGCCGATTTCCCCGGCAGGTGAGCCATGAAGATCCGCGACCTGATGATTGCCCACCCCATCTGCATCACCGCGAACGCCTCGATCCAGGAGGCGATCGAGCTCATGAAGGCGAACCGCATCCGGCACCTGCCGGTCGTCTCCCGGGGCCGGCGCCTCGAGGGGCTCGTCACCCTCGCCGATCTCAAACAGGGCCTCCTCCCCTCCATGCTGGGGGACGTCACCTTGAAGGACCTCATGATCGCCGACCCGATCACGGTGGCGCCCGAGGAGGAGATCGAAACCGCGGCCCAGCTCATCTACAAGTACAAGATCGGCGGCCTCCCGGTCACCAAGAACGGGCGTCTCGTCGGGATCATCACCGAAACCGATCTCCTGCGCGCCTTCATCGAGATGCTCGGGCTGCTCGCCACCTCGTCCCGGCTGGACGTTGCGGCGGGGAACAAGCCCGAATCGCTCCGGCGGGTGCTGCAGATCATCGGCGAACACGGGGGCGACGTCCTCAACGTCTTCATGACCCTCGAAAAGGCCAAGCGCCGCGTCTACCATTTCCGCCTCGCCGCCTGCGACACGGAGCCGATCCGCAAGGCGCTGACCGCGGCCGGCTTCCGCGTGACGGCGGCGATCGACTGAGCCGCGCGGCCGCGCACCCCCGTCACTCCGGCTCGTCGCCCCCCTCGTCCTCCCCGCGGGGTTCCTTCGCCCGCCAGGGCCGGACCGCATGGCCCCGGGGGCCCAGCTCGACCACCACCGCCCCGTCGCGATCGGTGCGCCACACGGCGATCCCCCGGCGGGCAAACCGCTCCAGCACCTCGGGGTGGGGCGATCCCCTGCCGCCCGCGCAGGAGACGATCACCGCCTCGGGGGCCACGGCGTCGAGAAACTCCTCCGAGTTCGAGCCGCGGCTGCCGTGGTGCGGGGAGAGCAGCACCGTGCTGCGGAGGCGGCCGCCGTGGCGCACGACGAGCTCCCGCTCCGCGGCCCGGCGGATGTCCCCGGGCAAGAGGATCGAGGCGCCGCCGGCATCCAGCCGGAGGACGAGCGAGCGGTCGTTGGGATCGCCCCGCCGCCGGGATCCCGCCCCCGCCGCCGGGCCGGCCGGAGGCGGATGGAGGACCTCGAGCGCCGCCTCCCCGATCGCCACCCGCTCGGGGAGATCGCCCGGCCCGCGAACCGGGATCCCGCGCTCCCGCGCGGCCGATAGAAGCGCGGCGTGGGTCGCCAGCGGGCTCTCCTCACCGTTCACCCAGAGCGCGCCCACGCGAAAGTGCCGCGCGATGAAGACCAGCCCGTTCAGGTGATCGCTGTCCGGGTGGGAGAGGACGAGGAAATCCACGGTGGCGATCTTCTTTCCCCACAGGACCGGGGCCACGACCCGGCCGCCCACGTCGAAGGCCGAGGGGTCGGAGAAGCCGCCGCCGTCGACGAGGGCCGTTTTCCCGCCGGGGAACTCGGCAAGCACGGCCGAGCCCGCCCCGACATCGAGAACGGTCACGCGGAGCTCCGCGCGGCCGAAGCGCTGCCACGCCCACCAGCCGGCATCGACGACCCACCCGGCGAGGGCGGCCAGGGCGACGAGGCCGCAACGGCGAAGCCGCGCCCCGCGCTCGGCCTCCCCGCCCGCGTGCCCCCGGCGGCGCTCGGCCCAGGCGACCAGCAACGCCCCGCTCAGGGCGTAATACAGGACGATCTCCACCTCCGAGGGGGTGACCGTGTAGAGGGCGGCGGCGGGGATCGCCGAGAGCCCATCCAGGAAGGCGAGCCCCGCGCGCACAAGCCCGCCGGCCGCGGCGAGCAGCAGGTCGGCGGGCCAGCCGCCGAGCGGGGAAAGGAGCGCCCCCCCCAGTCCCAGGATGACCGCCCCCCAGCCGATCACGGGCACGGCGAGGGCGTTCGCCGGCAGGCCGACGAGCGGGAGGGTGTTGAAGCGGTAGAGCACGAGCGGCGCGGTCGCCCAGGTGGCGAGCAGCGTGATCGCGAGGAACAGCAGGGCCCCGCGGCGAAGCCGCGCCACGAGGCCGCGGCGGGGCGCGAGCCCGCCCGCGGGCTTGCGCCGCCGCACCCCGATCCCCCAGAGGATGGCCGCGGCCGCGGCGAAGGAAAGCTGGAAGGAGATCGAAAACAGCGCCGTCGGGGCGGCCGCGAGGATCGCGAGCGCCGCGGCGGCGAGCGCGTTCAGGGGGTCGGCCTCGCGCTCGGCCAGGGCGGCGGCCAGGGCGACGGCCACCAGGAGAAACGCCCGCTGCGTGGAGGGCGAAAAGCCCGCGAGCAGGGCATAGAAGAGCACGGGGAAGAAGGAGAGCAGCAGGGCCCCCTTGCGCGCCCAGGCGGCGTGGAGCACGGCCGGGATGCGGCCCAGCAGGCCGCGGAAGAGGCGGTAGGCGAAGGCGGCGACCAGGCCCACGTGCAGGCCCGAGATGGCGAGCAGATGCCCCGTCCCGGTGCGCTGGAACACCTGCCGCAGCTCCGGGTCGATCGCGGAGCGGTCGCCGATGACCAGGGCCTGGAGGATCGCCCCCTCGCGGCCGCCGACCGCCCGGTCGATCCGCTCCGCGAGCCGGCGGCGGAGACCCTCCAGGCTCGCCTCGAGCCCGGCCGCATCCCCGGGCTGCAGCACCTCGAGGTCGCGGGCCGCAACACCGACACCCGCCCAGAGGCCGCGGTGCGCGGCGGCGCGCGCGGCGTCGAAGCCGTAGGGGTTGTCGAAGCCGCGGATGCGGCGGATCGCGCCGCGGAGAGCGACCCGGTCGCCGTGGCCCACCGGCGGGATGTCCCGGCCGTAGACGACCACCCGCAGCAACCCGCGGGCGGCTCGCTCGCCTGCGGCGTCGGCGATGTGCTGGACGCGCACGACGAAGCGGCGGCGGTCCTCGAACTCGAGCGGCCGGCCGTCCACGACGCCCTCGACGCGCAGCACGCCGCGGCCCGCGGCGTGCGACACGTGCGCCGGGGAAAAGACCGGGGACGCCCAGGGCTGGATGGCGAGGTAGCCGACAGCGCAGAAGAGAAGGAGCGGGGGAAGGAGCCCCCCCGCGGGGCGGCGGAGCGCCCGCAGGAGGGTGAGTCCCGCGACCCCCGCCGCCGCCCAGGCCGCGGCCTCCCCGCCGGGGGCGGCCTCGCCGAGGGCGATGCCGAGCATCAGCGCGAGCGTGAGGGGGATCAGCGGCCGGTGAACGAAGCGGGCGGACGGCATCGGGTGTTTCCCGGGTCGGCTCTCCCCCGCGGCGGCCCCCGGGGCGCCGGGCGGTCCCCTGCGGCGGGGGCCGCGTCAGCCGACGCGACGGATCTCCGCGCCGAGGGCGGCGAACTTCGCCTCCAGGGCCTCGTAGCCGCGGTCCAGGTGGTAGACGCGGTGGATCTCGGTGGTGTTCTCGGCAACCAGGCCCGCAAGCACGAGGCAGGCGCTCGCCCGCAGGTCGCTTGCCATGACCGGCGCCCCGGAGAGCCGCCGCACGCCGCGGACCGTCGCCGTGTCGCCCGAGATCACGATGTCGGCTCCCATGCGGCTCAACTCGCTTACGTGGATGAAGCGGTTTTCGAAGATCGTCTCCGAGATGACGCTCACCCCCTCGGCGACGCTCATGAGCGCCATGAACTGCGCCTGCATGTCGGTCGGGAAGCCGGGGTAGGGCTGGGTCTGGATGTCGACGCTTTTCAGCCGCTCCGGGCCGGACACGGTGATCGCCCGCTCGCCCACCGTGATCTCGGCCCCCGCCCGGCGCAGCTTATCGAGGACCGCGCCCAAGTGGCGGGGTTCGCAGTCGCGGATCTCGACCCGCCCGCCGGTCACCGCGGCCGCGGCGAGGAAGGTCCCGGTCTCGATGCGGTCGGGGATGATTTCCGCCTCGACGGGGTGGAGCTCGGCGACGCCCTCGACGGTGATCTCGGAGGAACCCGCGCCGTCGATCCGGGCACCCATGCGGTTCAAGACCTCGGCCAGGGCGGCGACCTCGGGCTCGCGCGCGGCGTTGCGCAAAACGGTCCTCCCCTCCGCCAGCACCGCGGCCATGAGGACGTTTTCGGTCCCCGTCACGGTCACGCGGTCGAAGGTGAACTCGGCCCCCCGCAGCCGCCCGGCCCGGGCCGTGACGTAGCCGTGCTCGAGGCGGATCTCCGCCCCGAGCGCCTCCATGCCCTTGAGGTGCAGATCGATCGGCCGCGCGCCGATCGCGCAGCCGCCGGGGAGGGAGACGCGGGCGCGCCCCATGCGGGCGAGCAGCGGCCCGAGAACGAGGACCGAGGCGCGCATCTTGCGCACGAGGTCGTAGGGGGCCTCCCAGCGGTTCAGGCCGGAGGCGTCGAGGCCCACCTCCGCCCCGCGGCGCTCGACGGCCACGCCCAGGGTCGCGAGCAGCCCGAGGGTGCTGTCGATGTCGCGCAGGCGGGGAACCCGGCGATAGCGGCTCGCCCCGGCAGCGAGGAGCGAGGAAAACAGGATCGGCAGGGCGGCGTTCTTGGCGCCGCTGATGTGCACGGTTCCGCAGAGCCGGTTGCCGCCGCGGATGAAGATCCGGTCCATGGGGCGATGCCTCGGGAGTCCTTCTCAGGCGGCCGGGGGTGCGGGAAAAAAACGCGCTCTTTCGCCGGCCTTCGCCGGAAAAAGAGCGCGCCGGGTCCGACGTGCCTGCGGGTCAATGGTGCCCGTGTTCGTGTTCCTCCCCGCGGGATGCCTGCCAGGCGGCCTTGAGGATGCAGTAGGTGAGGCCGATCCCCAGGATCGAGAGCGCATACCAGAGGGCGCCGTGGAAGACGAGGTGCCCGAGGTCCCAGACCCACTCGAAGCTGAAAGGAAACATCACCGGCCTCCTTCAGGCAGCGGGTTCAGCTCCGCTTCCTGCGGAAAGATCGGGAGATAGCGGTAGGAGAAGGCGATCAGGATGATGCCGTAGGCGACCGGGAGGATCGTCGTGGCGATCTCCTGCCAGCTCGGGAAATAGGTGAACCACCGCTCAAAGGGCAGCACGGGCACGGCCTGCATCTGCAGGATCATCACCCAGCGGTTGAGGCAGGCGCCGAGCACGGCAAGGAGGACGGCGAGAAACAGAAGCCGGGCGTTGCGGCGGACGGAAGGGGCGATCAGCATCAGGGCGGGGAGCACGCCGCAGAGGCCGACCTCGGCGATGAGGATCCACAGGCCGTAGGCCGACCCCGGGTTGTTCGTGTAAAAATCCATGAGCGTGAACCCCATCGCGGGGGCGGTCACCGCGGCCCAGTAGACCGTGTCCACGATCTTCGCCGCGATGTAGGTCACAAGCATCCAGCCGGCGATCTTCGCCAGCAGATCGATCACCTCGTCCTTCACCAGCTTCTTGCGGGTCGCCATCTCGGTGATGCGCGTCACGAGGATCGTGAAGCAGGGCCCGCAGGCCGCGGCCGACCAGGTGTAGAGAAAAAAGGTCCACGGCCAGATCCCGATCCCCGAGCGGAAGCCGAAGGGCCGGCCGTAGAGCACGCCGCTCACCCCGCCGAGGGAGCCCTGGTGGAAGAAGGAGAGAAAGGCGCCGGTGGCGGCGAAGACGGCCATGATGCCGTGCATGTTGTGGGCGAGGTGCCGGAAGAAGGAGATGCGCTCGATCTGGCGGTTTTCGAGGATCAGCGGGATGTACTCGATCGTGAGCACCCCAAAGTAACAGGTGAGGCAGAAGGCCACCTCGGTCAGCATGGAGTGCACGTTGGCGTGCCAGAAGATGAACCACGCCCGCAGCGGCTGGCCCACGTCGATCGCGAGAATGAGGAGCGCCGAGCTGTAGCAGACGAAGCCGATCAGGACGGCGTAGTTGATGATGTTCTTGAGCTCGGCCTTGCCGAAGATGTAGCGCAGGAGCCCCGTGAAGAACGCCCCGCCGCCCAGGGCGATGACCGCGAGATCCGCCCAGATCCAGAGCGCGAAGCCGTAGGCGTTGTTCATGTTGGTCTGGTTGAGGCCCTTGATGTAGATGAGGAACATCGCCACCACGCCCCACAAGAGCACCGCACCCACGATCGCGATGAAGGCGAGGAACCGACCGAGCGGGCAACGCTCGACTCCCTTGGGTATCAGAGCGGAATCCATGACTGTTCCACCTCGTCGCCGGTTGGGGAGGGTTGCGGCCCGCGCTCGTCCGGCGAAGCCCCGCCCCTCCGATCCTTCAGCTCTTCTGCACCTCGTTGTCGCCCGCCCGGCGCACCCAGTCCCGGCCGGTCAGGTAGTAGACCTTGGGGTGGGTCCCCAGGCGCTCGAGCAGGCGGAAGGCCTTGGGGTTGCGCGGCCGGCCCCCGTGGGCCAGGTCCGGCTGGACGATCCGGTGCACCCGGTGCCGGGGGTTGTTCAGGTCCCCGAAGACGATCGCCCCGGCCGGGCAGGCCTGGGCGCAGGCCGTCTGGTACTCCTCCTCGGCCAGCTCGCGCCGCCCCTCGACGTAGGCGCGGTTCAGGGCCGTCTGGTAGCGGCTGTAGCAGAAGCTGCATTTTTCGACGACCCCGCGCATGCGCACCGAAACGTCCGGGTTGAGCGCGCGCTCCATCCCCTCCGGCCAGACCGGGTCCCACCAGTTGAACTGCCGCACGTGGTAGGGGCAGGCGGCCATGCAGTAGCGGCAGCCGAAGCAGCGGGTGTAGATCTGGCTGACGATGCCCGTGTGCATGTCGTAGTCGGTCGCCGTCGCCGGGCAGACCGAGACGCAGGGGGAGTGGCCGTGCTCGCCCTCGCAGTGCTGGCAGGGCCGGGGGAGGAAGCACTCCTCGGCCTGCGGGAAGGGCTTCCCGTTGCTCAGGCGGTAGACGTGCATCCAGGAGACGCTGAGAAGCTTGTCGGTGTCGTCGTCGCGGAAGGGGATGTTGTTCTCGGCCATGCAGGCCACCATGCAGGCGCCGCAGCCGGTGCACTTGTCGAGGTCGATCACCATCCCGTACCGCTTGTTCTTCGGCTGGTCCATGCGCTAACCCCTGTCTCCTCCGGAGGTTCGGATCGGTCGCGGATCAACCCCCCGTCAGGCCCGTTCCAGTCTGGCGCGGATCCCCCAGCCGGCCTCGAGGCCGGAGGAGGGATCTTCGACGAGGGCGAGCAGCCGGTTCGCGCTGACGCCCTTGCCGGCGAGGTAGCGGTCGTGCGCCCCGCGGCCCAGCCCGCGGGCCATGCCGACCAGGCCGGGGCGGATCCCCTCGGTCAGGTAGACCTTGACCCGGGCGCTCCCCTGGGGGGTCGTGATCCGGGCGTCGGCGCCGTCGGCCAGGCCGAGGTCGCGCGCCGTCTGCGGGTGGATCTCGACCCGGATGTCGTTTTTCAGGAGGATCTCGCTCTCGAGGGCCTTCACCAGAAACGGCGGCGCCCCGAGGGCGGCCGTCAGGCGCAGGGTGTCGAACGGAACCAGGGTGAGCTTGAAGGCCCCGGGATCGCCCGGCGCCGGCAGCGGCCGAAACGCCGCAAGCCGCTTGAGGTCGGCGTTGGCGAACTCGAACTTGCGGCTTGCGGTCTCGAAGGGCTGGGGCTTGAAGCCCTCTTCCACCGCGAAGCCCTTCCGGCGCAGGGTCTCCCAGGCCGGGCCCAGGGTCTGCCGCAGGCAGGCCTCGTGGCTCTCCCAGGGGAAGGCCGCGCGGATCGGCCCGCCGAGACGCCGGGCGAGGCGGAGAACCACGTCCGCGGTCGGCATCGTCGCGAAGCGGGGCGGGACCACCGGCCGGGCGAGGCCGACCACGGGCTTCGGGTAGCCCGCCGCGCCGGGGACGTCCTCCCAGCGCTCGAGGTGGGTGGGCGCGGGGAGAATGTAGTGGGCGGCGGCCGCGGTTTCGTCGAGGAAGGGGGAGAAGCTCACGATGAGCGGGATCCGCGCCAGCGCCTTCTCCGTGCGCTCGCCCCCGGCCAGGCTGTAGAAGGGGTTCCCGCCGCTCACGAAGAGGACCCGCACCGCGGGCCGATCCCCCTGGAGGAGCGCCTCGGGGAGCCGGTTGAGGAGATAGCGCGCGTGGGGGTAGCGCTCGGAGCCGGCGCCGTCCACGCGCGGGGTCTGCATCCCCTTGGAGGCGACCGCGTCCATCTCCGGCTCGGGCCAGCGGATGTACTCCGGCTCGGGCACGGCGATGACCCCGCCCTCGACGTTGACGCTGCCGACGAGGGCGTTCAGGAAGTGGACGGCGAGCGTCTCCTGCAGGCCGCCCGGCACCCGGCCCGCCCCCCGGCCGCAGACGGCGAGCGGCCGTTCGGCCGCGGCGAAGGCGCGGGCGAGCTCGACCACGGCCTTGGCCTCGAGGCCCGTGGCCTGGGCCACGGCCTCGGGGGAGAAGGCCTCCTGCAGCGCCTGCCGTTTCAACTCCTCCAGCCCGGCCGTGTGCGCGGCGACGAAGGGCTTGCGCTCGCGGCCCTCCTTCAGCAGGACGTGGATCAGGCCGAAGGCGAGCGTCCCCTCGCTTCCCGGCAGGATCGGCAGCCACTGGTCGGCCTTGGCCGCGGTCTTGGAAAGCCGCGCCTCGGCCTGGACGAAGCGGCCGTTGTTGTCCTTCAGGGCCCCCCGGGCGCGGAAGACGAAGGGCGGGGTTCCCCAGCCCTCGAGCAGCCCGCTTCCCAGGCTGAGCAGGAAGGTCGCCCGCTCGAGGTCGAACCCGGCCGTCGCCCGCTGCCCCTGGGTGAGGTAAAGCGCCGTCTCCCAGGCGTCCTGGGCGCACGGGGTGCGGATGAAGTTGGGCGAGCCGTAGACCGTGAGGAACCGGCGGCACAGTTCGGCCGTGGTGCCGCGGTCGGTGTCCGCGATCCAGGCGACCGCCTCGGGGGTCCCGGCCTCGCGCAGCTCGCGGAGAACGCCTGCGATCTCGCCGATCGCCTGCTCCCAGGAGACCGGGACGAAGCGGCCGTCCATCTTCTTGAGCGGCTGCCGCACGCGCCAGGGGCTGTAGAGGAGCTGTGCGCCGGCCGCGCCGAGCGGGCAGATCCCGCCGCGGTTCACGGGGTGGTCGTTTCGCCCCTCGATCTTGACGACGCGGTCTTCCACGCGCCGCACGCGGATGCCGCAGCCGCCCGGGCAGAGCGTGCAGGTGGAGTCGACGTAGGTCGTCTCCCCCTTGGGGGGGACGGGGGTCCACGGCCAGTTCTGGGTCCAGATCGAGATGTCGTCGGTCAGTTTCCAGGGGAGCGGGGAAAGCGCCGTGCCCGCCGCACCGCCGAGAACGAAAGCCAGGAAGCTGCGTCGGTCGATCTTCATCCGGTCCACCCCTTGTGCGGCGCCAAGCCGCCGATGCCGGTTGGGACGGGGGTCACTTGTGGCAGACGAAACAGCCGTCCTTCTGTGTCTGCACGCTGCCGCCCGGGACGCGGGCCTGGGCATGGCACTCGGCGCAGTCGTCCATCTTCATGCGGTCCCAGGAGTTGCGCTTGATGCCGGCGATGTTCCAGCCCCAGATGTCCCGGCTGTAGCCGGTGATCCGGTTCTCCTGGTAGGGCCGCAGGCTCGTCGACTCGCCCATGGGGCCGTGGCAGACCGCGCAGTCGATGCCGCCCAGCCGCACGTGGGCCGCGTGGGAGAAAAAGACGCAGTCCGGTTGCCGCGCGTAGACGAGCCAGGGGACCTCGCGGCCGGGCTTCACGTACTCCTCGACGAACCGGATCTCCTCCGGGTCGTCGCTGTTCGCCTCGCGGTGGCACTCGATGCACTGGGCGAGCTTGGGAGCGCCGGAGAAGCCGCCGTCCGCACGGAAGAAGTGGCAGCTCGCGCAGCCGTGGTCGACGATCTCGTTGTGCAGCGCGTGGTTGAAGTCCACCGGCTGGCGCTTCTCGGAGTAGAGCAGCGCCGGGAAGGCGACCCAGCCGACGAGCAGGCTGGCGGCCAGCCCCAGAATGAAAAAGAGGATGATCGCCCCCCCGGCGCCATCCCCTTGCCCGCCCTGTCCCGGCTCCGACCGCGATGATGGTGCAGACGATTTCGGCTCTTCCATGGACACCCCGTCGCGCTGTGGTTGGTGAAGGGTCTGCGGCGTGACCGCACCCGCCCGCGTCGGCCCGCGAGCGGATGCAAAAATGCGTCGGTTCTGTACCCCAACCGTTTCCCGCTTGTCAAGCATTCCACCGGCGTGCGGGGGGACGGGGTCAGCCCGTCGTCTGGTAGCTGTGCAGCCCCGGAAGCAGGTTCACGCCGAAATAGGTGAAGAGCACGGCGCCGAAGCCGACGAGGGAGAGGACGGCGATCCGGCGGCCCCGCCAGCCGCTCACCAGGCGCGCGTGCAGGAGCGTCGCGTAGACGAACCAGGTGATGAGCGACCAGGTCTCCTTCGGGTCCCAGCCCCAGTAGCGGCCCCAGGCGGTGTTCGCCCACACCGCGCCGGTGATGATGCCCGCCGTGAGAAAGAGGAACCCGAAGACGACCAGCCGGTGGGTCCACTCCTCGAGCAGCTCCGGCTCGGGCAGCCGGCCGGCCAGCCTGCCGGGGGCGGCGGCGCGCGTCCGCAGGAGATACATGAGGCTCACCCCGAAGGCCACGGCGAAGGCGGCGTAGCCGATGAAGCAGGTGACGACGTGGGCGATCAGCCAGTTGCTTTTCAGGGCGGGGATCAGGGGCTGGATCTTGTCGGAGATGTTGGGCGAAAGCGAGGCGTAGGCGAGCGCCAGAAAGGCGAGCGGCGCGGAAAAGGCCCCGATCACCCGGTTGCCGGTACGCCGCTCGACCACGAGGTGCACGAGGACGATCATCCCGGCGAAGAAGACGAGCGACTCGTAGAGGTTGGAGAGCGGCGCATGGCCCATGCCCAGCCAATAGGACTCCGCCCAGCGCAGGAAGAAGGCCGCCGTGTTGGCGGCCAGCCCGACGGCCGCGGCCCAGGAGGCCAGCGCCTCGAGCCCCGGGCGATGGAAGACCCAGGCCGCGAGGTACAGAAAGGCGGAGAGGCCGTAGACCCAGGTGGTGGCCGAAAGGAGAATCGAACTCGTCATGCCAGGATTCCTCTACCGGCGGCGAAGCTCCCGGGCCAGGCGCTCGACCGCGGAGGGCAGCGCCGCGCGGTTCTTGTTGGCGGTCATCGCGAGCACCACCCGGCTTCCGCCGCCGTGCGGCTCCAGCCGGAGGCCCGCCTGGCGGTGGGCGCGGAAAAAGGTGACGTAGCAGCCGACCAGCATGAGGACGAACCCCGCGTACACCACCGGCACACCCGGGTCGCGGTTGACCTGGAGGCCGGTATAGTGCCGCTGCTTGACCTCCTCGACGGCGATCACGACCTCGCCGCGCCGCATGCGGTCGAAGGTGGGAAAGCGCACGGGCAGGAGCACCTCGACCGCCTCGCCCTCCCGGGGGATGAGCCGCCCGACGAAGGCGTCCCCCACGGGGCTGCCGCGGAAACTCGCGTTCGGCCGCAGATCGAGCAGGACGAAGGTGCCCAGCCCCTCGGGGATCTCGAATTCGTCGCCCGGCTTCATCCCGCGCGTGTAGACCATGCCCGTCTCGCGGCTGGTGAAGCTCAGCTGCACCTCGCGGCCGGGAAGCGTCCCGTAGCTCGACTGGTAGATCGTGATCCCCCGGTACTCGAGCGGGTCGTTCACCAGGATGTCCCGCCGCAGCACCTCCCGGCCCTCCTCGAGCAGGACGAGCCGGGAGCGGAACTCGCTCGGCGCGCCCGTCTCGTAGAAGCGCACGGAGAAGCTCTCGCAGCGGATCGCGAAGGGCAGCCGCAGGCGCTCCCCGGTGTTGCGCAGCTGGATCGTCTGGACGGTTTCGCCTTCGGGGATGTTGACGAACCCGTCGAAGCCGAAGCGCGATCCGATCAGGCCGCCGACGAGGAGCAGCAAGACGCTCGCGTGCACGGCGTAGACCCCCCAGCGCGACCCGCGGCCGGACTCGCCGAAGAGAAACCGGCCGCCCGTTTGCGTTTCCCGGACCGCGACCCGGCGGAAGCGGCGGCGGAAGAGGGGCTCGACCGCGGCGAGAAGGGCCGCCGGCTCGCGCGGGTCCTCGAAGGCGGCGCGCGCCTCCGCCCCCTCGAAGCGCCGGGGGTCCGGGACGGGGGTCTTGCCGGTCAGCAACGCCCACTGCCGCGAAACCCGCTCGGCCGAGCAGACGACGAGGTTCACGGCGAGCAGCAGGGCGAGCAGCTGGAACCACCAGGAGTGGTAGAGGTCGAAGAGGTCGAGCGCGCGGAAGAAGCGGTAGCCCGTGTCGCCGAAGAGCGCGCGGTAGGTCGCCGGGGCCTCGTTCTGGGGGATCAGGGTCCCGAGGATCGAGGTCCCCGCGAGCAGCAGGAGGAGGACGATCGTGAGGCGGATCGAGGCGAACCCCTCGCGCAGGGCCGCGCCGACGGAGGAACGGGAGGCGGTCATGGCCGCACGGCTCCGGCCGGGGACCCCGGGGGGAGGGCGCCCCCGGGATGCCGGGGGATCGAAAGCGGTCGCGGGGACGGGTGCATGCGAAACGAAGGACGCGGTACCTCGCCGTGGGGTGTCCCGTCTCGATAGAGCATCCTGCCGGCGATGTCAATTGCGGGCCCGCAGCCTTCCTGCGGCCGCGGCCGGCGAAAAAGCTGCTGACCGGCCGCTTCCGTTGTGATAGGGGTGGCGGAGGCGGCGGGGTTTCCCCGCCCGAGCCCCAAGACCACGGGATTTCCGCCCATGAACGCTCCCCCCACCCCCCGCCCCGCGCCGGACGCCGGGCCGGGCGACGTGCTGAACGAGGCCCAGCGGGCGGCCGTCGATCACGGCGAGGGCCCGCTCCTCGTCATCGCCGGCGCGGGCAGCGGCAAGACCCGCACCCTCACCCACCGCGTCGCGCGCCTCGTGGCCGAGGGGGTCCCGCCGGCCGCGATCCTGCTGCTCACCTTCACGCGCAAGGCGGCCCAGGAGATGATCGCGCGCGCGATCCGGCTCCTCGACCGCCGCTGCGAGCGGGTCTCGGGGGGGACCTTCCACTCCTTCGCCCACCTCATGCTGCGGCAGCACGGCACGGCGATCGGCCTGCCCGCCGATTTCGCCATCCTCGACCGCAGCGACGCCGAGGACCTGATCGGCCTGTTGCGCAAGGAGATCGCGGGCCGCCCCGCCCGCGGCCGGCCGCTTCCCCGCAAGCAGACGCTCGGCGATCTCTTCAGCCGCGCCGTGAACACGATGCGGCCGCTCGAGGAGGTCGTCCTCGCCGAGTACGCGCATTTCGCCGAGCAGCTCGAGGAGCTCGAGGCCCTCTTCGCCGCCTACGAGCGGCGCAAGCGCGAGCACCACTTCGTCGACTACGACGACCTCCTCGTCCTCTTCCGCCGCCTGCTCGCCGAGGCCCCGGAGGTGCGCCGCCGCATCTCCGGCGCCTACCGCCACATCCTCGTCGACGAATACCAGGACACCAACCGCATCCAGGCGGACATCCTCGACCTGCTGGCCGAGGTCCACCGCAACCTCATGGTGGTCGGCGACGACTCCCAGAGCATCTACGCCTTCCGCGGGGCCGATTTCCGCAACATCCTCGAATTCCCCCGGCGCTTCCCGGGGACCCGCATCATCCGCCTGGAGGAAAACTACCGCAGCACGCAGCCGATCCTCGACCTGACCAACCTCGTGATCGCCCGGGCGCGGGAAAAGCACGCCAAGCGCCTCTTCACCCGCCGCGCCGGCGGCGCCCCGCCGCTGCTCGTCGAGGCCGAGGACGAAAACACCCAGTCCCGCTGGGTGGTCGAGCGCATCCGCGAGCTGTTCGACCGGGGTGTGGACCCGGGCGAAATCGCCGTCCTCTTCCGCGCGGGCTACCACTCCTTCGACCTCGAGATCGAGCTTGCCCGCGCGCAGATCCCCTTCGTCAAGGTCGGCGGCTTCAAGTTCAGCGAATCCGCGCACATCAAGGACACCCTCGCCCACCTGCGCGTCCTCGCCAACCCCTACGACCGGCTGAGCTGGCACCGCATCCTCACCCTGCTCGAGCGCATCGGGCCGAAACACGCCGAGGGCATCTACCGGGACATCGTCAACGCCCGCAGCGGCGTCTCCGGCCTCCTCGCCCTGCCGTCCCGGAACCCGGAGCTCGAAAAGCTCAAGGCGCTCTTCCGCGCCCTCGACCCGCAGGCAATGTCGGTGGCGGAGCTCGGCCAGGAGGTCCTGCGGTACTACCTGCCGATCCTGCGCCGGAGCTTCGACGACCACCCGCGGCGGGCGAAGGACCTCGAGCAGCTCCTCGGGATCATGGAGCGCTACCGCCGCCTGGAGACCTTTCTCGCCGACATGGCCCTCGAGCCGCCCACGCTGAGCGTCGAGGAGCGGCTCGTCGCCGAACTCGAGGCGAAGGACCGCCTCGTCCTCTCCACGATCCACTCCGCCAAGGGGCTCGAATGGCACACCGTCTTTGTCCTCTGGGCCCTGGACGGCAGGTTCCCCTCGCTGCACGCCCTGGCCGACGAGGAGGAGATGGAGGAGGAGCTGCGGCTGATGTACGTGGCCCTCACCCGCGCCCGCGAGGGGCTCTACCTCTGCTACCCGCGGGAGGTCTTCGACCGCACCCTGGGCGTCGTGTTGAACCGGCCCTCGCGCTTCATCGACCGCATCCCGCGGCGGGTCTTGCCGAAATGCCGGGTGGACGGCTACGGCCGGCTCCTCCCCGAGGGGGAGGGGGAGGCGCCCTGAGCCGGCCGGCGCGCGTTCAGTCGCTGAAAAACCCCCACCAGACGAAGGCGGCGAAGGCCGCGATGGCCGCGGCGGCGGCGAGGTAGGCCTTGAGGTTGAAGGGCTTGCGGGCGAGCCCCGTCGGCGTGACGGGCCCGACGGGCCGGCCGCAGGCGTGGCAGACATCGGCCTCGAGGGGGAGGTAGGCGAAGCACTCCGGGCACTTCTTGGTCAGGTGAGCCGGCGCCGCGCCCCGAGGCGGCGCCGCCGGACGGGCGGGTCGGGCCATGGGGCCTCCTCAGCTGAAATCCTTGCGCCGCTCGATCTTGCCGCTGCGGCGCAGGTCGTTCATCCAGGACTCCCAGAGCTGCGCCCGTTTCTGGCGCAGCAGCTGCTCCCGGATCCGCTCCCGCTCCCGCTCGAGGCCCGCGGGGTCGGGCTCCTGGCGGCCGGCGAAGCGCAGCACACAGGCCCCCTTCTCGGTCGGCAGCGGCTCCTCGGGTAAAGGGTTGCGCTCGGAGAGGGAAAAGGCCGCACGGTTGACGGCCGGCTCGTGCCCCAGCCCCTCGATCGTGTCGCTGCGCTGGAAATAGCCCGTCGTGCGGAAGGCGACCCCGTGCCTTTTGGCCGCCGCCTCGAGCGCGGCCCCGCCCCGAAGGTCGGCAAGCAGCGCGCGCGCCTGCTCAAGCGCACGCTCGGCCTGCTTGCGCCGGACCACGTCCGCCCGGACCTGCGCCTCGACGTCGGGCAGCTCCGGGATGCGCGAGGGCCGGGTCTCCCGCAGCTGCAGCAGGACGTAGCCGTCGGGGAGATCCAGGATGTCGCTCACCTCGCCGGGGGCGAGCGCGAAGGCCGCGGCCGCGAAGCGCTCCGAATCGGCGAGGCCCGCGGGAGGCGCCTCGCGTGGGAAAAAGTCGGTCGTGACCGCCTCGAGGCGGAGCTCGGCCGCCGCCCGGCCGAGATCGCCCGCGGCGAGCGCGGCGTCGTAGAGGGCCTCCGCCTGGTCGTAGGCAAGGCTTCTCGCCCGCTCGCGCCGGAGCCGCTCGGCGATCTCCTCCTTCACCTCGGCGAAGGCGCGCGTGCGCTCCGGGTTCACGCGCTCCACCCGGATCAGGTGCCACCCGAACGGCGTGCGCACGGGCTCGCTCACCTCCCCCGGGGCGAGCGCGAAGGCCGCCTCGGCGAAGGGGGAGACGACGTCCCCCCGGCGGAAGGCGGGGAGCAGCCCGCCCTGGTCCCGGCTGCCCGGGTCCTCGGAGACCTCGCGGGCGAGGGCCGCGAAGTCCGCGCCCTCGAGGATCCGCCGGCGAAGCTCGGCCAGGCGCGCGCGGGCGGCCTCGACCGCCTCGGCGCCGGCGTCCGCCTCGAGCCGCAGCAGGATGTGGCGCGCCTCGACGGTCCGCGGGAGCGCGAAGCGCTCGCGGTGTTCTTCGTAGTAGGCCTCGAGTTCCGACTCGTTGAGGGCCACCCGGTCCCGGAAGCGCTCCGGGTCGAGGCGCACGAACTGCACCCGGACCTCGGCCGGCCGGCGGTAGGCCTCGCGTTTTTCCTCGAAGTGCCGGGCGATCTCCTCGGCCGTCGCCTGGACGTCGCGAAAGCGCTCGGCCTCGATGCAGGCCCAATCGGCCTTCACGGCGAGGCGGTTCCAGGCGTACCACTCCTCCACCTCGCGCTCGGAGACCTTGGCGCCGCCGGTCACGACCTGGGCGAGTTTCCGCGCCATCAGCGACTCGCGCTGGAGCGACTCGAAGACCTCGGGCGTCATGCGGTTCAGGCTCAGGACCTGGCGGTAGCGGCCGGGGTCGAAGCGGCCGTTCGCCTGGAAGGCCTCGATGCGCTGCACCGAGCGCGCAAGCTCCTCGTCGCTCACCTCGAGCCCGAAGCGCTCGGCCGCCTGCCGCAGCAGCAGCTGGTCGATCAGCTCGTCGAGGGCCCGGTTGGGCAGGTCGAGCGCGCGCAGCATCTCGTCGTTCAGGGCCGTGCCGAAACTCTGCCGCACCTGGTCGAGCATGCGGTTGTACGTGCGGCGGTAGGCCTCGATGGCCACGGCCTCGCCGTTCACGGTGGCGACGATCCCCTCCTCGTGGTGGGTCCAGCTGCCGACCCCCCAGAAGATGAAGACCACGACGATGGCGAAGAGCAGGGCCTTGATCATCCAGGTGCCGGCGTGCCGGCGCATGAAATCGAGCATGGTTTGAATTCTCCGATCGCGAGGGGATGGGGGGCCGGGCGGCTCCCGCGGGCGGTCTCCTCCCCGTGGGGTCTCACACGATCAGCCGCAGGTGGGCTTCGCCGCGGCTCACCTTCGTCCCCACGGAGGCCGAGCAGAACGCACAGAGGTACTCGTACTTGTCCCCCTCGGGCAGGACCAGCAGCAGCCGCTTGCGGACGGGGACCGCCCGCCGGCAGCGCGGGCAGAAGAGCTCGGTGGCGTCGAAATCGCGGTAGGCCCCCGGGGGTCCCCCGAAGGCCCGCTGCGCATGAGGGTTCATCCGCTTCCTCCGTGACATGAAACGTGCCGCGCGGGGCAACCGGCGGCGGACGCGCCGCCGAACCGCAACCCCTGCGGCATCTTAGAAGCCCGACCCGCCTTTGTCAATGCGCGAAACCGCATTTGCCGTTGACAAGCGGGGCCGACTCAAGTAAAAGGATTAGATCGATGCGCGTGGGGCTGTAGCTCAGTTGGGAGAGCGCATGAATGGCATTCATGAGGCCAGGGGTTCGACTCCCCTCAGCTCCACCAGTTCCCCCCTTCCCCCCTTTCTGATCCTCCCGGAAAAGCCGAAAAGGCCGACCTGAAGGCCCCGCTTCCGGTCCCGGCCCCCCGGGCCTTCCCGCCGTGCGCGGCCCTTGACATCCCGCGGCGAGATCTCATAGGTTAGCCCACTCGGCGTCCCCGGGCGCCGCGTTCGTCTCCATCAACCGCACCACCTGAAGGAGGATTGGGTATGAAGAAGGCGCTACGTTTCGGTTTGGCGCTCTGCCTGGCGCTCTCCCTCGCCGTTCCGGCCGCGGCCGAGTACAAGGCGACGATGAAGCTCGCCTCGACCCAGAGCATGGAACACCCCTACATGATCGGGGCCAAGCAGTTCGCCGACCTGATCAAGGAGCGCACCAACGGCCGCATCGAAATCAAGCTCTACCCCAGCAACCAGCTCGGCAAGGGCGAGCGCGAGATGACCGAGGGCATCCAGCAGGGCGCGATCGATCTGCTCGTCACCTCGACCGGCCCGCTCGGCGGCTTCAGCCCCTCGATCAACATTCTCGATTTCCCCTTCCTCTTCCGCGACAACGCCCACGTCGACCTCGTGCTCGACGGCCCGATCGGCAGAAAACTCCTCGACGACTTCGAGAAGGCGAACATCAAGGCGCTCGCCTTCTGGGAAAACGGCTTCCGCCACCTCACCAACAACAAGGTCTCGGTGAAGAAGGTCGACGACGCCAAGGGCCTGAAGATCCGCACCATGGAAAACAAGGTCCACCTCGCGGCCTGGAAGGCGGCCGGCCTGAACCCCACGCCCATGGCCTGGGGCGAGGTCTACACCGCGCTCCAGCAGCGGGTCATCGACGGCCAGGAGAACCCGGTCGCCGTCTACTACGCCTCCAAGTTCTGGGACGTGCAGAAGCACTTCTCGCTCACCGCCCACGTCTACTCCCCCTCCCCCTTCCTGATGAGCAAGAAGACCTTCGACGCCATGCCCAAGCCGGACCAGGAGCTCTTCGTGAAGACGGCCTACGAGGTGGCCAAGTTCCAGCGCAAGGTCAACCGCGACGCCGAGGAGGACAAGCTCAAGGAGATCGCCAGCAAGGGCGTCACCGTGGTCCGCGACGTCGACCGGGAGAGCTTCAAGAAAGCCATGTCCCCGATCTACGACCAGTTCAGCGACCAGTTCGCCAAGTCGGACATCGAAGCCATCATGAACGCGAAATGACCGGCGTCGCCGGTTTGCCGCGGGCGCCCCGGCCGCCGGCCGGCGGGGGCGCCCGCGTTCCGTTTCCGTAGACAGGCAGGGCTTCCATGCGGGTGCTGCAGGCGGTCAATCGGGTCCTCGTTTCCTTCGGCAGCTGGGGGACGATCCTCTTCATGGCCGTGATCGGGGTCGTCATCCCCTATGAGGTGATCGGGCGCTACCTCTTCCAGAAGATGACCATCTGGTCCGGGGAGGTCTCGACCTACTCCCTCGCCTGGGCCTCGATGCTGGGCGGCGCGGTGGGGCTCAAAAAAGGCTACCAGGTGCGCATGGACTCGGTCGTCGGGGCCGTGCCCCCGGGGCTGGCGCGCGTCTTCAAGTTCTTCGCCTACCTCGCAGCCCTCTTCTTCTTCGCCATGATGTTCGGCTTCGGGCTCTTCCAGACGATCTACAACTGGAAGCAGACCTCGCCCGCCATCGGCCTGGTGATGAGCATCCCCTACGCCGCGCTGCCCACCGGCTTCTTCATCATGTTCATGCTCACCCTCGAGGAGTTTCTCGCCTTCCTCGGCGTCGGCGCGAAAGGATCCGCGGCATGATCGCCGTCTTCGCCATCAGCTTCCTCGGGTTGCTCTGCATCTCGGCGCCGATCACGGTCGCCCTGGGGGGCTCCGCCCTCGCCTACGCCCTGATCAGCGGCGATGTGCCGATCACGACCCTCATCCAGACCACCTTCGGCGGGCTCGCCACCTTCCCGCTGCTCGCGATCCCCCTCTTCATGCTCGCCGGCAACCTGATGAACGAGGGCGGGATCACCCCCGACCTCGTGCGCTTTGCGCGGCTGCTCCTCGGCCACATCCGCGGCGGGCTGGGGCTCGCCACGATCCTCGCCTGCGCCATCTTCGCCGCCATCTCCGGCGCGGCCGTGGCCACCGCCGTCGCCATCGGGGTCGTCATGATCCCGGCGATGAAGGAGGCGGGCTACGACGAGGAGGTCGGCGCGGCGATGACCTCGGTCGCCTCCTGCATGGGGCCCATCATCCCGCCGAGCATCCCCTTCATCATCTACGGGGTCGCGGCCAACATCTCGGTCGGGGCCCTGTTTTTGGGCGGGGTCTTCCCGGGGCTGCTCCTCGGGCTCTCTCTCATGCTCTACATGTACTTCGTCGCCCGCAAGCGGAACTACCCCATCGACCCCCCGACCCCCCTCCGGGAGCTCGGGATCGCGGCCTGGAAGGCCCTCCCCGCGCTCTTCATGCCGATCCTCATCATGGGCGGGATCCTGAGCGGGATCTTCACCCCGACCGAGGCGGCCGGGGTGACCGTCATCTACGCCGTGCTCGTCGGGACCTTCGTCTACCGCAAGCTCCGCCTGCGGCGGATCCCGGCCGTCCTCCTGCAGGCGGGGCTCGAATCCGGGATGGTGATGCTCCTGATCGCCCTCTCCGAGCCCTTCTCCTGGATCGTGGCCGCCGACCAGATCCCGCAGCTGCTGATCGACTGGATCTCCAAGCTCACGACCTCGCCCTATGCGATCCTGCTTCTGATCAACGTCTTTCTCCTGCTCCTCGGCATCCCCATCGAGACCGCCCCCGGCATCGTCATCGTCACCCCGGTGCTCGCCCCGATCGCGGCCTCCATGGGGATCGACCCCGTGCACATCGGGATCGTGATCTGCCTGAACCTTGTTCTCGGGCTCGTCACCCCGCCGGTCGGGGCCGTGCTCTTCGCCATCTGCGGCGTGGCCAACATCTCGCTCGACAAGCTCGGCAAGGCCGTCTGGAAACCCTTCTTCGTCGCCCTCGTCGTGCTGGCGATCGTGACCTACGTGCCCTGGCTGAGCACCTGGCTCCCCAAGACGTTCCTCGGCTACTGACCCCGATCGGAAACCGGGCGGCCTTCCGGCCGCCCTCCCCGGCGGGCTCCCCGCAACCGCCGCCCCCAGGAGGTCGACCCATGGCATCCGCCGCCGAACCCCGCGGCCCCTTGCGCTCCTCGATCATGACCCGCGGCCTCGACCGCGCCACCCACCGCGCGCTCCTGTACTCGATGGGCTGGCGGGCCGAGCACCTCGAAAAGCCGATCGTCGCCGTGGTCAACTCGTTCAACGAGCTCATGCCCGGCCACGTGCACCTGAACGCGCTCTGCCAGGCGGTCAAGCTCGGGGTCGCCGAGGCGGGCGGGCTGCCGCTCGAATTCCCGACGATCGCCGTCTGCGACGGGCTCGCCACCGGCCACGCCGGGATGCGCATGCCCATGCCCAGCCGCGAGCTCATCGCCGACTCGGTCGAGATCATGATCACGGCGCACGCCTTCGACGCCCTGGTGCTCATCACCAACTGCGACAAGGTGACGCCGGGGATGCTCATGGCCGCGGCCCGCCTGAACCTCCCCGCCCTGCTCCTCGCCGGCGGGCCGATGGACACGGGCTGCTTCTGCGGCCAACGCGTCTGCTACAACGACCTCATGGAGGCCGAGGGCCGGGTCGAGCGCGGGCAGATGTCCCCCGAGGAGCTCGCCCGGCTCGAGGAGGTGGCCGTCTGGGGTCCCGGCGCCTGCGCCATGATGGGCACGGCGAACTCGATGAACATCCTGACCGAGGCCCTGGGGATGACCCTGCCCGACGGCGCGCTCACGCCGGCGACCTCCGGGGCGCGCCTGGCGCTCGCGCGCCGCGCGGGGCGGGCGATCCTCGAGCTCCACGCCCGCAACCTCCGGCCGCGGGACATCCTCACGCGGGAGGCCTTCGAAAACGCGCTCGCCGTCGACATGGCCGTCGGCGGCTCGACGAACACCTGCCTGCATCTCCCGGCGATCGCCCACGCCGCCGGGGTCGAACTGGGGCTCGAGGATTTCGCCCGCGCCGCCTCGCGCTACCCGCACCTCGTGCTCCTCAAGCCGGCCGGCAGGCATTTCCCGCTCGACTTCTACAACGCGGGCGGGGTGCCCGCCCTGATGAAGGAGCTCCTCGACCGGGGCCTTCTCCGCGGGGACGGCCTCACCGTGACCGGCCGCACCGTGGCCGAAAATCTCGAAGGCCGCCGCATCCTGGACCCCGAGGTGATCCGGCCCGTCGCCTCCCCCTTGAGCCCGACGGGCGGGATCGCCGTCCTGCGGGGCAGCCTCGCCCCCGGCGGCGCGGTCGTCAAGCGGGCGGCCGTCGCCCCCGCCATGCTGCGCCATGCGGGCCCGGCGCGGGTCTTCGAGCAGGAGGAAGAGGCGCTCGGTGCGATCTTCGGCGGCCGCATCCGTCCGGGCGACGTGGTCGTCATCCGCTACGAGGGACCCCAGGGGGGACCGGGGATGCGCGAGCAGCTCCTGCCCACCTCGGCGCTGATCGGCATGGGCCTGGGCGAATCGGTCGCCCTGGTGACCGACGGCCGTTTCTCGGGGGCGACCCGCGGGGCCTGCGTCGGCCACGTCACCCCGGAAGCCTATGCGGGCGGGCCGATCGCCCTCGTGCAGGAGGGGGACCGGATCGAGATCGACATCCCGGCGGGCCGGATCGAACTCGCCGTGCCCGCCCCGGAGCTCGAGCGCCGGCGGGCGGCGTGGCGACTTCCCGAGCGGCTGGCCCTCGAGCCGGGAAGCCTCCTCGAGCGCTACCGCCGGCTCGTCGGCCCCGCCGACCGCGGCTGCATCCTCGGCTGAGGGGGCGGCCCCCCGGCGCAAGGCCGAAGCCCCCGTTTCTTGACTTGCCTCACCGCTTGGCATAAGGATGCGCTTCTCCGGGCGCGCCGCCCCCGGGGCCACCGCCGTGGCCCCGGCCGGCCGGGCGCGGCCCGCGGTCCGCCATGAAAAAGACGAAGATCAGCGCCGTCCGCAACATCGGGATCATCGCCCACATCGACGCCGGCAAGACGACGGTGACGGAGCGGATCCTCTTTTACACCGGCCGCTCGCACAAGCTGGGCGAGGTCCACGACGGCGAGGCGGTCATGGACTGGATGCCCGACGAGCAGGAGCGCGGCATCACGATCACCTCCGCGGTCACGACCTGCCCCTGGCAGGACGTCGAGATCCACCTCATCGACACGCCGGGCCACGTGGACTTCACGATCGAGGTGGAGCGCTCGCTGCGCGTGCTCGACGGCGCCGTGGGCGTCTTCAGCGCGGTGGAGGGGGTCGAGCCGCAGTCGGAGACGGTCTGGCGCCAGGCGGACAAGTACCGCGTCCCCAAGATCGCCTTCCTCAACAAGATGGACCGCGTGGGCGCGGACTTCTTCGGCACGGTGGAGATGATGCAGGCCAGGCTGAACGCCCGCCCCCTGCTGCTTCAGCTCCCCGTGGGCAGCGGCGAGACGTTCCGCGGCGTGATCGATCTGTTGCAGATGAAGCGCATCGAGTGGGACGAGGCCTCCCTGGGGACGGTGTTTCGGACCGAGGAGATCCCCGCGGAGCTGGCCGCCCAGGCGGCCGAGTACCGCGAGCGGCTGGTCGCCGCCGCGGCCGAGTTCGACGAGGGGTTGATGGAGGCCTACCTCTCGGAGCAGCCGATCGCGACGGCCGAGCTGCTCGCCGCGATCCGGCGGGCCACGATCCGCCTCGAGCTCGTCCCCGTCCTCTGCGGCGCCGCCCTGCGCAACAAGGGGATCCAGCCGCTCCTCGACGCCGTGGCGCGCTTTCTCCCCAGCCCGCTCGACATCCCCCCGGCGCGCGGCGTCCACCCCGAAACCGGCGAACCGGTCGAGGTGCACGCGCGCGAGTCCGACCCCCTGGTCGCGCTGATCTTCAAGGTCTCCCTGATGGAGGGGCGCAAGCTCTGCTTTGCGCGCCTCTACAGCGGCAGGCTGAAGGCCGGGGCGGAGGTCTACAACGCCACCCTCCGCCGCAAGGAGAAGGTCGCCCGCCTGCTCCGCATGCACGCCAACAAGCGCGAGCGGATCGAGGAAGCCTCCGCCGGGAGCATCATCGGGATCATGGGGCTCAAGGACTCCTCGACCGGGGACACGCTCTGCACGGTCGAACACCCCGTGATGCTCGAGCGGATCGAGGCCTACGAGCCGGTGATCTCGGTGGCGGTCGAACCCAAGACCCACGCCGACCAGGAGAAACTCGACGAGATCCTCGAGAAGTTCACGGCCGAGGACCCCACGCTGCGGGTGCGCAAGGACGAGGACACCGGCCAGACGATCCTCTCGGGGATGGGGGAGCTGCATCTCGAGATCGTGACCAGCCGCATGCAGCGCGAATTCAACACCAACGTGAACGTGGGCCGGCCCCAGGTCGTCTACCGCGAGACGATCGACGCCCCGGCCCGGGCCGCGGCCGTCTTCGACCGCGACATCGCCGGGACCCGCCACGTCGCCGAGGTGGAAATCGAGGTCCGGCCGCTCCCCCGCGGCGCGGGCGCCGCCTTCACCGCGGCGATCCCCGCCGAGAGCCTCCCCGCCGCCTTCGTCGAGGCCGCCCGCAAGGGGGCGATGTCGGCGCTGGAAAGCGGCCCGGTATCGGGCTACCCCGTGGTGGACGTCGCCGTTTGGCTCGTGCGGGCCGCGCTGCAGGAGAACGCCAGCGAGCTCGCCTTCACCGTCGCCGCCTCCATGGCCTGCCGCGACGCCCTCGGCCGGGGGGCACCCGTTCTGCTCGAGCCGATCATGACCGCCGAGGTCCTCGTCCCGGACGCCTTCCTGGGGGAGGTGATCGGCGATCTCAACGCGCGCAACGGCAAGATCGAGTCGATCGAGCACCGGGCCGGCCTCCAGGTGGTGACCGTGACCGTGCCGCTTTCGCGCATGTTCGGCTACTCGACCGCGCTGCGCTCGGCCACCCAGGGACGCGGCACCTTCACCATGCAGTTTGCGCGCTTCGACCGGCCGTAAGGCCCGCCCCCCTTTAGCCGTCCTGCATCTTCTTTTCGGCCTGGATTTCGCGCTCGGCGTTCTGGAGCCCCTGCAGGAGGCGCTCGCGCAGGTCGCTCTCGGCGGCATGGCGCAGCCCGTTGCGAAACTGGATCGCCGCGGTTTTGAAGTCCCGGGATTTGAAGTGGTAGACCCCGAGCGTGTAGTGGGCCTCGCCCAGGCGGCCCTCCCGGCCCAGGGCCTGGCCCAGGAAGTAGTGCCCCTCGCGGAAATCGGGCGCGGCCCGCGTGAGCTCGCGGAAGAGCGCGATCGCCTCCTCGGGCCGTCCCGTCTCCTGGCGTACGCGGCCGAGGAAGAGCAGCGTGTCCGGATCCTGGGGAAGCCGGCGGAGGGCGGTTTCCAGAAGCGAGGCGGCCTCCTCGAGCCTTCCCGCCTGGAAGTAGGCCCTGCCCAGGTCGCGCAGCAGCCAGGGGTTGAAGGCATCCTTGGCGAGCAGCCGCTGGAACTCGGCGCCGGCCTCGGCGGGGCGGTTCAATTTCAACAGCAAAAGCGCGCGGCGATGCCGCGCGAGCGCCTGGTCCGGCTCCCGCGCCAGGATCTCCTCCTGCCGAGCGAGCTCGGCGGAGGGGTCGGTCGTTTCGGTGAGGATCCGCGTGAGAAACCGCTCCCACGCCGCCGGGTCGCCCTGCCGGCCTTTCCGCCCGGCCTCCGGGTGTTCCTCGATCCAGTTGGCGATGGCCGCGATGCGGTCCTCGATCGCCGGGTGGGTGAGCATGTAGGTCGGCACCTGGCCCTTGCCGAAGGCCTGCCGGGCGCGGATCTTGCGCAGGGTGGCGAGCAGCCCCTCGGCCCCGTAGCCCGCCTCCCGCAAATACTGGAGCCCTAGGTGGTCGGCCTGGGACTCGTTTTCGCGGCTGAAGGCGAGCTGGATCGTCGCCCCCGCCGCGGCCGAGCCCATCATGGTGGCCGTGGCGGCGGCCCCGCTCCCGGCGGCGACCCCCAGGAGCATCCCCGCCGCCATGCCCGCGAGCTGGGCCCAGCCCACCTTCTTGGCGAGATCGATCTTCTGCGAGATGTGGCGGCAGGCCACGTGGGCGATCTCGTGGCCGAGGATGCCCGCGAGCTCCTCCTCGCCCTCCATGGCCGCGATCAGCCCGCTGTAGATGAAGACGTGCCCCGCGGGGGTGGCGAAGGCGTTGAAGGCGTCCTGCTGGATCACGTAGAAGCGGTACCGGAAGGGCTGGTCGGAGAGCCCGGCGAGAAGCCGCCGTCCCACGCGGTCCACGTAGGCGGTGATGTAGGGGTCGTCGATCACGGGCATCCGGCGGAAGATGTAGCGCAGGATCTCCTGCGAAAGCTCCTCTTCCTCGCGGAAGGTGATCGCCCCGGCGGGCGGCAAGGGAAGCAGGCTCGCCGCCAGCAAAAGCACGAGCAGGCGCTTCCATCGGCCGAAGGGCGGGGTCGTGGGCATGGTCGTTTCGTCTCTTCCGGGGGGGCGCCCGTTTCCGCGCGCACGGCGCGGTCAGGCGCCGTCCCCCGGCCTGAATATCGCACAGTTTCGCATTCTTTTCAAAGCGCGGGTTTTGTGGTAGAGCCGCCCCATGCCCAAGGTCCTCTGCATCGCCAACCAGAAGGGCGGGGTGGGGAAAACCACGACCGCGATCAACCTCTCGGCCTCGCTCGCAGCCCTCGAGCGGCGCACGCTTCTCGTCGACTGCGACCCCCAGGCGAACGCCACCTCCGGCCTGGGGATCGACAAGGCCGGCCTCGGCCGGACCCTCTACGACGGGCTTCTCGGCCGCGCCCCCGCCGCGGAGTTGCTCCGGGAAAGCGAGCTCGCCTTCCTCCAGGTGATCCCCGCCAACGTGGACCTGATCGGCTTCGAGGTGGAAATGATGGGCGAGGCGGGCTGCGAAACGGCGCTGCGGCGGCTGCTCGAGCCCTTGCGGGAGCGCTTCGACCACATCCTGCTCGATTGCCCGCCCTCGCTCAGCCTCCTCACGGTGAACGCGCTGACGGCGGCCGACGCGCTGCTCATCCCCCTGCAGTGCGAGTACTACGCGCTCGAGGGGCTGGGGCAGCTGCTCGAAACCGTGCACCGCGTGCGCCGCTCCCTCAACCCGGGGCTTGCCGTGGCCGGCATTCTCCTCACCATGTTCGACCGCCGGACCAACCTGTCCCACCAGGTCGCCGAGGAGGCCGAAAGCCATTTCCCCGACCTCGTCTTCCGGACCCGTGTGCCGCGCAACATCCGGCTGAGCGAGGCGCCGAGCTTCGGAAAGCCGATCCTGCTCTACGATGCCTCCTCGGCCGGCGCCCAGAGCTATGTCGAGCTCGCCCGCGAGATCCTGGACCCGGCGCGGGAACGGCTCGCCGCCGGGAGATAGCCCGCATGGAGAAACCCCCCTCGCCCCCGGAAGCCTCCGCCAAAAGGAAAAAGCTCGCCCTCGGCCGCGGGCTGGGCGCCCTCCTGCCCGCCGCGGCCCCCGGCGGCGAGGCGGCGGAGAGCGATTATTTTCTCTGCGACATCGACCTCATCCGGCCCAACCCGCTCCAGCCCAGGCGGCGCTTCGACGAAACCGAGCTCGAGGAGCTCGCGGCCTCGATCCGCACCCAGGGCGTGCTCCAGCCGCTCGTCGTCCGCCGGGGGCCGGCCGGCTTCGAGCTCGTGGCCGGGGAGCGCAGGCTCCGGGCCGCCCGGCGCGCCGGCCTCGCCCGCGTCCCGGTGGTCCTGCGCGAGGTGAGCGACGAGAGGCTTCTTGAGGTCTCGCTCGTCGAGAACATCCAGCGGGCGGAGCTGAACCCCCTCGAGGAGGCCGAAGCCTACCACCAGCTGGTCACCCGCCTGCACCTCACCCAGGAGGAGGTCGCCGCGCGGGTCGGGAAAAGCCGCTCCACCGTGGCGAACTTCCTGCGCCTCCGGCAGCTCCCCCCGCCCATCCGGCAGAGCATCGAGGCGGGGGAGCTCAGCATGGGGCACGCCCGCGCGCTGCTCTCCTCGGAGAACCCGGCACACCAGCTCGCGGCCTGGAAGGAAGTCCTCGGCCGGGGCCTCTCGGTGCGCGAGACCGAAGCCCTGATGCGGCGCCTGAAGGAGGCGCCGAAGGAGCGCCGCGTCCGGCCGCGGCGGCCCGAGGCGCTGCACCTCGAGCGCCTGGCGGAGGACCTCTCGCGGCTGCTCGGCACCAAGGTGACCCTGCGCGCCCGGGGGCCGCGGGGACGGATCGAGATCGAGTTCTACTCGCCCGACGACCTCGAGCGGCTGATCGAACACTTCCGCCGCGGGTCCCGATAACGCCTCCCGCGGCCGCTCCGCCCATGGCCCTGCACCTGCTCATCGACGGCTACAACGTCATCCGCCGCTCGCCCGAGCTGGGCCGCCTCGACCGCGAGGACCTCGAACGCGGCCGCGAGGCGCTCCTGGCGCGGCTGGCCGCCTACCGGCGCCTCCGGCCCCACCGCATCACCGTCGTTTTCGACGGCGCGGGCGCCCCCGCGGGGCTGCCGGAGCGCGACCGCCGGGCGGGTGTCCGCGTCCTGTTCTCGCGCGGGGGCGAAACCGCCGACCGGCTGATCGCGCAGCTGGCGCGCGAGGAGGGGGACGGCGTCCTCGTCGTCACCTCGGATGCGGCCCTGCAGCGCACGGTCGCCTCCTGCGGCGCCGACGCCGTTTCCGCGGAAGACTTCGCGGCCCGCCTGGAGCTCGCCCTTCACGGCGGCGCGCCCGAGGACGCCGAGGAGGACGGGCCCGGGGGCGGCCGCCGCCTCGCCACGCGCAAAAAAGGCGCCGCCCGCCGGACGCCCAAGCGGGAACGCCGCGCCCGCCGCAGGGCGATGAAGCTCTGAAGGCGCCGGAATGAAAATCGTCGTCGCCCGGATGTCCGGCTTCTGCATGGGGGTGCGCCGCGCGGTCGAGATGATCCTCGACGCCCCGGAGACCCACCCGGGGCCGATCTGCACCTTCGGCCCCCTGATCCACAACCCCCAGGTCCTCGAGCTGCTCGCCTCCCGGGGGGTCCGCACCCTGGAGGCGATTCCCGACCGCGGCGAGGGCACCGTCCTGATCCGCGCCCACGGGGTGCCGCCCGAAACCAAGCGCCGTCTCCGGGAGAGCGGCCTCCGCGTCATCGACGCCACCTGCCCGCGGGTCGTGCGCGTGCAGTCGATCATCCGCCGGCACGCCCGCAAGCATCACGCGGTCATCATCCTGGGGGACCCGGAGCACCCGGAGGTGGTCGGCCTGCTCGGCCACGCGGGGGAGCGGGGCGTCGTCGTCTCCAGCCTCGCGGAGCTCGAGCGCCTGCCGCCCTTCCCCGAGGCCATTCTCGTCGCCCAGACGACCCAGAACACGGCCCTCTTCCAGGAGGCGGTCGCCTGGGTGGCCCGGCGGCACCCGCACTACAAGGTCTACCGCACGATCTGCGACTCGACCGAACGCCGCCAGGAAGAGGTGATGCGCCTCGCGGCCGAGGTGGACGCCCTGATCGTGGTCGGCGGCAAAAGCAGCGGGAACACCCGGCGGCTCTTCGAAATCGCGCGCGAGACGGGGAAACCGGCGTTTCACATCGAGGACGAGCGCGAGCTCGGGGAAATCGACGCCGGGCTCCTCGCCCGCTGCCGGGCGATCGGGATCACGGCCGGGGCCTCCACGCCGAACTGGGTGATCCGCAAGGTGATCCTCGCCCTGGAAAACGCGGTCTACCGCCGCAAGTCGCCCCTGCACAAGGCGCTCTACGCCCTCATGCGCGCCGCCCTCCTCACCAACGGCTACATCTCCGTCGGCGCCGCAGGGCTGTGCCACGCGGCGAGCCTGCTGCAGGGGATCTCCCGGGACACCGCCGCCTGGGTGGGGGTCGCCTACCTCTACGTCCAGTCGATGCACATCCTGAACCACCTGACCGGGAGCCGGGCCGACCGCTTCAACGAGCCGGAGCGGGCACGCTTCTACGAGCGGCGCAAGGTCCCGCTCACCGCGGCCGCCCTCGCCTGCGGCGCGGGCGGGCTCTGCCTTGCGCTGTGGCAGGGGACGGTGCCGTTTGTGCTCCTGCTGGCGATGAGCCTCCTCGGCCTCTCCTACCGCATCGCGATCTGGCCGTCCCGGCTCTCCCCCCGGGGCCTCCGGCGCATCCAGGACATCCCCGGCTCGAAGACGGTCCTCATCGCCCTCGCCTGGGGGGTGGTGACGGCGCTCTTGCCCGCGATCGCCTCCGGCCGGGCGGGCGAGCCCGCGGCGGCGATCGCCTTCGTCTGGATCGCGGCGCTCGTCTTCGTGCGCACGGCCTTTTTCGATCTGCTCGACATGCAGGGCGACCGGCTCGTGGGCAAGGAGACCATCCCCATCCTGCTCGGCGAGCGGCGCACGCGGCGGATGCTCAAGGCGATCCTCGCGGTCCTCATCGCCGGGCTTCCGTCGGCGACGGCGGCGGCGGGGCTCCCCGCGATCGGCCATCTCCTCGCCCTCTCGCCCGCCGCCATGCTCGCCGTGCTCCTCGCCTGGGAACGGGGGGCCGTGCTGCCCGGGGTCCGGCTCGAGTTTCTCGTCGAAAGCCACATCCTGCTTGCCGGCGCGCTCGCGCTGCTGTGGGGGTGGGCGGCGGGCTGAGACGGAGCCGGCCCGCCTCGGGCGTCGTCTTTCTCAGGGCTTGAGGCGGAAGGGCGGCTCGGTACCGGCGGCAAGCCGCCGGAGGTTGTCCGCGTGGCGCCAGGCGACGAGGAGGCAGACCGCGGCGGCCGCGGCGGTGAGCGTCACCGGCCCGCCGAGGAGATGGACCGCGATGGGCAGCGCGGCCGCGGCGGAAAGCGAGCCCACGGCGACGCGGCGGCCGGCCAGGAAGGCGAGCAGGAAGACGGCGGCCGCGACCCCCACCGCGGCCGGGGCGAGCGCAAGGAACCCTCCCGCCGCGGTCGCCACCCCCTTTCCGCCGCCGCGGAAGCCCCAGTACACGGGGAAGAGGTGCCCCGCGAAGGCCAGGAGCGCCGCGGCCGTGGGGAGATGGGCGAGGGGCGCCTCCGGCCCCGGGAACCAGGCGAGCGCGGCCGCGGCCGGGAGAAACCCCTTCAGCCCGTCCGCGGCGAGGGTGGCCAGCCCGGCGGCCGCCCCGGCCGTGCGCGCGACGTTGGTGGCGCCGATGTTGCCGCTTCCGGCGCGCCGCGGGTCGGCGGAGGAAAAAAGGCGCGCGAAGAGAACGCCGAACGGCACGGCCCCCAGGAGGTAGGAGCCGGCGAGCAGGCCGACCGCGGCCGCCGTCTCCGCGCTCACGGGTTCCCCCTCGGGGTCGAGGCCGCCCGAGGCGCGGCGAAGGAGGCCCGCTGGCGATGGACGAAGACGAAGCGGTCCCGGTTCCGATCGAGGACGTGATCGACCTGCATGCCTTCCACCCCCGGGACATCCCCGATCTCCTCGAACACTGGATCGCGGAATGCGCGCGCCGGGGCTTTTCCTCCGTGCGCGTGATCCACGGCAAGGGAACGGGCCACCAGAAGCTCCGCGTGCAGAAGATCTTGAGCCGCCATCCCCGCGTGCGCTCCTTCCGGGACGCGCCGGCGGAAGCGGGCGGCTGGGGGGCGACCCTGGTCGAGCTGGACCCCGGGGATGGCCCCCGCGCCTGACCCGCCTCAGGAAACCCGCCGCCGCACCTCGAGCAGGGTCTCGGGGCTGCCGAACGATCCCGCCTTGGTGACGACCGCAAGCCCGTCCCAGCCCCCGCCGGCGATGCGGCCGGAGGCGACGCCGAGGACGAGTTCGCGCTCCAGGCGCACGGCCCGGGCCTCCAGCCGCTCGAGCACGGCGGCCGCCGTGTCCCCGCCGGAGAGAAAAAGCCCCCGCGGCGGAACCCGCGCCACGAGCGCGGCGACGAAGCGCGAAAGCCCCTCCGCCAGGGCGGCCGGATCCGCCCGTTCCTGCCCCGCGGCGGGCGGGGGGAGCCGCAGCAGCACATCCATGCGCGCCAGCCGCTCGGCGGCGCGCTCGAGGGCCGCCTGCACGCCGGCGGCGTCGGGCGGGCCGCAGAGGGCGGCGGCGGAGAGCGTCTCCCCGTGCACCCCGCCCGCTTCGCAGAGCCGCTCGGCCTGGGCCCGCAGACGCTCCGAGGCCGAGCCGCACACCCAGAGAAAGCCCCCCCCCGGCGGCCGGGACGGTGGGGGGGCCTCCGGAGGCCCAGAGGGCCGGGGGGCCGCCAGCCGGACGATCGCCGCGGCGAGACCCGCCGAGCCGCAGGGCAGCGCCTCCGGGAAGCGGTTCAGGAAAAGACGCGCGATCGCCTCCAGGTGCCGCTCCTCCAGGGCGTCGAAGCAGACGTGCACCACGCCCTCCCCGAGCAGGCGCGCGACGGCGCGGGCGGCCGCCTCCTCGCCCTCCGCGAGCACCCTCCAGGAAAGATGCGCGACCGGTTTGGCGGCCGTGTGCGCGATCCAGGCCGCAAGCCGCGACTCGCGCACCGGGAAGACGGGGTCGCGGGCCATCTCGGTTGCGGCGATCGGCCGGCCGTGGAGCCGGTGGATCCCGTCCTCGGTCGTCCGCCCCTGGGCGGGAAACGCCGGGGCGATGAGGCTCGCCTGCGCCCCGAGGGCTTCGAGCACGGCCTCGATCTCGGCGCCGATCGGTCCGCGGAGGGCGGAGTCGATCTTCTTGTAGACGCGCCGGAAGCCCGCGCGGGCGACGGCGCGGGCGACCGGGAGGAGGACCGCCGCGGACCGGCGCGCCGGCAGCGCCCGCGTCCCGGTGTAGACGGCGACCCCGCCCGGTTCCGGGTCGAAGTCGAGGCCGTCGCCGCGGCGGCCGTCGACGAGGTAGAGGGGGGAGGCCAGCGGCAAAAACTGGATCCCCGTGTCCGCCGCCCCGGTGAGATCATCGGCGATGACCGCCCAGCCGCGCAAGGATTCGTCCGCCTTTCTTCGAGCGCCTTCCCCCATGCCGGATGGGCGATCCTAGTCCAGATGGCGACAAAGATCAAACGTCCGGGGCGCGGTACGGCGCGGGGCGGGGCAGGCGCTTGCAGCGGGGCCGAAGGGGGGCTATGATGCGCCGCTCGCTTCCGGCGAAACCGGGGCGGCGGGAAAGAACGATGCCGGATGTCCTCCATCTCGCGCTCGTCCTCGCGGGCATCCTCGTGCTCCTCCGGCTGCGGGTCCCGCTCAGCCTGACCCTCATGGCCAGCGGCGCAGGCCTCGGCCTGCTCTACCGCCTTCCGGCCGCCGCCTGGGCCGAGGTCCTCGGCCGCGCCCTGGGGAGCTTCGAGAACCTCAAGCTCGTGATCGCCCTCGAGGGGGTGCTCCTCTTCAGCGCGGTCATGAAAGAGACCGGGGCCATGCGCGCGGCCATCGCCGCGCTGCGCAGGCTGTGCGGGGATGTGCGCCTGCTGCTTGCCGCGCTGCCCGCGCTCGTCGGCCTTCTGCCCGTCGTCGGCGGGGCGATGCTTTCGGCGCCGCTGGTGGACGAGGCTTCCGGGGAGATGGCGCTGCGGCCCGAGCGGCGCACCTTCCTCAACTACTGGTTCCGCCACGTCTGGGAATATTCGCTGCCCACCTTTCCCGCGGTCTTTCTCACGGCCTCGATCACCCAGGTCGGCGTCCCCGACCTCGTGCTCGCCGGCCTGCCGCTCACGGCCGTCGCCATCGCCGCGGGGGCTCTGGCCGGCTTCCGGGGGATCGCTCCCGGGGCGGGGGGGGCCTCCGCTTCGCCCGGGGCCGGTGCCGGGCGGGAGCTCCTTGGCGTGCTGCGAAACCTCTTGCCCTTCGTCCTCGTCGTCACGGCCACGGCGGTGTTCGAGGTCCATCTCGCCTGGTCCATCCTCGCCGGCACCGCCCTCGCCGCCTTGCCGCACCGGCTGCCGAAAAAGCGCTGGCCGGGGCTGCTCCGCGGCCACCTCTCGATGGACCTTGCGCTGCTCGTCTGGGGGATCATGCTGTTCCAGGAGACGCTCCAGGCAAGCGGCGCCATGCCGCGCATCGCCGAGGGCCTCTCGGCCCGCGGGGTCCCGCCGCTTCTGCTCGCCTTCCTCCTCCCGGCCGCGATCGCCTTCCTCACCGGGTACACCACGGCCTTCGTGGGCTTGAGTTTCCCGGTCCTCGTCCCGTTCTTCCCGGACGGGGCCCTTCGGGCCTGGTACGTGATGTTCGCGCTCGCCGGCGGAATCAGCGCCCATATGCTCTCGCCGATGCACGCCTGCCTGGCCATGACCCTCCAGTACTATCACGCCCCCCCGGGGGCGGCCTACCGGCTGCTCCTCCTCCCCGTCCTCGCCGTGCTGCTCGCGGCGGCGGCGCAGCTCGCGCTGGTCGGCTGGCTGCGCGGCTGACCGTCCCCGGCGGCGACCCAGGCCGTCGGACCGCGGAACTGGCGCAAGAACGCCTGCCTCCAGGGGAGATCGTAGCCCTCGCCGGAGGCGCGGTGCGCGGAGGCGAGCCGGTGCCAGGGAAGAAGCGGCTGCCGGTGATGCACCCGGTGGCGGTTGAAGTGGAGCACAAGCCCGGCGAGCCACCCGGGAAGGTGCAGGTTCAGCGCGTAAAGCCGCTGCCGCGGGTCGGTGCCGTAGTGGGGAAGGTTGTTCGCCGTCGAGACGAGAACGGCCCGGCCTGCCAGAACGAGAAGCAAGAGGCCCGGTTCGGCGCGGTAGGCCCAGAGGGCGAACCCCCAGAAGGAAAGCGCGGCGAGGGCCTCGGCGCGCCAGGCCCACCGCACCGCCGGCCGGGAAACGGCCTCCGCGAGCGCTTGCAGGATCTCCCGCTCCTCGGCGCCCGCCCGGCGGGATTGGCGCTCGATCAGCCGCCGCCAGAGGGGGCGGGGCAGCAGGGCGGCGGGGCCGCTCAAGAGCTCGAGGAGGTAAAATCCGCCGCAGAGGTTGAGGAAATAGCGCACGGTCGCCTCGAGGCGGCCGGTGCGCCTGGGGTCATAGAGGTCCGGCCGGTCGATCGGCGCCCCGTTGTAGCGGTGGTGCATGAGGTGCCCGAAGCGAAGCGGCCCGAACGGCGCGCCGAAGAGGACGCCGAGGAGACGACCGAGCAGGTCGTTTGCGCGGGCGTGGGGGTGCAGGTTGCGGTGAAAGGCCTCGTGGGCGAGGTACCACAGGGGAAGCGTGTGCAACACGACGGGGATAAGGAAAAACCCGTAAACCGGGCTCCGGGGCAGGAGAACGAGGGGAGCCGCGAGGAACACCCCGCCGTGCAGAAGAAGGGCGAAGAAGACGAGGGCGAGGTTCGTTCGGCTGCGGATGTCGCGGGGCATGGTTTCGACCTCGGAGCGGGCGTCAGATGCCGCGGTAGAAATGAACCCCCCAGCCCAGGGTGAAAAGCACGTTGCCGTAGAGCGCATGTTCCAGGGCGACCGCGCCGAGGTGGCCGGTGCGCACGTAGGTCCGCGCGAAGAGGGCCCCGCTGGCCAGGGAAACAAGCGGGGCGAGCCAGTTCTCGAAGATCACGTGCAGCCAGGCAAAGCAGAACGCGCTCGCTGCGGCCCGGAGGCGCTCGTCGCGAAACAGCCCGCCGCAGCGATGGAAAAAGAAAACGCGGTAGATCAGCTCCTGCGGCAGGGCCGAGAGAAACGGGTAAAGCACCATGACGGCAAGCCACAGACCGGGCCGGTGCCGCGGGAAGGAAAGGAGAAGCTCGGGCTCCCAGAGCGCAACGGCTGCCGCAAGCAGAACCAGGACGCCGAGCGCCCGAAGGCAGATCCCCTTCCCCGCTCCGGCCGGCAGAGGCGCAAGCCGGAGCCTCCGGCGCGCGAAGGAGGGATCGCGGAGCAGCAGCGCCAGGCAAAAGGCCGCGGCGAGCAGAAGCACGGGGATCTTCGGCACGGCGACCGGCGCCATGCGGAGCAGAAGCGGCGGGAGGACAAACAGCCCGACCAGCTCCACCGCCGCCCGCCGGCGGGGGTGCGCGGGGCGGGGACTCGGGCGGTTGGGTGCCGGGGATTCAGGCTTCACGCGAAGGGGCGTACCCGAAGCGGGTTAGGATTCGATGAGCGCCGCTTGCGGGGCATGCCGCAAGCCGGCATCCGTCCGCCGGCAGGGCGGTCCGAAATGATATACCAATGGACGTCCCCGTTTTTTTCTTGCGGAAAATTAACCGGCACCTCATTTGCGCCTCGAAATCGGAGGGGAAATTGGGGGCGTGAACAGGATTCGAACCGCCTTCTGCCCTCAACACCCAAACGGGGTGGCGATTTCCGTCCGGGGCCTCTCCGTGGAGTACCCGGGGGGCCGCAGGGCGCTGGAGAACATCACGCTTGAAATCTGCCGGGGGGAGCTGACCGTTCTGCTCGGCCGCTCCGGTGCCGGGAAATCCACCCTGCTGCGATGCCTGAACCTCCTGCAGCAACCCACCGCCGGCACCATCCGGGTCGACGGGTTCGGCGACATCACGAGCCGGAACCGCCTGCGGGACTACCGGCGGCAGGCGGGGATGGTCTTTCAGCTGCATCACCTGATCGGCCGCCAATCCGCGCTGCAGAACGTCCTCATGGGCCGCCTGGCCTACCACTCGACCCTGCGCAGCGTTCTTCCCCTGCCCGCAGCCGATGTGGCCATCGCCATGGAATGCCTCGAGCGCGTCGGGCTCGCCGACAAGGCCTTGAGCCGTGTGGACCGGTTGAGCGGGGGGGAGCGTCAGCGCGTGGGCATCGCCCGCGCCTTGGCCCAGCGCCCCCGCATCCTGTTTGCGGATGAGCCGGTCGCCAGCTTGGATCCGGCCACGGCCGAGTCGATCATGGAGCTTCTTCGCCGGATCGCCCGTGAGGACCATCTGACCGTCGTTTTCAGTCTCCACCAGATCGACCTCGCCTGCCGCTATGGAGAACGGGTGATCGGGCTCGCCCACGGCCGGCTGGTGTTCGACGGCCGGCACCGCCATCTCTCCCGGGGACACCTGGAACAGATCTACAACGAGGCCGCGTGCGAGCAGGGTCTCGAAGCGGCATTGTCCCCTTGACGCACAAAGGAGTCTTCGACGATGGAACACCGATGGCTGAAGAGAAGAGCATGGATTCTCGGGTTGGCGGTCGCGTTGCTCCTGCCCCTTGGCCTTGGGCGCGCCGAAGGTGCAGCCTACGACCCGCAGGTGCTGAAAGTCGCGCTGCTGCCGGATGAAAACGCCGCCAAGGTCATCCAGGACAACGAAGGGCTGCGCGCGTACCTGGAGAAACGCCTTTCCCGGAAAATCGAGCTTTACGTCTTGACCAGCTATGCGGCCATGATCGAGGCGACCCGCAACGGGCGGATCGATTTGGCCTTCTTCGGCCCGCTGTCCTACTGCATGGCCAGGGACAAGGCGGCCATCGAGCCCTTTGCGGCGAAGGTGAAAGACGGGGCGACGACCTATCGCTCGGTCATCATCGCCAACGGCGCATCCGGAATCCAGAAACCCGAGGACATCCGCGGCAAGCGCATGGCCTACGGCGACCAGGCCTCCACCTCGAGCCATCTTATCCCCAAGGGGCTGCTTGCCCAACGGGGCGTCAAACCCGGCGATTACCAGGAAAGCTTTCTGGGCAAACACGATGCCGTGGCGCTCAACGTCATGCGCGGCAACGTCGATGCCGGCGGCCTGAGCCAGGTCATCTTCAACGGCCTGGTGGAAAAAGGCACGATCGACGGCAGCCGCGTGAAGGTCGTCGCCGAGTCCGATCCGATCCCCGAATACCCCTGGGTGATGCGCTCCGATTTGGCCGATGCGCTGAAAGAGTCGATCCGCAACGCCTTCTACGAGATTCGGGACCCGGCCATCCTGAAGCCGCTGAAGGCGGACGGCTTTGCCCCGATCCGGGATTCCGATTACGACGTCATCCGCCAAGCCGCCAAGATCCTCGGGTTGGACCTCGGGGCCCTGGAAAAATAGCCTTCCGGGAACGACCGATCACCCCAGGGTGCAAGAGCGCCATGAATGCAGGCATCTCCGGCGGAGAGGGGGCTGCGGCCGTGTCCGGTCTGGACAGCCTGAACGCCGTTCTCGTCGCCCGGAAACGGCAATTGCGACGCGGCGCCCTTCAAACGGCCTTCGTTCTGTTCCTCGTCGTGGCCAGTCTCGGGCACGCCGATTTTTTCAACCCACAGCGCTATGCCGAAGGCGCCCACGGGATTTTCCAGATCATCGTCCGCGAGGGGCTGCCGCCCGATTTCAGCCGCTGGGCGTCGTGGGGCAGGCCGCTTCTGGACACGCTCGCCATGAGCATCGGGGGAACGGCCCTCAGTGTCCTGTTTTCCTTCCTCCTCGCGTTTCTCGCGGCCGGGAACACCTCCCCCCACCCGGTGGTCTACGCCGCGGCACGGCTCTTTCTGAACGTCATGCGCGCCATCCCGGAATTGATCCTGGGGATCCTCTTCCTCGCCGCCGTGGGGCTGGGCATCCTTCCCGGGGTTCTGGCCCTGGGGTTTCACTCGATCGGCATGGTCGGGAAATTCTTCGCCGAGGCGATCGAGCATGTCGACCCGGCGCCGGTGGAGGCCGTCAGGGCCTGCGGGGGAAGCCCGCTGCAGGTTCTCTGGCACGGTGTCCTGCCCCAGGTGTTTCCGCAGATGGCCGATGTCTCCTTTTACCGCTGGGAATACAACTTTCGGGCCTCGACGGTGATGGGGATGGTCGGCTGCGGCGGGATCGGCTTTCAGCTCATCTCGTCATTGAACTTGATGGATTACCGCCAGGTGACGGCCCTGCTGCTGCTCATCCTCCTCTGCGTCACCGTCGTGGATGCCCTGAGCGCCGGGATTCGCCGCCGTTTCAAGTAGGAACCGATGCGACAGCCCTTGATCGTCACCACCCACCGCATCTTTGCCGAAACCCGCAAGCTGTTGACCTCTCACGGCCGCCTCTGGAGCCCGGAGGAGGAAGAAGGCGTCGGCCGCGGCCTGTTGATCGATCTGGCCCGCGAGGCCGAGGCGCTGATGGTCTTCATGCCCGACCGGATCGACGAGGGGGTCCTCTCCCAATGCGGACGCCTGCAAATCGTGGCCTGCGCGCTCAAGGGCTGCGACAACATCGACGTCGCGGCCTGCACCCGCCGCGGCATCTGGGTCACCATCGTCCCGGATCTGCTGTCTGCGCCCACTGCGGACCTCGCGGTAGGGCTTTTGCTCGTTCTGACGCGGAAGATCTTGGAGGGCGACCGGTTTGTCCGAAGCGGCTGTTTCCGGGGCTGGCGGCCCCGGTTATATGGCGCGGGGCTGGAGGGGAAAACCGCCGGCATCGTGGGCTTCGGCGGGGTGGGCCGACGGATCGCGCACCGCTTGAACGCCTTCGGCATGCAGCGGGTGTGTTTCGGCCCCATCGCCCTGGATCCGGGCATGCTGGCCGAACTGGGGGTCGAGCAGGTCCGCTTCGACACGCTCCTCCACGTGTCCGATGTCATTCTGGTCGCCGCCCCCTTGAGCCCCGCCTCTCGTCATCTCTTTGACCGGCAGGCGCTCGCCCGCATGAAACCCGGAGCCTTCCTGGTGAACGTCGGCCGAGGCTCCGTCGTGGACGAAGAGGCGGTGTCCGAAGCCTTGCAGAATGGGCAACTGGGCGGCTATGCCGCCGACGTGTTCGCCATGGAAGACCTTTCCCTCCCCGACCGTCCCGTCTCCATCCCCTCGGCCCTGTTGCGGGATTCCTCGCGAACGGTCTTCACCCCGCACCTGGGATCGGCGGTCGTCGAGACCCGCCGGGCCATCGAAGCGGCGGCGGCCGCCAACATCATCGATGTGCTTCAGGGCCGCAGGCCGCGGGATGCCGTGAACCGCCTGTAGCCTTCGTTTCTTGAGGTTCCCCCTGGTCCGCGCCGGATGTCTTTTTTTGCCTGGAACGCCGCCCCGCACCCGCTCGTGCTCTGCAGGGCCCGGGGACCGGCGCTGGCGATGCAAGCCCTTCGAATCCTGCCGGGTTGTTCGCGCGCTCGGCGCAGGGGCCGGTTCCGGCTGGAGGAGCAACGGGACCTTGCCGCCAAGCAATATGTGAATGGACGTCCCCTGTTAGAACTGGAGGCCGAGACGGAGGCCCAGGGTGTCCAGGCCCTCGTTGGGGTGGGCGAGGTAGCCGTTTGAGACGTGATCGAAAAAAAGCGACAGGCGGTAGCGGGGGCTCAGGATGACCCCGGCCTCGAAGGGAACGCGGAAGAGGACGCGGCCGCCTAAGCTCTTGCGGTTAGGGTCGCCGGTGTCGAGCCGGCCGTCGTGGAGCGCAAGGCCGACTCCCGTGTTGAAGAAGAAGCCCTCGCCGAAGAGCCGCTCCCAGAGAAGCCCCGCGTAGGCCTTGCTCGTTTGGCCCTCCAGGTTGAGGCTTCCCCCCACGCTCGAGAGCACCTTGCCGCCCAGGATCTCGCTCCCGGGCCGCTCGAAGAGGATCTCGGCGTTCAGGTCGGCCCCGCCCTCGGCCCGCGAGCGGCTCCAGAGGCCGCCCACGTCATGGGCGAGCACCCCGAAGCGCAGCCCGTAGAGCCTCCCGGCGCCGCTCCGGCAAGGCGGCGCGGGGTCCTCCGCCCGGCCCGGCGGCGGCAAGAGCGAGCAAAGCGCGATCGCCACCAGCAAGGCGACCCCCGCCGCGGTGCACCGGACCTTGCGCCGCATTCTCCTCTCCGCCCTTTTCCCCGGCGCGCCGGCCAGCCGCCGGGCCTTCCCTCCCGGGCGAACCTGCGCCCCGGAAGAGGGGTTTCGCCGACGGCCGAGACTACTTCTTCACGGGCACGCCGGGCTTGAGCGGCTCCTTGTCCACCTTCGGCCGGGCGAGATCGGCGGGCTTGACCGGCGCGGGCTGGACCCACTCGATCTTGTCGAAATTGCGCACGTTCTGCCCCTGGAGAACCCCCTGCCAGCGGATGTCGACCTTGGCGCCGTCGAAATCGGCGTCCTGGAAAAGAGCGCCGCCCAGGTCGGCTCCGGTCAAATCCGCACGATGGAGCCTCGCCCGCGTGAAATCGGCGCCGGAGAGTCTCGCCCCCTTCAGGTTCGCAAAACTGAGGACCGCGTTCCCCAGGCGCGCCCCGGAGAGGTCGGCCCCGGAGAAATCGGCGCCGCTGCAGGGGGCGATCGTCAGCTCGGCGCCTTTGAGGTTTGCGTTTTTGAGGACCGCCTGGTTGAAATGCGCGCCGTGAAAGCTTCCCTTTTCGAGCTTCGCCCCGTCGAGCTTCGCCCCGTCGAAGACGACGCTCCAGAGGCGGCAGTTGCTCAAATCGGCCCCGCGGAAATCGACCCCGCTCACGTTCATGCGGCGAAGCTGGCTCAGCCCGCTCAAATCGGCGTTGCGCAGGTCGTTCGCTCCCGACTCGAGCCGCTCCACGTCGGATGGGTTGAAGGCCGCCGCCATGAGCGGGATCGCAAACGCGAACATCACCACAAGCCACCGTCCAAGCCCTCGCATCGCAAACCTCCTTCTGCGGTTGAATCCCCGCCTCCCTGGCCTAAGGGGGGAGCCCTTGGCCGGCGGAGCCCGGCCCAGGCTCCCGAAGAACATGCCATCTACGTTCTTCGGCATCTTTTTTCAAGGCTTGAGCCGGGCTCTCTCTTTCCGCGCGCCAAGAGGCAGCCTCAGGCGAGAACCGCCCCGCGCTCGGACAGGAGCTCCTTGAGCAGGGAGCGGTGGCAGCGGCGTTCGTCCGCGCAGTAGCAGCCGACCGAGAAATCCGTCTGCCGCGAAAGCGCGGCAAGCAGCTCGAGAAGCCGTTTCTTCTCCGGCCTGCCCATCTCGGCGCGGTAGCGCCGGGCGAAGCGCTGCCAGCGCTTCTCGTCCGCCTGGGCCCCGGCCCGGCCTTCCTTCAGCAACGCCTCGCTCGGGGCGAGCTCGGGGAGCCAGACGTCGTAGAAGCCGCGGGCTGCGATCTCGGCCTTGGAAAGCCCCCGCGGCGGCCGCCTGACCGTCCCGATGCGCAACCCCTCGCCCGGCATCCGTTCGCTTCCCAGCCGCACGATCCGGATCGCCATCCATCCCTCCCTGGGCGCTGCCCGTCCCCGGGCGACCGGGGGCCCCGCGTTGGGTAAGGCCGCGAGGGTCGCCCCGGCCCGCCGGCGATTGAGTTTTCGTCCCGGCCGTGTCATCAAGGGCCATGGCGGCACGCTTTTCCCCGCGGCCCTCCCCGGCCCATCTCACCACGGCCATCTGCTTCACCATCCAGGCCCTTGGAGTGGGGACCTACATCGCCTTCGGCGTCTTCTTCAACCCCCTCATGGAGGAGTTCGGCTGGCCGCGGGCGGCCATCGCCGCCGCCCCCGCGGCCGCCTTTTTCGTGATGGGGGTCTTCGGCATGGCCGTCGGCCGCCTGAACGACGGCTTCGGCCCGCGCCTTCTGCTCACGGGGACGGCCCTGCTTCTGGGCCTGGGCTGCGTCCTCATGGCGCAGGTTTCGACCCTCGCGGGGCTCTATCTCTCCTTCGGCCTGATCTTCGGCATGGGGATGAGCGCGGTCGATGTGGTGGCCCTCACGACCATCGCCCGCTGGTTCTCCGCGCGCCGCGGCTTCATGACCGGGATCGTCAAGGCGGGAACCGGCGCCGGGCAGTTCGTCGTCCCGCTCGCGGCAAGCGCGCTGATCGCTCTGTTGGGGTGGCGCTGGGCGATCGCCCTGGTCGGCTCCACCGTCGCGGCCGTCCTGATCGCCCTGGCCCGGTTCCTGCGCCGCGACCCCGGGGAGGGGTCCCCTTCGGGAGCCGCAAACGAGGACCGCGCATCCGGGGCGCCGGGCCTATGCCTTTCCCGGGTCTTCCGGGCGGCTCCCTTCTGGGTCCTCTGCACGATGAACCTGATCCTCGTCTCCTGCCTGATGGTCGTCATGCTGCACATCGTGCCCCACGCCCGCGACCTGGGGATCCCTCCCCTCCCGGCGGCCGGGGTCCTCTCGACCATCGGCGGGGTGAGCATCCTGGGGCGCCTCGCCAGCGGGGTCCTGATCGACCGGCTGGGGAGCAAGAGGGTGATGCACGTCGGCTTCTGCCTCCTCGTGGGCGGTCTCCTGTGGCTTCAGTTCTCCGACCGACCCTGGATGATGTACCTCTTCGGCGCGGTCTACGGGTTGGCCCACGGGAGCTTTTTTACGGCCATCTCGCCTCTCGCCGCGGAGTGGTTCGGCATCCGCTTCCACGGGACGGTCTTCGGCATCGTCGCCTGCTTCGGGACGACCGGCGGCGCGGCGGGGCCGATCCTCGCCGGGCACCTCTTCGACGTCACCGGAAGCTACCGCACGGCCTTCCTCATCCTGACCGGTCTCGCCCTCGCCGCCTGGGGGATGCTTTTCGCGCTACGGCCGGTGCGGGGACCCACCGGGATCGCTCCCCGCCCCTGAGCCCCTCAACCTCCCCCGCAAGCCTCGGCGCCCATGGAAGGGTTTCCCAGCGACGCCTCCGGTCTTATCTTGCCGCCGGGCGGTCGGCGCCCGGAACCGAGCGGAGCGAAACGATGGACACCGTCACCCAAGTTGCTTTAGGGGCCTCCGTCGGCGAGGCGGTCTTGGGGCGGCGGATCGGCCGCCGCGCGCTACTCTGGGGCGGGCTCTGCGGGCTCCTCCCCGATCTCGATCTCCTCGTCCCGCTTTCGGACGCGGTCGACCGCTTCACCTGGCACCGCGGCCCGAGCCATTCGCTCTTCGTCCTGGCCGCGGCGACCCCGCTGATGAGCCGCCTGATCCTCGCCATCCACCCCGCAACCCGCACCCACCGCCTGCGCTGGATGGCGCTCGTCTTTCTCGCCTTCGCCACCCATGTCCTTCTGGACTGCTTCACGGTCTACGGGACCCAGATCTTCTGGCCGCTGCCCACCCCCCCGGTCGTGTGGTCGAGCATCTTCATCATCGACCCCGCCTACTCGCTTCCCTTGCTGGCCGGCGTCCTGGCCGCGCTCGTCCTTCACCGGACACCGCGCGGCCACCGGCTGAACGCCATCGGCCTCGCCCTGAGCTGCCTCTACCTCCTGTGGAGTGTGGGCGCGAAGCTCCATGTCGAAGGCGCCGTCCGCGCCTCGCTTGCCCGCCAGGGGATCGCCCACGAGGCCCTGCTCACCACCCCCACCGCCTTCAACACGCTCCTCTGGCGCGTGCTGATCGTGGACGGCGAGGGCTACGCCGAAGGGTACTATTCGCTCCTGGACGGCCGAGGCGAGATCCGCATGGCGCATCACCCCGGAAACCGCGGGCTGCTTCGCGGCCTCGAGGACCACCGGCCGGTCAGGCGCCTCGTGTGGTTCACGCACGGCTTCTACGCCGTCAAACGGGAGGCGGGGGGGATCTGGATCACCGACCTGCGCATGGGCATGGAGCCCGACTACACCTTCCGTTTCCGCGTCGCCGCGGACGCCGAACCCCACCCGATCCCCGAGCCCGGCCGGCGGGGACGAAGCCCGCGCGACTTCCGGCTGCTCGCCTGGATCTGGCAGCGCATCTGGAGCGATCAACCCGCATACGGGGTCACATCTTGAATTATGAAATGATGCGGATTTCTGAGGAGCGGGATCTGGTGGTCTATGGGCTGTGGATCACGGGGTGGTTCAAAAACGACGGAATCGGCCTCGCCCGGGGCTTGGCGCATCCGCGGTCAGCCATGCCGTGAGGTCGATGCGCCGCCGGATCGGCAGCGCAAAGCATTTCCCACAGAAACTCGAAGCTCTGAAATCACAAATCAAGATCTGACCCCATGCTTCCCCGCGGTTTGGCGGAGGGTTCCCCCTTGACGCCGGGATCCCAAATGAGTTCTACTGCCACCGTGTTCACCGCCCGCTGAAGCCGCGCGGCACGCCGCGGCCGCCTCAACCGCTTGATCGCAATCACGCCTCGCCCGCAGGCGGGTTGGACGTTCGTTGCGGGGGCTGCGGTCACGATCGACCCGGGATCCCCCGTTGAGGTCCACTTCCCAAAGCCGGCAGCGCAGGAACGCCAGGGGAATGCGGCTTGCCGTCCATGAGGCCCCCGGACTCAATGACTTATAGCCACCGCCGTACACTCGGAGGAAAGGATGTCTTTGCCGGATCCTCAAGGAAATGACGATCGCGACGACTCGCTGCCCTTCGAACGACTGCTTGCCGAGATTTCGACGCTTTTCATCAATCTGCCCGCCGACAGGATCGACGAAGAAATCGCGGCCGCCCAAAAACTCGTCTGCGCACACCTCGATATCGACCGCTCCACGCTTTGGGAAGCCACCGCAACGGATTCGGAAGTTTTTGTGCTCCGGCATTACCATCAGCCGCCGTCGCTTCCGTCGCCTCCCCAGCGCATGAATGCAAAAGAATTTTTCCCCTGGATCTCTCGACAGATCCTTTTGGGCGAGACGATTGTGATCTCGAACGTGAGCGATCTGCCCGCCGAGGCGGGTCGCGACCAGGAGACCTTTCGCCGCTACGGCGCCCGGGCGAGCGTTTTGGTGCCGTTGCGCGTAGGCCGGGAGAAGGTGTTTGGCGTCATATCCTTCAACTCCACGCAGCGCGAGAGATCGTGGACGATGATGGAGGTGCAACGGTTTGAGATGGTCGCCCAGGTGTTCGCGAATGCCCTCGCCCGCAAGCGCAGCGAGCAAGACCTGCAAGAGCGCCTGCGCTTCGAAACGCTTCTCACGGACATCTCGGCGCGTTTTCTTGCGCTGCCCCCCGATCGGGTGGATGACGCGATCGAAGATGCCTTGCGCCGCATCGGGGAAAGCCTCGGGCTGGAGCTGTGCTTGCTCTGGCAATGGTCGGAAGAAACGGGCGGGCTTGCCCTGACCCACCTGCACCGGTCCCGGGAATGCCCCCCGCTGCCTTCCCCGATGGACGTCGACACGCATTTCCCTTGGGCTCGGGAGCGGATCGCGGCGGGCGAGATCATCACGGTTTCTTCCATCGCCGACCTCCCCGGGGAGGCCGCCCGCGACCTTGAAACCTGCCGCCGGATCGGGGTCCGCAGCCTGTGTTTTCTTCCCCTCTCGGCCGCGGAAGGGACCTCTTTCGGGGCGGTGAGCTTTTGTTGCTTGCATGAGCAGTCCGCGTGGCCGGAAACCATCGTCAGCCGCCTCCGATTGCTCGCCCAGGTTTTCACCAATGCCCTCGCCCGCCATCGGGCGGATCGCATGGTTCGTCAAGCCGAGCAGCGGCTGCGCCTGATCACCAATGCCTTGCCGGTGCTGATTTCCTACGTGGGTCCCGATCTGCGCTATCGCTTCAACAACGAGGCCTACCGCACATGGTTCGGTGTTGACCCCGAATCCGCCCGCGGCCGGACCATCGCGGAAGTGGCGGGGGAGGAATTCTTCCGGAGCGCCAAGCCTTACCTGGAGCGAGCGTTGTCGGGGGAAGCGGTTCGTTGCACCCTGGAGGGACTCACGGTGAACGGGCGGCCGCTCTCCCTGGAGGCGTTCTACGTGCCGGACCTGGACGAACGGGGAGGCCTGCGCGGCCTTTGCATCCTGGGCCTGGACGTCACGGAACGCAACCTCGCCCTGCAGGAAGCCCGGCGGCTGCAGGATGAGCTCTTTCACGCCGGCCGGGTGATCACCTTGGGGGAGTTGGTCGGAACGCTCGCCCATGAAATCAGTCAACCCCTCAGTGCGATCATGAGCAACGCCCAGGCGGCACGCCGATTTCTAGCCGCGCCGGCGCCGGATCTGGGCGAGGTGCTGGAGATCCTGGACGACATCGTCAAAGAAAACGTCCGCGCCGGCGAGGTCATCACCCGCCTGCGGTCATTTTTGAGAAAGGAGAACATGGAGGTCAAGCCGCTCGACCTCAACGCGGCGCTTCGCGAGATCGCCGTTCTCCTGCGAAGCGACGCCCGGCAGCACGGCATCACGACGTCGTTGGAGTTGGACCCGCAGCTGCCCGCCGTGCTGGGCGACAAGGTCCAACTCCAGCAGGTGATGCTGAACCTGGTGATGAACGCCTTCGAGGCCATCAAGGAGTGCCAGGCACCTGAGCGCAGCGTGCGCATCCGGACCTGGTCGCAGGGGCAGGAGATTCTAGCGGCCGTGACCGACAGCGGAAAAGGGATCGCGCCGGAAGAAATCGAACACATTTTTCGGCCATTTTACACGACCAAGCCCCGCGGGCTGGGGTTGGGACTTTCCCTTTGCCGTTCGATCATCACCAACCACCGTGGCCGGCTTTGGGCCGAGAACAACCCCAGCGGCGGGGCGATCTTCTATATCCGTCTGCCTGCGGCGCCACCCGCCAATCCCGCATAACATCAAGCCCCCCCGATTTGTGCCTCGCCTTTTGCCGGGGCCCTGCAGGCCCACGGGCCAGTATCCCATCCCCCGGGTCCCCCGGATCACCCTCGGCCGCATGGAACGTGGAACGCTTCTGCCTTGCACACGGCGGCGGGCCTCGATCCGAAACGCGGCCGCCACGCCCCCGGGGTTCAAAACCCGAACGGAAGGTGTCAGCGCCGGTGATAAAGGTCCTCGGAACGCCGGAATAAAATGTCCCCCTCGTTGAACGAAGTAGGCTATACCTTCAGCAACTCCCCATTTGACTGGAGGTAGCCGATGCTCAACAAGGAGAACGGAATGCAGATTCAAGCACAGATTGAAAAGGGTGTCTATCAGAAAGACGTCGCCAAACAGCTGGGGGTGAGTCCCCGGACGGTTCGCTGGGCCTTGAAGCGTGGCGGAGCTCCCCCGGGCAAGCGGCCGCGAGCGCGGCGAAGCAAACTGGATGCCTTTACCAGGCTGTGGATAAAGTCGCCAAGAGTGTTTTTTGGCCTTGCCTCCGAAGAGTTATCATGCTAGGTATTTTTCGAGGAGCAATACCAAGCGACGGAGGAAGCA
>DYEU01000025.1 GCA_020725555.1 Desulfatibacillum sp.
AGCGCGCCGGCGAGGTCGGCGAGGGTGAGGGGTTTATGGAGGAAGGTGCGGATGCCTGCGGCGGCGGCTTTTTCCTCGTTGGTTTTGTCGGAGAAGCCGGTGCAGAGGACGATGGGGGTGTTGGGGCGGGTTTCGAGGATTTTGCGGGCAAGGCTCATGCCGTTCATGTGGGGCATGGTCATGTCGGTGACGACGGCGGCGAATTTTTCGGGGTTGGCCCGGAAGGCGGCCAGGGCTTCAAGGGGGGAGGTGCGGGGCTCGGGGGTGTAGCCGAGGTGGGCGAGCATGTGGGCGCCCATGTCGACCAGGGCGGGCTCGTCGTCGACGAAGAGGACGATGCCGCTGCCGCGGGGCAGGGGGGAGGCGGCGGGGGCGGGGAGGGTGTCTTGGGGGGCGAGGGAGTCGTCGGCGGGCAGGAAGATGTGGAAGGCGGTTCCTTTGCCGGGGGAGCTCTCGACGCGGATGAAGCCGCCGTGGTGTTGGACGATGCCGTGGACGACGGCGAGGCCGAGTCCGGTTCCTTTGCCGGCGGGCTTGGTGGTGAAGTAGGGGTCGAAGATGCGGTCGCGGTGTTCGGGGGGGATGCCGCAGCCGGAGTCGGCGACGGTGAGGTGGACGAAGAGGCCGGGTTCGACGTCGGGCTGGAAGCGCAGCTGCGGGGCGGTGAGGCGAGCGGGTTCGAGGCGGATTTCGATGGAGCCGGCCTCGGAGTCTTCCATGGCGTGGGCGGCGTTGGTGCAGAGGTTCATGAGCACCTGCTGCATCTGGGTGGGGTCGGCCAGCAGCGGCGGGGAGTCGGCGGCGATGTGCTGGCGGACCTCGATGGAGGAGGGCAGGGTGGATTTGAGGAACTGGGCGGTTTCCTTGACCACGGGCTTGAGGTTGACGAGGATTTTTTCCTGGGTGCCGCGGCGGCTGAAGGCGAGGATCTGCTTGATCAGCTCGCGGGCGCGGGCCGCGGCGGCAAGGATCTGGGCGACACTGTTGCGGTCGGCCGCGGCGAGGCTCTCGGAGAGCTCAAGCAGGTTGGCGTTGCCGACGATGACGGCGAGGATGTTGTTGAAGTCGTGGGCCACCCCGCCGGCGAGCGTCCCGATCGCCTCCATCTTCTGCGCCTGCTGCAACTGCGCCTCCAGCTTCCGCCGCGCCGCCTCGGCCTGAAGACGCTCG
>DYEU01000026.1 GCA_020725555.1 Desulfatibacillum sp.
ATCAGCGGCCGGGTGTTGTCGCGCCGGTTGACGGTGTCGCCATCGGCAGTCAGCAAACTGGCCCAGCGCGGGCGCACAGGCCCCTGAACGGAAACGCGGCAAATGCCTACTTCGGGGCTCTGGAATGAAAAGCAGCACTCGAAAACCATAAAAGTCAATATTTCACCATCGTCCCCCATTTCACCCCATTTCTTCCCGATGAAAGCGGTTGCCCAAATGATCCGTAACCATCTGGAGGGAATTGTCGCCTGGACGAGAAGCCGCATGACCAACGGTTTTCTTGAGGCGCTCAATGGCCTTTTCCAGGCTGCTAAACGCAAAGTCCGAGGCTATCGCCGGATGTCGACCATCCGAACTGTCCTGTTCCTGATCGCGGGCAAACTCGATTTCAAAAAACTCAACCCCCCTGCTTTATAACCCACTCAGAATTTAATAGAGCCTATATTTTCAAGTTACCCAGGGCTGAATTCCGGCCGACCCTTTTTCATAAAAAGCAATGGAAGATCGTTGCGCGATTGCAAAGTGCGATTCAAGCCGGCCGGCCGCATGCAATACGCTTGGATCTGGAATGCACGGGTTCCGCCACCAGCCGCACGCCCAACGCCGCGCAGACACGGCTGATGGTATCGAAGCGCGGCTGTGCATCAGCCCGCAGCGCCTTGTAAAGCGCTTCACGAGTTAATCCGGACGCCTTGGCAATCTCGCTCATGCCGCGGGCACGGGCAATGTCCCCCAGCGCCGCTGCGAGCAGAGCCGGGTCGTTCGCCTCCAGTATATCGGTCAGATAAGCGGCCACCGCTTCCTCATTGTCGAGATAGGGTGCAGCATCGAAATCCGGCAGGTCGGCCACCTTGATGCGTTTGGTCATTTTCCTTTCCTCCGTTCAGTCCAGCAATGCCGCCAGGGCCTTGGCACGCTTGATGTCGGCCTTCTGGGTGCGCTTCGATCCGCCGGCAAGCAGCACAATCGTCTGCGCGCCGCGCTGCGTGAAATACACGCGCCAGCCCGCACCCATGTGAATGCGTATTTCTGACACACCGCCACCCACGGGTTCCACGTCCCCTAGCAAACCGCGCTCGATGCGCTTGATCCGGGCCAATACCACCCCCCGCACCGCTGGATCGGAAAGATTGTCGAGCCAGGCGATGAATTCAGGCAGAGGCTTGATCGTGAACATGCGCTTATTGTAGTCGAACGATTACACCATGTCAAATCAGGTTGGTTTTCCGCAGCCAAGGTCTTTCTGACGACTTTTTAGATGTGAATCATCTCCGTGGAAATAAGGGACGATGGTGAAATATTGACTTTTGTGGATCCGAGGCGAGCCCAAGGGGCACGTTGGCCTGCCGGATGCCGCGCGCCAAAACGCACCCCTTGCGCGCCCGGAGGAAAGCGAAAAGGCCGTAACCCGCTTGGGTTACGGCCTTTTCCTGTTGAATGGTGCCCAAGGCCGGACTTGAACCGGCACGGGTCTCCCCACTACCCCCTCAAGATAGCGTGTCTACCAGGTTCCACCACTTGGGCACGAGACGGATCACGGGGCCTTGGCCTCCGGTGCCGCGGGCCGGGCGTCGGCCGCAGGCGGGGCTGCGGGCGCCTCGGGCGCGCGGGTTTCGACCGCGGCCGGCGGCTCGCTCACGACCGAGGTCATGGGCCGCCGGCTGGCGATGTAAGCGAGCGAAAACGACGTCAGCATGAAGACCACCGCGGCGACCGTGGTCGCCTTGCTGAGAAAGGTCGAGGCGCCGGTCGGCCCGAAGAGGGTTTGGCTTCCCCCGCTGCCGAACACGGCCCCGATGTCCGCGCCTTTCCCCGTCTGGAGCAGGACGATCATGATCAGCGCGAAACAGACCAAAACGTGGAGGATGATCAAGACGACCGTCATGGTTCGATTGCGGTTCCTTTCCGCGGGCCGGGTTGCGCCGCGGCGACGATCCGCGCGAAACTCTCCGCCTGCAGGCTCGCCCCGCCGACGAGCGCGCCGTCCACATCCGGCATGCCCATGAGCTCGGCGGTGTTTTCGGGCTTCACGCTGCCGCCGTAGAGGATGCGCACGCCGGCCGCGAACGCCGGCGTGCCGAGCTCCGCCAGCCGGTTGCGGAGGAAGGCGTGGGCCTCCTGCGCTTGGGCGGCGGTCGCGGTCCGGCCCGTGCCGATGGCCCAGACCGGCTCGTAGGCGAGCACGAGCCGCCCGGCATCGGCTGTAAATGAATCTTTTAGGCCATCTCGCAGTTGTTTGTCAAGGATGGAAAAGGTCTGGCCGCGTTCGCGTTCCTCCTCGCGTTCCCCCACGCAGACGATGGGGATGAGCCCCGCGGCGAGGACGGCCGCCACCTTGCGCCGGACCGTCTCGTCGGTTTCGCCGAAGAACTGCCGGCGCTCGGAGTGCCCGAGGATCACGTAGCGGCAGCCCGCGGCGGCGAGCATCCGCGGGGAGACCTCGCCGGTGAAGGCCCCCTCGGTTTCCCAGAAGGCGTCCTGGGCGGCGAGCGCGACCGCCGACCCCGCCAGAGCGGCGGCGACCGCTTCGAGGGCGGGAAAGGCCGGGGCGAGGACGATGTCCCGGTCGCGCAACCCGGAGACGAGCGGCAGGAAGCGGCGCACGAAGTCCGCCGCCTCGGCCGAGGTCTTGTGCATCTTCCAGTTCCCGGCGATCAGGGGCCGGCGCTTCTCCATGGCGGTCTTCTCCGTTTCGGCCCGAGAGGGCCCCAGGGTTCAGAGCATCTCCCCCATCAGCACGGCGAGGTCCACCATGCGCGTGGAATAGCCCGTCTCGTTGTCGTACCAGGCGAGCACCTTGACCAGGTCCTCGACCGCGTAGGTGTTCGGGGCGTCGACGATGGAGGAGAGGGCGCTGCCGTTGAAGTCCGCGGAGACGAGCGGCGCCTCGCAGTAGCCGAGGATCCCCCGCAGCGACTCCTCGGCGGCCTGCCGCAGCGCGGCGTTCACCTCGGAGACGGTGACCCCCTGCTTTTCGATCCGCACCACGAGGTCGACGAGCGAGACGTTGGGCGTGGGCACGCGCACGGCGAGCCCGTTCAGCTTGCCGGCGAGCTCGGGGAGCACCAGGCCCACGGCCTTCGCCGCCCCCGTGGTCGTGGGCACCATCGACAGCGCCGCCGCCCGCGCGCGCCGCAGGTCCTTGTGCGGGAAGTCGAGCAGGCGCTGGTCGCCCGTGTAGGAATGGACGGTCGTCATCAGGCCGCAGCGGATCTTGAAGTGCTCGTGCAGGACCTTGGCGACCGGGGCGAGGCAGTTCGTGGTGCAGGAGGCGTTGGAGACGATGTGGTGCTGCCGGGGGTCGTAGCGGTGCTCGTTGACGCCCATCACCACCGTCAGGTCGGGGTTGGAGGCCGGGGCGGAGATGATCACCTTGCGGGCGCCGGCCGCGAGGTGGCGCGCGGCGTCCTCGCGCTTCGTGAAGAGCCCCGTGCACTCGGCGACGATCTCGACCCCCAGGCCTTTCCAGTCGATCTTGTCGGGCTCCCGGACGGAGCGGATGGCGATCGCCTTGCCGCCGACCTCGATCGCGTCCCCCCGCGCGGTCACCTCGGCCGCGAGGGTCCCGTGCACCGAATCGTAGCGCAAGAGGTGCGCCATGGTGTCGGCGTTGGTGAGGTCGTTGATCGCGACCACCTCGACCTTGGGGTTCTTGAGGGCCTGGCGCAGCATGACCCGGCCGATCCTGCCGAAACCGTTGATGCCGACTCTGACCGTCATCGGGAATCCTCCTTACGCGTGAAAGGTGAGCACCACGGCGTCTTCCCCGCCGGCACGGTAGTAGCCGCGCCGGCGGGCGATCTCCTGAAATCCGAACGAACGGTAAAACGAACGGGCACCCGCGTTGGCGGACTGCGTTTCGAGAAAGACCCGCCGCGCCCCGCCCGCGCGGATCCGCCGCAGCCCCTCCTCGAGCAGGCGGGCGGCGATGCCGCGGCGGCGCCAGTCCGGGTGCACGGCGAGCCTGAGGATCTCCGCCTCGTCGGCGGCGATCCGGTAGCAGAGGTAGCCGATCGGCTCCCCGCCCTCCGTTGCGCGGACGATGAGGCTTCCCCCCCCCGCCCCGCCCGCCGCGGCGGCGAGGGATTCCCGTCCCCAGGGCTCGGCGAAACAGAGGGATTCCAGATCGGCCAGCCGCTCGAGGTCGCTTGCGGCCGCGATCTCGGCCCGCCAGCGGCTCATGGCGCGCCCCGCTTGTTGCCCTTGAGGATGCCGCTGGCCAGGGTGATGCTTTTGCGCCCGTAGGCTTCCAGCGAGGCGGCGAGCTCCACGAGCGGGAGCCGCTCCCGCTGGCCGAGGGCGTGGACGAGGACCGGCAGGTTGACGCCCGAGAGGACGTCGACCCGGCCTTCCTCCAGGAACGAGTAGCTGATGTTGGAGGGGGTCCCGCCGAACATGTCGGTAAGGATCAAGACCCCGTCCCCCTGGCTCACCTTCTTCACGGCGGCGGCCACCTTTTCGCGCAGCCGGTCGACGTTCTGGTTGAGGTCGATCGAGACGGCGACCGTGGCCGGGGGACGGCTGCCCAGGATGAATTCCGAGGCTTCGAGCAACGCCTCGCCCAGCTGGCCGTGGGTGACGACGACGATTCCGATCATGGCTGCCATCCGTTGCGGGGCGGCCGGCGGCCCTCGCCGGCCGGGTCTGCGGTGCGCTCGACGTCGCGGTGCACAAGCCGCACGGCGGGGTGACGGGCGGCGAGGTGCTCGTAGAGCCGGCGCGCGACCGCCACCGAGCGATGCCGGCCGCCGGTGCATCCCACCGCGACGGTGAGCCGGCTTTTGCCCTCGCGCGCGTAGCGCGGCACCAGAAAATCGAGCAGGGCCCGGGTCTTCTCCAGGAACTCGGCCCCCTCCGGGCTCCCCAGCACGAAGGCCTGGATCCGCTCGTGCTCGCCGTCGAGGGGCTGGAGCTCGGGGACGAAATGGGGGTTGGCGAGAAAGCGCACGTCGAGCACGAGGTCCGCCTCCAGCGGCAGGCCGTATTTGAAGCCGAAGGAGAGGACCTGCACGTCCATCGGCGCGATGGCCCGGCGGCTGCGGGCGATTTCGAGGATGCGCGCCTTGAGCTCGTGCGCGGTGAGCGAGGAGGTGTCCACCACGTGGTCGGCCGCGGCGCGGATCGGGCGCATCTGCTCGGCCTCGAGGCGGATGCCGGCGACGAGCTCCCGGTCGCGGGCGAGCGGGTGCCGGCGGCGGGTCTCGCTGAAGCGCTTCACGAGCACGGCTTCTTCGGCCTCGAGAAAGATGATCTCGCAGTGCACCCCCTGCTCCCGCAGGCGGGCGAGCACGGACTCCTGCCGGCCGGCGAACCCCTTTTCGCGGGCGTCCATCACGAAGGCGAACCCGGCGATCTCCGAATCCCGCGAGACGGGCAGTTCCAGGAATTTCGGCAGCAGATCGACCGGCAGGTTCTCGACGCAGAAAAAGCCGGCGTCCTCGAGGGCCGCCGCGGCGACGCTCTTGCCCGAGCCGGAGAGCCCGGTGACGATGAAGAAGGGCAGGTGCTTCATGGCGTGACGGCGGCGGGGCCTCGCCCCCCCGGGCGCTCAGGGCTCCTGGTCCTCCTGCCGGATGATCTCACGGATCTCCCGGCGGTCCGCGGCCTGAAGTAGCCGCTCCTTGAACGGCTCGTGCTTGAGCATCCGCGAGATGCGGGCGAGCATCTGCAGGTGGGATCCCGTGGAATTCTCCGGGGTCACGAGCAGGAAAAACAGGCGCGTCGGCCGGCCGTCGAGGGATTCGAAATCGACCCCCTCCCGGCTGCGTCCGAAGCCGATCATCAACCGCTCAAGCCGCCGGTGTTTGCCGTGCGGGATGCCGATGCCCCCGCCGATCCCGGTGCTGCCCAGCCGTTCCCGCTCGAGCAGCACCGTGACCAGCTCCTCGACGGGGATGGCGGCGAGCCGGGCCACGGGGGCGGCGAGCTCCTCGAGCACCTCGGCCTTGGAGTGCGCCCGGAGCTCCGGGAGCACGGCTTCCTCGGGAAGGAAATCGAGAATGTTCATGATCGGTTTCGTCCCGGCTCGGCTTCCGGGCGGCAGGGGCGTCCCCCGCCCGGTCCGGCTGCGCTGCCGCTCAGCCCGGAGGCTGCAGCAGGCCGTAGTGCCCGTCCTTGCGGCGGTAGATCACGTTGATCTGCGAGGAGCGGGCGTTCATGAACGCCAGAAAGTCCCGGGAGCTCATGTCCATCTGCAACACGGCCTCCTCGACGTCCATCGGCTTGGTGTCGAGGGTCTCGATGCGCACCTCGCGCCGGGGGGGCTCCACCTCGGCGGCGGGGGCGGCCTCCTCGCGGATGGCGCGCGTTCTGCCCTTGGCGATCGTGCGGCGCTCGCGGATCTTCTGTTTCCCCCGCTTGAGCTGGGTTTCCAGCTTGTCGAGGACCATGTCGATGGCGGAGTAGAGATCCCCGGTCTCCTCCTTGCCGGTGATCGTCATGCGGTCGGCGGTGATGTGGATTTCCGCCGAGTGGCGGTGCTTTTCGACGGACAGCACGACCTGCGCCGTCGCCGGGTTGTCGAAGAGCTTGTCGAAGCGGTTGAGCTTTTCGCTGACATACGACTTCAGGTGTTCGGAGGAATCGACGTTCTTGAACGAAATCGCTGTCTGCATGCAAACCCTCCCTAGAGGATCTTTCGTTTGCTCGACGGCAGCAGCCGCATCATCTCGCGGTACTTCGCCACCGTGCGGCGCGCGATGCGGATGTTCTCCCGCCGCAGGATCTGGGCGATCTGGTCGTCGCTCAGGGGGTGCCGGGGGTCCTCGGCGCCGATGATCCGGCGGATGCGCTCCATGACGCTCGCCGAGGCGATCGCGCCGCCCTCCTCGCGCTGGATCGAGCTGTTGAAGAAGTACTTGAGCTCGAAGATGCCCTGGGGCGTGTGCGCGTACTTGTTGGTGGTCACCCGGCTGATCGTCGATTCGTGCATCCCGATGTCCTGGGCCACGTCGCGCAGGACCATCGGCTTGAGGTGGGCGATGCCTTTCTCGAAGAACTCCCGCTGGAAACGCAGGATGCTCTCCATGACGCGGTAGATGGTCTTCTGGCGCTGGTGGATGCTTTTGATCAGCCAGGCGGCCGAGCGCATCTTCTGCTGGATGTAGCTCTCGGCCTCGGCGCCCACCCGCCGCCCGCGGCCCACGGCGCGCTTGAGCATGGAGTTCACCCGCAGCCGCGGGAGCCCGTCGTCGTTGAGGACGATGACGAAATCGTCGTCCATCTTGTAGACGTAGATGTCCGGGGTGATGTACTGGGGGGTCTCGTCGCTGTAAGGGCGTCCCGGCCGGGGCTCCATCCCCTTGATGATGTTCACGGCGGCGATGACCTCTTCGGGGGAGGCGTGCAGCGCCTTGCAGATCGCCTTGTAGTTCTTGCGCTCGAGGTGCGGCAGGTGATCCCGGATGATGTCGGTGACGAGGGTGTTTTCGAAGCCCAGGTAGCGGGCCTGGATCAGCAGGCATTCGCGCAGGTCCCGGGCGCAGACGCCGATGGGGTCGAAGGTCTGCAGCACCCGGAGCACGCGCTCGGCCTCTTCGACCGCCACCCCGTTGGCGGCCGCCGCCTCCTCGAGGCTCACCTCGAGGTAGCCGTCGCGGTTCAGGTTGCCGATCAGGTAGCTCGCCACGGCCTCGTCGGCGGGGCTCGGCTTGGTCATCAGAAACTGCCACAGCAGGTGGTCGTTCAGCGTTTCCTTGCGGCTGACGAAGGCCTCGTACTTGGGGGCCTCGCGCTCCTCGGTCTCGACCGCGGTGCGCGAGGGGGGGGTGCTGAAGTCCTCGAGAAACGCGCTCCAGTCCGGCTCCGAGCGCTCCCCTGCGGTGAGGGCCGGCTCCGAGGCGGCGGAGGGCTCCCCGGGGGAAAACTCGACCCGCTCCCCGTCCCCTTCCATGCCCTCGACGCCGCCGTCGCCCTCGGCGTCGACCACCTCCTCGAGGGCGGGGTTTTCCTCGAGCTCCTTGCGGATCGTGGCCATCAGCTCGAGCCGCGACAGCTGCAGCAGCTTGATCGCCAGCTGCAGCTGCGGCGTCATGATGAGCTGTTGGGTCAGCTTCAGTTGCTGGCGCAGTTCCAAAGCCATCTCAGAGACGAAAGTCCTCCCCGAGGTAGTGGCGGCAGACGGCCTCGTTGCGCACGACGGCCTCCGGCGGGCCGCTTTCGATCAGCCGGCCCTCGACCAGGATCGAGGCCCGGTCGCAGACCCGCAGGGTGTCGCGCACGTTGTGATCCGAGATCAGGATGCCGATGCCCCGGCGTCGCAGATGGTCGATGATGCCCTTGAGGTCGGCCACCGCCAGCGGGTCGATCCCCGCGAACGGTTCGTCGAGCAACATGAACCTCGGATTCATGCACAAAGCGCGGGCGATCTCGAGCCGGCGCTTTTCCCCGCCCGAGAGCACCTCCGCCGTCCGGTCCGCCAGATGGAGGATGCCCAGCTCCGCGAGCAGCTCCTCCGCCCGCCGCTCGCGCTCTTCCCGGGAGAGCGGGAGGAACTCGAGCACCGCGAGCAGGTTTTCCCGGGCGGAGAGCCGCCGGAAGACGGAGGTTTCCTGGGGCAGATAGCCGATGCCCCGCCTCGCCCTCCGGTGCATGGGCTCGCCGGTGATGTCGACCCCCGCGAGCCGCACCCGCCCGGCGTCGGGTTCGACCAGCCCGGTGAGCATGTAGAAACAGGTGGTCTTGCCCGCACCGTTCGGCCCGAGCAGGCCGTGGACCTCGCCGGCCAACACCGCGAGGTCGACCCCGTCCACCACGGGACGCCCCCGGTAGCGTTTGACGAGACCGGCGGCCTCGAGCCGGACCGCAAAAGCCTCCCCCGCGCCGGGGGAGGCCCCTTGATCGGCCGCAACGCCCGCGCACCCTGTCGCCGCGTTTTCCGTTGGGGCATTCTGCGGCTTCACGGGGACTAGGTTAGTGGTTCTCCATCGAAAAATCAACCGCTTCGCCCGGCCGAAGCCGCAGGCGGACGCGGCCGTCGAATTCGGCCGTCGCCTCCCCCGGGAAAACGCGGAGGGCGTCGGCGGTCAGCCGCAGGCTCGGCCCGGTCACCTCGACCGGCTCGGGCGCAAGGACCGTCTCGCTGCGGCGGTCGTGTTCCAGGCGGGCGGTGCGCAGGCGGTAGCCCCCGCTGCGGACGACCACCCCGCCGCGGGCGACCAGGCGCTCGGTCTCCGGCGCGATCGACCCCTCCGGGGCGGTGAGGAGGACCTCACGCCCCTCCGCGGTGAAGAAGGTGAGCGTGAGGCCCGTGAGGGTCGTGCGGTGTTCGAGCGGGCGGTGCTCGGCCGCCTGGGCGTCGAGCCGCCATTTGACCCCGCCCTCGCGGCTGGAGGCCTGGCGGAAATCGCGCGCGACCAGGATCTCCTCCCGGCCGGCCTTCGCGGGCGGCGAGGGCGGGGCTTCGTCGCCGGGGGCAGGGCGCAAAAACGAGATGGCCGCGGCGAGGGCCGCGGCGGCGGCCGCGGCGGCAAGCACCCGGCGGAGGGATCGGCGGCGAGCGGGCATCGGGCGTGACCTCGTGGGCTTACCCATCCGATCGAGCCTACGGGCGGGGCCGGGGCCTGTCAAGTTGACTCTTTTGAGCCTTCCCTGCTAAATGGGCTGACCTCGCCGCCGCCTGCGGCGAAACATCCCCGGAAAGGCCTTCCCCGCGTGGCTTCGTCCGTTTTCGCGATCCGGCGGCCGCTCGCCGCCGCCCTCGGCCTCCTCGGCGCCGCCCTCGTTGCGCTGTTGCTTTGGTTCGCCCTCGGCCGGCTGGAGGGGACCCCGCCCGATCTCAGCGTCCAGCCCGACGTCCCCGCCGCCGTGGGGCCGGCCCTGGAGCTGACGGTGACGGCCGAGGACGCCCAGAGCGGGGTGCGGCGGCTGCGCGTCGAGCTCACCCAGGCCGGGCGCGACATCGTCCTGCTGGAAGAGCCCCCGCCGGGTGCCGGGCGGCCGGAGGCGGGCAAGGCCTCCCGCGTGAGCCGCACCGTCCGCCTCGACCCCCGCGCCCAGGGCCTGGCCGACGGGCCCGCCGTGCTGCGCATCACCGCGGCCGACGCCTCCTGGCGCGGCTGGGGGGGGGGCAACGCCGCCGAGCGGCGCTTCGAGCTGCGCATCGACACCCGGCCGCCGCGGATCGAAAACCGCGGGCCGCAGACGGCGGTCGCCCCCGGCGGCTCGGGGCTGGCGGTCTACCGCCTCTCGGAGCCTTGCCCGCAGAGCGGCGTGCGCGTGGGCGAGGAGTTCTTCCCCGGCCGGGGGGGCCTCTTCCCCGAGGATCCGCTGGTGCATGCGGCGCTCTTCGCCCTGCCCCACGACACCCCCACGACGCCGGGGCTCGTTCTCGAGGCGCGCGACGAGGCGGGCAACCGCACCCAGGTGCCGCTGCCCGTCTTTTTCCACAAGCGAAGCTTCCGGCGCGACGCGATCCCCGTGAGCGAGGCCTTTCTCCGCCAGGTTCTCGCCGAGTTCGAGCGCCTGCTGCCGCCCGACCGGGCCGCCGACCCGAAGGAGGCCTTCCTCTGGGTCAACCGCGACCTGCGCCGGGAAAACCACCGCGCCCTGACCGAACTCACGCGCACCGTGCGCCCGGAGATCCTCTGGGAGGGCGCCTTCCTGCGGATGCCCAACGCGGCGCCGCGGGCGGGGTTCGCCGACCGGCGCACCTACCTCTACGAGGGCCGGCCGATCGACGAGCAGGATCACCTCGGCGTGGACCTCGCCTCGACCGCCCAGGCCGCCGTGCCGGCGGCCAATGCCGGTGTGGTCGCCTTCGTCGGCCCGCTGGGGATCTACGGCCAGACGGTCCTCGTCGATCACGGCCTGGGCCTGTTCAGCATGTACGGCCACCTGAGCGCCGTCGCGGTCTCCGCCGGGGAGCGGGTGGCGCGCGGGCAGACCCTGGGGCGTACCGGCAGCACGGGGCTTGCGGCCGGGGATCACCTCCATTTCAGCCTGATCGTCCATCACCGCTTCGTGGACCCCGTCGAGTGGTGGGACCCGCTCTGGATCCAGGAGCGCGTGCTGCGCAAACTCGAGGCGGCCCGCAGAGGGGAGGGTGCTGCGCCCGCCGCCGCCCCGCCCAAGGAGGGGCCGGGCCGGCCCGCGGCGGCCAAACGGCCCGGCCGCGGCCGATGAGCGCCGGCGGCTTGGGCGGGGGGGAGAGCGGCCGGGGGGTGCGCACCTTCGCCGCCGTCGCGATCCCCGCGGCCCTGCGCGAGGCGCTCGCCGCCCTCCAGGCGGAGTGCCGGCGCCTCGGCCTGCCGGCCCGCTGGGTCCGGCCCGAAGGGATCCACCTCACCCTGAAGTTCCTCGGGGAGACGCCGCGGCCGCGGCTTGCCGCGGCGGCGGCGTCCCTGGCCGAGGCGGGGGCGGGCGTTTCCGGCTTCCGGCTGCGGGCGGAGGGCCTGGGGGTCTTCCCCGACCCGCGGCGGGCCCGCGTCCTCTGGGTGGGGGTCGCCGACGACTCCGGCCGGCTGGCGCCCCTCGTGCAGCGCCTCGAGGCGGCCTTCCTGCGGCGCGGGTTCGCCCCCGAGCGGCGCCCCTTCCGGCCGCACCTGACCATCGGCCGCTTCCCGGGGCCCTGCCCGCCGGAGGCGCTCGCGGAGGCGCTCGCGCGGCACCGCGGGCCCGCGCTGGGGGAGATCCCGGTCGAGGCGCTCGTGCTCTTCGCAAGCGAGCTCCGGCCGGATGGCGCCCGGTACCACGAGATCGCGCGCGTTGCGCTCGCGGCGCCGTGAGGAGGTTTCACCCGGACCCCGCGCCGCCCCCCGGGCGGCAGCCTGCGGCCGGAAACGACGTGCAGGACGAACCAAGGAGGGCTCTCATGGGCATTCCCGTCGACAAACAGAAGGCGCTCGAGAGCGCCATGAGTCAGGTGGAGCGGCAGTTCGGCAAGGGATCCATCATGAGGCTCGGCAGCCGGCCGATCCTGAGCGTGCCGGTGATCCCCACGGGGTCGCTGGCGCTCGACAAGGCGCTCGGCATCGGCGGCCTCCCGCGCGGCCGGGTCGTGGAGATCTTCGGGCCGGAGTCCTCGGGGAAGACGACGCTTGCGCTCCACGCCGTCGCCGAGGCCCAGCGCCAGGACGGGGTGGCGGCCTTCATCGACGCCGAGCACGCCCTGGACACGGCCTACGCGCGCAAGCTCGGCGTGAACTGCGACGAGCTCCTGGTCTCCCAGCCCGACACGGGCGAGCAGGCCCTCGAGATCGCCGACATGCTCGTCCGCAGCGGCGCCATCGACATCCTGGTGATCGACTCGGTGGCGGCGCTGGTGCCGCGGGCGGAGATCGAGGGCGAGATGGGCGACGCCCACATGGGGCTCCAGGCGCGGCTCATGTCCCAGGCCCTGCGCAAGCTCACGGGGACGATCGCCAAGACCCAGACCTGCGTCGTCTTCATCAACCAGATGCGCATGCGGATCGGGGTCATGTTCGGCAACCCCGAGACGACGACCGGCGGCAACGCGCTCAAGTTCTACGCCTCGGTCAGGCTCGACATCCGCCGCGTGAACACGCTCAAGGAGGGCCAGGAGATCATCGGCAGCCGCACGCGCGTGCGGGTCGTGAAAAACAAGCTAGCCCCGCCCTTCGCCGAGGCCGAGTTCGACGTCGTCTACGGCGAGGGCATCTCCCGCACGGGGGACCTCCTCGACGTCGCCGTGGACCAGGGCATCATCGAGAAGAGCGGCGCCTGGTACTCCTTCAACGGCGAGCGCATCGGCCAGGGCCGGGACAACGCCAAGCGCTTCCTGACCGAGCACCCCGACCTTTGCCAGGCGATCACCGCGAAGGCCCGGGAGGCCCTGGGCCTGACGTCCAAATCCGCCGCCGCCCCCCCGGAGGAGTGACCCCATGACCGGCAACGAGATCCGCAGGCGTTTCCTCGACTATTTCCGCGAGCGCGGCCACCAGGTGGTGCGCAGCTCGCCGCTCGTGCCCCAGGACGACCCGACGCTGCTCTTCATCAACGCCGGCATGGTCCAGTTCAAGCGGGTCTTTCTGGGGGAGGAGAGGCGCGACTACGTGCGGGCGGTGAGCTCCCAGAAGTGCGTGCGGGCCGGGGGCAAGCACAACGACCTGGAAAACGTGGGCTACACGGCGCGCCACCACACCTTCTTCGAGATGCTCGGCAACTTCTCCTTCGGCGACTATTTCAAAGAACGCGCCGTCGAGTACGCCTGGGACCTCCTCACGCGGGGCTTCGGGCTGCCCGCGGAGCGGCTCTACGCCTCGATCTATCTCGACGACGAGGAGGCCCACGACATCTGGCGGCGGCAGGTCGGGCTCCCCGGGGAGCGCATCGTGCGCTTCGGGGAAAAGGACAACTTCTGGTCCATGGGCGACACCGGCCCCTGCGGCCCCTGCTCCGAGATCATCCTCGACCGCGGCCCCGCCTACGGCTGCGGGCGCCCGGAGTGCACCGTGGGGTGCGACTGCGACCGCTTTCTCGAGATCTGGAACCTCGTCTTCATGCAGTTCAACCGCGCCCCCGACGGGACCCTCACGCGGCTGCCGCGGCCGAGCATCGACACGGGGATGGGCCTCGAGCGCATCGCCGCGGTGGTCCAGGACGTCGAGACCAACTTCGACACCGATCTGCTGCGCCCGATCATCGCCCGCGCCGAGGACCTGAGCGGGGTCGCCTACGGGTCGCGCCCGGATGCGGACGTGGCGATGAAGGTGATCGCCGACCACTCCCGGGCGGCGGCCTTCCTGATCGGCGACGGGGTCCTCCCCGCCAACGAGGGCCGCGGCTACGTGCTCCGGCGGATTCTCCGCCGCGCCGTCCGCTACGGCCGGCACCTCGGCCTGAAGCGCCCCTTCCTGCACGAGACCGCCGCGGCGGTCTTCGCGATCATGGGCGAGGCCTACCCCGAGCTCCGCCAGGGCGCCGCCGCGATCGCCGCGGTGATCCGCAACGAGGAGGAGCGCTTCCGCCGCACGCTCGACACGGGCCTCAACCTCCTGAACGACACCCTCGAGGGGCTCGCCGCCCGCGGGGCGACCGTCGTGCCCGGGGAGGTCATCTTCCGCCTCTACGACACCTACGGCTTCCCGGTGGACATCGTGCGCGACGTCACGCGCGAAAAAGGGCTCCAGCTCGACCTCGAGGGCTTCGAGCGCGAAATGGACGCCCAGCGGGCGCGTTCGCGCTCGGTGGCCTCCTTCCACCGCATCGGCGACGCCTACCGCCGGCTTTCGGCCGAGGGGTTCCAGCCCGAGTTCGTGGGCTACGACACCCTGGCAGCCGAGGGGCGGGTCCTGCTGCTCGTCGCCGGGGAGCGCGAGGTGGAGCAGGCCGAGGCCGGGGGGGACGTCGAGCTCGTCGCCGACCGCACGCCGTTCTACGCCGAGTCCGGCGGCCAGGTCGGCGATCGCGGCCGGATCCGCGGGCCCTCCGGCGAGATGGAGGTCACCGACACCCGCCGCGATCCCACCGGCATCGTCATCCACCGCGGCCGGGTCGCCGCGGGGGTGCTGCGGCGCGGGGAGGCCGTCCGGCTCGAGGTGGACGCCGAGGCCCGGGCCGCCACGGCCCGCAACCACACCGCCACCCACCTCCTGCACGCCGCCCTGCGGCAGGTCCTCGGCGAGCACGTCAAGCAGGCCGGATCGCTCGTCGCCCCCGACCGGCTGCGCTTCGATTTCACCCACGGGGCGCCGGTTGCGCCCGAGGAGCTCGAGCGCGTCGAGCAGCGGGTGAACGAGGCGATCCGCCGCAACCTCCCCGCCGAGACGGCGGACATGGCCGTGGAGGAGGCCCTGCGCAGCGGGGCGGTCGCGCTCTTCGAGGAGAAGTACGGCGAGCGCGTGCGCGTGGTGACGCTCGCCGACGTGAGCCGCGAGCTTTGCGGCGGCACCCACACCGCGCGCACCGGGGACATCGGCTTTTTCCAGATTCTCGCCGAAAGCGGGGTCGCCGCGGGCGTGCGGCGCATCGAGGCCGTCACCGGCGAGGCCGCCGTCCGCCGGGCCCAGGAGACCGCCCGCCTCCTGCGCGAGGCGGGGCGGCTCCTCAAGGAGAAGCCCGAGGCGCTCCCCGAGCGGATCGCCCGGCTGCTCGAGGAGCTGCGGGAGGCCGAGCGGACGATCGCCCGGCTCGAGGCCAAGCGCTCCGCGGCGGCCGCCGCCGAGGCGCTGGCCGAGGCCGAGCGCATCGCCGGGGTGGCGGTGGTCGTCCGGCGCGTCGAGGCCGACTCCCCCGCGGCCCTGCGCGAGATGCTCGACCGCTTCAAGGAGCGGCTGGGCTCCGGGGTGTGCGTCCTGGGCAGCGTCGCCGGCGGCAAGGCGTTTGTCGCCGCGGGGGTGACCGCGGACCTCACCGGGAAGTTCCACGCCGGGAGATTGGTCCAGGAGGCGGCAGCGACGGTCGGCGGCCGCGGGGGCGGGCGCCCCGACATGGCCCAGGGCGGCGGCCCGCAGGCCGAGCATCTCGAGCGCGCGCTCGCCCGGGTGCGGGAGCGGATCCGGGAGGCGGCCTCCTCCTGAGGCCGGCCTACAGGTCGATCGTGTTCGTGCTGGAGAGGACGTTCGAGGCCCCGAGGCCGGCGGCCGGCGGCGGGGCGCCGAGCAGGCGGGCCTCGATCTCCCGGCGCGCCGGCTCGATCCAGCCGAACACCCGGCGCACGAGGGCCGCCGTCCGCGCGTCGGGGGCTTTCTCGAGGAAGCCTTTCTCCTCGCGGCGGATCTGGTCGAGGAGCAGGAGGTCGGTTTCGCCGCCGATGCGGCCGATGCCGCGGATCAGGACCGCGAGGTGCTGCAGCAGCCCGGCGTGCAGGGAGAGGGCGGCGGCCCCGCGGTGCACGGCGGCGTCGGCCTTGCCGTAGAGCGACAGCCCGGTGTGCAGGATCGAGGCGGCCGTGTCGCCCCCGACCAGGGCGAGCAGGATGTGCTCTTCGCGCTCGAGCGCCAGCAGGAACCGGGCCGGTAGACCGGAAATCCCGGCCGTCGCGGGATCGAGGGCCGCGGCGAGGCTTTTGCGGATCGTCTGCGCCTTGGCGAGGAAGCGGCGCGATTCGTTCTTCACCCTCCAGAGGGCGTAGGCGACGGCCCGCTCGTCCAGCCCGTCCCGCACCCGGAGGATCTCCTCCGGCGTGAGTTCGATGTCGACGTTGATCTCCTTGTTGTAGCGCCGCAGGAACTGGATCGCGAGCATGAGGGCGTTGCGGTCCGGGTATTCGACCCGCGCCGGGTCGCCCACGAAATCCGCGAGCACGATGCGCAGGCCCTGAAGCGGCTGGCGCGTCTCCTTGATCACGAGCTGCAGCGCGTTCAGGAAGGGCAGCCGGTCGGCGCGGCGCGGCATCTCGCGCAGAAACTCCCACAGGACGGCGAAGACCTTTTTCGGAAAGCGCGCGAGATCGGGCACGCGCTTCTCGAAGAGCGACCGCTGGAAGTTGCCGCGGCCGTCGAAACAGGAACGGAAGAGGCGCAGAATCGCCTCCATCTCCTCAGGCGGGAGCTCGAAGGCGGCAGCGAGCGCCCCCGCGTCGCGGGCGAGGTAGAGCGGCTCCCCGTCCCTCCCGGCGCGCAGGCGGCGGCGTGCCGCGGCGCGGTCCTTGGCGAGGTCGACGGCGCGGGCCATCGGTGCCGACACCTTGCCGACCTCCTGCTCGGCGCCGTCGCGCCAGATTTTCAGGCGCCCGCTGTCCACGGCGAGGTCGCCCAGGGTCTCCGCCGGGAGCCGGTCCAGGTTCTCCTGCAGCCGCTGCAGCACGCCCTCGAGCAGGGGGGCCGCGGCCGGCCGGGCTTCGAGAACCTGCACGAGGCGGCCGATGTCGCGGAGCCGTTCGCCAAGCCCCCCGAGGTCGAGCCCCCCGTAATCGCCGCCCAGGAGCCCCTCCGCACCCCGCTGCGCGGCCGCCCGGTGCTCGGCCGGCAGCCGGCCGAAGAAGGCGGCCAGGCCGGCGGCGATCTCCGCGGCGGCCGGGGCGGGGGCGGCGGCCGCCTGCGCCGGCGAAGCCTCCGCGGGGGCCGGCGCGGGGGACCCGCGCTCCGCCGGCGGGGCGGGGGCGGCCGCGGCGTGCGGCGCCGCGCCGGCTTCGGCCCCGGCCGCGGGGGCCCGCTCGCGGCCGACCTCGAGCGGCGGCCGCCGCAGGGCCTCGCGCAGGCGGCGAAGGGCGAAGATCGCCCGGTAGACGTCGGGCGCCTGCCGCCTGAGCGAGGCCCCCTCCGGCCGCTTGAGCAGCCCGGCCACCCGGGCGACGATCGTCTTCAAGGCCTCCGGCGCGAGGTCGTTTTCGGCGGCGAGGAGCGTCAGGTTGGGGTCGGGGCGGCCGAGATCGTCGGCCACCGGCAGGACCTGGCGCGGCCGGCCGTCGCGCACGAAGGGGATCGCCGTTCCCTTCTCCGCGGCCTGGCGGTGGCCGGCGAGGATGCGCACGGCGGCGCGGAGGGAGTCGAGCGCCTCGGGGGATTCCCCCGGCAGCCGGATCTCCAGCCGATCGAACCCCTCGGCGGCGAGCATTTCCGCCGCCTTGAAGAAGCGGCCTTCCAGGTGCTTCAGGCGGATCCCCGCGCGGCGGATGAGGGCGGTCACCTGCGCGCCGTCGACGTGGAGCTCGCCCAGGCGCACCTCGAGGTCGGGCCGCGGCCCGCCGGGTCCGGGGGCCGGTCGCAGGCGGCGGATGCGCAGGATGCCGTCCCCGGAGGGCGCCCGGCCGAGCTCCTGCAGCACGGCGGCGAGCTGGGGGAAGCTGTCCTTCCCGGCCCGCATCCCCTCCCAGTAGAGGACGTCGCGAAAGCAGGCGTTGAGGAGATAGACGGCCTCGACCAGCCGCATCCGCAGGGCATCCTGCGACTCGGCCGCCCCGTCCTCGGCGGCGCGGCCGGCCTCCTCCGGCGCAGAAAACCCCTGCAGCTCCTCGAGCAGCCGTGAGGCGAGATCGTCCATCGTTCGGTCCCCCCGGGGGGAGGCGGCCGACCGGCGGAACGCGCGGCGGCGCCTGCCCTCAAGGGGTGTTTTCGGCCGCCGGGGGCGATTTCTTGAGGGGCTTCCCTTCCAGGACGTCGATCATGGAAAAGATCCGGCCGCGGGCGCCCTCCCGCAGCCGGTCGCGCAGAAAGACCAGGGCGTCGAGGGTCCCCTGGACGTAGACGTCCCGGCCGTTCACGCGGTGGGTGAATTCGAAGCAGACCGTTTCGTCCTCCGAGACCAGGCGGTAGGTGTGCCAGGCATGGCCGCCGAGGTAGGCCTCCGGCACGCCGAGCCGGGTCCGCTGCTCCTGCGGGTCGCGCACCCGGCGGATCTCCTCCTCGCGGAAGGGGACCCCCAGGCGGTTGAAGACGGCGACGAGGGCCCGCGCCGTGCCCGAGGTGTCGGCCTTGCCCTGCTGGTGGCTCTCCTCGATCGTCAGGCGGAAGCCGCGGAACAGCCCCGGAAACCGCTCGGCCGCCGCCTCCATCATGGCCTGGAAGCCGACGATCGGCCGGGCCATGTTGGGCGCGACCACGGCGGCGACGGGGGAGGCGGCGACCAGCGCCTCGAGCGCCCGGCGATCGCCGCCGGTCGTGCCCATGACGAAGGGCAGGCCGTGGCGGCAGTAAAAGGCGGCGTTCGGCACGACGGCCGCGGGGTGGGTGTAGTCGACGCACAGCACCTCCGGCCAGGCGGCGCGAATCTCGGCGATCGCGGCCTCGCGCGCCTCGGGCCGCACGAGCCGCACCCGGACCGCGCCGATCGGCTGCTCGGCGGCCGCGATGTCGGGCCCCGTGAGCGCATAGGGGACGAGCCGGAAGCGGGGGTCCGCGGCCAGGCGCAGGGCGACCTGCGAGGCGATCCGGCCGGGGATCCCGTTCACCATGACGGCGATGGGCTCCATCGGGCACCTCCTCAGGGGCCGCCGGCCAAGCCGGCGGCGGGATGGCGGGGCCCCGGCGGGACCCCGGAACGGAGGCGTTCCGCCGCGCGGGCGACGGTCGCCTCGAGATGCGGGAAGGCCGCGGGGGAGCGCTCCGCGAGGAGCGCCGCGAGCCCCCGCAGGGCGGGTTCGATATAGCGGGCGAAGGCGGCCTTGCCTTTCGCCGTGGCCAGAAAGGCGAAGGCCCCGAGCATCTGCAGGCTGCGCGCGACGGCGCAGGCGGAGTACCCGCGGCGGAAGGCCCTGGGGTCGACCGGCCGCCGGGCGGCGAGGCGCTCCAGGGCGTAGGCGAGCAGGGCCTCCCGCTCCGCGGGGCCGAGCCCCACGTAGGGGTCGAGCAGGAGCGAGGCGAGATCGTAGGCGAAGGGGCCGATCCGCGCCCCCTGGAAGTCGATCAGGCGGCAGCGGCCGCCCCGGAGGAGGATGTTCCGCGACTGGAAGTCGCGGTGCATCAGCCCGGCGGGCTCGGCGCCGGCGGCGAGGTCGGCCAACCGCGCGAAATCGGAGGCGAGCGCGCCGCGATCGAAGGGGAGCCCCGCGAAGCCTTCGAGGAAGGCCTCGCCGAAGTAGCGGCACTCGCGCTCGAGGACGAGGGCCCGGTCGTAGCGCGGGGTCTGCCAGCACCAGGCGGGGTCGAAGCCCTCGATGCCGCGCTGCGAGAAGTCGACCAGCGTGTCGATCGCCTCGCGGTAGAGCGCAAGCCGCTCCGCCGGCCCCGCCGCGCCGCGGGCCGCCTCCTGCAGGTGCAGGTCGCCCAGGTCCTCGACCCAGACCAGCCCCGCGAACGGCTCCGCGAAATGGATGCGCGGCACGGGCAGCCCTTGCGCCGCCAGGTGGCGGCCGATGCGCACAAAGGCCTCCGCCTCGCTCACCCCGCCCCCCGGGGGGCTCAGGCCGTGGTCGGCGAGGACGAGCGTGCGGGGGGTGTCCCCCACGCGGTACCACCGGCGATCGGAGCCGTCGCCCGCGAGGGGGGTCCAGGAGACCCCCGGCGGCGGCTCCCCCCCGAAGGCGTCCCGCCAGGCCTCGGCGAGCGATTCCCGACGGCAGATCTCGCGGTAGCGCGGGACCGTGCCCGCGTCGGCCCAGTCCGCGGCCGGGGCGACCCAGGCGGCGAGGCGCCGGCCGCGGGCGATCATCTCCCGGAAGGCGTCGATGCTGTGGGCGAACCCCTCGGCCGGGAGGAAGTCGAGGACGGCGGGTTCGAGGACCTGGACGCCGCTGAAGGCGAGCGCACCGGGCGCCCCGGGGGCGTCGAAGCCGCGGATGTGCCCTGTGGCGTCGACCTCCACCCGGTTGCATTCGGGGGCGTCGATCAGCACGAGCGTCGCGTCCGGCCGCGAGCGGCGGTGGGTTTCCCAGATGCGGCGCAAGGGGAAGCGGTGGACGACGTCGGCGTTGATCACGAAGAAGGGGCGCCCGTCCCAGAAATCGCGCAGGTTGGCGATCGCCCCGCCCGTCCCCCGCAGCACCGGCTCCCGCCGCACCAGCACGGGGATCCCCCAGGAGCGCGAGCGCACGAAGGCCTCGATCGCCTCCGCCCGGTGGTGGGCGTTCACGGCCACCGCCTCGCAGCCGGCCTGCGCGAGCGCGGTGAGCTGCCGCTCGAGGAGGGGGCGGCCCGCGACGGGGAAGAGGGCCTTGGGCAGCGCCTCCGAGTAGGGCCGGAGCCGGGTCCCGTGGCCCGCGGCGAGGACCAGGGCCTTCATCCGCCCTCCCGCAGCGCCCGCAGCGCGCGCTCGATCGACGCCGCGCAGCCGTGGAGCCACGCCTCCCGGTCGGCCTCGCGCGCGGCGCGCGCCGCAAACCAGGCGGCGGCGTTCTCGAGGCTCACGCGCGAGAGCGCCTCCGGCAGGTCGATCACGCGGTCGTTGAGCAGCGTGCGGCCGAGGGCCACGAGCGCGCGGGCCCGCTCGCGGCCGCGTTCCTCGAAAGCGCACGGGTCGTGGAGCATCCCGGCGAGGGCGACGCGGTAGGCCTCCAGGGCGCTCTTCAGAAACAGGGCGAAGCGGCGCAGCGTGCGGTAGCCGGCCGCGGTGAGGTTGAAGGTGTCGGCGAGGCTCGGGTGGGGGACCAGGGCGGCGCGGCGCACGAAAAACCCGAGGCTTTCGGCGACGAGCTCCTCCTCGGGCCGCTCGGGGTCGCCGACGAACTCGAGCTCGAGCAGCTCGCGCAGGAAGGCCGTCTCCGCGGGAAGCCCCTCGGCCGAGAACTGGAAGGCGTCCTGCGCGAGGATCGCCAGCGCCGTGTACGCGGCGGGGAGGAAGAAATGGACGCAGGTGTTCTTGTAGTACTCGAGCCGGGGACGGCGCATCGGCCGCAACAGGTAGCCTTCCCCGGAGCCTTCCTCGCCGGGGACGGCGGCCCCGCGGGGCTCGAGGATGCGCCGCTGGACGTAGTCCCCGAAGGCCTCGAACACGGCCCGGCGGGGGTCGGTGAGCAGCGTGTCGGCGAGCCGCACCCCCCGTTCCTCGAGGTAGGCGAGGTACTCCTCGACCCCGTGCCGGACCTCCTCGCGCGTGAAGCGTTCCCGGCCGGCGTGGAGCAGCGCCGCCGCCACCAGCGCGTGGGCGGTCACCACGCCGGCGCGGTTGATCTCCTCGGCGACCCGCCGGGCGGTCCGCCGCACGAAGTCCCGGAAGGCCTCGGGCTCCATGGCCGCAAGCGGGGTGCCTTCCCGGTTTTCGAGCTCGCGCAGCGACACGGGCGTGCCGAACTGGACGTAGACGTCGCCGTGCCGGCGCTTGAGCGCCTTGCGGGCCCGCAGCAGCTCGCCGAGCGACTCCGGGCGTTTCTGGCCGCCTTCGATTTCGTGCAGGTAGGAGGACTCCTCGGGGACGCGGTCGTAGCCGATCGCCACCGGCGCGAGGATCAAGTCCTCGCAGGCGCCGTCGCGGTAGGCGGAGAGCAGCATGGCGAGCAGCCCCAGCCGCGGCACGAGCATCTTGCCCGTGCGGCTGCGGCCGCCCTCGATGAACTGCTCGATGCAGTAGCCCGCTTCCAGGACGGTGTGGAGGTACTCGGCGAAGACCCGGGCGTAGAGCGGCGCCCCCCGGAAGGTGCGCCGGATGAAAAACGCGCCGCCGCGGCGGAAGAGGGGGCCGAGCGGCCAGAAGGAAAGGTTTTTGCCGGCGGCGACGAGCGGGCAGGTGAGGTCGTGGTGGTAGACCACGTAGGAGAGGAGCAGGTAGTCGGCGTGGCTGCGGTGGGCGGGCAGGTAGACGACCGGGCCGCGCACGGCGAGCCGCTTGACGGCCTCGAGCCCCTCGCGGTTGACGCGGATCCCCGCGAAGAGCGAGCGCAGGATCCAGCCGTCGATCCCCGAGTAGAACCGGATCCACCCGGGCCGCTGGTCGGCCGCGATCTCGTCGAGGAAGGCCTCGGCGGCGCGGCGCGCCTCGTCCCAGGAGAGGCCCCGGGCGGCGGCGTGCTCGCGCAGGAATTCCTGGAAGCGCCGCCGGTTGAGGACCCGTTCCCGGATCTCCTCGCGCGACACCGGCACCGGCCCGGTGATGCTGCGGCGGTGGCGCCGGACGAGGTCGAGGATCTCCCCGGCCAGGAGGGCGGCCTGGAAGGCGGGCGGCCGCCCGGCCAGGTCGGGGCGGGCGAGGAACGCGCTAAGATCGATGGGCGAGGAGACCTCGACGAAGGCGCGGCCGGGGTGGTGAAAGAGGCCGTAGAGGAGCCGCAGGGGGCCGGGGCGGTCCTCGGGGCCGAAGAGGAGGTCCACCCACCGCAGCCGGCCGGGCGGGGGCGACTTGCTGAAGAAGACGATCTGCGGGACGAGCAGCACGGGGCGGCCGGTGCGGCGGTGAAAGGCGATCAGGCCGGCGAGCGCGTCGGGGGCCTCCCGGCCGCGGCGCAGGCGAAGGCGCCGCCGCGGGGGCGCGAGCGCGGCGAAGGCGGCGCGGGCCTCGCCAAGGGGAGCATCCCCTCCGTCTCCGGCCGCCTCCTCCCCGCCCGCGGCGTTCTGCGGACCCGCCGGGGGCGGGGTGCGGATGCCGACCGCCCACCCGGCCAGGCCGGCCCCGCAGCCCAGGAGGGCGCGGGGGGCGGGCAGCCCGAGCGCGGCGTAGCGGGTGCAGGCGAAGAGCAGGGAAAAGAGGCTCCCGGCCGGGTCCACGTAGATCACCAGAGCCTCGCCGGGGAGGTCCCGCAGCCGGGCCTGCTGGCTTTCCTCGAAGCGCACCCCGGAGAAGAACAGCCGCAGGGCGAGGGCCGTGAACCGGCCGAAGCGCTCGGGGATCGCATGCAGGCAGAGGTCTTCCGGGCGGCCGCCCGGACGCGCGGGCCGCCTTCGCAGGCGTTGCCGCCGAAGCGGCGGCAGGGGCGGGGACTCGGCGTTCATGCGGAGGCCACCGGGGATCGGCGCAGCGGGCCGGGGTTTTGGGTTGCCGGCACGGTAGCAAAAGCGGCGCCGGTTTTCAAACCGGCTTGTAAGGGGGCACCCGATATGCTATTCTTGAGCGTTATCAACGCAACCGATCGATCCGGCGCCGGTTTGCGCCCGGAAGCCCGGTTTCAGAAGAAACGCATCAGCTGCAGGAAAGGAGGATCGGCGATTTATGAAGACTTTGATCGGCGGAGCGGTGGCGGCGGCCCTGGGGCTCATCGGCATCGGCATCTGGTGGCAGGATCTGCTGACGGTGTTGAAGGGCAGCATCCCCGCGATGCTGCTTCTGGGAGGGGGGCTGGCCATCTATCTGGGATTCGACGAGATGAAAGACACCTGGAAGAAGGACGAGACCCCGCCTTCCTCGGTCCCCGCGGATGAGCTCGAAAAATACAAGAGCGAGGTGGCCGAGCTGAAAAAGGAGCTGGAGACGCTCAAGAGCGAACGCAAGAGCGAATCCTGAAGCGATCCCCCGGACTCCGGCGGCCCGCCCCGGGGCCGCCGGGGGCTCAGCCCGTTTTCCTCTCCCGGATCGCCCGCACGGCGAGGCGATCGGCGAGCTCGTTTTCGGCAACACCGCGGTGGCCGGGGACCTTGACCAGCGTAAGCCTCGGGAACGCCTGCATTTCCTTGCGGATGGCCGCGATCAGCGCGCGGTTCTTTTCCGCCTTCCAGCCGAGCGTCAGCACCCCGTAGGCGTAGTGGCTGTCGGTGTAGAGCACGACCGGCCGGCTCTTGTCGCGCACCGCGGCCAGCCCGGTGCGGATGGCGGTCAACTCGGCGATGTTGTTGGTCGCCTCGCCGATGTAGGCCGAGATCTCGCGCCGCCGCCCGCCGCAGACGAGCACCACCCCGATGCCGGCCGGGCCGGGGTTCCCGGAGCAGGCGCCGTCGGTGTAGATGTGGATCGCCTCCGGCTCGGACGCCTCCGCCTCCCCCCCGGCGGCCGGGGCGGGGGGCGGCCCCGCGAGCGGCTGCAGCCGCTCGGCCGGCACGCGGTAGTCCCGCGGGTCCTCGAGGCGGTAGCGGATGCGCACCCGGCCGCCGCGGGCGAGCGGCCGCCCATCCGGGTGCGTCTCGGCCCAGACCTTGCATTTTCCGAACCCCATCCGGCTCCAGGTGCTCCCCCAGGCCGGGACGCATTCGGGGCGGCTGTCGCGGGCCATCGTCCCCCTCACGCGTAGAGGTGCACCGCCCGGCTCGCCGCGCGGAACTCCTCGAGCTCCCCGCGCCAGGAGGCCTCGAGCCGCTCGACCGGCTCCAGGGCCTCGAGGCGGCGCCGCAGCCCGGCATCCCCGATCAAGAGATCGATCGGCGGGCGCTCGAACTCGTACTCGTAGGGGGGCGGGCGCCAGGCGAAATCCCGCGGGTGCGCGGCGAGGACCGCCTGGAGCAGCCGCAAGGTGGTCGCGTAGGGGCGGTAGCGGTCGGCGTCGGTCACGTGGAGCTGGAAGCCGCGGCAGGGGCGGCCGCACCATTTTTGGGCCGTGGGCTCGAAGACGACCGGCCGCAGGAAGACCCCCGGCAGGCTCCCCTCGGGAAAGCGCGCGGCGAGCGCGCGGACGTCGAGGAAAGGGGCGCCGAAGAGCTCGAAGGGCTGGGTCGTCCCCCGCCCCTCGGAGACGTTGGTTCCCTCCCAGAGCACCTGGCCGGGGTAGACGCTGGCGGCGGCATAGGACGGCAAGTTGGGCGAGGGGGGGATCCAGGGCAGGCCGGTCTCCGGGAAGCGCAGCGAGCGGCCCCAGCCGCGCATCGGGATCCAGCGCAGCTCGCAGGCGATGCCCCCGGGGCCGGCGATCCAGCGGCCGAGTTCGGCGAAGGTCATCCCGTGGCGCATCGGCAGGGGAAAGCGGCCCACGAACGAGGCGCACTCCGGCCGCAGGAGGTTGCCTTCGACCTCGGCGCCTCCCAGGGGGTTGGGGCGGTCGAGCACCACCACCGGGATGCCCGCCGCGCCGGCCGTCTCCATGCAGTGGGCGAGGGTCGAGGCGAAGGTGTAGACCCGCGTGCCGGCGTCCTGGAGATCGACCACGAGCGCGTCGAGCCCCGCGAACATCGCGGCGGTGGGAACCCGCGTTTTGCCGTAGAGGCTGAAGACGGGCAGCCCGAGCTCGGGATCGACCCCGTCGTCGGATTCGATCATGTTGTCCTGCTTTTCGGCCCAGAAGCCGTGCTGGGGCGAAAAGAGGGCGCGCAGCCGGCCCCCGAAGCGCTCCCGGAGGAGCGTGCGCGCGTGGCGGAGCCGGCGGTCGACCGAGGCCGGGTTGCAAAGCAGCCCGAAGCGCAGACCCCGGAACCACGCGGGCGGGTCGGCGAGCAGCCGCTCCAGGCCGGTCTCGACGGTGGGCATGGGCGCCTTGTAGCAGACTGCGGCGCAGGGCGGCAAGCCCGGGAGCCCCCCCGGCCCGGGGGCGGGGCGGCCCCCCGGTGCTTGACAGCTTGCGGCGAAACCCATAGAAAGCCGCCTTTGGGCCGCGAAACGGCGGCCGGGGGGGGACGCGTGGCGCTCCGCTTGAACGGCGTGGTGGTCATCACCGGGCACTACGGCTGCGGCAAGTCCGAGATCGCGATCCACCTCGCCGTCCACCACCGCCGCCAAGGGCTGCGGGTCGGGCTGGCGGACCTGGACGTGGTGAACCCCTACTTCCGCTCGCGCGAGGCGGCCGAGCGGCTGGAGCGGCTCGGCATCGAAGTGGTGGCCCCGGCCCCCGCCCTGCGCCAATCGGAGCTGCCCGCCGTGAGCCCGGCCGTCGCGGGGTTGATCCGCCGGCCGCTCGACCTCGTCGTCCTGGACGCGGGGGGGGACCCGGCGGGGGCGACGGTGCTCGCCTCTCTCGGGGCGGCCTTCGCCGCCAGGCCGCCCGCGGTGCTCATGGTCGTGAACCCCTTTCGCCCGGAAACGGCCACCGTCCCCCGCTGCCTTGCGCTCCGGGGCGCGATCGAGCAGGCCGCGCGGTTGGCGGTCACGGGGCTTGCGGGCAACCCCAACCTGATCGACGAGACCGGGCCGCAGGAGGTCCTCGAGGGGCGGCGCTTCCTGACGGCGCTCGCCGCCGCCGCGGGGCTGCCGCTCGTCTTCCTCGCGGTCGCCGAGGGCGTGCTCGCCCGACTCGACCCCGCCGCCTGGGAGGAGCCCGTGCTCCCCATCCGGCGGCAGCTCGTGCCCCCCTGGGAGAAGGCCCGGGACCTGCAAGAACCGGAAGGAGACCCCCCGGCATGAAACCGACCTATGTCCACCGCATCGAGCGGGAGCGCTGCAAGGGCTGCGGCCTTTGTGTGGCGTCCTGCCCCAAGAACGTGCTCGAGATCCACACCGAGCTCAACCGCAAGGGCTATTTCCCCGCCTTCCAGGCGCGCCCCGAGGATTGCATTTTCTGCGCCATCTGCTGTACGGTGTGCCCGGACGTGGCCATCGAGATCGAGGAGATCAACGCCCCCGCGGCGGCGGGGAAAGGAAACCGTTGACATGGCCAAGGTGCTGATGAAAGGCAACGAGGCGATCGCCGAGGCGGCCGTGCGCGCCGGCTGCCGGAATTACTTCGCCTACCCCATCACCCCGCAGTCCGAGGTGGCCGAGTACCTCTCGCGCCGGCTGCCCGAGGTGGGGGGCGTTTTCCTCCAGGGGGAAAGCGAGGTGGCGGTCTCTTACATGATCTTCGGCGCGGCGGCGGCCGGCGAGCGGGTCTTCACGACCTCCTCGAGCCCCGGGATCAGCCTCATGTGCGAGGGGCTGAGCTACATCGCCGCGGCCGAGCTGCCCTGCGTCTTCGTGAACATCATGCGCGGCGGCCCGGGCCTGGGGGGGATCCTGCCCTCGCAGGCGGACTATTTCCAGGCCGTGAAGGGGGGCGGCCACGGCGACTACCGGCTGCTCGTCCTCGCGCCGGCGAGCGTCCAGGAGGCCGTGGAGATGATGATGGAGGCCTTCGGGCTCGCCGAGAAATACCGCAACCCGGTCATGATCCTGGGCGACGGCCTGATCGGCCAGATGATGGAGCCGGTCGCGTTCCCCGAGCAGCTCAAACGCGACCCCCCCTCCCCGGACGGCTGGGCGACGAACGGCATGGACCGCCGCGGCGGCGACCGCCGCAACCTCATCCGCACCCTCTACCTCGTCCCTTCCGAGCTCAATGCCCACAACCTCAAGCTCAAGGCCAAGTACGAGCGCATGCGGCGCGAGGAGGTGCGCTGGGAGAGCTACGCCGTCGACCCCGAGATCCGGCTCTTGCTCGTGAGCTACGGCACGATGAGCCGGGTGTGCCGCACGGCGATCGACCGGCTGCGGGAGGAGGGGATCCCCGCGGGGATGATCCGGCCCCAAACGCTTTTTCCCTTTCCGCGGGAGGCGATCTTCGCGGCGGCGGGCCAGCCCCGTGTCCAGGCGGTCTTGAGCGTCGAGATGAGCATGGGGCAGCTCGTCGAGGACGTGGAGTGGGCCGTGTGCGGCGCCCGGCCCGTCTTCTGGTACGGGAAATGTGGGGGCGAGGTCCCCACCCCCGAGGACGTGATGGAGGAGGCCCGGCGGGTTCTTCGCGAAGCCGCCTGAGCAACAACCGCCGCCGGGGACGTGCGCTCCCCGCCGTCCCGGCGGATGCGAAGGGAAGGCGATCGATCATGGGAAAGAGCTTTCACCGGCCGCAGGCCCTGGCCGATGTCCCGACCCACTACTGCCCGGGGTGCACCCACGGGATCGCCCATCGGCTCGTGGCCGAGGTGATCGACGAGCTCGGCCTGCGCGGCCGCACCGTGGGCGTCGCGCCGGTCGGCTGCGCGGTGCTCTGCTACAACTACTTCACCTTCGATTTCATCGAGGCCGCCCACGGCCGCGCCCCGGCCATCGCCACCGGGCTCAAGCGCGTGCGGCCGGACCTCATCGTCTTCACCTACCAGGGGGACGGCGACCTCGCCAGCATCGGCATGAGCGAGATCATCCACGCGGCCAACCGCGGCGAGAAGTTCACCACCGTTTTCATCAACAACGCGGTCTACGGCATGACGGGCGGCCAGATGGCACCCACCACCCTTCCCGAGCAGCGCACCACGACCTCGCCCTTCGGCCGCAAGCCGGCCCAGACCGGCATGCCGGTGAAGGTGGCCGAGCTCCTCGCCGCCCTCGAGACGCCGGGCTACATCGTGCGCGAGGCGCTCATCCGGCCGAAGTACATCCAGCGCGCCCGCAAGGCGATCCGCCGGGCCTTCGCCTACCAGGCGGAGAACACCTGCTTCAGCCTGGTCGAGCTCATCAGCACCTGCCCGACGAACTGGGGCCTGACCCCGCTCGATGCGCTCTCGTGGGCCGAGCAGAAGATGCTGCCCTACTACCCGCTCGGGGTGTTCAAGACCCCGGAGGAGGGGCGGCGCGACCCGGGCGCCGCGGAAAGGAGCGCGCATGCAGCGTGAGGTGCAATTCGCCGGCTTCGGCGGCCAGGGCGTCATGCTCATGGGCCAGATCCTCGCCCAGGCCGCGATGCTCGAAGGCTTCGAGGTCGTCTGGATCCCCTCCTACGGCCCCGAGATGCGCGGCGGGACCGCTTACTGCACGGTCGTCCTGGGCGACCGGCCGATCGGCTCGCCGATCATCCGCAACCCCCTGCATCTTGTCGCCATGAACCGCCCCTCGCTCGAGAAATTCGCGCCCACCGTGAAACCGGGCGGGGTGATCTTCGTGAACGCCTCGATCATCCCCGTCGGCAGCGGCCGCAGCGACGTCGACGAGCTCCGGGTGCCGATCGTGGAGCTGGCGCAGGAGCTGGGCAACGTGAAGACGGCCAACATCATCGCGCTTGCGGCCTTCGTCGCCCGCAGCGCGGTCGTCCCCTTCGAGTCCCTCGAGCGGGCGGTGCAGGCGAAGTTCGCCGAAAAGGCGAAGCTGATCCCCTTGAACCTGAAGGCCCTCGAGGTCGGCCGCAAGGCGGCCGCGGGATCCTGAGCGGGCGGGAGCCCCCGCCCCGGAAGGCCACGGGAACCCGGCGATGACGCTTGCCGTCCCCCCCCACATCCTTGCCATCCCGCCCTATGTCCCCGGCAAGCCGATCGAGGAGCTCGAGCGCGAGCGCGGCATCACCGGTTCGGTCAAGCTCGCCTCGAACGAAAACCCCCTCGGCCCCTCGCCCCGGGCGCTCGCGGCGCTCGCGGCGTCCCTGGAAACGCTCCACCGCTACCCCGACAGCACGGGGTACCGCCTGACGCGAAAGATCGCCCGCCGCCTGGGCCTTGCGCCCGAGCAGGTCGTTCTGGGCAACGGCTCCGACGAGATCCTCGCCCTCCTCGCGCGGGCGTTTCTCCAGCCCGGCGACGAGGTCCTCCTGCCCGCGCCCGCCTTCGCCATCTACGAGATCGAGGCCCGCGCCTCGGGCGCGGTGCCGGTCCCGGTGCCGCTGAGAGACTTTCGCACCGACCTCGAGGCGATGGCCGGGCGCGTCGGCGCGCGGACGCGGATCGTCTTTCTGAACAGCCCGCACAACCCGACCGGCCACCGGATCGGCCGGGAGGCGCTCGCCGGCTTCCTTGCGCGCCTGCCCGCCGAGGTGATCGCCGTGGTCGACGAGGCCTACATCGAGTTCGTGCGCGACCCCGGGGAAGCGGACCCCCGGCCCCTCCTCGAGGGCCCGCGGCCCGTCGTGGTCCTCCGAACCTTTTCGAAGGCTTACGGGCTCGCGGGGCTGCGCGTCGGCTACGGCCTCATGCCGGCCGGGCTCGCCGCCGTGCTGCACCGCGTGCGGCCGCCCTTCAACGTGAACCGCGCCGCCCAGGTGGCCGCCGAGGCGGCCCTCGACGACGAGGCCTTCCTCGCGGAGAGCCGGCGGGTCGTCCACGAGGGGATCGATTTCCTGCGCGAGGGGCTCGAGCGCCTGGGGCTCTTCTGCCTGCCGAGCGAGGCGAATTTCCTCATGTTCGCACTCCCCGGCGAGGCCCGGCCGGTTTACGAAGGGCTGCTTGCGCGCGGGGTGATCGTGCGGCCGCTCGCCTCCTACGGCTACCCCCGCCACCTGCGGGTGAGCGTGGGGCGCCCCGAGGAGAACCGCCGCTTTCTCGACGCCCTGCGTGCGGTTCTCGGCCGGTGAGGCGCCGCCCATGCCCGCGGAGACGAAGCTCCTGATCACGATCGACGGGCCGGCCGGGGCGGGAAAGACGACCGCCAGCCGCCGGCTCGCCGCACGCCTGGGCTACCGGCACATCGACACCGGGGCCCTCTACCGCGCGGTCGCCTACGCGGCCCGCGCCCGCGGCATCGACCCCGAGGACGACGCGGCGCTCGGCCGGCTGCTCGCCGCGCCGACGATCGGCTTCGCCCCCGCCCCGGCCGAGGGCCCGGCCCGCGTGACGGTCGACGGCGAGGACGTGACCGAGGCCATCCGCACCCCCGAGATCGCGCAGCTCGCCTCGGCGATCTCGGCCCGGCCCGTGGTGCGGGCCGGCCTCCTCGGTCTCCAGCGCGACCTCGGCCGCGGCAAGGGGGCGGTCTTCGAGGGCCGGGACATGGGCACCGTGGTCTTCCCGGAGGCGGACCTCAAGTTCTTCCTCACCGCCTCCGAGGAGGCGCGCGCCCGGCGGCGTTACGCGGAGATGGGGGGGGAGCGGTCCGGGTTGCGCTTCGAGGCCGTGCGCGACGAGCTGCGCCGCCGCGACCGCCGCGACGCCGAGCGCGCCGTCGCCCCGCTGCGGGCGGCGGCGGACGCCATCCTCATCGATTCCTCCGATCTCACCCTCGAGCAGGTGGTCGAGGCCATGCTCGGCCGCGTGCAGGCCCGGCTCGCCCCGCCGCGAAACGGCTGACGGGGGGCCCGCCGCCCGGGTGCGACCCATTTTTCCCTTTCCATTTCGCCCCGTCTTTGTTACAAGAGTCGAGTTTTGCGCATCCCGGGGGCGCGAATTCAGGGCAAGGGGGACACGGGGGATCATGGTTCACGACCCAACCGACAGCAAACACGAGGCGAGCCGGCCGCAGCCGGAGTCCGGAGCACCGGCGGAGGGGGGCGGCGCCCGCGAGGGCGCCGAAGCCGCCGAGCCATCGATGAACCTCTACGAGGACAGCTTCGGGCAGTTCAAGGAAGGCGAGGTCGTCAGCGGGGTCATCACCGCGGTCGACAAGGACTGGGTGATGGTCGACATCGGCTACAAGTCCGAGGGCCAGATCCGCATCCAGGAATTCCGCGCCGAGGACGGCTCCATCACCGCCCGCATCGGCGAGCGGGTCGATGTCATGGTCGAGTGGTGGGACGACGAGGACGAGCGCGTCATCCTCTCCAAGGAGAAGGCCGCCAACATCAAGGTCTGGGAGAAGATCAAGCGCTGCCACGACGAGGACGGCACCATCACCGGGACGATCACCAACCGCGTCAAGGGCGGCTTTTCGGTCGACATCGGCGTGCCCGCCTTCCTGCCCGGCTCGCAGGCGGACCTGCGGCCGGTGCGCAACCTCGACGAGCTGGTCGGCAAGACCTTCGACTTCAAGATCCTCAAATACAACCGCAAGCGCAGCAACATCGTCCTCTCCCGCCGCGTGCTCCTCGAGAAGGAACGCGCCGTCAAGCGCGCCGCCACGCTCGCCACGATCCAGGAAGGCAAGGTCATGCCCGGCGTGGTCAAGAACATCACCGAGTACGGCGTGTTCGTGGACCTGGGCGGGCTGGACGGCCTGCTGCACATCACCGACATGTCCTGGGGGCGGATCAAGCACCCCTCGGACCTCTTCAAGATCGGCGACGCCGTGCAGGTCAAGGTGCTGCACCTCGATCTCGAGCGGGAGCGGGTCTCGCTCGGCCTCAAGCAGCTCACCCCCGACCCCTGGACGCTCGCCGCCCAGAAGTACCCCGCGGGCACCCGGGTGACGGGCCGGGTCGTGAGCCTCACCGATTACGGGGCCTTCGTCGAGCTCGAGCCCGGCATCGAGGGGCTGATCCACGTCTCGGAGATGTCCTGGACGCGCAAGGTCCGCCACCCCTCGAAGATCGTCTCCATCGGCGAGACCGTGGAGGCGGTGGTGCTCGACATCAAGCCCGACGCGCGGCGCATTTCGCTCGGCATGAAGCAGATCGCCCCCAACCCCTGGGACGTCGTCGCCGAGAAATACCCCGTGGGGACGACGATCGAGGGCAAGATCAAGAACATCACCGACTTCGGCATCTTCATCGGGATCGACGAGGGCATCGACGGCCTCGTGCACATCTCCGACATCTCCTGGACCAAGCGCATCAAGCACCCCTCGGAGCTCTACAAGAAGGGGGACGTGGTCCAGGCGATCGTGCTCGACATCGAGAAGGAAAACGAGCGCTTCTCGCTCGGCATCAAGCAGCTGACCGAGGACCCCTGGAAGAGCGTGCACACGCGCTACCGCGTGGGCAGCGAGATCACCGGCACCGTGACCAACGTGACCGATTTCGGGGTCTTCGTCGAGCTCGAGGAAGGGATCGAGGGCCTGGTCCACGTCTCCGAGATCAGCAAGGAGAAGATCAAGACCCCCGTGGGCCGCTTCCAGGTGGGGGAGGCGATCACCGCCAAGGTGATGACCATCAACAGCGAGGAGCGCCGCATCGGCCTCTCCATCAAGCGGCTGGAGGTCGAGCGCGAACAGAGCCTGCTGAACGAGTACGTGAGCAGCATGGGGCAGTCGACCTCGGCGACCACGACCTTCGGCGAGCTCCTGCGCGAGAACCTCCAGGAGAAGATGAAGGAATAGGGCTTCGCGGAGCCCCGGCAGACAGCGGAGCCCCGCCCCGGAGAGCCGGGGCGGGGCTTTGCGTTTCGGAGCGCCGGAAATGGGGGGAAGCCTCCTCGTCTTCACCGACCTCGACGGGACACTCCTCGACGCCGACTACGGCTTCGCGGATGCCGCGCCGGCGCTGGCCGAGATCCGCCGGCGCGGCATCCCGCTGATCCCCTGCTCCAGCAAGACCCGCGACGAGGTCGAGCGTCTCCGCCGGCGGCTGGGGCTCGCGGACCCCTTCATCGTCGAGAACGGGGCCGCCTGCTGCATCCCCGAGGGCTGGCGCGGGATCCCCCTCGCGGAGGGGCGCCGCGAGGGGGGCTGCCGCGTGATCCGCTGCGGCGTCGCCTACGAGCGGCTGCGGCGTTTTCTCGCGGGGCCGGGGCGGGCCCTGGGCGCCCGCGGCTTCGGCGACGCCGGCGTCGCGGAGATCGCCCGGCGGACGGGGCTCCCGGCCGAGGAGGCGGCGCTCGCGCGCCGGCGGGAGGCGAGCGAGCCGTTCTGGTTCGAAGGGCCGGAGCGGGCCGCGGAGCTCGCCGCCGCCGCCGCCCGCCGGGGGCTTGCCGTCACCCGCGGCGGCCGCTTTTTCCATCTGATCGGCGCGGGCGTGGACAAGGGCGCGGCGGTGCGGCGGCTTGTGGCCCTGATCGCGCCGCATCTGCCCGCGCCGCTGCGCACGATCGGCCTGGGCGACGGCGAAAACGACCTCCCCCTGCTCGCGGCGGTCGACCGTCCCGTTCTGCTGCCGCGGCCGGAGGGCGGCTTCGTGCCCTGCGACCTCACCGGGCTCCTGCGCGAGCGCCAAGGCGGCGCCCGGGGGTGGAACGCGGCCGTGCTCCGCCTGCTCGCCGCGCTCGATGCCGGCCCGGCGGACCCGCGCCCCTAGCCGCCGGCCCCGACGAAGGGAGGACCCCCCATGGCCGATTTCTGGCAGACCGGACCCGTCACGGTCCTGCAGCGCCTGCGGGACCGCCCCATCGAGGACCTCGAGGCCGAACTGCGCCGGATCGCGCGCCGGCGCAAGATCGTTCTCCTGCTGCCCGCCCTCTTCAGCGAGTTCGAGACGCCGGCCATGCCGCTCATCCTCGAGGAGCTCCGGCAGGTCCCCTACCTCCACGCCGTCGTGCTCTCCCTCGACCGCGCCGGCCGCGGGGAGTTCGAAGAGGCCCGGCGGCGCATGGCGGGGCTCTCCTGCCCGGTGAAGATCGTCTGGCACGACGGGCCGCGGCTGCAGGCGCTCTACCGGGAGCTCCGCGAGAACGAATTCCAGCTCGAGCACCCGGGCAAGGGGCGCTCGGTGTGGATGACGCTCGGCTACGTCTGCTCCGAGCGCGAGGTCTACGCCGTCGCCACCCACGACGGCGACATCCTGAACTACCGCCGCGAGATGCTCGCCCGGCTCGTCTACCCCGTCGTCCACCCGGCGACGGAGTTCGAGTTCGCCAAGGGCTACTACGCGCGGGTGACCGACCGGCTCTACGGCCGGGTGACCCGGCTCTTCTACTCCCCGCTCGTCGAGACGCTGGCGCGCATCCTCGGCAGGAGCGCCTTCCTGAACTACCTGGGCAATTTCCGCTACGCCCTCTCCGGCGAGTTCGCCCTGATCGCCGGCCTCGCCATGGGGATCCGCATCTCGCCCACCTGGGGCCTGGAGGTGTCGCTTTTGAGCGAGATCTACCAGCGCGCCTCGGTCAACCGCATCTGCCAGGTGGAGATCGCCGAGACCTACGAGCACAAGCACCAGGGGCTCGAGAAGAAGAAACCGGAGGAGGGGCTGATGCGCATGGCCTGCGACATCGCCATGGCCCTCTTCCGCGTGCTGGCCCAGGAGGGGGCCGTCCTGAGCAACGCCTTCTTCCGCACGCTGTTGGCGGCCTACATCCAGGAGGCGCGGGTGGCGATCGAGAAATACCACGCCGTCTCGCTGATCAACGGGCTTTCCTTCGACCGGCACGCGGAGGTGGAGGCCGTGGAGGCGTTCGTGGAGTCGCTGCGCTGCGCGATCGCCGAGTTCGTGGAGGACCCGGTCGGCATCCCGCTGCTGCCGGCCTGGACGCGGATCTCCGCCGCCATCCCCGATTTTCAGGAACGCCTCTTCGAGGCGGTCGAAGAGGACAACGCCGGGGGGTGACGCCGGCGGGGCTCAGGCGAAGAGGCTCACGTCCCCCGCCCCGCGCCGCAGGATCTGCGGCGTGTCCCCGATCAGGGAGACCACGCTCGAGGGCTCGCCCGGCGCCGGGCCGCCGTCGATCACCGCGTCGACCTGCCGGCCGAAGAGGTCGTGCAGGAGCGAGGCGTCGTTCAGGATCTCCCCCTCCTCGGTCGCCGCGCTCGTCGAGATGATCGGGTTGCCCAGCTCGCGCACGAGGGCGAGGCAGATCTCGTTCGCCGGGACGCGGATCCCTGCCGTCTTGCGCTTGGTGAGGAGAATCTTGGGCACGAGCCGGGACCCCTCGAGGATGAAGGTGTAGGGCCCGGGGAGCAGCCGCCGCATCGTCCGGTAGGCCCAGTTCGTCACCTTGGCGTAGCGGCTGATGTGGGTGAGGTCCGAGCAGATGAAGCTGAAGGGCTTCGATTTCTCGCGGCGCTTGATCTGGTAGATGCGCTCGATCGCCCGCAGGTTCATCAAATCGCAGCCGATGCCGTAGACCGTGTCGGTCGGGTAGATCACCGTGCCCCCCGCCCGCAGGATCTCCACGACCTTGCGGATCAGGCGCGGCTGGGGGTTCTGGGGATTGATCGCGAGCAGCATGGCCCCGCATCATAGCACCGCCGGCGTCGAAGTCAACGCCGGGGTCGATCCAATTGCCTGAAAATCTGGTGTTTTCCGGCCTTCCCGCCGGCCGCCGGGCGGGGTTGCCAAAGCCGGGGCCATCTGCTAATTCACCAGCCACCGCCACCGCTCGCAAAGGAGTGCCCCATGCCGACCCTTGCGCCCGAAGAGGCCTATTCGTTCGACGACCTTCTGTTGCTGCCGCGCTACTCCGCGGTGCTGCCCAAGGACGTCTCCGTCCAGACCCAGCTCACCCGCCGCATCCGGCTCAACCTGCCGATCGTCAGCGCGGCCATGGACACCGTCACCGAGGCCGAGACGGCGATCAGCATGGCCCGCGAGGGCGGCCTCGGCTTCATCCACCGCAACCTCGACATCCGGGCACAGGCCATGGAGGTCGACAAGGTCAAGAAGTCCGAAAGCGGCATGATCGTCGACCCCGTGACCATCCACCCCGACCAGAAGGTGGCCGAGGTGCTCCGCCTGATGGAGCAGTACCGCATCTCCGGCGTTCCCGTGGTCGAGGGCGAGCGCCTGGTCGGCATCGTCACCAACCGCGACCTGCGCTTCGAGACCGACCTGGACAAGAAGGTCGCCGAGGTGATGACCAAGGACCACCTCGTGACCGTCCACGAGGGCATCAGCCTCGAGGAGTCGAAGAAGCTCCTCCACCGGCACCGCATCGAGAAGCTCCTCGTCGTCGACCGCAAGGGCCGGCTGACGGGGCTGATCACCATCAAGGACATCGAGAAGATCCGGAAATACCCGAATGCCTCGAAGGACGCCCTCGGCCGGCTGCGCGTGGGGGCGGCCGTGGGGGTGGGCGCGGACATGGAGGAGCGCACCGACAGCCTGCTCAAGGCCGGGGCCGACGTGATCCTGATCGACACCTCCCACGGCCACTCGAAGAACGTGATCGAGGCCGTCAAGTACCTCAAGCGCAACTTCAAGAAGATCGAGCTCGTCGCCGGCAACGTCGCCACCGCCGAGGGGGCGCGCGACCTGATCCGGGCCGGGGTCGACGCCGTGAAGATCGGCATCGGCCCGGGCTCCATCTGCACGACGCGGGTGGTGGCCGGCGTCGGCGTCCCGCAGCTCAGCGCGATCATGAACTGCCGGGCGGTCTCCGAGAAGACCGGGGTGCCTCTCATCGCCGACGGGGGCATCCGCTTCTCCGGCGACATCACCAAGGCCCTCGCCGCCGGCGCCCACTCGGTCATGATCGGGGGGCTCTTCGCCGGCACCGAGGAGAGCCCCGGCGAGCTGATCCTCTACCAGGGCCGCAGCTACAAGGTCTACCGCGGCATGGGGTCGATCGAGGCCATGAAGAAGGGCAGTCGCGACCGCTACAGCCTCGGGGACGACGACGCCGAGGGCGACAAGCTCGTCCCGGAGGGCATCGTCGGCCGCGTCCCCTACCGCGGCTCCCTCCAGGCCAACCTCTTCCAGCTCGTGGGCGGGCTGAAGGCGGGCATGGGGTACTGCGGCTGCCGGACGCTCGAGGAGCTGCGCCGCAAGGGCCGCTTCATCAAGATCACCGCCGCCGGGATCCGCGAGTCCCACGTGCACGACGTGATCATCACCAAGGAGGCCCCGAACTACCGCCTCGAGTAGGCGGCTCCCCGACCCCCTGCACCCGGCCCGGCGCGGTTCCGGCCCGGCGGCGGCCCCGGCCGGCCGCCGCCTGAGGTTCCATGAGCGATTTCGTCCACCTCCACGTGCACACCCAGTACAGCCTGCTCGACGGGGCCGTGCGGATCGACGACCTCGTCCGGCGCGCGGTGGAGTTCGGCATGCCCGCGGTCGCCATGACCGACCACGGCGTCCTCTTCGGCGCGGTGGAGTTCTACGAAAAGGCGACCCGCGCCGGCATCCAGCCCGTCATCGGCTGCGAGATGTACCTCGCCCCCCGCAGCCGGCTCGACCGCAACCCCGCCGACCAGCGCGAGATGAGCCACATCGTGCTGCTCGCCGAGACCGACGAGGGCTACCGCAACCTCTGCCGGCTGGCGACCGCCGCCCAGCTCGAGGGCTTCTATTACAAGCCCCGGATCGACCGCGAGATTCTCCGGGAATGCTCGCGGGGCCTGATCGCCCTCTCGGCCTGCCTGCACGGGGAGATCCCGCGCCGCATCCTCGAGGGCCGCCCCGACCTCGCCGAGGAGGCGGCGCGCTTCTACCGCGATCTCTTCGGCGAGGGGCGCTTCTACCTCGAGCTCCAGCACAACGGCCTTCCCGACCAGGAACGGGTGAACGCGGCCCTCGTGGAGCTCGGCCGCCGGCTGTCCGTTCCCCTGGTCGCGAGCAACGACTGCCACTACCTCTCCCCCGAGGACGTGCGCGCCCACGACGTGCTCCTGTGCATCCAGACCGGCAAGACCGTCCGGGACGCCGACCGGCTCCGCTTCCGGACCGACCAGCTCTACTTCAAGTCGCCCGCGGAGATGCGGGAGCAGTTCCGCGACCTGCCCGAGGCCCTCGCCCACAGCGTGGAGATCGCCCGGCGCTGCCGCATCCGCCTCGATTTCGAGACCCACCACTTCCCGCGCTTCGTCGCCGCCGAGGGGGGCTCGGCCGAGGCGCTCTTCGAGCAGAAGGCCCGGGAGGGCTTCGGCCACGTCTGGCGGCGCGTCCAGGCGCGAAACCCCGAGGCCGAGGAGGCGGCGTACCGCGCGCGCCTCGACTACGAGATCGACGTCATCCGCCGCACCGGCTTCGCCGGCTATTTCCTCATCGTCGCCGATTTCATCCGCTACGCGAAGGAAAAGGGCATCCCCGTCGGACCCGGCCGGGGCTCGGCCGCCGGCAGCCTCGTCGCCTACTGCCTGGGCATCACCGACCTCGATCCGCTCGCCCACGGGCTGCTCTTCGAGCGCTTTCTCAACCCCGAGCGCAAGAGCCTGCCGGACATCGACGTCGATTTCTGCATCGAGGGCCGCGAGGACGTCTACCGCTACGTCGTCGAGCGCTACGGCGGGGGGGACTACGTCGCGCAGATCATCACCTTCGGCAAGCTCAAGACGCGCGCGGTCATCCGCGACGTGGGCCGGGCCCTCGACATCCCGCTCGCCGAGGTCGACGCCATCGCCAAACTCGTCCCCGACGTGATCAACATCGGCCTCGACGAGGCGCTCGAGCGGGAGCCGCGGCTGCGCGAGCTCGTCGCCCGCAAGCCGGAGTACGAGGAGCTCATCCGCATCAGCCGGGTGCTCGAGGGGCTGCCCCGGCACGCCTCGACCCACGCCGCAGGCGTGGTGATCGCCGACCGGCCGCTCGTCGATTACCTGCCGCTCTTCCGCGGCAAAAACGGCGAGGTGGTCACCCAGTACGACATGAAGGCCGTGGAGAGAATCGGCCTCGTCAAATTCGACTTCCTCGGGCTGCGCAACCTGACCGTGATCGCCGCGACCCTGGAGCTCATCCGCCGCCAGGGCAAGATCCCGCCCGACCTCGACCGGCTCGACCTCGAGGACGCCGCGACCTACCGGCTGCTCTGCCGCGCGGACACCACCGGCGTCTTCCAGCTCGAAAGCGCGGGGATGAAGGACCTGCTGCTCCGGCTCAAGCCCGGCTCCTTCGCCGACGTCATCGCCCTGGTCGCCCTCTACCGCCCGGGGCCGCGCGACTCGGGCATGGTCGACGAGTACGTCGACCGCAAGCACGGACGCAAGGCGGTGCACTACCTCGTGCCCGAGCTCGAGCCCATCCTGCGGGAGACCTACGGGGTCATCGTCTACCAGGAGCAGGTGATGAAGATCGCCGCGGCCCTCGCCGACTACACCCCGGCCGAGGCCGACGACCTGCGCAAGGCGATGGGCAAGAAGATCCCCGAGATCATGAGCGCCCACCGCGAGCGGTTCGTGCGCGGGGCCGTCGCCCGCGGCATGCCGGCCGACCGGGCCCGCGGCCTCTTCGACCTGATGGAGAAATTCGGGGGCTACGGCTTCAACAAGTCCCACAGCGCGGCCTACGCGCTGATCGCCTACCAGACGGCCTACCTCAAGGCCCACTTCCCGGTCGAGTTTCTCGCCGCGCTGCTCTCGAGCGAAATGGGCTCGACCGACCAGATCGTGAAATTCCTGGCGGAGTGCCGCACCCACGGGATCGAGGTTTTGCCGCCGGACATCAACCGCAGCGACAAGGCCTTCACCGTGGACGGCCGCCGCATCCGCTACGGCCTGATGGCGGTGCGCAACGTCGGGGAGGGGGCGATCGACGCCGTCCTCGAGGCCCGCGCCGCGGGGCCGTTCCGCTCGCTCTTCGATTTCTGCGAGCGGGTCGACCTGCGCAAGGTGAACCGGCGGGTGATCGAGAGCCTGATCAAGTGCGGCGCCTTCGACGGCACCGACCCCCGGCGCGCCCGCCTCCTCGCCGCCCTCGAGGCCGCGCTCGACTACGGCCAGCGCGTCCAGCGCGAGCGCTGCAACCCCCAGATCCGGCTCTTCGACGAGGCCTCCTGCGCCGGGCCGGTCCCGACCCCGGAAATCCCCGACGGCCCCGCGGAAAGCGAGCGCGAGCGGCTCGAGGGCGAAAAGGAGTCGCTCGGCTTCTACCTGAGCGGGCATCCCCTGAACGGGTTCGAGGAGATCCTCGAGCGCTACGCCACGACCGACGCCCTGCGCATCAAGGAGGCCGCCGACGGCGCGACGGTCCGGATCGGGGGCCTCGTGCGGCAGGCGAAGACGATCCAGACGCGCAAGGGGGACCTCATGGCCTTCGTGACCCTGGAGGACGCCCACGGGACGGTCGAGGCGACGGTGTTCTCGCGGCTCTTCGCCGCGGCCGCCGACCTGCTCGTCGAGGACCGGCCCGTCCTGGTCCAGGGGCAGGTGCAGCGCGAGGAGCAGGCGGTCAAGATCGTCGCCGAGTCGGTGATCCCCCTCGAGCGGGCCGAGGAGCTTGTGCCCGCGCACGTCCACCTCAGGCTGGACCTCGAGGGCATCGGCCGCGAGCGCCTGCTCGCGGTGCGCGATCTGCTGCGGCGGCACCGGGGGGACTGCCGGGTCTTTCTCCACCTGCGCGCGGCGAGCGGCGCGGAGGCGGTGATCGAGCTCGCCGAGGAGTACCGCCTGCGGCCGGGGCCGGAGCTGCGCCGCGAGCTGGGCGAGCTGCTCGGCCCGGGGGCCGTCGAGACGCGCTGCGCCGCAGGCTGAGGCGTTTGCCCCGGGCTGCCCGCCGCCGGGAAGGGAGGAGGAGATGATCGCTAGCGGCCTGCCCGTGTTCGCCGTGCTCCTGGCCGGGGGCAGCGGAACGCGCCTCTGGCCGGTTTCGCGGGAGCTCCACCCGAAGCAGCTCGCCCGGCTGCTCGGCCGGGACTCGCTCATCCAGAGCACGCTCAGGCGGCTGGTGCCGCCGTTTCCGGCGTCCGCCGTGCGCGTCGTCTGCCGGGCGGACCAGGAGCACGAAATCGCCCGCCACCTCGAAGCGGTCGGGGTCCCGGCCGCGGGCCGGATCTACACCGAGCCCGTCGGCCGCAACACCGCCGCCGCCGTGCTGCGCGCCTGCCTCGAGATCCGCCGCGAGGCGCCCGAGGCGGTGCTGGGGGTCTTCCCCGCCGATCACGTCATCGGCCGGCGCGAAGCCTTCCACGAGGCCCTGGCGCGGGCGCTCCGGCTCGCGGCCGAGGGCCGGGTCGTGGCCTTCGGCATCCGGCCGCGCTACCCCGAGACCGGCTACGGCTACATCGAGGCCGAACCCCCAGGAGGCGAGGCGGCGCCCATCCGCCGCTTTGTCGAGAAGCCCGACCTCGCCGCCGCCCGCCGCTACGTCGAGGCCGGCACCTACTTCTGGAACAGCGGCATGTTCGCCTTCCGCGCCGCGGTGGCGATCGAGGAGTTCGCCCGCCACGCGCCGGAGCTGCTCGCGGGCCTCGAGCCCCTCTGCGGCCGGCCCGGGCCGATCGCCGCCGAGGAGTACGCGCGGCTGCCGGACGTCTCCTTCGACGTCGCCGTGATGGAGAAGACCTCCCGCGGCGTCGTCCTGCCGGTCGACCTGGGCTGGAGCGACATCGGCTCCTGGAAGTCCCTCTACGATTTCCTGCCCAAGGACGCGGGCGGCAACGTGCTCGAGGGGGACGTGATCGCCCGGGAGACGCGCGGCTGCCTGGTCCTGGGGCGCAGCCGGCTGATCGCCGTCAACCGCATCGCGGACCTCGTCGTGGTCGAGACCCCGGACTCCCTGTTCATCTCCGATCTCGAGTCGAGCCGCGACGTGAAGGAGATCGTCGCCGAGCTCAAGCGGCGCGGCCGGCCGGAGGCCGAACGGCACCTGACGGTCGCCCACCCCTGGGGCACGCTCACGCGGCTCGACTCCCAGGCGAGCGGGCTCACCTGCCGCCTCTCGCTCGACCCCGGCGCCTGCGCGCGGCTCGGGGAGCCCGGCGACGAGGCGCTGCACCTCGTCGTGCTGAACGGCGAGGTGCGGATCCGGGGCCGGCGCCGCCGCCCGCGGCGGCTTGGCGCGGGCGAGGGGGTGCGGCTCGCCGCCCCGGCGGGGGTCGAGGTCGAAAACCCGACGGGCTCCGCCGTGGACCTCGTGGCCGTCTTCTGGAAGGCCGAGGCGGCCGCGGCGGGCGAGGGCCCCGCATGAGCCCGGGGCCCGCCGGCGCCGGCCGCCCCGCGGGGGCGCCTTCCGGGGCGCCCGCCGCGGCGGCGCTCGCCCTCCTCGTCGCGGTCGGCGTGAGCGCCGCCTTTCCCCTGGCCGACGAAAACCAGTTCCGGCTTGCCCTGGCGCTCTTGCTCGCGATGGGGGCGGCCGGCCGCCTGCTATCGCGCACGGGGGATTTCGGCCGGCTGGCGCTCATCCTCCTCGGCGGCTATCTCAGCCTGCGCTACTGGACCTTTCGCACCTTCGAGACGCTCGCCTACACGGGCGTCTGGGACGTGATCTTCCTCCTGTTGCTCTACCTCGCCGAGACCTACGGGATCGCCACCCACCTGATCGGCCTCTTCGTCAACGTCGCCCCCCTCGAACGGCGCCCCGCCCCCCTGCCCGCCGACCCGGCGCGGTGGCCGACGGTCGACGTCCTGGTCCCGACCCTGAACGAGCCGCTCGACATCCTGCGCATCACGCTCACGGCCTGCGTGCAGCTCGATTACCCGCGCGAGAAACTCGCGGTCTTCGTGCTCGACGACGGCGGGACCGCCCAGCGCCTGAACGACCCCGACCCCCGCCGCGCCGCGGCCGCCTGCGAACGCTCCCGGAAGCTGCGGGAGCTCGCCGCCTCCCTGGGGGTGCACTACCGCACGCGCGAGCACAACCTCCACGCCAAGGCCGGAAACCTCAACGCCGCCCTGGGGGTGGCGGTCGAGGACGCCCGGGGCGGCCGGACCGCCCCGGCCCGCAACCCCGGCCTCGGGGAGTCGCACCCGCAGGGGGAGCTTTTGCTCGTCCTCGACTGCGACCACGTGCCGACCCGGGATTTCCTCAGGAACACCGTGGGGTTTTTCCTCGCCGACGAGCGGCTGGCGACCGTGCAGACGCCGCACTTCTTCATCAACCCGACCCCGGTCGAGAAGAACCTCGGCACCGCGGGCGAAAGCCCGGGCGAAAACGAGATGTTCTACGGCGCCATCCAGCTCGGCCTCGATTTCTGGAACGCCTCCTTCTTCTGCGGCTCGGCCGCCCTGCTCCGGCGGCGGGCGCTTGTCGAGATCGGCGGGCTGGTCGAGGACACGATCACCGAGGATGCCGGGACCGCCCTCAGGCTGCACGCTTCCGGCTGGCGCAGCCTCTACCTCAACAAGGCGATGACCATGGGGTTGTCGCCCGAGTCCTTCGACAGCTTCATCATCCAGCGCAGCCGCTGGGCGAAGGGGATGATCCAGATCCTGCTCCTCCACAACCCCCTGCGGCTGCCGGGCCTGAGCGTCGCCCAGCGCCTGTGCTACCTGAACGCCTGCCTCTTCTGGCTCTTCGGCTTCGCGCGCCTCATCTTCTTTCTCTCCCCGCTCATGTTCCTCGTCTTCAACCTGCGGGTCTACAACGCCTCGCTCGCCCAGGTGCTCGCCTACGCCGTCCCGCACCTGGTCGCCTCCTATTTCGTCTCCAACCGCCTCTACGGCCGCTTCCGCCACCCCTTCACCTCCGAGCTCTTCGAGATCATCCAGAGCATCTACCTGATCCCCGCCGTGCTCTCGGTCTTCCTGCGGCCGCGCGCCCCGCGCTTCCGGGTCACCCCCAAGACGGCCTCGCTCGAGCAGGACACGCTGACCCATCTCGCCACCCCCTTCTACCTGATGCTGCTTCTCAACCTGCTCGCCTTCTGCGCCGGGGCCATCCTCTACCTGAACCGGCCGGTGCTGCTCGACACGATCGCCATCTGCCTGTGCTGGAACACCTTCAACCTCTTCCTCGTCGTCTGCTGCCTGGGGGTCGTCTGGGAGCGGCGCCAGCTGCGCCGCACCCACCGCATCACCCCGCGCGAGGGGGTCCATCTCGTCGACCGCCGGCGGGGGACGCGGGTCGACGCCGTCCTGCGCGACCTCTCGGTCACCGGCGCCGGCTTCGAGATCGCCGACCGGGCGCCGCTGCTCTCCGGGCGGCTCGAGCTCGAGGCCCTCGACAGCAGCGGCCGCCTCCACCGGCTGCCCCTCCGGCTGGTGCGCATCGAGCCCTTCGGCGGCGGCGTGCGGGTCGGCTGCCGCTTCGAGGACGAGGACGAGGCGGTGCGGCGGGCGATCGTGGACTACGTCTACGGGGACAGCGCGCGCTGGAAGTATTTCGCCGACCTGCGGCAGGTGCGGGAAGTCGGCACCGTGCGCGCCCTCGTGCGGCTGACGGCGACGGGGATCAGGGCGAGCCTGCGCCATGCGGCCGGCCTGCTGCGCTGGGTGGCCGGCCGACGCATCCGGGGGTACCGGAGGGCGGCCTGAGGCGGGCGCGGGTCTCCTCGAAGGCCGCGAGCGCCTCGCGTTCCACGTCCGCCTCGCGGCCCTCGTAGCGCGGCGAAAGATGCATCACGCACAGGGCGCGCGCGCCCGCCAGGGCGGCGATCTCGCCGGCCTGCCGCGCCGTGAGGTGGTGTTTGCGCCGCGCGAGCGCGGCCTCGCGGTCGAGGAAGGCGGCCTCGATGAAGAGCAGGTCCGCCCCCCCGCAGAGGCGCACGATCGCCTCGCGGTTCTCCGGACGATCGCTCACGTCGGTCACGTAGCCGATCTTGCGGCCGGGCTGGATGCGGACCACGTCGCGCCGGAGTTCCCCGAGCGGAATCGCCTGCCCGCCGCGGCCGTCGGCGCGCTCCGCCGCAATCGGCGTCTCCTCCGAAACCCCCGCGTAGAGCGCCTCCTTGAGAACCCCCAGCCAGCGTCCCGGGGCGAGCCCGCGCGCCGCAAGCCCCGTCTTGAGCACCCGCACCCGGAAGGGCTCGCTCACGGCGAAGGCGAGGCAGGGGATGCTGTGCGCGAGGACGGCGGCCTCGACGCGGAAGGCGGGCTCCGCCACGAGCAGCCCCGAAAAGGGGGCCTCGCGGGGCTCCCCGGCGGCGAAGCCCAGGCGCCCCTCGTAGGAGCGCTCGATGCGCCGTGCGGCATGGACTTCGATTGCCTGCAGCCGGAGCCCCGCGGCGAAGCGATCCATGAGGTCCCAGGAATAGGCCGCGAACTTGCCCTCGAGGTGGCCGAGAAACCCGGCGGGCCCGGCGACAACGATCTCCGAGCCCCGGCCGAGATGCAGGCGCAGCAGGCGGTCGAAGCCGATGAAATGGTCCATGTGGGTGTGGCTGACGAAGGCGTGGGTGACCTTCAGGAGGTCCCGCGGGGCGAGGGCGGAGAGGTCGCCCAGGTCGAAGAGCAGCCCGCGGCGCCGGTGCGCGAAGGGCCAGAACAGCACCGGATCTTCCAGCGGCCCGTTGACCAGCCGCGGGACCGAGAGGGCGGACATCAGACGGGGATGTGCTTTTTCACCTGCTGGTTGACCGTGCCGTAGATCTCCTCGTCGGCGCCGAAGATGTCCACCACGTCCTTGTGGGCGAGGAGCTTCTCGATGATGAAGGCGGTCACATAGAGGCTGACCACGTTGCCGTCGGGGACGAGGTTGCGCACCGGGGCGATCTGGTAGTCGATGTCGAAATCGCTGGCGCGCGTGAGCTGTTCCAGGCAGAGGCGGATCTGTTCCTCAAGGCCGTTCTTGTTGGTGGTCTCCACGAGGCCGTTTTCGATGAGCTTCATGGAGATGGCGTTGGCCAGAGGTTCCACGCACTCCCGGAGGCTGTTCAGGGCGAGCCTGCGCTTGTGTTCCTTGTTCGATTCGATCTTGGAGAGGATCGAGGATTCCCTCGTGCTGGGTCGGAAGACCTTGGCCATGAAACGCCGTTCCTTCGTCGTGGGCTCGTGTGCATCGGGACCGCGCGGCGACGGTCCATTCCCCCTTCCTACCGGAGAAGACGGCAACATTCAAGAAAAAAAAGCCGCCGGGGGCCTTTAGGTGGGGTCGACGTCTTCCACGAGCAGCTCGGGGGAGGGGCCATGGCCCCGGCCGGCGCGCAGGCGGTAGAGGAGGCGGGCGAAGCGGCCGCGTTCGGCCGCCCGCGGGTCGGGCCGGAACCAGACAGCGGAGAGCGTTCGTCCCCGCTCCCCGGAGCCGGCGCGGCGCAGCCGCAGGCGGAGGTGCCCCTGGGCCAGCCGGGTCGCAGCGACCGCCTCGACCTCATGGGCGACAAAGAGCGGCTCGGGGTTGCCGGTGCCGAAGGGGGTGAGGGCCTCGATCTCGGCGAGCGTGGAGGCGGCGATGTCGTCGATTTCCAGGGGGGCGTCGACCGACCAGGCGGGATCGAGGGCCCCTTCCGCACCGGCGGAGGCGACCACCTCCTCGAACGCCTCGCGGAAGGCCTCCAGCCGGCCGGCCGCGATTTCCAGCCCGGCCGCCTGCGCGTGCCCGCCCAGGGCTTCGAGGTGCCCGCGGCAGGCGCCGAGGCAGGCCGCGAGGTCGATGCCGGGCAGGGACCGTGCCGACCCGCGGCCCCGGTCGCCCGCGAGCGCGACCAGCACCACCGGCCGCGCATAACGCTCCGCGAGGCGGGCGGCGGCGATGCCGATCACCCCGGGGTGCCAGCCGGGCCGGGCGAGCACCAGGGTTTTCCCCGCGAGCCGCTCCGGCCGGGAGGCGATCTCGGCCTCGGCCTCGGCGAGGACGGCCCGCTCCAGCTCGCGGCGCGCGCGGTTGAGTTCCGTCAGCCGCCGGGCCAGGCGGCCGGCGGCGGCGGGGTCCCGGGCCGTGAGCAGCTCCGCGGCGAGTTGCGGATGCTCGAGGCGGCCGGCGGCGTTGAGCGGCGGGATCAAGCGGAAGGCCGCCTCCTCGCCGCTCACGCCGCCGTCGGCGGCGAGGCCCGCGGCGGCCTTGAGGGCCTCGAGGCCGGGGCGTGGGGAGCGGGCGAGGCGGCCTAACCCGATGCGGGTGAGGATGCGGTTCTCCGCCGTGAGGGGGGCGAGGTCGGCGATCGTCCCCAGGGCGACGAGATCGCTCCAGGCGAGGAGGTTGGGCTCGGGCCGCCCGTCCCAGAAGCCCTCCTCGCGCAGCCGGCGGCGCAGAGCGACCGCGAGGTAGAAGGCGACACCGACGCCGGCCAGGTGGCCCAGCCCCGCCCCGCAGTCGGGCCGGCGGGGGTTGATGACCGCCAGGGCGGGCGGCAGCTCGGCGCCGACGGCATGGTGGTCGGTGACGATGACCTCGATGCCGGCGGCGGCCGCCTCGCGGATCGCCGCATGGCTCGAGGAGCCGCAGTCCACGGTGACGACGAGCCGGATCCCCCGGCCGCGCGCCGCCTCGCGGATGTGCCGGGGCTTGAGCCCGTAGCCGTCCTCGATGCGATGGGGGAGGTAGCGGGCGACGCGGGCGCCGCAGGCGGTGAGGAACCCCTCGAGCAGCACCGCGGCGGTCACGCCGTCCACGTCGTAGTCCCCGAAGAGGAGGATGGGCTCCCGGCCGCGCACGGCCCGGGCCAGGCGCTCGAGGGCCGGCTCCAGGTCCTTGAGCCCGCTGGGGGGGCGCAGGCGGTCGGGGGCGGCAGGGGTGAGAAAGGAGCGCGCCGCCTCGGCCGTGGTGAGGCCGCGGTTGGCGAGCAGCCGCGCCAGAAGCGGGGAAACCCCGAGCCTTTGCTCGAGCTCCCGCAAGACCCCCTCCGGCGGCCGGGCGAGGCGAAGCCGTTTCTTCATCGGGGCCTCTATAGCCGAAGCGGCCCGGCGCCTCAACGGCCGGGGAGGTCGTCGTCGGGACCCCGTTGCAATCCCGCGGGGCGTGGCTATACTGGCCTGACGAGCCATGTCCGCGCGCACCTTCTACATCTACACCCTGGGCTGCCAGATGAACGTCTACGACGCCGAGCGTGTTGCGGCCGCGCTCCGCGGGCGCGGCTGGCGGGATGCGCCGGTCGCCGCGGAGGCCGACCTCGTCGTCGTGCACACCTGCGCGGTGCGTGCCAAGGCGGAGCAGAAAGCCTTCAGCCTGATCGGCCGGCTCGAGCCCCTCAAGCGGGGCCGGCCGGGCGTGCTGCTCGCCGTCGGCGGCTGCGTCGCCCAGCAGGAGGGCGAGCGGCTGCTCGAACGCGCCCCCCACGTGGATGTCGTCTTCGGGACGCATGCCGTCGAGCGGCTCCCGGCGCTCGTGGAGCGGCGGCTTAAGGATCCCCGCCCGCTCGTCGACGTCGCCGCGGCCGAGGAGCCGGCGCCGGCCGGGCCGGCCGGGGCGCACCCGGGTTCTTCGCCCGTCTCCCGCTACGTCACGATCATGCGCGGCTGCGACAACTTCTGCGCCTACTGCGTCGTCCCGCACGTGCGCGGGCCGGAGCGCAGCCGGCCCCCCGAGGAGATCTTGGCCGAAGTCCGCGCCTTCGTCGCCGCGGGGGCCCGGGAGGTCGTGCTGCTCGGGCAGAACGTGAACAGCTACGGCGCCAAGGAGGGGTGGGGGGGCTTTGCGCGGCTGCTCGAGCGGGTGAACGCGGTCGAGGGGCTCCGCCGCATCCGCTTCACGACCTCGCACCCCAAGGATTTGACCGACGAGCTCATCTGCGCCTTCGGCCGGCTCGAGAAGCTCTGCCCGCACATCCACCTGCCGGTCCAGTCGGGATCGGACCGGGTGCTATCGGCCATGAACCGCCGCTACAGCCGGGCGCAGTACCTTGACAAGGTTTCGAAACTGCGGGATAGTTTTCCCGGGATCGCGATCACCTCCGATCTGATCGTCGGCTTCCCGGGGGAGACGGCGGAGGATTTCGAAGAGACCCTGAGCCTTCTCCGGCAGGCCCGCTTCGACGGCGTCTTCGCCTTCATGTACTCCGACCGCCCGCACACCCCCGCCGCCGGGCTCGAGCCGAAGGTCCCCCCCGTGGAGAAACGCCGGCGCCTCCAGGTGTTGCTCGGCGTGCAGGAGGAGATCACCTCGGCCATCCACCGCGCCCTGGTGGGCACCCGGCAGGAGGTGCTCGTCGAGGGCCCGGCCCGCCTTCCGCGCGGCGGCGGGGGCGGTCCCGCCGCAGCCCGCTGGACGGGCCGCACCGCCGCCAACAAGATCGTCCACGTCCGTGCCGGAAACGGGGGCGGCCGGGCGGTCGCCCCGGGCGCGTGCGTGACCGTGCGGATCGAGCGGGCCCACGCGCACTCCCTCTCCGGGGTGCTCGACCCGGGGTGAAGCGCTCCGGATCCCGCACGGGAAGGAGGCGGCCATGATGCGCAGGGTGCACATCGCGGGGCTGACGATGGACCCCGCCTCGAACACGCCGATCGTGCTGCTCAAAACCGAGGACGAGGAGAAGGTGGTGCCGATCTGGATCGGCCTGCTCGAGGCGACCTCGATCGCCTCGGCCCTGCAGAAGATCTCCTACGAGCGGCCGATGACCCACGATCTCTTCAAGAATTTCATCGAGGAGAACCACACCGTCATCGAGCGCATCGAGGTCTGCGACCTCCGGGACAACACCTTCTTCGCCCGCATCCACTTCGTCTCCGAGGACCGGCGCTTCGACATGGACGCGCGCCCGAGCGATGCCATCGCCCTCGCCCTGCGCTTCGACGCCCCCATCTTCATCCACGAGGAGGTGATCGAGCGCTCCCGGGTGCGGGAGGCCGACGTCGAGGTGGCCGACACGAGCGAGGAAGGAAAGAAGTGGGCCGACTACCTCGAGAACCTCTCGGCCGAAGACTTCGGCAAGTACAAAGTCTGAGATTTTTCAAAAATCGGCGAAAATCGAAGCCGGCTGACCGGACCGACCCGCCGCCCGCCGCCCTGTCCAGACCTAGCTTGCTGGAATCGCTCGCGATTTTTCCCTGCCCGCGCAACCCTTGGAATTTTCCGGCCTCTCTTGCCCGCATGAAAAAAACACCCCTGGAATCGGTGGGATAAAGTTTGTCGAGAACCCCCGGCCCGTTTCCGTTTCCCGGCCGATTCGCGGTTTGACCCCACCGCTGCGGCCGGTGTAGAGGGGGCGTCGGCATCCAGGGTGGCTCTCTATTCCGGAAGGCGGAAATCCATGGCATCGGTGCTGGTGATCGAGGACGACCGGAACATCCGGGAGGTGATCGCCGCCGCTCTCGCCCGCTTCGGGCATCGGGTGGAGACGGCGGGGGACGGGCCGGAGGGCATCCGCAAGTTCGATGCCGGCGGCTACGACCTGGTGATCAGCGACTTCCGGCTCCCCGGGGCGGACGGCGCGGCAGTCCTCGCCCACATCCGGCGCGCCTGTCCCGGCCGGCGCGTCCCGGCGATCGGGATCTCCGGCACCCCCTGGCTGTTGCAGGGGGCGGGCTTCGATCTCGTGCTGACCAAGCCGTTTCCCCTGAAGGAGCTCCTCGAATCGGTCAGCCGCCTGACCGGGCTTCGGACCCCTTCCGAGGCCGCCGCCTGAGCGGCTCCCCCCTCCAGAGGGCCTCGCAGAATTCCCCGTTTTCGTAGATCGTGCGGCGCGAGCCGTCCGCGAGCAGCGCCGTCACGCGCTTGGGCTCGCCGTTGACGAAATCCCAGTGCAGCGCGGAGTCGTTGAACCCGAGCCGTTTGCGGGCCGCCCCGTCCAGCCGGCGCGGGTCCCCGGCGTAGGTGTTGCGGTAGGAGGAGCCGAGGGCGATGTGGCAGTTGCCGAACGCGCCGCCGAAGTTCTCGTCGTAGAGGGTGTTCGCCATGAAGCGGTCGATGGGCGAAAGGCGCCGGTCGGTCAGGGAGACCTCCCCGAGGCGCGAGGCCCCGGGGTCGAGGGCGAGCTGGCGGCGCAGGAACGCCTGCCCCTCGCGTGCCGTGGCGCGCCGCAGGCGGCCGTCGCGGAATTCCAGCCGCACCCCGCCGACGATGCGGCCGCCGCGAAAGGAGGGGAGATCGGCGGTGAAGACCCCCGCGGTGCCCCGCCAGTCGGGGCTCAAGAAAATCTCGAAGCTGGGGAGGTTCCGGCCGGTGACCCCCACCCAGCGGCGCTGTTCCCCGACGCGGACCCTCAGGTCGCAGGAGGCCGACTCGATGCGCAGCTCCCGGGGCGCGAGCCGGTCGAGCCGCGCCCGGATCGCCGCGACCCGCCGGTGGATCCGCCGCCAGGCGGCGACCGGGTCGGGCCGGTCGAGGAAGCAGGCGCGTGCCGCGGCGCGCGCGTAGGCCCGGAGGCTCAGGCCCGCGCGGCGGGCGAGCGCGGCGGTGGGCAGCACGCAGAGGGTCCAGCTGTAGCGGCCCTGCGCCTCGCGGTCTTCGAGGATCCGGCGCAGGGGGGCGCCCGCGGCCTGGATCCGGGCGAGCGCCCCGGGCGGGGCGTCCGCGAGGTGGGTGAGCGCCGTGGGGGCGAGCAGCGAGATCGTCCCGTTCAGCCGCCGCGCAAGCTCCCTCTCGCCGGGGGCGATGAAGTCGAGCTGCGCCCCGTCGCCCAGGCGGCAGAGCGCCCGCTCCATCGCGGGGGTGGGCGCGCAGCGCAGCACCGGGTGCAGGCCGCGGCGCAGGAGAAGCTCGTAGAGCCGCTCGGCGAGGCGGGCCGCCTCCGGCGGGTGGCGCAGGGCGACGATGTCCCCGCGGCGGAAGGGCTCGCGGCGGGCCGTGCACAGCCCCCACCACAGCACCCGCGCGAAGCGTTCGAGCTCGGTTTCGCTGAGCATCGGCCCGTTCCCCCCGGGCAGGCCGGCCGGTTCCGGCCCCGGCGGCCCGCGTCAGTCGTCCTTGAGAAAGAGCCGGTGGTATTCGGCCTCGTCCAGGTGGCGGCGGAGCAGCCGGTGGACGAGGTCGAAGACCCCGGAGAGCTCCTCGGGCTCGAGCCGCGGCAGCAGGGCGGCGAGGAGCGCGTCGTCGGAAAATTTCTGGAGCACCCAGGCGACGGTGTGCTCGTCGGTCTTGCGGTCCAGGCCGAAGCCGACGAGCCCGTCGTATTCCTCGACGAAGCGGTGGCTGTGTCGTCCCATGCGCTCCTCCGCGGGACGGCCGCGCGGGGCCGCCGCCTCGGGGTTCCTACCCCGCGGGGCCCCGTTTTGCAAGAGGCCTCAGGCGGTCGCGGGCACGGCGGGTCGGGCGAGGGGGGCGTCGAGAAGGCCGGAAAGGGCGCGGCGGATGGCGAGCGCGAGCTCCTCGGTGTCGACCGGCTTGAGGAGGTAGCGCCGGATGCCGAGGGCGCGGGCCTTTTCCTCCGACATCAGGTCGTTGTAGCCCGTGCAGAGGATCACCGGGAGCTCCGGGCGGATTTCCCAGGCGAGCTGGGCGAGGCGGTCGCCGGTCATCTGCGGCATGGTCATGTCGGTCATCAGCAGGTCGAAGTGCTGGGGCGCCTGCCGCAGCAGCCGGAGGGCCTCGCCGGGGTCCGCGCAGGCGGTCACGCGGTAGCCCAGCCGCTCGACGAGCTGCCGCTCGATCTCCAGCACCTGGGGCTCGTCGTCCACGAGCAGGATGCGCTCGTGGCCGGGCGCCGGCGGGGCGGCGGGCTCCGCCTCCGGGACGATCTCCGCCTCCTCGAGGGCGGGCAAGTAGACGTGGAAGGTGCTCCCGCGGCCGGGGGCGCTCTCCACGGTGATGAAGCCGCCGTGGTGCTTGACGATCCCGTGGATCACCGAGAGGCCCAGGCCGGTCCCCTTGCCGGGCTCCTTGGTCGTGTAGTAGGGCTCGAAGATGCGGCTCAGCACGCTCGGCTCCATGCCCACGCCCGTATCGCACACGCTCAGGTGGAGGTGCGGGCCCATGCGCGTGCCGATGTGACGCCGCGTCTGCTCGTAGTCGATCTCGGTTTCCTCGAGCCGCACCTCGAGCCGCCCGCCCGTCTCCTGCATCGCCTGGTAGGCGTTGGTGCAGAGGTTGACCACCACTTGGTGGATCTGGGTGGCGTCGCCAAGGATGGGGCGGCAGCCGTCGTCGATCTCGCAGGCGATCTCGATCGTCTTGGGGATCGAGGCGCGCATCAGCGCCAGCGCCTCGCGGACGACCTGCGGCACGCGCACCGGCTTGCGCTCGCGGCCGTTGCGGCGGCTGAAGGTGAGGATCTGCTGGACGAGGTCCTTGGCCCGGTTGGCGGCCTTGAGGATCTCCTCGAGGCTGCGGCGGGCCGGGTGGCCGGGGGGGATGTCGTCCATGGCGAGCTCGGCAAAACCGAGGATGGGGAAGAGGATGTTGTTGAAGTCGTGGGCGATGCCGCCGGCGAGCGTGCCGATGGCCTGGAGCTTGAGGACCTGCTGCATCTGCCGCTCGGACTCGGCGAGGGCCTGCGTGCGCTCCTCGACCTCTTTCTCGAGCAGCGCCTTCTGCTGGCGCAGCAGGCGGTAGAATTCGAGGCTTTCGACGGCGTTGGCCGTGTTGAGCAGGAGAATCGAAAGCAGCGTGAGCGCCGTGTCCGGGATCTGCTGGCGCCGGGCGTCCAGGAACCCGACCAGCATGCCGCGCACGCGCGACTGGGTCGCCAGGGCGTGGAGCAGGACCCGCCGGCTCCGGTCGCGCGAGGCGACGGTGACGCCGCGGCGCTCGCGGATGGCCCAGGCGAAGAAGCCCTTTTCGATCAGCTCCTCCACCTCGGCCTCGACCGCCGCGCGGCTCGCCTCCGGCGTGCACAGCGCGAGGCGGAACTCCGAGGTCTCCTCCTGCACCAGGTACAGGGCGCTCGCCTCGAAGGGGATCAGGTAGCGGATGCGGCGCTCGGCCTCCTTCAGGATCGTCTCGACGCCGTAGCTGTTGAGGACGTTTTCCTGGAAGTCGACCAGCGAGAGGGCCATCTCGAGGACGTTCTGGACGAAGCGCCGGTGCTCCTCGAGGTACTCGATCCGGGCGAGCAGGTGCTCGGGGTCGGCGTGCAGCGGCCGGTTCATGGCAGCGCCTCCCCCCAAAGCGAGGCCATGGCCTCCAGGTGATGGGCGGTTTGCGCGGCGACGGAGGCCAACGACTCCGGCGGGAGCCCCAGCGCCTCCCAGGCCGCGGGCCGCAGCGGCGGGACGAGCACCTCGCCGCTGGAGCCGATCCCGAGGGCGTTGACCAGGACGTCGGCCACGTGCACGATCGCCGCCGGCAGGGGGTCGGGGGAGGCCTCGGGCTCGTGGTGGAAGCTGGCGGCGTGCTCGAGCAGGAGGGGAAGTCGCCACCGCTGCAGCAGCACCTGCCCGATCCAGGCGTGGATGCAGCCGAGCTCGCGGCGTTCGGCGTCGCTGAGGCAGAGGCCCTCCCGCCGCGCGGTCCGGAGCGCCCCGAGCATCTCCTCGGGGAAGAAGAGGTAGAGGACCAGCCGGCCGAGATCGTGCAGCAGCCCTGCGGAGAAGAGCTGCTCGGTCTGGCGCAGATTTTTCTGCGCGGCGAACAGCCGACTGGCGATGCCGCAGGCGAGGCTGTGCTCCAGGAAGCGGCGCATGTCGATCACGCGCCGCGGGATGCGGCGGAAGGCCGAAATGACGCTCAGCCCGAGGGCGAGCGCCGAGAGCTCCCGCGTGCCGATCAGCGTGACCGCAAGCGACACCCGGTCCACGGGGGCGGGCAGGCCGTAGAGGGCGGAGTTGACGATCTTCAGGAGCATCGCCGTGAGGCTCGGGCTCTTGTGGATCACCTGGGCCATCCGGTCGGCCGTGGCGAGCGGGTTGGCGATCACCTCGTTGAGCTCGAAGACGATCGTCGAGATCTCGGGCAGGGCGATCTCCCGTTCCATGAAGATCTCGAGGAAATCGCGCCGCCGCGCGGGCCCCCCGCCGGCCGGCGCCTCCGGGGGAAGCTCCGGCGCCTCCGGCGGCGGAAGGCGCCGCGCGGCCCGGTAGAGGGCCGCGGCGCGGAGCATTTCGGCCACGGCCGGGTGCCCGCGGTCGGCGTGGCGGAAGCGGGGCTCGAGCTCGCGCCGGAGGGCCTCGAGCTGCCGCGGGTCAACCCCCGGCGGATCCGCGGCCGGCTTCGTCTCCCCGCGCACGGCGACGCGGCTCACCCCCCACATTTTGAAAATGCGGATGTGCTCGGCGCCGATTGTCTTGCCGCGGGAGAGCAAAAGACGGCCGTTCACGTCCCGGACATCCTCGGCCAGGACCATCCCGGGCCGGACCTGCGCCAATCCCGTCATGTCGATCGCCTCCTCGACCCGCGCGGGGCGCGCGCGAGGGCGCAACACCCCCGGCGCGCCGGCCGCGGTTCCCTGAAGGCGTTATCGTCCCGCGGGGGGCGGAACTTGAGGTCGGGGAGGGAGCGCCGTGCGCGCAGGCGGGGCCCGCGGCGTGCCGGGGGTCAGGGCGCGGTCTCGAGGGCGTGGAAGGCGCGGCGGATGTGCGCGATGCGCCGCCGGTTGACGCCCAGGTCCCAGAAGCCGACGCGGCACGCCGCGCGGAAGTGGATCACGCAGGCCTCCTCGTCGATCCGGAATTCGAGGTCGTCGACGAAGCCGAAGAGGCGCGAGCGGCACTCCGCGCGGATCGCGAGTTCCTCCACGGCCGTCACCCGCGTGCGCGGAAGCGCCCGCAGGACGGCGAGCAGCCGCTCGCGGGCCGCCGGCGCCGGCCCCGTGAAGGCGATCGGGGCGAGCCGCCGGCCCGGCGGGGCCGAGGTGCTTGCGACGCAGCAGGGCGCCTTCGGGCAGGGCGGCAACGCCGGGGCGGGGGGCGGGGTGGGGCTCATGGATCGGCTTCCCCGGGGCCGCCCGGCTCCCGCAGGCGGGTGGCGACGACGACGTTGCCGGTGAGCGTGCGGTGGACCGGGCAGCGGTCGGCGATCGCGAGCATCCGCTCCCGCTGCCCGCGGTCGAGCGGTCCTTCGAGCTCGATGTCGCGCTCGATCCGGTCGAGAACCCCCTCCCGCTGCTCGCACTCCGCACATTCGGCGGCGTGGATCTTCTTGTGGCGCAGGCGGACGGAGACGGCCTCGAGCGGCCAGCCCTTGCGGTCGGCGTACATGCGCAGCGTCATGGCCGTGCAGGCGCCCAGCGAGGCGACCAGGAGATCGAAGGGGCTCGGCCCCTGGTCGGTGCCGCCGAGCGCCACGGGCTCGTCGGCGATCAGGGAGTGCCGGTGGATGCGGATTTCGGTGAGCAGCCCGCCCGGGCCCGTGCGCGCCGTGATGGGCCGGGGGGCGGGCGACGGGGGCTCGGCCGGCAGGGCCTCCTCGGCGATGTAGCGCCGCGCCCAGGCGGCGATCACCGCGCCGGCGTAACGCGAGTCCGCCGGGTTGGAGAGCAGGTGGTCCGCCCCCGCGAGGGCGACGAAGCTCTTGGGGTGGCGGGCGGCCTCGAAGATGCGCGCCGCGTGCGCGATGCCGACCGTCTCGTCCTGCGGGGAATGCAGGATGAGCAGCGCGCGGTTCAGTTCCCGGATCGTGCGCGCGGGGTCGAGGCGCGCGAGGTCCTCGACGAATTTGCGGCGGAGGCGGAAGGGGCGGCCGCCGATCGTGACCTCGGCTTCCCCCCGGGCGGCGATCGCCGCGGCGGCGGGGCCGAGCAGCCGGAAGACGTCCCGCGGGTCGAAGGGGGCGGCCAAGGTCGCGACCGCGCGGCAGGAGGGGACGGCGGGGGCCGCCTGCAGCACCGCGGCCCCGCCCCAGGAGTGGCCGACGAGGAGCCGGGGGCCTTCATAAGCGGCTTCGAGAAAGCGGGCCGCGGCCTTCACGTCCTCGACGTTCGAGAGAAAACTCGTGGCGGCGAAATCGCCGCCGCTCTCGCCCAGCCCGGTGAAGTCGAAGCGCAGCACCGCAATCCCCTCCCGCGTGAGGGCCCGGCAGAGGTGGTGCGCCGCCTTGAGGTGTTTCGAGCAGGTGAAGCAGTGGGCGAAGAGGGCGTAGGCGAGGGGCCGGCCGTCGAGCGGCAAATCGAGCAGTGCGGCCAGCCGCTGTCCCTCGGATCCGGGAAAATCGAGTCTCTCCAGTCGCATCGGTGCCTTCGCCTTTCTTCGCGCCTCCCCCCCGGCCGCGAGCCTCAGGCCGCCGCCGCAAAACGGGGCCGCAGGCGGCCGGCGATCTCCTCGGGGTAGCCGACGCAGATGCTCTCCTCGTAGAGCCACCGCAGGGCGGTCGCATCCGGGGTCGCCAGCCGCGGGTTGTAGTAGATGCGCGGGGAGAAGACGAGGTGGAGCCGGAAGTGCTTCTCGCCCCCCCGCCCCGGGAAGAAGCAGACGTTGAAGCTGCCGATCCCCATCTCCGCGTAGCCGGCGATCGCCGCCGCGAGGCCCGCGGCGATGTCGCGGCGGGCCGCCTCGTCAAGGTCGAGCATCGTCGTGCGCCCCTCGACGACGCCGAGGACGTCCCCGGCGACGCCGGCCGGCGCGAAGGCCGCCAGCCACGCCACCCCGCCGATCCGGCCGAGGAAGCGGGATCCGCGGCCGGCCTCCTCGGCGACGAGTTCCTCCCAGTAGACGCCGCCCGTGCGGCGCCACCACGCCTCGGAGGCGGCGAGCTCCTCGCGCAGCCGGTTGGGCGCCGTCGAGCTGCAGAAGACCTGGAGGTGGGGGTGGATGAGCGAGCTGCCCGAGGCGGGGAGAAAGTTCCAGCTCAGCAGGAAGTAGACCGCTTCGGGGTGGCCGCGGCGGAGCGCCCGCTCGTAGAACTCCCCGGCGAGGGCGAGCCCGTCGGCGATGCGGCCTGCGGGGACGGCCCCGGGCGGGAAATGGTGCTCCGGCCCCATCGTCGCGACCGCGCCGAGGGCGTCGTAGGGGGCGAGGTTCGGGAAGAGCCACTGTTCACCGCGGCGCATCCGGCCCTCGGCGGCGAAGGCGGGCGGAAAGCAGGGGGTGTGGGTGAGGACCCGTTCCGGGCAGAAGGGGCACTCGGCGCGGGTCTGCTCCGCGAGGGCGGCCGCGTCCGGCAGGTCGAAGGCGAGCGGCCGGAAATGGCAGATCCGCGCACTGCGGCCGGTCAGCGGGTCCCGGCGGACTTCGACGGGGATCGACCGCGGCGCCATCGCCGCGAAGGGGTCGAGCAGCTCGGCCCGTTTTTCGTGGACCTCGAAGTTCATGGCGCGCATCCTTTCGCGTTCAGGAAAAGGGCTCGGTGAAGACGCGCGCCCGGGGAAAGCGCGCATCGATCACCTGGAGGGCCTCGGCGATCATCTCCCCCCGGCCGCAGAGGTAGAAGTCGTAGTCCCCCTCGGCAAGCTCCTCGCGCAGGGCGTCGGTCACGCGGCCGGGGCGGGTCCCCGCGGGCAGGGGCTGCGCCTGCCGCGAGAGGCAGCCGCGGTAGCGGGCGGCGCGGGGCTCGAGAAATTCGCGGTAGAAGAGCCCGCCGGCTCGCCCGGCGCCGTGGAAGAGGACGAAGCCGCGCACGCCGGAGGCGGCCATGGACCGAAAGGGGGCGATGCCGACCCCCGTGGCGGCGAAGACCGGCGTCCGCGGGGCGGGCGCGAACACAAAATAGCCGTGCGGCCCCGACGCGGCGATCGCGGTGCCCGGGGGCGCCTCGCAGAGAAAGGGGCTGATGCTCCCCCCGGGGACGCGGCGGACGAGGATCCGGAGCACCCCCTCCCCCGGGCCGGAGGCGATCGTGTAGTCCCGCTCGACCCCCCCTTCCCGGATCCGCAGCCGTTGCCCCGGCAGGAAGCGGAAGCCCGGGGGCCGCTCCAAGTCGAGCTCGAAGACCTCCGGCGACAGGGAGCGGCGGGCGAGCAGCCGGAGGGTCTGCCGGCCGGCGATCGGCGGGGCGGGCGCGTTCAGGCTTCCCGGCGCCATGGGGTTTCTTCGACCCCCGCGACCCGGTTCAGGGTCCGGGCCAGGACGAAGAAGTAATCCGAGAGGCGGTTGAGGTAGCGCAGGGCCTCGCGCCGCCAGGCGGGGGCCTCCCCGGGCGACCCGCGGCCGAGGCGCACCAGGCGGCGCTCGGCCCGGCGACACACGGTGCGGGCGAGATGGGCCCACGCCGCGGCCGGGCAGCCCCCCGGCAGCAGAAAGGAGCGCAATTCCGGCAGAGCGGCCTCCATGCGGCCGATCGCGCGCTCGAGCCGCGCGGTCCCCTCGGGGTCCAGGGGGGGGAGCAGCGCGGCGGAGGGCGCGGAGCCGTCCGCGGAGAGCCAGGCCCCGATCGGGAAGAGGTCGGACTGCACGGTGCGGAGCTCCGGCGCGCAGGACGCCGCCTCGGGGGGCAGGGCGGCGATTAGGCCGCCGATCACGGCGTTCAGCTCGTCCACGTCGCCGGAGGCCTCCAGCCGCTCGTCGTCCTTGAGGACGCGCTCGCCGCTGAAGAGGCTCGTTCTCCCGCCGTCCCCGCTGCCGGTTGCGACCTTCATCGTGCACCCCCCGGGACCCTGCGGCTTTCTGCCTAACGCATCCGGCGAGGGGGGTCAAGCCTGCGCCGGCCCGTCCTCGCCCTCGTCCGCCAGGATCTGCCGCAGGACGGCGCCGTCGATGTTGCCGCCGCTCAGCAGGACGCCGACCCGCCCGCCCGGCGGCACGGACCCCTCGAGCAGGGCGGCGAGGCCGAGGGCGCCGGAGGGTTCGACGACGAGCTTGAGGCGCTCGCCGAGCAGGCGCACGGCGCGGGCGATCGATTCCTCGCGGACGGTGGCCATGTCGGCCACGAAGGCGCGCACCAGGGGGAAGGTGTGGCGGCCGAGCGAAGGGGTGCGCGTGCCGTCGGCGATCGTCGGCGGGTGGTGCACGGTGTGCAGGACCCCCGTGCGGAAGGAGCGCGTGGCGTCGTCGGCGAGCGCGGGCTCGACCCCGATCACGGCGCAGGAGGCGGAGCGGCTGCGGACGGCGACGGCGCAGCCGCTCAGCAGCCCCCCGCCGCCGCAGGGGACCAGGAGGCGGTCGAGACCGCCCGTCTGCTCCCAGAATTCGAGGGCCGCGGTTCCCTGCCCGGCGATCACGTCGGGGTGGTCGAAGGGCGGGATGAGGACCGAGCCTTCCCGGGCCTGGATTTCGCGCGCGATCTCCTCGCGGCTGCGCTCGCGGGGGTCGTAGAGGATCACCCGCGCCCCGTAGCCCTCGGTCGCCCGGCGCTTGATGCGCGGGGCGTCGTCGGGCATGACGACGGTCGCGGCCACGCCGAGGATCCGGCTCACGAGGGCGACGGCCTGGGCGTGGTTTCCCGAGGAAAAGGTGATGACCCCGCGGGTGCGCTCTTCGGCCGTGAGGCGGGAGACGGCGTTGTAGGCGCCGCGGAATTTGAAGGCCCCGGTGCGCTGGAGGTTTTCCGCCTTGAAGAAGAGCTCGCAGCCGAACCGGGCGTTCAGCGTCCGCGAGGTGAAGACGGGGGTGCGGTGGGCGATGCCCGCGAGCCGGCGGGCGGCGTCCTCCACGCGGTTCGACCATGCGGCGAGATCGGGGGTCATCGGGCTCCTTTCCGGCCTGCGCTCACCAGGCCTCGGGCGGCAGGGGTTCCCAAGGGTAGCGGTCCTCGCGCACGCGAACCCAGACGAGACGGCCCGCTTCGCGCCACGGGTCGAGGACCAGCCCCTCGGCGAAGGCGCCGCCGGTGGCGGTCACCACGACGCTGTTGTGCTCCCGGAGATCGCTGCCGCGGTGGGCGACCCCCCAGTGCAGCTCAAGCGTGCGCAGCCCGAGCGGTGTGAGGTGCCGGAGCAGGTCCTCGGTCCAGTGGTAGCACAAGCCGCGCTCGCGGGCGCCGACCTGGACGAGGAGGTTGTGCCAGCGGGCGGGCGGGGCGACCCGGTAGTCCGCGGCGAGCCTGCGGGAGACGGCGTGGGCGGTGACGGCGAGCGCGTGCGCCTCGGCGCGGTCGACCCCCTCGCCGAGGGCGACCAGGGCGGCCTCGAGGCCGGCGATCCGCCGCTCCTCGGCTTCCTCCCCCGCGCCGCCCCGCAGGGCCGGCCCGGCGCAGGAGATGAGGAGCGGCAGGAGGCAGAGCCAACCGAGGGGGCGGCGGGGCGGGTTCAGCATCGGACGCCGAGCTCCCCGAGGGCGGCGCGCGCCTGCTCCTCCCAGCCGCGTCGGGCGGCCGGGTTGGCGGGGCTGGGGTGGGGGAGAACGCCGAGGCGCACCCTCCGCCCCCCCAGGACGGCCCGCACGCGCGCCGCGGCGAAGCGGCCGACGCCGACGACCGCCTGCGGCGCAAGGAACGCGACGCTCCGGGCGAGCGCCCGGTCGCAGGCTTCGAAGAGCGGCAGGGCGGCCGCGGCCGGCAGCCGGTCGGGGGTGAGGTTGGCGCCCGCGCGGTCGAAGAAGAGGAGCGGGCAGTAGTTGAGGACGAAGAAGCGCCGGAAGAACTCCTCGGCCGGGCCGATCCGCGCGGCGAAGCCCCAGAGCCTGCGGCCGCTCGCCTCGCGGCGGGGGCAGGCGAACCCTGCGACGGGGCGTTTCGGGTGGAGGACCGGCGGCCGGCCGACGGGGGCCGTGATCCCCATCCAGTCGCGCACGGCATGCACCTCGCCGAAGGGGATCCCCGTCTGCGCCATGCCCCAGGGGCCGGGGTTCATGCCGACGAGGAGCACCTCCTTGGGGGGGGTGCCGTAGCGCCGGACGTAGCGGCGGTAGGGCGCGAAGGCGTAGCGGAGCGGGTTGTAGACGAAGGCCACGGGGTCGGGGAAGGATACCCCCTCGAGCTCGCGGGCGAGCCGGCGGGCGATCGACTCCAGCCGGTTGGGCCGCAGGGCGCCGCTCATGGCCGGACGGCCCCCACGCCGAGCAGGGCGAGGCCGGCGGCCTGCGCCAGGTGAAAGAGGCCGTTGTGGTCGAACTCCCAGACGAGGCGCACGCGGAGTCCGCGGGCCGCCTGCAGGGCCCCGGCGAGAAGGCTTGTCCCGCAGCCCGCGGCGAGCCACGGGCGGGCCGGGGCGGAGGCGCAACCGGCGTGGAACACCGCCCCGGCCGCGAGGACGGCCGCCTGGAAGGCGAGCAGCGCCGCGAACCCCCGCCGCCGGCCGCCGGCGGCGGACCCGAGAAGCGCCGCCCCCGCAAGGAGCGCGGCCTGGACGCCGGCCGGGAGCCCGCCCCCCGCGGCGCTCCAGAGCAGCAGGGCGAAGGCGGCCGCGGCCAGGGCGAGGGCGGCCGTCACCGCCCGCCACAGGCGCGCCCGGCCCGGGCCGGGGAGCCGCAGACCGTGGTAGGCCGCGCCCGCGAGTGCGGCGGCCGCCGCCGCGGCGAAGAGGAGGGTCCAGAGGAGGCGTTCCCGCGGGTCCAGGCCGGGGGCGCCCCGGGCGGCCGCGGTGCAGGCGGCGGCAACGAGGGCGAGCAGGACGTCGGTTGCGGCGCTCGTGCGCTCGGTGGGGGAGTCGATCCAGCGCATGGCGGCGGATTCCCGGCCCGGCACCCCTCAGCGGCCCAGCGCGGCGAGCGCCTCCCGGGTGGCGCGCACGAGGTGGCCGAGATCGGTGCCGAGGCCGATCAGGCGGAAGCCCCGGTCGATGTAGCGCCGCGCCGCCTGCGGGTCCGAGCAATAGATCCCGAGCGGCTTGCCCGCCTCCAGCACGGCCTCGCGGACCCGGTCGACGGCCCGGGCGACCTCGGGGTCCTCGACCTGGCCGGGCTTGCCCATGCTGGCGGAGAGGTCGTAGGGCCCGACGAAGACGGCGTCGACCCCGGGGACGCGCACGATCTCCCGGATGCGGGCCACGGCCTCGACGTGCTCGGCCTGGAGGATGACGGCGACCTGCCGGTTGGCCGCGGCCACGTATTCCCGGAACCCGAAGCCGTAGCGGTGGGCGCGGGCCCCGCCCATGCCCCGGGTGCCCTCGGGGGCGTAGCGGCAGGCGCGGGCCACGCGCTCGGCTTCCGCGGCCGTGCGCACGAGGGGGACCAGCACGCCGGCCGCGCCGATGTCGAGCGCCTTCTTGATCCAGACTTCCTCGAGCGAGGGGACCCGCACGACGCAGGGGCATCGCCCGCCCACGGCCTGGAGCATCCGCTGGGCGGTGAGGACGTCGTACGGCCCGTGCTCGGTGTCGAGGATCAGCCAGTCGAAGCCGGCCTCGGCGAAGATCTCGGCCGCCTCGGGGGAGGGCAGGCAGAGGAAGGCCCCGATCAGGGGCCGGCCCGACTGCAGGCGCGACGGGAGGTCCGCGCTCATGGTTCCGCATCCGGGCGGGCGGGGCGGCCCGCGAGCAGGCGCAGGAGCTCCTCGGCCTTCTCCGGGGCGAGCGTCCCCTTGTCGCGGCCGATCGGCACCGTGTGCCGGCCCAGCTCGCGGTAGAGCGGCACGATGTCCGGGGCCTGCCGCTCGAGCGCCGCGAGATGGCGCCGGACGGTGGCGACGTCGCCGCGGGCGATCGGCCCGGTCAGGCAGCGGGGGTAGCCGACGGCCTCGATGTTGGCGAGCGTGCCGCGCAACAGCGGCAGGTAGGCCTTCACGGCGTCGGCAGGGGTCTTGCCGAAGCGGTTCCAGAGATCGGCTGCGATCTTCACGATCGTCGTGAAGTAGTTGCAGGCGATGGCCGCGGCGGCGTGGTAGAGCACCTTGTCCTCGGAGCTGAGCACGACGATGTCGCCCTGGAGCGCCCGGGCCATCTCCGTGAGCAGGCTGCGCACCGGTTCCTCGGCCTCGATGGCGAAGGTCGATCCGGGAAGGTGGGCGATCGCCTGATCCGCGTCGGCGAAGCTCTGGCAGGGGTGGATCGAGCCGACGAGGGCCCCTTGGGCGCGCGCGGCCTCAAGCGACTGGACCGTGCTCGCGCCGCTGCAATGGAGCGCGATCTGGCCGGGCCGCCACCGCAGCGAGCCGCACAGGGGGGCGATCGCGTCGTCGGCGGTCGTGAGGAAAACCACCTCCGCGGCGTCGACCAGCTCCTGGGCCGAGGGGAAGCGCCGTGCGCCGGGCACGAGCGCGACGAAGCGCCGGGCGGGCTCGTCCTTCAGGTCGGCCACGCCGACCACGGCATAGCCCTGTTCCGCAAGGCGCACCCCGAAGGTCGTGCCCACGGGGCCGGCGCCGATGAATCCGATCCGTTTCCGCTCCATGCCGAAGGCTCCTCAAAGGAAAAGGGATTCAAAACCACGTTTGCCCCGGGTCGCGCAGGGCCTCGAGCGGCCGCAGGCGCAGCGTCTCGGGCTGCGCGGGGTCGAGCAGGACGGCGTAGCGTTCGAAGATGCCGCCGAGCAGGATGTCCAGGCGGCGGGTGCGCTCGAGAAAGATCCCGTGGCGGTCGAAGAGGATCGGGCCTGCGGGGTCGCGAACGAGGGTGACCGAGAAGAGCTGGGCCGGCCGCGGCAGAATCGCAAACCGGTCCCCGGGCCGGAAGGGGGTGCCCTGAAGCAGGTCGCGATGGATGAAGATCCCGCGGCGCTCCTCCTCGTAGCAGGCGATGCGGCTTAACTCGGCGCTCGGTCCCATGGTCGCCTCAGAAGCCCACCGCCTGGCCGTCCTTGCGCGGGTCGGAGGCGGCGGCCCAGCCGGCCTCGACCCGGAAGACCGCCTGCCCGCCGCCGAACAGGACGCGCGAGGTCTCCAGGTGCACGCGGTGGCCGCGGCGCCGCAACCCCTCCAGCACCTCCGGCGGGGTGCCCGCCTCGAGCTGCACGCTGCCGTCGGCGGCGACGTGCCAGCGGGGGGCGTCGAGCGCCGCCTGGGGGTTCTGGCCGTAGGCGAAGAGGCGCACCATCATCTGCACGTGGCCCTGGGGCTGCATGTGGGCGCCCATGACGCCGAAGGCCATCACCGGCAGGCCGTCGCGGGTGACGAGTGCGGGGAGAATGGTGTGGAAGGGCCGCTTGCCCCCGGCCACGCAGTTGGGGTGCCCCGGCTCGAGGACGAAACCCCGGCCGCGGTTGTGGAGGGCGATCCCGGTCCCGGGCACCACGACCCCCGAGCCGAAGCCGGTGTAGTTGGACTGGATGAAGGAGACCATCCGGCCCTCGGCGTCGGCCGCGGCGAGCGTGACCGTCCCCCCGGCGAGCGCCGCGGCCGGGGCCGCCGGCGCGGCCCGGTCCGGCCGGATCGCCGCGGCCTTGGCGGAAAGCCGCTCCGGGGCGAGCAGCGCCTCGGGCGCGACGCGCAGGTGATCGCGGTCGGCCACCTCCCGGAAGGCATCCGCGAAGGCCGCCTTCATCGCCTCGATCTGCAGGTGGATGCTTTCGGCGGAGTCGACGGGGTGGCGGTCGAAGTCGGTCCGCTCGAGGATGCCGAGGGCGATCAGGGCGGCGATCCCCTGACCGTTCGGCGGGATCTCGTGGAGCCGGACGCCGCGGAAGTCGACGGCGAGGGGCTCGACCCACTCGGCGCGGTGGCCGGCGAGGTCCTCCGCGGTCAGGGCGCCGCCCTCGGCCGCGGCGCAGGCGGCGATGCGGCGGGCGATCTCTCCCCGGTAGAAGTCCTCCCCGCGGCTTGCGGCGATGGCGGCGAGGGTGTCGGCCTGCTCCGGGCAGCGGAAGCGCTCCCCCGGCCGCGGGGCGCGGTCCCCCGGGAAGAAGACGCGCCGGATCTCGCTTCCTGCGGGGTAGAGGGACAGCGCCTCCTGCCAGCGCCGGGCGGTGATGGGGGCGACGGGGAAGCCTTCGCGGGCGTATTCGATCGCCGGGGCGAAGAGCTCGGCGAAGGGGAGCCGCCCGTGGCTCCGGGAGAGTTCCGCCCAGGCGGCGACCGCCCCGGGCACGGTGACCGTGTCCCACCCGCCGGAGGGCATGGTGGGGCGTCCGGCGAAGCGCTCACGGCTCCAGGCCCGCGGCGAGCGGCCGGAGCTGTTCAGGCCCCGGAGGCCCCGGCCGTCCCAGAGCAGGGCGAAGGCGTCGCCGCCGATGCCGTTGCCGGTCGGTTCGACCACGGTCAGCGCGATGGCCGCGGCCAGGGCTCCGTCCACGGCGTTTCCGCCCCGCAAGAGCATCCGCAGGCCGGCCTGGGCGGCGAGCGGCTGCGAGGTCGCGACGACGTTTCGCGCCAGGACGGGCATGCGCTGCGAGGGGTAGGGAAAGCTCCAGGACATCATCGCCGCCCTGCTTAGCCCGTTTCGGCGCAAGAATCAATCGCCGCGCGCCTGCCGGGAGCGGGGGGGGCGGGGTCCGCGGCGAAGAGGGCGCGGCAGTCCGCCTGCGGCGGGGGGCCGGCCAGCCCGCATTTCCGCCCCGTCCAGCAGCCCTCGCAGCGGCCCGCGGCGAGGTGGGGGCAGCTCCGGCAGGAAAGCGCCTCCCAGGCCTGCGAGATCCGCGACAGGCAGCCCGCGGCGGTGATCTCCGCAAGGGAGCCCTCGCCGTTCGGGGCCTCGCAGCAGAGGGAGAAACCGCCCGCCGGGTCGAAGGAGGCGGCCGGCAGCCGGCCCGCGCCGCAGCCGCGCAGGGGCTCGGCCTGCTCGAGGCGCAGGGCCGCCAAGGGCAACCCCGCGAGGGTGTGGAAGAGCTCGATCAAGCGGCCGGCCGCGGGGACGAGGCCGTCCCGGGGCAGGCGGCGGACCCCGAGGCGGGGCCGCATCCCGCCCCGGCCGGCGAGGCGGCCGGGGTCGACCAGGGCGTCGAAGCGGTAGCCGACCGGGCGACCGGCGCCCGCGAGCTCCCGGTCGAGGGCGGTGAGCCAGGGCAGAAGCGCCGTGCGGTTCACCTCCGAGACGACCGACCGCACGCGCACGCGCACCCCGTCCGCCAGGGCCGTGTCGAGAAAGCGCCGCGCCCGGCGGTAGCTGCCGTCGCGCAGGGCATCGTGGATCGGCTCCGGCCCGTCGAGGCTCACCTCGAGCAGAAACCGGGGGTGGCGCCGCAGCTCCCGCGGGATCCGGGAGAGCGGCAGGCTGCCGCCGCTCACGACCTTCACCTCGTCGGCGCACGCGAGGCCGGCGTCGAGGATCGCGGGCAGGTCCTCCCGCAGCAGCGGCTCGCCGCCCTCGAGGCTGAGCCGCAGCCGCGGCACCTCCGCGGCCGCCGCCCGCACGAGCCCGACCCACGCGCCGGCCGGGAGCTCGGCGCAGGGCTCCCGGCAGACGCTGCAGAAGCGGCAGCGGAGCGGGCAGCGGTTGGTGAGCGCGAGATCCAGGAAGAGGCCCGGGAGGCCCGACGGCGGCATGGTTCAGGAACCGCCCCGCTGCTTGATTTCGCGCAGGGTGGACTGGATGAGGAGGTTCAGCCCCGGGGAGATGAGCGCCATGCGGTTGCGCGCGTCCCGCTGGGCGCGCTCGAAAATCTCGGGCTGCTTGCGGCGGATCGCCTGCCCGGCCTCCGAGGCGTAAAAATCGAGCAGGGCCGTGATTTCGGCGGCGGTGAAGGTGCTGCCGTAGAGGTGGATGTAGTACTCGCGGAAGGCCTCGAAGCGGCCCGCCTTTTCCAAGAAGGCGACCACCCGTTCCGTGAGCAGGCGGTCGGCGGCCTCGCTTTTCCCCTCGTACTCGTATTCCCGGAGCTGATCGACCATCTCGCGGCGCTGGGCTTCGAGCGCGGTCTTCACCTGGGCGGCTTCGATCTCGTCGAGATAGCGCTCGATCAGCGCCCGGTGGGCCGGCTCGAGCGGCCGGCAGAGGTACCCCGGCACGCCGTCGGCGTCGGCCGTCACGAGGCGCCGCCCGTCCAGGGAGACGAGCCGGAGGCGGTTCTCGCGGCCCGGCGCGAGAAACTCCGGCCGGCTGGACTCCCTCACGACCAGCCGCAGGTGGCCGTTTTCGACCGACCAGAGTCCGCGGCTGAGGATCTCGAGGTCGCGTTCGGGAAGCGGGATGCGCAGGCGGGATTCGAATTCGCCCCCGGGGTGATAGGTCTTCTGCTCGATTCCCATCACGTAGGCCTCGACCCAGGGGCCGGCGAGCATGCGGCGCCAGTCTTCATCGGAGGCCGGTCCGGCCGCCGCGGGGGTCGAGGCGCAAACGAAGAGACCCAGGGCGAGCAGCCGGGCGGCCAGGACGACCAGGTTCATCGAGAGGTTTTCCTTTCGCGGCGCGTGGGTCGGGGATCCCGGCGCGGGGCGCTCGTTCCCCCCCGCGCGGTGTCCCCGGAGCGGTGCCGAGTATAGGACAGGCGCCCGGCGATGTCCATCGGCGCCCCCGGCGCGGGGGCGCACGCGGGCGCCCTCAGGGCGCCTCCGGGCACGGCCCCCGGCCCGTGAACCCTCCTGCGTTCAGGGCGTCGCCGAGAACGAGGCGGCAGAGGCGCTCTGGCCGCCCCGGGTCGGCGAGGCGCACGATCAGCTCGGGCTCGCCCCGGGGCGGAATGCGGGCGATCCAGGTGGCGAGGGTGCGGACGGCGGCCGGGTTCCGCCCCGTGCGCCACAGGCTGTGATCGGGACCGGCGCCGCGGTCCTCGCTCAGGTGCCGGAAGTCCTCGAGGGACCAGGGCGGGCTCCCCGCGGCGAGAAAGGCCGCGATGCGCGCTTCGCGCGCGAGGCTTCCGGCCGCGGCCGGCCGCAGGGAGTCGCCTTCCGGGGCAAGGAGGCGGTAATGGTTCGTGTGGTGGAGGGTCCCCGAGGAGACCCGCTCCACCGCGCGGCGGCCGTCGGGGGCGACCTCGACGGCGGCGATCCCCCCGCGGTCCCCCAGGAGGTAGAAGATCGGCCGCGGCAAGCGGTCGATCTCGCCCAGGACCTCGTCGATCCCGGCACAACGGGAAAGCAGCCGGCCCATGAGACCCGGTTCGTGCGCGGGGCGCCGCCGGAGATCGGCCGGGACCTGCCCGGCGGTTGCGCTCACGATCACCAGGCCGCGCTCGTTCATGCCGGCCTTGATCCCGGGGGAGGCGCCGCCCACGGCGCGCAGGACGAGGGCGGCGTAGCCTGCGGCGGGCCGGAGGACGGCGAGCTCCTGCCGGTGGTCGGGACGTTCGTCGCGGTTCTTGGCGACGAGGGCTCCGCCGCCCTGCGCCGCCGCACCGGCCGCGGCCCAGAGGGTGCAGGCCGAGGCGGCGCCGGGCGGCCCCGCGGCCGGGGCGAGAAACGCAAGGAACAGGGCCGCGAGGGCGATCCGCCCCAGGGTCCGGACGGCGGGGGTGCGGGGGCGTTTCATGGGCAGGGGTTTCCGGAGCCCGGCATCAGCGCGCGGGGCAGAAAGACGCGCCGGTCGCCGCAGCGCATCCCGTGGAGGCGGTGCTTCAGGTCGTCCACGGGGTCGTCGAGGAGGTTTTCGAGGTTGCGCAGCCTCCAGTCCGCATCGCGGCCGGGCTCGAAGAGCGCGAGAAATTCCTCCCATTTCGATCGCCGGCGGAAGCCGTCGTCGGGTGCGGGCGGGGGCGGGGCCGCCCAGACCCGGGCGGCCGCGACCTGGCCGGCGAGGGTGAGGGGGTGGGCGGGGCCGCGGTGCGCCCGGCTCAGCCGCACCGCCCGCTCCAGGTCTGCCGCCGCGGCGCGCGGGTCCCCGGCGGCCTGGGCGAGCAGGCCGGCGACGTAGAATCCCCAGGCCGCATCCCCCGGGGACCCGGAGGCGGCCAGGCGCTCTGCCGCGGCGCGCACGCCGCCCCGGGCGCCCCCCAGGTCCTCCCCGGCGGCGCGGGTCAGCGCGCCGGCGATTTCCAGCCAGGCATGGGCCTCGTCCTGCGGCGCAAGACGATGCCGGGCGAGCTCCCCCTCCGCGGCGGCGATTTCGGAGGCGGCGGCGCTTTCGCCCTGGAGCAGGAGGGCCTCGCAGAGATGGAGCACGACCCGGGCCCGCTCCGCGGAGACGCAGTCGAAGGCGGCGAAGACGGCGTGCGCGCGGCGAAACTCCTGCTCCGCCGTCGCCGGTTCGCCCCGGGCGAGCCGGGCGGTCCCGATCCCGTCGTGGAGCCGGGCGGCGATGTCGTCGTCCGCCCCGAAATAGGCCGCGCGCAGGGCGAGCGCCTCGGAGAGCCGGGCCTCGGCCTCCTCGGCCCGTCCGGCGGCCAGGGCCTCCGCCCCGCTGTGCTGGAGCATGCGGGATCGGCGCCAGGTCGCCTCGGGCACGAAGGTGCAGGAGGCGGCGGAGAGCATGAGCAGCAGCGCAAGCCCGCAGAACGCCGGGACATCGGGAAGGGTCCGCATGGCGGCCTCGGGGCCCCGCCTACCGTGCGCCGGGGGCCAGGGGGAGGGTGTTGGCGCCGTTCGGCAGGACGGTGTAGGTCGGGTCGTCCCGGCCGCAGCGCTCGCGGGCGAGCGCCAGCGCCTCCTCGATCGTGGACGCCGGGATCAGGCCCGCCCGGCGGGCGAAGGCGGCGTTCTCGGGGCGCGTGAGGAGGATCGTGGGGCATTGCCGGCAGTACTCGCGCGTGATCAGCGCGCACCAGCCCGCGATCGTGTACGCCGCGCGCAGCGCGCGGTCGTGTTCCTCGATCGAGGGGTGGTCGAACCAGCGGAAGTATTCCAGAGGCTCGCGGATGTCGGCGCATTCCGAGAGGATGACGCACGCGCCGCCCTCGCGCGCGGCGTGGACCGCGTTGTCCATGGTTTTGGTGGTCTGGTAGAGGTTGATGTCCTTGGGGTAGCCTCCGGCGGTGGCGATCACGATGTCGGCCCGCTCGCGGATGTCGACGCCGTAGATTTCGTCCACGAGCCGCGTGGCGCGGCGCCAGGCCGAGACCCAGTTGCCGGCGAACACGCCGCAGATGCGTCCCGCGAGGTTGGGGACGACGTTGACGATGAAATCCGGGGGCACCAGCGAGGCGCACTCCATCATGTCCTCGTGCGCCGGGTTGCCGTCGGTGATGCCCGACTGGGCGAGCCGGCTGCGGCCGCCGCCGGGCCGCGGGTCCATCGACCAGAGGTGGCTCGCCTGGATGGTGCGCTCGGCGCAGATGCCGGGCATGATGCTCTTGCGGCCCCCGCCGTAGCCGACCATGTAGTGGTAGATCACCCCGCCGGTCAGGATCAGGCGGTCGGCCTCCACGGCGATCCGGTTCACCGCGACCGGGGTCCCGCGGCTCGTCTTGCCGAGGGGAACCGACTGCGCGGGGTCGCGGGCGTCGTGGTTGAGGACCCGCACGCGGTGGCAGACCTCCGCCCCGCAGATCTCCTGGAACTCCTCGGGGGTGTTCATGCGGTGGGCCCCCACGGCGATCAGGATCGTCACGCGATCGTCGGGGACGCCGGCCTCGTTGAGGGCGTCGAGCAGCGGGGGGAGGGTCTCGGGCATGCGCTGCCAGCCGCGGGTGATGTCGCTCACGGCGATCGCGACCCGCTCGCCGGGCTTGACGATTTCGCGCAGGGGCGCCGCGTCCACGGGGTGCTCGAGGGCCTCCCGCAGGGCCGAGGGCAGGTCGGCGAGGGCGGGCCTTTCCCGGCCCTCCAGGACGTGGAGCAGCCGCCCCTCCGGCAGCCGCAGGGAGACGGCGCCCCGGCCGTATTTCAGCGTGAACGCGCGCGTCTTCATGAGCGCTTCCGCGGGCTCCGGGCCGGCCGCCGCGGCTTGCGCATGCGCTCCAGCCGCTCGATCTCGCCCTCGAGCATGCTGTAGGTGTGCTCCGGGGCGGGGAAGGCGCCGGTTTTCACGTCGCGGATGTAGGCCTCGAAGACCTTGAGCATCTCGGCGCCGAGGTTGGCGTACTTCTTGACGAACTTCGGGGTGAAGGCCTGGAAGACGCCCAGGATGTCGGAGACGATCATCACCTGGCCGTCGCACTCCGCGCCCGCGCCGATGCCGTAGACCGGGATGGGCAGCTCGCGGGCGATGATCCGCGTCACCTCGGGGGGCACGGCCTCGACCAGGATGGCGAAAGCCCCCGCCTCGCAGACGGCCTGCGCGTCCTCGATCACGGCGAGGGCCGACTCGGCCGTGCGGCCCTGGGCCTTGAAGCCGCCGAGGGCCGCGGTGCTCTGGGGGGTGAGGCCGACATGGCCCATGACGAGCATGCCGTTGTCGGCGATCGCGCGGACGATGTGCGCCACGCGCACCCCGCCCTCGAGCTTGATGCAGTCCACGCCGCAGGTCTTGAAATAGCGCACGGCGTTCTGCACGGCGTCGTTCACGCTGCCGTGGTAGGAGCCGAAGGGCATGTCCCCGATCACGAAGGTGTTGGGCGCCCCGCGGCGGACGGCCTCGGTGTGGTAGAGGCTCTGCTCCACCGTGACCGGGACGGTCCCGGGGTAGCCGTAGACGGCCATGCCGAGGCTGTCTCCCACGAGGAGCATGTCCATCCCCGCCTTCTCCGCGAGCTGGGCCGTCGTGTAATCGTAGGCGGTCATCCAGACGGCCTTCTCCCCCCGCTCCTTCATCTGCTGCAGGTCAAACCGTGTGAGCTTCTTCTTCATCCGGACCTCCTGGTTCGTGCTGGGCAATCGTTCTCCGGCCGCCGTGCGGCCCGGAGCCATGCGATCGGGGTGTGCCTCTCATTCGGGCCCGCAGCCGCAGCCGCAGGCCGGCCCGCAGGAAGCGGCCTCGGCCATGGCCCGCAGGATCTCCCGCTGCGCGGGCCGCTCCACGGCCCGGAGGTCCAGGCGGACCTCGGCCTCCTCCAGCCCGGCGAGCAGCGGCGCGAGCACGAGCCCCAGATGGCCGCAAAAAACGTCCAACTCCGCGGCGCGGAGGCGGAAGGAGACCGCTTCGCCCGGCCGCCGCCCGAGAAGCAGCCCCTCGAGGGGGATGAACCCGCCGGAGCCGACCCCGACGATGAACTCGATCTCGGCCCGCCGGGGCGCGCCGGCGCCGGGGGCCGAGACCTGGGCGGTGGCCCGGAGGCGCAGGAGGGGTTCGACCACGGCGTCGGGGTGCGGGGCGTTCATGGCCTTCCTTTCCGTTCCGTCGGCGCCACCCCGAGGAGGCTGTCGATCGCCAGGCGGTGCATGGCGATCCGCTCCTCGAGCGGGGCCGTGCGCGGGGTGACGAGCGTGCAGACCGCGGCGCTGACCTGCGCCCGGAGGTAGCCGGTCATCGTCGTCTGGCCGAACCAGTCGAGGAGACGCAGCCCCCACAGGGGGGTCCGGGCGACCCCTGCGCGCGGCCCCAAGAAGACGAGCGTGTCGTCGGCGACGGGGTGGCCCTCGGCCCGCAGGCGCCGGATCAGGGAATCGGCCGCGGCGCGGTCCTCGATCCCGGTCAGGCCGATCGCAAAGCCCATGGCGCGCGGGTCTTCGCGCAGGTCGATCACGAGGTCGTAGCGCTTTTCGCGCAGGAACCGCCGCAGCAGGCGCGCTTCCGCGGAGCGAAACTGGCCGAAATCGCGGTCGATGTCAATGCCGTAGGCGTTCTCGGGCCGATCGTGGACGAACCCCCAGGGGTTGAGGAGCGGGATGAGGTCGAGATCCCAGGCGGCGTAGGCCTGCGGCGCGGAGGCGAGATCGCCGAGCAGGTCGAGCACGGCCTGCACCGCCGCGCGGTCCGTCCCGCGGACCCCGGAGAGAAGCAGCGCCCGTCGCCGCTCCGGCTGAAAGGGCCGGAACGCCGCGTAGCCGAGCAGCGCCTGGAATTCGCCCGCCGTCACCTGGCCGATGTCGACCGCGAGCAGGTGCGGCGAGGCCCGATCGGCCTGCTCGAGGGCCTGGGCGACGAAGGCGATGTCGCGCACGGGCTCCACCCCGAGGCGGAGGGCGGGCCGGGAAAACCCGGAGAGGCTGCAGGCGGCGAGGGCGAGGGCCGCAAGCAGCATCCCGGGCCCCGCCCGGCCGGCGCTTCGGCCGCGGCGGGGGGACGGGGGGGGTGTCGGGGCGGACGGCATGGGGGCCAGTGTAGCCCGCCCGCCTGCGGCTGGCAAGAACCGCCGCGGCCGCCCGTTTGACTTCGCTGCGGGGATGGAGTAAAAGCGCAAGGCGCTGGATCGGCCGACCCGGAGGCCCGGGGGTGCGGGCCGGGGCCGGTCCCCCGGCGTGCCGGAAAGGCGGCGGCAAGCGATGCAATCCTGCATTTTGCTGAACGCGGATTACTCGTTCCTCAACGTCGTGCACTGGAAGCGTGCGGTTTGCCTCATGGCGAGCGGCAAGGCCGAGGTGGTGCGGGATTCGAGCGCCACGGTGCGCAGCGCCGGAGGGCGCCTGCTCCGCATCCCGGCGGTGCTGCGCCTGATCAAGCTCATCCGGACCCTCTACCGCGCCGGGGTCGCCTTCACGAAGCGCAACATCCTCATTCGCGACGGCTTTCGCTGCGCCTACTGCGGGCAGAGCCGCGACCGGCTGTCGATCGACCATGTCGTCCCCCGCTCCCGCGGCGGGCGCACGACCTTCGAGAACTGTGTCGCCGCCTGCAAGGCCTGCAACCTGAAAAAGGGCGGGCGCACGCCGAGCGAGGCGGGGATGTACCTGCGCGTGCGGCCGACCCAGCCGACGATCTCCGAGTTTCTGCGCCTGAAATTCGCCCACCTCGGCCTGGAAGGCCTCCTTGCGGACCTGGGCGCGTGAGGAGGAACGCCGCGCCATGAAAGGCATCATCCTCGCCGGCGGCTCCGGGACGCGGCTCTACCCGCTCACCCTGGGGGTGAGCAAGCAGCTCTTGCCGGTCTACGACAAGCCGATGATCTACTACCCCCTCTCCGTGCTCATGCTCGCGGGGCTGCGGGACATCCTGATCATCACCACCCCGGTCGATCTCCCCTTTTTCCGGCGTCTGCTCGGCGACGGCTCGCAGCTCGGGCTGCGCCTGACCTACGCCGAGCAGCCCCGGCCGGAGGGGCTCGCGCAGGCGTTCCTGATCGGCCGCGAGTTCATCGGCGACGACACCGTCTGCCTGATCCTCGGCGACAACATCTTCTACGGGCCGGGGCTGACGAAGCTGTTGCGCTCGGCCGTGCAGCTCCGGCGGGGGGGGCTCATCTTCGGCTACCCCGTGCGCGACCCCCACCGCTACGGCGTGGTCGAGTTCGACGGCGACCGCCGCGTGATCGGCATCGAGGAGAAGCCCGCCCGGCCCAAATCGATGTACGCCGTGCCGGGCCTCTATTTCTACGACAACGACGTCATCGCCATCGCCTCCGCGCTTCAGCCTTCGGCGCGCGGCGAACTCGAGATCACCGACGTGAACCTCGCCTACCTGAGGCGCGGGGACCTGCGGGTCGAACCGCTGGGGCGCGGCTTCGCCTGGCTGGACACCGGCACCCACGAGGCCCTCCAGCAGGCGGCGAGCTACGTCCAGGCGATCCAGGAACGGCAGGGGCTGAAGATTTCCTGCATCGAGGAGATCGCCTATCGCCTGGGCTACATCGACCGGGACCAGCTGATCCGCCTCGCGGAAGGCTTCCGCCAAAACGAGTACGGCCGCTACCTGCTCGAGGTCGCCCACGAGGATCTGCGGCCCCTGTAGGCGGCCGCCCGCGCGTACCGCCCGAACCCGCGCTTCCGTCCGCCCCCGCTCGAAGCCGGAACAACCGCGCCGCGGCGCCCGAGGCGCCGCCGGCCTGGAGGAGTGAATGGATTACAAAGCGACGCTGAACCTTCCCTCCACGCCCTTCCCGATGAAAGCCGACCTCGCGCGGCGCGAGCCCGAGCAGCTCGCCCGCTGGGAGGCCGCGCGGCTCTACGAGACGATCCGCGCCGCCTCCCGGGGCCGCAAGCGCTTCATCCTGCACGACGGCCCCCCGTACGCCAACGGCCACATCCACATCGGCACCGCCCTCAACAAAATCCTCAAGGACATCATCGTCCGCTCGCGTCAGATGGCCGGGTGGGACGCGGTCTACGTCCCCGGCTGGGACTGCCACGGGCTGCCGATCGAACACAACGTGGACAAGGAGCTCGGGGAGCGCAAGCGCGCCCTCGGCCTCACCCAGGTGCGCCGGCTGTGCCGCGAGTACGCCGAGCGCTTCATCGCCATCCAGCGCGAGGAGTTCCGGCGGCTGGGCGTGATGGGCGACTGGGAGCGCCCCTACCTCACGATGGATCCCCGCTACGAGGCGATCATCGCGCGCGAATGCCTGCGCTTCGGCCTCTCGGGCGATCTCGTCCGCAGCCGCAAGCCGATCCACTGGTGCTTCACCTGCCGCACGGCGCTCGCCGAGGCGGAAATCGAGTACGAGGAGGACTCCTCGCCCTCGATCTACGTCAAGTTCCCCCTGGCCGACCCGCCGCCGGCGGGGGCCTTCCCGGAACTCTCCGGGCGGCGGCCGGTCGCCGTGATCTGGACGACGACCCCCTGGACGCTCCCGGCGAACCGGGCGGTCGCCCTGCACCCGGAATACGCCTACGCGGCCGTTGAGGGCGACCCCGGGGAGGCCTGGCTGATCGCGCGGGAGCTCCTCGGGCCGTTTCTCCAGGCCGTCGGCCGCGGCACGTCGCGCGTGCTCGGCCCGGTCGACCCGCGGCGCCTTGAGGGCTTGCGCTGCCGCCACCCCTTGACCGGCGGCGACTCGCTCCTCGTGCTCGCCGAGCACGTGACCCTCGACGCCGGCACCGGCTGCGTGCATATCGCCCCCGGCCACGGCCGGGAGGACTACGACGTCGGGCGGCGCTACGGGCTGGAGGCCTACTCGCCGGTCGACGACGAGGGCCGTTTCCTGCCGGAGGTCCCGCGCTTCGGGGGGCTTTCCGTCCACGAGGCCAACCCGCGGATCGTCGAGGCCCTGCGGGAAAACGGCAGCCTGGTCCACGCCGAGGCGTACGCCCACAGCTACCCGCATTGCTGGCGCTGCAAGCAGCCCGTGATCTTCCGGGCCACCCCGCAGTGGTTCATCTCCATGGACAAGAACGGGCTGCGGCGCCGGGCGCTCGAGGCGATCGACCGCGTGCGCTGGATCCCCGCCTGGGGCCGCGAGCGCATTTTCGGCATGATTGCGAACCGGCCCGACTGGTGCGTCTCGCGCCAGCGCGTCTGGGGGGTGCCCATCCCGGTCTTCACCTGCGAGGGCTGCGGCGGGCTCGTGCTCGACGAGGCGATCGCCGAGCACATCTTCCGCCTCTTCTGCGAGCACGGCGCCGACGTCTGGTTCGAGCGCGAAGCCGAGGGCCTCCTGCCTGCCGGCACCCGCTGCGCGGCCTGCGGCGGCGGGCGGCTGCGCAAGGAAAGCGACATCCTGGACGTCTGGTTCGACTCCGGGGTGAGCCATGCCGCCGTGCTGGAGGAACGGGAGGAGCTGCGCTGGCCGGCCGACCTCTATCTCGAGGGCAGCGACCAGCACCGCGGGTGGTTTCACAGCTCGCTGCTCACCGCGGTCGGAACGCGCGGCCGCGCCCCCTACGAGGCGGTCCTGACCCACGGCTTCGTGGTGGACGCCGAGGGGCGCAAGATGTCCAAGTCGCTCGGCAACGTCATCGCCCCCAAGGAGGTGATCGACCGCTTCGGGGCCGAGATCCTGCGGCTGTGGGTGGCGGCCTCCGATTACCGCGACGACATCCGCATCTCGGAGACCATCCTTTCCCAGCTGAGCGACGCCTACCGCCGGATCCGCAACACCTGCCGGTTCCTGCTCGGCAACCTCTACGACTTCGACCCCCGGCGGGACGCCGTCCCGCCCGAGGCGATGCTCGAGATCGACCGCGTCTTCCTCCACCGCTGGCAGCGGCTCGTGGAACGGGCGCGCCGCGCCTACGAGGACTACGAATTCCACGGGATCGTTCACGGGGTGCACACCTTCTGCGCCAACGACCTCTCCGCCCTCTACCTCGATATCCTCAAGGACCGCCTCTATGCCTCGGCGGCGGCCTCCCCCCTGCGGCGGAGCGCCCAGACGGCCCTGTTCCTTCTCGCCGAGGGCCTGACCCGGCTGCTCGCCCCGATCCTGCCGTTCACCGCCGAGGAGATCTGGCGCCACCTGCCCGGCTCCGGCCGGGAGGAGAGCGTGCACCTGAGCGCCCTGCCGGAGCCGGACCCGGCCTGGATCGACCCCGGCCTCGCCGAGCGCTGGGAGCCCGTCTTCCGCGTGCGCGGGGAGGTGACCCGCGCGCTGGAGACGGCGCGCGCCGAAAAGCGGATCGGCCAGTCGCTCGAGGCGAAGGTGGTCCTCGAGGCCGAAGACGGCCTCTACGAGCGGCTTTCGCCCTTCGCCCCCGAGCTGCCCACGGTCTTCATCGTCTCCGCGGTCGACCTCCGGCGGCGCGCGGGCTCCGGCCCCGGCGGGGAGGCGGGGGAGGTCTCCGTGCGGGTCGAGCCGGCCCCGGGCCGCAAGTGCGCCCGCTGCTGGGTCTTCGACCCCTCGGTCGGGGAGTCCGCCGATTCCCCGGGCATTTGCCGGCGCTGCCGCGGCGCCCTCGAGGCCGCCTCGTGAGCGGCACCCCCCCCAGCCCCCGCTTTCCGGGACGCGCCGCGCTGCCCCGGCTGTTCCTCGTGGCGGGCGGGGTGGTGGCGCTCGACCAGGCGACGAAACGGCTCGTGCTCGACGCGCTGCCCCCGGGGGCGAGCCTCCCGGTGATCCCCGGCTTTTTCGACCTCACCCACGTGCGCAACCCCGGCGGCGCCTTCGGCTTCCTGCAGCAGCTCGACCCCGGGCTGCGGCTCGCCCTCTTCGCCGCGGCGGCGGTCGCCGCCGCGGCCGTCCTCGCGGTGCTCTATCTCCAGACCCCGCCCGCCCGGCGCCGGCTCTCGATCGGGATCGCCCTCGTCTTCGGCGGCGCCGTGGGCAACCTGATCGACCGCGTGCGGTTCGGCGAGGTCGTCGATTTCCTCGACGTCTACGCAGGCTCCTGGCACTGGCCGGCCTTCAACGTCGCCGACAGCGCGATCACCGTGGGGGTCGGGCTCTTCGCTCTCCATGCGCTCCGCCCCACGCGGCCGGGCGGCGATCGCCCCGGCGGCGCGGGCTGAGGGGGGGCGCGGCATGGCCGAGATCGCCTTCCGGGAGCTTGCGGGGTGGCTGGAGGACCCCCGGCGCGGGAGCGCGGAGGCCCCGGCCCCCGATGTCTTCCTGATCCACGGCGAGGCCTGGTTCGTGCGCGAGGCCCTGGAGCGGCTGCTTCAGGCGCTGTTGCCCGAGGGCCCGCGCAGCGCCGCGCTCGAGGTCTTCGAGGGCGCGGCCGTCCCGGCGGGGGAGGTGCTCGCCGCCCTGCGGACCTACGCCCTGCTCGGGCCCGGCAAGGTCGTCTGCTGGCGGGACGCCCCCCTCTTCCCGGAGGCCGGCCGCGCCGCGTCCCTGATCGAGGAGGCGCGCCGGCTGCTCGCCGCGGGCGAGCGGGGCAAGGCCCGGGCGAAGCTGCGCGCGGCCCTCGCCCTCGAGGGGCTCACCGCCGCCCAGGCCCTGAAGCGGATGCCCGCCGCGTGGCGTCCGGCCGGCGCCGAGCCGGGGGAGGAGGGGTTGCGCGCGCTGCTCGCCGAAGAGGCCGAGGCGGAGCCCGCGGCGCCCGCCGCCGATGCCGCAGCCCTGCTCGAGCGGGCGCTGGCCGGCGAGCTCCCCCCCGGCAACCGCCTCGTCCTCACCTGCGGGGCGGTCGACCGGCGGCGAAGCCTCTACCGCACGCTGGGGCGCCGCGGGGTCGTGGTCGACTGCTCGGTCCCGCGCGGCGAGCGGCGCGCCGAGCGGGCCGCTCGCGAGGCGCTTCTCGAGGAGGTGGCGCGCACGCGGCTCGCCCGGAGCGGCAAGACCCTGAGCCCCGCCGCCCGCGCGGCCCTCTCCGGCCTGACCGGCTTCGACCCCGGCGTCTACGCCGCCAACCTCGAGACGCTGATCGCCTACGTCGGGGAACGGGCGCAGATCACGGCCGAGGACGTCGCCGCCGTCCTCTCCCGCTCGCGGACCGACCCCCTCTTCGAGCTCACCCAGGCCCTGGGGGACCGCGACCGCGAGCGGGCGCTCGCCGTGCTCCAGTCGCTCTGGGACGCGGGCACCCACCCGCTCGCGCTGCTGGCGGGGATGGCGAACCTGCTGCGCCGCCTGATCGTGGCCGAGGACTTTCTCTCCGGGCCGGGCGCGGTCCTGCGCCGCCGGCGCCTCGATTACGCCGCCTTCCAGAAGACCCTCTGGCCCGCCGTGGTCGACTACGACCGCGGCCTGGCGGCCGGGCCGGGGGCGGGAAACACGGAGGCGGAGCGGCCCGAGAGCGCGGCCGGCGACCTGCGGCTGGTGCGCAACCCGGGGAGCACCTACCCGGTGTTCGTGCTGCTCGGCCAGGCGCTGCGGTTCTCCCGCGCGGAGCTGGCCGCCGGGCTCGAGCGCGCGGTCGCGGCCGAAGCCGCGTTGAAATCCTCGACGCTCGCCCCGCGGCGGGTGCTGGAGGACCTGGCGGAGCGGATCTGCGGCCGCGGCGGCCGGGGAGGCTGACATGGGGTTTCTCCGGCGTCGGGAAGAGGCGCTTGCGCTGCGGCTGCTGCGCTGGCAGCTCGCGCGCGAGGGGCGGACCCCGCCGGCGGAGGAGGAACTCCGGCGCCACGCCGCGCGCATCGTCGAGGAGGCGCATCGCATCGGACGCGAGCGGGGGGGAAACCTCGTCGACATCCTGAAGGAGCTGGTGCGGGGGATGCTTCCCCGGGGCTGAGCCCCTAAGCCGCCGCACCGGGAAGGAGGGTTCCGTGAGCCGCAACTGGAAAGACGCCCTGCGCTGTGCGACCGCCTGCGGCCGCTGCGGGGCGGCGCTCGCCCCGGCGGATCCGCGCATCCTGTCGGTCTACGACCACGAGCCGATCTGCCTGCCCTGCAAGCGGCGGGAGGAAGAGCGGCCCGACTACGAGGAGCGCGCCCGGGAGGCGGTCGGCGCCTGCCTGGCCGACGTCGAGGTCGCCTACGGCGACCCCGGCGGCTTCTGCTACCACCACTTCTACCCCTTCACCTGCTGAGGGAGGCTCAGAACTCCCAGGGGACGGGGTTCTCGTCGAGCCGGTCGGTGACCCGGCGGCCGATGCGATCGAGCGCCGCGAGGTCCGCGGCGTCGAGCCGGACGTCCATCGCCGCCGCGTTTTCGCGCACCTGGGCCTCGTTGCGCGCCCCGGCGATGGCGCAGGTGCCCGGCTGCGCGATCACCCAGGCGAGCGCGAGCTGGGCGAGGCTGACCGACCGGCGGGCCGCGATCGGCCGCAGCTCCTCGAGGGCCGCCTGCACGTGGGGGTAGATCTCCGGCCGGAAGAGGCGGTTTTTGGCGCGGTGGTCGCCCGCGGCGAAGCGCGGCTCGGGCCCGAAGCGGCCGGCGAGGATGCCCTGGGCGAGCGGCGAGTAGGCGAGAATCGTGATCTCGTGCTCCCGGCAGAAGGCCGCCGCGTCCCGCTCCACATGCCGCCAGAAGAGGGAATAGGGCGGCTGCAGGCTGTCGACGCGGCCGCAGGCGAGCGCCTCTTCGAGCTGGGCGCGCGAAAAGTTGGACACCCCGATCGCCCGGATCTTCCCCTGCGCCTTCAGGTCGCCCAGGGCGGCCATCGTCTCCTCGATCGGCACCCGGGGCGTCGACCAGCTCGTCGAGGGCCAGTGGATCTGGTAGAGATCGATGCGGTCCGTCTTGAGGTTCTTGAGCGAGCGCTCGCAGGCGGCGATGAGCGGGTCGCGGCGCAGGTGGTTGGCGAAGACCTTCGTGCAGTAGACCACGCGCTCGCGGATGTCGGCGGTGGCGGCGGCCAGCATGCGCTCGGAGTGCCCCTTGCCGTAGACCTCGGCGGTGTCGAAGGCGGTGATGCCGGCGTCGACGGCGGCGCGGATGGCCCGCCGGACGGCGGCGTCGTCGATCCCGGCCCACATCTCCCGGCCGGCCTGCCAGAGGCCCATGAGGACGGGGGAAACGCGGATGCCGCTTCGCCCGAGGGGGCGTTCGTGACGGGTCGTGTCCATGGCGCGCTCCTTTTCGCGGGGGGGGTTGCCGGCACGGGCCTTGCGCCCCATTCTATGCCCCGGTGGGGCGATGCTCAAGCCCCGGCTCCGGGCCGGGCCCCCCCGGGAGCCGATCGCCGGGTCCGGCGGGCCGGGCCCGAGGATGAACCCCATGTACCTCGCGCGAACCGTGCAGGCGGGGAAGCCCCGCTACATCCTCCGCGAGTCCGTCCCCGCCGGGGAGGGCTTCGGGCACCGCGACCTCTGCGACCTCGGGGCCGAGCCGCGGCGCTTCCTCGTCTACCCCGGCGGCAACGCCTTCTACTTCGCCGAGGAGCTGCTCGCGGCGCTGGAGGACCGCGGGGTGGACCCCGCCCCCGAGGAGCTCGAAGACCTCTTCTGGCCCTTCCTCGAGGAGACGATCCGCCGCCGCCTTGAACCCTTCCGCAAACGTGAGCAGCGGGTGCGCGACGACCGCCGCCCCCGCCGGGAGGCCCCCGCGGCGGAGGTCCATCCCTTCGACCGCCGCCGGCTCTTCTTCCTCCGCACCGGCCAGACCGACCCCCGGGGGATGGAGCGCCTGCCGGCCTCGCTCTGGGCGCACTTTTCCGGAAAGTCGCGCGACGAGATCGAACAGGGGTTCATGGACCAGGAGACCGGGTTGCGGCCGCGCGAGCTCAAGGCCTACACCTTCGCCATTTTCGACCTGCAGCGGTTTTTCCCCCAGCGCTACGCCCGCGAAAGCCCCCAAGCGCTCGACCCCGCGGAGATGGACGAGCGCTTCCTCGCCTGCCTCTGCGGGCTGCTCGAGGACGCGCGCTTCTGGGGCGGGCTGCGGTTCGAAGACCGGATGCGGGGCTACCTCGCGCGCTATGTCGTGATGTACTTCGATTTCGAGTTCGGCCCGCCGCCCTTTGCCGAGTTTCTGCACGAGTTCCTCCACCGCCGGCAGGCCTTCCGCCCCGCCGCCCCCCGGCCGCCGGGGCCCGAGGCCGCGGCCGAGGCCTTCGGCCGGCCGTTCGCCGAGCTCCAGGCCATGAACCGGCGGCAGCTCACGCGGCTCTACCGTCAACGCGCGCGCGAGCTCCACCCCGACCGGGGCGGAAGCCACGAGCGCTTCATCCGGCTGAGCGAAGCCTACCAGGAACTGCTCCGCGGCCGGCGCTGAGCCCCGTCTCGGGGCGCCCGCGCGCGGGGGAAAGGAATCCCGGGGCCATGGACGACTTCGATGCCGTGATCGACCGCCGCGGCACGGCCAGCGAGAAATGGGAGCGCTATGCCGGCCGCGACGTGATTCCGCTGTGGGTTGCGGACATGGACTTCCGCTCGCCCCCGGCCGTCCTCGAGGCCCTGCGCCGCCGGGTGGAGCACGGGGTCTTCGGCTACACCGCCCCCCCGGCCGGCCTCGTGGAGGCGGTCACGGCGCATCTCGCCGCGACCTACGCCTGGGAGGTCGCCCCCGAGTGGATCGTCTGGCTGCCCGGGCTGGGGACCGGGCTGAACGTCGTCTGCCGCGCGGTCGGCGAGGACCACGACGACGTGCTCACCCTCGTCCCGATCTACCCGCCCTTTCTCTCGGCGCCGCGCTTCTCCCGCCGCGGCCTGGTCGCCGTGCGGCTCGCCGAGGCGGGCGGCCGCTGGGAGATCGACTTCGAGCGGCTGCAGGCGGCGCTCACCCCGCGCAGCCGCCTCTTCCTCTTCTGCAACCCCCACAACCCCGTGGGCCGGGTCTACCGGCAGGAGGAGCTCGAGGCCGTGGCCGATTTCTGCCTGCGCTCCGGCCTCACGATCTGCTCCGACGAAATCCACGCCGGCCTCGTCCTCGAGCCCGGCCTGCGGCACCGGCCGCTCGCCACCCTCGACCCGGAGATCGCCCGCCGCACGATCACGCTGCTTTCCCCCAGCAAGACCTTCAACCTGGCCGGCCTGGGATGCGGCTTCGCCGTGATCGCCGACGAGGGGCTCCGCCGGCGCTTCCGCCGCGCCATGGCCGGGATCGTGCCGATGATCAACCCCTTCGGGTACGCGGCGGCCGAGGCGGCCTACCGCGAGGGCGAGCCCTGGCGCCGCGCCCTGGTCGCCTACCTGCGGGAAAACCGCGATCTCCTCGGCCGGGCCCTGGCCGCCATGCCGGGGGCGCTCTCCGCCGCCCCGGTCGAGGGGACCTACCTCGCCTGGATCGACGCCCGCGCGAGCGGGCTGAAGGAGCCCGCGGCCTTCTTCGAGCAGGCGGGCGTCGGCCTCCAGGACGGCCGCGAGTTCGCCGGCCCCGGCTTCGTGCGGCTGAACTTCGGCTGCCCCCGGAGCCTTCTGCGCGCGGCCCTCGAGCGCATGGGGCGCGCCCTCGAGGCGGCCTTCCGCGCCGGCGCTTGACAACCGGGACGCGGTCCGCGTAAAAGCGGGCCGCCTCCGGCGCCGGCGTGCGGCGCAATCCGCGGGGGCGACGGAGGGGGCCATGAGGCATGACCCACGGCCGAGGAGACGGGGCGGCGGGGGCGGGACCGCGCGCCGGCGGGCGGTGGTTTTCGGCCTCGCGGTTCTTCTCGGCGGGGGGGCGGCCGCGGGCGCGGCCGATCTTGCGCTCCCCCCCGTGAACCTCGGGGACACCAATTTCCAGGACGGGATCGCCTTTCCCGGCTGGCTCGTCCAGGAGACCGTCAGCCTCTACCGCGCCGGGGGCTTCCGCGACGCCCAGGGCGGCCGCCGTCCAGGCTCCAACCGCGTGGAGATCGCCTCCGCCGTGACCCACGTCGCCTGGATGAGCCGGGCGAAGCTCCTCGGCGCCTGGTACGGGATGGAGGTGCTCGTGCCCTTCGCGCGGGTCGACGTGCACACCGACTTCGGCCCCCGGGACGCCGACCACGGCCTGGGGGACGTGACCGTCTGCCCCGCCTTCCTGCAGTGGCCCGAGGTGCGGCTCGGCGAAACTTCCCTCTTCCAGCGCTTCAATTTCCTCGTGAAGCTCCCGACGGGCGACTACGAGAGCCGCTCGGCGGTGAACGTGGGCGCAAACCTCGTGAGCCTCAACCCCTATTACGCCGCGACCTGGGCGCCGACGCGGCGCCTGGAGGCGAGCCTGCGCCTCCACTACCTTTACAGCTTCGCCCACCGCGACCCCTTCGACCGGCTTCAGGCCGACCGCGCCCAGCCGGGCCAGGCCGTGCACGCGAACCTGGCGCTTTCGGTCGAGGTGGTCGAGGGGCTGCGGCTGGGGCTTGCGGGCTACGGGCTCAAGCAGGTGAGCGACGACCGGCTGGACGGCGAGGAGCTCCCGCACTCGCGCGAGCAGGTCTTCGCCCTCGGCCCGGGGCTGAAATTCCGCTCCGGCCCCTGGTCGGCCTATCTTCACCTCTACCGCGAGTTCGAGGCCGAAAACCGGCCCCAGGGCAGCAAGGGGGTCTTCCGCCTGGCGAGGACCTTCTGAGGGTCCGCCCCCGCCTCACGCCCGCCGGCGCTTGAGCAGCCGCAGGGCGTTTCCGCGCAGGATCTTCTCCTGTTCCTCCGCCGTGAGCCCGGCCCCCGCGACGCTCGCCAGGGCCTCCCGGGTGAAGTGGCGCCCGCCCGAGGCGTCCATCGGGGCGTCGGAGCCGAAGAGCACGCGGTCGGGCCCGAAGAAGGAGGCCGCGATCGCGATCAGCTGCGGTGCCGTCCCCTGGGTCGCCGTGTCGCAGTGGAAGCGGCGGAAGTGCTCGATGTAGGGCGGCCGGATCGCGGTCGGCTGCCGCCGGCCGGTGTTCTGCTCGAAATAGTCCCAGCCGTACTGCATCCGCTGCGCAAAGAGGGGGATGAGCGCGCCGTGGTGGTGGACCACGAGCGCGAGTCCGGGGTGGCGCTCGAAGACCCCCGCGAAGACGATGCGCACCATGGCGGCCGAGCTGTCCTGGAGCCAGGAGAGGGTCTGCCAGATCTGAAAGCGCGATTCGGCCTCGTCGGCGTAATCGGGGACGGTCGGGGGCCGGGAGGGGTGGATCCAGAGCGGGACCTCCCGCCGGGCGGCCTCGGCGTAGAGCGCCTCGAGGTCGGGGTGGTCGGGACGCTTGACCGTGGGGCCGGTGACGAAGAGCCCGCCCGCCATGCCGAGCTCGTCGAGCGCGCGGCGGAACTCGGCGAGCAGCACCTCGCGGTTCGTGGTGGGCAGCACGGCGACCGCCGAAAAGCGGTCCGGCCGCCGCGCGGCCTGGGCGGCGAGCTCGTCGTTCAGGAGGCGGGCGGCCTCGAGGCAGCGCCGGGGGTCCGCCCACACCGCGGGGGCGGTCTCGAGCCACGGCAGGGGAACGAGGACGGAGTGCGCGATGCCGCACTCGTCCATCAGCGAAAGCCGCCGTTCGGGGTCGATCAGCTCGGCCGTGTGGGCGAAGAGCGCGCGGAAGGGGTGAGGGCGGGGTCCGCCGTGGGCTTCGAGGACATCGAGGACCCTCAGGCTGGAGAAATGGCAATAGAAGTCGATCGCGCCGCCGGCGGGCGGGGCGGCGGCGGCGCGGGAGGCGCGCGTGCGGCCGAGCCACCCGGCCGCCGCGGCGGCGAGCAGGGTTTTCAGGAAACGGCGGCGTTTCACGGTCCCCCTTCCTCCTGTTCTCCTTACAGCTTGTAGCCGATGCGGCGCAGGAGTTCGCGGCGCTTCTGGACGTCGGCCTCGGTTTCGATCCCCTTCGAGGCGAAGCCGTCGATGACCCCGAGGATCCCGCGCCCCTGCGCGGTGACCCCGACCACGACCTGGACGGGGTTGGCCGTGGCGCAGAAGATGCGGCAGACCTCGGGGACCTGCTTCACGGCGTTCAGGACGTTGATCGGGTAGAGGTCCTTCAGGAAGATGAGGAAGGCGTGCCCGGTCCCCAGGGCCAGTGCGTTTTTCTGGGCGAGCTCGACCAGGCGGGCGTCGGTCCCGGAGCGGCGCACGAGGCAGACGTCGGAGGCCTCGCAGAAGGCGATCCCGAACTTCGCGCCGGGGACGGCCGTCACCAGGGCTTCGTGCAGGTCCTCGACGGTCTTGATGAAGTGGGACTGGCCGAGGATCAGGTTGCAGGCCTCGGGGTTTTCGATGGGGACGACCTCGATCGTGATGGCCATGGGTTCCTCCTCCTTTCGCCGCACGGGCGGGGTTCAGCCGCCGATAGACCGCATCTGGCAGCACACGTGCGCCGGCTCGCCCGCGGCGAGGTTGTGGTCCGAGGGCTTGTGGCGGGCGGCGGCGAGAAAGATCGCCGCCAGCTCGCCGTCCGTCGCCCCGGAGCGCAGGGGGCCCTTGAGGTCCTCCTCGCGGTCCGAGAGCAGGCAGGGGCGGAGCCTTCCGGCCGCCGTGAGCCGCAGTCGGTTGCAGCGGCTGCAGAAGTGGTGGCTGATCGCCGGGATGAAACCGATCTCGCCGGCGGCGCCGGGGAGCCGAAAGCGCTGCGCCGGGCCGTCCATCGCGCCCGGCGGGACGGGGACGAGGTCGCCGAGCGGGGAGAGCCGCCGGCGGATTTCGGGCACGAGCAGCGGCTCGCGGCCGGCGAGGCGCGAGGCGCCGATGGGCATGAACTCGATGAAGCGCACGTGCAGCGGACGCGCGAGCGAAAGCCGCGCGAGGTCGATCAGCTCGTCCTCGTTGACCCCGCGCAGCGCGACCACGTTGATCTTGACCGGCTGCAGGCCCGCGGCGAGGGCGGCGTCGACCGCGGCGAGCACGCGCCCGAGGGCATCGACCCCGGTGAGGTCGCGGTAGCGCTCCCGCTTCAGGGTGTCGAGGCTCACGTTGACGCGCCGGAGGCCCGCGGCGACGAGGGCGTCGAGGTGCTCCTCGAGCAGCAACCCGTTCGTCGTGAGCGAGAGGTCGCGGATGCCGGGCAGGCGGTGGATGGCGGCGAGGAGGGCCGGGAGCCCGCGGCGCACCAGGGGCTCGCCTCCGGTGATGCGGACCTTTTCGATCCCCAACCCCACGCCGATCCGCACCAGGCGGAGGATCTCCTCGTAGCGCAGGATCTCGGCGTGGTCGAGCCGGCGGTCCTCCCCGAGCGGGATGCAGTAGGCGCAGCGGAGGTTGCAGCGGTCGGTGACCGAGATCCGCAGGTAGTTCAGGCGTCGGTTGCAGGGATCGATCAGCACGTTCGGAACCCTCCCGCGGCCCGGGCGGAAACGCCTTCCGCCGCGGCCGCGGCCGGGGTGTGCGCCTTTCCGCCGGCGTTGCCCCCCGGGCTTCAGCGGAGCAGGAGCCAGCCGGCCTCGACGGTGTCGGCGATCGGCATCACGGTGGAAAACCGGCTCACCTCGAAGATTTCACGCACGTGGGGCGCAGGCCCGCAGAGGACGACCCGGCCGCCCGCCGGGGCGAGCGCCTTGAGCGCCATCAGCAGGACGCGCAGCCCGGCGCTGCTGATGTAGTCGAGGCGGCTCACGTCGAAGAGCAGCCGCCGCTTGCCCGCCTCCAGGGCCCGCCGCACCTGCCGCTCGGCCTCCGGCGCGGCTTCGGCGTCGAGCCGCCCGGCCAAGCGGAAACAGGCGGCGTCCTCCCGCTCCTCGCAGACGATGTCCATCCCGTCCTCCCTTCCCCCGGGGGCGGCCTCACGCCGCCCAGGCGAGGATCGCCGCGACCAGCCCCTCGATCGTGTAGCGCGGGGCCTCGACCGCGACCGCCAGCCCCGCGCGGCGCGCCGTCTCGGCCGTGATCGGGCCGATGCAGGCGCAGGGCACGCCGGCGAGGAGCGCTTCCCGGCGCGCGGGCGGCAGCAGATCGAGGAAGTGCGTCACGGTCGAGGAGCTCGTGAAGGTGATGAGGTCCACCGCGCGCTCCTCCAGGCGGGCGATCAGCTCCGCCGGGTCCGTCGGCTCCGGCAGCGTGCGGTAGGCCTCGACCTCGCGCACCACCGCCCCCATGGCGGCGAGCTCTCGGGGGAGCACCGGCCGGGCGCCGGCGGCGCGCGGCAGGAGCACGACGCGGCCGGCCAGCGGCTCGCGCCGGAAGGCCGCGACGACCGCTTCGGCGCGGAAGGTTTCGGGGACGAGGTCGCTGCGGATGCCGCCGCGGCTCTTGAGCCGCGCGGCGGTCGCCGGGCCGATGGCCGCGGCCTTCACCCCCGCGAGCGCCCGGGCGTCGCGGCCCGCCGCCTCCAGGCGGTCGAAGAAGAAATCGACGCCGTTCACGCTGGTGAAGACGACCCAGTCCGTGGCCGCAAGGGCGGCGATCGCCTCGTCGAGCGGCCCGAAGTCCTCGGGGGGCGCGATGCGGATGGCCGGCGTCTCCAGGCACTCGGCCCCGAGGGCCGAGAGCCGGCGGGCGAGGTCGCTTGCCTGCTCGCGCGCGCGGGTGACGACGATCCGCCGGCCGAAGAGGGGGCGCCGTTCGAACCAGTTGAGCCGCTCGCGGAGGCGCACCACCTCGCCGACGACGACCAGGGCGGGCGGCCGGACACCCGCCTGCCGGGCGCGCTCGGCGATGTCGGCGAGCGTCCCGGTGACGGTCCGCTGCCGGGGGGTCGTCCCCCAGCGCACGACCGCGGCCGGGGTCTGCGGGTCACGGCCGTGCCCGATGAGGGCGGAGGCGATGGCGGGCAGGGTCTTGACGCCCATAAAGAAGACGAGGGTGCCGATGCCGCGGGCGAGGGCCGCCCAGTCGATCCCCGACTCGGGCTTGTCGGGGTCTTCGTGGCCGGTGACGAAGGCGATGGTCGCCGTGAGCCGCCGGTGGCTGAGGGGGATGCCGGCGTAGGCGGGGGCCGCCACCGCGGAGGTCACCCCGGGCACGACCTCGAAGGCGATCCCGGCCTCCGCGAGGGCCTCAGCCTCCTCGCCGCCGCGGCCGAAGACGAAGGGGTCCCCGCCCTTGAGGCGGACCACGGTGTTCCCGGCGCGCGCCCGCTCGACGAGCAGGCGGTTGATCTCCGCCTGCGAGAGGGTGTGGTCGCCCGCCCGCTTGCCCACGTAGATCCTCTCCGCGCCGGCGGGGGCGTGGCGCAGCAGCTCGGGGGCGGCGAGGTAATCGTAGACCACGACGTCGGCGGCGGCGAGGCATTCGATCCCCCGCCGGGTGATCAGGCCCGGGTCGCCGGGGCCGGCGCCGACGAGGTAGACGAGGGGCGCGGCGGGGGTCATGGGCCTCCGCTCCCGCCTAAGGCCGCGAGGATCTCGGCCGCGCCCCGGCGAAGCAGGGCTTCGGCCAGCTCAACGCCCAGCTCCCGGGCGCGTCCGGGGTCGCCGCGCACAGAATCCGCGACCAGGCGCTCCCCCTTCAGGTCGGCGACGAGGCCGCGCAGCAGGAGCCCGCCCCCGGCGAGTTCCGCGTGCCCGGCGATCGGCACCTGGCAGCCCCCCTGGATGCGCTCCAGGAACGCCCGCTCGGCGGCGACCGCGGTGCGGGTGGGGGCGTGGTCGAGGGGGGCGATCCGCTCCGCCGTCGCCGGGTCGCCCTCCCGGATCTGCACGCAGAGCGCGCCCTGGCCGACGGCGGGCAGAAGGCGGCCGGGCTCGAAGCGCTCGCAGATGCGCGCAGCGAGGCCCAGGCGGTTCAGCCCCGCCTCGGCGAGCACCACGGCGTCGAGCTCGCCGGAGTCGAGCTTGCGCAGGCGCGTTTCCACGTTGCCCCGCAGGGGAACCACCTCGAGGTCGGGGCGCAGGCGGCGGATCTGGGCCGCGCGGCGCAGGCTGCTCGTCCCCACCCGGCCTCCGGCGGGGAGCTCCGCGAGACGTTCCCCGCGGCGCGACACCAGGGCGTCGCAGGGGGAGTCGCGCTCGGGGATCGCCCCGAAGGTCAGCCCGGGCGCAGTCTCCGCGGGAACGTCCTTCAGGCTGTGCACGGCGAGATCGGCGCGGCCCGCGAGCAGGCACTCCTCGATCTCCTTGACGAAGAGCCCCTTGCCGCCCACGGCGGAGAGCGGGGTGTCGAGGAAACGGTCGCCCCGGGTGCGGATGATCTCCAGGCGCACATCGGTCCCGGGCCAACGCCGCAGCAGGGCATCGCGCACCCCTTCCGCCTGCCGGAGGGCGAGCGGGCTGCCGCGGGTGCCGATGACGAGCGCTGCGGCCATCAGGAGCGGCAGCCGGAGCAGCTTCCCGCACTGCAGGAGCCGCAGGAGGACCCGGCCGCCTTCTTCACGGTCTGGCCGCCGGCCCCCTTGCTCACGAACCCGCAGGCGGAGATCCGCTTGCGGATGCGGGAGCTGCGGCAGCTGCGGCAGACCACCTTTTCGCGGCCGAGGACCAGGCACTCGAAATCTTCACCGCAGGCTTCGCAATGGTATTCGTAGATCGGCATGGGACGTCCTCCGCGGCGGGGTCCGGGGAGGGCCCGCCGCCTTCCTTCGTTTCGGCGCCGGGGAAGGGGGCTTCGCCGCGCGTTTTGGCACGCGCGGGCCGCCCTCGGCCCTCCCGGCCGTCGCAAGATAACGGCTTAAAGGCGAAAAGCAAGGCGTTGTCAAGGCTGCGGGGAGGGCTCCCGGCGCACTTGCGGCGGGGCATCCGGAAAGAGCCGCTCCTCGACCAGCGCGCAGATCAGGTGGCCGATCAGGCCGTGGGCTTCCTGGATGCGGGGGGTGTCCGCGGCGTCGACCCGCAGCACGAGGTCCGCCGCGGAGGCGAGCGGCCCCCCGCGGCCGGTGAGGGCGATGGTGAAGAGGCCCGTTGCGCGCGCGGCCGCGACGGCCGCCAGGACGTTCGGCGATGCCCCGCTCGTGCTGAACGCCCAGGCGACGTCGCCCGGCCGGCCCAGGGCGCGGACCTGGCGCGCGAAGACCTCCTCGAAGCGGGCATCGTTGGCGATGCTGGTCATGACCGAGGCATCGGTGGTGAGGGCGAGGGCGGCGAGCGGCGGCCGGTCGGCGCGGAAGCGGTTCACGAACTCGGCCGCGATGTGCTGGGCGTCCGCCGCGCTGCCGCCGTTTCCGAAGAGCAGGACCTTCCCCCCCGCGGCGAGGCAGGCGGCGATCGTCTCGGCGGCGCGCAGCAACTGCCGGCGCTGGGAGACCACCGCCTGCCGCACCACCTGCAGGTGCTCCTCCAGCGCGGCATCAAGGAGGCGGCCGGCCGGGGTCATCCCGCGGCCTCCCCGGCCCGCCCCGCCCCGATCCGGCGGCGCAGCGCGGCGACCTCGTCCTGGAGGCCCCCGCCCAGGCGGCAGGCCGCTTCCAGCTCGGCGAGCGCCTCCTCGAGGCGGCCCGCTTTCAGGCACAGGCGGCCGAGCCGCTCGCGCAGGCGCGCGTCCCCGGGTGCCAGCCGAACGCTTTCCCGGCAGAAGAGCAGCGCGATCTCCTCGTTTTCGCCCGTGGCGGCGTAGAGGCCCCCCAGGCGGGAGAGGGACTGGGCGTCGGCCGGGTTGATCTGCACCGCTTTCTGGTAGGCCGAGACGGCCCGGCGCGCGTTTCCCAGCCGCTCGTGGCACTCCCCGAGCAGCCGGAAGGCGGCCGCCCCCCGGCCCTCGTGCCGCGCGGCTTCCTCCAGGTGAACCCGCGCCGCCTCGGGCTGGTCGAGGGCGAGGTAGGTCTTGCCGAGCTCCAGCCGGATTTCGTAGACGTCCCCGCGCAGCGCGGCCGCCCGCAGGAAGAAGCCGAGCGCCGTGTCCAGCCGTCCGTGCAGGGCGTGCACCAGGCCGAGGTTGTAGACCGCCATGTACTCGGTGCGGTCCAGGCGGACGGCCGCCGCGAAGCGCTCGATCGCGGCCTCGAAGTCCCCGCGGATCGCCAGGCAGACGCCGAGGCTGTTGAGGACGTTCACGTGCCCGGCATCGAGCGCGAGCGCCCGCTCGTACTCGCGCCGCGCGCCCTCAAGGTCCCCCGCCTCGAAGCGCCGGTCGCCGCTGATGTTCAGGGTGGTGGCGTCGAAGAGGGCGCAGCCGCCGGGGCCGAAGAAGGCGGCGTGGTCGAGCGCCAGGCGGGCGTTGTCGAAGATCCGCGGCCGCGGGTCGCCGAGGGTGGGGTAGAGGGCGATGCCCGCAAGCGGCGCTGCCGCGGCCAGCGCCTCGATTTCGCGCTGCAGGAGGGCGGCGAACTCCCGCGCCGCGGCGGCCTCCGCGCCGGGAAGGATCACGGCGAGCTCGCCGCTCTCCTCGACGCCCCAGAGCCCCTCCGGCCCGGCGATGCGTCCCGTCGCGGGCGGGGGCGCTCCGGACGCGGCCGCTTGGGGGGAGGGCGCCTCGTCCCCCGGCCGCTCGCGGCGCAGGAGGATCACCCCGAAGCGGTCGAGGCGGTTCAACGTTTCGGCGACGCCGGCGCGGAAGGCGGCCCCCCGCGGCAGCCTAGGAAAGGCGTCGGCGAAGAAACGGTCGCCCGCCTCGGGCGCAGGCGGGGACTCCCGGCGCTCGCCCCCCACCGGGGGAGACTTCAGGAAGCCGCCCGAGGGCGCCTCCGGCGCGGCGGCCGGGTCCATTGCGGCGTCCATCGCGCTTCAGCCCTCCTCCAGGATCCGCGCCACGGCGGCGACGATGGGATCCTCGTCCTCCGGGAGCACCGTGCGCAGGTCGAAGATCACCGCTTCCTCCTCGATGCGCGCGATGACCGGCGGCTCGGCCCGGCGCAGGGCGGTTTCCACGCGGCGGGCGGAAACGCCGCGCAGGCGCACCTGCACGCAGGGGCTGGGCAGATCGAGCAGCGGCAGCGACCCGCCGCCCGCCTTGGAGGAGCGCCGCGCGACCGTGGCTTCGAGCCGCGGGTCGCCGAGGGAGGCGAGGCGCTGCGCAAGCGCCTCGGCCCGCGGCCGCAGGGCGTCCTCGGGTTGCGTGAGCTGCCGCAGGGTCGGGATCTCCCGCACCGCCTGGGCCTCGTCGCGGTAGAGGCGCAGGGTGCCCTCGAGCGCGGCGAGCGTCAGCTTGTCGATCCGCAGGGCGCGGTTGAGGGGGTTCTTGCGGATCGCGGCGATCAGCTCGGCGCGGCCGACGATGATCCCGGCCTGGGGGCCCCCGAGCAGCTTGTCGCCGCTGAAGGTGACGACGTCGGCGCCGGCGGCGACCGATTCCTGGACGGTCGGCTCCTTGAGCAGGCCGTAGCGGGAGAAGTCGATGAAGGTCCCGCTGCCCAGGTCCTCCATCACCGGCAGGCCGTGCCGCCGGCCGAGCCGAACGAGCTCGGCGAGGGGGACCTGGGCCGTGAAGCCGACGATGCTGTAGTTGCTCCAGTGCACCTTGAGCAGCAGCGCCGTCTCCGCGCCGATCGCGCCTTCGTAGTCCCGCAGGTGGGTGCGGTTGGTGGTCCCCACCTCGCGCAGCCGGGCCCCGCTCTTGGCCATCACCTCCGGGATGCGGAAGGAGCCCCCGATCTCGACGAGATCGCCGCGGGAGACGACGACCTCCCGGCCGCGGGCGAGCGTCTCCAGGCTGATCAGCACCGCGCCGGCGTTGTTGTTGACCACCATGGCGTCCTCGGCGCCGGTGATCTCGCAGACCAGGTCGCGCACCGCGGTGTAGCGCGAGCCGCGCTTGCCCCGCTCGAGGTCGTATTCGAGGTTCGTGTAGTGGAGGGCCGCCTCCCGCACCCGCTCGAGGGCTTCGCGGGCCAAAAGCGAGCGGCCGAGGTTCGTGTGGATCACGACCCCGGTGGCGTTCACCACGCGCCGGAGGTTCGGGCGCCGCAGCCGCCGCACGGCATCCGCGAGCCGCCGCGCGAAGACCGCGATCGGCGGGGGCTCGGCGTCCGGTGGGGCGGCCGAGAGGATCCGGCGGCGCTCGGCCTCGACCACCTCGCGGGCCGCGCGCGTGAGCAGGGCGGGGGGCGTGCCGTCGAGTTCCGGGTTGCCCCGGGCGGCCTCGAGGAGCCGGTCCACGGCGGGAAGCCGCCGCAGCCGCTGCTGGAGTTCGTTCGCCAGGGGATCCGCGTCCATCATCTTCGGGGGTTCCTCCCGCAGGGTTCGGGGTCAGCGCGCCGGCTCGTCGGCGGCCCCGGCGGCGAAGGCGCCGGGCGGCAGGGCGTCCAGGATGTGCGGCAGCCGGTCGGGAGGGATGCCGAGCGCCTGCATCCGGGGGGCCAGGGCCGGGAGGTCCGGGCGGTCGATCTGCATGCCGGCCTGGAACCGGCCCGTGATCAGGTTGGCGAGGGCGACCAGGCTGCAGAGCTCCGCGTGGCGCCCGGCCTTCTCGGGGCCATGGTGGCTGCGGATGGCCTCGGCGAGGGATTCGGGAAAGGACCAGCGTGCGGCCAGCTCGAAGCCCGTCTCGCCGTGGGTCGTCCCCAGCACCTCCTGCTCGGCCGCGAGGAAATCGCAGGCCTTTTCCTCGTGGAGCCGGCGGTAGAAGAGCGGTGCGGCCCCGGCCACGAACTGGTCGAGGACCGCCTTGCCGACGTCGTGCAGGAGGCCCGCGGTGTAGGCGAGCCCGGCGCGGGCCCGCCCCGTGGTGCGGGCGATCTGCTCGCAGGCGGCCGCCGTCCCCACCGCGTGCCGGTAGAGGCCGCCGCGGCAGAGCGAATAGCCGGCCGAGGGGAGGGACAAGGTCTGCTCGATCGCCGCGGCGATGACGAACTGGGCGAGGAGGTTGACGCCGAGGAACATCAGGGCGTGGTCGATCGATTCGATCGGGTTGCGGTTGGCGAACATGACGGAGTTGGCGACCTTGAGCGTGCGCGCGGCGAGGACCTGGTCGGTCCGCAGCTCGGCGGCGAGGCGCCGGATGTCGTATTCCTCCTCGTCGATCAGGCGCAGGATCTTGAGCGCCGCCTGCGGGATCGGCTGCAGCCGCTCGATCGCCTGCGCGATGTCCTCCGGCCGCGGAATCCGGGCGGGCCGCGCGGGGGCGTCGGCGTCGATGCCCGTCGGCTCGATCGCCCAGGACCAGCGCTCCATGTCGAGGCGCAACCGGCTGGAGAGGCAGCCGCCCGTTTCGGCCCGCTCGAGCGGGACCCCCTCGTCCTTGAGGATCTGTTCGGTGATCTCCGCCGTGCGGCCGCCGATGTTGAGGTTGAGATCGATTTCCTCGACCGGGCCCACAAGCGCCCCCCCGGCGATCACGGCCCGGAGCCGTTCCCGCCGCGCGCCCGCCTCCTCGAGCCGCCGGAGAAAGCGGGGCACCCCGCTGGCGGCGTATTTCTCGGCCTGGACGGCGCTCGAGACCGGCTCGGGCAGAAGGAAATGGGCCATCCCGCCCACCCCCCCCTGCGGGTCGTAGGCCGCGAGCCCGACGCAGCTGGCGAGATAGGCCTCGAGAACGAGCGGCTGGGTGCGCCCGACGAACGACTCGCCGGCGCTCACGTGGAGACGCCTCATGGAAGGGCCTCGCGCCTGGGCCCCGCGGGGGGGGGCGGGGGGCCGGGATGCCGCCTGAAGGGGCCGGAAATCATTGCGTTTGGATAGCATGGAAGCCCCCGGCGCTTCAACGGTTTTCTCGCCGCGCCGCGGCCTTTCGGGGCCGGCCGGCCGGAAGGCGGTTCTCCCCGGGGAGGAATTGGGCTATAGTGAGAGAGGGGGCGTTCCCCCGGGGGAGGAAGGCATGGAGAGTCTTCTCGTGACGGGCGGCTGCGGCTTCATCGGCTCGAACTTCATCCGCTTTCTCTTCCACGAGGCGGGCTTCCGCGGCCGCGTCGTCAACCTCGACAAGCTCACCTACGCCGGCAACCCCGAGAACCTGGCCGACGTCGCGCGCGACTTCCCCGACCGCTACGTCTTCGTCCGCGCCGACATCTGCGACCGCGCCACGGTCGCGGCGGCGCTCGCGCGCTTCGCGGTGGACACGATCTGCCACTTCGCCGCCGAATCCCACGTCGACCGCTCCATCGTCGCCCCGGACGCCTTCATCCGCACCAACGTGGAGGGCACCTTCGTCCTGCTCGAGGCGGCGCGGGAACGGGCCTCCGGCCTCAGGCGCTTCCACCACGTCAGCACCGACGAGGTCTACGGCTCCCTCGGGCCCGAGGGCTTCTTCACCGAGGAAAGCCCCTACCGGCCGAACAGCCCCTATGCCGCCTCGAAGGCCGCCTCCGACCACCTCGTGCGCGCCTACCACCGGACCTACGGCCTGCCGGTCACGGTCTCCAACTGCTCCAACAACTACGGCCCGTTCCAGTTCCCGGAAAAGCTCATCCCGCTCATGATCCTGCACGCCGCGGCCGGGAAACCGCTCCCGGTCTACGGCCGCGGGCTCAACGTGCGCGACTGGCTGCACGTCGAAGACCACTGCCGGGCGATCTGGCTCATCCTCGAGCGCGGCCGGACGGGGGAGGTCTACAACGTGGGCGGCCGCTGCGAGCGGACGAATCTCGAGACCGTGGAGCGCATTTGCGATCTGCTCGACGAGATGCGCCCCGACGGCCGCCTTGCCCCGCGGCGGCGCCTCATCCGCTTCGTGACGGACCGGCCGGGGCACGACCTGCGCTACGCGATCGACTGCGGGAAAATCGAGCGCGAGCTCGGCTGGGCGCCGCGCGAGAGCTTCGACAGCGGGCTGCGCAAGACGATCGCCTGGTACCTCGAGCACCGCGCGTGGGTGGAGCGCGTCCAGAGCGGGGAGTACCGGCGCTGGATGGAGCGGCACTATGGCGTTTGAGGACCTGGAGCGGCGGGAGCCCTGGCGGCGGATCGTCTTCCCCCTGGACGTGCCCGCGGCGAGCGAGGCGCAGCACTGGGTCGAGGAGCTCGCGGGGTGCGTCGGGGTGTTCAAGGTGGGCCTCGAGCTCTTCATCCGCTGCGGGCCGGAGATCGTCGCCCGGATCCGCGAGCGGGCGGCGGGGGGGGTCTTTCTCGACCTCAAGCTCCACGACATCCCGCACACGGTGGGCCGGGCGATGCGCGCGATCGCCGCGGGCGGGGCCCGCTGGGCGACGGTCCACTGCGGCGAAAACCCGGCGATGCTCCGGGCGGCGGTGGAGGGGGCGGCGGGACGCGTGGGCGTGCTCGCGGTCACGGTGCTGACCAGCGTCTCGGCCGAGCACCTGCGGGAGGCGGGCTTCGAGGCCGCCTGGGCGGAGAACCCCGAGCGCCTGGTGCTCGAGCGGGCCCGCCGCGCCCGGGAGGCGGGCTGCGCCGGGGTCGTCTGCTCCGGGCGCGAGGCGGCCTGGGTCCGGCGCGCGATCCCCCGGCCCTTCCTGATCGTCACCCCGGGCATCCGGCCGGGCGGGGCCGCCCCCGCGGACGACCAGGTGCGGGTGGCGTCGGCCGCCGCCGCCGTCGCCGCCGGGGCCGACTACCTCGTGATCGGCCGCCCGATCCGGGAGGCCCCGGACCCCCGGGCCGCCGCGAGGGCCATCGCCGCGGAGATCGCCGCGGCCGAGGCCGGCGCGCGCGGGGCGCCGGGCGCTCACCAGGGCTGAAGCCGGCGCAGCAGGACGAGCGCGATCAGCCCCGCCCCGGCGAGGGCGGCGAAGAGAAGCTGCTCGCGGGTGAAGCGGGGCACGGGGCCTTCCCTTCAGGCGGGGGCGTCGAGCCCGAAGGCGCTGTGCAGGCTCTGCACGGCGAGCTCGGCGTACTTCTGCTCGATGACGCAGGAGATCCGGATCTCCGAGGTGCTGATCATCAGGATGTTGATGCCCTCCCGCGCGAGGGTGGCGAACATGCGCGCGGCGACGCCGGGGTGGCTGCGCATGCCGACCCCCGTGATCGACACCTTGGCGATGGACTCGTCGCCCAGCACCTCCTCGGCCCCGATCTCGGCGGCCACCTGCCGCTCGATCGCCAGCGCCTTCCGGTAGTCGGCCCGCGGGACCGTGAAGGTGAGGTCGGTCGCCCCGCTCGCCCGGGTGTTCTGGATGATCATGTCCACGCAGATGCCGGCCTCGGCGACGGGGGTGAAGATCCGGGCCGCGATCCCGGGCCGGTCCGGGACGTTCTTCAGGGTGATGCGCGCGTCGGTCTTGCTCATCGTGACCGCCGAGACCACCACGCGCTCCATGCCGTTTTCCTCGGCGACGACCATCGTCCCCTCCTCGTCGGAAAATGTGGACCGCACGTGCACCGGCACGCGGTACTTCATGGCGAACTCCACGGAGCGAATCTGCAGGACCTTGGCCCCGATGCTGGCCATCTCGAGCATCTCCTCGTAGGAGATGCGCTCGAGCTTGCGCGCGCGGGGCACGAGGTTCGGGTCGGCCGTGAAGACGCCGGGCACGTCGGTGTAGATCTCGCAGCAGTCGGCCCGGAGCGCGGCGGCGATGGCCACGGCCGAGGTGTCCGAGCCGCCGCGCCCAAGGGTGGTGATGTTGCCCTCGGGGTCGCAGCCCTGGAAGCCGGCCACCACGACGATCACGCCCTGGTCGAGCAGGCGCCGCATGCGCTCGACGCCGATGTCCTGGATGCGCGCGTTGCCGTAGCAGAAGTCCGTGCGCACCTCGACCTGGAAGCCGAGCAGCGACTGCGCGGGGACGCCCCTCGCGCGCAGCGTCATCGCGAGCAGCGCGGCCGTCGTCTGCTCGCCGGTGGCGAGCAGCGCGTCGAGCTCGCGCTTGTCGGGCTCGGGATCCACGCGGCGGGCGAGCGCGATCAGGCCGTCGGTCACCCCGGCCATGGCGGAGACGATCACGACCAGGGCATGCCCCTGCCGGGCCGTGCGGATGACGCGGTCGGCGACGTGGCGGATGCGGTCCAGGTCGGCGACGGAGGTCCCCCCGTATTTCTGGACGATCACTCCCATGCCTTATCCCTCCGGCGGCGGGCGCACCGCGCCCGCGGGCTCGAAATCCAGACTCCCTACCAGGGATGCCGCGGCCTGTCCAGCCGCCTCCCCGGTGAGAAGCCGTTCGGTGTCCCCGAGGACGGCGAAGCGCACCGTGAGGCCCTCGCGGCGCATCCGCGGCGGAAGCCGCTCGGCCCACTCCACGGCCGCGACCACCGGTTCGGCGAGCGCCTCCCACAACCCGGCGGCCTCCTGCTCGGCCTCGGTCTCCAGCCGGTAGAGGTCCACGTGCCGCAGGAGGATCCGGCCGGGGTAGTCTTGGAGCAGCACGAAGCTCGGGCTCGTGACCGGGACCTCCGCCGGCACGCCGAGACCGCGGGCGAGCCCCTGGACGAAGACCGTCTTGCCGCCGCCGAAGCCCCCGATCAGAAAGATCGCCATCGGCCCCGCCAGGGCCGCGCCGAGCCGCGCGCCGATCTCCCGCGTCTCCTCGGGGCTGCGGCTCAACCAGCGAAAGCCGGGGCCGCTCACGGCGCCTCCGCCGGAACCGGGCCCTCGAGGAGCCGGGCGATCCGGCCCGGGAGAGCCTCCATCACCTCGCCGGCGAGGTAGCCGCGCGGCCCGAGGGTGCGGGCGGCCTCGTCGGCCGCCCGGCCGTGCAGCCAGACCGCGGCGCGGCAGGCCGCCTCCGGCGAAGCCCCCTGGGCGATCAGCCCGGCGAGGATCCCGGTCAGGACGTCGCCCATGCCGGCGGTCGCCATGCCCGCGTTGCCGGTGGGGTTGAGCTCCGCCTCCCCGCCGGGGTGGGCGATCACCGTGGGCGCCCCCTTGAGCACGACCAGGGCGCGGGTCGCGCGGGCGAGCCGCCGCGCGCTTCCCACGCGGTCCTCCTGGACGGCCGCGGCCGTCGTCCCGAGCAGGCGCGCCGCCTCCCCCGGGTGCGGGGTGAGGACCCGGGGGGCGGCGGAGGCGGCGAGCGGCCCGAGGTCGCCCGCCAAGGCGTTCAACCCGTCGGCGTCCAGGACAAGGGGCAGGGGGCTCTCGGCGACGAGCGCGCGGATCAGCTCCCGCGTGCGCGGATCGCCCCCCAGGCCCGGGCCGACGGCGAGGCAGTCCTTGCCGGCGAGGAGCGCCGCGATCGGCGCGCGGGCGGCGGGGCCGAGGACCCCCGGCTCCTCCTCGGGCAGGGGGGAGGTCATGGGCTCGCGCACCAGGGCCTCGAGCACGGGGTTCAGGGAGGCCGCGCAGCCGACGGTCACGAGGCCTGCGCCCGCGCGCAGGGCGGCAAGCGCGGCGAGGGCCGCGGCGCCGGTTTTCCCCGGGGAGCCGGCGATGAGGACCACGTGCCCGGTGCGGCCCTTGTGGGCGTCGGGCGGCCGCGGCGGGAGCGCCGCCCGCACCGCCGCCGCGGTGATCCGGCGCTGCCGGGGGCGGAGGCGCTCGACGACCGCGGGGGGGATGCCGATGTCGAGCACCTCGAGGCGGCCGGTGAGGGCGGCCCCGGGGTACAGCAGGTGGCCGAGCTTCGGAAACCCGAAGGTCGCCGTGACCTCGGCGCGCAGGCAGGTCCCCCGCACCCGGCCGGTGTCGGCGTCGAGCCCCGAGGGGAGATCCACGGCGAAGACCGGGCGGCCGAGCGAGTTGAGGACGTCGATCGCCTCGCGCAGCAGCCCCCCCACCTCGGCGCTCAGGCCGGTGCCGAGCAGGGCGTCGACCCAGACCGCGGGCCGGCGCAGCTCCTCCTTGAGGAGCGTGAGCCTCCCGGCGTCGGGCACCTCGTGCACGGGGAGCGCAAGCTTCGCGAGCAGGCGGAAATTCTCGAGCGCCTCCCCGGCCAGGCGGCCGGGGTCGGCGAAGAGAAAGACGCTCACCGGGACGCCGGCCTGGTGGAGCCAGCGGGCGATGACGAAGCCGTCGCCGCCGTTGTTGCCGCGGCCGCAGGCGACGGCCGCCCCGCCCCGGCGCGCCCGCTCCCCGAAATGGGCGAGGAAGACGCGGGCGGCCTCGCGGCCCGCGTGTTCCATGAGCAGCCGGCCGGGGAGGCCGAATTCCTCGATCGTCGCCCGGTCGAGCGCCTGCATCTCGGAAGCGGTCACCACGTACATCGCCCCCTCCCTTTCCGCCCCGCGGGCTTCCGCTTCGGGTCCGGCCGGCCCGGGGCGGCCCCGGCGGCGGCGAGGGCCGCGCGCAGCCTGCGCGCCCGCGCGGCCATGCGGCGCGCCGCGCGCCCCCCTGCCTCGTGGTCGTAGCCGTGCAGGTGGAGCAGCCCGTGGATGAGGAGATCGGTGAGGCGCTCGCCGAGCGGCATCCCCGCCGCGCGCGCCTCCCGGCGGGCCGTCTCCACCGAGATGACGACATCGCCGAGCACCCCCCCCGCGCCCGGCTCGCCGCCCGCGCCGGCGGGAAAGGCGATCACGTTGGTCGGCCCGCGGCGGTCGAGAAAGCGGCGGTTCAGGGCGGCGATCCCCCGGTCGCTCACGAGCACCACGGCGAGGGCGGCGCGGGGGGTGCCCAGCGCCGCAAGCAGGATCCGGGCCCGGCGGGCGAGCGTGCGCCGCGGGGCGCGGATCCGCCGCTGCCGGTCGAGGATCAGGACGTCCATGGCGGTGCGCTCCCGAGGAGCCGCGCCGGGGGAAGACGCGGCCGGGGCGGGAGGCCCGGCGGCTTCGCCCCGCGGGCGTTTCACGGCCCCTTTTCCTCCTCCGCCGGCGGGCGGCGACGGCCGTTTCGCTTGCGGGCGTCGAGCTCCTCGTAGGCGCGGATGATCTCCTGCACCAGGCGGTGGCGGACCACGTCCTGCTTGGTGAAAAAGACGAAGCGGATGCCTTCGATGCCCTGGAGGATCTCCTTGGTCTCGATCAGCCCCGAGGTCCGCTCCGGGGGGAGGTCGATCTGGGTGATGTCGCCGGTGATCACGGCCTTCGAGTTGAAGCCGATCCGGGTGAGGAACATCTTCATCTGCTCCGAGGTGGTGTTCTGGGCCTCGTCGAGGATGATGAAGGAGTCGTTCAGCGTGCGGCCGCGCATGAAGGCGATGGGGGCGACCTCGATCACCCCTTTTTCCATCAGGGCGGAAGCCTTCTCGAAGCGCATCATGTCGTGGAGCGCGTCGTAGAGGGGCCGCAGGTAGGGGTCGACCTTCTCCGCCAGGTCCCCGGGGAGGAAGCCGAGGGTTTCCCCCGCCTCCACGGCCGGCCGGGTGAGGATGATGCGGCTGACCTCCCCCCGGGAGAAGGCGGCGACGGCCATGGCCATCGCGAGGTAGGTCTTGCCGGTGCCGGCGGGCCCGATGCCGAAGACGATGTCGTGGGTGCGGATCGCGTCGATGTAGGCCTTCTGCGTGGGGCTCTTGGGCGTGATGGCGCTTTTTTTCGCCGTGATCAGAATCGTGTCCAGAAAGATGTCCTTGAGGCAGACCCGCGGGTCGGCGCTCAACATCCGCACGGCGTACTCGATGTCGTTGGGGTGCAGGGGGTAGCCGGCCTCGATCAGGCCGTAGAGCTGCAGCAGGAGATTCTGCGCGAGTTCGACGAGGGCGCGCTCGCCCTCGAGGAACACCGCGGTGCCGCGGGCGTTGACCCGGATGTCGAGCATGCGGGCGAGGCGCTGCAGGGTGCTGTTCCTCTCGCCGAAAAGCTGCCGGGCATGCTCGTTGTCGGCAAAGGGCAGGGTGAGAAGGTACGGTTCGCTCATGCGGGTTGGGCGTCTCCCGGACGGCCGCGATGCTACACGCAATCGCGCGGAAAAGCAATTCCCCGCGGGCCCTTGACGAGCGGCCGGGGGGACCGGTAAAGTTTCCTTCCCGGCCCCCGGCCGCCCGGCGCGGCAGGGGCGGGCGAAAGCGAACGTGCCATGAACCCTTTCGACATCCTGGTCGCCGCGCTGAGCGCCTACTGCCTGATCCGCGGGGTCTTCCGGGGGCTGATCCGCGAGGTGGCCTCTCTCGTCGGGGTCCTCGGCGGGTTCTGGTGCGCCTACAGCTTTTACGGCACGGGGGGGCGGTGGCTGTCGGGCTGGATCGCCGACCCCGCGGTGCGCCACCTGATCGCCTTCCTGGTCATCTTCTGCGGGGTCCTCGTGGCGGTGAACGGCATCGCGCTCGTGTTGCACTACCTCACCCGCCTCGTCCTCCTCGGCTGGCTCAACCGCCTGGGCGGGCTCCTCTTCGGGGCGGTCAAGGCCGTGCTCATCTCCGCGATCCTCTTTCTCGCGTTCACCGCCTTTCTGCCCAAGGGAAGCCCCTGGTTGCGGGATTCGGTCTCCGCCCCCCTCCTCGCGGTCGTCTCCGACCGGCTGGCCACGGTCGTCTCAAGCGAGATCCGCAAGGAGTTTGCCTCGCGCCTGGAGGTCCTGAAAAAAGGCTGGGCGGCCCCGCGATGAGCGCCGCCGAAGCCTTGGAGGCGCTTTTCGGCATCCTCCGCCGCCTCCGGCGTCCGGGCGGCTGCCCCTGGGACCGCGAGCAGACGCCCGCCTCGATGGTGCGCTACCTGATCGAGGAGTCCTTCGAGCTGGCCGACGCCGTGGCCTCCGGGGAGGCGGAGGCGGTCTGCGAGGAGCTGGGCGACGTCCTCTTCCAGGTGCTCTTCATCGGCGACTGCTACGAGGAGGCGGGGCGTTTCGATTTCGCCGCCGTCTGCCGCGGGATCGCGGAGAAGATGATCCGCCGCCACCCCCACGTCTTCGGCTCCGGCCGGGCCGCGGACAGCGCCGAGGTGCTCCGCACCTGGCGGCGCATCAAGGGGGAGGAAAAGGCGGCCGCGCACCCGACGCCCTCGCGGCTCGACGGCATCCCCGCCGGGCTTCCCGCCCTGCTGCGGGCCCAGGCGGTCGGCGAGCGGGCGGCGGCCGCGGGCTTCGACTGGGAGAACCCCGAGGGGGTCGCGGCCAAGCTCGAGGAGGAGCTCTCCGAGTTCCGCGCCGCGGCCGCCGCGGGCGACCGGGCCGGCCTGGAGCGGGAGATCGGCGACCTCCTCTTCACCGCCGTCAACCTCGCGCGCCGCACCGGGGTCTCCCCGGAGACGGCGCTCCGCGGCGCGCTCCAGCGCTTCGAGAGCCGCTTCCGGGCCCTCGAGATGCAAATCGCCGCCTCCGGCCGCCGCCCCGAGGAGGTGCCCCAGGCGGAAAAAGACCGCATCTGGGAGAGGATCAAGGCCTCCGAATGATCGCGATCGTCGACTACCGCGCGGGCAACCTGACGAGCGTCGCCCGGGCGCTCCATTTTCTCGGCTTCGCCTGCCGCGTGACCGGCGACCCGGGGGTGTTGCGAGAGGCCGAGCGCATCCTCATCCCGGGGGTCGGGGCGGCGGGGGCGGCGATGGCGAGCCTGCGCGAAAACGGCCTCGATCAGGCCCTTCAGGGGGCGTTCGCCGCGCGCAAGCCGCTCCTGGGGATCTGCCTCGGCTGCCAGATCGTCCTCGGCCGCAGCGAGGAAAACGACGCCCGCTGCCTGAACCTCATCCCGGGCCGGGTGCGGGCCTTTCCCGACGGGCTGCGCGCACCCGACGGCCGGCGGCTCAAGATCCCGCACATGGGCTGGAACACCCTCCGGCTGAGGAGCCGGCACCCCGTGTTCGCCGGGCTGGAGGAGGGGGACTCGTTCTACTTCGTCCACGGCTACTACCCCCAGCCGGAGGACCCGGCCTGTGTCGTCGCCGAGACCGAGCACGGGATCCGCTTCCCCTCGGCGCTCGCCTCCGGCAGCCTCGTCGCCGTGCAGTTCCACCCCGAGAAGAGCGGCCGCCCGGGGCTGCGCCTGCTCGAGAACTTCTGCCGCTGGAACCCGGCCGGCGGGACGGGGGGGGCGGGGCCGTGCTGAGCAAACGGATCATCGTCTGCCTGGATGTCCGCGACGGCCGGACGACCAAGGGGGTCCGCTTCCGGGACAACGTCGACGTCGGCGACCCCGTGGAGATGGCCCGCCACTACTACGAGCAGGGGGCCGACGAGATCGTCTTCTACGACATCACCGCCTCGGCCGAGCGGCGCGGCATCCTGATCGACGTCGTGCGGCGCGTCGCCGCGACGATTTTCATCCCCTTCGCCGTGGGGGGCGGAATCCGCTCGATCGAGGAGATGCGCGCGGTGCTGCTGGCCGGGGCGGAGAAGGTGAGCGTGAACTCGGCCGCCCTGAGGCGGCCGGCGCTGATCGACGAGGGCGCCGCCGCCTTCGGGCGGCAGTGCATCGTGCTGGGGATGGATGTGCTGCGCGTGGGGGTCCGGCCGGGCATCGCCTCGGGCTACGAGGTGGTGATCGACGGCGGCAGGCGGCCCACGGGGCGGGATGCGCTCGCCTGGGCCGAGGAGGCCGAGGCGCGGGGTGCGGGCGAGATCTGCCTCAACGCAATCGACGCCGACGGGACGCAGGAGGGCTACGAGCTGGAGATCACCTCCCGGATGGCTTCCCGCGTGGGGATCCCGGTCATCGCCTCGGGCGGGGCGGGGCGGCCCGAGCACCTGCGGGATGTGCTCACCCGCGGGCAGGCCGATGCCGCGTTGATCGCCTCCATGGTCCATTTCGGGACCTGGACGATCCCCGGCATCAAATCCGCCCTGCACCAATGGGGCGTTCCGGTGCGGCTGCGCTGGTAGGGCGGTTGTTCCTCAGGCGATTTCGCCGAAGGGAAGGTACCCCGGCGGGGTGCGGCGGATGAGCTTGCCGTCCTCGTCGTACTTTTCGACGATGATGGTCCCGTTCTCCAGCCGCGTGCGGTTGTGGACCATCCCGTCCTCGCCTCCGGCGCGGGGTTTTTCCCCCTCGCCCCCCCCCTCCACGGGCCGCGTTTCGCGCAGGCGCTCGGCCTTCTGCAGAAGGGGTTCCTGCTCCCTGCCTCCGCCGTAGACGCCGAGCCGCGGCATCTGCTGGGCGGCGGCATCCCCGACCACGTCCCACATGACTTCCTCCTTTTCGCGCCCCCGCGGGATGGCCCCGGTTTCCCGGGCGGAGAGCCTTCCGGCGACGACCCCGCTCACGGTCCGCCAGAGCTGACGCGAGATCTTGGCCCGGGCCGCTTCCCGGGTCTCCTCCGGGGAGAGGTCCGGTTCCACGGCCGGCGCGTTTCCCCCCGATTCCCCCTGTCTCCGGGCCGCGGCGAGCTTGCGGCCGTAGCACGCAAGCAGGCTCTGCACCCGGGTTCCCGCGATCTGCATCCGGTGCTCCTCCTGACCGGAGGTATCGGCAGGGCGGCGAAAAACTTTAGCGGACGGCAGAAGAACGAGGGGGGCGGCGGGGGCCGCGCAGGCGCGCGGCCCTCCGGAAAAGGAGCCGGCGGCGGGTGCCGCGGGCCTTGCGCCTCAGTCGTCGAAATTCCCCTGGGGGCCCTTGTCGGCCTGCAGCGCGGCGGCCTGCTCGCGGATGCGTTCCGGGGTCCAGTCGGCGGGCTTCTCGATCCGCCGCGCCTTGGAGGGGACGCGGTAGCCGTTCTCGAGCAGGATCTCCAGGGCGAGCGGGGCGGTGTCCTCGGAGCGGAAGACGCGCCGGATCAGGTGGTAGGCGAACTCCTCCACCCCGCGCACCATGCGCTCGCGGATGGCGCGCGGCTGGGCGAGGAGCTTGTTTTCGAAGGGCAGGTTGAGCTTCTTGTAGTCCCCGGGCTTGAAGCCCCGGGCGTCGGCGTAGGCCACCATCTCCTCCCACAGGGCGTCGCTCATGCCGCGGTCGGAGTGCTTGACGAAGCGGCCCTGGCCGTCCAGGAAGGCGTTGCCGTAATCGTTCACCTCGAGCCCCCAGGAGATCATCTGCAGCGAGGTGGCGACGTTGGCCTTGGTCGTGCGGGTCGTCTCGGCGATCGCCCGCAGCCGCTCGCTGCTGTTGCCGGAGGTGCCGTGCTGGGCCCCGGAGACGCCGTAGGGGGCGAGCACCTCGTGGATCGTGCGGGTGAGCTCGACCTGGATGCCGGAATCGCTCTCCTCGATGCCGTGGGTGGTGCCGTTGTTGAGGGCGATCCAGTCCGGGAAGATGCCGTGGGCGTTCAGGCCGCGGACCAGGAAGAGGGCCTCCTCGGGGGTGGAGAGGCCCTGGGACCCCTTGATCTCGCCCACCTCGGTTTCCAGCCCCGCCCAGCGCGGCACCAGCGGGTTGAGCGCGATGCTGGCGAGCAGGTTTTCGGCGTCGGGCAGGTGCGAGGCGTCGATCGCGATCGAGGTGACCCCCGCCTCGAACATCGAGGGGATTTCGGTTTTCGCCGCCTCCACGTCCTTGGGCCCCTTGATGCCGTAGTGGTCGGCGTGGATGGCGACGGGCACGGTGATGCCCATCTCGTTGCAGAAGGCGTCGACCATGCGGGCGAGGTTCCAATAGTTGACGGCGCAGTAGGCGTTGGTCCCGCCCTCGGACTTGGCGATCTCCACGATGAGCGCGGCGTTGGCCCGCTGGGCGGCGCGCAGCACGCCGCGGATGACGAAGGCGTTGCGGCCGTTGGCCGCCAGCGCCACGGCCCGGCCCTTGGCGAGCATCGCGCGGTCGATGACCTTGCCGCTGACGATCAGGGCCGAGGAGTGGGGAAAGAGGGCGCGGATCGTGGGGGGGCGCCCGGTCTCGAGCGCCTTGCGGTATCCTCGGGGAACGCCGGCTTTCCGTGCCGCCATGGGGGACCTCCAGGGGTTGTCAGACGAAGAGATCGATCCTTCGGCCCGCGATGCCGGCCGCCGGGGCGGCGGCGCCGTAACCGCGGGGGGCCGTCGCGTGCCGGGCAGCCGGCGCGCGGGCCGCCGGGGGAGACTCGGGGAAGGCCGCCGCCGCGCGGCGCGGGCGGCAGGGCAGGGGAGGCCTGCGGGGCGCGAAAAGCCCCCCCGCGCCCCCCGAGGCGCGGTAAGGCACGATGCCGTGTTGCGGTTCGATCCCGCCCATGCGCGTTTCGCCGGCCGATTCCCGTCACTCGCCGCGAACCCGCACAGCATAGTCCGAATCGGGGGGCGGATGCAACTACTTTCGGGGCGGGCCCCCGCCGGCGGCGCGGGCGTTTTCCTCGAGCAGGCGGCGGTTGAAGGCCTCGACCTCGCGGCGCAGCTTCTCGCTTTCCTCTTCGTAGCGTTGCGCGCGCTGGTTGAAGGCCTCCACGCGCCGGTTGTAGTCGTGGATCTGCTCGCGGGACTTGCGCGCCTCCTTTTCCTGGGCCAGCCGGTCCCGCTCGGCGGTCAGTCCGCGGTACTCGGCCTCGAGCTGCTTCTTGCGCTCCTCGATCCGGCCGCGGATCTCCTCGAGGGAACCCTCGGCGGGTTCCGCGGCCGCGAAGGAGGCGGGTTCCGCGGCGGCGGGGGCTGGGGCCGCGGCCGCGGGCGGGTCGGGCTCGCGGGCCTGCGCCTCCGCGTAGCTGCGCACGCGGGCGCGCTGGTCCTCGGGCACCTGGTTGATGTCGTCGGTGAAGCGCACGTTGCCGCGGGCGTCCGTGTACCGGTAGAACTGGGCCGAAAGCGGCGCCGGCAGGAAAAGAAGCGCGATGCCGGCCACGATGAGCCATTGCCTCATGACGTCGCCCTCCCTCCAGGCGATGGGGTGTCCTCGGGCTCCCTGTCCGATTATCCGTCGGGGACGGCCGAAACTTTAACCCCCCCTCGCGGGGGCGGGCCGCGCGGGCGGCCGGCGGGCGGTTGCAAAAGCCGCCGGCTGGTGTATGTTCCCGCATCGGCTCTGCCATCCCATCCGGAGGTGACCGCTGATGCCCGAGCGCACCGTGCGGCGGCCGGGGCGGCTTTTTCGGCTTGCGGCCCTGGCCGCGGTCGTTCTCGCCGTTTCCTGCGCGCCGCGGAAACGCGCCCCGGAGGCCCCGCCCCCCGAGCCGCCGGAGGCCCGCAGCCTCTACGAGCAGGCCGAGCGCCGCTACCAGGACGGGGCCCTGGCCGAGGCCGCGGTGCTCTTCGAGCGTTACCTCGAGCGCTCCCCCGGCGGGCCCTCGGCGCCCGCGGCGCTCCTGCGCCTGGGGAAGATCCACGGCCTGCGCGGCGAGTTTTCGCCGGCCCGGCGCACCTACGAGCGCCTGATCGCGGAGCACCCCGCAAGCCCCTTGCGCGCCGAGGCCTTCCTCGAGCGGCTCGCCCTCCCGCTCGCCGAGGGGCGGCCCGCGGAGGTCGAGGGGCTTTTCCCCGAGGCCCTCGCCGCGGCGGAGACCCCCTCCCAGCGCGTCCGCGCCTGGACGCTGCGGGCGGAAGCCCGCTCGCGGCTCGGGGAGCGGATCGCCGCGGTCGAGTTTCTGCTCCGGGCGCTGCAGGAGGCGCCCCCCGCCGAGCGGGAGGCCGCGGCGGCGCGGCTGCGCCTGGCGATCCTGAGGCTCACCCCGCAGGAGGCGCGCGGGCTCGCGGCCCGCCCGGAGGGGGAACTGCGGATGGACTACCTGCTCTTCCAGGCGGGGATGGTGTTTGCGCGCGAGGGGCGGGCGGAGGAGGCGCGGGCGCTGCTCGAGGCCTTCCGCACGCGTTACCCCGAGCACGAGGAACGGCCGCGGGCCGAGCGCGAACTCGCCGCGCTCGAACGCCTGCGGCCGGCGAAGCCCTTCCGCATCGGCGCCCTGCTTCCGCTGAGCGGCTCGCACCAGGCCCTGGGGCAGCGGGCGCTTCGCGGCCTGGAGCTCGCCCTCCACCTGCACCACGCCGCCGGGGGCGGCCCCCCGGTCGAGCTCGTCGTGCGCGACACGGCCTCGGAGCCGGGCCGCACGGCCCAGGCGCTGCAGGAGCTCGCCGGGCAGGAGGTCTCGGCGGTGGTGGGCCCGCTCGTCCACGTCGAGGCCGCGATGCCCGAGGCGGAGCGGCGGGGGATCCCGCTCCTCGTGCTCACCCAGAAGGAAGGGGTGACGCGGGCCGGGGGGGCCGTCTTCCGCAACTTCCCCACCCCGGGGGCGCAGGTCGAGGCGCTCGTTTCCTTGGCCTTCGAGCGGCTCGGCGTGCGCGAGGCGGTGGCCCTCTACCCCGACGAGCCCTACGGCCGCACCTTCGCCGATCTCTTCCGCCGCGCCTTCGAGCAGCACGGCGGAAGCCTGCTCGCCGCCGTCCCCTACGACCCGCGGGCGACGGACTTTGCGGGGGCGATCCGCAAGCTGCTGCCTTACACGGAGGAGGTGCCGAAGGAAGGCGCCGAGGAACGGCGCGAGCCCGCGCGGCCGGCCGGCCGCCGGGGCCGCGGGGAGGCCCCCGCCGACAGTGTCCGCGTCTGCCGCTTCCAGGCCGTCTTTCTGCCCGATGAGCCCCGCAAGGTGGCGATGATCGCCCCGCAGCTCGCCTACCACGACATCCGCGACGTCTTCCTGCTCGGCACCAACCTGTGGAACTCCGAGGCGCTCTTGCGGCTCGCCGGCCCCTACGTCCAGGGCGCGGTGTTCGTCGACGCCTTCTTCGCCGGCAGCCGCGACCCCGCGGTTAGGCGCTTCGTCGAGGCCTACGAGGCGGCCTACGGGGAGGCGCCGGGGCTGATCGAGGCGCTGGCCTTCGACTCGGCGGTCATCCTGGCGGAGCTCTTCGGCCGGGGGGGCGCGCGCGCGCCCGCCGAGGTCGCCTCAGCCCTGCGGGCGGCGGAGGGGTTCTCCGGGGTGACGGGCCGGACGCGGTTTCGGGAGACGGGGGAGCCCGAGAAAACGCTGCGGCGGATCGAGATCCGGGGCCGGCGCTTCGTGGAGCTCGAGTGAGGGGCCTCCCTCAGGGGTTCTTGAGCGGGCCCTGGCCGGTGGCTTCGAGGACGCTGCGCCAGAGCATCCCGCGGGGGTCGACGTGCTTTCGCCGGCCGGCGAGGAGTTTCATCGGGACGTGGACGAAGTGGTTGTTCCAGTTGCCGATCAGGAGATCGGTCTTGCCCGCCATGCCGGCGTGCACGGCGTTGCGGCCCAGGAAGTTGCAGAAGACGCGGTCGTTGGCGTTGGCCGGCAGGCTGCGGATCATGTAGCTCGGGTCGATGTACTTGATCGAGATCTCGATGCCGCGCCGCTGGAAATGCTCGAGGATCCGCTGCTTGAGAAAGAGGCCGATGTCCTTGAGCCGGATGTTGCCGGAGGCGTCGCGCTCGACGGGCTCGCCGGCGAAAAACTTCTGCCCCGCGCCCTCGGCCGCCACGATCACGGCGTGGCCGCGGTCCGCCAGGCGCCGCTCCAGGCTGGCGAGGAGGCCGTGCGGGCCCTCGAGGTCGAAGTCCACCTCGGGGATCAGGACGAAATTCACGTCCTGCTGGGCGAGCGTCGCGGTCGCGGCGATGAAGCCGGATTCGCGCCCCATGAGCTTGATCAGGCCGATGCCGTTCGGGTAGCCCTCGGCCTCGTTGCTGGCGCTCAGGATGGCGCGGGTGGAGACCTCGACCGCGGTGTCGAACCCGAAGGAGCGGGAGACGAGCAGGATGTCGTTGTCGATCGTCTTGGGGACGCCCACGATGGCGATCTTGAGCCCCCGGCGCAAGACCGCGTCGGCGATCGCCGTGGCCGCGCGCATCGTCCCGTCGCCGCCGATCATGAAGAGGATGCCGATGCTCATGCGCTCGAGCGTGTCCACGATCTCCTCGATGTCCTCGGGGCCCCGGCTCGAGCCGATCACGACCCCGCCGCGCTCGTGGATGTTGACCACGGCCGCGGGGGTGAGCGGCATCATGTCGTAGCCGTAGCGGGCGATGAACCCCTTGAGGCCGTAGCGGACGCCGAAGATCGTGCGGACCCCGTAGCCGTAGTGGAGCTCGAAGACGATCGAGCGGATGATGTCGTTGAGGCCGGGGCAGAGGCCGCCGCAGGTGACCAGCGCGCACTTGAGCTTGCTCGGGTCGAAAAAGAGCATGCGGCGCGGGCCGGCGAGCTCGTAGGCGGCCGGGGGTTCGCCCCGTTCGAGCTGGCGGCCGATCCGGGCGAGGTTGACGTCGATCAGGATGCGGTCCTCGTCGGAGACGTAGGAGATGTCGTTGCCCCCCCGGGCGCGGCGGGCCACCGAGCTCGGGACGCGGCAGGGACCCAGGCTGGCGATGCGCGTGCTCTCCGGGTCGAGGCTCTGGATGCGTTCGGTTTCCATGGCCGGGCACTCTACCAGCCATTTTTTCCCTTGACAAGTTCGATTTTTATTTGGTAAGAAATGCGTTTCAAACGATTTGAAGACCGGTTGCGTGCCGGTCTTTTGTTTTGATCTCACCGAAGAAAGGGGATGGTTGCCATGCGCTGCACCAGCATCAAGCCGGGCGTCGAGTGCGCCTTCATGACCTCCAAGGGTTGCGCCTACAAGGGCGGGATTTGCCAGCAGGTCGTCGAGCAATGCGACGGCTGCGGGCGGCGGAGCCAGTTCGACGCGGGCTGGTATTGCACCGCCTGCCCCGAACCGTCGGTCAAGTGGAAGCTGGGGATCTGCAACCTGGCGACGCACGTCTCGGCCGCCCCGGCGGCCGCGGAGGGCAAGCAGAAGATCAACCCCCTCAAGGCCTCGAAGCGCTCGGCCGGCCGCTGACGGCTCGGCCCGGCCTGCGGCAAACCCCGTCCGGTCCGCCCCGGGCGGGGTTTTTGTTTGTGCGGCCTCCCCGCCCCGTGCCCCCGGCCCCCCGGCGGCTAAAGTGCGCCCCCCGACGAACCGATATTTTCGCTGAGCGTCGGGATCTCTGCCTCGCCCGCAGACCGAACGCGCCAAAGGAAGGCACGCCATGAACGAGACCGAGTTTCTCGAGCGCCTGGACCGGATCCGGGACATCCCGACCCTGCCCAGCATCGTGCTCGAGCTCAACCGCCTGCTGCAGGACCCGGACACCCCGGTTGCGCGCGTCAGCCAGATCATCGAGCGGGACCAGGCGATCGCCCTCAAGATTCTCAAGCTCGTCAACTCGGCCTTCTACGGCGTGCGCTCCAAGGTGGCCGACATCCGCAGCGCGGTGATCATGCTCGGCTTCAACGCCGTGCGCAACGCGATCGTCTCGGTTTCGGTGATCGAAACCTTCTCCCGCCGCCTGCGGCTCGAAGGCTTCGACGCCACCGACTTCTGGAAGCATTCGCTCGCCGTGGCCGTGACCGCCAAAGCGCTCTCCGCCCGGACGCGGCTCAATTCCCCGGACAACTGTTTCGTGGGCGGGCTGCTGCACGACGTCGGCAAGGTGATCCTCGCCCAGTATTACCCGGAGCTCTTCGCGGCCGTCTGGAGCGCCTCGCGCGAGGAGGGCAGCGCCTTCCACGAGGCCGAGCGCGGCAGGACCCCCGCCGGCCATGCCGCGATCGGCGCCCACCTCGCGGCGCGCTGGCAGCTGCCCCGCGGGCTGGTCGAGGCCATCCGCTCCCACCACGACTACCGCGCGGAGCTGGAGAACGCGGAATTCTGCCTGATGATCCACGTGGCGAACCTGCTCGTGAACAGCTACGACCGGAACCCGGATTGCGTGATCGATCTCGCCGCCCTCCATCCCGACGCGCGCAAGTTCATCCTGGGCACGCTGCAGCGGGCGGGGGACTTCTATGCGGAGCTCGCCGAAGAGATCGAAAACGCCTACGCCTTCTTCCTCTCCCCCGGGGCGGCCCGCTAGACCGTGCGGCCGCCCGCTTCCCCGGCCGGCGCCGGGTCGCCGTTTCCCCCCGCGTTCCCCCGCCGCCGGAGGAACCGCCCCGTCGCCGAATCCTCGCATGCGGCGATCTCCTCGGGGGTGCCCGCGGCGATGAGCCGCCCGCCCTCCGCGCCGCCTTCCGGTCCGAGGTCGATCACCCGGTCGGCCGCGGCGATCACGTCGAGGTTGTGCTCGATCACGACGACCGTGTGGCCCGCGTCCACCAGGCGGTGCAGGACGGCAAGCAGGCGGCGCACGTCTTCGGGGTGCAGGCCGATCGTCGGCTCGTCGAGCACGTAGACGACCCGGCCCTCGCCGCCGCGGCCGAGCTCGCGGGCGAGCTTGAGCCGCTGGGCCTCCCCCCCGGAGAGGGTGGGCGCGGCCTGGCCCAGCCGCAGGTAGCCCAGCCCCACCTCCACGAGGGAACGCAGGCGGTCGCGCACGGCGGGCACGCGGCCGAAGAACGCGACGGCCTCCTCGGCCGTGAGCCCCAAGACCTCGGCGATGGATCGCCCCCGGTAGCGGATCTCCAGGGTTTCGCGGTTGTAGCGCCGGCCCCCGCAGGCCTCGCAGGTCACGACGACGTCGGGCAGAAACTGCATCGGGATCCGCTGCGTGCCCTCGCCGGCGCAGACCTCGCAGCGCCCCCCCGGAAGGTTGAAACTGAAGCGCTGGGGCCCGAAGCCGCGCATGCGGGCCTCGGGCGTGCGCGCGAACAGGGCGCGGATCGCGTCGAAGATCCCGAGCACCGTGGCCGGGTTGGAGCGGACGGTGCGGCCGATCGGGCTCGGATCGACCAGCACGGCGCGCTCGACCGCCTCGGCCCCTTCCAGGCGCTCGTGCGGCCCCGGCTCCGGGCCCGCCTGGCCGAGGGCGCGGAGCAGCGCGGGATACAGCGTTTCCACCACCAGCGAGGACTTCCCCGAACCGGACACCCCGGTCACGGCGATCAGCCGGCCGAGGGGGAAGGCGACGGTGACCCCCTTCAGGTTGTGGTGCCGGGCGCCGACGAGCAGGAGCCGGCCGCAGGCCGGCGTGAGGCGCCGTGCGGGCGGGGGGATCGACAGCCGGCCCGAGAGGTACCCGCCGGTCAGGGAGCGCGGCTCCTCGAGCAGCCCCGCGAGGGGGCCGGAGTAGATCACCTCGCCGCCCGCCTCGCCGGCGCCCGGGCCGAGGTCGATCACGTGGTCGGCGGCGCGCAGGATCTCCGCGTCGTGCTCGACCACGAGGACCGTGTTGCCCAGGTCGCGCAGGGAAACGAGGATGCGCCGCAGGCGCGCGGTGTCCCGCGGGTGCAGCCCGACGCTGGGCTCGTCGAGCACGTAGAGGACCCCGGTCAGGCGCGAGCCGACCTGGGTCGCCAGGCGCACGCGCTGGCTCTCCCCGCTCGAGAGGGTGCGCGCCGGCCGGTCGAGCGAGAGGTAGGAGAGGCCGAGGTCGATCAGGCACTGCAGCCGGGGCCGGATCTCGCCGTAGAGCCGCCGGAAGACGGCCCGGCGCGAACCGGAGGGCTCGAGGCGCTCGAGGAACGACAGCGTCTCCGGCAGCGGCAGGGCGCAGAGTTCGGGAAGGCTGCGCCCCCCGACCCGGACCGCGGCCGCGACCGCGTTCAGCCGGCCCCCGCCGCAGGCGGGGCAGGGGGCGGAGCGCATGAACCGGCGAATCTCCTCGCGCACGGCGGGGGAGTCGGTCTCGCGGTAGCGGCGCCGGAGAAAAGGCAGGATGCCTTCGAAGGGTTTGCGGAACTGGATGCGCGCGCCGCCGCGGTCCACCGCGAAGTGGATCGGTTCCTCCCCGGAGCCGTGCCAGAGGACCTTGCGGAACTCCTCGGGCAACTCCGCAAACGGCGTGTGCACCGAGGTCCCGTAGCGCGCGGTCAGGGCCTCGAGGAAGTCCCAGAAGGCGGCGCCCCGGCGGCCCGACCAGGCGAGCACCGCCCCCTCGCGCAGCGAGCGCCGCGGGTCCGGGACCACGCGGTCGGGGTCGATCTCTTCGAGAAGGCCTAGGCCGTTGCAGGCGGGGCAGGCGCCGTGGGGGGAGTTGAAGGAGAAGTGGGCGGGGGTGAGGTCGGGGGCGGCGAAGCCGCAGTCGGCGCAGACCGCCGCGGCGCTGAAGGCGAGCGTTTCCCCCCCCTCGACGGCCACGAGGGCCCGGCCGCCGCCGCGGGCGAGGGCGATTTCGAGCGAGTCGGCCAGGCGCTTGCGGATCGCCGGGCCGGCGACCAGGCGGTCGACGACGAGCTCGGCCGGCGGCCGGGCCCCCTTGGGGAAGGAGAGCGGGGCGTCGATCTCCTCGATCCTCCCCCCGAGCCGCACGCGGGCGAAGCCCTCGCGGCCGAGCCGCCGCAGGAGCTCCTGGAGCCCCTGGCGCCGCTCGTAGGCGAGCGGCGCCAGGACCAGGAAGCGCGAGCCCGGCGGGAGCGCCTCCACGCGGTCGACCATGCGGTCGAGCGTCATGCCGGCGATTTCCCGGCCGCAGGAGGGGCAGTGGACGCTTCCGGCGCGGGCGAAGAGCAGGCGCAGGAAGTCGTGGATCTCGGTGACCGTCCCCACGGTGGCCCGGGGCGGCCAGGCGGCGAGACGGGGCTCGATGGCGATCGCCGGGGCGAGCCCCTCGATCAGGTCCATGTCCGGCTTCTCCAGCCGCTCGAGCATCTGCCGCGCGTGGGCCGAGAGGGATTCCACGTAGCGCCGCTGGCCCTCGGCGTAGAGCGTGTCGAAGGCCAGCGAGGATTTCCCCGAACCCGAAAGCCCCGAAATCACGGTCAGGCTGAGGCAGGGCAGGCTGACGTCGATGTTTTTGAGGTTGTGCTGGCGGGCCCCGCGGACCACGATCCGCCGCTCCCCGCCGGGCGGGAGGGGGGGCGGGGGGGACTGCGGCAAGGGCTTCATAGCTTCGAATTCGGCCTGAAATTGGCTATTTTTTTGCATGGCGGGTTCCGCCGGCAGGATCCCCGTGCCGGCGGGGCTTCATTCCCTGGATGCTGCGGCCGCTTTCCGCCGCGGAAGCGCACATGATCTTATATTCCATGAATATCAATAGGTTGATATCTCTTGCCGTCCTCCGGGGCGGCCGTTTCGCGGCGGCGGGAACCGCGGGCCCACCCTGCCCCCCGGGGCCCGGAGGTCATTCCCTACGGCGGGCCGGCGGCCGTTTTGAAAACGAAAAAAAATGAAAACAAAAGAAAAAAGCCGTTTTTCGAAGATGATGAGTTTGCCCGGGCCGCGGCCGGGCGATGGATCCGTTGATATTGTTTGGAAATCTAACAAACGGCCGGAACGATGGCCGAAGCCTGCGCCGCCGGGGTGAAGATCGATTTGGAAATGATAACAGAAGAATATATTTTGTTCAAAACCCTTCGCCCCCCTTGCGGGAATCTGGGGATTTGCGATTTGACTCCCGCCGGCGGCTGGCCTAAAAGGCAGCCTCGTCCCGCGGGGCCGGCCGGCGGGGAGCCCAGGCGCCCCGGAACCCGGCACGGGCCGAACGCGGATTTCCTCGCCGACGAAACAACCTCTCGCGGATGTTCCCCGGAAGCGGCGATCCTGGATATGGAAAAGATCTGGAAAGATCTGCGCGGAGCGTTGAAACGGCGCATCGCGGCCCACAGCTACCGCATGTGGATCGAGCCGCTCGGCCTGGAGCGCTCCGAGGAGGGCCACTGGGTCATCCTCTGCCCCAACGCCTTTTCGCGCAAGCGCGTCCAGGACCATTTCGGCGAGACGATCCGCGCCGAGCTCGCCCGCCTGAGCGGCGGGGGGGAGGGGGTGCGGGTCGAGTTCCAGGTTGCCGGCCGGCGCCCGTCCCGCGGCGCGGAAGCCGCGGCGAGCGCCCAGCTCCCGCTGCCGAGCGAAGCGATCCGCCCGCACAACGGCCGCTTTCTGCGACGCGATTTCACCTTCGAGCATTTCGTCGTGGGCGCGGGAAACGATTTCGCCTACTCGGCCTCGCTCTCGCTCGCCAGCCGCAAGGGCTGCACGCAGCCGGCCGTCTTTCTCTACTCGGGGACCGGCCTGGGGAAAAGCCATCTCTCCCAGGCGATCGGCCACCATGTCCTGCGGCACAGCCCGCAGGAGCGGGTCTACTACATAACGGCCGAGGATTTCAGCAACGAGATGGTGCAGGCCTTCCGCCGCGACGCCCTCGACCAGTTCAAAGCCAAGTACCGCCGGCAGTGCGACGTGCTGCTCCTCGAGGACGTCCACGGCCTGGGCGGCAAGGAGCGCACCCAGATCGAGCTGGCCGCCACCCTGGACAGCCTGCTGGAATCCGGCAAGCGGATCCTCTTTTCGAGCGCCTGCCGCCCGGCGGAGATCCCCCGGCTGCACGACTCCCTGCGCTCGCGGCTTTCCTGCAGCCTGATCACGGCCATCGAGCCGCCCAACCACCGCACCCGGCTGCGCATCCTGCAGCACAAGGCCCGGCTGCACGGCTACGAGATCCCGGCCGAGGTCTTCGAGTTCCTCGCCACCGAGCTCGTGGGGGACGTCCGCCAGCTCGAAAGCGGCCTGAACGGGGTCGCCGCGCGCTCCTCGCTGCTCGGCTCGCCGATCGACCTCAAGCTCGCCGAAACCGTCGTCCAGCAGATGATCAGCGGCCGCCGCCGCATCACCGTCGAGCTGATCAAGAAGCTCGTCTGCGAACACTACCGGGTGTCGGAAGCGGAGCTGGTCTCGCCGTCCCGGCGGCAGCAGCTCGTGCGGCCGCGGCAGATGGCCATCTTTCTCGCCCGCCGCTTCACCGACACCCCCCTGCAGGCCATCGGCCGAAGCTTCAACCGCTACCACGCGACCGTGCTCCACTCGATCCAGGCGATCGAGCGGGGCGTCAAGACCGACCCCGCCCTGCGCGAGCAGGTCGACTTTTTCCAGAAGCGGCTCGAATCCCCCCCTCCCGGCGGGCTCGGCTGACCCCCGCGGGGCGAGGCGGCCGCCTCCCCCAGGGCCGCCCCGCGGCGGAACCCTACGCCAGCAGGCGAAGCAGCTCCTCGTGGATGCGGCCGTTTGAGGCCGCCACCTCGCCCGCCTCGAGGCGGGGGGGCCCGCCGCGGAAATCGGTCACCCGCCCGCCGGCCTCGGCGACGATCAGCACCCCGGCCGCCGCGTCCCAGGGCTTGAGGCCGCTTTCCCAGTAGCCGGCGAACCTCCCGCAGGCGACCCAGCACAGGTCGATCGCCGCCGACCCCAGGCGGCGGATGCCCCGTGCCGCGCGCAGGCAGCGGAGCAACCGGCCGCTCATCGCCTCCCAGTGCGCCTCGCGGTCGTAGGGGAACCCGGTCGCGAGCAGCCCCTCGGCCACCCGGGCCTCCCCGGAGACGCGGATCGGCTCGCCGTTGCAGAAGGCCCCCTCCCCGGCGCGGGCGGTGAAGAGCTCGCCGGTCAGCGGCTGCAGCACCGCGCCGACGAGGGGGGTGCCGTGGCGCAGGCAGGCGATCGAGACCGCAAAGAGCGGGATGCCGTGGGCGAAGTTGACGGTGCCGTCGAGGGGGTCGACGAGCCAGCGGTAGACGGCGCCCTCCGCGTGGGTCCCGCCTTCCTCGGCCGTCACCGCGTGGTCCGGGAACTCGCGCCGCAGGATGGCGACGATCGCCTCCTCGGCCGCGAGGTCGGCGTCGGTGACGAGATCGTTGGGCCCCTTGAGGCCGACGGCGAGCGCCGTGCGGAAGCGCTCCCGCAAAATCCCGGCGGCGCGGTAGGCCGCACGCAGGGCGACGCGCAGCAGGCGCGCGGTGTCCACCTCCGGCCTCCTCCGCCTACGGGGCCGGCGGGGGCTCCTCCCCGCCGGGTGGGGGTTGGCCGAGCCGCCGCAGGATCTCCTCGATCAGCGGCCGGAGCGTCTCCGCCGCGAGCGCGGAGACGCCGATCGCCCCGTGGCGGCGGCAGAGCGCGCGGGCCTCCTGCGGCTCGACGCGGTCCTGCTTGTTGAAGACGCGCACCGCCGGTTTGCCCTCGAGGCCGAGCTCGGCGAGGAGGCCCTCGACCGCCTCCATCTGCTCCTCGAAGCGCGGGTGGCTCATGTCCACCACGTGGAGCAGGAGATCGGCGCTTTCCAGCTCCTCGAGGGTGGCGCGGAAGGCGACCCGGAGCTCCTCGGGGAGGTTGCGGATGAAGCCCACGGTGTCCGTGAGGATGACCTCGAGATCCTGGGGGAAGCGCACCCGGCGGCTCGTCGGGTCGAGGGTCGCGAAGAGCCGGCTCTCGGCGAGCACCCGGCTGTGGGTGAGCGTGTTGAGCAGCGTGCTTTTCCCCGCGTTCGTGTAGCCGATGATCGAGACGATCGGCAGCCGGCGGCGGGCGCGGCGCGTGCGCAGCCGGCTGCGGTGGCGGCGGACGTCCTCGAGCGCCTCCTCGAGCAGCTGGATGCGGCGGCGGACTTTGCGGCGGTCGAGCTCGAGCTGGGTTTCGCCCGGACCCCGGCCGCCGATGCCGCCTGCAAGCCGCGACATGGCCGTTCCCCGGCCCACCAGCCGCGGCAGAAGGTAGCGCAGCTGGGCGAGCTCGACCTGGAGCTTGCCCTCGCGGCTGCGGGCGCGCTGGGCGAAGAGGTCGAGGATCAGCTGCGTGCGGTCGATCACCTTGAGCGCGACCCGGTCGGCGATGGAGCGGATTTGCGAGGGGCTGAGCTCCTGGTCGAAGATGAGGATCGTCGCCCCCTCTTGGAGGGCCTGGATGGCGAGTTCCTGGAGCTTGCCGCTGCCGACGAGGGTGCGGGCGTCCAGCGCCTCGCGCTGCTGGAGGGTCGCGCCCGCGATCGTAAGGCCCGCGGAGCGGGTGAGGGCCTCGAGCTCGGCCAAGGACTCCTCGCCTTCGCGGCGCGAGGCCGTCGTCACGCTGACCAGAAGCGCCCGCTCGGGCCCCGCGGCGGCCGAGCGGCCGCGGACGACGCGCTCGAGCTCCCCCTCGAGCGCGGCGATCATCGCCGCGCAGTCGATGGCGAGCCGCTCCGGGGAAAGCGGCGGGAGCAGCCGGTGCGGCAGGCGCTCGGCGTTGGCGGGCAAGAGATGGGCGGCGAAGACCTCGGCGGGTTCCCCCTCCGGGGTGACGGTCAGGGCGGCCATGAGGTCGAGGCGCAGAAGCGCCAGGTCGGTCAGGTCCTCGCGGCTGAGCGGCCCGGCGTCGAGGTGGGTGTGGATGCAGCGCAGCCCGCGCAGGCGGCCGGGCGCGGGGCGGTCGTCCTCGCTCGCCGGCAGGACGACGCGGCGGCTGTCGCCCACGGTGACCGCCTGGACGCGCCCCTGGCGGTCGACGAGCAGCCCGATCTGGCGCCGGATCTCCCGCGACAGCCGGGCCGTCTCCGCGGCCAGCTCGGCGGAGATCAGCTCCTCGGGGGGGGTGCGCCGGCGGGTGAGGGCTTCGAGACGTCGGATCTGGGAGGGCTTGAGGCCGGTGAGGTTGCCGTGGAGCCGTTTCATGGGCGCAGGGCTTCCGCCGCCAGGTTCTCAAACCGCGTGTAGGCGGAGAGGAAGGCGAGGCGGACGTCGCCGGTCGGGCCGTTGCGCTGCTTGGCGAGGAGGATTTCGGCCGTCCCCCGGTTCGGGTTGTTCTCCTCGGGGTTGTAGACCTCGTCGCGGTAGATGAAGGCCACGACGTCCGCGTCCTGCTCGAGGGCCCCGGATTCGCGCAGGTCCGACAGCCGGGGGCGCTTGTCGGTGCGCTGCTCGAGCATGCGGTTCAACTGGGAGAGCGCGAGCACGGGCAGGTCGAGCTCCTTGGCGAGGGATTTGAGCGCGCGGCTGATTTCGGAGATCTCCAGCTCGCGGCGTTCGGCGCCGGGGCGCCCCTGCATGAGCTGGAGGTAGTCGATGACGACGAGGCCGATGTTCTTGTCCATCTTCAGCCGCCGCGCCTTCGCCCGCACCTCGAGGGCCGTGAGCCCCGGGGAGTCGTCGATGAAGATCGGGGCCGAGGAGAGGGTCGAGGCGGCCTCGGTCACGCGCTCCCAGTCCTCCAGGGTGAAGAAGCCGCTGCGCAGCTTGGAGGAGTCGATCCGGGCCTCGGCGCAGAGCAGCCGCAGCGTGATCTGCTCCTTGGACATCTCGAGCGAAAAGATCGCCACGGGGACGCCGGCCTCGACGGCGGCGTTGCGCGCGATGTTCAGCGCGAGCGCCGTCTTGCCCATGCTGGGCCGGGCCGCGAGGATGATCAGGTCGGCGTTCTGCAGGCCGCTCGTCAGGTGGTCGATCTGCGTGAAGCCGGTCGGCACGCCGGTCACGAGGCTTTTGTTTTTCTGCTTTTCCTCGAGAAAGTCGATGCTGCGGTCGATCAGCTTGGAGAGCGGGTAGAAGGACTGGCGGGCCTTTTTCTCGGTCACCGCGAACAGGGCGGACTCGGCGAAGTCGACGATCTCCTCCGCGGAGCCCTGCTCCGCGTAGCAGCGCTTGGCGATGGCGTTCGCCTGTTCGATCAGCCGCCGCAGGACGGCCTTGTCGTGGACGATGCGCGCGTAGTGCTGGGCGTTCGCCGCGGGCAGCACGTCGTTCAACAGCCGGGCGACGAAGGCGGCCCCGCCGACCGCCTCGAGGCGGCCCTTCTCCCGGAGCGCGTTGGTCACCGTGACGAGGTCGATCGGCTCGCCGCGGTTGAAGAGATCGGTCATGGCGGCGAAGATCGTGCCGTGGGCCGTGCGGTAGAAATCCTGCGGCCCCAGGAGATCGACCACGTCCAGGAGCGCGGTGTTGTCCACCAGGATGGCGCTGAGCAGCGCCTCCTCGGCCTCTTCGTTCCGGGGCGGGGTCCGGAGCGGGTCGCCCGCCCGGGGGGAGGCTGCGGAAGTCTCGGCCATGGGCGGGCGCTTCCTTGCCCCTATCCTTCGGCCACCACCTCGACCGTGATGGTCGGCTCCACACCCTTGTAGACGCGGATCGGCACGCTGTAGGTGCCCAGCTTCTTGATCGGCTCGGAGAGGAGCAGCATGCGCTTTTCGATCGCGATGTCCTGGGCCGCAAGCGCCTCGAGGATGTCGCGGCCGGTCACGGATCCGTAGAGCCGGTCCTCTTCGGCGACCTTGGCGGGGATGCGGCAGACCACCCCTTCGAGGCGCTTGGCCATCTCCTCGGCCAGCTTGCGCTCCTTGGCGATCTGCAGCTCGACCTTCTCCCGCTCCCGCTCCATGCGCTTGCGGTTCTCCGGTGTCGCGAGCACGGCCTTTTGTTGCGGCAGCAGGTAGTTGCGGGCGTATCCCGGTTTGACCTCGACCTCGCTGCCGATGATGCCGAGCGATTCGATGGTCTGGGTGAGAATCACTTTCATGGGTCATCCTCCATGCGGGCGGCCGGTCATCCGGCCCCGCCCGGGGGGGCGGTCGATGACGGACTCCGGCCCAGTTTGCGAAAATCGAACCACGTGTCGAACAGGCCCAGCAGGGCGACGCCGAGCGCGGCCAGCTGCTGCAGGCCGATCAGGGCGTAGATCAGCGCCCGGAGCGGCCGGGGGACCCCCTTGCGGCGGAAGGTGTGGGCCACGACGGCGATGCCCTGGAAGAAGTAGACGACGCCGAGCACCAGGACCCCGTTCAGGCCGACCCCCTTCGCCGGCAGCGACGGCATGAGCAAGAGACCGCCGCTGGCGATCACCGCCCAGACGAGGACGTCCGGGGCCTTCCAGCGGTCGAGCGGGCCCCAGTCGGGCGCCGGCAGGCCGCGGGCGGCGAGGATCGCCCGCGCGGCGAGGAGCGAGGCCCACAGCGACACCAGGGTCGCCCCGGCGACCAGGGCCGGGAGCATCCACACCAGCACCCGGGCGATCAGCGCCGAGGCCTCCTCGAGAAAGCGGAGCTGCTCCTCCGCCATCCCCGCCCCGCGGTAGGCGTCGAGGACGAGCTCGACGTGGCGGTGCACCCCCTCCACGACGAGGGACAGGGGGCCCTGGCCCTCGAGGAGCGCAAGGGCCCAGATCCCGGAAAAGAGCCCCGCCACGGCCGCGCCGCAGCCGGCGAGCACCGTGCGCTCGATCGACCGGCCGCGGGCCATCGCCTCGGCCGCGGCCAGCCCCGCCAGGATCGTGGGGCCGAAGAAAAAGAGCTCGAGGCGGCCGCCCGCGAGCGCCGCGAAGGCGAGGGCGGCCGCGGCCAGGACCCCGGCCGCGGCCGCGCCGGCCTTCATCCGGTAGACCAGCAGGGGGATCGGCAGCAGCGACGACCCCAGCCAGCCGGCCACCGGGATCCGGGCGCAAAGGAAGATCGCCGCGCACAGAACGGCGCAGCCGATGGCCAGATCGCGGTTCATGCCCCTCGCATGGCGGCAGGCGGTGGACACGCTTGGCCTCGAGGCCGTGATCCCGTCATGCCGCAGCTTGCGGACAGGCCCTTGCGCCGCGGAGCCGGACTCGCCTTCCGGGCCGCCGCGCAGCCATGCGGGCGAAGCGACCCCCGGTTGCTCACCGGCCGGCAGGCCGCCTCACGGCGGGTGCGGGACCCCGGGACTGCCCCCGTCTCAGCCCTGCTCGAGGCTCCCCACGAACGGCAGCAGCGCGATGGTGCGGGCGCGCTTGATCGCCTGGCTGACGGAGCGCTGATGCTTGGCGCAGCAGCCGGAAATCCGTTTGGGGATGATCTTGCCGCGCTCGGTGATGAAGTACTTGAGGGTGCGCGGATCCTTGTAGTCGATTTTCAGGGTCTTGTCGGCGCAGAACCGGCACACCTTGCGGCGGTGGTAGACCCGGCGTTTGCGTTTGGCCGGGCCTCCGGCCGGTTTGGCGCTGCGGGAAGCGGGTGCGCTCATGGGTCATGCCTCCTGGGCCGATGGGGCGGGAGCGGCGGTTTCGCCCGCGGCGGCTTCCGCCGCGGGGGCCTCGGCGGGGGGGGTCGCGCCGGCGGGTTCGGGCTGGGCGGCAGCGGCCTGCGCCGCCGCGGCTTCCGCCGCCGCGGTTTCCGCCCGGGAGACCTCCTCCAGGATGCGCGCCACGTCGGGCCGGCTGTCGAGCAGCACGGTCAGGTAGCGCAGCACCCGCTCGTCGATGCGGCAGAAGCGCTCGATTTCGGCGACGGCGGCCGCCCCGGCGCAATAGTCGACCCGCGCGTACCAGCCGCGCTCCTTCTTGCGGATCGCGTAGGCCAGGCGGCGCGTGCCCCATTCCTCGATGCGCACGAGCGTCCCCCCCTCGCGGGCGATCGTCTCGCGGATGCGCTCGAGGATCGGCGCCCGCTGTTCCCCGGCGAGCTCGGGGTCCAGGATGAGAATGGTTTCGTAGCGTCTCACGGTTTCCTCCTCGCGGGTGTCAAGCCCCGGGACCCAAGGCCCGGAGCAAGGATGGAACCATTTGCGAAAAGGCTCTTCTATCAATTGCACTGCGGCTCGTCAACGATTTTTTCGGAATCTTCCCCCGCCGTTTCGGGCGCTTGCGGCAGGGCGGCGAGCGCCTCCGCGAGGGTCCCGAGGAAGACCGCCCGGTGCGGCCCGCCGAGCGCGACCGCGCGGCGCGCGGCGGGGAGCGCCGCCCCGGGCCGGCCGCAGGCGATCCGGACGTGAGCGAGGTTGTTGAAGGCGACCGCCGCCTCGGGGTGCAGCCGCACCGCCTGGAGCAGGGCCCCCTCGGCGAGCGGGAGGTCGCCCGCGGCGAAGGCGCTGTTGCCCAAGCCGAGAAGCGCGGGCAGGCTCTGCGGAAAGCGCGCGAGCAGCGCGCGATAGCCGGAAAGCGCCGCCTCCGGCCGTCCCGCCCGCTCCAGGGCGGCGAGGGCCTCGAGCAGCGCGGCCTCCCCGGCCGTCGCCGGCAGGCGCCCCGGGGGCAGGACGACCAGCCCCCAGTCGCCGGCGCGCCGCCAGCTGCGACGGAACAGCTCTCCCGACACGCGGCGGTCGGCCTCCGTCCCGCTGTGCAGGAACAGCTCGTCCCGCTCGCGGTCGTAGCCGATGACGACGGCGTAGTGCCAGAGCGGCACCCACTCCAGGCCGAGGTTCTGCAGGACGATCACGGGGTGGCCGGAGGCGATTTCCCGCTCCAAGGCCTCCCGGCCCGCGAGGGGAACGGCGATCCGGCCCGCGCGGCGGGCGGCGGCCGTGAGCGCCGGCTGCAGCGACCCCCGCAGGCTCTCCGTGTAGACCCACGGCCGCAGGGTCTCGGGGTCGGCCGCAAGCCCCCCCCAGGCGAGCACCATGGCCAGCGCGGCCGGCCCGCACTGGTCCTCGCGCTGGGGGAAGAAGGGCACGCCCTCCACGCGGGCGCGGGCGGGCAGGGCGGGATCTGGCGGGGCGTCGCCGGGCCCGGGCGCAAGGCCGGCACAGCCGAGAGCAAGGAGCGCCGCGGCCGTCGCGGCGGCGGCCAAGCCGCGCACCCGGCCCCCGCTCATGCGCCGCCGGCCCCCACGAGGAGGAGGTAGACGTCCATCACGTTCGTGCGCGTGGGCCCGGTCCGGATCAGGTCCCCGAGCCGGTCGAAGAAGGTGTAGGCGTCGTTGCGTTTGAGAAAATCCCGCGGCTCGAGCCCCAGCCGGCGGCCGCGGCCCGCCGTTTCGCCGTCGGCGACCGCCCCGGCGGCATCCGTCGGCCCGTCGGTGCCGTCGGTGCCGGCGCACAGGAAGAGCACCCCCGGGACGCCCTCGAGGGCGATCGCCCCGGCGAGGGCCATCTCCTGGTTGCGTCCCCCGCGGCCCGCACCCTGCAGGGTGACCGTGGTCTCGCCCCCGGCGAGGATGCAGGCCGGCGGGGCCAGGGGGTGGCCGCTGTCGCGGCACTCCCGGCCGATGGCGGCGAAAGCGCGCGCCACCTCGCGCGCCTCCCCCTCGATCTTCGAGGAGAGGATCAGGCTGCGGTAGCCCGCGGCCTCGGCCTCCCGGGCCGCGGCCGTCAGGGCCTGGAGGCAGGAGCCCACGATCACCGTCGCGGAGCCGGCGAAGAGCGGGTCGCCGGGCTTGGGGGTCTCGGGGCGGTCTCCCGCCGCCCCCGCCGCGAGATGCCGGCGCACGGCCTCCGGGATGCGATCCCAGAGGCCGTGGCGTTGCAGGATGGCGACCGCGTCGGCATAGCGGCTGGCGTCGGGGACGGTGGGGCCCGAGCCGATCACGTCGAGGTCGTCTCCGACGACGTCGGAGAGAACGAGCGTCAGCACCCGCGCCGGGTGGGCCGCGCGGGCGAGCCCGCCCCCCTTGGCGCGGGAGAGGTGCTTGCGGACGGCGTTCATTTCGTGAATCGTCGCCCCGCAGGCGAGCAGGAGCCGCGTGGTCTCCTGCTTTTCCTCGAGGCCGATGCCCTCGACCGGCGCGGTGAGGAGCGCCGAGGCGCCGCCCGAGATCAGGGCCACCACCAGGTCCTCGGCCCCGCAGGCCGCCAGGGTGTCCAGGATCTCGCCGGTCCCCTGCACGCCGCGGCCGTCGGGAACGGGGTGGGCGGCTTCGCGCACGGCGATCCGCCTAAGCGGCAGGCCGTGGCCGTCCTTGACCACGATCGTGCCGCCGTCGAGGCGTTCGCCGAGAATCTCCTCGAGGGCCCGCGCCATGGGGGCGGTCGCCTTGCCGGCGCCGACGGCGAGGACCCGGCGAAAGCGCCCGAGCTCCCAGATCCGCCCGCCCGCCTCCAGACGGCCCCCCGGCAGAAGGCCCAGATGGCGTTTGACCGCCTCCTCGGGGTCGGCCGCGGCCAGGGCGGCATGGAGAACGCGCAGGGCGTCGCCGCGCAGCGAGGCGGCCGGGGGGGAGTCCGCCATGAGGTCTTCTCCTTGCGCCGGGGTCTTGGGTGGCGCCCGGCGTCCATCAATTCTATAACCCGGAACCCCGGCCGGCGGCAATCCGCCGACACCCCGGCGGGAATTGCCGCCCGGTTTGCCCTTTCTTGAGGCCATGGGCCGCCGCGGCGGGGAAGGTTCAAGACCTTGAATTCACGTTGTCTTATCGCCTGCAGGGGCGGCCGGGGCGCTGGGGGAACGGATTTTGCTATCCTTTCTCCCGCAGCCGAAAAAAGGCCGGCCGCGAGGCCGGTGGCGGCAAGGAGAGCCATGAAATCGATCGAGTCGCCGCGATCCATCCGGGATTATTTTGCCGCCCTCCCTGAGCGGCGCACCGCGCGCCAAGCCGCCGCAGGCCGGGCCGCGGCGCAGGCGGGCCCGCCCCGGTTCCTGGAGCTCATGCAGGAGGGGACGGCCCGGCCGGAGGCCCCCGCGCCGGGCGGCCTGCGGATCCGCGACTACCTGGGCCGGCCCTGCACCCGCCCCGCGGCCGGGGGCGGAGCGGGGCCTGCCGCCGCGGGGGTGCCTGCGGCGCGGGACGGGGGGCACCCCCCGGGGGAGGCCGTCTCGGCGAAAACGCCGCCCGGCGCGGGGGAGAGGCCTTCCCCGGCCTTCCGGAGTGCCGCCGCGGCGGAGCGGGAGACCGCGGGAGGCGGAGAGGCCGATCCGCGGATCGAGCGCGCCATCCGCCGCGCGGCCGCCCGTCACGGGGTCGCCCCCGAGCTCCTGCGCGCCGTGGTCCGGGCCGAGTCGAATTTCGACCCCCGCGCGGTTTCGCCGCAAGGGGCGATGGGGCTCATGCAGCTCATGCCCGAAACGGCCCGCGAGCTCGGCGTGAGCCGGCCCTTCGACATCCAGCAGAACGTGGACGGCGGCGCCCGCTACCTCAAGCGCATGCTCGAGCGCTACGGCGGCGATCTGCGCCTGGCGCTCGCCGCCTACAACGCCGGGCCGGCCGCGGTCGAGCGCCACGAGGGCGAGGTGCCCTACGCCGAAACCCGCGCCTACGTGCGCCGCGTGCTGCGCGAGGCCGGCCGGGGATGAGGGGCGGGCGGGGGATTTTCCCTTGACAGGGGATCGTCCCTTCGGGATATCAGATCGCTGCGCCGCGCCGGCCGCCGCCGGCGCGCAAGCGAGCGAGCCGACCGAAAGGATCATTGCCCATGACCGTCGCCCGGAAGATCGAGGAATTCATCCAGGCCTCCTCGTGGATCCGCCGCATGTTCGAGGAGGGGGCCGAGCTCAAGAAGGCCCACGGCGCGGCCAACGTCTTCGATTTCAGCCTCGGCAACCCCAACCTCCCGCCGCCGCCTTCTTTCCGGCGCGTGCTGCGCGAGATTCTGGAGCACGCCCCGGAGAGCGCCCACGCCTACATGGCCAACACGGGGCTTCCCGAGACCTGCGCCGCCGTGGCCGAGCGGCTCTCGGCCGAGCAGGGCGTGCGCGTCTCGGGCGCCGAGGTGATCATGACCTGCGGCGCGGCGGGGGCGCTGAACATCGCCTTCAAGGCCTTGCTCGACCCCGGCGACGAGGTGCTGGTCCCGGCGCCCTGCTTCGTCGAGTACGGCTTCTATGCCGACAACCACGGCGGGGTGCTCAAGACCGTCCCCAGCCGGCCCGATTTTCAGCTCGATCTGGGGGCGATCGAGGCGGCCCTCGGCCCCCGCAGCAAGATCGTGCTGCTCAACTCGCCCAACAACCCGACGGGGGTGGTCTACCCGGAGGAGAGCCTGCGCGCGCTGGGCCGGCTGCTCGAGGAGAAATCCCGCGCCCTCTCCCGCACCCTCTACCTCGTGGCCGACGAGCCCTACCGCCAGGTCGTCTTCGACGGGGTGCGCGTCCCGCCGCTCTTTTCCTGCTACCGGCAGAGCATCGTCTGCTCCTCCTACTCGAAGGACCTCTCCATCCCGGGCGAGCGGATCGGCTATGCGGCCGTCCACCCCGAGGCCGAGCACAAGAAGGCGCTGCTCGCCGGCATGGCGCTCGCCAACCGCATTCTCGGGTTCGTGAACGCGCCGGCGCTCATGCAGCGCGCCGTCGCGCGGCTCCAGGGCGAGCGCTGCGACGTCGCGGCCTACCGCCGCAAGCGGGATCTCCTCTGCGACGGGCTTGCGGCCGCAGGCTACGAGTTCATCCGGCCGCAGGGGACCTTTTACGTGTTTCCCCGCTCGCCGCTGGCCGACGACGTCGCCTTCGTGCAGGCGCTGAAGAAGGAACGCGTCCTCGCCGTCCCCGGGCGGGGCTTTTTCGGGCCCGGCCACTTCCGCATCGCCTTCTGCGTGGAGGACGCGGTGATCGAAAACGCTCTCCCCGCCTTCGCGCGGGCGATCCGGCGGCGCTGAAGGCGCGGGCGCCCCGAGGGCGGACGCCGGGGCCTCCGGGGGGCGGGGATCGCCCGCCGGCTGGCGCCCGTCCGGGAGAAGGAACCGTGGTCGTTTTTCTTGCCCTCACCCTGGCCTATCTCGCCGGGCTTCTTTTGCTGGGCCGCTCGCGGCGACCGGCCCCGGCCCTGGCGTACGAGGAATACCCCTCCTGCCTCGCCTTCGCCCGGCGCTGCTCCGTCTACGACGTCTTCCGGCACGCGGCCGCGGACTGGAGGTTCTCCGGCGCCAAGGTCGAGGCCGACTTCCAGCGCTATCTGCGCTCGGGCAGCCTTCCCCATTATGTCTGCCGCTATGCCCGCCGCGAGGTCCGCACCGAGGAGATCCGCCTCTACCTGCTCATCACCCGGCGCTGGTAGCTCCCCGCGAACCTGGAACCCCTCCTGATTCCCGACCCCGGGACACCCAGCAGCCGGAGCCTTCCCCCGAATTTTTGACCGAATAAATTTTTTTCTCTTGACAAATCCAATTAACTGAATGTAATCAGCTAATCGAATGAATCAGGTTTAGATTTTAATATGCAAATCAACGACCAGCGCGGCCGTGCCCGGGAGCGCAGGCGCCAGCAGATCCTGGCGGCCGCCAAGCGCGTGTGCGCCCTCCAGGGGATCCACCGCTGCTCCACCCGGGACATCGCGGCCGCGGCCGAGCTCAGCCCGAGCGCCCTCTACCTTTATTTCCGCAACAAGGAAGAAATCATCGCCGCCCTCTCCATGCGCATCCTCAAGCACCTCGTGGTGCGGCTCACCTACTGCGAGGAAAAGGGGGATGTCCGCCTGGACGACCACCTCGCCGGATTGCGGCAGGCGCTGCTGGATGTCCGCCGGGTCGATCCGCTGCTCTTCGACTGGGTGCTGGGCCTGCAAAGCCACCGGTTTCTCGCCGCGATCGAGAAACCCCTGCTCCGGGAGGTCCAGGCGCTGCTCGACCAGGCGCTCGACATCCTCGCCCGCATTCTTGCGCGGTGCCGCGGGGCGGCCGGGGACGAACCCGGCTTCTCCCGCGCCCTGGCGACCGTGCTCTGGTCCTGTTTCACGGGGGTGGTGCTTCACGGCGAGAGGGGGTTCGTGTTGCGCAACCGGGAAAACGCCCTGGAGGAAACCCTCGAGGTCGCCTTCGAGGTGACCGCCCGGGGTTTTGAGAGGCTTGCGCCGGCGCGAGGAAACGGGACGTCCCCCGCGCTGCCGGCTGGGGTGTGAACGCCGACCGAGACGAACGCAACCAAGGAGGAGACGATGTCCGAGAAAGAAATCCGAGGGGCCTCCGAGGCCGAAATCGCCGTGCTCTGGGGCGAGGAGCCCTACGTCTACCCGTCCACCGAGTTCATCGCCCAGGCGAACATGACCGACCCCGGGATCTACAAGCGCTTCAGTCTGGAGAACTTCCCCAACTGCTTCAAGGAATACGCCGATCTCCTCGACTGGTACGAGTACTGGCACACGACGCTCGACACGAGCGACGCCCCCTGCTGGAAGTGGTTCGTCGGCGGCAAGATCAACGCCTCCCACAACTGCGTCGACCGGCATCTGGCGCGGCACCGCAACAAGACCGCCATCCACTTCGTCCCCGAGCCGATCGAGGAGAAGACCGAACACGTGACCTACCAGGAGCTCTGGGTGCGGGTGAACGAGTTCGCCGCCCTGCTGCGCGATTTCGCCAAGCTGAAAAAGGGCGACCGCGTGACGCTCCACATGCCCATGGTGCCGGAGCTGCCGATCGCCATGCTCGCCTGCGCGCGCCTGGGGGTCATCCACTCCCAGGTCTTCGGCGGCTTCTCCGGCCGCGCCTGCGCCGACCGCATCGTCGACTCCCAGAGCCGGGTCCTGATCACCATGGACGCCTACTGGAGAAACGGCACCCTGGGCGATCACAAGAAAAACGCGGACATCGCCTGTGAGCTCGCCGCCAGGGACGGCCAGAAGGTGGACACCGTGCTCGTCTGGCAGCGCTACCCGGGCAAGGCTTCGAGCCCCACCCCCATGGTGAAGGGGCGTGATCACTACGTGAACGAGCTGCTGCCCGATTTCTACGGCGCCCGGGTCGAGCCCGAAAAGATGCCCGCCGAGGACCCGCTCTTTCTCATGTACACGAGCGGCACCACCGGAAAACCCAAGGGCTGCCAGCACAGCATCGGCGGCTACCTCGCCTACGTGGCGGGCACCTCGAAGATCGTCCTCGACATCCACCCCGAGGACGTCTACTGGTGCATGGCCGACATCGGCTGGATCACGGGCCACTCCTACATCGTCTACGGCCCGCTGGCGCTGGGGGCCTCGACGGTGGTCTACGAGGGGGTGCCCACCTTCCCCGACGCCGGGCGCGCCTGGAGGATCTCCCAGGACCTCGGGGTCAACATCTTCCACACCGCACCGACCGCCATCCGCGCGCTGCGCAAGCTCGGGCCCGAGGAGCCTGCCAAGTACCGCTACCGCTACAAGCTCATGGTGACCGTGGGCGAGCCGATCGAGCCCGAGGTCTGGCGCTGGTACCATGCCGTGGTCGGCAAGGGCGAGGCGGCGATCGTCGACACCTGGTGGCAGACCGAGACCGGCGGCTTTCTGTGCAGCACGCTGCCCGCCCTCAAGCCGATGAAGCCGGGCAGCGCCGGGCCCGGCGTCCCCGGCATCCACCCCGTGATTTTCGACGAGGAGGGCAACGCCATCCCCGGCGGTACGGGGCGGGCCGGCAACATCTGCATCCGCAACCCCTGGCCCGGCGGCTTCCAGACAATCTGGGGGGACCGTGAACGCTACGTGCGCCAGTACTACGCGCGCTACTGCCGCAACCCCCAGAGCAAGGACTGGCGCGACTGGCCCTACATGACCGGCGACGCCGCGGTCGAGGCGGCGGACGGCTATTTCCGCATCCTCGGCCGCGTGGACGACGTGATCAACGTCTCCGGCCACCGGCTCGGGACCAAGGAGATCGAGTCCGCCGCCCTCACCGTGCCCGAGGTGGCCGAGGCCGCGGTCGTCCCGGTCGCCCACGAGATCAAGGGCAAGGAGCCCGATCTCTACGTCTCCCTGAAGCCGGGCTTCTCGCCGAGCGCCGAGCTCGAGGAGCGGATCGGCCAGGCGGTGGTCCGCGAGATCGGCAAGATCGCCAAGCCGCGAAAGGTGTGGATCGTGCGCGACATGCCCAAGACGCGCTCGGGCAAGATCATGCGCCGCGTGCTCGCGGCCATCTCGAACAAGAAGGATGTCGGGGACGTGACCACGCTCGCCAACCCGGAGGTGGTCGAGGAAATCGCCCGCATGGCGGGCTGAAAGCGGCCGGGCCGCCCGCCGCGGAGGGCGTTTGGACGGCCTCCCGCGGGGCGCGGCGGCGCCGCGGAAGAGGAGGGGGGACCATGAGCGGCACCACCTGGGTCTACATCATGCTCGGCATCTACACGATCTATGCCTTCTACTGGGGCATCAAGGGCTACGTCACGGAGAAGACGTCGGCCGGTTACGCGATCGGGGGGCGGTCGATCCCGTTCATCGCCTTTCTCATGGCGGCGACGGCGGCCTCCTTTTCCGGCTGGACCTTCATCGGCCACCCGGGGCTCATCTGGCGCGACGGCCTCGCCTACGCCTTCGCCTCCTTCTACGTGCTCACCATCCCGATCACGGGGACCTTCTTCGCCAAGCGAAACTGGCTGCTCGGCAAGCGCTACGGGTTCATCACGCCGGGCGACATGTTCGCCTATTACTACAACTCCGAAACCGCCCGCTGGCTGACCGTGGCGACCTCGTTTCTCTACTCCATGTTCTACACCGCGGTTCAGCTCATGGCCTCGGCCGCCCTCTTTCACTGGGTCGCCGGGGTCCCCGTCACCTTCGGGGCGATCTTCATGGCCTTCATCTGCTGGTTCTACGTCTGCTCGGGGGGCATGAAGGCGAGCGCCTGGGTGGGCGTCCTGCAGTTCGTCCTGCTTGTCGGCGGCATCATCCTCATGGGCTACTACACGATCACCGCACCGGAGATCGGCGGCTGGAAAGGCATGTCCGAGGCGCTGCAGAAGCTCGACCGCAAGCTGCTCGAGGTCCCGGCCGTCCTGTTCTGGACCGAAAACGCCGCGGCCTACGCCAAGTCCCACGGGACGGTGATGTGGACCTCGCTCATGTGCCTCACCTACATGTTCGCCCTGATGGGGATCCAGTCCTCGCCCGCCTTCACCATGTGGAACTTCGGCCAGAAGAGCCCCGCCCCGCTCGCCTGGCAGCAGACCTTCATGTCCACCTTCGTGGTGGGCTTCGCGCTCTTCTACTTCACCGCCTTCCAGGGGATGGGGGCGAAGATCCTCGAGCTCAAGGGGGTGCTCCAGTTCACCAAGGACAGCGACGTCGTGCCGATTCTCATGAAGACCTACCTGCCGCCGTTCGTCCTGGGACTCGTCTTCCTGGGGGCCATCGCGGCCATGCACTCGACCGCCGCCCCCTACATCAACACCGGCGGCTCGATCCTCCTGCGCGACGTCTACTGGCGCTACCTCCGCAGGCAGCAGGCCGGCCACAACGAGCAGATCTGGGTGAACCGGCTGCTCGCCACCGTGGTCACCGCCGCCGCCCTCGTGGTCGGGCTGCACTCGACCGCCGCCCTGGTCATCCTCGGGGCGCTCGCGACCGCCTTCGGGTTCGTGCAGTACATCTACCTTCTCGGCGTGAACTGGGGCTTCCGCTTCCCGGCGGTCGGCGCGAACCTGGGGGTGCTCGCGGGCATGGTCGCGGTCTTTCTCACCTATTACGTCTGGCCCAACCCGCTCTCCATGCACTGCGCCTTCTGGGGGCTCTTCACGGGCCTCGTGGTCGCCTACCTCTGCCGCCGCGTGGGGGTGAAGGACGACCCCGAGACCCTGCGGCGCCAGCAGGAGCTGCGCGCCTTCCTCAACGACATCGACGCCCCCTCGCCCTCGGGCCGCGCCTGGCGCCAGGCCATGAAGTGGATCGTCCCGATCTGGTATTTCTTCGCCATCGGCCCGGCCTGCATTCTCGGCAATTCCTCCTTCTCGTTCGCCGGCTTCCCGGCGCTGTGGTCCTGGCAGATCGCCTGGTGGATCCTCGGCATCGTCATGATGTGGGCGCTCACCTTCAAGGCCGAGATGGCGACCTGCACGGACCGCATGCTCGAGCGCGCGGAGCGCGAGACGATGATCGTCGTGAAAGAGGCCTGATCCCGGGAAAGGAGACCTGCCCATGAAATCCGAAGATCTCTGGATGATCGGCATCGTCCTGTTCTGCATCCTGTTCACGGCAAGCTTCGGCTGGGGGCTTTGGGGTTGACCCGGCCGGGCGATGCGCCGCCGGCGGGGGGCACCCCCCGCCGGCCCCACCCTTGCGTCGCGAGGAAAAGCGCCCGATGACGAACCGCTACGAAGAAGACTACCGCCTGTCGATCCGGGACCCGGAGCGGTTCTGGGGGACACAGGCCGAGGCGATCGACTGGCACCGGCCCTGTGACCGCGTGCTCGACGACTCCCGCAAGCCCTTCACCCGCTGGTTTCCGGGAGGGGAGCTCAACACCTGCCACAACGCCCTCGACCGGCACGTCGCCCGGGGCCGCGGCCGGCAGGCGGCCCTGATCTACGACAGCCCGGTCACGGGAACGGTGCGCGCCTATACCTACGAGGCGCTGCGCGACGAGACCGCCCGCTTCGCGGGCGTGCTCGCCGCCCTGGGTGTGCGCCGCGGCGACCGCGTCGTGATCTACATGCCGATGATCCCCGAGGCGGTGATCGCCATGCTGGGCTGCGCCCGGCTGGGTGCGGTGCACTCGGTCGTCTTCGGGGGCTTCGCCCCCCCGGAGCTCGCCGTGCGCATCGACGATGCCGCGCCGAAGGTCGTCGTCTCCGCCTCCTGCGGCATCGAAGTGAACCGCCTGATCCCCTACAAGCCGCTCCTGGAGGCCGCGCTCGCCCGGGCCTCGGCCAAGCCCGAGCGCTGCCTCATCGTGCAGCGGCCGATGCACCGGGCCGAGCTCACCCCCGGCCGCGACCTCGACTGGGAGGAGGCCATGGCCCGGGCCGCGCCGCACGAGTGCGTCCCGGTGCGCGCGACCGACCCCCTCTACATCCTCTACACCTCCGGGACGACGGGGCTGCCCAAGGGGGTGGTGCGGGACAACGGCGGCCATGCCGTGGCCCTGCACTACACGATGGGGGCGATCTACGGCATGCAGCCGGGCGAGGTGTACTGGGCGGCCTCGGACGTGGGCTGGGTGGTGGGCCATTCCTACATCGTCTACGGCCCTCTGCTGAAAGGATGCACGAGCATCCTCTACGAGGGAAAGCCCGTGGGGACGCCCGATGCCGGCGCCTTCTGGCGGGTGATCGCCCAGCACGGGGTGCGCTGCCTCTTCACCGCGCCGACCGCCTTCCGCGCCATCAAGCGGGAAGACCCCCGCGGGGAGATGCTGCGGCGCTACGACCTCTCCGGCTTCCGGGCGCTCTTTCTCGCCGGCGAGCGGCTGGACCCCGACACGCTTCGCTGGGCCCAACGGCTGCTCGGGGTGCCCGTGATCGACCACTGGTGGCAGACCGAGACCGGATGGGCAATCGCCGGCAACTGCCTCGGCCTGCATGCCTTTCCCGTCAAGGAGGGCTCGGCGACCAAGCCCGCCCCGGGCTGGGACCTGCAGGTCCTCGGCCCCGATGGGCAGCCCCTGCCCCCCGGCCAGATCGGCGCCCTCGTCGCCCGGCTGCCCCTTCCCCCGGGCACCCTGACGACGCTGTGGAACAACGACGCCGGCTTCCTCAAGTCCTACATGGAGGAATTCCCCGGCTGCTACAAGACGGCCGATGCGGGCTTCATCGACGAGGAAGGCTATGTCTACGTGATGTCGCGCACCGACGACATCATCAACGTCGCCGGCCATCGGCTTTCCACCGGCGCCATGGAGGAGGTGCTCGCCGACCACCCGGACGTGGCCGAGTGCGCCGTGCTCGGGGTCGAGGACCCCCTCAAGGGGCAGGTCCCGATCGGGTTTCTCGTGCTCAAGGCCGGCGTCGACCGCCCCCCCGAGCAGATCGTCCGCGAGGTGATCCAGATGGTCCGCGACCGGATCGGCGCGGTCGCCTCCTTCAAGACGGCGACCGTGGTGAAGCGGCTGCCCAAGACCCGCTCCGGGAAGATCCTCCGCGGCACGATCCAGAAGATCGCCGACAACCGCCCCTGGAAAATGCCGGCCACGATCGACGACCCGGCCATCCTGGAGGAGATCCGCGAGGCGCTGCAGTCCCTCGGGTACGCCAAACCGCAGGGCGCGTAAGGGGGGGAGCCTCCGGGCCGCCGCCGGCGGCCCGGAACGGGGGCCCATGGGCAAGACCGTGTTGATCGTGGACGACGAGCCCAGCCTCATCGTCGCGCTGCAGTTTCTCCTTGAGGAAAACGGGTTCGAAACCCGGGTCGCCTTCAGCGGCGAGGAGGCGCTCGAGTCGATCGCCGCGCACCGGCCCGATCTCGTCCTCCTCGACATCATGCTGCCCGCGGTCGACGGCTTCGAGGTCTGCCGCCGCATCCGGGAAAACCCGGAGACCCGCGACATCCGCATCGTCCTTCTCTCGGCGCTCGGGGGCCAGGCGCACATCACCCGCGGGATGGACCTCGGCGCCGACGCCTACATCACCAAGCCCTTCTCCAACGCCGAGCTGCTCTCCCGCATCCGGGAACTGCTGGGATGCGCCTGAACCTCTCCCCCGGCTCCTATGGGTTCGCCGTGCTGCTCGCCGCGGCCGCGGCGCTGGGGGGGGCCGCCCTCTTCGGGCTTCTGGCCTGGCGGGATCTCGACCCTGCCGAGCGGGCCGCAGCCGGCGAGCTCCTGCGGCGCAGCGGGCCCACCCTCGCCCTGGGGGGGTGCCTCGTGCTTCTCGTCGGCGGGATGCTCGTCGAATGGATCGACCGCCAGTACCGCAGGCCGCTCGGCCGCCTGCGGGAGCAGGTCTCGATCCTGCGCGGCCTTTCCCCCTCGCGGCGCATCCGCCCCGAGGGGGCCGCCGAGGTGCAGGGGCTGGCGGCGGAGATCAACGCCTTGTCCGATCTTCTCGAGGCGCGCCGCGAGAGCGTCGAAGAGCGCATCCGGGCCGCCCGCGGCGAGCTCGAGGAGGAAAAGCGCCTGCTCTCCGGCATCCTGGCCGAGCTGCCCGAAGGGGTCCTCGTCTGCGACCCGGAGGGGCGGATCATCCTCTACAACGAGCGGGCCCGGCAATGGCTCGGGGACCCCCCGATCGGGCTGGGGCGTTCGCTGCTTTCGGTTTTCGACCCGGGGCTCTTCCGGCAGGCCCTGGAGGATGTCGCCTCGCGGCTCAAGCGGGCGGGCCGCGAGCCGGCCGTTTCCTTTGCCGCCCGGCTGCCGGGCGGCCGGCTGCTCCACACCACGATGGCGCCGCTGCTTGCGCCGACGCGCGAAATCCGCGGCGTGATCCTGATCTTCGCCGACGCGACCGAAGCCGACGAGGCCGTGTGCCGGGGCGAAGAGGCCCTGGAGACCCACTTCTTCACCCTGCGGCGCTCCGTCGGCATCCTGCGCACGACCGTCGAGATCCTGCGCGACGCCAAGGGGCTTCCCCCCGGGAAGCGGCGCGAATTCGAAGAGATCCTGGACCGCGAATCCCGCACCGCGGCCCAGGCGACCGAGGAGGCGGCGGCCGCCTGGGCCGCCCACCGCCCGCCCACCGGTGCGGTGTCGGCCATGCCGGCCGGCGATTTCCTGGAGCTGCTCGCCCGGAGGGTGCGGGGGCTCGGGGAGATCGACGTCCGCCGCGAGGTTCCGCACCCGACGCTCTGGGTCCGGGCCGACGGGCAGGCGATGGCCGCGGCGATCGTCTTTCTCCTGTCGCGGCTCGCCCCCCCGCCCGGCGGCCTGCGGCGGATTCATTGCCGCTGCACGCGCCGCGAGCACCGCGTGCTCGTCGACCTCGTCGGCACCGGCGCCCCCCCGGAGGCCGCCGCACAGGCCGCCTGGGAGCGGGAGCCGCTCGCGGTCGGCGGGGTCACCCTGAACACGACGCTGGCCGAGGTGTTCCGGCGGCACCGCGCCTCGTGGTGGGTGCTGCCGCCGGGGGAGTCGGCGGAGGGGACGCTCCGCGTGATGCTCGAGGCGGCCGGGCCTCCGGCCATCCCCCCGCCCCGCCGCACGACGCTTCTTGCCGGCTCCCGCCCGGTCTATTACGATTTCGACCTCTTCGCCGGACGCCGGGCCGGGGCGGCTCTGCTCGATCAGCCGCTCGGCCTGCTGGTCTGCACCGCCTTCGATACCGAAACCACGGGGTTGGACCCGGAGGGCGGCGACGAGATCATCGCCCTCGGCGCGGTGCGGATCGTGAACGGGAGGCTTCTCGAGTCGGAGGTCTTCGAGCGGCTCGTGCGGCCGGGGATCGACCCCCGGCCCGAGTCGGTGCGGATTCACGGCCTGGGGCCCGACATCCTGCGCGATCAGCCGGAGGCCGGGGCCGTGCTCGCCGAGTTTGCGCGCTTCGCCGAGGGGACGGTCCTGGTCGCCCACCACGCCGCCTTCGACATGCGCCTGCTCACGCTCCAGGGCGGCCGCGCCGGCGTGCGCTTCGACCAGCCGGTGCTCGACACCCTGTTGCTCTCGCTCGCCGTGCACCCGGGCCATGCGGACCACCGGCTCGAGGCGATCGCCGAGCGGCTGGGGGTGACGATCCGGGGGCGCCACACGGCCCTGGGCGACGCGCGGGCGGCGGCGGAGATTTTCCTGCGCCTCACCCCGCTCCTGGAGAAGGCGGGGATCGCGACCCTCGCCCAGGCGCTCGAGGCCTCGCGCGGCGCCCTCGAACGGCGCCTCAGGGGGTGAGCGCCGGCGGCGGGGGGGGAGGGGGCCTGAGCGGCAGGCCGAAATGAAACGCGGCGCCGCCCTCGGGGCCCGATGCGGCGCGGATCCAGCCCCCGTGGTGCTCGAGGATCCGGCGCACGATGGCCAGCCCGAGGCCCGTGCCGGCCAGACGGCCCCGCGGGCCGCGGCGGCGCACCTGGTAGAAGGCCTCGAAGACGGCCTCGCGGTCCTCGGCCGGGATGCCGGGGCCGTTGTCGCTCACGACCCCGGTGATCTCGTCCCCGCGGCGCTCGAGGCGGACGTCGATCCGGCCGCCGGTGTCGGGGCAGAACTTCAGGGCGTTCGACAGCAGGTTGAGGGCGACCTGCAGCAGGCGGTCGCGATCCCCGAAGACCGGCGGGAGCGTTTCCGGTTCCTCGAGCGCGAGGCGGATTCCCCGCTCCTCGAGCATCGGCCGCATCGCGGCGGCCGCCTCGCGCCAGACCTCCCGCAGGTCCAGGGGGAGCGGCTGCCCGAGGGACTTGCCGCTTTCGAGCCGCTGGAAATCGAGCACCTGGTTCACCAGCCGCCCCAGGCGCTCGCTTTCCTTCACCACGACCGCGGTCAGGCTCCGGCGGCGCTCCTCGGGCATCCGCGGGTGCGCCTGCAGCGATTCGGCGATGGAGCGCACCGCGGCGAGCGGGGTTCGCAGCTCATGGGTGACGGTGGCAATGAACTCGTCCTTCAAGCGGTCGAGTTCTTCGAGGCGCCGGTTGGCGGCGCGCAGCTCCTCGGCGAGCTTTTCGAGCTCGCGGCTGTAGCTGATGGCGGCCCGGTTTTCCTCGAGGATCTCGAGGAGCTCCTCGGCGCGAAGCGGTTTCTCCTGCACGACCGAGGCGACCATCACGCGGGCCGAGGCCGAGCCGACGGCACCCGCGAGCAGCCCCTCGGCGAAGGTGACGAGCGCCGGGTCGGCCGGCCGCCCCGGCCTCGGCCGCAACCCGTGATGGCGCGCGAACTCGCCCAGGGCCTCCTCGGTCCGCTCCCGGCCGAGGAAACGCTCGAGCAGAAGCCGGAGATCCCGAACGCGGGCCGTTCCCCGCCACAGCGGCACCGCCTCCGGCCGGGCGGGGAAGGCGAAGGCGTCGACGAAAAGCTCCGCCTGCGCCCGCTCCGCGGCCGGCGGCGTGCCGAGGAGCGAGAGCCCGGTGAAGAGGCCGAGGTTGACGAGCAGGCTCCAGAAGAAGGCATGGGCGATCGGGTTCAGGCCCTCGAGGCCCATCAGGTGGCCGGGCCGGAGCCAGCCCCAGCCTGCCGGGCCGTGGGCGACGATCGCCTCCCCGAGGAGGCCGGCGTCCACCAGCGAGGGCACGATCAGGGTGTAGAACCAGACGGCGAAGCCGCCGATCAGCCCGGCCAGGGCGCCGCGGCGGGTGGCGTGCTTCCAGAAGAGGCCGCCGAGGAGGGCCGGGGCGAACTGCGCGACCGCCACGAAGGAGATTTGGCCGAGCGCGACCAGGGAGTGCATCTGCCCGATCGCGCGGTAGTAGGCGTAGCCCGAGGCGAGAACGAGGACGATGCAGGCGCGACGCAGGACGAGGATCCCGCGGCGGGGGTCCCGCTCCAGGGAAAGCGGCCGGCCGGGCAGCCGCAGCCAGAGCGGCAGCAGGAGGTCGTTGGCGATCATGGTCGCGAGAGCCACCGACTCGACGATCACCATCGCGGTCGCCGCCGACATGCCGCCCACGAAGGCGACGAGCGCCAGCCCCTCCCGCTGCAGGGCGAGCGGCAGCGTGAGGCCGAAGGTGTCCGCGTCCACCCCGCCGGGAAACTGGAGGCTGCCGGCCACGGCGATCGGCAGGACGAAGAGGTTGATCGCCCAGAGGTAGAGCGGAAAGAGCCACAGTGCCTTTCCCAGGTGCTCTTCGCTCACGTTTTCGACCACGGCCACGTGGAACTGGCGCGGGAGGCAGAGAAAGGCGAGAAACGAGAGCAGCATCTCGAGCGACCACCCCAGGGGCTCGGCGCGCGGGTGGGCGGCGGCGAGAATCTCCTGCAGCCGCGGCTCGGCCGCGGCGCGGCCGAAGAGGGCGGCGGGGCCGCCGAAGGCGGCCAGAGTGAAGAGCCCGACGGCGACAAAGGCGGCGAGCTTCACGATCGACTCGAAGGCCACGGCGGCCACGATCCCCTCGTGGCGCTCGGTGGCCTCGAGCTTGCGCGTGCCGAACAGCATGGCGAAGAGGGCGAGGAGCCAGGCCACGTGGAAGGAGGTGTCCTCCAGTACGGGCTTGGCTTCCAGGTGCCGCGGCATGATGATCAGGGGCGCGTGGCTCAGGATGTCGAAGCCGTCGGCGACGGCCTTGAGCTGGAGGGCGATGTAGGGGATCAGCCCCAGCAGGGCGAAGCAGGTCACCGCGGCGGCGAGGGCCGCGCTCTTGCCGTAGCGGGAGGAGAGAAAATCGGCGATCGAGGTGGTGCGGTGGGCTTTCCCGATGCGGATCATCTTGCGCATCACCGTAAAGCCCAGCGCGCAGGCGAGCGTCGGCCCCAGGTAGGTGGGCAGGAAGGCCGGCCCCTCCGCGGCGGCGCGGCCGACGCTGCCGTAGAAGGTCCAGGCCGTGCAGTACACGGCGAGCGAGAGCGCGTAGACGTAAGGGTTGGCGATCGCGCTGCGGCCGCGCTCCGCCCGCCGGTCGGCCCAAAAGGCGACGGCAAAAAGCAGGCCCACGTACCCGAGGGCCACGGCGAGGATGAGCGGCGCGCCCAGCACGGCGCCTCAGGGGCCGCCCCCGCGGTCGGGGGGGCTCTCGCGGGAGACGAGGGCGATCAGCGCGGTCAGACCCGCCCAGGCGAGGTAGAGGTAGACGTAGAGGAGGGGGAGCTCCAGGATTCCGGCCGGTTGGGCGAACAGCGAAAGCATCGGGGGGTTGAGGAGCAGGCACCCCAGCAGGAAGACGACCCATCTGCGGTCGTTGCGGCCGGCATTCGGCTCCATCGCCTGGACCCCGTTCGGCGGCGCGGCGCCCCCCCCGTCGCGGGCGGGGCCGTGATGCCGCTATAGAGAAATGGTGCCGCCCTTGTCAAACGGAAGCTCGGAGGGGAGGCAGGATGAAGGAGTCCCGGATCGAGGTTCTCGCCCGGATCAAGCCTTTCGGTGAGCTCCCCGGCCGGGAGCTCGGCGAGATCGCCGCTGCGCTCGCGCCGATGCGCTTTGCGGCCGGCACGCTCCTTGCGGTCCAGGGGCGCAGCACGCTCGACTACGTCTACATCGTCCGCTCGGGCCGCCTGGAGCTTTTTTTCGAAGAGCCCGGCAAGAAAACCCTCCGTGCGGAGCTCGCCCCCGGGGACATCTTCGGGGCGGTCTCCATCCTGTTCAACGGCGGGCTCGCCATCCGCAGCCTGCGCGCGCTCGAGGAGGCCGAGCTCTGGCTGATCCCCCGCCAGCGGTTTCTCGACCTCTGCCGGCGCCACGCCCGGCTCACCGCCCATTTCGAGGGCGTGTTCAGCGAGCGGATGCAGAACGAGGAGTACGCGCGCAGCCTCGCCGGCTCTCTGCTCACGCAGTTTCTCGCGCGCATCCCCCCGTTTTCCTTTCTGCCGGAGGAGGAGCTCCGCCGTCTCGCCCCGCACCTCCGGCGGCTTTTCATCCCCCGGGGGACCCGGCTCTTCGTCCAGGGCGAATCGCGCGTCGACGGGCTCTACATCCTGCAGAGCGGCGCGGCCGAGCGCTTCTACGAGGAGCACGGCGAGCGCCGGCTGGTCAGCGTCATGGGGGAGGGGGAGATCTTCGGGGGGATCTCCCTGCTGGTGAACGACATGCTCGCCGTGCGCTCGCTGCGGACGATCGAGGATTGCCTTTTCTGCAAGCTCGATTGCGACGCCTTCTTCGACCTCTGCCGCCGCTACCCCCTCTTTAGCGAGTTCTTCACCGACGCCTTCGGCAAGCGCATGCTCGACCGCACCTACGCGGCGATCATCGCCAAGGGCGAGGCGGTCGACACCGGGCCGGTCGCCTTCTTCGACCAGCCCGTCGCCGGGGTGTGCTCCCGGGAGCTCCTCGCCTGCGAGGCCGGCCTGTCGATCCGCGAGGCGGCCGAGCGCATGAGCGCCCGCCGCTGCAGCAGCATCTTCGTCCGTGACGAGGGGGGGCGGCCGTCCGGGATCGTCACCGACAGCGACATCCGCAGCCGGGCCGTGGCCGCCGGCCGCGACCCCGAGGAGCCGGTGGCGGCGATCATGAGCACGCCCCTCCGGACGGTCCCCGAGAAGGCCTCCGTCTTCGAGGCCCTCATGGCGATGATGCAGCACGGGATCAAGCACCTCGCCGTGACCGGCGAGGAGGGGGGGGTCGTCGGCGTGGTCACCCAGCAGGACATTCTCGGCCGCCAGGGGATCTCCCCCTGGCGGCTGCTCCGGGACGTGGCCGGCGAGTCGCGGCCGGAGGTCTTCAAGACCCTCGGCCTCCGGCTGCCGCGGATCCTCCAGGGGTTCATCCGCTCGGGCACGACGGCCGACCAGATCAACCGCTTCATCACCGCCTTCACGGACGCCGTGCTCGAGCGGCTCTGCCGCGCGGCGCTGGCCGACCTGGGGCCCCCGCCCGGGCCCTTCGCCTTTTTGCTCCTCGGCAGCGAGGGCCGCCGGGAACAGACCCTCTGCACGGACCAGGACAACGCGATCCTCTACGAGGACCCGCCGCCGGGGCGGGAGGAGGCGGTGCAGGCGTGGTATCTGCGCTTCGGCGAACGCGTGTGCGCGGATCTCGACCGGGCGGGGTTCCGGCGCTGCCGGGCCGAGGTCATGGCGAGCAACCCGAAGCTGTGCCGGCCGTTTTCGGTGTGGCTGCGCCGGTTTCAGGACTGGATCCACGCCGCCGAGGCCGAGGACCTGCTCTACGCCAGCATCTTCTTCGATTTCCGGCTCGGCTTCGGCGACCCGGGGCTCGTCGAGCGGCTGCGGGCCTCCCTCAGCCGGGAGATCGCCGGCTGGACGGGGTTTTTGCGCCACCTCGCGCTGAACGCGCTCCACACCCGGCCGCCGATCGGGATCTTCCGCAACTTCATTCTCGAGTCGAAGGGCGAGCACCGCCGCAAGCTCGACATCAAGCGCGCCATGCTGCCGATCGTGGACGCCGCCCGGATCTACGCCCTGAAGCACGCCGTCGCCGAAACCAACACGCTCGCCCGGCTGCGGCAATGGCAGGCGTTGCCGGGAGCGGCGGCGCGGGAGATCCAGGAGATCGAGCAGGGCTACCGCTTTCTCATGCAGCTGCGGCTCGCCCACCAGGCCGAGCAGATGACGCACCCCGGCCAGGCGGCGGACAACCACATCGACCCGCGGACCCTCTCCGGGATGGAACAGCGCCTGCTGAAGGAGGTCTTCCTGCGGATCGCCGGTCTGCAGACCCGCCTGAGCCTCGAATGGACGGGGGAGCCCTGAGGGGCTTGCGGCGCGCCTCAGACGGGCTCGGCCTCCCCGCGGGAGGAGGCTCCACCCGCCTCGCTCTCCGGCCGCGGGGATCCCTCGCGATAGATGACGCAGGCCAGCATCACGGCCAGGGCGAGGCCGAAGACGCCGAAGAGGATGGCCACGCCGATGCTCAAGGTCGTCTCCATGGGGTTCCTCCGGTGGGGGGGTCGCCTGGCAGAATCCGGCCCGGGGCGGCGCGGCGAAGGCGCAAAGGGGTTTTCCCATCGGGGCGGCGGGCGGCCCGGGCAACGCCCGCATCTCATGGGAGTTAACGATAACTAACAAAAGGCGGGGCCGAAGTCAAGCGCGGGGGGGGGGGCGAACGTCCCGGCCTTGCCGCCGGGGGAGGGGCTCAGGGGAGGTCTTCGGGGGGGGCGGGGGCGATCGCGCGGCGGCAGATCTCCCAGAGGGGGCGGTAGCCCGCGGAGAGGTTGAAGCGGTAGTCGTCGAGGGCCCAGAGGGTCACCAGGCCCTGGATCATGCTGAAGAGCAGGAGCGCCACCGCCTGCGGGTCGGTCCCTTCGCGGATCTCGCCGCGGGCTGCGCCGTCGGCGACCAGGCGGCCCAGGCGCTCGAGGTAGACCGCGAGTTTGTCGTGGACCTCGCGGTTGAGGCGGCGGTCCCCGAAGCTCAGGATCTCGGCGATCACGAGAAAGGCCATGCCGCGGCGCTGCTCGATCTCGGAGAGGTGATCCTCCTGGATCCGGCCGATCCGCTCGAGGGTGCCCCCCGGCCCGGAGGAGACACGCTCGACCTCGGCGACCAGGGTGTCGAGGATATCGTCGACGAGGAAGAGCAGCACCTCGCGTTTGCTGCGGAAGTGGCGGTAGATGGCGGCCTCGGTCAGCCCCACCTCGCGTGCCATGGCCCGCACCGTGAGGTGCTCGCTTCCCTTGCGGATGATCAGCTTGCGGGCGGCGTCGAGAATCTCCCGCTTGCGGACGGCGCTGCTGCGGCGGTGCTGGCTCATGGCGGCGGCTCCCGGGGAGTGGGCCCCGCGAGGCTGCGGGGGGCTTGCGGGGTACGGCCCCGGCTTGTAGACCGGGCGGGGCGAAAAGTCCACCCCGCGGGCCGGAGCGGGTTTCCGTCCTTGACTCGGCCGTTCGAGATGGCATAGAGCAGCACGGCAGGGAGCGGCGCCTGGGCAGCCGACCGGCCCCGTGGAGGGGCGATGCGAGCGCCGCCCGTTGGAGGAGGGGTCATGGAACGACGCAAGGTCCTGTTGCGCGAAGAGGAGATGCCGCGGCGGTGGTACAACATCCTGGCCGACATCCGGCTCAACCCGCCGCTCGGACCCGACGGCAAGCCGGTCCGTCCCGAGATGCTCGCCCCGGTCTTCCCGATGAACCTGATCGAGCAGGAAATGAGCCCGGAGCGCTGGGTCGACATCCCCGACGAGGTCCTCTCCATCTACGCCCTCTGGCGGCCGACCCCCCTCGTGCGCGCCGTGGGGCTCGAGCGGGCCCTGGGCACCCCCGCCCGGATCTACTACAAGTTCGAGGGCGCAAGCCCTCCCGGCAGCCACAAGCCGAACACGGCGGTGCCGCAGGCCTACTACAACAAGGTCTTCGGCATCCGTCGCCTGACCACCGAGACCGGCGCCGGCCAGTGGGGCAGCGCCCTCGCCTTCGCCTGTGCCCAGTTCGGCCTCGAGTGCAAGGTCTTCATGGTGCGCGTGAGCTACGACCAGAAGCCCTACCGCAAGACGATGATGCAGACCTGGGGCGCCCAGTGCGTCCCGAGCCCCAGCCCGGAGACGCGCGCGGGCCGGGAGATCCTCGCCCGCGACCCGCACTCGCCGGGCAGCCTGGGGATCGCGATCAGCGAAGCCGTCGAGGCCGCCGTGAGCGACGCCTCCGGGAAAACCCGCTACTCGCTGGGGAGCGTGCTCAACCACGTCATGCTGCACCAGACGGTGATCGGCCTGGAGGCGAAGGCGCAGCTCGCCAAGATCGGCGAGTTTCCCGACGTGGTCGTCGGCTGCGCCGGCGGGGGAAGCAACTTCGCCGGCCTGGCCTTCCCCTTCGTCTACGACAAGATCCACGGCCGCGCGATCGACATCCACCCCGTCGAGCCCGCCGCCTGCCCCACGCTCACGCGCGGGCCCTTCGCCTACGACCACGGCGACACGGCGGGCTACACCCCGCTTCTGCCCATGCACAGCCTGGGGCACACCTTCATGCCGCCGCCCATGCACGCGGGCGGCCTGCGCTACCACGGCATGGCGCCCACGGTGAGCCAGCTCGCGGTAGAGGGCCTGATCGAGCCCAAGGCCTACGGCCAGGTGGAGACCTTCGAGGCGGGCATGCTCGCCGCCCGAAACGAGGGCGTCATCCCCGCCCCGGAGACGAACCACGCCCTCGCCTGCGTCGTGGACCTCGCGCGGCGGGCGAAGGAGGAAGGCAAGGAAAAGGTCATTCTGTTCAACTGGAGCGGCCACGGGCTGATCGATCTGGCCTCCTACGAGAAATACCTGACGGGGGAGCTCCATGACATCGCCTACCCGGCGGAGGACATCGAGGAGGCGGAGAAGATCCTGGAGCGCTACCCCAAGCCGCAGATCCTGAAGAGCCGCTGAGCGGCAGGCCGGGGAAAGGACGCCGGGGGGAGCCGCCGATGGGCACGGCCGCAAAACCGCTGGTCCGCACCTGCCCGCGGCTGGGGCACATCGTGCGCTTCCGCTACTGCCTCGAGGGCGACCCCGGCCGGCCCTGCTTCCGGATCCGGGACTGCTGGTGGGAGACCTTCGATATCGACGCCTACCTGCGGGATCACTTGCCGCCCGAGCAATGGGCCGGGCTGCTGCAGGCGAAGCCGCCGGGCCGGCTCGCCGCCCTGATCGCCGCGGCGGACGCCGCCCGGAAGCCCCCGGGGGCCGAGGGCGGCGGGAACGCCGGCCCCTGAGCGCGCCGGCGGGAATCGGGATGCCAGGGCCGGCCGGGGCGACCCGGCCGGGCCTTTTGGAGGAGGAATTCACGATGAAGGTGCTGGTCAGCGACAAACTGGAAGAGGTGGGGCTTGCGATCCTGCGTCGCGAGCCCGGGATCGAGCTCGACGTGCGGCCCGGGCTCAAGCCCGAGGAGCTCAAGGCGGCCATCGCGGATTGCGATGCGCTCGTCATCCGCAGCGCGACCAAGGTCACCGAGGAGCTGCTCCAGGCCGCCGGCCGCCTCAAGGTGGTCGGCCGCGCGGGGATCGGCCTGGACAACGTCGACATCGCGGCCGCCACCAAGCGCGGCATCGTGGTCATGAACACGCCGGCGGGGAACGTGACCACCACCGCCGAGCACGCGATCGCCATGATGATGGCGCTCGCGCGCAACATCCCGCGCGCCGACGCCTCGCTCAAGGCCGGCCGCTGGGAGAAAAACGCCTTTCAGGGCCGCGAGCTCTTCAACAAGGTGCTGGGCGTCATCGGCTTCGGCAAGATCGGCTCCATCGTGGCCGACCGCGGCCGCGGCCTGAAGATGCAGGTCCTCGTCCACGACCCCTACGTCACGGCCGAGGCGATCGAGAAGGCGGGCTTCGAGCCGGTCGCCCTGGAGGAGCTCTACCGGCGGGCCGACTTCATCACCGTGCACGTGCCCAAGCTCAAGGACACCGTGGGCATGATCAACCGCGAGTCCTTCGCCCGGATGAAGGACGGCGTGATGGTGGTGAACTGCGCCCGCGGCGGGATCATTCACGAGGCCGACCTCCTTGAGGCGCTGCGCTCGGGCAAGGTGGCCGGCGCGGCGCTCGACGTCTTCGAAAAAGAGCCCCCGGGGGACAACCCGCTGCTCGCCCTGCCCCAGGTGGTCTGCACGCCCCACCTCGGCGCCGCGACGGTCGAGGCCCAGACCAACGTGGCCGTCCAGGTCTGCGAGCAGATCCTCGCCTTCCTCAAGACCGGCACGATCATCAACGCCGTGAACGTGCCCGCGGTGAGCGGCGAGCTGCTCAGCCGCATCGGGCCCTACCTCAGCCTGGGCGAGCATCTCGGATGCCTCCTCGCCCAGCTCTGCCGCGGGCCCGCGCGCGAGATCGCCATCGACTACGCGGGCGAGTTTCCCGAGGCCGACCTCTCGCCGGTGACCACGGCCGTCCTCAAGGGGTTCCTCACCCCCATGGTCCAGGACACGGTGAACTTCGTGAACGCCAAGGTCATGGCCGGCGAGCGGGGGATCAAGGTGACCGAGGCGCGCTCCTCCTCCGAGGAATACATCAACCTGATCACCGTCAGGGCCCACGTGGGCCCCGAGGTGCACAGCGTTGCGGGCACGATCTTCGGCCGCAAGTACCCCCGGGTGGTGAAGATCGAGAACTTCCGCCTGGAGCTCCCACCCGCCGGCCGCTTCGTCCTCATCCACAACCACGACAAGCCCGGCGCGATCGGGAGCATCGGGACGCTGCTCGGCAGCCACCGCATCAACATCAGCCAGATGCGCGTCGGCCAGCAGGAGGACGGCGACAAGACGATGATCTACTTCCGCACCGACCAGCCGATCCCCGAGCCGGTGATGGAAGAACTGCGGCGCCTGCCGCTCATCATCGACGTCCGCTCCTTCGAGCTGTAGCGCCGCGGCAGGAGGCCAAGGCCGGAGGCGCACGCCGTGACCGGGATGACCGAGGAGCTCGCCCCCTATCTCAGGCCGACCGCGATCCTTGACGCCGACCACCCGCGCGTTCTCGCCTTTGCGCGGGAGAAGGCGGCCGGCGCGCCCGATGCGGTGTCGGCCGCCGTGCGCCTCTACTACGCCGTGCGCGACGGGATCTGGTACGACCCCTATCTCCCCTTCTACCGGCCCGAGCACTACCGGGCCAGCGGTGTGCTCGCCGCGGGGCGCGCCTTCTGCATCGGCAAGGCGGGGTTGCTCTGCGCCCTGGCGCGGGCGGTCGGGATCCCCTCGCGGGTCGGCTTCGCCGACGTGCGCAACCACCTCGCCACCCGGCAGCTGATCGCCTTTCTGGGCTCCGATGTCTTCGTCTACCACGGCTTCACCGAGTTTTTCCTCGAGGGCCGCTGGGTGAAGGCGACTCCCGCCTTCAACGCCGAGCTCTGCCGCCGCCACGGGGTCGCGCCGCTTGAGTTCAACGGCCGGGAAGACTCGCTCTTCCAGCCCTTCAACGAGGAAAAGCGCCGCTTCATGGAATATCTACGCGAACACGGAAGCTTCGCCGACATCCCCGTCGCGGCGATCGTCGCGGCCATGCGGCGGGTTTACGGCGAAGAGCGGGTCGAAGGCTGGATCCGCGCCTACGAGGCCGCGGGCGGCCGCTCGATCCGGCGCTTCGAGTCCGAGGAGGTCATCCGGGGGGAGGAGGGGGCCGGGTGAGGCGGCCGCTCAGGAGAGGACCTTGCGCAGGTTGATGAAGTTGCTGCGGTCGAAGCCGAGCGTCTTGAAGAAGGAAAGCAGGTCCGTCGAGTCCCAGCGCACCGAGGTGTAGACGGTGTCGATCCCCCGGCCGCGGTAGTGGTCGAAGACCGCCGCGGCGAGCGCGGCCCCGATGCCGCCGCCCATCTGGTCCGGGCTCACGCCGAGCATCGAGATCCAGGCGCTCTTGGTCAGCCCGAAGCCGGCGGTGAGGATCGTGCTGATCATGAAGCCCACGACCCGGCCCTCCCGCTCGGCCACGAAGCAGGCGCCGTCGCGGCGCCGGGCATGGTCCTCGATCACCTCGCGCAGCTCCTCGCCCGCGGGCTTGCGGATGATGGCGGCGTAGATGCGCACGATCTCGGGGGCGTCGGCCACCTCGAGGGGACGAATCCGCACGTTTTCCATCGTTTGTTTGTGCCTGCCGGAGATCCGCGACTCAGTCGATGCGGATGATTTTCACCCGGTGGCCGACCCAGTCGGGCGGGAGATAGACGCGGCCGCTGTTGCCGCTCGCCTTGACCCGCTTTTCGATCATCTCTTCGCCGAAAATCTCGAACTTGACCCGGCTTGAAGAGCCGCCCGCAGTCGGCTCAGGCGCCTCCGGCGGATCAGTGGGCGATTCCCGTTCCAGCTTTTTTTCCTCGGTTGCGGCCATCGGGCTTTCCCCGAAGGGTGGGGTCCTCCCGGGTGAAACACCCGGAAGCTACACTACAGCTATTCCGAAGCTATCGTCAAGCCGAATCCTTCGCGATGCCGACGGCCCTCCCTCGCCCCCGGGGGGACGCCCCGCCCCCCGTGATGCCCGGGAATGAAGCGCCTCCCCCTAACCCGGCCGGCGAGATGAAGAAGCCGTCGCGCCAATCAATCCCGCGCAACCGGGCAACGTCGATGTCGTCTTCGTCGAGGATGGAAATCGCGGCGGCCGAACGGGTGATCCCCGCTGCCGATGCCGTGGACACCGCCGGTGGCGACGAGGATCCCAAGGGGGAGGGAAGGCGCGGCAGGGGTCAAGCGGCGCATGCGCCTTCCCCCCGGCCTTTTGCTTGCGAGACCGCGGAACACCGGCCGATGTCGCGCGATCGTGAAGCCTCGGGCGACGGATGCCTTCCACCTCACAGGGCCCCAACGAGAGATCCCGCCTTGAGATCCCGATGCCGGCGAGTCATTGCCGGAGACCTTTTTGGGACGGACACGGCCTATTCCCTGAGGATCCCTTCTCAACGAGGTGCCCGAAGGGTGCCGCTCCCTCCATGCGCCGCGTGGACCCGACCGTCGATCCGGGGCCTGAAAAGCGAAGGGGCCGGAAGGGTATTCCCCTCGCGGCCCCGTTTTCAAAGGATAAAAGGATAATGGGATGTCCAGGTGGTGGGCTGCGCTGGAATCGAACCAGCAACCTAATGATTAAGAGTCATTTGCTCTGCCTAGTTGAGCTAGCAGCCCAAGACCGCCCTCGCTTGCGGGCGGGTTCCCCTTCTACCAGAGCAGGGGGCGGCTGTCAAATTCTTTTCGGCTACTCCTTCCAGGGCGGCTTCTCGCGTTTCCAGCGGCCATGCGGGGGCCGTTTGCCGCGGCGGCGCTCGTTTGCCGCCCCGGGGTATGCTGCCGGGAACACCCGCGCCGGGTCGGGGAGGTAGCCTCCGGGCAGGATGCGCGAGGGCTTGCGGCCGGGCGCCTTGCGCTCGGCCGCCTCCTGCGCCTCGGCCGGAAGGGGCGGTCCGCTCAGGCAGGAGGGGGGGACCGCGGAGGCCTGGAAGAGCCCGCCGCCCCGGGGAAGGATGCGCACGCCGCAGCCCTCGGCCTTGCGCACGTCCACGGTCAAGACCACGGGCTCCGGGTCGACCCGGCGGCCCAGGCGCAGGGCGAACTCCCGCTCGGTGCAGAGCAGCGCCGGCGCCTGCCCGGCGGGGGCCAGGCCGTGCTCGTGCACGAAAGGCCAGGCGCGGCGGCGGATCGCGGCATAGAGCAGCCGGGGCGGGGCGGCGGGGCCTTCCCCGTCTTGCGCGGCCGCGGCCCGGCCGCCGCGGAGGCGGATACGGTTTTCCTCGATTTCGATCGCGGCCCCGGGGTGGCACAGGGGGAGGGCCCGGAGGTCGGCCTCGCGCACGTGGCGGAAGCCCTCCTCCTCGTGCAGGGCCTTGAGCAGCTCGCGGATGGGGACGAAGCCCGCCGCGTCGGGGACCAGCCCGAACTCGGCCGAGTTGCGGCCGAGCATGTAGGCGAGCATGCGGGAGAGTCGCTCCAGGGCGCGCTGCGGACCCACACCCACGGTCGGCCTCGGGCTTGCGGTTATCCCTCGGGGGACGGGGGCGAGGGCGGGGCCTCCCCCTCCGGCGGGCGGGGTTCAGGCGGCTCCGCGGGCTCCTCCCCCTCCGCCGGCCCGGCCGCGGGCTCCTGCTCCTGCGGCGGCGAAGCCGCCTCCTCTTCTTCCGGCTCGATCACGATGTGGCCGCGCTCCTCGAGGGAGGGCCGGCCGAGCTCCTCGATTTCGCGGGGGGTGGGGAGGTCGTTTAAGTCCTTTAAGTCGAAGACCTCGAGGAAGCGCTTCGTTGTGGCGTAGATGAGCGGCCGGCCGGGGATCTCCCGGCGGCCGAGGACGCGGATGAGCTTGCGCTCGAGGAGCTGGCGCAGCACCCCGCCGCAGTCGACCCCGCGCAGGTGCTCGATTTCGGCGCGGATGATCGGCTGCTTGTAGGCGATGATCGCGAGCGTCTCGAGCGCGGCCTTGCTCAGCCGGACGGGCCGCGGGTCGAGCAGCCGCTTCACCCAGGGGCCGTACTCCGGCCGCGTGCGGAACTGGTAGCCCCCGGCCACCTCGACGAGCACGAAGCCGCCCCGGCGCTCCTCGGTCTCGGCCTGGAGCGCCGCGAGCGCGGCATGGATCTCGGCCCCCTCCACGGGGCCGAGCACCTGCCGCAGCCGCTCGGCCGAGAGGGGCTCGTCGGCGACGAAGAGCAGGGCCTCGATGATGTTCTTCAGGTCGTCCATCAGAGGTAGAAGATCCGGATGATCCCCGAAGGGAGGTGCTGGGCGAGCCGGATCAGGCCGAGCTTCACCATCTCGAGGAGCGCAAGAAAGGTGACCACGATGTCGGCCCGCGTCGGTTCCGCCGGGAAGAGCTCCTCGAAGGTGAGCGAGCCGCGCTCCTCGAGCGCGTCGGCGATCTGCGTCATGCGGTCCTTGACCGAAAGCGTGTCGGCGGTGAACTCCAGGCGGCGGTCCTCGGGCAGCCCGGCGAGGATCCGCTGGAAGGCGTCGATCAGCTCGAAGAGGCCGATCTTGACGATCTCCGCCTCCGCCGCCAGGTCCGCCGCGGCGCCGGTCTTGGCGGGCCGCGTGAAGGTGTCCTCGCCGAGGAGCGGCCGCTCGGCGAGCTGCTCGGCCGCGGACTTGAGGCGCAGGTACTCGACCAGCGGCCGGACGATCTCCTGCCGCGGGTCCTCTTCTTCGCCGCCCTCCTCGGCGTGGACCGGGAGCAGCATGCGCGATTTGATCTGCAGCAGCGTCGAGGCCATCACCACGAACTCGCCGGCGTAGTCCACGTTCATCGCATCCAGGAATTCCAGGTACGCGAGGTACTGCTCGGTGATCAGCGCGATCGGGATGTCCGTGACGGCGATCTCGTTTTTCTTGATCAGGTGGACGAGGAGGTCCATCGGCCCCTCGAAGACGTCGGTCAGGCGCACGCGGTAGGGGGCCTTCGGACCCCCGGCGGTCTCGCCGCCCGCGGTGGGCTCGAGGCTCATCGCAGGCCGACCGCGCGGCGGACCTCCTCGAGGGTCGCCTGCGCCACCCGCCGGGCCTTCTCGTTGCCGGCGGCGATGATCCGCTCCAGGCGCTGCGGCTCGCTTTCGTAGCCCCGGCGCCGCGCGCGCATCGGCTCGAGGAAGGCGTTGAGATGCCCCGCCATCAGCTTCTTGCACTCGACACAGCCGATGCCCGCGGTGCGGCACTTGCGGTCGACCTCGGCCACGACCTCCGGGGGCGAGTAGAGCTTGTGGAAGTCGAAGACGTTGCAGACCTCGGGGTTCCCGGGGTCGCTGCGGCGCATGCGCTGGGGGTCGGTGATCATGGTCGCGACCTTGGCCGCCACGGCCTCCGGCGGGTCGTTCAGAAAGATCGCGTTCCCGTAGCTCTTGCTCATCTTGCGCCGGTCGGTGCCGAGGAGCTTGGGGGTTTGGGTGAGGATCACCTGGGGCTCGGGGAAGACCGGGCCGTAGAGGAAGTTGAAGCGCCGGGCGATCTCGCGGGTGATCTCGACGTGCGGCGCCTGGTCGACCCCCACGGGCACGCCGAAGGGTTTATAGAGGATGATGTCGGCCGCCTGCAGCACGGGGTAGCCGAGGAAGCCGTAGGTCGAGAGGTCCCGGTTCTGCAGCTGCTCGATCTGTTCCTTGTAGGTGGGGTTCCTCTCGAGCCAGGGCACCGGGGTGATCATGCCGAGCAGGAGATAGAGCTCGGCGTGCTCGGGGAGGTGCGACTGGATGAAGAGGGTCGAGGCCTCCGGGTCGATCCCGGCGGCGAGCCAATCGAGCAGGATCTCGCGCGTGTAGCCCCTGATCGGGGCGGGGTTTTCGTAGTCGCTGGTGAGCGCATGCCAGTCGGCGACGAAGAAAAAGCACTCGTACTCCGCCTGCAGGCGGACCCAGTTGGCGAGCGCGCCGTGGTAGTTGCCCAGGTGAAGCGGCCCCGTGGGCCGCATGCCGCTCAAGATCCGTCGTTTGCTCTCCAAATTCCGCTCCTTCCGCGTGGGGCGCCCGCCCCCGTCCCTCTCGCCCACCCGGAGCGCCTTCAGGCGGGCTCCGGCCGCGGGCCGTGGTCGGGGGCGTGGGGCCGCAGCAGCTCCCGGACCAGGGCGAGCTCCTCCTCGCGGGTTTCCACCCGGCCGTTCAGGCGCGCGTCCAGGACCGCGTCGAGAATCCGCCGGTAGAGCGGCCCGGGCGGCAGGCCCAGCCGCTTGAGGTCCTCGCCGTTCACGGAGATCGCGGTCCGCCGCAGGTGGGTGAAGTAGTGCGAGATCGCCTTTTTCACCCGCTCGGGGCCGGCGGCCGCCATCATGAAGAGGACGAGCTCGGTGCGGAAGCCGCAGAGCCGGCGGTAGACCGCGCTGGGCTCGAGCGGCTCGCGGCGGCCGAGCTCCTGCAGGCAGCGCCGGCCGGCCTCGCGGCCCGCGGTGAAGAGCCCCTCGAGCCGCGGCGGCAGCTCGAAGCGCCGGCAGAGCTCCGCCGCCTGCGCGGCGTCGAGACGGTCGATCAGGGCCAGAAAATAAACGGCCCACTTCATATAGAACTCGCCCAGAAAAAGCAAATCGTACCAGCCCACCACCCGGCGGACCGCCTGCAGGAGGTGCTCGAGCCCCCGGTCGAACACGATCTGGGGGTGGAGCACGGGCAGGAGCTGAAAGTCGCCCAGGCGCTTCACGGCCGCGATGGGGTTGTCCTCCTCGAGCAGCAGCTTGAGCTCCTGGAAGAGGCGCCGCCCCGAGAGGTTGCGGAAAAAATCCATCTTGACCGCGTTCTGGATCAGCCCCGCCGTGAGCCGCCCGATCGAGAAGCCGAAGCGCTGCTCGAAACGGATGGCGCGGAAAGCGCGCGTGGGGTCCTCGACGAGGCTTAGGTTGTGCAGGACGCGGATCGTCTTTTCCTTGATGTCCTTCTGGGCGTTGAAGAAGTCGATCAGCGTGCCGAAGCGCCCGGGGTTCAGCTGGAGGGCGAGGGTGTTGATCGTGAAGTCCCGCCGGTAGAGGTCGAGCTTGATCGAGCTCATCTCCACCGTCGGCAGCGCGGCCGGGAAGCGGTAGTATTCGAGCCGCGCGGAGGCGACGTCGATCTTGCGGCCGTCGGGGAAGGCGAGCACGGCGGTGCCGAAGCGCTCGTGGGTGTGGAGGCGCGCCCCGGCCTGGCGGGCGAAGCGCCGCGCAAAGGCGATGCCGTCGCCCTCGATCACGATGTCGATGTCCTCGACCTCGCGCTGCAGCAGCAGGTCGCGGACGAAGCCGCCCACGACGTAGGCGGCGAGCCCGAGCTCGGAGGCGACGGCCCCGATCTCCTGCAAGAGCCCGAGGAGGCGGACGGGGAGCCGCTCGGCGAGCAGCGAGGCGAGGTTGCGCGTCCGCGGCAGCGCCCCCTCGCGCAGGGGGTCCCGCCCCGCCCCGCCTTCCATGCGCTCGCGGCCGACGAGGACGTTCAGGAGATCGGTGCGCGTGATCACCCCGAGGATCTTTCCGCCTTCGACGACCGGCAGGATGCGCTGCTTGTGGTCGATGATCTTCTTCTGGATCTCCTGCAGGTCGGCCTCGGGCCCGACGGCGGCGACCTCGGAGGTCATGTACTCGCCGACCGGCACCCGGCCCAGCCCGTGGTGGAGCGCCTTCTCGACCACCTGGCGGGTGATGTAGCCCCGCAGGGCGGGCTCCCCGCCGGGGGGCGTCTCGGTGACGAGCAGGGCGTTCACGTTGTAGCGCGTGAGGGTGTCGTTCGCCTCCTCGCAGGAGACGGCGGCGTCGACGCAGATCGGGGGCGAGGACATGAGCGTCCCGGCGAGGCGGCGGTTCTGGAGGGTCTGGTGCAGCCGCTCGAGGAGCCGGGCTTCCGCCTGCTGCAGGGTCATCCCCTTCAGGGTGGCGGCCGCGGCGTAGGCGTGCCCGCCGCCTCCGAGCCCGGAGAGGATCGCCCCGACGTCGACGTCCTCCCGGCGGCTGCGGCCCACGACGTGGATCTTGGACTCCATCAGGGCGAGCGCAAAGAAGACCTCGAGGTTCTCCATGCGCGCCATCTTCTGGACCAGGAAGGCGAAGTCGGGGATGTAGGCCTCGCGCTGGATGCCGGTGACGACCACCTCGATGCCGTTGATGTGGAGCCGGCGGGCGGCCTGGAGCATGTCGTTGAGGATCGCGACCTGCTCGGGGTTGAGCTCGCGGGCGATCAGGTCGGAGACGACGTTGAGCGAGGCCCCGCAGGCGAGCAGCCAGGAGGCGGCGGCGAGGTCCCTGGGCGTCGTCGAGGGGTAGGTGAAGGAGCCGGTGTCCTCGTAGAGCCCCAGGCACAGGATCGTCGCCTCCTCGGCGGTGAGGCGCACGTTGCTCTCGCGCAGGATCTCGACGAGCAGCGTGACCGTCGCCCCCACGGGCGCGCAGACCTCCACGGCGCCGCGGAGGTCGCCCTCGGCCTCCGGGTGGTGGTCGTAGAGGTGGATCTCCACGTCGGGGCGGGAGGCGAGGGCGGCGAGCTTGCCGATCCGCGCCGGCTGCCGCGTGTCGACCAGCACCAGGCGCCGGACGCGCCGGAGGTCGACCTCGGAGAGCTCCACGATGTGGAACAGGTAGAGCAGCGAGCTCACGAAGAAGGTGCGCAGGTTTTTTTCCTGCGAGCCGGGGAACACGACGACCCCCTCGGGGTAGAGCTTGCGGGCCGCCAGCAGCGAGGCGAGGGCGTCGAAATCGGCGTTGATGTGGGTCGCGATGAGGGTGAGGCCGCCCTCGTCGGCGGCCGGCGCGATCGGCTCGGGCATGGGTCTTCGCGGGCTGGAGGCGTGGGGGCTCCCCGGCCGGGGCCGCGCGGGAGGCCCCCCGGGAACGCCGCGGTTTCGGTTTCCGCCAACCCTACCACAAGCCCGCCGCGAAACAAACCGCAAGGGGGGCTCAAGTTTCCGGCCGGGGGGCCGATAGTCAATCCGAACCCGGCGTTTGCCCGGCCGGCCGCGGCGGTTTCCGGCGGCCGGGCGCGGCCCGGCGGGACGGCAATCGCGGGGAGGGAGGGCTCATGCCAGTCTACCTGTGGGTCGGCAAGAACCGGCTGAACAAGATCCAGAAGGGCGAGATGGAGGCGCCGAACGAGCAGGCCGTGCGGGCGAGTCTGGCGCGGCAGAAGATCCAGCCCACGCGGGTCAAGCAGAAACCCAAGGATCTCTTCGAGAACATCCGCTTCCTGCAGCCCAAGGTGCGGGAAAACGACGTCATCCTCTTCGCCCGGCAGTTCTCCACGATGATCGACGCGGGGCTGCCGATCATCCAGTGCCTCGACATCCTCCACAACCAGCAGAACAACGCGACCTTCAAGAGAATCCTCCGCCAGATCAAGGAGTCGGTGGAGGGCGGCTCGACCCTCGCCGAGGCGCTCAAGAAGTTCCCGCGGCAGTTCGACGACCTCTTCGTCAACATGGTGGCGGCCGGGGAGGCGGGCGGGATCCTCGACGCGATCCTCAGGCGGCTCGCCTCCTACATGGAAAAAGCGGCCCGCCTGAAGTCCAAGGTGAAGGGGGCGATGACCTATCCCCTCGTCACCCTGGGGATCGCAATCATCGTCCTCGCCGTCATCCTCATTTTCGTCATCCCCGTCTTCGAGGAGATGTTCGCCGACTTCGGCAGCGAGCTGCCCGCCCCGACGCAGTTCGTGGTCTCCATGAGCGACCTCGTGAAGAGCAAGATCCTCTACATCGTCGGGGCCCTCCTGCTCGGCGGGATCGCCTTCCGCAAGTACTACAAGACCGAGAAGGGGCGCGACACGATCGATGCCCTGCTGCTGAGGCTGCCGGTCTTCGGGATCCTGCTGCGCAAGGTGGCCGTCGCCAAGTTCACCCGCACGATGGGGACGATGCTCGCAAGCGGGGTGGCGATCCTCGAGGCGCTCGACATCGTCGCCAAGACCGCCGGCAACCGCACCGTCGAGAAGGCGATTTACAACGTGCGCTCCGGCATCGCCGAGGGCCGCACGATGGCCGACCCGCTGGCCGAGTCCGGGGTCTTCCCGCCGATGGTCTGCCAGATGATCGCCGTCGGCGAGTCGACCGGCGCCCTCGACGCCATGCTCGAGAAGATCGCCGACTTCTACGACGAGGAGGTCGACCAGGCGGTCGAGAACCTCACGCAGCTGATCGAGCCCGTCATGCTCGTCTTCCTCGGGGTGACGATCGGCGGGCTGGTCGTGGCCATGTACCTGCCGATTTTCAAGATGGCCGGGGCCATCGCCTAACGGGGTCCCCGTGCGGGGAGAGGAACGCCATCCCGGAGGCCGCCCCGGCGGGGCGGCCTTGGGCGTTTTGCCGGGGCCAAAGGCGGAGGCCCCCCCCGGCCCGCGCGGAAGCGCCCCGGGGGCCGGCCCCCGGGGGGCCGCCCGGAAGGCGGCGCCGGCCGCCCCCCGGGCGGGGACGCCCCCGGCGGCCGAGCGGGCCGATGGGGCCCGGCGGCGGCTTGGCCGCCTCACGGCGGCGCGGGCGCTCTTCGGGCTTCTGCTTCTCGGCTCGACGCTCTATGTCCTGCGCGCGCGGGGCCTTTCGGCCGCCGAGCCCCCGGTCGCGGTGCTGCTCCTCGCCGCCGGCACGGTGCTCGCGCTCTCTGCGGCCTACGGCGCGGCCCTCGCCGCCGGGCGCCCGGGGCGGCTTCTTGCCCCGCTGCAGCTTGTGCTCGACACCCCGCTCGTCACGGCGGTCGTCGCCGTGACGGGGGGGCTGGAGAGCCCCTTCGTCTTTCTCTACCTCGTCGTGATCCTGACCTCGAGCCTGCTCCTCGACCGGCGCGGCACCTTCCTCGTGGCCGGCCTGTGCTGCCTGCAGGCGGCCGCCGTCGGCGCGGGCTGGGTCGCGGAGGCCGCCTTCGGCGGGGGCGAAGCCGCGAACCCCGCGCCGGCGCCGTTTCCGCTCATGCGGCTTTCGATCCTCTGGGGCGCCTGCCTCGTCGTCGCCGCGCTGGGCGGCGTGCTCGCCGCCCAGAGCGAGAAGACGCGCGGCGAGCTCCGCCGCATGCAGGAGCACCTGCAGCGGGTCGAGCGGCTGGCGGCCGTGGGGGAACTCGCCGCGGGGCTCGCCCACGAGCTCAAAAACCCGCTGGCCGGCCTGACCGGGGCGATCGAGCTTTTGCGCGACGAGCTGCGCTACGACCCGGAGCGGGCGCCGCTGCTTTCGATCGTGCTGCGCGAGGCCGACCGGCTGGGCACGCTCGTCGGCCATTTCCTGCTCTACGCGCGGCCCCCCGCCGGCCGCCCCGAGCCCGTGGAGGCGGCCGCCGCCCTGCGGGAGACGCTCGAGCTCTTCACCCGCCAGGACCGCCTGAAGGGGCGGATCCGCGTCCGGCTGACCGCGCCGGAGGGGCTGTGGATTGCGATCGACCCCGGCCACCTGCAGCAGGTGCTCTGGAACCTGCTCACCAACGCGGCCGAGGCGATCGAGGGCGAGGGGGAGATCGCGATCGTGCTTTCCGCGCCGCGCGAGCGCCGCGTCTGCCTGGAGATCCGCGACACCGGCTCCGGCATCGCCCCGGAGCACCTGCCCGCGATCTTCGACCCCTTCTTCTCCACCAAGCCCTCCGGGACGGGGCTCGGGCTCTCCATCGTGCAGCGCATTCTCGAGCCCTACGGCTGCCGCCTGGACGTGGAGAGCACCCCCGGCCGGGGGTCCACCTTCCGCCTCGTCTTCCGGCGCATCGCGCCGCCAACTACGCCTTGACAGGTTTCGCGGTTCTACGCTATCGAGGTGCGTTCGCGCGGCGCGCCCGGGCGGCGTTGGGCTCCCCGTGACCCCCGGGGGGAGGAAGCCGGCCGCGCGGCGGCGAGACGGTCCAGGATCCGGATGGCGCGGCCGGCCGAGCCCCCGCCGCAGGGGATCGCTTCGGCCGGGTCCGCGTCATTTCCTTTTTCGTGTTGCCAGCGAGGCCGCATGGAAGCCCCGAGCGAGGTTCTCTCCAAACGACGGGAAAAGTGGCTTGCCCTGCGCGAGCGCGGCATCCCGCTCTACCCGAACGACTTCCGGCCCTCGCACGCAATCGGGGAGCTCCACGAGCGGGTGCGCACGGATCCCGGATCGGTCTCCGAGGACGGCCCGCGCTTCGCCGTCGCCGGCCGCATGATGGCGGTGAACCACTTCGGCAAGGCGGCCTTCCTGCGCCTGCGGGACCGCTCCGGGCAGCTCCAGGTCTACCTGAAACGCGACCGCGTGGGCGAGGAGGCCTTCGCCCTCTTCAAGCAGCTCGACATCGGCGACTTTCTCGGCGCCTCGGGCCCGCTCTTCCGGACGAAGACGGGGGAGTGGACGCTTTTGGCGGACTCCTTCCGGCTGCTCGCCAAGTCGCTGCGGCCCCTTCCCGAGAAATTCCACGGCCTCAAGGACCCCGAGAAACGCTACCGCCGGCGCTACCTCGACCTGCTCATGAACCCCGGGGTGCGGGAGATCTTCCTGCGCCGCAGCGCCATGATCCAGGAGATCCGCCGCTTCTTCCTCGAGCGCGGCTTCCTCGAGGTCGAAACGCCGATGATGCAGCCGCTGCCCGGGGGCGCCGAGGCGACCCCCTTCCGCACCCACCACCAGGCCCTGGGGATGGACCTCTACCTGCGCATCGCCCCCGAGCTCTACCTCAAGCGGCTCGTGGTCGGGGGCCTGGAGCGGGTCTTCGAGATCAACCGCAACTTCCGCAACGAGGGGGTCTCCACCCAGCACAACCCCGAGTTCACGATGCTCGAGTTCTACCAGGCCTACGCCACCTACACCGACCTCATGGCGCTGACCGAGGAGCTGCTCGCCGAGGTCGCCGCCCGCGTGACCGGCGCGACCGCGATCCCCTGCCAGGGCGAGACGATCGAGCTCGCCCCGCCGTGGCGGCGGATCGCCCTCTACGACGCGCTGGTCGAGATCGGCGGCGTGGACCGCGCGCTCCTCGGCGACCGGGAGGGGCTGCTCGCCTTCGCCGCATCCCGCGGCGTGACCGTGACCAAGCAGCAGCGCCTGGGCAAGGTGATCACCAAGCTCTTCGACGCCCTCGTCCAGCCGAAGCTCATCCAGCCCACCTACGTCATCGGCTACCCGGCGGAGGTCTCGCCGCTTTCGCGCCGCAGCGACGAATCCCCGGAGCTCACCGAGCGCTTCGAGCTCTTCATCGGCGGCCGCGAAATCGCCAACGGCTTCTCCGAGCTGAACGACCCCCTCGACCAGCGCGAGCGCTTCGAGCAGCAGGCCCGCGACCGCGAGGCGGGGGAGGCGGAGGCGCACCCCATGGATGAGGAGTACCTCGAGGCCCTCGAATACGGCATGCCGCCCACGGCGGGGGAGGGGATCGGCATCGACCGGCTCGCGATGCTGCTCACCGATTCCGCCTCCATCCGCGAGGTGATCCTCTTTCCGCACCTCAAACCCCGGGATTGACCCCGGGGCGCGGCGGCCCCCAGGAAACCGGCATGGCCTTTCCGACGACGGGATTCGAAAGCTTGATCGGCGGCCGCTACCTGCGGGCGCGGTCCAAGCACGCCTTCATCTCGCTCATCACCTACCTGTCCGTCGCCGGCGTGGCCGTCGGGGTGATGGCGCTGATCGTGGTGATCGCGGTCATGACCGGCTTCGAGGCCGACCTCAAGCAGCGCATCCTGGGCGGCCAGGCGAACATCGTGCTCCAGCGCTACGGGCAGGCGATGGAGGACTGGCCCGAGGTGCTGCTCACGGTGGCGTCCGTCCCCGGGGTCGCGGCGGCCACCCCCTTCGTCTACAGCCAGGTCATGCTGCGGTCCGCGGCCGCGACCAGCGGGGCCGTGCTGCGCGGGGTGGACCCGCGCACGGCGGGCGGGGTGCTGCGGACGCTCGCCGAGATCGAGTTGCCGGACCCCGGGCCCGAGACCGAGGCGGCCGGCCGCGCGCCGGGGATCGTCCTCGGCCGCGAGCTCGCCCGCAACCTGGGCGTCGCCCCCGGCGACCTCGTGCACGTGATCTCCCCGCGGGGGATGCTCGCCCCCACGGGGCACGTCCCGGCGCTGCGCGCCTTCCGCGTGACCGGCGGCTTCGAGTCCGGCATGTACGACTACGACCAGACCTTCGCCTACATCCACCTGCGCGACGCCCAGCGCCTGATGCGGCTCGGCGAGGCCGTCTCCGGCCTCGAGATCCGCGTCCACGACATCTACCGGGCGCGGGAGGTGGCCGACCGGATCCTCGCGCGGCTGGGCCCCGGCTACAGCGCCCGCGACTGGATGCAGATGAACCGCAACCTCTTCAAGGCCCTCAAGCTGGAGCGCCGGGTGATGTTCCTCATCCTGACGCTCATCGTGCTGGTGGCGGCCTTCAACATCGCCAGCTCGCTCATCATGCTCGTCATGGGGAAGACGCGGGACATCGCCATCCTCAAGGCGATGGGGGCGACCGACCGCAGCATCCGGCGCATCTTCGTCTTCAGCGGCATGGTCATCGGGACGGCGGGGACCGCGCTGGGGGTGATCCTGGGCGTGGGGCTCTGCGAGGCGCTCAAGCGCTACGACATCCACGAGCTGACCGGGGACGTCTACTACTTCACCACACGGCTGCCGGTGAAGATGGAGTTCCTGGACATCGCCGCGATCGTGCTGGCGGCGCTGGGGATCTGCTACCTCGCCACGCTCTACCCCGCGCGCCAGGCGGCGCGGTTGAACCCGGTCGAGGCGATCCGCTATGGCTGACGCGACGCCTGTGCCGGGGGGCGCACCGCTGCTCTCGGCGCGGGGCCTGTGCAAGCGGTTTGTCAACGGCGGCACCTCGGTCCCCGTGCTCGAGGATCTCGACCTCGACCTTGCCGCCGGCGAGTCCGTCGCCGTCGTCGGCGCCTCGGGCATCGGGAAATCGACCCTCCTGCACGTCCTGGGGACGCTCGAGCGGCCCGACCGCGGCCGGCTCCTCGTCCGCGGGGAGGACGTGCTCGCCTACCCCGCCGAACGGCTGGCGCGCTTCCGCAACGAGACGATCGGCTTCGTCTTCCAGTTTCATCACCTGCTCCCCGAGTTCACCGCCCTCGAGAACGCCATGATGCCGGCCCTCATCCACGGGCTGAGCCGGCGCGAGGCCGCCGACCGCGCCCGGGCCGTGCTCGGGCGCGTGGGGATGGAGCAACGGCTCTCCTTCCGGGTGAACCGGCTCTCGGGGGGCGAGCAGCAGCGCGTGGCCATCGCCCGGGCCCTGGTCCTGCGGCCGCCGATCCTGCTCGCCGACGAGCCGACCGGCAACCTCGACCGGGCAAACGGCGAGGAGGTCCACCGGCTGCTCCTCGAGCTGAACGCCGAGATGGGCATGACCCTCGTCATCGTGACCCACAACCTCGAACTGGCGGCCCGGCTCTCCCGCCGCGTCACGTTGCGCGACGGGCGGCTGGCCGCCGTGGACTGAAGGGCGAGCGCCATGGATCCACGAGCCCGATTCCGGCCGCGTCGCGCCGCGGGCGGGGTGCTTTTGGCCCTGCTCCTCGGGATCGCCGTCGCCGCGCCGGCCCAGAGCCCCCCCGCCGTGATCCTGCTCCCGGCCGCCGTCCACGGCCCGGCCGAGTTCGCCTACCTGCGCGGCGAGACCTCCGAGGCGCTGCGCCGCGAGCTGGCCGAGGAGGGGCTCTCCGCGCGGGTGCTCGACCCGGAAACGGCCGCGAGCTGGGCGGCGGCCGGCGGCGGGGACGAGGAGGTCGCCCGCCTTGCGCTCCCGACCGGGGCGGACTTCGTCGCCGCGGCGAGCCTCACCTGGATCGGGGAGTCCTTCAGCCTCGACGTGCGCCTGGTTGCGGTCGCGGCCGCCGAGCGCCGAACGCGGACCTTCGCCGGGGAGGGCCGCGGCGTGGAGCAGCTCCCCGGCGTCGTCAAGCGCCTCGCCCGGGAGATCGCCAACGCCGCCCTGCGCCGGGAACGGATCGTGGAGGTGCGCATCGAGGGCCAGCAGCGGATCGAGCCCGACGCCGTCCGCCGCGTGCTCAAGAGCCGGCCGGGCGAGGTCTTCCAGGCCCGCCAGGTCGCCGAGGACCTCAAGGCCGTCTACGGCCTGGGCTACTTCGACGACGTCCAGATCCTCCGGGAGCCCGAGGGCGAGGGCGTGCGGCTCATCGTGCGCGTGACCGAAAAGCCGACGGTGCGTTCCATCCGCACCTCGGGGAACGTGATCTTCGACCAGGAGGAAATCCGCAAGAACCTGACCCTGAAGCAGGGCGCGGTCCTCAACGCCTTCACCCTGCGGAGCGACCTGCGGCGCATCGAGGACCTCTACCGCGGCAAGAACTATCACAATGTCCGCGTGAACTACCGGCTCACCCCCCAGCCGAACAACCAGGTGGATGTCGAGTACGCGATCGAGGAAGGCAACAAGCTGCTCATCCGCAAGATCGCCTTCACCGGGAACACCGCCTTCTCCGAGCGCCGGCTGAAAAAGGAAATCCAGACCTCGGAGAAGAACATCCTCTCCTGGTTCACCTCGGCGGGCGACCTGAACCCGGAGCAGCTCAACCAGGACGCCGCCCGGCTCACGGCCTTCTACCAGAACAACGGCTACGTGCGCGCGCGGGTGGGCGAGCCCCAGGTCGAGTACGAGGAGGAGGGGATCGTCGTCACCTTCAAGATCGACGAGGGGCCGCGCTTCCGCATGGGGCGGGTCGATTTCAGCGGCGATCTCCTGCTGCCGCGGGAGGAGCTGGTGAAAAAGCTCAAGATCACCCGCGAGGAATATTACAACCGCGAGGTGCTCCGGGGCGACGTGATCGCCCTGACCGACCTTTACGCCGACGAGGGCTACGCCTACGTCGAGGTCTCGCCCAAGGTCGACCAGGACGCCGAGAAGCTCCTCGCCCACGTGACCTTCCAGATCCTCAAGGGCAAGCCCGTCGTCTTCGAGGAGATCACGATCACCGGCAACACCAAGACGCGCGACAAGGTGATCCGGCGCGAGCTCCGCGTCTTCGAGCAGGAGCTCTACAGCGCCAGCCGCCTCAAGCGCGGCATCCGCAACCTGAACCGGCTCGACTACTTCGAGAACGTGAAGGTCGACACGACCCGCGGCAGCGCCGACGACCGCATGCGGATGAGCGTCGAGGTCAAGGAAAAGAACACCGGCGCCTTCACCTTCGGCGCGGGCTACAGCACGCTCGAGCAGGCCTTCGTGACGGCCTCGATCTCCGAGCGCAACCTCTTCGGCCGGGGCCAGACCCTGGGGGTACGCGGCCAGGTCGGCGGCAAGACCCAGAAATACGTCCTGAGCTTTACCGAGCCCTGGCTCTTTGATATACCGCTCTCCGCCGGCGCCGAGCTCTACAAGTGGGAGTTCGAGTTCGACGACTACGACAAGGATTCGGTCGGCGGCAAGCTCCGCCTGGGCTACCCGCTCTACGACTACGTCCGGGGGAGCGTCGCCTACACGCTCGAGGAGACCCGCATCAGCAACGTCGACGAGGACGCCGCGCGCGCGATCCAGAGGGACGCCGGGCGCTACCTCAAGAGCAGCGTCACCCCCGTGATCCGCTACGATTCGCGGGACAGCCTCTTCAACGCCAAGGAGGGCTCGCTCCACAGCCTGGAGTACGAGTTCGCGGGGCTGGGCGGCGACGTCGGCTTCCACAAGGTGATCGCCGACACCGGATGGTACATCCCCCTCTTCTGGAAACTGACCGGCGTCGTCCACGGCCGGGGGGGCTACATCCACGGGCTGCCCGGCTGGGATCTCCCGGACTACGAGAAATTCTACCTCGGGGGCATGAACACGGTGCGCGGGGCCAAGCGCGCCGATCTCGCCCCCAAGGAGGAGGGCTCCCCGGTCGGCGGGGAGAAATTCGTCCAGGGCAATTTCGAGATCAAGTTCCCGCTGGTCGAGGAGGCCGGCGTCTTCGGGATCCTCTTCCTGGACACGGGGGCCGTGTTCGGCAAAGACGAGTCCTGGGATTTCAACAAGATGCGCGAAACCGCCGGCCCGGAGATCCGCTGGCTGTCGCCGATCGGGCCGATCCGGCTGGCCTACGGCTGGTACCTCGACTCGAAGAAAGACGACCGGTCCAGCGGCGGCTTCGAGTTTTCGATGGCCTCCGCATTTTAAGGAACCCGCCGCCGCGGCAGGCGGCGGGGGGCAACGGGAAAGGAAGACCTCATGAATCTCCGACGAATGGGCATTGCGGCCGCGCTGCTCGCCGGCCTCTGCGGCGTCTGCCAGACGGGGGCCCTCGCCGCCGAGGCCGCCCGGATCGCGGTCGTCAACCTGCAGACGGTGCTCGAAACCTCCCAAATCGGCAAGGCGGCGCAGGAAAAACTCAAGGGCCAGCGCGACAAGCTCGAGGCCGACCTCAAGCAGAAAGGCACGGAGCTCCAGGAGCTCGAGAAGCGCATGCAGCGCGAGGCCATGGTGATGAGCAAGGAGGCGCGCGAGGAGAAGGAGCGCGAGCTGCGCATCAAGGCGAGCGATTTTCAGGCCCTGCAGAAGAAGTACCGCAGCGACCTCCAGGACCTCGAGCGCGAGCTCATGGGCGAGCTGCAGAAGGAAATCAGCGCACTGGTCAACGAGATCGGCAAAAAGGAGGGCTACACCCTGATCGTGAGCAGCATCGGGGTCCTCTACCACCAGCCCGCGGTCGACATCACCCAGCGCCTGGTGCAGGAGCTGAACGCCCGCGGCGGCAAGAAACCCTAAGGAAGACCCGGGCGCGGCCCGCGGGCCCGCGAGACGCGGAGGGAGCGATGCAGACCGTGTTCGACATCCAGGCGATCCTCAAGAGGCTGCCCCACCGCTACCCCTTTCTCCTGGTCGACCGGGTGCTCGAGCTCGTGCCGGGGGAGAGGATCCTCGCCCTGAAGAACGTGACGATGAACGAGCCCTTTTTCCAGGGGCATTTCCCCGGCCAGCCGGTCATGCCGGGGGTGCTCATCGTCGAGGCCCTGGCCCAGGCCGGCGGCATCCTCGCCTGCGAGATGCGCGGCCCCGAACACCAGGGCGACATCGTCTACTTCATGGGCATGGACCAGGTCCGTTTCCGCCGCCCCGTCGTGCCGGGGGACCAGCTGCTGCTCGAGGCGCGGGTGACCCGGATGCGCTCCCGGGCGGCGAAGATGGCCGGGCGGGCCCTGGTCGGCGAGCAGCTCGCGGCCGAGGCCGAGCTGATGGCCTCCTTCGGCCCGGCCGGCGCCGACGCCGCGGGCGCCTAGACGGCAAGCGCCCGCCGCATGGCTTCGGGGGGAGGAGCCGATGACGATCGATCCCGAGTTGCTCGAGATTCTCGCCTGTCCGCAGTGCAAGGGGGAACTCCGCCTCACCGCCGCGGGCGACGGCCTGGTGTGCGCCGCCTGCCGCCTCCTCTTCGAAATCCGCGACGAGATTCCGATCCTGCTCCTCGAGGAGGCGAAACCGCTCGCCGACGCCTGAGGGCCGTGCCATGAGTTCCCCCCGGCCGGCCCCGCCGGCGACGCTGGTGATCGGGATGCTGCTTGCGCGGCGCGGGGACTTCCCCGAGGTGGCCGCCCTGCTGGCCGAGCGCTTCGGGGCCTTCGACCTCGTGAGCCCGTGGTGGGCCTTCGCGTTCACCGCCTACTACGCCGCCGAAATGGGGGCGCCGCTCAGCCGCCGCGTGATCGCCTTCCGCCGGAGGGTGCCCCAGGAGGCGCTCGCGGAGATCAAGCTCGTGACGGGCGAACTCGAGGGGCGGCGCGCGCGCGAGGGGCGGCGCACGGTCAACCTCGACCCCGGCATCCTCGTGCCCGAGCGCGTCGTGCTGGCGACGGGCAAGCCGGCCGCGCACCGCATCTACCTGGGGTCGGGGATCTACGCCGACCTCGCCCTGGTCTACCGGGAGGGCGCCTTCCGGCCCCTGCCCTGGACCTATCCCGACTACGCCGGCGCGCCGCTTAGGGGGTTTCTCGAGGCGGTGCGCGCGCGCCACCTCTTCGACCGGAGGGAGACCGCTTCATGGTCCGCAGCATGACCGGCTTCGCCGCCGCGGCGGCCGAGGCCCCCCCGCTCGCCGTGGGGGTCGAAATCCGCTCCACGAACAGCCGCTTTCTCGATCTCGCCGTCCGTCTGCCGGCGGCCTACCCCGATCTCGAGGAGCGTGTGCGCCGCGCCGTCTCCGAGCGGATCCTGCGCGGCCGCGTCGAGGTCCGCATCCAGGTCGAGGAGGCCGCGGGGGCGAAGCCGGTCGTGGAGGCCGATCTCCCCCGGGCGCGGGCGGTCCACCAGGCGCTTGCGCTCCTTGGCGAGGCGCTCGGCCTCCCGGAGCGGCCCACGCTGGCGATGCTGCTTGCGGCGGGGGGGATCCTGAAAACGACCGCCGCGGCCGCCGACCCCGAGGCGGTGTGGGCCGTGCTCGAGGGGTGCCTCGCCCGCGCCCTGGACGGCCTGGAGGCCATGCGCGCCGCCGAGGGCGAGCGGCTGGCCGCCGACCTGACCGCCCGTCTGGAGACGATCGCGGCCGCCCTCCGGGAGATCCGCGGGACCGCTTCCGAGCTCGTCCCGCTCTACCGCCAGCGGCTGGAGGCGCGCATCGCCGCCCTCACCCAGGGGCTCGTCGAGCTCGACCCCGGCCGCGTCGCCCAGGAGGCGGCCTTCCTCGCCGACCGCGCGGACATCTCCGAGGAGCTCGTGCGCGCCGAGAGCCACCTGGCCGAGTTCCGCCGGCTGCTCTCCGGGCCCCAGGCCGCCGGGCGCCCCCTGGGCTTTCTGCTCCAGGAGCTCCACCGCGAGTTCAACACCATGGGCGCCAAGGTCGGCAGCGCCTCCGCCTCCCAGAGCATCGTCGCCGTGAAATCCGAACTGGAAAAGATCCGCGAGCAGGTGCAGAACCTGGAATAGCCGGCCCGGAGCCCCCCGCCCGCGGAGAGGACGCCGCCCCCATGCCCAAACCCACGGACCCGGTCCTGCTCAACATCGGCTTCGGCAGCACGGTGGTCGCCGATCGGGTGATCGCCATCGTGGCCCCCAACTCGGCGCCCATGAAACGCCTCAAGGACGAGGCGCGCGAGCAGCACCGCCTGATCGACGCCACCTACGGCCGCCGGACGCGCTCGATCATCGTGCTCGACAGCAACCACATCGTCCTCTCCGCCGTGCAGGCCGAGACGATTTCGCAGCGCTACGCCCAGCTCCGCGAAAGCGGCGGGGACGGGGCGGCGCTGCCGGAAGCGGAGGCGAGGGATGCCTGAGGCCCCGCGCCGCGGCCGGCTCTTCATTCTCTCGGCGCCCTCGGGGACGGGGAAGACGACCCTGCGGAAGGCGCTCCTCCAGCGGGTCCCGAACCTGGCCTACTCGGTCTCCTACACCACCCGGCCGCCGCGGCCGGAGGAGGTGGAGGGGCGCGATTACCGCTTCATCTCGAAGGCGGACTTCGAGGAGGGCATCCGCGGCGGGCGCTGGGCGGAGTGGGCCCGGGTCCACGGCCATTACTACGGCACCTCGGCCGAGGACCTGGAGCGGCTCCTCGCCGCGGGCGGCGACGTCCTGCTCGATCTCGACGTGCAGGGGGCGGAAGCCCTGGCGGGACGGTTTCCGCAAAGCGTCACGATCTTTCTTCTGCCGCCTTCCCTCGAGGAGCTCGAGCGCCGGCTGCGGGCGCGGGGGACGGACTCCCCGGAGGCGATCGCCGTGCGCCTGCGGAACGCGGCCGCGGAAATGGCCTGCCGCGACCGCTACCGCCACGTCGTCGTCAACGACCGCCTGCCCGCGGCCCTGGAGGAGCTCGCGGCGATCGTCGGCTCCTACCGGCCATGAAGACCGAGTGGCTCTACGGCCCGCACGCGGTCGGCGAGGCCCTGGCCGCCGGCCGGCGCCGCGTTCACGAGCTGCTCCTGGAGGATCGGCCCGGGGCGCTCAGGCGCCTGGAGGCCTTGGCCGCGGCGGCGGCGCGGCGCGGCGTCCCCGTGCGGCGGGTGCCCGCGGGCGAGCTCGCCGCGGCGGCGGGGGGCGGCCGGCACCAGGGGGCGGCCGCCCGGGTCGACGCCTACCCCGTCGCGGGCCTGGAGGAGATCCCCGCGGCGGCGGCCGCCGCCGCGGAGGGCCCGCTCCTCGCCCTGGACGGCATTCTCGACCCGCACAACTTCGGGGCGATCCTGCGCTCGGCCCTCTGCGCCGGGACGACGGCGGTCGTGGTGCCCCGCGACCGCTCGGCGCCGCCCACCCCGGCGGTTTCGCGGGCCTCGGCCGGCGCCCTGGAGCACGTGCGCCTGGTGCGGGTGACCAACCTGGGCCGCGCGCTCGACGAGCTCAAACGCCGCGGGTACTGGGTCGCCGGGCTCGACCGCGCAGCCCCCCAGAGCCTCTTTGCGGCGGATCTGCCGCAGCCGCTCGTCCTGGTCGTGGGCGGGGAGGGGGGCGGCATGCGCCGCGGGATTCTGCGGCGCTGCGACCTGCTCCTGGCCATCCCCCAGGCGGGGCCCCTCGATTCGCTCAACGTGTCGGTGGCCGCCGCGGTCGCGCTCTTCGAAATCCGGCGCCGGCGCCTGGGGGGGGGGCCCGGCAGCGCGGGAGGGGGCCGGTGAGCGGCCCGGGGCTGATCCGCGCCGGGGTCCTCGCCGCGGCCCGGGCCTGCCTGCAGGCCCTCTTCCCGCCGCGCTGCGGGGCCTGCGGGGCGTTTTTCCACCCCCGCCCCCACGCCCGGCCCGCCGCGGCCCAGGGGGATCTCCGCGCGATCTTGGCGCCGCTTCTCTGCGGGGCCTGCCTGAGGCGGGTCGTCCCCCTCGAGCCCCCGCTCTGCCCGCGCTGCGGGGTGAGCTTCCGCGGCCGAAGCGGCCCGGATCGCCTCTGCGGCGACTGCCGGCGGGAGCCGCCGCCCTTTGCCGCGGCGCGCGCCGCCTTCGCCTACGAGGGGCCGCTCCGGGAGCTGGTGCACGCCTTCAAGTACCGCGGCCGCCTGCGCGTGGGGCGGGTTCTCGGGCGCTGCCTGGAGGAGACCTGGCGGCGCTACCCGGAGGCCGCGGGGGTCGAGCTGGTTTGCCCCGTTCCGCTCCACCCGCGGCGCCTGCGGGAGCGGGGGTTCCATCCCGTCGAGCAGCTCTTGCGCCGCTGGCCCGGGCCGCCCGTGCGGCGCGGGGTGCTGATCCGCATCCGGCCCGGGCCTTCCCAGACGGGGCTCGACCGGGCGGCGCGCCGGGCGCGGGTCGCCGGGGCGTTCCGGGTGGCGCAGGCCGAGGCGGTGCGCGGCCGCCGCGTGCTCCTGGTCGACGATGTCCTGACGACCGGCGCGACCGCGGCCGCCTGCACGGAGGCGCTGCTCGCCGCGGGTGCGGACGGCGTGGCGGTGCTCGCGGCCGCACGGGCGCTTTAGGCGACCGCGCCGCCGCAAGGGGGGCGAGAGGGGCTTTCGGCCGTGATGCGGGTCGAGGAGAACGGGACGAGGCGCTGGATCTTCGAGATCCTCGCGGGTCTCGAGGGCGTCCGCCACGGGGTCTTCGAGCGCCGCCCGGGGGCGAGCGCCCCCCCTTGGGATGGGCTCAACGTGAGCTTCGCCGTGGGGGACCCGCCGGCCGCCGTGCAGCGCAACCGGCAGGCCGTCGCGGCCGGCCTCGGCGCGCGGCGGCTGCTCTTCGCGCGCCAGGTGCACGGGGAGGGCATCGCGGTCATCGACGCCGCAACCGACCTCGAAGGCTGGGAGAGAAACGGCGGGCCGCCGGCCGCCGACGCGCTCGTCACCGACCGTCCGGGGGTCTTCGTGGCCGTGGCCGTGGCCGACTGCCAGCCGATCCTGATCGCCGATCCGGTCCGCCGCGTCGTGGCCGCCGTGCATGCCGGCTGGCGGGGCAGCGCCCTCGATCTGCCCGGCAAGACCGTGGAGCGGATGGTCGCGGCCTTCGGCTGCCGGCCGGCCGATCTCCGCGTGGGGATCGGCCCCTCGCTGGGGCCCTGCTGCGGCGAGATGCGACATTATGCCGAGGAGCTCCCGCCCGCCCTCTGGCGCTACCGCCGGCCGGGGACGGCGCACTTCGATTTCTGGGCGGCAAGCCGCGACCAGCTGCTCGCCCGCGGCGTGCTCCCGGAGCGGATCGAGGTGAGCGGCCTGTGCACCCGCTGCTCCCCGGAGCGTTTTTTCTCCTACCGCGCCGAGAAGACCACCGGCCGCTTTCCGGCGGCGATCGGCCTTGTCCGAGGAGGACCCCCATGACCCCCCAGCCCCCCGCCGCCACACCGGTCTTCGCCGCGGCGCACGTGAGCCGCAACGAACGGCTCTCCTCGTTCTTCGGCCGCATCGCCCTCGCCTGCGGGGAGCCCTTCGCCGCGGCCGAGCCGGGCCAGTTCGTGATGCTCCGCCGGCCCGAAACCCTCGACCCCTTCCTCTCCCGGCCCTACTCGATCCACGCCACGTGGTTCCGCGAAGGCCGCTTCGGGGGGATCGAGATCCTCTACAAGGTCGTCGGGCCGGCGACGCGGCGGCTTTCCCTCCTGCGGCCGGGCGACGAGGTGCGCCTCCTGGGCCCCCTGGGCCGCGGGTTCCGCCTCCCGCCCGGTGTGCGCCGCCTGTTTCTCGCCGCGGGCGGGGTGGGCATCGCCCCGTTTCGGTTTCTCGTCGAGCGGCTCGCCCCGCAGGGGGGGCCGCCGGCGATGGACTGCCGGCTCTTCTTCGGCGTGCGCACCGCCGAGGAGCTCGTCTGCGCCGCGGGCATCGCGGCGCGGGGGGTCCCGGTCGTGCCCACGACCGACGACGGGAGCGCCGGGGCGCATTGCCCCGTCACCGACCCCCTCGCCGCGGCGGTCGAGGCCGACCCCCCGGATCTCCTGCTCGCCTGCGGCCCGCGGGCCATGCTCGCCTGCGTGGCCGACCTCGCGCGCCGCCGCGGGATCCCCTGCCAGGTCTCGCTCGAGGAACGCATGGCCTGCGGCCTGGGGGCCTGTCTGGGCTGCGCCGTCCCCGGCCGCGGGGGGCCGTCGCGTTACCGCCACGCCTGCCTGGAGGGGCCGGTCTTTGCCCTCGAGGACATCGAGCTGTGACCCCCGCGGCCCGGGGGCGGCCGCCTTGGCCCGCGGCCAGGCGGCCCCGTTATTGACTTCGGGAGGTCGGCGTGGTAGGTGCTGCCGACTTCCGCCGCATCCCGGAGCGGACCACGGGAGGTTTTTTTAGGACCGGGGAAAGGCCATGAAACGCGAAACCCGCCGGGCCTGGCGGGAACTCGCCTATTACAGCAGCCTCGGCTTTTCCGTCGCGCTCTCGATCTTCATCGGTCTGGGAGCGGGCCTCCTCGTGGACCGGGCCTGGGAGACCTCCCCGTGGGGGATGCTCGTCTTTCTCGCCTTGGGGATCGCGGCGGCCTTCCGCAACCTGTGGCTGGCGGTCCGCAAGAGCCGGAGGCTTTGAGCGCGGCGATCGCCGGAAGAACCCGAACCACGTGACCATCCAGCAGCGGATCCTCGAGTTCGTCCGCCGGGCCAACTGGGTGCTGCTCGTCGCGGCGACGGCGGCGGGCCTGGCGCTCGCCGGCCGCGAGGTGGCCCTGGGGATCTTCTGCGGGGGGCTGATCGTGACGGTCAATTTCCACCTGCTCGCACGCACGCTCCGGGGGGCGCTCACGCCTCCCCATCTCGCGTCCTTTCCCTCCGTGATCGCCAAGTATTACCTGCGTTTCCTGGCGAGCGCGGCCATCCTCTTCCTGCTTATCCTCTCCGGGCAGGTCCACCCGCTGGGCCTGGTCCTGGGGGTTTCGACGGTGGTGGCGAGCATCTTTCTGGCGACCCTGCGCGAGATCAAGAAGATCCTATGCAAGGAGGCGGGCTGACATGGAACATCCTTTCCTGATTCTCCCCACGCTGCTCGATTTCATCGGCCTGGGCCATTTCGCGGCCGCGTACCCGCACGTCGTCTACTCGTGGTTCGTGATCTTGCTGCTCATCCTGCTCGCCTACGCCTGCACGCGCACGATCCGCCTCATCCCGGGGCGGGCGCAGAACTTCTTCGAGGTCGTCGTCTCCGGCATGGAAGAGTTCATGGTCGACGTGACGGGCGAGGAGGGGCGCTGGTTTTTCCCGCTCGTGGGGACGATCTTCCTCTACATCGCCACCTGCAACCTGATCGGCCTGATCCCCGGCTTCTTTCCGCCGACGGCGAGCATCAACACGACCCTCTCCTGCGCGCTGGTCTCCTTCCTCTTCACCCACTTCGTCGGCGTGAAGTACCACGGCATCAAGTACATCAAGCACTTCCTGGGGCCGATCTGGTGGATGACCCCGATCATCTTCCCGATCGAGGTGATCGGCCACCTCGCGCGCATCATGTCCCTTTCCTTCCGGCTCTTCGGCAACATGATGGGCCATGAGCTCGTGCTCATGATCCTCTTCATGCTGGCCGGGGCGTTTTTCGCCCCCCTGCCGATCATGGCCATGGGCATCTTCGTCTCCTTCGTGCAGGCCTTCGTCTTTTTCCTGTTGTCGATCATGTATTTCAGCGGCGCCATGGAGCATGCCCATTGAGGGCGCCGCCCGGGATCCGCGTGTAAGGGGAGCTCGCAGGGAGCCCCGCAATCCATAAAATCCTTCAAAGGAGGAGCGGTATGGAAGCCAAAGCGTTGGAGTTCTTCATCGCCTGCGTCACGGCGGCCGGTTTCGGGATCGCGATCGCGGCCTTCGGCTGCGGCATCGCCCAGGGCCTGGGCCTGCGCTCGGCCGTCGAGGGCATCGCCCGCAACCCGGAGTCTTCCGGCAAGGTCACGGTGACGATGCTGATCGGGCTCGCCCTGATCGAGTCCCTCTGCATCTACGCCCTGGTCGTCGCCTTGATCCTGATCTTCGCCCATCCGCAGGCGGCCGCGATCGCGAAACTCTTCATGAAGTAAGCCGCCCCCGTCCCTGAACGAAAAAAGCCCGCGGGGTTTCCCCGCGGGCTTTTTTTTCCGGGTCGGCCGGGCTCAGGCGGTCGCCTCCCGCTCCGCGAGGGCGATGCAGACCGCGACCACCTCCATCGCCGCGCGGATGTCCGCCGCGGCCGGGAAGGAGGGGGCGATGCGGATGTTGCGGTCGAGGGGGTCGCGGCCGTAGGGGAACGTCGACCCCGCCGGGGTCAGCCGCACGCCGGCCTTCGCGGCGAGCGCGACGACCCGTTTCGCGCGCCCCGGGCGCGTGTCGAGGCTCACGAAGTAGCCGCCCTGCGGCCGGGTCCAGGAGGCGAGGTCCCCGCCGCCCAGCTCGCGCTCGAGCACCTCCTGCACGGCGTCGAACTTGGGCTTCAGGATGGCCGCGTGGCGCTGCATGTGCGCCTCGATCCCCGCCAGATCGCGGAAAAAGCGCACGTGCCGGAGCTGGTTCAGCTTGTCCGGCCCGATCGTCTGAAACCCCAGGTGGCGGCGCGCCCAGTCGAGCGTCCTTTCGCTTCCGGCAAGGAAGGCGATCCCGCCGCCGGCGAGGGAGATCTTGGAGGTGGAGCCGAAGATCAGGGCGCGCTCGGGGTTCCCGGCCCGGCGGCAGGCCGAGAGGAGGTCGGCGAGCGGCGCGGGCCCGCCGCCCAGGTGGTGCACGGCGTAGGCGTTGTCCCAGAAGATGCGGAAATCCGGGGCGCGCGCCGGGAGCCGCGCCAGCCCCTCGACCGTCTCCGGCGCGTAGACCTCGCCCGTGGGGTTGCTGTACTTGGGGACGCACCAGATGCCCTTCACGGACTCGTCCTCGGCGGCCAGGCGCGCCACGGCCTCCATGTCCGGGCCGTTGCCGCGGAGCTCGACCGGGATCATCTCGATGCCCAGGTGCTCGCAGATGGCGAAGTGGCGGTCGTAGCCCGGCACCGGGCAGAGGAAGCGGACCTTCGGCCGCCGGTGCCAGGGGCCGTCCCCGCCGGGCACGCCGTAGAGCCAGGCCCAGGTCATGACGTCGTGCATCAGGTTCAGGCTGGAGTTGCCCCCGATCAGGATTTCGCCGGGCGAAACCCCGGCCAGCGCGGCGAAGAGGGCCTTGGCTTCCGGGAGGCCGTCCAGCCCCCCGTAATTGCGGCAGTCGGTGCCGTCGCTGGCGCGGAAATCGGTCCGCGAGAGCGCCTCGATCAGGCCGATCGACAGATCGAGCTGCTCCGCGCAAGGCTTGCCGCGGGTCATGTCCAGGTTGAGGCCGCGGCGGACGAAGCCCTCGTAGCGCTCCTTCAAGGCGGCCCGATCGGCCGCCCGGGCGGGCGTGGCGGGGGGGGAGGAAATGGGCATGGCGGTCACCTCGTGCGCAAGGGTCGATGCCCGCAGCCGGGGGGTCCCCCGCTCGGGCCACTCCTTCCCTATCACCCCTTCCGCCCGGTGGCAACCGCGGCCGGGCGGGGCTTAGTAGATCACCCGCACGAGAAAGAGACCGCGGGCGGGGGCGCAGGCCGCGGCGCATTGGCGGTCCCGGGCCGCGAGGATGCGGGGGATGTCGCCGGGGGAAAGCCGGCCCTGGCCCACGGCCGCGAGCGTTCCGACCACGTTGCGCACCATGCCGCGGAGGAAGCCGTCGGCCTCGATCTCGAAGCAGAGGATCCCGTCCTCGCCGGTGTGCCACTCGGCGGCGGTGACGGTGCGCACGGTGTGCGCCCGCGGGCTGCCGCTGCTCTCGAAGGACTTGAAGTCCCGGCGGCCCACGAGGTGCGCCGCCGCACGCCGCATGGCCTCCAGGTCGAGCGGCCGGTCGAGGAACCAGCAGCGGTGCCGCTCGAGCGCGCTGCGCGCCTCGCGGTTGAGGATCCGGTAGCGGTAGCGCTTCGCCCGGGCGTCGTAGCGCGCATGAAAGGTTTCCGGAACGGGGAGGCACTCCCGGACGGCGATGTCCTCGGGGAGCAGGGCGTTCAACCCCCGGCGGAGGGCCTCGGGGCCCAGGCGGGTCGGGCTGTGAAAGTGGGCCGTCTGGCCCAGGGCGTGGACGCCGGCGTCGGTGCGCCCGGCCCCGATCACCGTGACCGGCGCGCCGGTCAGCCGGCCGAGGGCCCGCTCGACCTCCGCCTGGATGGTGGGGCCCTCGGCCTGGCGCTGCCAGCCGCGGTAGGCGGTTCCGTCGTACTCGAGGGTGAGCTTGAAATTTTGCATGCCGCGCCCTCTCGCCGTGCGCCCCGGCCGACGGGCCGAGCCGCAGGGGGCCCCGGCCGCTACGCCAGCAACAGGGCCGCCGCCATCGGCCCGAAGGACAGCAGCGTCGAAAGCGCGATCGCCGTGGAGGCGAGTTCCGTGTCGCTGTTGAGCTGGGCGGAGAGAATGTAGAGCGCCGTCGACGTGGGCAGGGCAAAGTACAGCATCCCGACGGTGAAGGGAAGCCCCGCCACCCCCAGCCCCTTCAGCCAGAGAGCGCCCACGGCGGGCAGCACGGCCAGCTTGAAGAACGAGGCGAGAAGCGACAGGCGCCAGTGGTCCCGCAACCCCTTGAGCGAGAGCATCCCGCCGATGGAAAGGAGCGCCAGGGGCAGCGTGACCGAGGAGGCCAGCCGGAGCGTGTTCTCGAGGAACGGCGGGAAGCGGCCTACCGCCCGGCCGTAGAGGATCCCCGCCAGGCAGCCGAGGATCAGCGGGTTCAGCAGCAGGGCCCGGAGGGTCTGGGCGATCCGCCGCGAGACGGGCGCCCGCTCGCCCCCGAACCAGATCAGCGTGGCCACGGAGAGCACGTTGAGGGTGGGGATGGTGAGCCCGATCAGCACGGCGAAATGGCGCCCCCCCTCCTCGCCGAAGGCGCTGATGGAGACCGCCATCCCGACGTAGGTGTTGATCCGGAAGCAGCTCTGGGAGAAGGAGCCGGCCTGAAAGGCCCCGATCTTCCCCCAGACGATGCAGGCCGTGCTCAAGGCGTAGACGCACAGGACGGCCGCGGTCGCGGCGCCGACCAGGGGCAGGTCGTCGCCCAGGTTCTTCGGGGCGCCGCCGAGCTTCCAGAAGAGCATGGCCGGGAAAAAGATGAAGTAGACCAGGCGGTCGGAGACCGCGAGATAGGCCTCGGTCGTGATGCGGGCGCGCCGCAGCATGCAGCCGAGCGCAAGCAGCGCGAACACGGGGAAGAGATGGTCGAGGAGGAGGCTCATGGCAGCCGGTCGCAGGGGATGTCGGCCAGCGCCTCCTCGAGCGCCTCGTCGATCTGCCCCCGGAAGTCGGACAGGGGGAATCGGGCGCCGCATGCCCTGCAGCGCAGCACAACGGCGGTTCAGGTGCGCCGGAGCTCGAGGGGCGCGCGGCAGCGCCGGCAGCGCAGGTCGATGGGGGGCATGGCCCTTCTCCTTCGGGCCGGGGGCGGCCGGCCGGTGGTGAGCCCGCTTAGCGCAAGGCCGGGCCGCTGTCAAACCCCGGGTGCAGCCTGCCGGCCGGACGGGCCCCGATTGACAAGCGATCGGGATTCTGTCACATCGGCACTTCGTGCGGAGGGCCTTGGGGGGAAGCGGCCGCGGGCCCGGGGTGCGGCGGAGGATCCGCGCGACGCCAGGAGGGCGCGCCGGGGGGAAGCGGCCCGGCGCACGGCCGCGGCCCCCGGGGAGGGGAACCCCCCAGGGCGAAAGGAAGGCGGGCGATGCAGCTTCTCTCCTGTCCCGGGTTTGCCGCGGCCGGTCTCGCCGCGGGGATCAAGAAGAACGGCCGCAAGGACCTCGGCCTGATCTTCTGCGAGCGGCCGGCCGCGGTGGCCGGCCTGTTCACGCGCAACCGCGTCCAGGCGGCGCCCGTCCGCCTCGATCGCGAACGGATCCCACGCGGGCGCTGCCGGGCCGTGATCGTGAACAGCGGCAACGCCAACTGCTGCACCGGCGAGGAAGGCGACCGCCGCGCGCGGCGCATGGCCCGGGCCGCCGCCCAGGCCCTCGGGGTCGCCGAGGAAGAGGTCCTCGTCGCCTCGACGGGGGTGATCGGCGAGCCGCTGCCGATCGACTGCATCGAGCAGGCGGCCCCGGCGCTCGCCGCGGCGCTCAGGCCGGAGGGGATCGCCGATTTCGCCGAGGCGATCCTGACCACCGACCGGGTGCCCAAGGGGGTCTCCGTGGAGCGGGAAACGGCGTCGGGCCGCTTCCGGCTGACCGGCGTCGTGAAGGGGGCGGGGATGATCCGCCCGGATCTCGCCACCCTGCTCTGCTTTCTCCTGACCGATCTCGCGGCCGAGGCGGAGGCCCTGCGGCCCCTGCTCGCCGAGGGCGCCGCGCGCTCCTTCAACCGCATCACGGTGGACGGGGACACGAGCACCAACGACACGGTGCTCCTGCTCGCCTCCGGGGCCTCCGGCGTCGGCCTGGCGGCGCCGGGCGTGCGCGAGGCGTTCCGGGAGGCGCTGGGCGAGGTCATGGAACGGCTCGCGCGCTGGGTGGTGCGCGACGCCGAGGGGTCCAATAAGGTGGTCGACATCGTCGTGCGCGGGGCGGCCTCCGAGGCCGACGCCCGCAGGATCGCCGAGGCCGTGGCCCACTCGCCGCTGGTCAAGACGGCGCTCTTCGGCGAGGACGCCAACTGGGGGCGGATTCTCGCCGCGGCCGGCCGCTCGGGGGCCGAGTTCGACCCCGCCGCGGTCAACCTCTACGTCGGCCCCGTGCAGATCGTCGCCGGCGGGGCCGGCTGCGGCAAGGAGGCCGAGGCGGCCGCCACGGAGGTGCTGCGGGCCGAGGCCTTCCCGATCGTGATCGAGCTGGGCCGCGGCCCCGGGACGGCGAGCCTGGTGACCTGCGACCTCTCGATCGATTACGTGAAAATCAACGCCGATTACCGCAGCTGACCGCGGCCGGGCCCTTCCCCTTCGGCCGCCGCGGGGTTTTCGGTCTTGGGCATGCCCGGGGTGCGCCTGCAGAAATTCCTGGCCGAGGCCGGCCTCTGTTCCCGCCGGCGCGGGGAGCGCTGGATCCGCGAGGGCCGCGTGCGCGTGAACGGGGAGGTGGTCGGCCTTCTCGGCGTCAAGGTCGACCCCGAGCGCGACCGCGTGGAGGTGGACGGCGTGCCCGTGACGCCCCGTGCGCGCCGCGTCTATCTCGCCCTCCACAAGCCGGCGGGGGTGGTCTCGAGCTGCCGGCACCCCGGCAAGCGGATCGTCCTCGATCTCGTCCCCTGCACGGAGCGGATCTACCCCGTCGGCCGGCTGGACAAGGATTCGACCGGGCTTCTGCTGCTCACCAACGACGGCCGGCTGCACCTTCGGCTTTCGCACCCCTCCTTCGACCACGAGAAGGAATACCGCGTCACAACGGCCCGGCCGATCTCGGATGCGGCCCTGCGGCGCATGGCCGAGGGCATGGTGCTCGGCGGCACGCGCACCCGGCCGGCCGAGGTGACGCGGCTTGGCGAGCGGGATTTCCGCATCGTCCTGCGGGAGGGCAGAAACCGCCAGATCCGCCGCATGGTGAAACGCCTGGGCAACGAGGTGGTCGCGCTCCACCGCACGCGGATCGCCTCGATCCGCCTCGCGGACCTCCCCGAAGGCGCCTGGCGGCACCTCACCCCCGAGGAGGTCCGCTCGCTGATGCCCCCCGGGGGGGACGGCTAGTTTTCGACGATCAGCCGCTGGCCGGGGTGCAGGGCGGCGTCGGCGCTCAGGGCGTTGAGGGCGAGCAGCCGCGCAAGGCTCATCTTGTGCTTGCGGGCGATCGAGGAGAGGGTGTCCCCGGCCTGGACGGCGTAGAGGCCGCGGCCGTGGACCTCCGGCGAGGGCGGCCGCGGGGCGGGGATCTTCAGCACCTGGCCCACCTGCAGGGCCGGGGAGGAGAGGCGGTTTGCGCGCTGGATCTCCTCCGTCGTCACGCCGTAGCGCCGGGCGATGGCCGCAAGAGACTCCCCCCGCCGAACGGTGTGCTCGACCGCGCGGCCCGGCGGGGCGGGAGCGGGGGCGGGGGCGGGCGCGGTGCGGCCGGCGGGGATGAACAGGACGGTGCCCGGCGTCGGGGTTTTCGACCGCAGCGGCGCGTTGGCGGCGATCAGTTCCCGGACCTCGATCTTGTAGCGGCGCGCGATGCCCTCCAGGGTTTCCCCCTTGCCGACCTTGTGGCGCGCGAGCGCCGCCCGGGCCGGCGGGCGGTAGGGCGGGATCTCCTCGAGGCGCCCGGCCACGAGGGCCGCCGCCCCCGGGGGGACGCGCAGCTCGTAGCCGCCCTCGGGGAGCACGCCCTGGCGGATCTCGGCGTTCAGCTCGCGCAGCTGGGCCTCCTCGATCCCGGTGGCGAGGGCGATGCCCCGCAAACTCGCCTGCCGCGGGATCGTGACCGTCTCGTAGGCGAGCGGCGGCTCGAGCTCCACTGCGGCGAGACCGTAGCGGTCGAGGTTCTGGACGATGTGGAGGGTGGCGAGGAAGCGGGGGACGTAGCGGGCGGTCTCGCGCGGCAGCTTTTCGTAGAGATCCCAGAAGTGGTCCAGGTAATCGATCTGCTGGCTCTGGATCGTGCGCAGCACCCGGTGTTCGCCGCAGTTGTAGGCGGCGAGCACCGTGAGCCAGTCGCCGAACATCGCGTGCAGGTCCTTCAGGTAGTCGATGGCGCCGCGGGTCGCCTTGTCCGGGTCGAGGCGCTCGTCGATGTAGGTGTCGCGGTTGAGGTTGTAGCGGTAGCCGGTCGAGGGGATGAACTGCCAGAGGCCGAGCGCGCGGGCGGGCGAGAGGGCCGTGGTCTTGAAGCCGCTCTCGATGAGCGGCAGCCAGGAGAGCTCGGCGGGCAGGCCCGCCTCGCGCAGCGCCTCCTCGATGCGCCCCCGGTAGCGCCCCGAGCGGCGCAGGGCCTCGAGGAAGAACTCCCGTTCCCGGCCGACGGTGAAGGAGTCGATCTCGGCCTGCACGTGAGGGTTGATCTCGAGGGGGATCTCGTTGCGGCCGCCGTTTTGGGCGACGCGGCGCGAGGCGTAGAGCTCGAGGATCCTCCGGGAGATGGTGATGCGCAGATCCTCCTTCTCCTGGAGCAGCAGGGGATCGGCCCCGGGGTCGGTTTCGAGGACGAGCGCGTAGGCGGCGTCGAGGGCCTCGGTCGCCTGGTCGAGGTCCCCGCGCTTCCCGTAGGCCTGGGCGAGGCGGCAGAGCTGCAGGGCGCGCTGGAAGGCCCGTTGGGCGGCGCCGTTGCGCGCGCCGGAAAGCTCGGCCTCGTCGTCTTCCAGGACCCCCTCGTCCTCGGGGGGCTCGGCGAGGCCCGCGGGGAGGCGGCTCTCCGCGGCGGCCTGCGTTCCGGGCCCGGGCCGGGTGGCGGCTTCGGGCTGGGGCGGACGCGCCGGCTCGGCCGGGGGGGCGGAGGCGGCCGGCGATCCGGCCAGGGGCGGCGGGGCCTCATGCCGCACCCGGAGGGATTCGCCGGGGGCGGCACAGGCGGCGAGCCAGCCGGCCAGCAGGGCGGCGGCCGCGAGCGGTTTCCAGTCGTTGGGCATCGGTTTCCTCAGGCAAAAGGGGGCTTTCGGCGCCTCGGCCCCGAGGGCCCGGGCGCTTTCGAATGCCGCCAGATACACAACCCGCGGGAAGGTTGTCAAGAAACCGCCCCCGGCCGGGCCCGGCAGGGGAGGGCTTGCTTTTTGCGGCGGAAGGGGTATACTCCGCTTCGAAAAAAGAACTTGACAAGCTTCGGCGAAAAGTTTAAATCGCCTCGTTTTATGAGGAAGCGGAAGGGGGTTCGTGGCCCTCGAAGGGCGTGAGCGCGGCCGGCACCCGGGATTGCGGCCAGCGTAGCTCAGGCGGTAGAGCGGCTGATTTGTAATCAGCGGGTCGGGGGTTCGAATCCCTCCGCTGGCTCCACGAGCGGAAAACCCCTGCATCGGGAGATGGGGGGCGTTTTGCCGTCGGGCGTCGTCCCGGCGTTGCGGTGGGGTTCCCGAGTGGCTAAAGGGAACAGACTGTAAATCTGTCGGCGAATGCCTACGGAGGTTCGAATCCTCCCCCCACCACCACCCTGAAGCGGGTCTCGGGTAGAAGATTTCGGCGCGATTTCGCGGGATCGAACCTCACTACCGGACTTCCTGCAGCAGTCGGCGGGCCCACGACATGCGGCCCTGCAGGTCAAGCGGCGCCCCGGCGTGCGCCGGGGCGTGACGGCCTCGAATGCCGGGTCCAGTGCGGGTGTAGCTCAGCTGGTAGAGCTCCAGCCTTCCAAGCTGGATGTCGCGAGTTCGAATCTCGTCGCCCGCTCCAGAAGAGGAACAGCTGACGGCGCGGCCCCCGGGCCGGCCGGAAGAGACCATGCGCCCATGTAGCTCAGTCGGTAGAGCGCTTCCTTGGTAAGGAAGAGGTCCACCGGTTCGATTCCGGTCATGGGCTCCATACCATTCGGCAAGGAGGAAATCCCCGGCAGGCGGACAGAGGCGGCCTGAGGCGGATGGTGCTTCCACGGCGGAGGAGAGAGCGATGGCGAAGCAGAAGTTTGAGCGCAAGAAGCCGCATGTGAATGTGGGGACGATTGGGCACATTGATCATGGCAAGACGACGTTGACGGCGGCGATTACGAAGCAGTTGAGTTTGCGGGGATTGGC
>DYEU01000027.1 GCA_020725555.1 Desulfatibacillum sp.
CGCGTTACTCACCCGTGCGCCACTGTACTAGTCCCAGCAAGCTGAGACGTTCTCGTGCGACTTGCATGTGTTAGGCACGCCGCCAGCGTTCATTCTGAGCCAGGATCAAACTCTCCAGTTAAACTGGATCGCAGTGCCGAATGGAACGGCACCGCGCAATCGACGGAGTCGATTCGGCCGGACGCCACTATTTAGTTTTCAAAGATCAAAAGCCCACCAGATCGGGATCTGGGGCTCTAACGCTTCTTAGAGCCGCAACACGGCCCCTTTAATATAACCAATCCCGTCCGCCTGTCAAGACCTTTTTGGTTTCTCCGGGCCGGCGCCTCTCGGCCCCGCCCGCCGCGGACAATTTGTGGCTTATAGAGAATCCGCGATCCCCTGTCAAGACCTTTTTTTAAAGTTCCGGCCCGGCCTGCACGCGGCAGTAACGTTTCTTGCCGCCCCGCAGCAGAAGCCCCCCCTCGGCGTCGAGATCGGCCTCGGTCACGAGTCGGTCGTGGGCCTCGATCCTCCGCCCGTTCAGGTAGGCCCCGCCCTGCTCGATCAGCCGCCTTGCAGCGGCCCCCGAGGCGGCGAGCCCGGCTTCGTGGAAGAGCCGAAAGGCCGGGATCCCGGCCTTAAGGCGCGCGCGCGGGATCGTGCAGCGCGGCGTCGCCTCGGCCCGGGCCGCCTCGGTCTCGCGCGGCATCGCGCTCGAGGGCAGGAGGTCCGCCGGCACGTCGCGCGCCCCGAACAGCCCCTGCGCCGCACTCCAGGCCGCCGCCGCCGCCTCGCGGCCGTGGGCGAGGGCGGTCGCCTCGAAGGCGAGGATCGCCTTGGCCGCGTTGAGCCCCTCCGCCGCAAGCCCGCCCACCTCGCGGATCTCCTCGAGGGGCAGGAAGGTGAAAAGCGCAAGAAAGCGGCCGACATCGCGGTCGTCGGTGTTCACCCAGAACTGGAAATAGTCGTAGGGGGAGGTCCGGGCGGGGTCGAGCCACACGGCACCGCGCGCGGTCTTCCCCATTTTCTCGCCGCTGCTCGTGGTGATGAGCGGGAAGGTGATCCCGAAGGCCGCCTTCTGCTCGACCCGGCGGATGAGTTCGACCCCCGCCACGATGTTGCCCCACTGGTCGCGGCCGCCCATCTGCAGCCGGCAGTCGTGACGCCGGCAGAGCTCGAGAAAATCGTAGGCCTGGAGGACCATGTAGTTGAACTCGATGAAGGAAAGCCCCTCTTCGCTTTCAAGCCGCATGCGGTAGCCCTCGGCCTTGATCATGCGGTTGACCGAGAAATGCCGCCCGATGTCGCGCAGAAAGGGGATCACCCGCAGGTCGAGCAGCCAGGCGGCGTTGTTCAAGAGCAGCGCGCGGTCCCCCTCGAAGTCGAGAAAGCGCGACAGCTGCCGCCGGATGCCGGCGGCGTTGCGCTCCACGTCCTGCAGGGTGAGGAGTTTGCGCATTTCGGCCTTGCCGCTCGGGTCGCCCACGAGTCCCGTCCCGCCGCCGACAAGGGCGATCGGCCGGTGGCCGGCCCGCTGCATGTGGGCGAGCGCGAGGATCGGCACGAGGTGCCCCACGTGCAGGCTGTCCGCCGTGGGGTCGAAGCCGATGTAGCCGGTCGCCGGCCCCTCGGCGAAAAACCGCGAAAGCTCCTCCTCGTGTGTGGTCTGCTCGATGAATCCCCGCCGCCGCAGGGTCTCGAGCAGGTCGGCCTGGCCCATGGTCTTTTCCTCCCTTGTTGCGCGGCCGCCGCCTGCGGCGCAGCTCACTTGTTCGCCAGCTCCACGGCGCGCGTCTCGCGGATCACCGTCACCTTGATCTGCCCGGGGAAATTCATCGACTCCTCGATCTTGCGCGCGATCTCCTTGGAGAGGAGCACCGCCTCCTCGTCGGAGACCTTTTCGCTTTCCACGATCACCCGCAGCTCGCGTCCGGCCTGGATGGCGTAGGTGTTGGCGACGCCGCGGAACTCGTTGGCGATCTTCTCCAGGTCCTCGATCCGCTTGATGTAGTTTTCGAGCAGCTCCTTGCGCGCGCCCGGCCGCGCCCCCGAGAGCCCGTCGGCCGCTTGCACGAGAAGCGCGTAGACCGAGGCGGGCGGGACATCCTCGTGGTGCGCGGCGATCGCGTGCACGACCTTGGGGTTCTCCCCGTATTTCTTCGCCAGCTTCGAGCCGATCAGGGCGTGCGGCCCCTCGACCTCGTGATCGACGGCCTTGCCGATGTCGTGGAGCAGCCCCATGCGGCGGGCGAGCTTGGTGTTCAGGCCGAGCTCGGCCGCCATGATGCCGGCGAGAAAGCCGACCTCGACCGAGTGCTGCAGCACGTTCTGCGTGAAGCTCGTGCGGAACTTGAGCCGCCCGATGCACTTGATCAGCTCGGGGTGCATGCCGTGGATGCCCAGGTCGAAGGCCGCCTGTTCGCCGGCCTCCTTGATCGTCTGCTCGACCTCCTGGCCGACCTTCTTGACGACGTCCTCGATGCGCGCCGGGTGGATCCGGCCGTCGGAGATCAGCCGCTCGAGCGACAGCCGCGCCACCTCGCGCCGCACGGGGTTGAACCCCGAGAGGATGACCGCCTCGGGGGTGTCGTCGATGATGAGGTCGATGCCGGTGGCGGCCTCGAGGGCCCGGATGTTGCGGCCCTCGCGGCCGATGATGCGGCCCTTCATCTCGTCGTTCGGCAGCGGGACCACGGACACGGTCCGCTCGGCGACGAAATCGGCGGCGTAGCGCTGGATGGCGGTGGCGATGATTTTCTTCGCCTTCTTGTCGGCCTCCTCGCGCGCCTCGCCCTCGATGCGCTTGATCAGCTTCGCGGCCTCGAACCGCGCCTCGTTCTCCATGGCGCGGAGCAGCAGCTCCTTGGCCTGTTCGGCCGTGAGGCCCGAGATCTTCTCGAGCTCCTGTTTCTGGGCCTCGATCAGCCGCTCCACCTCGGCGCGGCGGTCCTGCAGCCCCGCCTCGAGGGCCTGGAGCTGCCGCTCCTTCTGGGCCGCCTGTTCCTCGCGTTGCCCGACCTGCTCGGCCTTGCGCTCCAGGGCCTCTTCCTTCTGGACGAGCCGGAGTTCCCGGAGCTTGAGCTCGGAGCGGGCTTCGCGCATCTCGTTCTCGAAATCGCTTTTCATCCGGAAAAGCGATTCCTTGGTTTCGACCTCGGCTTTGCGCAAGAGCTCCTCGGCCTTGGCCCGCGATTCCTCGAGCAGGCGCGAGGCCTCGCGTTCGGCCATGCCGGCCTTGCGCGACCAGGCCCGCCCCCGCAGCCAGAAGGCAAGGGCGAAGCCGGCCGCGGCGCAGATCCCTGCGATGATGATGGTGTCCATGATGGGGTTCTCCTCGAACGGCCGCAGCGCGGCCGGTTTTCGGGTCAGGCGGCGCCCGGAGCCACGCGCCACGGCAGAGGAAACCGGCTCCGGCCGCCGGGCCGGGTGGAGGGTGCACGCTCCGGAGGCGCCGCCGCCGCGGCATCCGCCGGCGGCGAAGGCTTCTCGATCGGCGGGGAGGAAGGGGCGGGCGGGCCCGGCATCAGCCGGGCCGGTGGAGGTCTCGCAGCCGGTTCAATCCTTCGTCGAGCCTGCGCCGCAGGCGTTCGCAGCGCAGCCCGGCTTGTTCGATGAAGGCCTGGAACTCGTCTTCCCGTTGGTTGAGTTGATGCGCCATATTCAAAGCTGCGAGAATCATGATCGTCAACCGGGGCAGGTCCGGGGTCGGCCCGCCGTGGCGGCGCTCGACCTCCCCGACCTCGCTGACGAGGCGTTGCGCCGCCCGATTCGCCTCCGGGATTCCGGTGTCGGTCTGGAAGGTATAGGACCTTCCGAACAGATCCACCGTGATCCGATCGTCCACACCGGCACGTCCCTGCATCTCTCCCGCGTCCCGGGATTCAGGAGCGGTTCACACCCTCCAGTCTGGCCAACACGTGATCGATTCGGGCGCGGACCCGGGCCCGCTCTTCGGACCAGCGGGCTTCCGCCTCCCGTTTCTGGTTCAGTTCCTCCTCCAGGTGGCTGATCCGGCCTTTGAGCTCGAGATTCTCCGCCTGCAGCTCGGCCGCCCGCTCGACAAGGAGCGCCACCTGTTCTTCCAAGCGGTCGAAATGCTCAAGAAAAGCGGCCGTTTCGCCGGAGTCGGAGGCCGAGCCCATGGCGGGCACTCTAAACCGAAACCGGGCCCACCGTCAAGCGGGGCGGCGGACGCCCGGCGCCCCCCGGAGGGCGAGCAGCCGCTCGATGCGCTCGAGGTCCGCGGGGGAGTTGATCCCGAGCACCTCCTCGGGATCCCCCCCGCGGAAGACGCCCACGCGGAAGCCGCCCTCGACGCCGATCCGCACGACCTCGGTGAGGTAATACTCGCCCTGGGCGTTGTCGCGGGAAAGGCGCGGCAAGGCGGTCTCCAGGAAGGGCTTGCGGAGGCAATAGATGCCGCTGTTCACCGTGCGCACGGCGCGCTGGACGGAATCGGCGTCGGCCTCCTCGACGATGGCCCGGAGCCCCCCGGCGGCGTCGAAGATCAGCCGGCCGTAGCCCGCGGGCTGCTCGAGGTCGACGGCGAGAACCGTGACATCGCGCTCCGCCCGCCGGTGTTCCTCGGCCAGGGCCGAAAGCGTCCCCGGCGCGATCAAGGGGACATCGCCGCAGAGGACGAGGAGCGACTCGCACGCCGCGGGCACCACGGGCAAGGCGCAGCGGACGGCGTGCCCGGTCCCGAGGGGCTCCTCCTGGAGGGCGAAGCGCACCGGGGCGACCCGGGAGACGACCCGCCGCACCTCCTCGGCCTGGTGGCCGACGACCACGACCACGGCGTCGCCGGATACGGCCACGGCGGCCTCGACGACATACTGCACCATGGGCTTTCCCCGCACGGCATGCAAGACCTTGGCCAGCGGGGATTTCATGCGCTTGCCGCGGCCTGCGGCCAGGATGATCGCACCCACGGTGCCCGGCACGATGCCGATGTCCACTCTCGTTTCGCCCGCCGTCAAACAAAACGGAGGGTTCACCCCAACGGGCGCCCTCCGCAGGAAAAGGTTTGCGCTCCGGCCCCGCCCCGGCGGGCGCGCCGCCGGGGAAGGGGCGGTTACTGCGGCCGGCTTTTCTCGGCGATCTTCAGCCGCACCAGGGCGCGCTGCAACGCCGCCTGGGCCCGGGCGAAATCGACCGCCTCGCGGCTTCGCTGCTCGGCCAGCCGTTTCTGCGCCCGCTCGAGCGCCGCGCGGGCGCGCTCGACATCGATGTCGCGGCGCCGCTCGGCGGACTCGGCGAGCACGGTCACCCGGTCGGGGAGCGCCTCGGCGAAGCCGCCGCTCACGAACACGAAGTGCTCGCCCCCCTGCGGGTCGAGGTAGCGCACGGCGCCGGTCTGCAGCGCGGTGAGAAACGGCGTGTGCCCGATCAGGACACCGAATTCCCCGAGCGTTCCCGGGGCGGTGACGATCTGTGCTTCCTCGCTCACGACCACCCGCTCCGGGGTGACGATTTCCAGCTTGATCGTTCCGGCCATCGTGTCCCCCCGGCCCTATTCGGCCGCCGCCATTTCCTTGGCGGCCGCGAGCACCTCCTCGATGCCGCCTTTCATGTAGAAGGCCTGCTCGGGAATGTCGTCGTGCTTGCCCTCGCAGATCTCCTTGAACCCGCGGACCGTGTCCTCGAGCTTCACGTACTTGCCGGGCTTGCCGGTGAAGGTCTCGGCCACGTGGAAGGGCTGCGAGAGGAAGCGCTGGATCTTGCGGGCGCGGGAGACCGTGATCTTGTCCTCGTCGGAGAGCTCCTCCATGCCCAGGATGGCGATGATGTCCTGGAGCTCCTTGTACTTCTGCAGGATCTGCTGCACGGTGCGCGCCGTCCGGTAGTGCTCCTCGCCGATGTAGGCGGCATCGAGGATGCGCGAGGTGGAATCGAGCGGGTCGACCGCCGGGTAGATCCCCAGCTCGGCGATCTGCCGCGAGAGCACGACCGTCCCGTCCAGGTGGGCGAAGGTCGTGGCCGGGGCCGGGTCGGTCAGGTCGTCGGCCGGCACGTAGACGCACTGGACGGCGGTGATCGAGCCCTTGCTGGTCGAGGTGATGCGCTCCTGGAGCTCGCCCAAGTCGACGGCCAGGGTCGGCTGGTAGCCGACCGCGGAGGGCATCCGGCCGAGCAGCGCCGAGACCTCGGAGCCCGCCTGGGTGAAGCGGAAGATGTTGTCGATGAAAATGAGGACGTCCTGGCCTTCCTCGTCCCGGAAGTACTCGGCCTCGGTCAGGGCCGAGAGCGCCACGCGGGCGCGGGCGCCGGGCGGCTCGGTCATCTGGCCGTAGACGAGGGAGGCCTTGGGCAGAACGCCGGAGGCCTTCATCTCGTGGTAGAGGTCGTTGCCCTCGCGGGTGCGCTCGCCGACGCCGGCAAACACGGAAATGCCGCCGTGCTGCATGGCGATGTTGTGCACCATCTCCATCATGATGACGGTCTTGCCCACGCCGGCCCCGCCGAACATGCCCATCTTGCCGCCGCGCGGGAAGGGGACGAGGAGGTCGATGACCTTGACGCCGGTCTCGAGCACGCGGACGGAGGTGTCCTGCTCGGTGAACTTGGGGGCGGGCCGGTGGATCGGCCGCAGGATCTCGCGGCTGACGGGCCCGAGGCCGTCCACGGGCCGGCCGACCACGTTCAGCACGCGCCCCAGGGCGGCCTTGCCCACGGGCATGAGGATCGGCGCCCCGGTGTCCTTCACGGGCATGCCGCGCACCAAGCCGTCGGTGACGTCCATGGCGATGGTGCGCACGATGTTGTCCCCCAGGTGCTGGGCGACCTCCACGACGAGGTTGTCCGGTTCGTCGCTGATCGCCGGGTTGCTGATGGTCAGGGCGGTGTAGATCGTCGGCAGCTTCCCCTGCGGGAATTCCACGTCGACGACCGGGCCCATGACCTGGACCACTCTTCCGATGTTCTCAGCCATTGACTCTCCTCCTGTCTCGAACGCGGTGAACCGCGGGTCCGGCGGTTTATCCCTTGAGCGCCTCGGCCCCACCGACGATGTCCATCAGCTCCGCCGTGATCGCGGCCTGGCGGGCCTTGTTGTAGGCGAGCGTCAGGTTGTGGATCATGTCGTTGCAGGCCTTGGTGGCGTTGTCCATGGCGAGCATGCGCGCGGCGTGCTCGGAGGCCGAGGTCTCGAGCAGCGCGCGGTAGAGCTGCACGGAGACGTTGCGCGGCAGCATCTCACCGAGCAACGCGGCGGCCGACGGCTCGCAGAGGTGCTCGGGGAGCCAGCCCTCGTAGGCCCCCGGCTCGCGGGCGACCTGCTCGATCGGCGGCACCGGCAAAAGCGGCCGCAACACGGGGGCCTGGCGCGCCACGGTCAGAAACTCGGCATAGACGATCCACACCTGGTCGTAGCGCTCCGCGAGGTAGCCCTCCACGAGGGTGCGGGCCGCCCCCTGCGCCTCGCCGAACTTGACCGCGGTGCCCATGATCCCGAGGTGCTCGCTTTCGATCTCCGCGTTCATCTTGCGGCACCAGTTGCGGCCCTTGCGGCCGAAGGCGGTGAACGAGCAGGGAATCCCCGCCGCCTTTTTTTCCCGGTAGAACGCCTGCGCCTTCTCGATCAGGTTCGTGTTGAAGCCCCCGCACAGCCCCCGGTCCGAGGTGCACAGGACGAGATGCACGGCGCGGATCTCCTCGCGGGGCGCCAGCAGGGGGTGGGCCCCCTCGCCGGCGCGGGCGGCGAGGTGCCCGAGCACCTCGGCGAACTTGCGGGCGTAGGGGCGGAAGGATTCCATGCGCTCCTGGGCGCCGCGCAGCTTCGAGGCCGCCACCATGTTCATGGCCTTGGTGATCTGCCGGGTTTTCCGGACGGCCTTGATCTTGTTTTTGACGTCCTTCAGCGTCGCCATCGGCTCTGCCCTCACCTTCGCTCGGGCCGCAGCGGGCGGCCCCGGGGTTCGTCGGCCTTCCGCCGCCTCTCCGGGCGGCGGCTCACTTGACGGTTTCCTTGAACTCCTCGTCGAAGGCCTTGAGGGCTTCGTCCATCAGCTTTTCGAGCTCGGCGTCGATCGCCTTCTTCTCGCGCAGCTTGGCGAACACCTGGGGGTAGCGGTCCTCGATGAACTTGTAGAGCTCCGTCTCGTAGCGGGTGACGACGTTCACGGGGTACTTGTCGAGCCAGCCGCGGGTCCCGGCATAGAGGATCGTCACCTGCTTTTCCATCGGCAGCGGCTGGTACTGGGGCTGCTTGAGGAGCTCGACCAGGCGCGCCCCGCGCGTGAGCTGGCGCTGGGTCGCCTTGTCGAGATCGCTGCCGAAGGCGGCGAAGGCCTCGAGCTCGCGGTACTGGGCGAGGTCAAGGCGCAGCGTGCCCGCCACCTGCTTCATCGCCTTCACCTGGGCCGCGCCGCCCACGCGCGAGACCGAGAGGCCGACGTTGATCGCCGGGCGCACGCCGGCGAAAAAGAGGCTGGGCTCGAGGTAGATCTGGCCGTCGGTGATCGAGATGACGTTGGTCGGGATGTAGGCCGAGACGTCGCCCGCCTGGGTTTCGATGATCGGCAGCGCCGTGAGCGAGCCCGCGCCGAGCTCGTCGCTCAGCTTGGCCGCCCGCTCGAGCAGCCGCGAGTGGTTGTAGAAGATGTCGCCGGGGTAGGCCTCGCGTCCCGGCGGGCGGCGCAGCAAAAGCGAGACCTGGCGGTAGGCCGCCGCCTGCTTGGAGAGGTCGTCGTAGATGATCAGGGCGTGCTGCCCCTTGTCGCGGAAGTATTCGCCCATGGCGCAGCCCGCGTAGGGGGCGATGAACTGCAGGGTCGCCGGGTCGCTCGCGCAGGCGGCGACGATCGTCGTGTAGGCCATCGCGCCGTGTTTCTCGAGCACCGCCGCCACCTGGGCGACCGAGGATTTCTTCTGGCCGCAGGCGACGTAGATGCAGAAGATGCCGCTGTCCTTCTGGGCGAGGATGGCGTCGATGGCGATCGCGGTCTTGCCGATCTGGCGGTCGCCGATGATCAGCTCGCGCTGGCCGCGGCCGACCGGCGTCATGGCGTCGATCGCCTTGAGCCCCGTGTAGCAGGGCTCGTGCACGCTCTTGCGGGCGATGACGCCCGGGGCGACCATCTCCACGCGACGGTACTCCGAGGCCTGGATGGGTCCTTTGCCGTCGAGCGGCTCGCCCATGGCCGTGACGACGCGGCCCACCACGGCCTCGCCCACCGGGACCTGGGCGATGCGGCCGGTGCGCTTGACGATGTCGCCCTCCTTGATGTGGATGTCCTCGCCCATGATCGCGACCCCGACGTTGTCCTGCTCGAGATTGAGGACCATCCCCAGGATGCCGCCGGGAAACTCCACGAGCTCGAGGGCCATCACCTTCTCGAGGCCGTACACCCGCGCGATCCCGTCGCCCACGGAGAGGACGACGCCGGTCTCGCTCAACTCCACCTTCTTTTCGTAGTCGGTGATCTGCTCCTTGATGATCTGACTGATTTCCTCGGCTCTCAGTTCCATTTAGACACCCTCGCCCTGTTTGAAAGATTCACGCATGCGGTGCAATTGCGTCCGAAGGCTGCCGTCCAGCACGAGGTCGCCGATCTGCGTGACCACCCCGCCGATGAGCGCCGGGTCCTCGAGCACCTCGAGCCGGATCTCCTTGCCCGTCCGCCGCGTGAGCGCTTCGCGGATGCGCTCGAGGGCCTCGGCGGGGAGCGCGGCGGCGCTCACCAGCGTCGCCCGAGCGATCCCCTTGGCCTCGTCGGCGAGCCGGCCGTAAAAATCGGCGATCGCGGCCAAAAACCGGAAGCGACGCTTTTCGAACAACAGCAGGAGAAAGGAGGCCATCACCCGCGACAGCCCCATGCGGGCGATCAGCGCCTCGAGCACACGCCGGCGCGCCCGGGTCTCGTAGAGGGGGTTGACGATCGCCTGCTCGAGCGCGGGGTTGCCGGCCACCAGGGCGGCGACGGAGGCGAGTTCCCCCCGGTAGCGCTCGATCTCGCCGTCCTGCTGGCCGATCAGCAGAAGCGCCCGGGCGTACCGACGCGCGATGGAGAGCTGCTTCATAGGGCCACCACCTTCTGCAGATAGTCTTCCACGAGCGCCGCCTGGTCCTTCGGCGTCATCTCCCGCTTGAGCCGCTCCTCGGCGCGCGCCAGCGCCTTCTCGAGAATTTCGTCCTGCAGCTGCGCGCGGGCCTGGGCGAACTCATGCTCGATCGCCCGGCGGGCCTGCTGCCGGAGTTTTTCGGCGGCCGCTTCGGCTTCGCGGAGGAGCCGCGCCCTGGCCTCCTCGCCCTGGCGGCGGTATTCGGCCACGATGCGCTCGGCTTCCCGTTCCATGTCGCGGATGCGGCGCGTGGTTTCCGCAAGCCGCTCCTCGGCCTCCGTCTTCTTCGCCTCGAGGTCCCGGAGTGTGGTCTCGATCCCGCGGATGCGGGCGTTGAGCGCCCGGGGGATGGGCTTGCGCAGGAGGAAAAAGAGGACCGCCGCCAGAACGACGAAATTCATGATGCGGAAGGCGTCGGTCGCCGTGAAGCCGCCGTGGGCGGCCTCCCCCCCTCCCGCCGCCCAGGCGAGGCTTGCGGCCGCCGTCGCCGCGATGGCCAGCCCCGCTCCCCGAAGCCCAGGGGTGATCGCTCGTCTCTTCATGAAACCGGCCTCCCCAGCAGTTTGCTCACGATCCGCCCGGAGAACTCCTCGATGTCCCGCGCGAGCGCGGCGCGCGTCTGCTCGGCCTCCCGGCGGATCTTCTCGCGGACGGCCTCGAGCTCGGCCTGGGCGCGGGCGTGGATCTCCCCGGTCAAGCGCTTTTCCTCGAGCTCGGCCTCGCGGACGAGGTCCTCCTTGATCTTCAACCCCTTCGCCCGCGCCTCCTTCAGGGTCCGCGCGTAGGCCGCCTCCTGCTCCTCGAGGCTGGCGAGGGCGCGCCGGGCGGCGGCCTCGAGCCCTTCGAAGGTCTCGCGGCGCTCGCGCAGGACACGGCGAATCGGACGGTAGAGCAGGAGGTTCAGGACGATGATGAGGAAGATGAAGTTGGCCATCTGCAGGAGGAAGGACCCGTCGGGGATGACGGTCACCCCTCCCCCTTCCGCCGCACGGGCGGTGGCGGGGCCGAGGAGCAGGATCGCAAAGCCGGCGAACGATCCCGCGCGCAAGGCCATCCGGCGCACGATGCGTGAGCCCATAGGATCGACCTCCGTTTCCGAGGCGCTGGTGACGGCCTGGCTCTATTGATGATGACTCTGATGAAGCGGGGAAGAAAAGAAATCGCGGCGTCTATAGCATCGGGTGGGGACCTTGTCAAAATGTTTTTACTCGAAAAGCACCCGGCGCATGCTCACGTTGAGCAGCAGCCCGATGCAGATCGCCACGGCGACCGTCGAGGACCCCCCGTAGCTGATGAGCGGCAGCGGCACCCCGACCACGGGGAGCAGCCCCATGGTCATCCCCACGTTGATCACCACCTGCCAGCCGATCAGGGCGGTGAGCCCCACGGCGAGAAAGACGCCGAAGGGGTCGCGCGAGCGGTAGGCGACCGAGCCCCCCCAGAGGATCAGGAGGAGAAACAGGGCGAGCACGGCGAGCGAGCCGAGCGCCCCCCACTCCTCGGCGAGAACCGAGAAGATGAAGTCCGTGTGCTCCTCGGGCAGGAAGGAGAGCGCGTTCTGGGTCCCCTGGAGGTACCCCTTGCCGGTGAGCAGGCCCGAGCCGATCGCGATCTTGGACTGGATGACGTGGTAGCCCGCCCCGAGGGGGTCCTGGTCGGGGTTGAGAAAGGTGAGGATCCGCTGCCGCTGGTACTCCTTGAGGAGCGACCACCCCACGGGGAGGAGCCCTGCGAGGGCCCCCGCGCCGGCGAGCAGCGTGCGCCAGGCCACCCCGGCGAACAGGGTGAGGGTGGCGGCCACGAGGGCGATCAGGCAGGCGGTGCCGAGGTCGGGCTGCAGGGCGATCAGGCCGCAGGGGGCTGCCGTGAGGGCGATGGGCCGCAAAAGGTCCCGGAACCCAAGCGCCCGGCCCGCGGGAAGCCGCGAGTAATACCGTGCCAGGACGACGACCACGGCCACCTTGAAGAGCTCCGAGGGCTGCAGATGCAGCGGCCCCAGGACGAGCCAGCGGCGCGACCCGCCGGCAAATTTGCCGAAGAGGATCACCGCGATCAGCAGCAGGAGGCAGCCCAGGTACACCGGGTAGGCCAGCCGGTCGAGGTGCCGGTAGGGAAAAACGACGGCGGCGGCCATCACCGGAAGCCCGATCGCGCACCAGAGGATCTGCTTGGCGAAGAGGCCGCGGTAGGGGGCGGGCGGCGGATCGGCCGTGACGGCGCTGTAGACCGAGGCGAGCCCGATGCCGCCGAGCGCGAAGACGAGCAGCAGGATCTCCCAGTCGAAATGGTGGATCAACCGTCGGTCGAGCACGGCGTACCTCCCCGTCGCGTCGAGGGGCTCACGGCTTAGGCGGCCCCGCCCCGGCCGCCAGCGCGGCGAGGCCGGCCGCCGCCTTGCCGCCCCCCGGCTCCTGCCGGAGCCAGGTTTTCACGAGCTCCCGCGCGATCGGACCGGCCGCGCTCGAGCCGTGCTCCCCGTTCTCCACGACTACGGCGACCGCGATCTGCGGCGCGTGGTAAGGCGCATAGCAGACGAACCAGGCGTGGGGCCGCAGGTGAAGGGGCAGGACCTCGTCGGCCCCCTCGCGGCGGCCGACGACCTGCGAGGTGCCCGTCTTGCCGGCGATCTCGACGTCGGGCAGCGCCGCGCGGCGAGCCGTCCCCCGCTCGCCGTTCACCGCCCCCCAGAGGCCCTGCCGCACGATCGTCAGCGCCCGCGCGCCGACCGGCAGCCGGCCGAGCTCCGCGGGGGCCGCCTCCCAGACGACCTCTCCTTCGGCCGTCTCCACCCGCCGCACGAGCTGCGGCCTGCGGCGCACCCCGCCGTCGGCAACGGCGGCGGTGAGCATGGCCATCTGGAGAGGGGTGGCCAGCACGTAGCCCTGGCCGATCGCCACCGAGAGCGTCTCCCCCTCCTGCCACGGCACGCCGAAGCGCCTCTTCTTCCAGGCGGCCGACGGGATCAGGCCGCGGGCCTCGTTTTCGAGGTCGATCCCGGTCCGGGAGCCCAGCCCCATCGCCTTCGCGTACCAGGCGAGCCGCTCGATGCCGAGCCGCAGCCCGGCGCGGTAGAAGAAGACGTCGCAGGACTCGGTGAGCGCCCGGCGGACGTCCACCCGGCCGTGGCCTTCCTTCTTCCAGCAGCGGTAGTCCCGCCCGGCGAACGGCAGAAACCCCTCGCAGTCGAAGGTCGTCGCCTCGTCGATCGCCTTTTCCTCGAGGGCGGCGAGCGCGGTCACGATCTTGAAGGTCGACCCCGGCGGGTACTCCCCCTGGAGGGCCTTGTTCTCCAGGGGCCGGTGGGGGTGCTGCATCCAGGCCTCCCACTGCTCGGCGCGCACCCGGCCGACGAAGGCGTTGGGGTCGAAGCCGGGGGAGCTGGCCAGGGCGAGGATCTCGCCGGTGGCGGGATGCACGGCGACCGCCGCCCCCGCGACCTGCTCGAGCAGCTCCTCCGCCCGGCGCTGCAGCCGGCTGTCGAGGGTCAGGATCACGTTCCTGCCGGGCCGCGGGGAGACCGTCTGCAGAACGCGCATCACCTGGCCGCTCGCGTTCACCTCCACTTGCCGGCCGCCGGCCTCGCCGCGCAGGTAGGGCTCGCAGGCGCGCTCGATCCCCGTCTTGCCGATGAAATCCCCGCCGCGGGCAAGCGGCCAGGCCCCGCTCTTGAGCTCCTCCGCGCTCACCTCCCCGATGTGCCCGACCACGTGGCCGGCGAGGGGGCCGAGGGGGTACTGGCGGCGCAGGCGCACCTGCACGGAAACGCCGGGCATGTCCACCTTGCGCACCTCGACGGCCGCCAGCGCATCGCGGCCGATGTCCGGCTGGAGGAGCACGGGCCGGAAGGCCGCCAGCCCGCGCAGGGGGCGGATCCTGCCCACCACCTCCTCCTCGGGCAGATCGAGGCGCCGGGCGAGCTCCCGGGCGACGCGCTCGGGGTCCTGGGCGTCGCGCGGGGTGAAGCTCACGTCGAAGGAAGGGCGGTTTTCGGCGAGCACCTCACCGCCGCGGTCGAGAATCCGGCCGCGGGGGGCGTCGATCGGCTGCAGGCGGATGCTGTTGTTGAGCGAAAGCCGCAGGTACTCCTCGCCCAGGACGAGCTGCAGGTAGAGGAGCCTCGCCGCCAGGAGCACAAATGCGGTCACGGCGGCGATCATGAGCAGCAGAAGGCGCCGCCGGAAGGCGTCGGGCTCGGCCGCATCGAGGAGTCGCTTCACGGAAGCCCCCCCGCGGCGAGCCGCCGCGCTCGCCGGCCGGGCCGGCCCCGCTCCAGCCCGACCATCAGCGCAGCAAGCAAGGGGCCGGCAAGCAGCGCCCAGCCGAGCTGCGCCCCCACCTCGCGCAGGAAATCCCGGGCGAGCGGGCGGCTTTCGCCGGCGAGCTCCATGACCCCCAGGAAGAGGAGGTTCTCGAAGAGCACCGCCCCCAGCAGCAAGGCGGTGATCACCCAGGGGCTTTCGGCGTGGAGGACGCGGCGGAAGAGCCGGATCCCGAGAAACCCCCAGCCGTAGACGGTCAGAAAGACCCCGAGGGGCGCGCCCGAAAGGTGGTCGAGCAGCAGCCCGAAGCCGAGGACGAGGGGCAGCCCCTCCCGCAGGGGACGAAAGAGGGCGAGGTGGATCACCCACGGGAGCAGCAGATCGAACACCCCCGCCGTCTCGGCGAGGGCGGGGACCCCCACCGTCTGCAGGAGCACGAGGAAGAACCCGGCCCCGAGGAGCGCCAGCGTCTTCATCGCCGCCTTGGGGGGGCCGGGGCGGGGACCGGGCGGGCGACGATCACGAGCACCTCCTCCAGCTTGTCAAAGTCGACCGCGGGCGCCACCCGCACCTCCTTGAAGACGTCGCTTCCCTGGAAATCGACCGCGCTCACCGTCCCGAGGAGGAGCCCCTTCGGGTAGACGCCGTCGAAGCCGGAGGTGATCACCGCATCCCCGGGCTGGACGTCGTCGGCGTGCTGCAGGTAATCGAGCAGGCACTCCGCGCCGGAGGTTCCCTTCAGCACCCCCCGGGCGCGGCTGCGCTGGACGAGCGCGTCGGCCGCGCTGTTGTAGTCGATGAGCAGAAGCAGCCGCGCGCGGCGGGGGCTCGCGTCCAGGATCTGCCCGACGGCACCGCGGGCGGTGACCGCGGGCAGCCCCTTGCGGATGCCGTCCTCCTCGCCCTTGTCGAGAACGACCGTCTTGAACCAGGCGGCGGGGTCGCGAGCGATGACCCGGGCGGCCACGGCCTCCCCCGGCAGCGCGGCCTTGAAGGCGAGGAGTTCCTTTAACCTGCGGTTTTCGAGCTCGAGCTCGCGCCGCTCGGCCTCCCGGCCGGCGAGCTCCTCCAGCCGCCGCCGGAGCTCACGGTTTTCGCGCGCCGCGGCCCCGGAGGCGACGTACTCCTCCCAGGAGGCCCGGAGCGCCCCGAGCGCACGGGCGGCGAGCGCCTGGACGGGGGCGGCGATCTCGAGGAAAACCCCCACCGGGAGCGCGGAAACGGAACGGCGGGCTGCGGCCGCGATCACGAGCAGGTTGGCGGCCACCAGAACGATCCCGCCGATCACCAGCATCGTTCGCCTGGAGAACATGTCCGCGGGGCTCAGTGGATGACGATGTCCTTGAGCAGGTGAAGGCTGTCGAGCGCCTTGCCCGAACCCAACGCGACGGTCTCGAGCGGCCGGTCGGCCACGGTGATGGGGAGGTTCGTCTCCGCCCGCAGCAGCTTGTCCAAGTTCTTGAGCAGGGCGCCGCCGCCGGTCAGCACGATGCCGCGGTCGACGATGTCGGCGGAGAGCTCGGGGGGGGTCTGCTCGAGCGCGATCTTCACGGTCTCGACGATGGCGTCGATCTGCTCGGCGATCGCCTCGCGGACCTCCTCGGAGTCGATCGAGAGAATCTTGGGGATGCCGCTCGCCAGATCGCGGCCCTTCACCTCGATCGTCTCCAGGGCTTCCGGGTCGGGGTAGGCGTTGCCGATCGTCGTCTTGATGGCCTCGGCCGTGCGCTCGCCGATCAGCAGGTTGTACTTGCGCTTGATGTGCTGGATGATCGCCGCGTCCATCTTGTCGCCGGCGACGCGGACGGAGCGGCTGTACACGATGCCCTTGAGCGAGATGACGGCCACCTCGGTTGTGCCGCCGCCGATGTCCACGATCATGTTGCAGGTGGGCTCGGTGATCGGCAGCCCCGCCCCGATCGCGGCGGCCATCGGCTCCTCGATCAGGAAGACCTCGCGCGCGCCGGCGGACTCGGCCGACTCGCGCACGGCGCGCTTTTCGACCTGGGTGATCCCCGAGGGGACGGCGACGATGATGCGCGGCCGGACGAAGGTGCGCCGGTTGTGCACCTTGTGGATGAAATGCCGCAGCATCGCCTCGGTCACCTCGAAATCGGCGATCACCCCGTCGCGCATCGGCCGGATGGCGACGATGCTGCCGGGGGTCTTGCCGAGCATCTTCTTCGCCTCCAACCCCACGGCGAGCACCCGGTTGCGGTTGCGGGGGTTGGTGCTCACGGCGACCACGGAGGGCTCGCTCAGGACGATCCCCTTGCCGCGAACGTAGACGAGCGTGTTCGCCGTGCCGAGGTCGATGGCGAGGTCGTTCGAAAAATAGCCGAGCAGACTGTTCAGTAAGGCCATGACCGTTCCTTGCCCGGGATGCGCCCCGGGACTTGGCTGGAATCTTTTCCTTTTATCAGAGCGGGGTCGCGGCTGACAAGGACAAAGCGCGCGGACGCCCGGCGGCGTGCGCCCCCGCCTCCGGCAGCGCCGCCTTAGGCCCGCGGCCGGGCGGGAGGCCCCCCGCCGAGGGCGCGCACCACGGCCTGGTGCAGCGCAGGCCGGAAGGCGCGGATGAGGAGGTTTTCGCGCGAGGGATGGACGCGGTTGGTCAGGAGCACCACGGCGAGGCCGCGCTCGAGATCGAGCCAGAAGGAGGTTCCGGTGAAGCCGAGGTGCCCCACGCTTTGCGGCGAAAAGCCGCGCCCGCAGCTCGGGTCCGGCTCCTGGGGGACGTCGAAGCCGAGCGCCCGGCCGCCGGCGGTCCGGGGCCGGAGGAAGGCGGCCGCGGCGGCCGCGGAGAAGAGCCTTCCCCTGCCCTGCCGCGCGCGGCGAAGCTCCTCGAGCAGGCCGAAGACGCCGGCCGCGGTGCCAAAGAGGCCGGCGTGCCCCGCCACCCCGCCCAAAGCCCAGGCGTTCTCGTCGTGGACCTCGGCGCAAAGCAGCCGGCCGCGGAAGGGGCAGCGCTCGGTGGCGGCGAAGCTGCGCGCGGGCCGCGGGGCCGCGGCGGGAAGGAAGAAGAGCTCCCCCTCGAGGCCGAGCGGCCGGTAGACCAGCTCGGCGGCCGCTTGGTCGAGGGGCCGGCCCGTGACCGCCTCGACCACCCGGCCGAGGAGCATGAACCCGAGATCGCTGTAGAGCGTGCGCGCACCCGGCGGGAAGAGAAGCGGCTCGCGGCGGATCCGCTCCTCGAGCGCCGCGGCGCGCTCGCCGGCGGGCAGGGTGACGAGCGCACGGAAAAAGGGCCGGTGATCGGGAAGCCCCGCGGTGTGCCGCAGCAGATGGGCGAGCGTCACGCCGGCTTTGTCGCCGCCCCCGAAGGCCGGCAGGAAACGGGAAAGGGGCCGCGCGATCGCCACCCTCTTCTGCTCGGCAAGCCGCAGCAGGCAGAGCGCGGTCGCCAGCGGTTTGGTGAGCGAGGCAAGGTCGAAGACCGTCGCCGCCGTGACGTCCCGGCCGCTCTCGAAATCGGTCACGCCGTAGGCGCGGTGAACGAGGACCCGGCCGCCCAGGGCGACGAGCAGCACGGCGCCCGGGAACACCCCTCGGGCGGCGGCTTGCCGCATGCAGCGGTCGACCGCGGCGAAGTCCCGCGGCGGGCGGGCCGCACGCCGCACCCGGCGCCCATCAGCCACGGCCGCCCCGCCGGGGCGCCGTCCCGGGCGCAACCGAGAGCCGCAGGGCGGAGGTGTCGAGCAGGGCCCGCGTCCCGAAGGGGAGCGTGCGGTTGGGCTCGCCGTGCCCGGCCGGCAGGCCGGCGACGATCGGCAGGCGCCGTTCGCCGAAGGCTTGGGCGACGATCCGCCCGATCTCCTCGAGCGGGCCGCAGTCGCCGAAGGAGCCGAGGACGACCCCGCGGACGCCGGCGAGCAGCCCGGCAAGGCGCATCTGGGTCAGCATGCGGTCGATGCGGTAGGGCGCCTCCCCGCGCTCCTCGAGAAAGAGGATGCGGCCGCGGAAGTCGGGGGCGAAAGGGGTGCCGATCAGGTGGCAAAGCGTCGTCAGGTTCCCGCCGGCGAGCCGGCCCTCGGCGCGGCCCGGCCGCAGGACCTCCCGGCGCCGCAGGCGGATGGAGACCGGCTCCCCCGAGCAAAGCGCCTGCACGAGCCCCGTGCGCGTCTGGCGCGCCGCCCCGCCCAGCCCGGCGGCCATGGGCCCGTGGAAGACGACGAGGCCCGCGCGGGCGGAGACCGCGGCAAGAAGCGCGGTCGCGTCGCTGAAGCCGACCAGGGCCTTGGGCCGGGCGGCGATCGCCGCGTAGTCGAGGAGGGGAAGGATGCGCAGCGAACCCCAGCCCCCGCGGGCGCACAGCACCGCCTCGACCTCCGGGTCGGCGAAGAGCCGCTCGAGCAGCCGGGCGCGGTGGGCGTCGTCGCCGGCGAAGCCTCCGTGCACGGAGAAGAGCCCCTCGGGGAGGCGGGGGCGGAAGCCGAGCGCCTCGAGCGCGCGGAGGCCGGAGGCGAGCTCCGCACGGTCGAAGGCGGAGGCCGGGGCCGCGATGCCGACGACCGCACCCCGGGCAAGCCGTGGCGGCCGGATCGGCCGCCCGGCCCGCCCCCGCCCGCGTTCCCCGCTCGCTCCGGTCATCCCGCGATCCCCCCGCCTTGACAGCGATGCCGACCGGTGTTACCTAAACCTTCGTCGGGGCGTGGCGCAGTCTGGTAGCGCACTTGAATGGGGTTCAAGGGGTCGTTGGTTCAAATCCAATCGCCCCGACCATCCAGACGGATCAACGGGCCGGAGCATTCCGGCCCGTTTTGTTTTGACGCCCGGCTTTTTAAGGAACTCAGGCGGTGGTTGTTCCTACCTCAGGACCCCGGGGCTTGGCAAGCCGGGGAAGCGCTCGCCGGGGCGATCCTCCCCTCGCGCCAGGCGGACGCGAAGGCGGCGACCACGGCCGGGTCGAATTGGGCGCCGGACTCCTCGTTGAGGATCCGCAGGATCACCGCCTCCTCCATGCGGCGACGGTAGGCGCGGTCCGAGGCCATGGCGTCGTAGGCGTCGGCGATCGCGAGCAGCCGGGCGAGGAAGGGGATCTCCTCGCCGCGCAGGCCCTCGGGGTAGCCGCGGCCGTCGTAGCGTTCGTGGTGGCAGAGGATGATGCGGCGCTCCTCTTCCCAGAGCCCGAGCTGGCTCAGCATGTTTGCGCCGATCACCGGGTGCTCCTTGATCTTTTCGAACTCCTCGGCCGTCAGGCGGCCCGGCTTGAGGAGGATGTCGTCGCGGATCCCGATCTTGCCGATGTCGTGGAGCGGCCCGGCGAACTGGAGCACATGGAGCTCGTCGCGGCTCAAGCCCATCGTCTCCCCCACGATCATGGCGATGCGCGTCACCCGGCTCGAGTGCTGCCGGGTGTAGAGGTCGCGCGCCTCGAGGGCGTGCACGAAGCCGCAGAGGGTGGCGAAGAGGTTTTCGTGGAGGTTTTCGTAGAGGGCGAGGTTTTCGATGGTCCCGGCGGCCGCGCGCGCGGTGAACCCCAGGTACTCGAGGTCCTTTTCCGCAGGCCGCCTCCCGCCCGGCCGCACCCCGGCGGCGAGCACGCCGAAGAGGGTGCCGCGGATGGCCAAGGGACTCGCCAGCCGGCAGGCATAGCGGGCCGGGGGCCCCGACCCTGCAGCCGGAGCCTCGAGCAGCACCGCCCGTCCCTCGCCCGCCGCGCGGCCGGCCGCCTCGCCCAACTCGCGCCGGCCCGCCTCGTCCTCGGCCTCGGCGCGCGGGGAGGAGGCGAGTTCGACCGGCTCCTCCCCGCCGCCCGGCAGCACGAAGAAGACGGCCCGGTCGGCCCCGACCGCCTCGCGGGCGATGTCCGCCGTGCGCTGGAAGACCCCGCCCGGCTGCGACTCCGCGGCCAGGCCGGAGAGGATGCGGTTCAGGGTGTTCAGCTCCTCCACGCGGCTGAGGAGCTCCCGGTTCACGGCCTCGAGGCGCTCCTTGGCGCGCACCTCTTCCTTGAGCAGGAGGTTCTCCGTGTAGAGGGCGCGCTCGCGCAGGACCCGCCGCAGGCTGAGCTCCATCTGCTTCAGGTCGAAGGGCTTGACGAGAAAGTCGAGGACCCCGCTGCGCACGGTGCGGATCGAGGCCTCGAGCGAGGGGTAAGCGGTCATCACGATCACGGGGATCGTGTTGTCGCGGGCGTGGATGCGCTCGGCGAGCTCGAGTCCGCTCATCCCCGGCATGTGGATGTCGGTCAGGCAGCAGTCGATCGCCTCGCGTTCAACGCAGGCGAGTGCCTCGGGGCCCCCGGCCGCCGCGAGCACCCGGTAGCCGCGGCGGCGCAGGTACTCGCCCACCGCGTCGCGGATGCTCGCCTCGTCGTCGACGATCAGGAGGCACTCGCCCGTCGCGGGCGGGGCGGCTTGCGGCGCGGATCCAACCGGGTCGGACGGCATGGCGTGAAACGGCTCCCCCCGCGGGGCCCCGCCCGGGGGCGAGACCCCGCCTCGGCAGGACTATCGGCACCTTCGGCGCAAACCTTGAGTCCCGCGTCTGGGCTTGCGGAACCGGCGGAACTCGGGCAAGAGAAGCCGACGCGGCCGCCGCCCCGCGGGCGGCGGCGCAAAACGCCATGGCCTGCGACAGCGCCGATCGCCCCCTGCACGTCGGCCTCCTGAGCTACCGCACCAACCCCTACAGCGGCGGCCAGGGGGTCTACGTCCGCCACCTCGCCTCCCACCTGCAGGCCCTGGGGCACCGCGTGACCGTGGTCTCCGGGCCGCCGCGGCCGGAGCTCCCCGCAGGCGTGGGCCTGATCCACCTGCCGGGGCTCGATCTCTACGACCCGGCCAACCCCTTCCGCCTGCCGCGGGCGGGGGAGCTCGTCGACCCGGTGAACCTCCTCGAGTGGCTGGGGGTCGCAAGCGGCGGCTTCCCCGAGCCGCTCACCTTCGGGCTGCGCGTCGCTCGCCTGTTCGCCGCCGCCCCCCCCGCCTTCGACGTGCTCCACGACAACCAGAGCCTCTCCTACGGCCTGCTGCGGCTCAGGCGGCGGATCCCCCTCGTCGCGACGGTCCACCACCCGTTGAGCCTCGACCGGCGCTGGGCGGTGCGCGCGGAGAGGAGCCCCGTGCGCAAGCTCCAGCGGTGGCGCTGGTATTCCTGCATCGGGATGCAACGGCGCGTCGCCCGCCGCATCCCGCACCTGATCGCCGTCTCGCAGGCCGCCCGGCGCGATTTCGCGCGCGAGTACCGGATCGACCCCGGCCGGATGCGGGTGATCCCCAACGGCATCGACACCGACACCTTTCGGCCGCTCGCGGGTGTCCCCCGCGAGCCCGGCCGGATCCTCGTCACCCACAGCGCCGACATCCCCATGAAAGGGCTCGCCGTGTTGCTGCGGGCGATCGCGGGGATCGGCCGGCCCGTGCGCCTGGTCGTGGTGGGGGAATTCCGCGAGGCGGGGGAAAACGCGCATCTGGCCGCCGCCCTCGGCCTCTCCGGGCGTCTCGAGATCGCCGGGCGGCTTGGCCGCGAGGAGCTCGTGCGGCAGTATGCGCGCGCCTGGGCGGCCGTCGTCCCCTCGCTCTACGAGGGGTTCGGCTTCCCGGCCGGGGAGGCGATGGCCTGCGCCGTCCCGGTCGTCGCCACGACCGCGGGCGCGCTGCCGGAGGTGGTGGGCGAGGCCGGGCTGCTCGTCCCGCCCGGCGAGGCGGCCCCCCTCGGGCGGGCGCTGCGGCGGCTGCTCGACGACCCCGGCGCCGCGCGGCGGCTCGGCGAGGCGGGGCGCGAGCGCGTGCTCCGGCTCTTTTCCTGGAGGCGGGCGGCCGCGGACACGGCCGCCGTGTACCGCGAGGCGATCCGTGATCACCGTCGATTTCGCACGCCTTGAGCCCGCCCCGGGCTGGCGCGTCCTCGACGTCGGCTGCGGCAGCGGCCGGCACACGGCGGCCGCGCGGCGCCTCCCCGGGGCGCGGGTCGTGGGCCTGGACCCCTCCGTGCGCGAGCTCGCCGCCGCAACCGAGCGGCTGGCGCTGCACGATCGGCTCGAGCCGGGCGGCGACGGGCGGGCCTTTCTCCTCGCCGGCGACGCCCTGCGCCTTCCCTTCCGCGCGGCGAGCTTCGACCTCGTCCTCTGCTGCGAGGTGCTCGAACACCTGGAGGATGACCGCCGGGCGGCCCGGGAGCTGGGCCGCGTGCTCCGGCCCGGGGGGCTCCTCGCCGTGAGCGTCCCGCACGATGTCCCCGAGCGCCTCTGCTGGGCGCTCTCGCGCACCTACGCCCGCTCTCCCGGGGGGCACGTGCGCATCTACCGCAAGGACCGCCTGCTTGCGCTCTTCCGCGGGGCGGGCTTTACGCCGATCGCCTCCCACCGCGCCCACGGCTTCCACAGCCCCTACTGGTGGCTGAAGTGCCTCTGCGGGCTTGAGCGCACCGAGGCGGCCCCCGTGCGGCTCTACCGTCGCTTTCTCACCTGGCAGCTCACCGCCCGCCCCCGCGCCCTCGCGCGCCTCGAGCGGCGGCTTGACCCGCTGCTCGGCAAAAGCCTCGTCGTCTACTTCCGCAAGGCCTCGCCGGCTGCGGCGGAAGCCCCCGTGTGCGCGAGGACGGCCAGGCTCTCGACCCGGGAATGCTCGCGGAACCGCCCCGAGGCGAGCGCCAGGCGCACGACCTCGTAAGGGGCCTGCCCGCCCCGCGCGGGGTCCTCGAAGACGTCGTGGAAGAGAAGCAACCCGCCCGGCACGAGGTGCGGGGACCAGCTCTCGTAGTCGGCGAGCACGCTCTCGCGGGCATGTCCGCCGTCGATGAAGACGAGCGCGAGCGGCGTCCGCCAGGCGCGTGCGGCGAGCCGCGAGTCGCAGACGATCGGCACCACGGTTTCCTCGAGCCCCGCGGCGCGGAGGGTGTCGCGGAACCAGGGCAGCGTGTCGATCCCGCCGCGGCGCGGGTCGTAGAGGGCGGGGTCGAAATACTCTTCCCCGGGCTGCTGTTCCTCGGAGCCGCGGTGGTGGTCGATCGAGAAGAGCACCTGCCCGAGCTCGGCGCAGGCCGCCCCCAGGCACACGGCGGAGCGGCCGCAGTAGCTTCCGACCTCCAGGCAGGGGCCGCGCCGGGCGGCCTCCCGGCCGACCCGGTGGAGATGCAGCGCCTCCGCCGCGGAAAGAAAGCCCTTGACGGCGAGAACCCGCGCGAGGTCGAGGCCGCCCCCGCCGCCCTGCCCGCGGCTCATGCGGGGCGGCCGCCGGGCAGGGGTTTGCCGGCGCGGCCGGCGGGATCCTTCCCCTCCAGGCTCTGCGCGAGCACCTCGCGCGGCTTGACCCCGTCGGAGGGGCCGATCACCCCCTCGCGCTCCATCCTCTCGATGATGCGCGCCGCGCGGTTGTAGCCGATCCGGAGATGCCGCTGCACCATGGAGATCGAGGCCTGGCGCGTGCGCACGACGAGTTCGACCGCCTCGTCGTAGCGCTCGTCGTAGTCCTCGCCGTCGGCGGAGCCGTGGGACTCGGCCGGGCGGTCTTCGGTCACCTGCTGGTCGTAGGCCGGCTTTTCCTGCCGGCGCACGAACTCCACGATGCGCGTGAGCTCGGCCTCGGAGAGGAAGGCCCCGTGGATGCGCTGGAGCTTGCCCGTGCCGGGCGGCAGAAAGAGCATGTCGCCCGCCCCGAGCAGGCTCTCGGCGCCGTTGGTGTCGATGATCGTGCGCGAGTCGGTCTTCGAGGAGACCTGGAAGGTGAGCCGCGTGGGGAAGTTCGCCTTGATGATGCCGGTGAGGACGTCGACCGAGGGGCGCTGGGTGGCGAGGATCAGGTGGATGCCCGCCGCACGGGCCATCTGGGCGAGACGCGTCAGGGCGACCTCGACGTCCCGCGAGGCGACCATCATCAGGTCGGCGAGCTCGTCGATCACGATCACGATGAAGGGCAGCCGCTCCGGCCGCTCCTCCCCGCCTTTCGGCTCGCTCTCCATCTTCTGGTTGTACTGCCGGATGTTGCGCGCGCGCAGCTCCGAGAGCCGCTCGTAGCGGCGCTCCATCTCGCGCACCGCCCAGAAGAGGGCGTTGGTCGCCTTGCGCGCGTCGGTGACGACGGGGGTGATCAGGTGCGGGATCCCGTCGTAGGAGGAGAGCTCGATCCGCTTGGGGTCGACCATGATCAACTTCACCTCGTCGGGGCGTGCCTTGTAGAGCAGGCTGCAGATCATCGCGTTCAGGGCGACGCTCTTTCCCGTGCCGGTTGCGCCGGCGATCAGGAGGTGGGGCATCTTGTCGAGCTCGGCCGTGACGGGGTTGCCGACGATGTCCTTGCCGAGGCAGATCGTGAGCCGGGAGCGCGATTTCTCGAAGGCGGCCGAGGCGACGACCTCCTTGAACTTCACGATCTCGCGCACGGGGTTGGGCACCTCGATGCCGATCGCCGCCTTGCCGGGGATGGGGGCGACGATGCGGATGCTCGCCGCGCGCAGGGCGAGCGCCAGGTCGTCGCTCAGGTTGGCGACCTTGTTGATCTTGACCCCGGGGGCGGGCTCGTACTCGAAGGTGGTGACCACCGGCCCGGGGGAGACGGCCACGACGCGGCCGTTCACGCCGAAGTCCTCGAGCTTCTTCTCGAGGAGCGCGGACTGCATGCGCAGGCTCTCCGGGTCCTGGGAAACGGGGTGCGGGTCGGGGTCTTCGAGCAGGGCGACCGGCGGCAGCCGGTAGCCCTTGCCGCCGTGCATGAACTCGAAGACCTCCTGCCGCGGCGGGGAGGCGATCTTCGCCGGCTTGGGCGCCGGGGGTTCGACGCGGATCTCCCGCGCCCGCTGGCGGCGCTTCTCGGCCTCGGCCTGCACGCCCCGCCGCGCGCGCTCGCGGCGCTCGCGCTGCTTCAGGTAGGCGGTGAGCAGCCGGTCGGAAAGGGCGGCCCAGGCCGCACGCAGGCGGCGCAAGCCGGCGATCAGCGAAAAGCCCGTCGCCAGGATGAAGCCCACCAGGAGCAGGAGCGCAAGGACCACGGCGGCCCCGGCGGGATTGAACCAGCGCGCGAGCAGGGCCCTGAGGGGGTGGCCGACCAAGCCGCCGCCGGGGTAGGTCTTCTGGAAGATCCCCACGGGGTCCGGGCCCATTGCGAAGAGCCCCGCCGTGGCGAGGATCATGAGCACGCCTCCGGCCGCGGTCCAGCCGATCGAGCGCGCGGGGTGGCTGCCGAAGACCTGCAGGCTGACCCAGAGGAGCAGCGCCGGCACCCAGAAGGCCGCCAGCCCCACGGTGCCGACCAGGAAGCCCGCCACGTGGGCGCCGGCGGGCCCGAAGAGGTTGTGCACCCGGCCCCCCGAGCCCGCCGCGTGGAGCGAGGGGTCGGCGGGGTGGTAGGTGAGCAGGCTGATCAGGGTGAAGACCAGCACGAAAAAAACGACGATCCCGAGCAGTTCGCGGCGCATGGCGCGTTTCACATCTCCATGATGAAGGGCAGGATCACGGGCCGCCGGCCGATCGTGAAGTAAAAGTACTCCCGAAGCGCCCCCTGGATGCGCTGGCGCAGCCGCTCGACGCGCTGCGGCGTCCCCGGCGGGATCTCCTCCACCACCTCGAGCACGACGCAGTGGGCGTCCTGCAGCAGGTGGCCCGTGGCGGTCTCGAAGACGACCCCGCGGGAGACGATCTCCGGGCCGTAGGTGACGATGCCGGTCTCCTCGTCGAGCGCCATGGTCACGGCCACGACCCCCTCCTCGGAGAGGAGGCGCCGTTCCTTGAGGACCGCGCGGCCCACGTCGCCCACCCCCTTGCCGTCCACGAGCAGCCGGCCGGTCGGGACGCGGCCGGCGAGCCGGCCGCGGCCGCCCGCGAACTCGATCACCTCCCCGTTTTCGGCGAGCAGCACCCGCTCCGGCGGGACACCCGCCTCGCGGGCGAGCCGCGCGTGCAGGACCAGGTGCCGGTACTCCCCGTGGACGGGCACGAAGTGGGCCGGCCGGGTGAGGCGGATCATCTCCCGCAGCTCTTCACGGTAGGCGTGACCGGAGGCGTGGATCTCGGAGATCTTCTCGTAGACCACCTCGGCCCCGCGGCGGTAGAGGTTGTCGATGATTTTGGCGATCGCCCGCTCGTTTCCGGGGATGAACTTGGAAGAGAGGACGACCGTGTCCCCCGGCCGGATGCGCAGCTGCTTGTGGGTCCCGGCGGCCATGCGGGCGATCGCCGACATGGGCTCGCCCTGGCTGCCGGTGGTGATGACGACCAGTTCCTGCTCGTCCCAGTCGGGGACGAGCTCGAGGCTCAGCTCCGTCCCGTGGGGGATCACGAGGCGGCCGAGGCTGCGGGCGACCTCGGCGCTCGCCTCGATGTTGCGGCCGCTGATCACCACCTTGCGGCCGGCGCGCCGCGCGAGGTCGACGATCATCTGGATGCGGGCGATGTTCGAGGCGAAGAGGGCGACGATGATCCGGCCGAGGCTGTCGCGGAAGATGCGCGCGAAGTTCTCGCGGATCCTCTCGTCGGGGAGGCTCCAGCCTTCGCGCTCGACGTTGGTCGAATCCGAAAGCAGCGCGAGCACGCCCCGCTCGCCGAGCCGCGCAAAGGCCTGCGTGTCGGTCCCGCCGCCCTCGGCCACGGGGCTCAGCTTGAAGTCGCCCGTGTGCACGACGAGCCCTTCCGGGGTGTCGATCGCCAGCCCCACGCCGTCGATCACGCTGTGCCCGACGGGCAGGAAGTCGATGCGGAACGGGCCGAGCGCAAGCGGCCGCCCCGGTTCGACGCGCTGGAAATCGGCCGTGGCGGCTGTCTCGAACTCGGCGAGCCGCTGGGCGGCCATGCCCAGGGTGAAGCCCGTCCCGAAGACGGGGACGGCCGCCTCCCGCAGAAGGAAGGGGAGCGCGCCGATGTGGTCCTCGTGGGCATGGGTGAGGATCACGCCGAGCAGCCGGCCCCCGGCCGCGCGCAGGTAGGCCGTGTCGGGGATCGCGAAATCGACCCCGAGCATGTAATCCTCGGGGAACATGAGGCCGGCGTCGATGACGAGGCGGTCTTCCCCGCACTCGACGACCATCATGTTGAGCCCGATTTCCCCCAGCCCGCCGAGCGGGATCAGTCGCAGCATGGCCCGCCCGCCCCGCCGGCGCCGGAGGCCGCGAGGATCGCCCGGCGCACGGCCTCCATGAGCGCTTCCTTGTTCGGGAATGCCCCCCCCGCCACGGGGATCGGCTTGCCGATCGTCACCGTCACCCGGCCGGGCCGGATCCAGAGGCTCCCCTTGGCCATGACCTCGCGGGTGCCGGAGATGGCGACCGGCACGACCGGCGCCCCGGCCTGCAGGGCGAGCGCGAAGCCGCCCTTCTTGAAGGACTTGAGCTCGCCGTCCGGGCTGCGCGTCCCCTCGGGGAAGATCACGATCGAGGCCCCCGCACGGATCTTGGCCGCCGCCTCGCCGAGGCTTTGGAAGGCGGCCGCGCGGTTCCGGCGGTCGATCGGGATGTAGCCCGCCCCGCGCATGGCGCGGCCGAAGAGCGGGATGCGGAAGAGCTCCGCCTTGGCGAGCCAGCGGAACTGCACCGGCAGGTGGCCGAGGAGCACGGGGATGTCGTAGTTGCTCTGGTGGTTGGCCATGAAGATGCACGGTGTGCCGGGGTCCAGGTGCTCCCGGCCGCGCACGGCGACCCGCACCCCGCTCACGAGCAGGATCGAGCGCCCCCAGAGGCGGGCGATCCGGTGAACGAGGTTCCCCGAGCGCGAGAAGACCGAGACCCACACGGCGACCACGCCGAGCACGAAGGTGGCCGAAACCGTCCAGGCCATGATCAGGGCGACGTGCAGGGCGGCGATCGGCCGGGAGCGGCAAAGGTTCGGTCCCACGGAGCGCAACGCCTCCCCCGAAGCCGTCATACGGAAATGGTGAGCTCCTCGAGCATGGCGTCGATCTCGCCGATCAGCCACTCGCGCTGGGCCCGCGAGGCGTAGGCGATGCAGCTGCAGCGCAGCCGCTGCCGGCTGCGGATCAACAGCTCCAGCGAGAGCCTGCCGGCCTCGAGCTCGATGGCGGCGCAGTGCGGCTGGCAGTCGCGGTGCGCGCTCTGGAGCGGGCTGAGGAGACCGGCCTCCAGGGGGACCCAGAAGATCGCCCCGAGAGCGGGCGGCCCATAGCGCCGCTCGAGGAACTCGCGCACCCGGCGCTCGTCGGCAGGCCGCAGCTGGTCGACGACGTACTGCTTCATAACTTATCGATGTAGCACATCATTTGCTTTCTTCGCAACCCGTGGCCGGGGGCGCCCCGTTTTCGCCAAAAGAAAAACCGGCGCCGCCACGGCGCCGGTTTTTCTTCGCCGTCGCCGGCTTCAGCTTTCCTCGACCGTGATCGCGCCCTCGGAGCAGACTTCGACGCAGCTCTCGCAGCCCAGGCATTCGTCGGCGTTCACCGGCTTCGATTTGCCGTCCTGCATTTCGAACACCTCGACCGGGCAGACATCCACGCATTCTTCACAACCGACGCATTTTTCCTCATCCACCATGGGGGTAAACGCCATCCGCAGCTCTCCTTTCGTGATTGGATCCCGACGGCCCGCAGGCCGGCTCGCTCGTGGGGGGCGAAAAAACCGTCGAGTGCATAAACCACATCCCACGGGCCTGTCAAGACTCGCGGCGGGCTTCAACCAAGCGGCGGCAGGGGAAGCCGCAGGACGATCGTCACGCCCCGCGGCGCGGCCGCGGGGGCCTCCTCGGCGAGGGGGTTCCGCCGCGGGTCGAGCAGGGCTTCCACGAGCTGAAGCGGGGACACGCCGGGGAAGGCGAGCAGCCCGGCCGGCTCGGCGGCGGTGCGGCCGGGCGGCTCCGGGGAAAGGGGGATCCGGCCCCGGCTCACGCTCTCGAGGAGCACCCGAAGCCGGGAAAGAGGCCCCGCCGCGGCCCCGGCGGGCTCTGCCGCGGGATAACGGGCCGCGCCGGCCAGGCGCTCCTCCAGCAGCGAAAACGCGGCGGGGCTCGCGGTGACGAAGACCGCCGCCTCGGCCGGCCGGGCGAGGTAGAGCCGCGCCCACCCGCGGAGCCTCGCCGCGGTCTGCCCCAGGGTCTCCTCCGCCGCTTCGCCGGCGGCCGGCTCCTCCGGGGGGTGCGGATCACCGGCGATGGCGGCAACGAGCCGCTTCAGTTGCGCCTCGCCGCGGGCGAGGATCCGCGACGCCTCGCACCGGTCCCGGTCGGCCCGCTCCGCAAGGAGAAGCAGCACCCGGGCGGTCCACAGCTCCTGCGCCCCGCCCCCGGCGGCCCCCGGCCCCGCCCCCCGGATCCGGGCGGCGAGGGCGCCGGGCTCTTCGGCGGCGTGCCTTTCGCCGGCCATGGCCTGCCAGGCCGCCGCGACACCCGCCCCGCCGTGGTGCAGCGCGGCCCACGACGTCCAGGCGCGCACCTCGGCCTCGAGCCGCCCGGCATCCTCCTGCGGCGAAAGAACCCACGAAAAGGCCGCGGCCTTCCCCTGGGGCGGGCGGTGGTCGGGCCGGTAGACGAAGACCTCGCTGAAGACCGCCTTCAGGGGCTCCGCCCAGGCCTCCGGCGGGTCGGTGTGCGGGAAGAGGACCGCCTTCACGCCGCCCCCCCCTCGCCCCGCGGCCCGCGGCTGCGGGCGGGGGGGTCCTGGACGCGCACGCCGCGGCGCAAGAGCTCCTCGCGCAGCCGGTCGGCCGTCTGAAAGTCGCCCGCGGCCCGCGCGGCCGCGCGGGCCGCGATCAGCTCGCGCAGCTCGGCGTCCGGGGCCGGCGGTTCGCCCGCGGGAAAGAGTCTCAGCACCTCGTCTTGCTCCCGGAAGGCCTCGAGCAGCCGCCGCGCCCCGCGGGCGGTGAGCGCCCCGGCGGCGGCGAGGGCATGGATCCGCCGCACGGTCTTGAAGATCACGGCGAGCGCCGCGGGCAGGTCGAGGTCGTCGTCGAGCGCGGCGCGCACCCCCTGGCGCAGGTCGAAGGCGAGCTGATCGGCCTCCGCCGGCGGATCCCCGCCTCGCTCGAGGGCCTGCATCCCGGCAAGGCACCGGTCGACGCGGCGCAGGGCGCGCTCGGCGGCCTCGAGCTTCTCCGCGGAGAAGGAAAGCGGCCGGCGGTAGTGGATCGAGAGCAGAACGCCGCGGATGGCGCGGCCGGAGACGCCCGCGGCAAGGAGCTCTTCCACGGGCGGGGCCGCGCCGGTCACAGGGGCGACCGCGAGCCAGGCGCGCGCGAGCGGTGCGCCGCTTGCGGCCTCGGCGATCGCGTTTTCGTTTTCGTGGTGCGGGAAGAGAAGTTCCTGGGCGACGACCCGCAGGTCGAAGCCGAACCCCAGGGCGGCCGTGGCCGCGGCCGCCGACTGCAAGTGCCAGGCCGGCCGCACGTTGCCCCAGGGGCTTTTGACAAAGGCGCCGCGCTTGAGGTCGGCAAGCCGGCAGCGCCGCAAGAGCGCGAAATCGCGGGGGTTCAATTTTTCGTAGTCGCTCAGGTCGACGCTCGCCCCCACGCGCACCTTGGCGGCATCGACCCCCGAGAGCCGGCCGTAGCCCGCGGCCCGCGAGAGGTCGAAGTAGAGGGAGCGCAACTTCTCGTAGGCGAAGCCCTTGTCGAGAAGCCGCCGGGCGAGATCGACCATCGCCTCGAGGTGCTCGCCGGCGCGGGCGTAGATCTCGGCGGGCCGGACGCCCAGGGCGGCGAGGGTGCCGCGGAAGCGCTCGACCGCCACGGCGGCCCCGCCGTCCGGGAGGAGATCGAGGTCGGGGAGGTCGATCGCCTGTTTCACCGAAAGCCCTCGCGCCCGGAGCGCCCGGCACAGGAGATCGGCGACGACGAAGCGCCGCGCCTCGGTGAGCGAAAGGGGCCGCTGGAGGTTCGGTCCGCTCGTGGAAACGGCGACCCGGCCGGGGACGGCGGGCGAGAGGGTTTCGCACGCGCGCGTGAGCGTGTTGTGCAGGCGCATCGCCGGGGTTTCCCGCGCGGCGAAGAGGGGGGTGCTGAGGTAGCGCTCCCCGCCGTCGGGCAGGATCACGACGACCAGGCCCTCGCGCAGGCGTGCTGCGACCCGGAGGGCGCCCGCCATCGCCGCCCCGCTGCTCATGCCGACGAAGAGCCCCTCCTCGCGGGCGAGCCGGCGGGCGGTCTCGAAGGCCTCCTCGTCCTCGATGTTGATCTTCTCGTCGAGCCGCTCCTTCTCGTAGATGCCGGGCGTGTAGGCTTCGCGCAGGTTTTTCAGGCCCTGGATGGCGTGGCCGAGGAAGGGCTCGACCCCCACGATGCGCACCGCAGGGTTGAGCTCCTTCAGCCGCCGCGAGACCCCCATCAGGGTGCCCGTGGTCCCCATGGCGGCGACGACGGCCGTCACCCGGCCGCCCGTCTGCCGCCAGATCTCCGCGGCCGTGCCGTGGTAGTGGGCCTTCCAGTTGGCCTCGTTGTTGTACTGGTCGACGGCGACGAAGCGCTCCGGGTTCTCGCGCACCAGGCGGTAGACCTCCTCGATCGCCCCGTCGGTGCCGAGGTGCCCGGGGGTGAGCAGGATCTCGGCGCCGCGCGCCTGGAGGATGCGCCGCCGCTCGAGGCTCACGGCCTCGGACATGGCGAGCATCAGCCGATAGCCCTTCACCGCGCAGACGAGCGCAAGCCCGATGCCCGTGTTCCCGCTCGTCGCCTCGATCACGGTCTTGTCGGGGGTGAGCTCGCCGGAGCGCTCGGCGGCCTCGATCATGGCGAGCGCGGGCCGGTCCTTGATCGAGCCGCCGGGGTTGAGGGATTCGAGCTTGGCGAAGACCCGCACCCGCCCGTGGGGGTTCAAACGCCGGATCTCGACGAGCGGCGTGTTGCCGATGGCCTCGAGGAGGCTTGCGCCCCGCAGCGGGAATCGTTCGGGGTTCACGGCGTCTCCCCCCCGGGGGGCGGGATCCCCAGAAAGCCCGCCACCGCCCGCAGGAGATCGGCCTTCACCTCCGCCTCGCCGCGGCCGGCGTCGATCACGCGGAAGCGCTCCGGCCGGCGGCGGGCGAGCTCGAGGTAGCCTTCCCGCACCCGGCGGTGGAAGCCGAGTTCCTCGTTCTCAAAGCGGCCCTCGCGCGCGGCCCGCCCGCCCTTCTCCATCTGGCGCCGCGCGCGCGCCAGCCCCACCTCGGGCGCAAGATCCAGCAGCAGCGTGAGATCGGGCCGCACCCCGGGGAAGACGAGCTCGTGGAGGGTCTCGGCCCACTCCATGGAGAGGCCGCGGGCGGCCCCCTGGTAGACCACGGTCGCATCGAAGAAGCGGTCGCAGAGGACGACCCGCCCGGCGGCGAGCGCGGGGCGCACCACGCGCGCCAGGTGCTCGGCGCGGTCGGCCATGTAGAGCAGGAGCTCCGTCCGCGCGTCCATGGCGACGTGGGCGGGATCGAGCAGCAGCGCGCGGATCTTGCGCCCGAGGTCGGTCCCGCCCGGTTCGCGGGTGAGGATGCAGCTTCGGCCGCGTTCGGCGAGGAAGGCGGCGACGTGGAGGATCTGGGTCGTCTTGCCGGCGCCCTCGCCGCCCTCGAAGGTGATGAAGACCGGTTTCCCGGGGGACATGGAAGGCCCGCCTACCCGTCCGCCGGACGGCCGAGATCCCAGGAGCCGAGCTCGGCGAGCAGCCGGTAGTCGGTGGCGTCGCAGGAAATCGGCGTCACCGTGATGAAGCGGCGGCGCAGCGCCGCCCCGTCGACCTCGGGGTCGTCCTCGAAGTCCTGGGTGTCGGCGCCCTGCCAGTAGTAGGGCTGCCGCCGCGGGTCGAGCCGCTTCTCGACGTATTCGGCGAAGAGGGTAAGCCCCTGGCGGCTCGGCCGCACGCCGGCGATCTCTTCCCAGGGCACGGCGGGAAAGTTGACGTTGAGCAAGGTGCGCGGCGGAAGCCGCCGGAGGGAGAGCCGGGCGACGAGCCGGGCGACGAAGGAAGCCGCCTGCCGCGGCGGGTAGGGGGCGCCGGAGGCGATCGAGGCCGCGATCGCCGGGATGCCCCGCAGGGCCGCCTCGCGGGCCGCGGCGACCGTGCCGGAATAGTTGATGTTGACGCCGACGTTCGCCCCGCGGTTCAGTCCCGAGATCACGAGATCCGGGGTGCGGCCGAGGAGATCGAGCAAGGCAAGCTTGACGCAGTCGGCCGGGGTGCCGTTCACGGCGAAGGCGGGAGAGCCGCCGTTTTCGCAAACCCGCTCCGCCCGGAGGGGCTGGTGGAGCGTGATCGCGTGGCCGATCGCCGTGCGCTCGCGGTCGGGGGCGACGATCGTCACGGTGTGCTCGGCGGCCAGCACGGCCTCGAGCGCACGCAGCCCCGGGGCGTGGACGCCATCGTCGTTGGTCAGAAGAATATCCATGCGAAACAATATCTTGACTTTTGACCGAGCCTTCGCTTTATAGCGAAGTTCCCGTCGGCGCGCAAGGGTTCAGGAATCCGGGGCGCCGCCCCCCGTGCCGGAGACGCAAAAAAAACCGCCTGGAGGAACGCCCGCCGTGAACCGCTCCCCGCACCCAGGCCCGGCCGCCATGACCGCCGCCAGAGGCGATAGGCGGGGATCGTCGCTCCGGGTCGTGCTGCTCGCGGCGCTCCTCGCTTTCGTTCTTCCGCCGGGGGCGGCCCGGGCCCAGGGGCTCCCCGCCGCCCCCGGCGCGGCCCCGCCCGAAACCCCCTGGGAGATCGAGGCCGACCGCCTGCGCGAGGACCGTGAGGCCGATCTTCTCGAGGCCGAGGGCGGGGTCGTCCTCTGGCGCCTGGACCGCTCGATCGAGGCCGACCGCATCCGCTACCACCGCGGGACGGGCCTTCTCGAGGCCGAGGGCCACGTCGTCGTGCGGGTGGGGGGGGACGAGCTGCGCGGGGAATCTCTCGTCTACGATCTCCACAACGAGACCGGGCGGCTCGACCAAGCCGTGGTCTTCATCCGCCAAAACAACTACCGCATCTGGGGCGCGCGGATCGACAAGACGGGCCCCGACCTCTACCGCATCCCGGAGGGCGAGATCACGACCTGCGACGGCTCCCCGCCCGCCTGGAAAATCTCCGGCCGCGACATCCGCGTGCAGGGGGACGGCGCGGGGACGGCCTGGGGCGCCCTCCTCCATGTGCGCGACTTCCCCCTCTTCTACACCCCCTTTGTCTCCTTCCCGGCGCGGGACAAGCGCCAGAGCGGCTTTCTCTTCCCGGAAATGGGCTACAGCCGACGCAAGGGGGCCTTCTACAGCCAGCCGTATTATTGGGCGATCGACGACCGCAAGGACCTGACCTTGTTCGTGGAGGGCCTGACCGCGCGCGGGGTGCGGCCGGGGGTCGAGTTCCGCTACTACCTCGACCGCGACACCAAGGGGGCCGTCCTCTTCGACTTCCTCCACGACGACAAGGTGGACGACGGCTCCGGCGGCACAAGTTCCGACTGGGGCTACACGGACCCCTCGGGAACCTATTTCCGCCCCAACCGCGACCGCTGGTGGCTGCGGGCGAGCCATGCCGGCCCGCTCCCGGCCGGCGCCTTCGGCCGGCTCGACCTCGACCTCCTGAGCGACCAAGATTATCTGCGGCTCTTCAAGACGGGGCAGATGGGCTGGAGGGACTCCGAGTCCCTCTTCCGCGAGTTCCTGGGCCGCACGATCGACGATTTCGACGACCCCGTGCGCGTGAACCGGCTCTGGGTGAGCCGCGGCTTCCAGCAGGTCAGCCTGAGCGGGGGGGCGATCCTCTACGACGACGTGCGCAAGGGCCAGAACCGCAAGGAGACCACCCAGCGGCTGCCCGTCGTCGTCTTCGCCGCGCCGAAGCAGCAGGCCCTGGAGACCCCCTTCCATGCCAGCCTGAGCTCGGAGTACGACCATTTCTACCGCCGTCGCGGCTTCGGCGTGCAGCGGGCCGACCTCTGGCCGCGCCTCTACCTGCCCTGGTCCTTCTTCCCCTACCTCACGGTCGAGCCCTCGGTCGGCTTCCGCCAGACCCTCTGGCAGCAGTACGAGGCGCAGGAGGGGACCCCCTGGTCCGAGGACGAGTACTTCCACCGCGAACTCTACGACACCCGGCTGGTCGTCGGCACCGAGGTCTACCGCGTCTACGAGGGCGGCGAAGGCCGGGTCGAGCGCCTGCGGCACCGGGTGGCGCCGGAGATCGCCCACACCTACGTCCCCGAGGCCGCCCAGGAGCGGCTGCCGAACATCGATTCCCGCGACCGCATCGAAAACCGCAACCGCGTGAGCTACGGACTCACCCAGACCTTCACCGCCCGGCTGCGGCCGGAGTCCCCGGCCGGGGCCGAGGGCGAGGAACCGGCCGCCGCCGCGGAGGCCGCAGGCCCCGTGGCCTATCGCGACCTCTTGCGCTGGCGGCTGCGGCAATACTACGATTTCGCCCGCCACCGGGAGCCCTTTTCGGCCGTCGCCAGCCGCGTGAACCTCCTGTGGATGGATCCCCTGCGGCTCGAACAGGAGATCGCCTGGAACCCGCACACGAACCGGGTCGACCGCGGCTCGCTCACGCTCGAGCTCGGGGAGCGCCGCGGCAACCACCTTTTCGTCGGCTACCGCTGGGACCGGGACACGAGCGAGGACGAGAAAAACGACGAGTACGAGTTCGGCCAGATCCTGGAGCCCCAGAAAACGACCGAGCAGCGCCGCATCCACAGCCTGCGGCTCGACGGCCGCCTCGCGGTGAGCGAGCGGCTGAGCCTGCTCGGCAGCTACGAGCGGGACATCGAAAGCGGCCGTTCCCCGGCCTACGGCCTGGGCTTCGTTTACGACGCCCCCTGCTGGGCGATCGAGGCCGTCTTCGGCCTCGAGGAAGAGGACCTGGGCGCCCGCGTCCGCATCCGGCTGAAAGGGATCGGGGAGTTCGGGTTCTGAGGCCGCCCGGGGCGGGAGGAAAGACGGGTTTGGAGATGGAAGACAAACGCCTCACCCCGCAATGGTACGTGCTGCACACGAAGAGCCGCCACGAGCAGGTGGTGCTCGAGGGGCTGCTCAAGAAATCGATGGAGGTCTTTCTCCCGCGGGTCAAGGTGCGCAGCGCGCGCCGCGACCGGCGCCTGATGATCGAGGTGCCTCTTTTCCCCGGCTACCTCTTCGTCCACACCGACCTCCACCCCCGCACGCACCTCGAGATCGTCAAGACCACCGGCGTGGTGAGGCTGGTCGGCACCCGCTCCGGGCCGGTCCCGGTCGCCGAGGAAACGGTCGCCTCGCTCCGGATCATGGTCGCCTCGGAGATGCCGATCACGACCGGCGCCCGCCTGCGGCAGGGCGACCGCGTGCTCGTCGTGCGCGGGCCGCTCGCCGGCGTGACGGGCTCCTTCGTCCGCTACCGCGGCTTCGGCCGGGTGGTGGTGAACGTCGAGGCCCTCGGCCAATTCGCCGCGGTGGAGGTGGACGAAGGGGATGTAGAGCTTCTGCCGCCGGTTCTCGGCTGACGGCTTGACAGCGAATAGGCATCGGGAATATAAGGAAAACCTGATCGGGCGCGCGCCCGTTCGGGAGGAGGGTTCATGAACAAGCTGGAGCTCATCTCCGCGCTGAAAACGGAAGCGAACATCTCCAAGGCCGAAGCCGCCCAGGTCGTGCAGATCTTCTTCGACCACATGGCCGACGCGCTCGCCCGCGGGGAGCGGGTCGAGATCCGCGGGCTGTGCAGCTTTTTCGTCAAGGAATACAAGAGCTACGTGGGCCGCAACCCGAAGACCGGCGACAAGGTGACCATCCGCCCCAAGAAGCTTCCGTTCTTCAAGTCGGGCAAGGAGCTCAAGGAACGGGTCGACTCCCCGAAGGAAGCCTGAACTGCCCGGTTTCGACGCCATCATCGACCAGGACCGTGTCGTCCGGACCCTCCTCGATTTTCTCCGCCACGGGACCCTCCCGCACGCCCTGCTTTTCACCGGCATCGAGGGCGTGGGCAAGCGCACGGCGGCGCGCGCGCTGGCCATGGCCGTGAACTGCGCGGCCGGCGGGGGGGCGGTCGGGTCCCTGCCCTGCGGCGACTGCGGCCCCTGCCGCCGGATCGCCGCCGGCAGCCACCCCGATGTCCTCGTGCTCGAACCCGCGGGGAAGGAGTTCCGCATCGACCAGGTGCGCGAGCTGTGCCGGGAACTGGCGCTCAAGCCCTACGAGGGGCGGCACCGCGTGGCCCTGATCGCCGGTGCCGAGCGGCTGAACCCCCACGCGGCGAACGCGCTGTTGAAGGTGCTCGAGGAGCCGCCCGAGCGGACGCTGATCGTCCTGACGGCCCCGCAGGCGGCGGACCTGCTGCCGACGATCGTCTCGCGCTGCCGGCAGCTGCGCTTCAAGCCGATCGCCGCGCGGCACCTGGCCGCGATCCTCGAGCGGGCCCACGGGGTGCCCGCGGCGGAGGCCGAGGCCGTGGCCGACACGGCCGGGGGCAGCGTCACCCGCGCCCTCGCCATGCTGCGCCAAGGCTGGCCGGAGAAGCGCCGCCGGCTCCTCGCCGAGCTGCCCGAACTGGCCGGCGGGCCGCCGCTGCGGGCGCTGCTCCTCGCGGCAAGCGTCTCCCGCGCGCGCAGCGAGGCCGAGGAGGTGCTCGGGCTGGTCGCCTCCTGGGTGCGGGACCTCGCCTTCGCGGCCGAGGGCGTCGCGCACCTGGTCAACCGCGACGTGCGGGGCGAGATCGCCGAGGCGGCCGGCCGGCTTCCCGGGGATTTCGCGCCCCGGGCCTGGGAGGCCCTGCAGCGGGCCGAGCGGCGGCTTGCCGCCAACGTCCAGCCGCGGGCGGTGCTCGAGGCGCTTTTCCTCGAGCTCGCCGCCGCGGGGTCCCTCCCGGCGCGGTCCGGCGCCGGGGCCGTGAACCCTTCAGGGAATCCGGGATGACATGATGGCCAAAGTCGTCGGCATCCGTTTCAAACCCGCCGGGAAAGTCTACGATTTCGACGCCGGCGCCTTCGTGCTCGCGCCCGGGGACGCGGTCATCGTCGAAACCGAGCAGGGCCTGAGCCTCGCCACCGTGGCCGCCCCGCCGCGCTGGGTCGAGGACTGGCCGGCCGACAGGCCGCTCAAGAAAGTCTACCGCCTGGCCACCCCGCGCGATTTCGAGCAGCGCGAGAAGAACGCGGCCCAGGAGCGTGACGCCTTCCGGCTCTGCCGCCGCTTCATCCGCGAGCTGAACCTGCCCATGAACCTCTTCGCCGTCGAGAAGGCCTTCGACGGCTCGAAGATCACCTTTTTCTTCACCTCCGAGGGCCGCGTCGACTTCCGGCAGCTGCTCAAGATGCTCGTCCGCGAACTCGGCACGCGGATCGAGATGCGCCAGGTCGGCATCCGCAACCAGACCAAGATGTGCGGCGGGATGGGCCGCTGCGGCCGGGAGCTCTGCTGCGCCACCCACCTCGAAAAATTCGACCCGGTCTCGATCCGCATGGCCAAGGAGCAGGGCCTCTCGCTCAACCCGACGAAGATCTCCGGCCAGTGCGGCCGCCTGATGTGCTGCCTCGTCTACGAGTACGAGACCTACAAGGACCTGAAGAAGGATCTCCCCAAGGTCGGCTCCTGGGTGGACACCCCGAAGGGTGCGGGAAAGATCGTGCGCCACAACCCCATCGGCGGCCGGATCGCGGTGAAGATCGAAACCGGCGCCGAGGTCGAGGTCCCGGCCGACAGCGTCCAGCCGCGACAGCCCCCGGAGAGGAAATGAGCATGGCCTTTTACATCACGACCCCCATCTACTACGTGAACGCCCGGCCGCACCTCGGCCACGCCTACACGACCCTCGTCGCCGACGCGGCCAGCCGCTTTCAGCGCATGCGCGGGGAGAGGGTCTTTTTCCTGACCGGCACCGACGAGCACGGCGACAAGATCGTGCGCGCGGCCCGCAAGGAGGGCCTCAGCCCCCGGGAGTACGTCGACCGCGTCAGCCGCCTCTTCCGCGAGCTCTGGCCGGAGCTCGCCATCGCCCCCGACCGCTTCATCCGCACCACCGACCCCGGGCACCAGGCCGTCGTCGCCCGCGTCCTCAGCCGGATCCACGAGGCGGGCGACATCTACTTCAGCGAATACGAGGGGCTCTATTGCTTCGGCTGCGAGCGCTTCTACACCGAGCGCGAGCTCGTCGAGGGCCGATGCCCGGACCACCGGGTCGCCCCCGAGCGGATCCGCGAGGCGAACTATTTCTTCCGCATGAGCCGCTACCAGGACTGGCTCGTCGACCACATCCGGCGGCACCCCGATTTCATCCGCCCCGAGCGCTACCGCAACGAGGTCCTGGCCTTCCTGCGCGAGCCGCTCGAGGACCTGTGCATCTCGCGGCCGCGCTCGCGCCTCGACTGGGGAATCCCGCTGCCCTTCGACGAGCGCTACGTGACCTACGTCTGGTTCGATGCGCTGCTCAACTACGTCTCGGCCCTGGGCTGGCCGGAGGGCGAGCTCTTCGCCGCCTTCTGGCCGGCCGCCCGCCACCTGATCGCCAAGGACATCCTCAAGCCCCACGCCATCTACTGGCCCTGCATGCTGCGCGCGGCCGGGATCCCCCTCTTCCGGCACCTCCACGTGCACGGCTACTGGAAGGTGGAGGAGGGCAAGATGTCGAAGAGCCTGGGCAACGTGGTCGAACCGCTCGCCCTCAAGGACCGCTACGGCCTGGACGCCTTCCGCTATTTTCTCCTGCGCGAGATGGCCTTCGGCGTCGACGCCTCCTTCAGCGAGGAGGCCCTCGTCCAGCGCCTGAACGCGGACCTCGCCAACGATCTCGGCAACCTCTTCTCCCGTGTGCTCACCATGGCCTGGAAGTATATGGACGGGGTCGTCCCCGCCGTCGACCCCGAGACGGCGCGGCAGTACGGGCTGGGGCTCGGGCCCGAGGCCGTGCGCACGGTCCTCGAGTACGAGCGCGCCATGGAGGCCTTCGAATTCCACCGCGCGCTCGCCGCCGTCTGGGAATTCGTCGGCCGCCTGAACAAGGCGGTGGACCTGAGCGCACCCTGGGAGCTCGCCAAGAAGAAGAGCACCCGGCCGCAGCTCGAGGCGGTGCTGGCGAGCCTGCTCAAGGGGATGCGGCTCGTCGCGGGGCTGCTCCACCCGGTGATGCCGCACACGTCGGCCCGCATGCAGGCCCAGCTCGGTCTGGAGGCGGATCCCCGGTTTACGAACCTGGAAGACATGAAATTGTGGCAACCTTTTCCCGCCGGGACGAGGCTCGGCAAGGCGAGCGCCCTCTTTCCCCGCGTCGAGCCGGCCACGGCGGAGCCCGGCCCGGAGGCCGCGGCGCCGGGGGCGGCCGCCGCCCCGGAGACACCGACCCGCAAGCCCGAGGTGGGCATCGAGGAGTTTCTCAAGCTCGATCTGCGCGCGGCCACCGTGCTCGCCGCCGAGCCGCTCCCCAAAGCGAAAAAGCTCCTCAAGCTCGAGATCGACTGCGGCGAGCGGCGCACCATCGTCGCCGGGATCGCCGAGCACTACCGGCCCGAGGAGCTGGTCGGCCGCCAGGTCATCGTCATCGCCAACCTCAAGCCCGCGAAACTGATGGGGGTCGTCTCCCAGGGGATGCTCCTTGCGGCCGGCGGCGAAGCGGGGCCCGTCCTCGTCGCCCCCGTCAAACCGGTGCCTCCGGGAAGCGCTTTGAAGTAAACGGCACGGTTTGTGCTTTCCGGAGATGTTCGCTACGCTTTCCGGAATTGGGTTCGATCCTTGCACCGGCGGGGGTTCGCGAACGGAGCGCCCGCCGGTCCCCGTTTGAGGTGACCATGCCCCGCCGTCGTCTCCTTCGCACCGCGGCCGCCGCCCTGAAAGGGCGCCTTTGCGGCTTCGCCCGCCTCCTGCGGGCGCCCGTCTTTTTCGGTCGCCACCCCGCCTCCGTGCCCCCCGGCGCGATCGTCCTCTTTCCGCTGGCGCCAAACCGCCTCGGCTGCGGCATCGCGGGCATCGTCGCCTTCCGGCGCGCCGCCGCGCCGGAGCGGCCCGACTGGGGTCGGATCGGGGAGCTCGCCGACGCCGTGCTCGCCCGCGAGGCACGGGGCCCCGCCCCGGATCCCCCTATCGGCGAGGAGGGGATCGCGGCCCTTTCCCGCGAGGTCCTGCGGCTCAGGCGCAGGTCCGCGTTTCTCACGCTCTTTTCGGATCCTGCGGCTCGGGACCGGGCGCGCGATCTCGCCTCCCGGATCGGGGAGGCGGCGGAGCGCGAGGCCCATCTCTTCCGCGAGCACGCCGGCCGCCTCCCCGGCGCCGAGGCCGAGCGGGCCTCCGAGCGGATCGAGCGGCTCAGAGACATCGCCTGGTGGCTTAAGGCCGAGATGCTGAACAACATCGGGCGCGTCGAGGCCCTCGCGGCCTCCTTTCCGGAGCCGCCGCCCGCCGAGGGGCTGCTTGCGCTCCGGGACGTGAACGCCGTCCTGAACAGCATCGACCGGATGGAGGTGCGCGGCCGCGACTCGGCCGGGGTCTCGCTCCTTTTCAGCCTCTCCGGCGCCGAGTTCGGCCGCTTCGAGGAGGAGCTCCGCCGCCGCCGCCTCGAAGCCCAGTTCGCCGCCCGGTCCGGCCGCGAGCCCCTCCTCCACGGCGGCATCCGCCTGCACCGCGCGGGCGACCAAGTCGCCGCGGCCCTCACCTACAAGGTCGCCCGCGAGATCGGCAGCCTGGGCGACAACATCGATTTCCTGCGCCGGGAAATCGCCTCCGACCGCGTGCTGCACGCGCTGCTTGCCCGGCCGGCCCGCTTTTTCACCGTGAACGCGCACACGCGCTGGGCCTCGGTCGGGGCGATCACCGAGGCGAACTGCCACCCCGTCGACAACGGCACCGCGGCCGGGCGGCGGGACGCGGGCTGCGCCGTCATCCACGCCTGCCTGAACGGCGACATCGACAACTTCGAGGAGTTGAAGGCCCTTCTCGAGGCGGAGGGCGTTAGGATCCCCCCCGAGGTCACGACCGACACCAAGATCATCCCCCTCTGGATCGAGCGCCACCTGCGCGGCGGCGTGAGCGTCGAGGAGGCGTTCCGCCGCGCGGTGAACGATTTTCGCGGCTCCCACGCCATCGCCGTGCACACGAGCCTCGCCCCGGGCAAGCTCTTTCTCGCCCAGCGCGGAAGCGGCCAGGCGATGTTCGTCGGGATCGCCCCCGACCATTACATGCCCACCTCCGAGGTCTACGGCTTCATCGAGGAGACCAGCGACTACATCCGTCTCGAGGGGGAAAAGGCCCACCCCGGCGCCCACGGCCCCGTCCAGGGCGAAATCGCCGTCCTCGACCAGGAGGCGGCGGGCGGCGCCCGGGGGATCCGCCTCCTGCGCTACGACGGGACCCCGGTCCCGCTCGAAGACCGGCGCCTGCTTCGCTCGCAGCTCACCTCGCGCGACATCGACCGGCAGGGCTACCCCCACTACTTCCTCAAGGAGATCTCCGAGTCGCCGCTCTCCGTGGAGCGCACGCTCCAGAACCGCTGGAAGGTCGCCGACCCCGAAACCGGCCGCCTCGAGGTCGCCCTCGACGAGCGCGCCGTCCCCGAGGCGCTCCGCCGCCGCCTCGCGGCGGGCGAAATCCGCCGCGTCTTCTTCATCGGCCAGGGGACGGCCGGGGTCGCCGCGCAGGTCGCCGCGAACCTGCTCGGCCATTACCTCCAGGACCCGGCGGTCGCGGTCCAGGCGATGAAGGCCTCGGAGCTGAGCGGGTTGGCGGTCGGGGCCGCCGGGGGGCGGCAGGGGCTCGCCGACGCCCTGGTGGTCGCGATCAGCCAGTCCGGCACCACGACCGACACGAACCGCGCCGTGGACCTCGCCCGCGAGCGGGGGGCGGCCACGATCGCGATCGTCAACCGCCGCGAGTCCGACCTCACCTTCAAGACCCAGGGCGTTCTCTACACGAGCAGCGGCCGCGACATCGAGATGTCGGTCGCCTCGACCAAGGCCTTCTACGCGCAGATCGTGGCCGGCGCGCTTCTCGGGCTCTTCCTCGCCCGGCTGACCGGCCGCCGCGACGGCCGCTTCGTCTCCGAAGAGCTCGAGCGGCTGCGCGCGCTGCCGGGCCGGATGCGCCGGGTGCTCGCCCAAGAAGAGCGGATCCGGCGGTCCGCGGCGCGGCTCGCCGCGGGCAAGACCTACTGGGCGGTCGTCGGCAGCGGCCCCAACAAGGCCTCGGCCGACGAGATCCGCATCAAGTTGAGCGAGCTCTGCTACAAGACGATCTCCTCGGACTACGTCGAGGACAAAAAGCACATCGACCTCTCCTCGGAGCCGCTGATCCTCGTCTGCGCCGCGGGCGCGCACCCCGCGGTGCTGGGCGACCTCGTCAAGGACACGGCCATCTTCCGCGCCCACCGAGCGACCCCGGTCGTCATCTGCGACGAGGGCGAGGAGCGCTTTGCGCCCTTCGCCGAGGACGTGATCCCGGTGCCCGCGGTCGAGGAGCACCTCGCCCCGGTGTTGAACACGCTGGCCGGCCACCTGTGGGGGTATCACGCGGCGCTGGCGATCCACGAGGGCTCGCGCTTCCTCTTCCGCTTCCAGGAAGAGCTCCTCGCCGCGATCGCCGCCGCCCGGGAGGCGGGCCGGGACGTCAACGAGCTCGTCCTCGACCGCGCCTTCCGCGAGAAGGCCGCCGCCTTCTACCGCGAGTTCCGCGAGCGCCGCGCGCGGCGCGAGCTGCCGCTCGCGGTCGGCTACGACGCGGCGACCGACATCACGCTGCTGCTGAAGTACCTGACGGGCCGGCTGCCGATCGCGGACTTCGAGATCGACTTCGGCGAGCAGGGGACGGCCGCGAACCTGCTCCGGCTGCTCCTCGAGCGGCTCGCCGAGGCGGTGGGACTGCTCGCGCGGCCCGTGGACGCGATCAAGCACCAGGCGAAGACCGTGACCGTGGGGACGAGCCGCCTCGAGGAGGCCCCGCAGGGCCTGCTCTTCGAGGCCCTCGCCCAGGAGGGGATCGCGCCCTCCCGGCTGACCCCGGCGAACGTGATCGTCCTCAGGAACCTCCAGGGGGTCGTGGCGGGCATCGAGGGCTCGATCCTCTACCGCATCGAGGGGCTGAACCTCCTCGGCGAACCCGACGAGAAGACGAGGATCGCCGTCGAGGTGAAGCGGGGGGCGACGGCGGCGATCCCCTCGCGCGTCGAATCCGATTCCGAGCTCAAGGGCACCAAGCGCATCATCGTCCGCCAGGGGAACGTCTACATCGGCAAGGGCCGCAAGGACGACCGCAGCATCCTCGTGATCCCGGTCCTCGGGGCGGAGCCCGGCGCCGCCGGCCGCATCGAGCGGCTGCTGTTGCTCCACATCCGCTTCCGGGAGGAGGTCCCGCTCGAGCTCAAAATCCGCGCCCTGGGCGGCAAGTTCGAGAACATCAAGAACATCGTCCAGGAGAACTCGGTCCCCTGGAAGGACGAGCACCTCGAGCTGTTGCCGATCGAGGAGCTCTTCGGCCGCTCGGCGGAGAAGATCGCCGAGGCGATCGTCGCCCGGCTCGCGCCGCGGAGCTGAGGCGGCTTCCGCCTCCCCTCTTTCCCTCCCGCCCCGATCCGTGCTATCATAGGGGATCAAACCGGTCGCGGCCCCAGCCGGCCGCGGCCGATGATCCCTTTTCGCGTTCCTTGCCCCCCGGAGGCGAGCCCCATGCCGCAGAACCCAGCGCCGGCCGTCACCTACGATCTCCTCCTCGTCGACGACGACCCCTTCATCCTCGAGGGGATCGGCGAAGACCTGGAACAGCGCGGCTACCGCGTGACCCGGGTGAACAGCGGGGAAAAGGCCCTCGAGCTCCTCGAGCGCCAGTCCTTCGATCTGGTGATCACCGACCTCGTCATGGAGCACATCGACGGGATCCAGGTGCTCAAAAAAAGCAAGGAAAAAAACGCGACCACGATGGTCATCCTGCTCACGGGGTTCGGCGACATGCTCTCGGCGATCGAGGCCCTGCGCAACCAGGCCGACGACTACATGCTCAAGCCCTGCGAATCCTCCGAGATCCAGTTCCGCGTGGAGCGCTGCCTCGAGAAGCTCGAGCTCACGCGCAAGATCCACCTCTACCAGAAGATCCTCCCCATGTGCTGCGTCTGCAAGAAGATCCGGGACGACACGGGCAAGGTCCCCGGCCAGGGCCCCTGGGTCCCCGTAGAACAGTTCATCCACCAGCGCGCGAAGCTCGACATCACCTCGAGCTACTGCCCCGACTGCGCGCAGAAAACCCTCGAGCAGATCCTCAAGAAATAGTTTGGGGCGGGCCGCAGGCGGCTTGCCCCGCGAAAGGCCCGCGCCGCGGCGGCGGGGAGGGGACTTCCGTCCCCGGCGGTGAGCCGCGGCCGGAAGGCCACCCCCCGGGGAGCTTGCCCTTCGAGCGCCAACCGGCGAGGGGCCAAGGCGCCTTCGAGGACGCCGGCGGCAAGCAGGGCTCTCCTTGGCCTCGGGGCTCCCATGTCAGCGCCCTGAGGCGCAAGCGGCAGGAGGTGTGAACCGCTTGGTGCCGAAACTCGCCTTCCCCTCAAGGGATCAGGCTTCTTGAAGCGGCGGCGGAGGGTCGGTCAGCGGCCGCGGGCGTGCGCGCGATCGCGTGCGGCGCGGATGAAGTCGCGGAAGAGGGGGTGGGGGTCCATCGGCTTGGACTTGAACTCGGGGTGGAACTGGCAGCCGAGAAACCAGGGGTGGCCGGGAAGCTCCACGATCTCGACCAGGTCCCCCGCGGGTGAAAGCCCGCTCAGCGCCAACCCGGCCGCGGTGAGCCGTTCGCGGTAGGCGTTGTTGAACTCGTAGCGGTGGCGGTGGCGCTCGGAGATCTCCCCGCGGCCGTAGATCCGGTGCGCGAGGCTTCCCTCGGCGAGCCGGCAAGGGTAGGCGCCCAGGCGCATGGTCGCCCCCTTCTCCGTGGATTCGTCGCGGCGCTGCAGGCTCTGGGTCCGCTCGTCAAACCACTCCGTCATCAGGTGGATCACGGGGTCGGGGGTGAGCGGGTCGAACTCGGTGCTGTTCGCGCGCGCCAGTCCGGCCACGTGGCGCGCGAACTCGATCACCGCGGTCTGCATCCCCAGGCAGATCCCGAAGTAGGGGATCCCCTGTTCGCGCGCCCAGCGTGCCGCGGCGATCTTCCCCTCGATCCCGCGGCTTCCGAACCCCCCGGGGACGAGGATCCCGTCCGCGGCCGCGAGCCGCTCGCCTGAGTTCTCGGCGGTGAGCTGCTCGGAGTCGACGAAGAAGAGCCGCACGCGGCTGCGGTTCGCCACCCCGCCGTGGTGCAGGGCCTCGTTCAAGCTCTTGTAGGACTCGGTCAGGTTCACGTACTTGCCGACGATGGCGATCGTCACCTCGTGGGCGGGTTCGCGGAAGCGCCGGACGAGATCCTCCCAGTCGTCCAGCCGCGGGGCGCGGGTCCAGATGTTCAGGAGTTCCACGATCTTGTGGTCCAGCCCCTCGGCGTGGAAGACCAGCGGCACCTCGTAGATGCACTCGACGTCCTTCGCCGTGATCACCGCATCCACGCCCACGTTGCAGAACAGGGCGATCTTCGCCTTGATCTCCTTGGAGAGCAGCCGCTCGGTGCGGCAGAGAAGAATGTCGGGCTGGATGCCGATGCTGCGCAGCTCCTTGACGCTGTGCTGGGTCGGCTTGGTCTTCACCTCGCCCGAGGTGCGGATATAGGGGACGAGCGTCAGGTGGATGTAGAGGACATTGTCTTTGCCGACGTCGGCGCGGAACTGGCGGATCGCCTCGAGGAAGGGCAGGCTCTCGATGTCGCCCACCGTGCCCCCGATCTCGACGATCACCACGTCGACCCCGTCGGCGAGATCGCGGATGCAGCGCTTGATCTCGTCGGTGATGTGCGGGATCACCTGGACCGTGCCCCCGAGGTAGTCCCCGCGGCGCTCCTTGGTGATCACCGAGTGGTAGATCTTCCCCGTCGTGTAGTTGTTTCTCCGGCCCATCACGGCGTGGGTGAAGCGCTCGTAGTGGCCGAGGTCGAGGTCGGTCTCGGTGCCGTCGTCGGTGACGTAGACCTCGCCGTGCTGGAAGGGGTTCATCGTCCCCGGGTCGACGTTGATGTAGGGGTCGAGCTTCTGGAGGGACACCGTCAGCCCCCGGCTCTCGAGGAGCGCGCCGATCGAGGCCGAGGCGAGCCCCTTGCCGAGCGAAGAGAGCACCCCGCCGGTGACGAAGATGAATTTCGTGGAAAACGGCATCCGGCACCCCCTTCTCCCCGGCGGGGCGGCTTCAAAACGGAAGCGGCGCCCGCAGGCGCCGCTTCGCCTCAGAAGATCGTGCGGCAGAAGCGTGCCGCTTCGCCCAGTTCCTCCTCGATGCGCAGCAGCTGGTTGTACTTGGCGATGCGCTCGCTGCGCGACAGCGACCCGGTCTTGATCTGGCCGGCCTCGGCGCCCACGGCGAGATCGGCGATGAAGGCGTCCTCGGTCTCCCCCGAGCGGTGGGAGATCACCGTCGCGTAGCCCGCCTCGCGGGCGAGCTCGATCGCCTCGAGCGTCTCGGTCAGGGTGCCGATCTGGTTGAGCTTGATCAGGACGGCGTTTCCGACCCCCTGCTCGATCCCCTTGCGGAGGATCGCCGGGTTGGTGACGAAGATGTCGTCGCCCACGAGCTGCACCGCACCGCCGAGCCGGTCGGTGAGCAGGCGCCAGCCCTCCCAGTCGCCCTCGGCGAGCCCGTCCTCGATCGAGACGATCGGGTAGCGCTCAAGCAGCCTTTCATAGAGATCGACCATCTCCTTGGCCGCCAGGCGCTTGTTCTCGGCGCGCAGGCGGTAGCGGCCGCCCTCGCAGAACTCGCTGGCGGCGGCGTCGAGGCCCAGGGCGATGTCCTTGCCCGGCCGGTAGCCCGCGGCGCGGATCGCCTCGAGGATGAGCCCGAAGGCCGCCTCGTTGTCGGGGAGATCGGGGGCGAAGCCGCCTTCGTCGCCGACCCCCGTGGCGAAGCCCTTTTTGCGCAGAATCGCCTTGAGCGCATGGAAGGTCTCCGCCCCCATGCGCAGGGCCTCGGCGAAGCTCTCGGCGCCGACGGGGAGGATCATGTACTCCTGGAAGTCGAGCGTGTTCGCGGCGTGGGCCCCGCCGTTCACGATGTTCATCTGGGGGATGGGCAACGTCCGCGCCCGGAGGCCCCCGAGATGGCGGAAGAGCGGGAGGCCGACCGCCGCGGCCGCCGCCCGCGCGGCGGCGAGCGAGACCCCGAGGATCGCGTTCGCCCCCAGCCGCGACTTGTTCGCCGTCCCGTCGAGCTCGATCAGACGCCGGTCGAGCGCCTCCTGCGCCATCGCGTCCATGCCGCAGACGGCGGGGGCGATCTTCTCGGTCACGTTCTTGACCGCCGCGAGCACCCCCTTGCCGCCGTAACGCTTGGAGCGCTTGTCCCTCAGCTCGATCGCCTCGCGGCTCCCGGTCGAGGCCCCGGAGGGCACGGCGGCGCGGCCGCGCGCCCCGCAGACGAGCTCGAGCTCGACCTCGACGGTCGGGTTGCCCCGCGAGTCGAGGATTTCCCTGGCCTTCACTTCCACGATCTCCGTCATCGGACCCCTCCTTGCGCGCGGGTGCACCCGCCTGTGGATCACCTTGACAAAACAAAGGAAAATGCTACTCTGGGCGCCTTCCGAAGTCAAGCCGCCGCGGGGAAGGCACCCATGAATCGCCCGGAGCCCGATCTCTACACCGAAGCCCACCTCCTCGTCGCCGCGCTGCGCCTCCACGAGCACCGCACCGCCCAGCCCGCCACCCTGGAGGACCTCTGCCGGCTCCTCGACTTCTCGGCCGAGCGCGGCGGGATCGTGCTGCGCCGGCTCGCCGAGCTGGGCGCGGTGGAGGTGGTCCAGGGCTCCTTCGGGGACCGCGTCTTTCTGCGGGACCACCTGCGGATCGAGGAGATCCCCCGCGGGGAGACGGGAAAGCGCCTCGAGGAGGAGCTGCGCCGCTTCCGCGAGCACCAGCGCCAGATCGAACGCAAGGTCGAGGCGATCCAGGCCGAGCAGGCCGGGAAGAAGAAGTCCCTCTTCGCCGAGATGGAGAAGAAGCTGCGCGCGGAGCTCGAAAAGAAGGGACGGACCTGAGCGGCGCGGCGATGGATTTCACCCCCACCACCGCGGCGGGCCTGCACTTCCGCAAGACGATCTCGGGGGAAGACCGGGGGGTCTCCCTCGACGCGGACATGGTGCGCCTGCTTTTGGCGATCGAGGAGGAAAAAAGCCTCTACCAGATCGCCGCCGAGGTGGACCTCGACGCCGCCTCCTTCAAGCGCGCCCTGAAAAAGCTCCTCGACCAGGGGCTGATCGAGGTCGTGCGCAAGAGGCGGCCGCCTCTCGGGAAAGACTTCCTCGAGCGGCTGCGGATCGAGCTCGCCCGCGCCGTCGGCCCGATCGCGGGGCTGCTGCTCGAGGAGCACGCCGCCCGCATCCCCGGGGCTGCGGGCGGCATCCCGCCCGAGCGCGCCGCCGAACTCGTGGCGGCGCTCGCGGCCGAAATCCCCGAAGAACGAAAGCGGGTCGCCTTCCAGAAGGCGATCCTTCCCCTGCTCACCCCGCCGGCGGGACCGGGACCGGGAGGCCGAAGATGATCGACGTCCTCTGTGATGCCTGCGGCAAGCGCTACCGCGTGGACGAAACGCGCATGAAGGCGGACACGGTCCGGGTCGCCTGCAAGGCCTGCGGCAAGCTGTTGACCGTGAGAAGGCCCCGGCCGGAAGAGGAGGCGCCCCTGCCGCACCCCGAGGATGCCCCCGGGGCGAAGCCCGGGCCCCTCGCGGCCGACGCCGGGCCGGAGGCCCTCCCGGAGGCCCCCGCCTGGGAGGAGCCCTTCTCCGAGGCCGCCTACCCGCGCAGCCGCCCCCGGTTCGGGATCTTCGGCAAGACGCTCGCCTTCATGCTGCTCGTGGGCGTCGTCCCTCTCGCCCTCTTCGGGGCCGTCACCTTCCGCGAATCCTCGGCCCGCCTGCGCGCGGATGCCGAGGCGGTCCTCGTCGAGGCGGGCAAGGGGCTCGCCGACCGGCTGGACGCCTGGACGCAGGCGAACTTCGCCGTCCTGCGCATGGCGGCCGCCATGCCCGAGATCCGCTCCATGAACCGCGAGCAGCAGGAGCCGCTCTTGCGCGCCATCGGCCGCGAGTACCCCTGGATGTACCTCGTCTTCACCGTGGGGCCGGACGGGATGAACGTGGGCCGCAGCGACCGCGAGCCGCTCGTCAGCTACGCCGACCGGCAGTACGTGAAGGACGCCCTCGCCGGCCGCCAGATGGCCTGGCAGACCGTGATCGGCCACACCGCGAACGTGCCCGCTCTGGTGATCGCGGTCCCGATCCGCGAGGGGGAGCGCACGACGGGGGTCATGGCCGCGGCGATGACCGTGGAGGACATCTCGCGCCACATCGCGGCTTGGAAGCGCGGTGGCACGGGGAGCGCCTTTCTCCTGGACGAGCAGGGCTTCGTGCTCGCCCACCCCGCGAAGCACCTCGTCCAGAAACGCGAAAACCTCGCGCAGCACCCCCTCGTCGCCGAGTTCCGCAAAAAAGGCTGGACGACCCTCACCGCCTCCTTCACCGACGAGGCCGGACGGCCGCAGCTCGGTCATGCGCGCAAAACCGGGCTGGGCTGGGTGCTCGCGCTCGCCCAGGACGAGGCCGAGGTCTTCGAGGGGCTCACCCTCCTTCGCCAATTCGCCTACGCCCTCCTGGCGATCACGGCCTTGCTCGCCGCGGTCGTCGCCTGGTTCGCCGCGCGCGGCCTGATCCGCCCGATCCTCCACCTCACCCAAGCGGCCGAACGCATGAGCCTGGGGGATCTCAACGTGAAGATCGAGGTGCGTTCTGCGGACGAGATCGGGATTCTCGCCCAGGCGATCGAACGGCTGCAGACGAGCCTGGCGCTCGCGATCGCGCGGCTCAAGAAAAAGCGCTGAGACCTCAGGGCCAGGAGCCGTCCCAGTTGAAACGGCCGGGACGCGCCTTGAGGCGCACCCCGGCGGGAACGGGATCGGCGAGCTCGACAAATCGGCAATAGCCCGCCCGCCCGAGCCTCTCCTTCTCCTCCCGCAGATCCAGCCGCCAGCCGGGATAGACCCAGGTGAGGCCGCCCCGCTGCTGAAACCAGGCCTCCTCGCCCTTGGGGCTGCGGAAGGGCCGGCCCGCGGCAAGGGAAAGCGGCGGGATGCGCGAGACGCAAAGCGGCCAGAGCCCCCAGACCACGATGCCGAGCGGGATCGGGCTCCGCCGCGGCAGAGAAAGCAGCACGTCCGCGGGCGGCTCGGGGGAGACGATCGCCCCGCAGAAACCCAGCTCCGCCGCGACCTCCAGGGAAAGGGCGTTCGCCAGGTTGCAGAAGGGGCCCGCCCACAGGGAAAGGCGGCGTTCGCCCTCCGGGAAAAGGGCCGCCTGCCAGGGGGCGTTCAGCACGAATTCCCGGAACCCCCGGGCGAGAAGCCCCTGCAGCACCTCCCGCAGCCGTTCCTCCTCGGAGGGAAAAAGCGCCGGCGGAAGCCAGGGGCGAACGCGTGCGGGGTCGACCCCTTCCCAGGCCGCCGCGTCCGGTTCATCGAGCCAGGCCCCGGCGTCCTTCCCCCCCGAGGCGGGCTGCGGCCGGCGATGAACGATCTCCTCGCGGGCCGGTCCGCCGCCTCCCGCCGCGCGGGGAAGCCGCACGCGGAAGGTGGCGGGGGGGATCGACCCGCCTTCCCGGGGCAGCCTCCCCGCGAGGGCGGCGATCGCCTTCTTGAGCCCCTCCTCGCGGCGGTCGATCAAAAAGACCGGTGTTCCCCGCTCCGGCTCCGGCCCCGGAGCGCGGGGCAGGGCGAGGCGGCCGCCGGCGGGCAGGCCCCGGCCGAGCTGCTCGAGGCGGTGCCCGGGGGTGTCCTCGAAGCCGACCCGCAGGTGGTCCCCCGGGAGAAGGGCGATCCGCGGGTTCAGGTAGAGGCGTCCGGGTGCGCCTTTCAGCCGGCCGAGAAAGAAGCCCGACCCCGTCCGGCCGTCCGCGGGCACGGGGTGCTCCGGCCGCTGGGGGAGAAAGAACCCGTGGCTCCCCGGCCGGCCGAGGGCGAGGGCGAGCAGGCGGCGCGCCTCGCGCTGGGCGGACCGGTCGCCGGCGTGGTCGCGGAGCAACCGGTAGGCCGAAACCGTGGCGTGCACGTAGTGCGGCCCCTTTTTCCTCCCCTCGATCTTCCAGGCGGCGACCTGCGGGATGGTGAGCAGCACCTTGGCGAGGACCTCGAGCTCGAGATCGAGGCAGGAGAAATGCCTCGCCCCCTCGCCCGCCCCCTGGCGGTAAACCCGCCGGCAGGGCTGCACGCAGCGGCCCCGCAGGCCGCTTTTCCCGCCGAGAAAGCTGCTCCAGTAGCAGCGCCCCGAGACCCCGTAGCAGAGCGCGCCGTGCACGAAGACCTCAAGCCGCAAGCCCGGCGGGCAGGCCGCGGCCGCACGCCGGATCTCCTCGACGGTGAGCTCGCGCGGCAGGACGACCGCGTCGGCCGGGAGCCTGCGGGCAAGAAAGCCGAGGGCGGCGGGAAAGCTCACGTTGGCGAGCGTCGACCAGTGGACCTCGCCGGGAAACCCCGCCTGCCGCACCAGGGCGGCAAGCGCGAGATCCTGGACGATCACCCCGTCGGGCCGAACGAAGCGGTGCAGCCGCTCGAGCAGGCGACCCACGGGCTCGAGCTCGGCGTCGCCGAGCAGCGTGTTCAGGGTGACGAAGACGCGCACCCCCTCCCCGCGGGCGAGCGCGGTCAGGTCCCGCAGCTCCTCCAGGCTGAAGTTGCGCGCCTCCATGCGCGCCGAGAAGGACTTCAGCCCGCAGTAGATCCCGTCCGCGCCGGCGGCGATGGCGGCGAGAAACGACTCCCGGCCCCCGGCCGGGGCGAGGATCAGGGGTTTCGGCGAAGCACCACCCATGGGGGCCTCCTTTTCCCGCGACGGCGGATGAAAGTCAAATCGCCGTTTCCCTCACGCCTCCCGGTGTGCTATGATTTGTGGTTCGAGACCAACGTCAACCCTTCATCCAGGAAGCGCAAGCGAAGCCCATGTCCGCGACCGCCCCCCCCTCCCCCGGCGCCCGGGAGGGAATCGTCGAGCTGCTCGCAACGCCGGAGCGCGCCGCGCTGCTCAAGTCGATTGCGCGCGAGCTTGCCGACATCACCCTGAACGACCGCCAGCTCTGCGATCTCGAGCTCCTCGCGACCGGGGCCTTCAGCCCGCTTTCCGGGTTCATGACCCGCTCCGACTACGAGCCGGTGCTCGATCGCATGCGCCTGAAGGACGGGACCCTCTGGCCGATCCCGATCTGCCTCGACGTCCCCGAGGTCCTGGCGCGCAAGCTCGAGGCGGGGCAGTCCGCGGCCCTGCGGGACCCCGAGGGCGTGCTGCTCGCGGTCCTGCACATCGAGGACCTCTGGCCGGTCGACCGCCGCCGCGAGGCGCTCCTCGTCTACGGGACCGAGGACACGGCCCACCCGGGGGCCGAGTATCTGCTTCACCGCACGGGGGACTTCTATGTCGGGGGCACCCTCGAGGTGGCGAGCCTCCCGCTGCACTACGATTTCCGCTCGCTTAGGCTCACCCCGGCCGAGGTGCGCGCGGCCGCGCGCAAGCTCAACTGGAAGCGCATGGCGGGGTTCGTGACCGAAAACCCGATCCACCGGCCGCAGTTCGAGATGACGATCCGCGCCATGCGCGAGGCGCGGGCGAACCTCCTTCTCCTGCCGGTCGCGGGCATGACCAAGCCGGGGGATTTCGACCACTACACGCGGGTGCGCTGCTACCGCCAGGTCGCCCGGCACTATCCGCCGGATGCCTACCTGCTGAATCTCCTGCCCCTCGCGATGCGCCTCTCCGGGCCGCGCGAGGCGATCCTCCACGCCATCGTCTGCCGCAACTTCGGCTGCACGCACTTCATCGCCGGCCGCGATCACGCCGGCCCCGGCTGCGACCCCAACGGCAAGCCCTACTACGGGAGCGACGACTCCTGCCGCGTGCTCGAGGCCCACGCCGCCGAGATCGGCATCGCGATCGTCTCCTTCCCCGAGATGGTCTATCTCCCCTTCGAGGACGAGTTCCGCCCCGTGGACCAGGTGCCCGGCGGGGTGCAGTGCATCTCGCTCTCCGGCACCGACATCCGCCGCCGCGTGCGCGAGGGGCGGCGCATCCCGGAGTGGGCGACCTTCCCCGAGGTGGTGGCGGAACTCGAGAAGGCCTACCCGCCCCCCGGCCGCCAGGGGTTTACGATCTTCATGACCGGCCTCTCGGGGGCCGGCAAATCGACGATCGCGCGCATCCTCTACGCGAAGTTCCTCGAGCGCGGCGACCGGCCGGTCACCCTGCTGGACGGCGACATCGTGCGCCAGCACCTCTCAAGCGAGCTCTCCTTCTCCAAGGAGCACCGCGACGTGAACGTGCGCCGCATCGGGTTCGTCGCCTCCGAGATCACCAAGAACCGCGGGATCGCGATCTGCGCGCCGATCGCCCCCTACGCCAAGACACGGCTCGAGGTGCGCCGCATGGTCGAGGCCTACGGCGGCTTCGTCGAGGTCCACGTCGCCACCCCGCTTTCCGTCTGCGAAAGCCGCGACCGCAAGGGGATGTACGCCAAGGCGCGGGCGGGCCTGATCAAGGGCTACACCGGGATCGACGACCCCTACGAGGAACCCGAGTCCCCCGAGGTGCGGATCGACACGACCGCAATCACCCCGGACGAGGCCGCCCAGGAGATCCTCCTCTACCTCGGCCAGCGAGGGTTCATCTAAGACCGGGGTCGTCAAGAAAACCGGGCGTTTGGGCGATAGGGATCGAAAGGGGGGCGGGCTGCGCCGGCGGGGGCCGGCCGGGGGGAACCCTCCGGGGAAAAGGCGATGGAGGTTCTGGTCACGGGCGGGGCGGGCTACATCGGCGCCCACGCGTGCAAGCGGCTCTTCGAGCGCGGCCACCGGCCGCTCGTCCTCGACAACCTCTCCTCGGGGCGGCCCGAATTCGTGCGCTGGGGGGGGCTCATCCGCGGCGACACCCGCCGGCCGGAGGATCTCGCGGCCTGCTTCGCCGGCCGCCGCATCGACGCCGTGATGCACTTTGCCGCCTTCATCGAGGTCGCCGAGTCGGTCGCCGCCCCCCTGAAGTACTATGCCAACAACGTCGGCGGGACGATCGCCCTGCTGGAGGCGGCGCTCGCGCACGGGGTGAGGCTCTTTGTCTTCTCCTCCTCGGCCGCGGTCTACGGCGACCCGGAAACGGTGCCCATCCCCGAGGGGCACCCCTTGCGGCCGAAGAACCCGTACGGCCGGACCAAGGCCGTCGTCGAGGAGATCCTCGCCGACGGCGGCCGGGCGCAGGGCCTGCGCTGGGCGGCGCTGCGCTATTTCAACGCCGCGGGCGCCGACCCGGGGGGAGAAATCGGAGAGCGGCACGAGCCCGAATCGCACCTCATCCCGCGGCTGCTCGAGGCGGCCGCGCGCGGGGAGGGCCCCGTTTTCGTTTACGGGACCGACTACCCCACGGCCGACGGCACCTGCATCCGGGACTACATCCACGTGAACGACCTCGCCGAGGCCCACGTCCTCGCCCTCGAGCATCTGGCCGCAGGCGGCGCGGGCGGGGCCTTCAACCTGGGCTTGGGCCGCGGCTGGTCGGTGCGCGAGGTGATCCGCACGGTCGCGGGGGTGACCGGCAAGCGACTCGAGACCCGCGATGCGCCGCGGCGGCCGGGGGACCCGGCGGTCCTCGTCGCGGACTGCCGCCGGGCGATGGAACTCCTCGGCTGGCGGCCCAGGGTGAGGAACCTCGAAGAGATCGTGGCCACGGCCTGGAACTGGCACCGCGGCCGCCCGGGCGCCTGCGCCGCACCCATGTCCAGGGAGAACGATGCCCCGCCGCATCCTCATCGTCGGTGACCTCGCGGGCGAGGAGAGCCTGTTCGCCGGCGCGCTCGCCCGCGAGTTCACCGTGAGCTTCGCCGCAAACCTTCTCGACGCCGGAAGGCGCCTTGCGAAGGAGGAGGCGGCGCTCCTCGTCCTCGATCTCCCGGCCGGGGGCGGCGAGCCCCCCGAGGATCTGCTCCAGCGCGCGCAGCAGATCGCCCCCGGAATCCCCGTCTTCGCGACGGCGGCCGGCGCCGACTCCGAGGTCATCGTGCGCGCGGTCAAGGCGGGGGCCGCCGATTTCGTGAGCCGGCCCTTCGAGGCGGAAAAGCTCCTCCTGTCGGTCCGCCGCGCCCTCGAGAACCGCTCCCTCAAGAACGAGATCGACTACCTGCGCCGCGAGCAGGACGTCGTCTACGACACCGACCGCATCGTCGCCGTGAGCCCGGCGATGCAGAAGGTGACGGCCGAGATTCGAAGGCTCGCGCAAACCGAGTCCACCATCCTGATCACCGGCGAGACCGGCACCGGCAAGAGCTTCGTCTCCGGGAACATCCACTTCAACAGCCCGCGCCGCAGCCGCCCCTTCGTCAAGGTGAACTGCGCGAACATCCCCGAGACGCTGCTCGAAAGCGAGCTCTTCGGGCACGAAAAAGGCGCCTTCACCGGCGCCGACAAGACCCGCATCGGCCGCTTCGAGCAGGCCCACGGGGGGACGATTTTCTTAGACGAGTTCTGCGAGCTGGGACCGGGGCTGCAGGCGAAGCTGCTGCGGGTCCTCGAGGACCGCACCTTCGAGCGCCTGGGCGGAAACCGCACCATCGAGGCCGACGTGCGCGTGATCGCGGCGACCAACCGCGACATCGAGGCGCTCGTCGGCGAGGGCCGCTTCCGGGAGGACCTCTACTACCGCATCAACGTGCTGCGGATCCACCTGCCGCCGCTGCGCGAGCGACGGGAGGACATCGAGCCGCTCGCGCGCCATCTGCTGGGGAAGATCGCCCGCCAGTTGAAAAAACCGGCCGAGGGCTTCACCCCGGCGGCCCTGGGCCGGCTCAAGGCCTACGACTGGCCGGGCAACATCCGCCAGCTCGCCAACACGATCGAGCGTGCGCTCCTCGTGGCCGAGGGCCCGCTGATCGGCGAGGACCACCTCGCGCTCCCCGAAATCCCCAGGCCCGCGGCGCAGCCCGCCGCCGCCCCGCCCCCCCTTGCCGGGCTCAAGCTCACCGCCGAGCAGGAGCGGGCGATGATCGTGCGCGCCCTCGAGGAATCGCTCTGGATCCAAAAGGACGCGGCGAAGAAGCTGGGCATCTCCCCGCGCGCGCTCAATTACCGCGTGCGCCGGCTCGGGATCGCCCACCCCCGCTGGCGCAAAAACCGCTGAGCCCTCCCCGCCGGGCAAACCGCACGGCCGGCCCGCAGAGACGGCCCCCCTCGCCGGCCGAGCATGGCCACCAGCAGCGCCAGGGCCGGCCAGGCGATGAAGGCACCTTTCCCGGAGCCCGGCTCCGCCGCCTGGCCGATGAAGCAGGAGCCCCCGCCCGCCGCGGCCGAAAGCCCTTCCTCCTCCACCTCGACGATCCCCGCCGGGTCCACGATCACGCCGTTGGCGACCCCGTCGGCATCGCCCACCCCGCCGTCCCGCAGGCTCAAGGTCATCGCACGGCGGTCGGCGGAGAATTTCGTGTACGCCGAGAAATCGACCCAGCGCTCCTCGATCGGGTTGTACTTGAACCAGCGGCCGCGCCGCGGGACCGGCTCCGAGAAGTGCAGCCTCACTGCGACGGCAGCGCCGGGGTGGGCGACGGCGATCCTGAAATTGATCAGGCCGAAGGGCATTTTCTTCGGCTTTTCGGCCACATATCCGCCCTCCCCGCCGGGGTCCTCGGACTCGACCGCCTCGATGGCGATGGCGGCCGGGCTTTCGCGGATGCTGACCCCGATCAGGACATTCGAGCCCTCCATGCGGACCGTGCGGATGGAGGTTTCCTGCCGGTCGGGGATCCCGTTGGTGTCAAGGTCGGCCGTGGCGGGCGGCTCCTGGTCGTCGGGGATGCCGTCCGCGTTCGCATCCCGGACGCCCGCCGCGGTGAGAAAACCGGCGCATTCCGACCACGCCGAGGCCCGGCCCCGCGCGTCGAAGAATTGCGCGCGCCAGCAGTACGGGGTCCCCCCTTCCAGCACGAGCTTGGGGACGCGGATCGCGGTGAGCGCGGTTCCGCTTGTGAAATCGAAAAGGAGCGCATCGTCCTCCCTGCGGAGGATCTGCCAGCGGGTCAGGCGATGGGCCGCCCCGTCGGCCGCCGGCCGGAAAGTGTCGGTGGCGAGCTCGGGCACGGTGTCGACCTCGGCATCGCCTGCGGGAAAAAGCGGAAGCGGCGCGGCCGGGGCAAGTGCGGCGGCCGCGGCCTGGGCATTGTCGCCGATGCCGTTCCCGTCGGCATCGGCCCACTCGGTCGGGTCCTCGGGGAAGGCGTCTTCCGTGTCGGCCACACCGTCTCCGTCCGTGTCCAGGGGCGGCGGCGGGGCGAGGATCGCGATCGCCGCACACCCCGACCAGGGGGAGAGCGCCCCCGCGGGGTCTTTCGCCTGGGCCCGCACGCAGAACGAGCCCGCCTGCTGCCAGGCATGGGCAGCGGCAGACTCCCCCCAGCCGGAAAGCGCGCCGTCACCCCAGTCGAAGCGGTAGTTCAGGGCATCGCCGTCGGGGTCGGTGGCCGCGGCGGTGAAGACGGCCGTTGTCCCGGCCGGAAGGGTGGCCGGCCCGGCCGGAGGCCGGGGCGCCTCCGGGGCGCGATTTGCCGGAGGCACGGTGTGGCTCACCTCGTTTGAGTAGCCGCTTTCGGTGCCTGCGGCGCTGTAGGCCGTGGCCGCGAAATAGTAGGTCGTCCCCGCGGCAAGCCCGGTCACCCGGTAGGTGGTCGCGTTGCCCACGTCCAGATGAACGGAATAGGAGCCGCTCGCCGTACCGTAGTGGATGCGGTAGCCCGCAAGCTCGGGCTCCGTGTTCGCATCCCAGGCGAGCGTCACTTCGGCCGCCTGCGCCCAGAGGGAGACGAGAAGCGAAAGCAGAAGAACCGAGAAGAAGAGCAGGTTGCGAAGAAGCTTTCCGGAACGGGCATCGACGGATCGCATGGCGCAGGCACCTCGCAAGCAGGCCGGCCGAGGTCCGGCACGCCATCCGAGGTGCCGCCTCCGCCCGGCAGCCCCGCCGCCTTGTCCCGCTGACGCGCGGGAGGTAGGCCGGTGGCTTTGCGTCCCAGCCTTTCGGCCGGTTTGCCTTTTTCAAGCGGGTCAAAATTTCTGCCCCATGCGCTGAAGCAATCCCAATGCCAGAGGGAAACGCGCGTTTCGAAAAATGTAACGTTTTGTTTTTACATTACTTCATCCTGTTATCGCCCTCGGGCTTCACCGCCGCCGCATGAGGGCGGTTATTTGAATTACAAATATGCAATGCCTTCCAGGTGCCGCAACCGGGCATGGTCAAGTTTTTGCCTGTAAGCATCCTCTCACCCGGTGGAAAACATTTTCCCATAGCTGAGAGCCTAGCCCCACAGACCTCGGCCATTCAAATGGAAAGAGCCCCAAGGTGCAATACATCTATCTGAATTTGTTATTATATTTTTTTTCAACGATCTCGGCCGTGCTGGCATGGATGTTGATAGGTCAATAGACGGCCGGTCGAGCCGGCCTACATGAGCAATGTTTGAAGGAGGGAAAAGCGAAAATGAGAAGGAAACGAACCTGGGGTGTTTTTCTTGCGGCAATCTTAATACCGTTCGCCCTTTTCGGGCCCGCCCAGGCGACGCCCCTTGCCGTTGGGGAGGCGATCACGTTTGCCGATATCCATGGCCGAGGTACTGCTCCCACCTACTACATTGGGGGCCCTTACAAGGCAACCGTGAATGGGGCCTCGTTTGCCACCTTTTGCGTGGAACTTGACGAAACCCTAACCTTCGGAACGGCCTACACCATCGGTGGAATGGGTCCGGTGACCGTGGCTTCCGGGAAAACCCTTTCCCCCGAGGTAAAATTCCTTTACTACAACTACAGGACCGGCAACTTAGACGACCTGTTCCCGGCGTTTTCCTACAACGATGCCCGAGATGAGCGAACCCTTCAGGGCGCGATCTGGAAGTGGATGGGCTGGACCGTGCCCGCCGGCCAACTCGGCTATTTCGACGACGTGCTCTATGCCTCATTGACCGGCGACGCGCTCAAAGGCCTCGGTTCCGATATCGACAACGTCGTTATCCTGAACATCATCGACAGCAAAAGGAACAACCGCCAGGATGTTCTGGCGATGGTGCCCGAGCCGGCGACCTTTCTCCTGCTCGGTCTCGGCCTCTTTGGCCTCTCCACCCTCGGGCGTCGCAAGATCCGCAAATAGCCTTCTTCCTCGCATCCCACATCAAGCAGAAAGGGCCGCGTTTCCGCGGCCCTTTCTGCTTTCGACCGTTTGTTGATCCCGGTTCTTGCATTTTGGTTTTTTGGGTCAGCATGCCGTGGATAAAGTCGCCAATTGTGTTTCCCTGGTTCGGACTGGGATCGGTCGTCAATAGTAGACACCAAATCGATCATGCTGCCAGGCGTTGTTCGTAGTACCGACGTTAAAAGGCTGCCGGTGAGAGATAGTCCAGTTGCTTTTGAATCCGCTGTCGATTGTAGAACACTTCAATGTACTTGGTAATTTCCCGTATAGCCTGCTGTCGGGTGACGAAACGTCGATGAAAGATCAACTCCGTCTTCGAGGCGTTGATCCCCAAGCCTTCGAGCATCCGTCGATATTCGTAGGAGCAATACGGACTGCCCTTGTCTGAGTGATGCAAAAGACCCTTGGGTGGTTTTGTAACCTCCACCGCTCGCAGCAGCGACTCCAGGACCAGATTTTTGGTCATGAGCTCGCCCATGGCGTAGCCGACGATTTTCCGAGTGCACAGGTCCTTATGCCCGACCAGGTAAAGCCAGCCCTCATCGGTGGGCACATAGGTGATATCGCTCAACCAGGCCTGGCACGGCGCCGCAGCCTCAAAGCGCTGTTCAAGCAGGTTCTCTGCCACTGGCGAGCTGTGACGAGAATCGGTCGTAACCTTGAACTTGCGCCGCTGTTTGCAGCGCAGCCCCAGCAGGCGACGGACACGCTTGACTGATCTTCGACAGTTGCCGCTGTGTTTAGCGGTCCGTGGAGGCTAACCTTCTGTAAGGTTCATCCGGCAAATGCCGGGGTAGATTCATGGATGAAGTACAGTCTGAGCTTGAAGTAGGTCATATCCCTGAAGCCGTAGGCCTGTCTTTTGACAACTTTGATTTTGTTGTTAAGCCCTTCCAGGGGGCCAGTCGAGATGCGGTGCGCGAAGTAAGAAAGCAATCCGCAGCGATGCCGCTGCAGGGTATCGGCCAGTTTGGAGAAATGTTTCAGGCCCAGGCCACGGGCTTGGTGAATCCAGCCATCCAAGAAGGCGGAGCCGAGTTCTGCGTTGGGCAGATTCCAAAATGTGCGC
>DYEU01000001.1 GCA_020725555.1 Desulfatibacillum sp.
GCGCAAAAGCCCCAAAGCATGGTAAAGATAGCTGGTCGTCGCCATGGCTGGTCGGTCTCCTTTCTGTTCTTCGCCGGTTCAAAAAGGAAACCCTACCGCTATGGCGACGATTTTTTCAAACGATTTTCAAAACAATATTCACCCCCCCCACTTGTCTTGAAACCCGGCATTTGCCGGATGAACCAAAAACTTGATCAATGCCAGCAAGCCTCCAAAGGGGCTCAACTGCTCCCGGCAGGTGTCGAAGGCCGTGGAAGCGTTGATTTTGCTGGCTCTGGCGCTGGGCTTCGAAATCCCTTTACAGTCATGGGTTTTAGCGATAGACAAATCTTGTTGTTTAACCATCTGGGTGACCTCCCGTGTATAAGGGTTACTTCGGCAAAGTCCCTATAACACAGGTTCCCCAGATGGTTTTCTTTTTTTGGAAAAAGAGTAGCTGCAAGATTCAGGTATAAAATCCCCTTCGGCGAAGAGGAAAGAGGCAAATTCACTCTCCTTCCATGAATGGCCCTAAAAAAAATTGTTCTCGGCTTGACTCAGCGGCACCGATGAGGCGTCCTTGGAAGAAAGCAGCGGCTCGTCGATCGGCCAGGCGATGGCCACCTCGGGGTCGTTCCAGCGGAAGCCGCGGTCATATTGGGGGGCGTAATAGCCGGAGGTTTTGTAGAGGACCTCGCAGCGGTCGGTCAGGGCCAGGTAGCCGTGAGCGAACCCCTCCGGGATGTAGAGCATGCGGCCGTCGTTTTCGGAGAGCTCGACCCCGACCCATTTCCCGTAGCCCGGCGATGAGCGGCGGATGTCGACGGCGACGTCGAAGATGCGGCCGCGCAGGCAGCGCACCAGCTTGGCAATCGCCGCGGGCCGGATCTGGTAATGCATCCCCCGCAGAACCCCCTTGATGGAGCCGGCATGGTTGTCCTGGACGAAGCGCGGTAGCCCCAGCGCGGCAAAGGCCTCTTCGCGGAATGTCTCGGCGAAAAAGCCGCGCTCGTCGCGGGCGAATTCATGGGTGATCAAAAGAACGCCGGGCAGGCTGGTCTCTTGAGCCGCAAATCTCATGGGTCCGCCTTCAACCGATAGCTCCGCTTCCTCGATTCCTCCGCGGAAGCGAAAATAACATACCGAAATAATTGATTAAATATTTCAACCGGCAGAATGCTCTACACTTATAGAGAAAGCCCGTCGCGGTGTAAAGAGCTTTGATTTCGTAAGCACTATCGATAAACTCGGATTCCCCGGTTCCGAGCCTTTGGACGCCGGATTTGCACCCACCACCGGGATGTGCGATAATGCTTTTGAATCGAGCAGAACCTCTCCGGAGGTGAACCTCATTCAAGGGGGCATGGCCGCATGCAGCGCATCTTGATTATCGACGACGAACCTCAGATCCGCTCCATGGTCCGCCTCATCCTCGAGCGGGAAGGTTATACGGTCCTCGAGGCCGTGGACGGGGCGGAGGGTCTGAAAATCTTCCGTGAGAAACCGGCCGATCTGATCCTGACCGATCTGATCATGCCGAACAAGGACGGGATCGGCATGATCATCGAACTCAAGAAGGAGTTCCCCGACGTCAAAATCATCGCCATGTCCGGCGGCGGCCTCAACCGGCCGGAAGGCTACCTGCGCGGCGCGCAGAAACTCGGCGCGGCGGCCACGCTGGCGAAACCCATCAACCGCCAGGACCTGGTTCGGGTCGTGCGGGACACCCTGAAGGCCGATGCCCCTTCTGCGGCCTAAGACCCCTTCCCCCGCAACCTGCAAGTCTGCGGTGAAGCCGGCCACTCGATTGCACCCCCGCAGCCTCGTTTTTCGGGGGCTTCTTTTCGTTTTGGCCGCGGCCGCTTTTCTCGAGACGGCCATGCCTCGTCTGCTGCACGCAGGGGACGTTATCCTCTTCCACGACGGGATGCGCACCCTGTGCACCGGCCGGGCCTGGGAGGAGAAAGACCAGGTGCATTGCGAATACCGCGGGGCCGTCCTCACCTACCCGCGACGGGATGTTCTCCGCATCGAGAAGGCGCCCGTCACCCCGGCCAAGGAGGAGGTCCCGAAGCCCCAATCCGCTGTGCCCCCCAGCCCTCCCGGAGCTCCCCCGGCCGGCCGGTCGATCGCCCCGGAAGCCGTCAAGCCTCCCCGGTCGACTTCATCGGCCAAGGGGCCGGGGCCCCTCTTCTACGACCCCCGGCGGCCCAAGCGCTACTGGAGCGCCCCGGATCGGCACCACGACACCTACGAGCAGGCCGTTGCCGCGCTCTCCGCCGAGTTCGGCCAACCCCCCGCTTGGGTCGAGGAGCGTCTTGCGGACATCAACGACCTGAACGAGATCCGCGAACGGCTGCGGGGGGAGCTGAAGGCCACGGGAGAGACGGGCCGCGACGAAAACCGGCAACCCGCCTTTGCGGCTTCGGGAGTCGAGTTCTACAACCCGCGCCGCCCGAAGCGCTACTGGACCTCGCCCCAGGCGCAGCACGACACGCTGGCCGATGCCCTGCAGGCGCTCTCCCGCGAGTTCGGAAAGCCCCCCGAATGGGTCGAGCGCCACATGGGGGAGGCAAACGACACCGGGCTCATCCGCCGCTCCCTCCAGGAAGCCCTCGCCGCCGGAAAACCCTGACGGGCGGTCCCGTCGCGGTTGACAGCGCCTTTTCTTTCCGATACGATCAAAAAATATTCATTGTCAATTGAACATCTTATGGGCGAATGGATCGGAGCGGGCATGCGCCAGGCGAACGCGTTGATGATCGGCATCAGCCGCGATGTGCTGATCCTCGTCAGGATCATCGCCAGTTGTGTCACGGCGGGGCTGCTCATTTTCTTCATCTCGGCCCTCTCCGGCGAGGATCTGCTGAAGAACCACGGCTCGATCAAGGAGCTCGAAAAGCTCCTCGGTGAGATCTCATCCGAGCTGAACGGCGGAATCGAGCGCCGCGTGCGCCAGCTCGGCGAAATACCGCAGCGCAACCCCTACCGCAAGTTCTACGCCGCCGAGCTCGCCAAGGAGATCCACGAGACCGCCTACCTCACCGAAAAGCAGAAGATCCTCTTCGACACCTTCAACGTCCGCGATTTCGAAGCCAAGTCCAAGCGGCTCGTCGCCTACTCCGAAACCGCCGACATCGACGGCCTGATGAATGAGCTCGACATCGTCAAGCGCGAGCTCAAGAACTCCTCGAACCTCCTCGACAAGCGGAAAGAAAAGCTCGAACGCCAGCGAAGCGCCTACCTCTTTCTTTTTTTCATCCTGTGGGTCGCCATTTACTTCTACTACGGCCGCGGCTTCATCCGCGGCCGCTGAGCCGCACGGGCGGGCCCCATGTACCTCCGGCACTACCAGCTCCAGCGCAAGCCGTTCCAGATCACGACCGACCCCGCCTTCATGTGGCTCGGGGAAAAGCACGCCGAGGCGCTGGCGACCCTGAAGTACGGCATCCAGGAAAACAAGGGCTTCCTCCTGCTCACGGGCGACGTGGGGACCGGCAAGACCGCCCTGATCAAGTTGCTCCTGCAGCAGATCGACGTCTCCGTCCTGGTCGCGACGGTCCCCGACCCGGGGATGGAGGCGATCGATTTTTTCAACTTTCTCGCCGACGAGTTCGGCATGAAACGGCGTTTCGTCTCGAAGGGCGAGTTCCTGATCGAGTTCAAGCGGCTCCTGCTCGCGGCCCACGCGGCGAAGCGCCAGGTTCTCCTGATCGTCGACGAGGCCCAGCGGCTGAGCCCCGACATGATCGAGCAGGTGCGGCTCCTCTCCAACATCGAGCTCGAGAACCGCAAGCTCATCAACATCTTCTTCGTGGGGCAGACGGAGTTCAACCGCACGCTGCTCGAGGAAAGCGTGCGGGCCGTGCGGCAGCGCATCACGGTGAGCTATCACATCGAGCCGCTCGCCGAGAAGGAGACGGCCCAGTACATCGAGCACCGCCTGAAGGTGGCCGGGGCCCGGCAGGCGATCTTCACGCCGGCCGCCATTCGGCGCATCCACGCCTTCTCGGGGGGCAACCCGCGCCTGATCAACATCCTCTGCGATCACGCCCTGCTGACGGGCTACTCCCGAGGGGTGCGGACGATCGACCCCGCGATCGTCCAGGAGTGCGAGCGGGAACTGCGTCTCCCCGAAATGCGGGCGGCCGAGTTCAAGGAGAAAACCGCAAGCGGGTTCGTCGCCCCAGGCGATGGGGCGCCCCTCTCCCCGCAGGGCCCCGCCGGGGATGGCCCCCCCGCCTGGAGGCTCCCGGCGCTTTTGGTCGCGCTGCTCTTGACGGCCTTCGCCGGGATCGTCCTCTACCAGTACCGCAGCGATCCCCCCCGACGCTGGGCGACCGAGGAGATCGCCCCCCAGAGCTACCCCGCCATCACCGGGGCGAAGCGCGAAGCCGCCCGGGAGGCCGAGACGCAGCCGGCCGCGCCCGCCGCCCCGGCCGCCCCGCTGCTCGCGGCGGCGGGCGGGGACGCCCCGCCCCGGGAGGTCTCGCGCGAGACGCTGCGGACCAACCCCTTCGCCCAGGGGAAGATCATCCTCTTTTTCCCGCACAACTCCAACGAGCTGCGCAGGGACGTGCTGGAGGGGCTCGACGAAATCGCCAAGTACCTCAAGGCCGAGAAACACCTCAAGGTCCGGATCACCGGCTACACCGACAGCGTCGGCCCGCTCACCTACAACCTGAGCGTCTCGCAGTTCCGCGCGAACTCGGTCAGGAGCTACCTCGCCGGCAAGGGGATCGAGCCCGAGCGCCTGGTCGCGGTCGGCCTGGGGCCCAAGGACCCCATCGCCTCAAACGACACCCCCGAAGGCCGCGAGCGGAACCGCCGCGTCGAGATCGAGCCGCTCCGCGACTGACGCCTCCCTGCCCGGTTTTCAGCCGGCGAACCCGAAGCGCTCGGCGAGCAGGCGCAGGGTTCTTTTGCTGACGGCGAGCCCCTTCATCTCCTCCGGGGTCACCCAGCGGGCGTCGGCCGCATCGCTCGCCGCCCGCGGCTCCCCCGCAACCCATTCGGCCGCGAGATCGACGATCACGTAGTGAAAGCGGACGCGGCCCGCCTCGTCTTTTTCGATCACGTCGAAGGCGGCCACCGGCTCGAGCGCCCGGATCTCCACCCCGGTCTCCTCGCGGATCTCGCGCTCGGCCGCCTCCCGGAGGGTTTCCCCGAGAAGCACCCCGCCCCCCGGTATGGCCCAGACCCCGGCGGAGGGCGGAAAGGCCCGCTTGACCAGCAGGACGGCCCCGTCGCGAAAGACCACCGCGCCCACGGCCGGCCGCGGCCGGTCGGGGTAGGCGTTTGCCTCCTCCTGCCCCGTCGTCCCCGTCATTGACACCCTCCCGGTTTTCCCTTACGAAGCCAAGGATTCGAAGAACCGCACGGACCCCAAGGAACGATCGTCCCCATGCAGCTTCCCTCCAAACTGCCCGAGGTCGGAGCGACCATCTTTTCGGAAATGACCCAACTCGCCCAGGAATGCGGGGCGATCAACCTCTCCCAGGGGTTTCCGGATTTCGACCCGGACCCCGAGCTGCAGGAGCTCGTGGCCCGGTTCATGCGCGCGGGTCACAACCAGTACGCCCCCATGCCCGGGGTGCCCGCCCTGCGCGAGCGCATCGCCGCGAAGACCCTCGCGCTCTACGGCGCCGCCTACGACCCGGAGACGGAAATCACGGTCACAACCGGCGCCACCGAGGCCCTCTACGCGTCGATCACCGCGGTCGTCCACCCCGGCGACGAGGTGATCCTCCTCGAGCCCGCCTACGACTGCTACGCGCCGATCGTGCGCTTAAGCGGCGGGGTCCCGGTGCCGCTCCCGCTCGAATACCCCTCCTGGCGCATCGACTGGCAGGGGCTGCAGGAACGCATCGGCCCGCGCACCCGGCTTCTGCTGCTCAATTTCCCCCACAACCCGACCGGCGCCGTTCTCTCCCCCGAGGACCTCGAGGCGCTCGCCGCCGTGCTGCGGCCGACCCCGGTCCTCGTCCTGAGCGACGAGGTCTACGAGCACGTCGTCTTCGACGGCCTGAGGCACTGGGGGATGTCCGCCCACCCCGAGCTTCGCGGCCGCAGCTTCGTGGTGAGCTCCTTCGCCAAGACCTACCACACGACCGGGTGGAAGGTGGGCTACTGTCTCGCCCCGGCGGAGCTCACGCGCGAGCTGCGCAAGGTCCACCAGTACATCGTCTTTTCGGTGAACACGCCGATCCAGCACGCCTACGCGGCCTTTCTCGAGGACAGGCGCCGCTACCTGGAGCTGCCCGCCTTCTACCAAAAAAAACGCGACCTCTTTCTTTCCCTGCTCGAGGGATCCCGCTTCCGCCCCCTCCCCTGCCGCGGCACCTACTACCTGCTGCTCGATTACTCGCGCATCAGCGACGAGCCGGAAGGGGCGTTCGCCCGGCGCCTCACGCGCGAGCACGGCGTCGCCGCCATTCCCCCCTCGGTCTTCTACCACGACCGCACCGATCGCCGGCTGCTGCGCTTCTGCTTTGCCAAGAGGGAAGAAACGCTCCGGGCCGCCGCCGCGCGGCTTCGCCGCATCTGAAGGAAAAAGCGCCGCCGCAGGCGAGCCTGCGGCGGCGCGATCCCGGGCGGTTCCCGCGCAGGCGGTCAGGCCGTGGCCTTCCGGGTCGTGGCTTCCTGCATCCAATAGGGGTGGATCATGTCCTCGAAGAGCGTCATCGCCGCCTCGGCGCCCTGGCCGGCCGCGGTGACGATCTGCTTGTAGCCGCCCTCGACGTCGCCCGCGGAGTAGACCCCCGGCAGGCTCGTGCGGTGGCGGCCGTCATGCTTGATGTAGCCGTCCTCGGTCAGCTCCAGGCCGAGCTGCCGGGCGAGTTCCACGGCGGGCTCGTAGCCGATGGCGATGAAGACCCCGTCGGCGGCGACGGCGCGGGTCTCGCCCGTGCGGTTGTTCTGCAGAAGGACCTCGCGCACGCGGTCTTCGCCGCGGATTTCGCGCACCTCCGTGTTCCAGAGCACCGGGATCCCGTTGTCGAAGAGCTGCCGGGAGAGAAACTCCTGCGCGCGCAGCTTGTCCCGGCGGTGGACCAGCGTCACCTTCACCCCGATGTGATGCAGGTGGAGCGCCTCGGTCACCGCGCTGTTGCCGCCGCCTACCATGAGGACGCTCTTTCCCCGGAAGAGTGGCCCGTCGCAGGTGCTGCAGTAGCTGACGCCGCGGCCCGAGAGGCGACTTTCGCCGGGGACGCCCAGGTGGCGGTGGCTGGCGCCGGTGGCGAGCAACAGGCTTTTCGTCTCGAAGCGCCGCCGGCTGGTCCGCACGCGGATCGGCCGCCCGTGCTGGATCTCGAGCACGCTTTCCCCGAGGAAGATCTGCACGTACTGCAAGGCGTGGCTCACCATGATGTCGACGAGGGTTTTGCCGCCGACCGAAGTGAAGCCCGGGTAGTTTTCCACGACGGGGGTGAGGGCGACCTGGCCGCCCAGCGCCTGGCGCTCGATGATCGCCGTTTTCAACCCGCTCCGCACGGCATAGATCCCGGCCGTGAGCCCCGCGGGGCCGCCGCCCACGATCAGCAGGTCCGTCTGAACCTCCTCGGCGTCGCTTTCGGGGATGAAGATCGTCTGCGGCTCGAGCTTGAGCAGCGAGAGCGCGAAGACCTCCTCGGCCTGTGCGCCCAGCCCGATCAAGGTCTCCTCGGCGAAGACCTGCGGCACGCTCTGCGCCGCGTAGCGGTCGGCGAGTTCGGGCTCGGCCTGGATGTCGATGATCTCGACGGAGACGAGGTCGGGCTTTTCGATGGCCGCCTTGACCGCGTTCACCACCTGCTGCGGGCAGTACGGGCAGGTCGGGCTGACGAAGACCTTGACCCGCCGCGGGCCGTCGATGCGCCGCACGACCTTGCGCGCCTGCTCGGAGAGCTGGCTTTGGCCCATGCCGACGAGCAGCAGGATCTCGAGAAAGCTTCGCGCCTCCTCGCCCATGGGCGCCCCCCGCCAGCGGATCGCGTAGCGGTCGGGGGCGATGAGCAGCGTCGGCGCCCCCTCGATCCCCTGGCGCCGGGCTTCCTCGTGGCGGATGTCGTATTCCTTGAGGGTGATCCGCGGGTTCAGCTCGCGGAAGGCGCGGATCACCTGGCGCGCGGCCTGGGCGAAGACCGAGTCGGCCTGCCGGTCGGTGAAGAGCACGAGCGGGATGCCGTGCGGCAGTTTCTCGAACGCCTGGCGCAGCTGCCGCAGGGTGGCCTCGGCGGCGAGATCCGCTCCGGACCCGCCCGAGGGGGGGGATGGCTTCATGCGTATTCTCCTTTCCTGCCGCCGCCGGGCGGGGGAAGTCCGCGGCCGAGGACGGCGGCGGCCAGCTCCAGGTCGGCGACCGTCGTGATCTTGAAGTTGAAGGGGCTTCCTTCCACGATCCGGACCGTTGCACCCCGGCGCTCGACGAGGGCGGCGTCATCGGTCGCCGTGAGCCCCAGCCGCCGGGCCTCCTCGTGCGCGGCGCGGATCAGCCCCAGCCGAAAGACCTGCGGGGTCTGCGCGAGCCAAAGCCCCTCCCGCGCGATCGTGGCCGCGATCGCGGCCGCACCCGGCCCCGTCTTTTTCAGCGTGTCCCGCAGCGGGACGGCCGCGATCGCCGCCCCGGTCTCCCGCGCGGCGGCGATGCACGCCTCGATGCAGCGCAGGGTGACGAGCGGCCGCACGGCATCGTGGATCGCGACCAGGCCGTCTTCCTCGCCGATGGCACACAGCCCGGCGAACACCGACTCCTGGCGGCTTACCCCTCCCGCGGCGATGCCGAGCGGCTTGTCCAGGCCCGCCCGGGCGATCAGGGACTGCCGCACCCAGGGCTCGTCCCCGGCGGGCACGACCAGGACGAGGCGGTCGACGGCCGGGCAGGCGTCGAAGGCCCTCAGCGTGCGCACCACCACGGGCACGCCCGCCAGGTCGGCATATTGCTTCGGGACCGGGCCGCCGAAGCGGCGGCCGCGTCCGCCCGCGGTCACCAGCGCGTAGACCATCGGATGGGCTCTGCGGCGTCACCGCAGGTACTTGAGTTCGGGGGGCAGCGGCACCCCTTTCCCCATGAGGTCCTCGCCGTAGTTGACCGAGGCGAGGATCTCGATGTCCCGCAGGGCGCGGAGGTCCCCCTCGAGGACGACCTCCTGCAGGTTTTCCTTCTGGATCTTGCCCCCCGCCCACTGGATGTCGAGGACGCTGCTGGCGTCGAAGCGGTCCTCGCCGACCACGAGGTCGACCTGGCCGCCGTAGTGCTGCACGATCTTGGCGACCAGCAGGCTCGGCCGGGCGTGGAAGCCGAGTTTCTGGGGGATGGGCACCCGGATCGCGCCGCGCTCGATGTTCTCGTTGAGGATCAGGCGGGCGTGCTCGCGGCCGAGGGTCAGGAAGTGACAGACATAGTAGAGGCCGTAGTTGATCGTCCACTCGAGGATCTGTTCCGGCGGGATGAGGGCGCAGAGCTGGTCGTGGACCTTCTTGTAGGTGTCCTTGTAGCCGGCGTCGAAGAGATGGCGCTCGTAGAAATGAAGAAGCCGGCCCACCATCTGGAGCAGGTGGAAGACGACCGAGAAAAACCCCCGGAGCTGTTTCAGGCGACGCTTGCCGATGAGGATGCCGCCGTGGATCACGTAGGTGTCGAAGGCGGACTGCAGGTTGTGAAAGAGCATTTCGTAGCGGCGGATCTCGACCTCGTTCACCCTCTCGGGGACCAGGGCCAGGATTTCCTTCAGGCTCAGCCGCTCGTAGAACTTGATCGCATCGAAGGTCTTGACGATGTTGAGGAACTCGCTGGCGATCTTGACCAGGTGGTGCTTCTGGCGGTCCTTGTCCTCGTCGTCGATGTCGTAGGCGAGCGCGTCGCTGCACTGGATGTGGGGGAAATCCTCCTCGCGCAGCCGGTCCGCGGGCAGGGGGATCGCCAGGCGCCGGGCCTCGGCGAGGATCACGGGGGCCGCCTTTTCGAGGCACCCCTTGAGGAACTGGAGCGCCTGGACCCCTTCGGCTTCGAATTCGCTGCTCTCCGGCAGATCGTAGTGCAGGATGCGGTTGGAGATGTGCTTCTGGAAGTTCGAGGCGAGCCCGATGTGCCGCATCGTGGCGACGAGCTCGCGGAAGAAATACCAGTTCTTGTTGTTTTTGGCCCCGTGGTAGTCGAGAAAATCCTCGAGCAGCGTGGAGGCGGAGGCGAGCGTCGAGTAGAATTTCTGGGTGTAGGCCTGGCCTTTGCCGCCGGTTTCGGCGATGAACAGGGTGCAGCGCAAAAAGTCGTGCGCAAAAACGCCGATGCGGTTTTGAAAGAGCTCCGCTCCGGGGAGGTCGCAGGGATCGCTCATGGCCGAGGGTTTCATGTCCGGTTGCGCGGCGGTCAATGGGATCGGCGAGGGATCGGCGGCGGCGCGGGGGGAAAGAGGAGGCGATGCCGGCCGGAGCAGTCCATAAGCCGAATTCTGTTCCCCCTTGCGGGGGCGGCGGTCATTCCTCTAGGATGCCGGTTGCCCGGCACCTCCAGCGACCTACCCGGGGGCTCGGACGGGCCGCCCTCAAACGCCCCCCTATTTGGTCTTGCACCGGGTGGGGTTTGCCGAGCCCCCCGGTCACCCGGGGGACTGGTGCGCTCTTACCGCACCTTTTCACCCTTACCGCGGGGGCGAGGCGCCGTCGGCGCCGCCTCCGCGGCGGTATGCTTTCTGTTGCACTTTCCTTCGTGTCGCCACGACTCCACGTTATGGAGCACCCTGCCCTGCGGTGTTCGGACTTTCCTCCCGTCCTGAACGGACCGGCGACCGCCTGGACTACTCCGGCCGGTCATCGTCCTCTTTCCAGTAGACGATCCTCTCACAATTCGGGCAGTTCTGCAAGCGGTCCCTGCGTTGCAGCTCGTTGTACATCTGGGGGGGGATGTTCACGTTGCAGCCGCGGCAGACCGCCCCGGTCACCGGCGCAACGGCCACCCCGTCCTTCTTGGCGCCCTGGACGCGGCGGAAGCGACCCAGGACCGCTTCCGGGATCTGGGCGGCGAGTTCCCGCGAGCGCCCCTCGAGCTCTTGCAGGCGGAGCCGGGAGCGTTCCGCCTCTTCCAGCACGACGGCCTTTTCGGCCTCGATTTCCGCGGTCCGGGATTTCAGGGTCGCTTCCCGTTCGCGCAGATCGCGCTGGGCGGCCTCGGCCTCCTCCATGAGGGCGAGCATCTCGTCCTCGACGCGCGCCGTCATCGCGGTCAGGTCCTCGATCTCCTTGAGCCCGGATTGGTACTCCTTGTTCGTCTTGACCCCTCGGAGCTTTTCGCGGCTGTGCTCGATCTTGGCCTGGAAGTCCTTGAGGTCGGACTCGAGGGAGCGGTTCCTGGCGCCGATCTGCTGCAGCCGCTCGCGCACCGCCTCGAGGGCGGCACGCTCCCCGTGGAGGCCCGCCTCCAGGGCGGCCACCCGTTGATCCACGCCGGCCAGCTCGTGGCGCAGCTTGCGGATTTCCAGCTCGGTTTCCTGCAGCCTGACCAGCAAGGCGATGGTCGGCCGGATGTCGCCCCCGCGGGGTTGGTCTTTCGCGTTCAAGCGGCCTCACAGAGTTTGAAAAGGTTCCTTTTCATCGCCGCGGGCGTCCACGGCGACCGGCAGGCGCCTCCGGCGCAGGAGCCGCCCGAGTCTCTCGGCCACCGCTTCGGCCATCCAGCGCTCGGAGGGGTGGTGGCCGATGTCGATCGCCGCTTTGCCGGCGGCCTCGATCTCCCGCGCGTCGTGATAGCGCAGATCGCCGGTGATGAACACCTCGGCCGCGGAGGAGAGAAACTCCGCCACGAGCCCCGAGCCCGAGCCCGTGCAGACCGCGGCACGCCGGACGGCCCGGGAAGCGTCGCCGACGAGGCGCACGGCCGAGGCCCCGAAATCGTGTTTCAGGCGGGCCGCCAGCTCTCCCAGGCGGCGGGGCCGCGGAAACGAACCCAGCCGACCGAGGCCGGCCCCCGCCCCGCCGCGGGCGGAAAGCGGCCGGAGGCGCCCCCCGAGGCCGACGCGCCGGGCGAACAGATCGTTCAGCCCCCCGGGGGCCGCGTCGAGGTTGGTGTGCATGGCGTAGACGCACATGCCGTTTCCGAGGACGAGGGCCAGCATGCGCCCGAGGGGGGAGGCCGTGTCGATGCGCGGCACGGGCCGGAAGAGCAGCGGGTGGTGGATGACCAGCAGGTCGACCCCGTCCCGGCAGGCTGCGGCGAGGGCGGCCTCACCCGCTTCGAGCAGCACCCGGATCCGCCGGATAGGCCGTCCCGGGTCCCCGATCTCGAGACCGACGCGGTCCCAGCTCTCGGCAAGACCGCCTGGGGCGATCTCTTCAAGCAGGGGGAGGATCTCCCCCAGCCGGACGGCCATCTCCTGAACCCCCCGCGTTTCCGGCGCGCCTTAGGCCAGGCCGGGTGCGCCTTCAAAAACAAGGCGGCGGGCCGCATCCCCGACTGCCGGGGACCGCCTCCCGCCCGTCTCCCGTTCGCCTTGGGGTGGCTGGTGGGCCCACCTGGGATCGAACCAGGGACCGACCGGTTATGAGCCGGTGGCTCTGCCAGCTGAGCTATGGGCCCGCCCGCCGAGGACCCTAATGGGCCGGTCTTCTTTTGTCAAGAATCGCACCCCCCCGCCCGGGGCCCCTTCGGTTGCAGGGTCCCGGCGTCCCCCCGGCCGCTCAGGTCTCGATGAACTGCTTGAGTTTCCGGCTGCGCGTGGGGTGCCGGAGCTTGCGCAGGGCCTTGGCCTCGATCTGGCGGATGCGCTCCCGGGTGACGGCGAAGTCCTGGCCGACCTCCTCGAGGGTGTGATCGGCCTTTTCGCCGATCCCGAAGCGCATGCGCAAGACCTTTTCCTCACGCGGGGTGAGGGTGGCCAGCACCTTGCGGGTCTGCTCCGCGAGGTTCATGCTCACCGCGGCCTCGGAGGGCAGCATGAATTTCTTGTCCTCGATGAAATCCCCGAGGTGGCTGTCCTCCTCCTCGCCGATCGGGGTCTCGAGCGAAATGGGCTCCCGGGCGATCTTGAGCACCTTGCGAACTTTTTCCAGGGGGATCTCCATCTTTTCGGCGATCTCCTCGGGGGTCGGCTCCCGGCCCTGCTCCTGGACCAGGTAGCGCGAGGTGCGGATCAGCTTGTTGATGGTCTCGATCATGTGCACCGGGATGCGGATGGTGCGCGCCTGGTCGGCGATGGCCCGGGTGATCGCCTGCCGGATCCACCAGGTGGCGTAGGTGCTGAATTTGTACCCCCGGCGGTACTCGAACTTGTCGACCGCCTTCATCAGGCCGATGTTTCCTTCCTGGATCAGGTCCAGGAACTGCAGCCCGCGGTTGGTGTACTTCTTGGCGATGCTCACGACCAGCCGCAGGTTGGCCTTCGTCAGCTCGCTCTTGGCGAGTTTCGCCGTCTGGCGTCCCTGCTGCACGTTGGCCATGGTCCGCTTGAGCATCCGGCTGTTGGCGCTCAGCTCGGTTTCCCGCGTGGCGATCTTCTCCTGCAGGGCCTTGAGTTCCGCAAACCAGCCGGGCAGCTCCTCGCGCCGCCCCTTGGCCTTGCCCTCGGCCCAGCGCAGGAACGCGGTGCGGCTCTTCAGGTTTTCCCGGAGCTCCTTGACCGAGGTGCCCAGCCGCTCCGCGTAGCGGGACATCTTCTTCGCCGCGCCGTCGAAGGCGTCGATCTCGCTTTGGATCTTGGCTTCGATGTCGTCGATGACCGAGGATTCCAGGCGCCAGTCCTTGAGCAGCTCGAAGATCTCGTCCAGGTGGCGCTCGAGATCGCGCCTGGCCTTGCGGTGTTTTTCCGACTCGGGATCGGCCTGGAAGACCTGGTCGCGCAGGGGCCGGCTTTTCTGGTGCAGCGCGCGGATGCGGCGGATCGTCTCGAGGAACTTCTGGGTCTGTTCGACCTCGTCGCTGTAGGTGTCCCCCTCGTCGATGTCGCGCAGGACGTGCTTGGCGCGCAGCGCGCCGCTTTCGATCTTTTCGCCCAGCTCAAGGATCGCCTCGACACCGATCGTCGTCTCGAGGAGTGCCCGCAGGACTTCCTGCTCGCCGGCCTCGATGCGCTTGGCGATTTCAACCTCGCCTTCCCGGCTGAGCAGGGTGACCATGCCCATCTCGCGCAGGTACATCTTCACCGGGTCGGTGACCGACCCGTAGTCGAGGCCGTCGATGTCCTCGACCGGCGCGCGGGTCTCGGCCGGCACGGCGGCCTTCACCAGCTTGCGGTTGTGCTTTTCGTCGAGGACCTCGATGCCGTTGTCGTCAAAGAGCATGAGCGTCTCGTCGATCTGCTCGGGGGTGAGCATCTCGTCGGGGAGCACCTGGTTGATCTCGTCGTAGGTGAGGAAGCCCTGCCGCCTGCCCCGGCTGAGGAGCTCCTGGATGGCCTTGCGGCTGACCTTCTTGTCTTTCTCCTTTTCCTTTTCTCCCTTGTCCCGGCCGTTTTGCGGCGCCTGCCGGGGCGGTTCCGCGGCGGCGGACCGGGCGGCGGCGGCCTGCTTCGCGGTATCCGGGGCCGGGCGGGGTTTCGCCTTCCGGGATTCCGCCTTGCCGACAGCGGGCTTTACGGTTCGGGGTTTGACGTGGGCAGCCACTCCTTTTTTCGTCATGGATGAGGACCTCCGGTTATTCACGCCTCGGTCGATTTTCCGTGCAGCAACGCGCGACTCTCCTGCCTCCGGCGCCGGGCGAGGCGCTGCTTTTCGAGGAGCAAACGCTGGAGTTCGGCGTCGTTTCGCTCGCGCTCCGCTTTTTCGATCGCTTTCTGCAGTTCGTTCGCCTCGTCCTGGCGGCGGCGGATCTCGAGAAACCGCGCGACGAGGTTCAGGCATCCCTTGCGCGTCCAGGATTCCTCGGCAAGGGCGAGGGCGGCGAGGCGCCGGCGGACCGGCCCCTCCTCGAGGCGGCCGAGGAGCTCCGCAAGCCGATCCGGGCGCTCGAGACCGAAATCGAGGATCGCCCGTCCCGCCGCGACGAGCTCGGGGTCGCGGAACTCCGCGAGGACCGCCTCGGGGTCGATCTCGGAGAGGATTTCCGGGAACTGCACCATCATGGCGACGATCCGTTCTTCCATCCGGTCGACCGCCGCAGGGGCGGCGGCCGGGGCCTCGACCGCGGGTCGGCTCGCCGCAGCTGCAGGCGCCTTCAGGCGCTCGAGAATCACCGTCTCCGCGAGGCCGATCCGCTCGGCGAGCTTCTGCACGTAGAGCGCCCGCGCGACGGGGTCGTCGATCTCCCGCAGGCTCGGGGTCAGATCATGGACGATGCGGATCTTCCCCTCCGTGTCAAGCCCGTGGGTGCGCACCGCGTGTTCGATCAGAAACGCCACCAGGCTCATCGCCCGGCTGCGGACGAGCTCGAGAAACGCCTCGGCGCCGTGGCGGCCGACGAAGGAATCCGGGTCGTGGCCCTCCGGCAGGACCAGGATCTGCGTGTCGGCCTCTTCCTCCCGGAAGACGTCGCCGCGCCGGAAGTCGGCATGCGCCTTCCAGAAGAGATCGATGCAGCGCCTGGCCGAACGGAGCCCCGCCTCGTCGGAGTCATAAACCAGCACCAGGCGCCCCGCGAACCGCGCGAGGCGGTGGATCTGCTCCAGACTGAGCGCGGTGCCCAACGTGGCGACCGCGTTTTCGATCCCCCGCTGGTGGAGGGCGATCAGGTCGAGGTACCCCTCCACGATGAAGGCCGCGCCGCGGGCGCGGCAGGCCTCCCGCGCCCGGTCGAACCCGTAGAGCACCTCGCGCTTGCGATAGACGGGTGTTTCGGGAGAGTTGAGGTACTTGGGGGTCGAGGCGTCGAGCACCCGGCCGCCGAAAGCGACCACCCGCGACTGCTCGTCGCGGATGGGAAAGACGATCCGGTTGCGGAAGCGGTCGTAGAACCCGCTGCCGTCCTTGCGCGGCACGACCAGGCCGGCCTTCTCGAGGACGGCGGTCCCGATGCCGCGACGAGTCATGTGGGCGATGAGCGCATCCCAGGACGCCGGGGCATAGCCCAGCTGGAAGTCGGCGATCGCGGCCTCCGAGACCCCGCGCCGCGCGAGGTATTCCCGGGCGGCCGCGGCGGACGGCTCCCGGCACAGGCGTTCATGGTAGAACTCGGCCGCCATGCGGTTTGCCCGGTGGAGGAGCTCGGCCTCGCCCTCGCGGCGGGCCGTTTTCGGGGGCAGCCCTTCCGGCAGATCGATGCCGGCGCGCCGCGCGAGCAGGCGCACCGCTTCGCGGAAGGAGAGACCGTCCCGCCGCATGAGAAAGCTGAAGACGTTTCCCCCGGCGCCGCAGCCGAAGCAGTAGAAAATCTGCTTGTCGGGGCTTACGGTGAACGAGGGGGTTTTCTCGGCGTGGAACGGGCAAAGCCCGAGGAGGTTTTTTCCCGCTTTCCTCAGGGTGACCGTCTCGGCGACGACCTCGGCGAGGTCGACGGCGCGGCGGATGGCGGCGATTTTGTCTTCGGGGATCAAGGTCGCCCGCTTCTCCATCGGCCCGCAGCCGCCCCGGACTCCCGGCTTCTCCCTGCCCGGGCCCGTCGCTTCCGCCCTCGGCGGGGCATCTTTGCCGGCCGGGGCGCCCGCCGGCCGCGCTGCAAGGGCAGTGGTTTCCAACGTATTGAAATTCTGAAAACTAAGGTTCACGGCCGCGGCTGTCAATAAACGCCCGCCGCCCCCCGTTCCCGCCCCTCGAGGAGGGCGAGCGCCTCCTCGAAATCGATCGCCCCGCTGTAGAGGGCTTGGCCGCAGATGACCCCGGTCACCCCCACCTCCTCCAGCGGAAGGAGCGCCCTCAGGTGATCGAGGGTGCCGATCCCCCCGGAGGCGATGACGGTGATGCCCACCGCTTCGGCCAGGCGGCGGGTTTCGGGGAGGTTCGGCCCGGCCTGGGTCCCGTCGCGGCCGATGTCGGTGAAGACGATGCCGGCCGCACCGCATGCCTCGGCCCGGCGCGCCAGCTCGACGGCGGGCGTCTCCGTTTGGCGCTTCCACCCCTCCACGGCCACCCGTCCGCCGCGGGCGTCGATGCCGACCAGGATGCGTCCGGGGTGTTCGCGGCAGAGGTCGGCAAGCAGCCTCTCGTCGCCCGCCGCGGCCGTTCCCAGGATCACCCGCGCGGCCCCCTCCTCCAACATGCGGCGGACGCTGTCCCGGTCCCGCAGGCCGCCCCCGACCTGGACGGGGATCCCCGCCGCGGCGAGGATGCGGCGGACGGCCTCGCGGTTTCCGGTGCGTTCCCCGGCGGCGCCGTCGAGGTCCACGACATGAAGCAGCCGGGCGCCCGCCTCCGCCCAGCGGCGCGCGGTGCCTTCGGGGTCCCGCGAGTAGACGGTTTCCCGGTCGAAGCGGCCCTGAAACAGGCGCACGCAACGTCCGTTGCGCAGGTCGATCGCGGGGATGAGCAACATGGGCGAAGCCTTCCTCCTTGCGGCGGGGCCCCGCGAGCGGGGTTTCAGAGGACGCCCTTGGAAGACCGCACACCCTGAACGCGGGGATCCGGCTCGACGGCCTGCCGCAAGGCGCGGCCGAAGGATTTGAAGACCGCCTCGAGAATGTGGTGCCCGTTGCGGCCGTAGGGGACGTCGATGTGCAGGTTCATCCCCGCACGGTGCACGAGCGCGCGGAAAAATTCCTCGACCGGGAGCGTGCGCGGGTCCTCCCAGGCGGGGGTCCCTGCGGGGAGCCGCAACACGAGGTAGGGCCGGCGGGAGAGATCGACCGCCGCCGAGGCGAGCGCTTCGTCCATGGGGGTGACGGCGTAGCCGTAGCGGCGGATGCCCTGGCGTTCCCCGAGGGCCCGGTCGATCGCTTCGCCGAGCACGATCCCCACGTCCTCCACCGTGTGATGCCGGTCCACGTCGAGATCCCCGCGCGCCCTGAGGGTCAGGTTGAAAAACCCGTGAACCGCGGCGAGGGTGAGCATGTGGTCGAAAAACGGGATGCCCGTGTCGATCTCGGCCCGGCCTTCCCCGTCGAGGGCAAGGGCGACGGAGACGGCGGTTTCGCGTGTCTTGCGCTCGGTTTCCGCTTTGCGTTCCATGGCGCCGCCCCTCCCCCGGCCCCCTCGCGGAAAAAACTCGGGTGGCCGCCTACGGGCGGCCACCCGCGATTCGGGTCTTCGTTCCGGCTCGGTCGCGCGGCGTCGGCGGCCCGAAAATCATCTTTCCCGCTGCAGACGATTGTGGTAGTGTCGCCGACTCTGGCGGATGCGACCGCGGATCGGGAAACCCCGAGAAGCGTGGTGGAGATGAGGGGGATCGAACCCCTGACCTCGGCGTTGCGAACGCCGCGCTCTCCCAGCTGAGCTACATCCCCACATGAACCTTTTTTCCATATCAGGGTTTTGCCGAATGGTCAACGAAAAATTTCTCCCGCAACGGAGTGAAGAAAGGGCCGCCATGCACCCCCTCGTCCTCCACGACGCCTTCAAGACCCACCACGGGGACCAGGACAAGCTCATCGCCCCGGCCGAGACGCTCGCGCGCTTCCGCGAACGGGTGCAACGCGCCGGGATCGAGCTGCTCGAGGAAACCCGGCGCATCGATCGCGGCCGGCTCGGCATCCCGGTGTTCGTCAGCCGCTGCGGGAGCGACGCCCGCGCGGTCATCGGCACGCTCAAGCAGATGGGGAAAGGGGCGACCCCGGAGCAGGCCGAGGCGAGCGCCGTGATGGAGCTCGCCGAGCGCTACAGTTTTTTCAGCTTCGCCGCCAACCCGCACGCCTTCCGGGTCGGCACCCGCGCCGAAATCGGCCCGGAGGCCATGGCGTTCTCCTACATCGCCCGCTCCGTGCACGACGACTCCGACGACCTCGATGCCGGGCGCCGGTTGTTCGAAGCCCTGCCCCTGCGCTGGGCGCCGGCGACGGACCTGGCCCGGGGGCGTCTCGTCTACATTCCCTTCGACTGGTTTTTCGCGATCAACGAATTCAACGGCCCCTCCGCCGGCAACTGCCTCGAAGAGGCTCTCCTGCAGGGGCTCTGCGAGGTCGTGGAACGCCACGTCTGCTCCCGGGTTTGCCACGAACGGCTTGCCGTGCCGGGCATCCGGCCGGAGTCGGTGCGGGATCCGGTCGTTCGCGGTCTGCTCGAGCGGTTCGCCGCCTGCGGCATCGAGCTCCGGCTTGCGGACTTCACGCTCGATACGGGGATCCCGACGGTTGGGGTGCTCGCCTGGGACCCCTCCACCTTCCCGCGGCGAAGCGAAATCGTCTGGACCGCCGGCACGACCCCCAGCCCCGCGAAGGCCCTCGCCCGGGCGCTGACCGAGACGGCCCAGCTCGCCGGCGACTTCGACACCGCCGGCCGCTACGTGGCGAGCGGCCTGCCGAAACCCTCGGCCCTGGACGAGGTCCGCTGGATTCTGGAGCCCGCAGCCCGGGTCGATCTCGACGCCCTGCCGGACCTTTCCCACCCCAACCTGAAAACCGAGATCGAGCGTTGCCTGGAGGCGCTCGGCCGCGCGGGTCTCGAGGCCTTCGCGCTGGACACGACCCATCCGCGGCTTCGCATCCCGGCCTGCTACGTGATCGTGCCGGGGGCCCACTTCCGGGAGCGCTCGCGCTCGACGAGCGTCGCCCTCTTCGCCGCCCGGCACGCCGCCAACCACCTCGCACCGGAGGCCGCGCTGGCGCTCCTCGACGATCTCGAGCGCCGTCTGCCGGGCCGTTACTACGTCGCCTTTTACCGCGGGCTCGCCTTTCTGCGCGCTGGGCGGCCCGAGGAGGCCGCCGCCGGGTTCCGGGAGGCGCTGGAGCGCGACCCGCACCCGACGGAAACGGCCGGGATCTACAGCCATCTCGGCTCCGCCCTCAAGGAATGCGGCCGCTACGCCGAAGCGATCTCCTGCCTCAGCAAGGGGCTGGCACTCGACGCCGAACGGCCCGACCTGCTGAACCTGCTCGGCTTCTGCCACTACAAGCGCGGGGAGTACGAGGAGGCCGCGGCGGCCTTCCGCCGGGCGATCGCACTCGACCCGGGATCGGCGATCGACCATGCCAACCTCGGCGTGAACCTCGCCGAACTGGGCCGAAGCCTCGAGGCGATCGCCGCGTTGCAGACGGCGCTCGCCCTGGACCCGGAAATCGAGTTCGCAAGGAACCGGCTGGAAACGCTGCTTTCCTCCCGGGGCGCCCCGGGGGCCGCCCCCGGCGGCTGAGGGGCTTGTCGCCGGCTTCGCCTCTCAGGCGGGCCGGGCGGAGACGGCGAGGCGGAGCTCCTCCAGGGGGGGGATCAGCTCGCGGCAGCGGTCGTGCAGGCGGGTGAGCCGCTGCCGGGTTTCTTCCTTCCGGCCGCCGACGGCCGCGAGGCGCGCGACGATCCCGCCGAAATCCGCCGCATAAAACCCGAGCCGTTCCTCGAAGCATTGCGCGAGCAGGCGGGCCGCCTCGTCGGTCACCCGGAAGAGGTGGGCGAATTTGAGGTTTTCGCGGAAATCCGTGAACTGAAACCGCAGGGCCTCCCGCGTTTCGCGCCGGAGGCGGGCCATGGCCTCGCGGAAGGCCCGGAGATCGGCGGTGCCCTCCTGCTCCGGCTTCTTGAGGACCTTTTTCACCTTCCCCACCACGCGGTAGACCCCCAGCCGCAGGAGCGCCTCGGAGCGCATCTTCGCGGGGTAGCCGATCCCGGCCGACAGGGCCGGCATGCGGGCATGGGCCGCCTGCAGGAATCCGGCGATTGAGGGCAGCGGATCCGGCGGCGGGCAGTCGAAGGCGAGGCCGAGCCCCTCAAGCTCGCGCTGCATCGCCTCGCAGGCCTCCTCGATCCATCCCCGGTAGGGGGCGGCGACGGCGGCGAGGCGGGCCTCGATCTTGCGCTCTGCGGCGTTGACGAAGCGCACGATGTCCGGCGTCACCTGCTCGGCGATGAACCGGTCGAGGGCCTGCTTGAATTCCCGGTAGGCCAGGTAGAGGGCCTGCGAAAACCCCGGCTTGCCCGGGGAGGGGGAAAACGGCGCATCCGGGAAACGGTAGCCGTCGATGAAGGCCGAAAGCGCGGCCATCACCTCCCCCGACTGCGGGTCAAGGAAACGGTGCACATCCGTTTTCAGCTCCTCGCGCAGCTGGGGGATCGCGCCGGCGAGGGCGGCCTGGAGGAGCCCGCCGAGGTCCGCGAAGCGCTCCCGGCGTCGCCGGAGGCGTTCGTGGAGCCGGCGCACCTCCTCGGCGTCGCGCCCGAGAAGCTCGCCGCCCACGGCGGCCCAGCGCGACAGGCCCGCGGCGATCCCCCGCAGCTGCTCGACGGGGTTCTGCCAGAAAAGGCGCCCGGCCTGGCGCTCGAGCAGCCGATCGAACTCCTCCTGGAAGCGGCACATCTCCCGCTCGGACCAGGCGGCCATGTCGGCGTCGGCCTGCCATCCTTCGAAGAGCTTGCGCTCCTTCGGCGAAAGGCGCTCCCCGATCCGGGAAAACAGGTGGTAGAGCGCCGAAAAGGCGTAAAGGGCGGGCTCGGCGACCTGGAGCGAGAGCTCCTCGCGCACCCGTTCGAGCAGCCGCAGAAGCTCAGGCAGCGTGGGGTGCTCGTTGAAGTCGACGTTGACCACGAAGAGGACGTTTTCGAGAATCCCCATGCGGCGCAGCATGGAAAGGAACTGCACGTCGGCGCGCCTGAGGCCGGTGCGGCTGCTGATAACATAGAGCAACAGGTGGGCGCGGTGGAGGTAGTCCTGGATCATCGCCAGGTGGAGCGGGTTGGGCGAATCGCTGCCCTGGCAGTCGGCGATCTCGAGGTTGGCCGACGGCACACCCGCCACCTTGAGCTGGATGTCCTTCAGGTAGACGGCGTGGGCCTCGTCTCCCGAGAAGGTCCAGTGCTCGAGAAAGCGCTCCCCCGCGAAACGCTGCTCGGCGGGTTGCTCGGAGAGAACGGAGCGGACCGTTTCGTAGCCCCGGAGATAGTCCGAGAGCAGCACGAGGTTCCGGTCGAGGGCGTCCTCGGAGAGGCGCTGCTCGACGGCGAGCGCCGAGAGCGCCCGGCCAAGGGCGAGGCGGTCGCGCTCGCGGCGCAGGTCGAAGCCGCCGTCGGCGGGCCGCTCCGCTTGCCCCGGCAAGAGGATCATCGCCTGCCGGATCTCCTCGTTCACCTCGGACCAGGTTTTGAAAAGAAGATGCGCCTCCCGCCGCTCGCCCCGCCGGATGCGGGTGATGATGGAGGTGACCACGCCGGCGCCGCGCTTGAGGATTTCCTCGCCCAACAGGCAGTTGAGGAAGGTGCTCTTGCCCGACTTGATCGGGCCGACCACCGCCGCCCGCAGGATCCCCTCCTCCAAGCGGCCGGGCAGCTCGCGCAAGAGGGCCTTCCAGTTCTCCAGGGACCGCTCCCCGGCGCCGCCGAGATCCTCGGCTTCGCGCACCAAGGCTTCGAGCCCGCGGCAGGCCTCGAGCACCCTGCGCCGGGTTTCCGTTTCCGTGGCGACGATCATGGCCGTTTCGTTCCCCCTCGCGTGCGCCGGTCTCGGCGGACGCCTTGCCGTCTGGTACGGGTCGTGCTATGAGCCGCACGGGCGGCCGGGCCCCGCTAACGCCGCGCCCGCCCCTTCCCGCGGAGTCCCCAGGATGAAGGAAGCCGGCCCATGACCGTGAAACATCCCGATTGCCCGCTCCAAAACCCCCTCAACTGCAAGGAACACAACAACCCCCATCTGTGCGCCTTCGTGCGCGCGGACAAGACCTGCCGCAAGAAAAGAAAAGCCAGAAATCGGGAATCCGCCGCAGGGAGGAGTTCCGCTCAGGCATGACCGGCGGTCCCCGAGAGAACCGCCGGGTCCACCCCCATCTTGCGCAGCGCCGCGGACCAGCGCTCGTCGATGGGCAAATGGAACAGGTTTTCCTCATACGCCGGCTGCGTCAGCCAGGCGTTCTCCCGGAGCTCCGACTCGAGCTGCCCCGGCCCCCAGCCGGCGCATCCCAGGCTGATCAGAACCCGGGTGGGCCCCTCGCCGCGGGCGATCGCCTCGAGGATGTCCCGCGAGTTGCTCAAGGCGATGCCCTCCGTGACCTTCAGGGTGGACTGCCAGGAGAGCGGAGGCCCGTGCAGCACGAAAAGCTCCCCGCCGTGGACCGGGCCCCCCAGGTGTACGGGCCGGTCTGCTTCGGAGGGGACGTAGCGGATGTCGAGCTCCTCGTAGATGTCCTTCATCCGCAGCCCTTCGATCAGGCGGTTCACCACGATGCCCATGGCGCCCTCTTCCGTGTGCTCGCAAATGCAGGTCACGGTTTGCGAGAAATTCGGGTCCAGCAACCCGGGCATGGCCATGAGGAAATGGCCTTTCAGGGACCCCGGATAGCTGGCGGGCGTCTCGGCGCTCATCGGTTCTTCCCCGGCCGTGGCCCGGGCGGCCCCGGTTTCGGCCCGTTTGAGGCGGCGGCGTCTCCGCCGGCTTCTAAAGGGATCCCCAGTCTTTGTCAAGCCAGGCAGAGGGAGGCGGACGCCTCGTCGCCCGGATCGAGGAGCTCGTAGACGATGACGTGCCCCAGCAGCCGGCGCAGGCCGGCGGGCACCTCGAGCGGCCTCACCGCGAAAGGAAGCCTTGCGGCCTCGAGCGTCGCCGGCCCGAGCAGTATGCCGTCGGGGATCGCCCGCAGGAGGCGCTGGAGGCGGAAAACGGCGTTGACCGGCTCGCCGATCACGGCCGTGTCCCGGCGGCCCCCCGCCCCGATCTCGCCGCTGGCGATCTCCCCGGTCTCGATGCCGCAGCCGGTGCGCAACCGGACGCCGTGTTCGGCCTGGAAAACCCGGTTCAGCTCCTCCAGGCGGCGGCGCATGTCCAGCGCGGCGAGCGCGGCCCGGTCGGCGGGGGGGTACGCCCCGGGAACGTCCTCGAAGAGGGCGAGCATCCCGTCGCCCAGGATCTTGTCGACCCGCCCCCTGCGGCGCACCACCGCCTCGCCCATCTGGGCGAAAAAACGCTCGAGCAGGCCGAAGGCCTTGAGGGGCCCCTGCCGCCGCAGGATCGCCGAAAAGCCGCGGATGTCGAGCCCAAGGACCGTCGCCCGGTGCAGGCCGCGCGGGGCCGCACCCGGCTGGGGCCGGCCGCCCGCCGCTTGCGGCTTCGAGCGCTCGAGGATCGGTTCCGTTCTCATGCCGTAAAGGCCCTCCGGGGCGCGGGCTTGCATTGTCCCAGCACTGAGGATATCGGCCCGGCCCGGCCTTTTCTTTACGGGGGGCGGGAAGCGGCTGCGATCGTCGCAACCCGGGGAATCGCAAGGAGGCGCCATGCGGGCCGTCGTGCAGCGGGTCAGCGAGGCCGGCGTTCAGGTGGGAGACGAGTGGGTCGCCCGGATCGGTGCCGGGCTCCTCGTCCTGCTCGGGGTCGAGCGCGGGGACACCGGCCGGCAGGCCGACCAGCTCGCGGAAAAGGTCGCCCACCTGAGGATCTTCGAGGACGAGGCGGGCCGGTTCAACCGCTCGCTGCTCGAGACCGGCGGGGAGGCGCTCGTGGTCTCCCAGTTCACCCTGGCGGCCGACTGCCGCGGCGGCCGCCGGCCCTCCTTCACCCGGGCGGCCCCGGCCGAGGAGGCCCGCAGGCTCTACGAGGAGTTTCTCGCCCGGCTGGTCGCGCGCGGCGTGAACGCCCATGCGGGGCGGTTTCAGGCCCGCATGAAGGTCCACCTCGTGAACGACGGGCCGGTGACCCTGGTCTTGGACCTGCCCTAGCCGGCCGCCGCCCGCCGCGGCTTGCCGCTTCGCCCCTCACCCCGAGGTGATGTGGGCGTAGGCGCTGTGGTTGTGGATGGACTCGAAGTTTTCGGCGCTCACCGAAAACCAGGTGATGTTGGGGTCGGACACCAGGCGGCGGGCGATGTCGCGCACGATGTCCTCGACGAACTTGGGGTTCTGGTAGCCGCGCTCCGTGATGCACTTTTCGTCGACCCGTTTGAGCACGGAGTAGACTTCGCTCGAGGCGCTCGCCTCCACCAGCTCGATCATGTCCTCGAGCCAGATGAAGCGCTTGAAGCGCAGGGCGAGCCGGACCTCCCCCCGCTGGTTGTGGGCGCCGAAACGGCTGATCTGCCGGGAACAGGGGCAGACCGAGGAGATGGGCACGACGACCTCGGAGAGCAGGTCCACCTTGCCCGAGGCGTCGCTCGACCCGGCGATGCGGCAGGAGTAATCCATGAGCCCCGCGGCCAGGCTGATCGGCGCTTTCTTCTCGATGAAGTAGGGGAAACACATCTCCAGGTGGGCCGAGGCCGCCTGCAGGTGCCGTTTCATCGTTTCGAGGATGACCGCGAATTTCTTGAGCGAGACCTCGGGTTTGAGCGCATGGAGCATTTCCACAAAACGGCTCATGTGGGTGCCCTTGGTCTCGTGCGGCAGGTCCACATACATGTTGATCGTGGCGACCGTGTGCTGGAACCCGTCGCGGCGGTCGCGCACCGTGATCGGGTAGCGCAGGTTCTTGATCCCGACCTGGTTGATCGGGAGATTGCGGAAATCGCGCTCGCTCTGGACATCGGGGATGGTCATGGCAGGAGATACTCGCGGCGGACGTTCCGCAGGGCGTGGAAGAGATTGCCCCGCACCTTGGGGTTGGTCCGGTAGAGCTCGTGCAACAGGCGCCGGATCGCGGAGCGGCGCGAACGCCCTGCAGACGGGCAGGGGTTTTCCGCGACCGGCAGCCCCTGCCTCCGGGCGAAGCGGCGGATGAGGGCGGCCGGCGCGTAGGCGAAGGGCCGGATGACGCGGAAGCGGCCCGCAAACAGCTCCTGGAGCGGCTTGAGCGTGCCGATCTCGCCCGCATAGCACATGTTCAGCAGCAGCGTCTCAATCACGTCGTCCTGGTTGTGCCCGAGGGCGAGTGTCCGGCACCCCCAGCCGTCGGCGATTTCGAAGAGCCGCTTGCGCCGGAGGCGGGAGCAGAGAAAACAGGGGTTTTCCCGGTTCGCGGCGCTGTGGCCCCGGATCCCGAAGTCGGTCCGCTCGAACACGAAGGGCACCTCCAGGCGCGCGCAGAACGCGGCGAGGTCCCCCTCCGTGCCCGCGCCGAAGCCCGGGTCGAGATGGACCGCCCGCAGCGTGTAGCGGACCGGCACCCGGCGCCTGCGCTCGGCCAGCATCCACAACAGCGAAAGGCTGTCGGCCCCCCCCGAGAGGCCGACCAGGATGCGGTCGCCCTCCCGGATCATCGCGTAGTCGTGGAGCGCTTTCCCCAGGGCGCGGTTGAGGGACTTGTATTCCGGCCCCGCCGCCCTCAAGTCTCCTGCTCTTCCAGGGCCGGGGTCGGTTCCTTGAGCCGGATGCGTCCGGCCGCCACCTCGCGCAGCGAAATCACGATGTCCTCGTTTTTGGGGGCGGTGACGAGGTAGTCCGACCCTTCCCGGATCTGGCGCACGCGCTTGGCCACCAGGTTGACGAGCAGAAACCGGTTGTTCACTTTTCGCAAACAGTCTTCGACGGTGATTCTGGCCATGCCTCACGTCCTCCCGCAACGATGCCGCCTGCCGCGTCCCCGGGCACGAGAACCCCGGGACGCCGGGGCTCAGAGGATTTCGACCAACTCGTAGCGGCGCCGGCCGCCGGGGACATCGACGGTCACTTCGTCGCCGGGTTTTTTGCCGAGCAGCGCCCGGCCGATCGGCGAGGTCACCGAGAGGCGACCCCGTTCCACGTCGGACTCGTCGGGCCCGACCAGCCGGTATTCGACCTCTTGTCCGGTCTCGAGGTTCTCCAGGCGGACCCGGCAGCCGAAGGCCACGCGGTCCCGGGCCACGTCCTCGGGCCGAATCACCTCCAGGTGGGCCAGCTTGTGCTCGAGCTCGCTGATGCGTCCTTCGATGAACCCCTGGCGGTCCTTGGCCGCCGCGTATTCGGCGTTCTCGCTCAGGTCGCCGTGAGCCCGGGCGGCTTCGATGGCCCGGATGTTTTCAGGCCGGACGACCCGTTTCAAGTTTTCCAATTCGCGCCGGATGGCTTCGTAGCCCTCCGGGGTGACCGGAATGCGTTCCACGGCAATGCTCTCCTGTTTCCTGCTCCCTAGAGTGTTTCCGAAAAGAAACGCCCCTCCCCGACGGCCGCGGGAGGTCCCTATCCCGGAAGACGCCTGGCTTCAGAGATGGTCGCGGGCGAGGAGCTGGGCGATCTGCACGGCGTTCGTCGCCGCCCCCTTGCGGATGTTGTCGGCGACGATCCAGAGGTTGAGGCCGTTTTGCACCGACTCGTCCCGCCGGATCCGGCCGACCCAGGTCAAGTCCTGGCCGGCGGCGTCGATCGGCATCGGGTAGCGCCCTGCCGCGGGGTCATCGACCACGAGGACCCCCGGCGAACGCGCCAGAAGCTCGCGCACCTCCTCCGGCGGGCAGGGCTTGCGGGTCTCCACGTTCACCGCCTCCGAGTGGCCGTAGAACACGGGCACCCGCACGGTGGTCGCCGTGACGCCGATCGTCTCGTCCTCGAGGATCTTGTGGGTCTCGTTCACCATCTTCATTTCTTCCTTGGTGTACCCGTTGTCGAGGAAGCGGTCGATCTGCGGCAGGCAGTTGAAGGCGATCCGGTGGGGGTAGACCGCTCGGGGCACCGGCAGAAAATTGAGCAGCGCCCGGGTCTGGTCGTGGAGTTCCTCGATCGCCTTCTTCCCCGTCCCGGAGACGGACTGGTAGGTCGAGACGACGACGCGGCGGATGCCGTAGCGGCGGTGAATGGGGTTCAGCACCACGACCATCTGGATGGTCGAGCAATTGGGGTTGGCGATGATCCCTTTGCGCCGGTAGCCGGCCACCGCGTGCGGGTTCACCTCGGGCACCACCAGGGGGACCTCGGGGTCCATCCGCCAGGCGCTGGAGTTGTCGACGACGACGCAGCCGGCGGCGGCGGCCAGCGGGGCGAATTTTTCGCTCACGCTGCCGCCCGCGGAAAAAAGCGCGATGTCGATGCCGCGAAAGGAGTCCTCCCGCAGCTCCTCGACCGGGAGGGTCTCCCCCCGGAAGCGCAGGGTGCGCCCGGCGGAGCGGGCCGAGGCGAAAAGCCGCAGCGAGCGCACGGGAAATCCCGCTTCTTCCAGGCAGGCGATCATTTGGTTGCCGACGGCGCCGGTCGCCCCGGCGACGGCGACGTGAAAGCTCTTCTCAGCCATGGGCGGCCTCCTGGGGAAAGGTGGCCAGCACCGAGGTGCCGGCCTGCACCCGGTCGCCGACCGCGACGGCGGGGCGGACCGAGCGCGGCAGGTAGACGTCGAGCCGGGATCCGAAGCAGATCATGCCGCAGCGCTGGCCGCGTTTCACCGCCTCGCCCTCCTGCAGGGTGCAGAGAATGCGCCGGGCGATCAACCCGGCCACCTGGACGAAGCAGATCCGCTCACCCGCGGGCGTTTCGATCCACACGGCGTTGTGCTCGTTTCTCCTCGAGGCCTCGCCGCGGTCCGCGGGGATGAAGCGGCCCGGCCGGTAGCGCGTTCCGGCCACGCGGCCCTCGTGGGGCACGCGGTTCACGTGGACGTCGAACACCGACATGAAGATGCTGATCTTGTACGCCGGTCCCTCGAGAAAGGGGCAGGAGGCGACGACATCGGCGACGATGACCCGGCCGTCGGCCGGCGAGACGATCTGCCCGGGCCGCTGGGGGACGATGCGGTCGGGGTCGCGGAAAAACCCGGCGATCGCCAAGGAGGCGAGCAGGCCGAGCAGCGCCGGTAGGGTGAGCTGAAGCAGAGCGAACACCAGGGTGGCGAAGGCGGCGGCGGCGATCAGCGGGTAGCCCGCCTGTGCCACGGGAAAAGCCGTCCGCCGCGGGGGCTCCGCCCACGAGTAGTCTTCCTGCATGGCCTCGATTCCCTGACCCGATCAAATTTCGTCAAGCTATCTTAACGAGTTATCCTTGTCAATCGGCTTTCGGGACGCTTTCGCCGACCCTCTCCGCGCCGGAGGGCGCCGTCCGGGGCGCCCACGCGTCCGCGCCCCGGAGGTAGCGCGGCCGGAGGGTGAAGCCCCGGTCGCCCGCGGCCTGCGGCAGAAGCCCGCGGGCGAGCCGCCCGATCACGGCCGCCCGGGGGGCGTGCTGCCCCAAAGGCGCAAAGCGCGCCCCCTCCCCGAGGGCGGCGCGGATGTCCGCGGCATGAAGCAGGGCCCCGTCGCCGATGAAGAGGTGCGGGCCCTCGAGCCCGGCGAGGAGCCTCGCCATCGGGATCGCCCGCTCCGGGAGCACGGGGATGAGGTTCTCGCCCTGCGCCCGGTACACGGCCGCGTAGAGCTCGCCGCGCCGCGCGTCGATCAGGGCGCAGAGGGTTTCGTCCCGCGGCAGAAGCGAGGCGGCGAGGGCCTCGAGGCTCCCCACCCCGACGCAGGGGATCCCGGCCGCATAGGCGATCCCCTTGGCGGTCGCGATCCCGATCCGAAGCCCCGTGAACGACCCCGGCCCGACGCCGACGGCAAGGCCCTCGAGCCGGCCGGGATTCCAGCCCGCAAACCGCAGCGCCTGCTCCACCATCGCGAGGAGGTGCGCGGAGTGGGTTTTGGCGACGCAAACCGCAGTCTCCACGATCACCTCCTCCCCCTCGAGGAGTGCGACGGAGCAGCTGCGCGTCGAGGTATCCAGGGCGAGGATGCGCATCGTCTCGGCCGTGCGCCGTCAGGCCTTCCGCAGGGTGCGCCGGTCGCCCCGCCGGCGGGGTTCGACCAGGGCCTGCCGCAACACCTCCTCCATGGTCTCCACCGGAATGAAATTGAGCCGGCGGCGGATGTTCGCCGGGATTTCCTCGAGGTCCTTCACGTTCTTGCGGGGGAAGAGGACGGTCTTGATGCCCGCGCGCAGCGCGCCCAAGGCCTTTTCCTTGAGGCCCCCGATCGGCAGGACCCGCCCGCGCAGAGTGACCTCGCCGGTCATGGCGAGATCCCCGCGCACCGGGCGGCCGGTCAGGACGGAAACGAGCGCGGTCGCCATGGCGATCCCCGCCGAAGGGCCGTCCTTGGGGATGGCCCCGGCGGGGACATGGATGTGGACGTCCCGGGCATCCAGCCGCAGCCGGCGCTCGAGGGCGCCGTTCAGCGTCGATCGCGCGTAGGTGACGGCGGCCCGCGCCGACTCCTGCATCACCTCGCCGATCTGCCCGGTGACGATCAGCTCGCCCTTGCCTTTCATGATCGAGGCCTCGATGAAGAGCACCTCGCCCCCCGCCGAGGTCCAGGCGAGGCCCGTGGCGAGGCCGACTTGGCTCTCCTCCGGGTCCATCTCCGGGATAAACTTCGCCGGGCCGAGGAAGCGCGCCAGGTTGCGGCCGGTGATCGTGACCGGCTCCTTTTTCCCCTCGGCGACACGGCGGGCGACCTTGCGGCACAGCGAGGCGATCTCGCGCTCGAGGTTCCGCAGCCCGGCCTCCGAGGTGTAGAGGCGGATGATGCGGCGCAGGGCCTCGTCGGTGATCTCAAGCTGGCGGGCCTTAAGGCCGCTTTCCCGCAGCTGACGCGGGATGAGGTGCCGCCGCGCGATGGCCGTTTTTTCCTCCTCGGTGTAGCCCGAGAGGAAAATCAGCTCCATGCGGTCAAGAAGCGCCGAGGGGATCGTGTCCGGGATGTTCGCGGTGAGCAGAAACAGGACCTGCGAGAGGTCGAAAGGCAAATTGAGGTAATGGTCGCTGAAGGCGGCGTTCTGCTCGGGATCGAGCGCCTCGAGCAGCGCAGCCGAGGGGTCACCGCGGAAGTCCAGACCCAGCTTGTCGATCTCGTCCAACATGAAGACCGGGTTTCGGACCCCGGCCTGCTTGAGGCCCTGCAGGATCCTGCCCGGCATGGCCCCGATGTAGGTGCGGCGGTGGCCGCGGATTTCGGCCTCGTCGCGCAGGCCGCCCAGCGAGACGCGCACGAACTTCCGCTTCAGGGCCCGGGCGATCGCCTTGCCGAGGGAGGTCTTCCCCACGCCGGGCGGGCCCACGAAGCACAGGATGGGACCCCGGCTGCGGGGATTGAGCTTGCGGATGCTCAGGTGCTCGATGATGCGGTCTTTCACGCTCGCCAGTCCGTAGTGCTCGCGCTCGAGAACGGCCTTCGCCCGCGGGATGTCGATCCGCTCCGGGGTGCTGCGGTTCCAGGGCAGGTCCACGAGCCAGTCGAGGTAGGTGCGGACGACGGTCGACTCGGCCGAATCCGGGTGCATCTGCTCGAGCCGCTTGAGCTGCCGCAGGGCCTCCTCCTGCGCCTCCCGGCTCATGCGGGCCTTCTTGATGCGGCGGCGGTACTCTTCGATCTCGGCCAGCCGTTCGTCCTGCTCGCCGAGCTCGCGGTAGATGGCGCGCACCTGCTCTCGCAGGAAGTGGTCGCGCTGGCTCTTGGAGATCTCGTCCTTCACGTCGGACTGGATCTTGGCCTGGACCGCGGAGAGCTCCAGTTCGCGCTTGAGGAGATCGTTCACCTTGCGCAGGCGCTCGAGCGGGTCGAGGATTTCGAGCAGCGCCTGGGATTCCTCGATTTTCAGCCGGATGTTCGAGGCGATGAGGTCGGCGAGCTTTCCGGGCTCCTCGACGTTCTGGAGGACGGCGGTGATGTCGGTGTTCAACTCCCCCCGGAGCGAGAGGATCTTCTCCGTCTGCTCGCGGACGTTCCGCATCAGGGCCTCGGATTCGAGCGAGGCCTCCGACGGGGTCTCTTCCGGCAGCAGCGCGATCCGCACGCGGAAAGAGGGGCGGCGGCGCGTGAAACGCTCGATTTTGCCCTTGGCCACCCCCTGGACGAGGAGCTTCAGGCGGCCGTCGGGCAGCTTGAGCACGCGCAGCACCCGGCCCACGGTCCCCACCCGGTAAAGGTCCTCCTCCCGCGGCGCCTCCAGGGCGGCGTCCTTCTGGGTGCAAAGGAAGATGAAGCCCTTGCCGGCCACGGCCTCCTCGACGGCGCGGACCGAGTTTTCCCGGCCGACGAGAAGCGGCAGCAGCATGTCGGTGAAGATGACGACATCGCGCACCGGCAACAGCGGCAGGGAGTCCGGGATGTCGGCGAGGGGGGGCTCCTCCTCGAGGACGGTGATCAGGTCGTCGCGATCGACTTCAGCCATGCAGGGTCCTTGCCCGTTTCTTCCAGAACAAAAGCCGGTTGCGACCCCTCGCGGGAAGCGCAACCGGAGAAAACGGTAGGCAATCGGATGAAAACCGTCTATATTGTAAAACAAACCGCCGGCGTTGCAACCGAAAATGCGCGGCCGCACCCCCGTGCGGCCGAAACGCCGCCACCCCGCCTGCGGCCGCGGCGGCGGAAGACTCTCCCGGGAACGGTCGGGCTATGGAATGGATCGGGTTCGTCGTCGGGCTGATCGTGGGCAGTTTCCTCAATGTCTGCATCCACCGCCTCCCGCAGTCGATGTCCATTGTCCGGCCGCGTTCGCGCTGCCCGCAGTGCGGCCGTCCGATCAGGCCCCGCGACAACATCCCCCTCGTGAGCTACCTCCTGCTCCGGGGACGCTGCCGGGACTGCGGCGGCCGCATCCCCTGGCGCTATCCCCTGGTCGAGGCCCTGACCGGCGCCTTCGGCGCGCTCTCGGTCATGCGCTTCGGCTTCGGCGCGACGGCCCTCGTGGTCTTCGTGCTGGTCTGCGCCCTGCTCGTCGTCACCTTCATCGACCTCGACCACCGCATCATCCCCGATGCGATCTCGCTGCCCGGGATCCTGCTCGGCCTGGCCGTGAGCTTCGGCCCCGGCCTCATCTCCCCGCTTGAGTCCCTTGGGGGGGCGCTCCTCGGCGGCGGGGTCCTCTTTCTCGTCGCCTGGGGCTACCAGCGACTCGCCGGCCGCGAAGGCATGGGCGGCGGCGACATCAAGCTGCTCGCGATGATCGGGGCCTTTCTCGGCTGGAAAGGGGTCGCCGTCACCCTCTTCATCGCCTCGCTTTCCGGGACGATCGCGGGGCTTGTGGTCATGCTGCGGCGCACCGAGGGCATGAGGGCCGCCGTCCCCTTCGGGCCCTTCCTGGCGATCGGGGCGCTCGCCTACCTCTTCCGGGGTCCCGAGCTCGTGCGCTGGTACCTCGGGACGATGGGTTGAACGGAGCCCCGGCGGCGAGGATGCGGATCGCGCTGCTCTCGGACATCCACGGCAACCTGGACGCCTTCGAGGCCGTGCTGCGCGATCTCGAGGGCCGGGGGGTCGATGCGGCCTACAGCCTCGGGGACAACATCGGCTACGGCGCCCAGCCCGAGGAGGTCGTGCGGCTGCTGCGTGCCCGGGGGATCCCCTCCGTCCTCGGCAACCACGAGCTTGCGGCGAAACAGCCCGAGACCCTCGCCTGGTTCAACCCCGCGGCCCGCCGCTCGCTGGCGCTTACCCTGGAGTGGCTGGCGCCGGAAGAGCGCGCCTTCCTCGCCGCGCTCCCCCTCTTTCTCTCCGTGCACGGCGTGCGCCTCGTCCACGGCGTTCCGCCCGACTCGCCGACCACCTACCTCTTCGAGATTCCCCTCTACGAACTCGGGGACCGTTTTGGCTCCTTTCCGGAGCGGATCTGCTTCGTGGGGCACACCCATCTTCTCGGCCTGCATCGCCTGGAGGGCGGAAAAGTCCGGGAGGAGGAGCTCGGGCCGGGGGAACATCGCCTCGATCCGCCGGGGCGCTACCTCGTCAACGTGGGCAGCGTCGGCCAGCCTCGCGACGGTGACCCCCGCGCCAAGTACGCCGTCTGGGACGCGGGGCGAGGGGTTCTGGAAATCCACCGCGTGCCCTACGACGCCGCCGCCGCGGCGGCGAAGATCCTCGCCCGCGGGCTGCCCGCCGAACACGCGCGGAGGCTTGTCCGATGAGGCGGATCGGCCGCTACCTCGTCCGGGGCCTGCTCGGCCGGGGCGGCATGAGCCGCGTCTACCTGGTGGAGCTGCCGCCGATCGGACGAATGGCCGCCCTCAAGCGCCTCGAGCCCGACCCCCTGCTCCTCCGGCTGCTCGGGGAGGACGTGCTGCGGGAGATGTTTCTGGCCGAGGCCGTGAAGATGGCGCGTCTCAGCCACCCCCATATCGCGGCGGTCCAGGACTACGACGAAGCCGACGGCCGCCCCTTCGCCGTGATGGATTACCATTTCCTGAACGTCGGTGTGCTGATCGGCGAGCGCCGCCGCGCCGAGCTTGCCTCGCGCATCCTGCGCCTCGACCGCGCGCTCGCCATCGCCCGCGAGACCCTGGAAGGGCTCGCCTGCCTCCACCACCACGGCATCGTCCACCTCGACATCAAGCCCTTCAACCTGCTGCTCGACGAACGCGGCGCGGTCCGCATCGCCGACTTCGGCCTCTCGCGGCTGCGCGGCGAGAGGGTGAAGCGGCCCTCCCACCTGAACGTCGGCTCCCCCTGGTATGCGGCCCCCGAGCAGGAGCGGGACCCCGAGGGGGCCGACGAGCGGGCCGATCTCTACGCCCTCGGCGTGACCTGCTACCGCCTGCTGACGGGGAGGCTCCCCGGACCGGCTCCGGAGGCGCCCAGCCGGCTGAACCCCGACCTGGACGAGGGCTGGGACGAGTGGTTCCGCCGCCTGCTCGACCCGGATCCCGCGCGCCGTTTCGCCTCGGCGGCCGCGGCAAGCGCGGCGCTTGAGATCCTCGAGGCGGACTGGAGGCGGTGCCAGGAGCGGATCTGCGCCCTCGAGACCCCGCCCCCGCCGGGTCGGCCGGCCGCCGCCGCCCCGCCCCGCGCCGCAGCCCGGAAGGTCGCCCCCGCGGAGGCCGCCTCCCGCTTCGGCCTGGATGAGCTCCGGCGCCCGGCGGCCTATGCCCGCCATGCCTTCGCGCCGGAGGGCGCGGAGATCCTCCGCGACACCGCAAACGGCCTTCTCTGGCAACGCGGCGGATCCCCCTGCCCGCTCGGCTGGCGGGAGGCGCACGCCTACGTCGAGAGGCTCAACCGGATGGGGGCGGCGGGCATCCGCTCCTGGCGGCTGCCCACGGTCGAGGAGCTGCTCACGCTGCTTGCGCCGACGCCGCACGGCGCGGATTTCTGCACCGAAGCCCCCTTCGATCGCCTCCAGCGGAGGCTCTGGAGCTGCGACCGGCGCTCCTTCACGGCGGCGTGGTTCGTGGATCTCGAGGCGGGGTTTGTTTCGTGGCTCGACTTCCGGGCCCGGCTGTTCGCCCGCGCCGTGTCCGGGGGCGGATGACGGCTAGACCCGCGCGCTCTCGCCGAGCCGCATGCCCAGCTCGAGCGCCTTGCGGTTCATCTCGAGAAAATCGGCCGGGACCCGGCTTTCGAGCACCTTGAGGATCGACTCCGGCCGGACGAGATCGGTCAGGGACAGAAGCGCTCCGAGCATGCAGATGTTGAAGACGATCGGCTTTCCGATCGTCTCCAGGACCGAGCGATACATGGGCAGCTCGCGCTGCAGGGCGTCCACCTTGCGCTGGGTCTTGACGTAGCGGCTGTCGGTGAGAAGCAGGCCGCCGGGCCGGATGATCCCGGAAAACTTGTTGTAGGCCTCCTGGGTGAGGCAGACGAGCACGTTCGGCTGCAGCACCTTCGGGTAGTAGATGGGCGTGTCGGCGATGATCACATCCGAGCGGGTCGCCCCGCCCCGGGCCTCCGCGCCGTAGGACTGCGACTGCACGGCGTTCAGCCCCTCGTGCAGCACCGCCGCCTCGGCCAGGATGATGGCCGCCGTGATGACCCCCTGCCCCCCGGAGCCGGAAAAGACGAGCCTGCAGCGTTCCATCACCGGCGTCCTCCCATCGCGCGCTCGACCAGCCGGCCGTATTCCTCGCAGTACTCCGGGGCCTCGAGGTCGACGAAGACGCCGCGCTCGATCAGCGCCGGGTTTTCCTGTTTCGCCTTGGACCCGACCGGGGTGGTGTGGTCCTTGAGCCACTTGACCATCTCGGGGGCGTCCCCGATGCGGTTCTTGCGGCCGAAGTAGGTCGGGCACTGGGTGAGGACCTCGACGACCGAGAACCCCTTGTGCCGGATCGCCTTCTCGATCACCTCGCTCAGGTGCTGGGCGTGGTAGGTGGTCGAGCGGGCGACGAACGTGGCGCCGGCCGCCCGCGAGAGCTCGACGATGTCAAAGCTCTTGTCGATCGTCCGGAAGGGGGCGGTGGTGGCGCTCACGTTGACTCCCGAGAGCGGCGAGAACTGCCCCCCCGTCATGCCGTAGATGCGGTTGTTCATCACGATCGCCGTGAGGTCGATGTTGCGCCGCGCGGCGTGAATAAAGTGGTTGCCGCCGATCGCGAGGGCGTCGCCGTCGCCCATGGGCACGATCAGGGTCAGCTCGGGCCGCGCGAGCTTCACCCCCGTCGCAAAGGCGAGCGCGCGGCCGTGGATGGTGTGCATGGTGTGAAAATCGACGTAGCCCACGATCCGCGAGGAGCAGCCGATGCCGGAAACCATGACGATGTCGTTTTTCCTCAAGCCCAGCCGCTCGATCGCCCGGATGAGCCCGCCTAGCACCTCGCCGTGCCCGCAGCCCGGGCACCACAGGTGGGGGAAGAAGCGCTCGCGCAAATAGTCCTTGACGGCCATCGTCAGACCCCTTTGCCCTGGATGATGCGCAGGATGTTGTGAATGTCGGCCGGCGTGATGAAAACGCCGTCGATGCGGTTGGCGAGAAAGACCCGGTCGGGGCGCTCCACGGCGAGCTTCACCGAGGGCAGCAGCTGCCCCATGTTCATCTCGACCACCACCACGGCGCGCGCCCGGGAGCAACGCGTGCGCACGACGTCGGCCGGAAACGGCCAGAGCGTCTGCAGCTCGAGCAGCCCGAGCCGCTCCCCGCGCCTCCGCCGCTCCTCGACCAGGTGGAGGGCCGAGCGGGCCGAAGAGCCGTAGGCGATGAGCACGATGTCGGCATCGTCGAGATGAAACTCCTTGAAGCGGGCGAGCTCGTGGGCGCGGTTTTCGATCTTGTCCACGAGGTGGCGGAGCAGCCCGTGCACCACGCGGGGCTCGGTCGAGGGAAAGCCCCACATGTCGTGGACGAGGCCGGTCACGTTGTAGCGGTGGACCCCGCCGAAGTCGGACATGGGGAGCCGCCCGTCCTCGCGCGGGAGGTAGGGGTGGTAGTCGACCCCTTCCTTGACCGCGGTCTTGAGGCGCTCGACCGTGTGCAGCTCCCCGGGCTCGGGGAGGACCAGCTTCTCCCGCATGTGGGCCACGACTTCGTCGAAAAGCAGGATCACCGGCGTGCGGTAGGTTTCCGAGAGGTTGAAGGCCTCCACGGTGATGGCGAAGACGTCCTGGTGGTTGGAGGCGGTGAGCGTGATGATGGCGTGGTCGCCGTGGGTCCCCCAGCGGGCCTGGTTCACGTCGCCCTGGCTCACGTGGGTGGGGATGCCGGTCGAGGGGCCGCCGCGCTGCACGTCGACGATGACGCAGGGGATCTCGGCCATGACGGCGTAGCCCAGGGCCTCCTGCATCAGCGAAAACCCCGGCCCGCTGGTCGCCGTCATCACCTTGCAGCCGGTGAGCGAGGCGCCGATGATCGCGCACAGCGAGGCGATCTCGTCCTCCATCTGGATGAACTTGCCCCCCCGCTGGGGAAGCTTGAGGGACAGCAGCTCGGCGATCTCCGTGGAGGGCGTGATCGGGTAGCCGGCATAGAAGTTGAGCCCGGCGTAGAGGGCCCCCTCGACGCAGGCTTCGTTGCCCTGAACGAACCTCACGGTCTTGCCCATGGCCGACTCATTCCTCCGTTTCCACCTCGATCGCGAAATCCGGGCAGCGCAGCTCGCACAGCCGGCAGCAGATGCAATCCTGCGGCCGCACGACCGTGACCTTGTCCTGCTCGTCGAGCTCGAGCACGTGCTTGGGGCAAAGCTCGACACAGATCCCGCAACCCTTGCACCAGTCGCGGTTGATGAGATGCCGTTTCAGTTTCGGCTTGGCCATCGCCGGGTCCTTCGAAGAGGGGTCCCCCCCGCGCCGGGAAGGGGTGAGGCGAAAGTAAAGAATGGTAATATTAGTTCGCGGGTTTTCTTCCTGTCAACAGGTGTTTTCAACCCGGCTTTGACAGCCGGGCGCGAATCCGTTTAGGCTGAATGCCCTCGCGGACGCGGTTTCCGCGGGAGTGCCAAGCGGAGCGTTTTGAGCCTTCACCCGTGAATCGCAAACGCCTCCTTGCGGCCGTGCTTGCGGCCCTCCCCCTCCTTGCGCTGGGCTTCCTCGCGCTCGCCTGGGTCGACCTGCAACGCCATGCCCGGACCCCGGCCGGGGAGGCGGCGGTGGAGGAGCCCTTTGTCGTGGGGCCGGGGGAGCCGCTTTCCACCCTCGCGCGGCGCCTTGAGGAACGAGGCCTGATCCGCAGCGCCCTGCGCTTCCGGTTGCTCGCCCGTCTCGAAGGGGTCGATCGACGCCTCCAGGCCGGCGAGTACGCCCTGTCGGCCGCCCTCTCCCCGCGCGAGATCCTCTCGCGCTTCGAGCGCGGGCTCGTCCGCCTGCATCGCCTCACGGTCCCGGAGGGCTTCACGCTCGCCCAGGTGGCCGCCCTCGTCGAAAAGGCGGGGTTCGTCCCCGCCGCCGAGTTCGAGGCCCGGGCGCGTGAACCGGGTTTCGTCCGCGCCCTCGGCGTCCCCGCCGACACCCTCGAGGGGTACCTCTTCCCGGAGACCTATTTTTTCCCCCGCAGCGCTGGCGCCGAGGCGATCCTGCACGCGATGGTCGATCGCTTCCGCGCGGCCTTCCCCCCGGAATGGGACGAGCGCGCCGCGACGCTGGGGATGAGCCGGCACGAGGTGGTGACGCTCGCCTCGATCATCGAAAAAGAAACGGGCGACCCCGCCGAGCGGCCCCTCATTTCTTCCGTCTTCCACAACCGCCTGAAACGGGGCATGCGCCTGGAGACCGACCCTACGGTCATCTACGGCATCCGCGATTTCGACGGGAATCTCACGCGCCGCCACCTCGAAACCCCCACCCCCTACAACACCTACCTCATCCGGGGCTTGCCGCCGGGGCCGATCGCCAACCCCGGCAAGGCCTCGCTCCAAGCGGCGCTCTTCCCCGCCGAGAGCCCCTACCTCTACTTCGTCTCCCGTAAGGACGGCACCCACCACTTTTCGCGCACCTACGACGAACACCTGCGTGCGGTGCGCTTCTACCAGTTGGGCGAGGGGAAGGCTCCGGAGGCGTCAAAATTTTGACCCGCCTCCCGCCCGATGCCGGACGGCGAAAAGACGCCTTTTTCCACAACCACCTGGAATTCCTACACATCTTTTTTTTCTTCAATTCTGGCACGCGGATTGCTTTCTCTCCAGGACAAATGGCTTCTCGGGTGTGCGTGCATCTTTTCTGGAGGGCTTCCACCCACAGGGTACGCGAAGACACCCCACGAGAATAACGGCATCCGGGGAAGCCGGGAGAAAAAGACAGGGCATTGCGGCTCTGTCTTTTTTTTTGGCGAAACGGCCATGCCGGGGGGATCCGGTTTCCGGAAACACCTTGAAAAAACGGCTCAAGCCGCACCCCGCGGCGGCCGATATCCGAAAAACAGAAAGCACTTGTCCCCGGATTCTCGGAGGTCCATGGAATCGGACGCTCCCAAACCCTTGCGCCTGCTCGATCGCATCGGGCTGTTGATCATCGGCTCGGGAGCGGCGCTTTTTTATTTTTACGTCGACTATTCGCTGCGGGGGGCCCAACCCTCCTCGCTTCTCACCGTGGCCGTGATCCTCTTCATCAGCGGCTGCACGCAGATCCTCGTTCACAGCGTCAACACCTCCAACCGCAAGCTCCAAGAGGCGAACCAGACGCTCGAGCAGAAGGTCCGCGAGCGCACCGCGGAACTGCGCAGCTCCGAGATGAAGTACCGCACGATCTTCGAGAACACGGGCGCGGCGACGATCATCGTCGAGGAGGATCACCGCATCTCGCTTGCCAACTCGCGATTCCTCGCCATGTCGGGCTGCCGGCCGCGCGAAATTCTGGAGCGGAAAACCTGGCTCGATTTCATCGACGAGGCCAGCCGCCGCCGAATCGAGGAATCCGGCCTGGAGGGCAAGGCGACGCCGGATGAGCTCTTCGGCCGGCAGTTCGGCTGCCAGTTCCTGGGACGGGACCGCAGCGCGCGACGTGCTCGTGACGCTCGCCCCGATCCCCGAAAGCCGCGCCAGCGTCGCCACCTTCGCCGACGTGACCGAGCTCAAGGAGGCCGAGCGCCGTATCCGGTTCCATGCGTTCCACGACAGCCTGACCCGCCTGCCGAACCGCGCCCTCTTCCTCGAGCATCTCGCGATGGCGATCAAGCGCGCCAAGCGCAAGCCCGGCTGCCGTTTCGCCGTGCTCTACCTCGACATCGACCGCTTCAAGCTGATCAACGACAGCCTGGGTCACAGCGCGGGCGACGAGCTCCTCGTCGCCTTCGCCGAACGGATCCGCGGCGGCCTGCGGGAAACCGACGTGCTGGCCCGCCTGGGCGGGGACGAGTTCGTGGTGCTGCTCGACGACCTCGACCGGCCCGAGGTCGCCGTGGAGATCGCCGAACGGCTGCAGGCGCTCCTGCGCGAGCCCTTCCCGCTGCGCGGCCGCGAGGTCTTCGCCCCGGCGAGCTTCGGCATGCTCCTGGATACGGCTTCTTATGAGCAGCCCGACGCCGTCATCCGCGACGCCGACGCCGCCATGTACCACGCCAAGGAACGGGGCCGCGGCCGCATCCAGCTCTTCGACCGTAGCATCCACGAGAAGGCGCGGCGCCAGCTCCAGCAGGAGACCGACCTGCGCAAGGCGATCGACCGCAGCCAGTTCTGCAACCACTACCAGCCGATCGTCCGCCTGCAGACGGGTGCCATCGGCGGCTTCGAGGCCCTCGTGCGCTGGTCCCACCCGGAGCGGGGGCTCATCCCCCCCGGCCAGTTCATCGCCGTCGCCGAGGAGACCGGCCTGATCCTCCCGCTCACGAAGCAGATCGTGGAGGAGGCCTGCCGCGACGCCTGCGCGTGGCGCAGCCTGTTGGAGGCCGGGGGGCTTAGCGTGAGCGTCAACATCTCGAGTCGCCACTTCCTGCAGCCCGGCCTGCTCGACGAGCTCGAGGAGACGCTCGCCGCCACGGGGCTTCCCGCACGGCTGTTGCGCCTGGAGATCACCGAGTCGGCCCTCATGGAGGACTCCGAGGAGGCCGTGCGCCTCGCCCAGCGCCTGCGGGATCACGGCATCCGGCTGGCGATCGACGATTTCGGGACCGGCTATTCGTCGCTCAGCTACCTGCAGCGCCTGCCGCTCGACATCCTCAAGATCGACCGGAGCTTCATTGCGCGCATCCATCTCGAGCCGGCCGACAACCGCAACATCGTGGAGGCGATCGTCTCGCTCGCCCACAAGCTCAACCTCACGGTGGTCGCCGAGGGGATCGAAACCCCCGAGCAGCACCGCATCCTGCAGGAAATCGGCTGCGACTTCGGCCAGGGCTACTACTACTCCCCGCCGGTCCCGGCCCGGGAGGCCCTCACGCTCCTTCGCGCGGGGCGCTTCCCCGAGGAGCCCCGCTTCCGGTCGCTCCTCCCCGCTGCGGCCGAGGCCGTCGCCTGACCCACGCCGGCTGGCGCACATTTGCCGCCCGGCCTGCGCCGTGCTATGGCATTGCCGCCATGGACCCGGAAGGCTGGGACACCGCAAGGCTCGCCGGCCAGCGCTTGATCGTCGGCTTCGAGGGCCTGCTCTTCGACGACGCCCTGGCGGGCCTGCTCGCACGCTGCACGCCTGCGGGGGTCATCCTGTTTCGCCGCAACGTTTCCTCCCCGGAGCAGCTCCGCGCGCTCACCGCCGCCCTGCAGGGCTTCGCCGCCTCGATCGGCCTCCCCCCGCTGATCGTCGCCGTCGATCAGGAGGGCGGGCGGGTCGCCCGCCTCGGCCCGCCGTTCACCCAGTTTCCGAAGACCCCGCCGGTCGCCACCCTCGCGGAAGCCGAACGCTTCGCCGCGGTCACCGCCGCCGAGCTCGCCGCGGCAGGCATCAACACCAACCTCGCGCCGGTGCTCGACATCGCCCCCCCCGGCTTCGGCAGCGTGATGGAGGGGCGCGCCCTGGGAGGCGACCCGCAGACCGTGACCCGGCTGGGGGTCGCCATCGTTTCCGGGCTCCAGTCGCGGGGCATCCTCAGCGTGGCAAAGCACTTCCCCGGGTTGGGCCGCACCCGCCTCGACTCCCACGAGGACCTGCCCGTTCTGGATGAGGACCCCGCCGCGCTCGAGGCCTTCGATCTCCTCCCCTTCCGCGCGGCCGTATCCGCCGGGGTCGACGGCATCCTGCTCGCCCACCTCCTCTGCCCCCGGATCGACCCGGAGCGGCCGGCGAGCCTCTCCCGCGCCGTGGCGGTCGACCTGTTGCGGGGCCGCCTGGGCTACGCGGGGCTTTCCCTCACCGATGACCTGAACATGGGGGCCGTCGCCAAGACCCTCCCCTTCGAAGAGGCGGTGCGCAGCGCCTTCCGCGCCGGGGTCGATCTGCTCCTCGTCTGCCGCGACCCCGAGCGCGCCGCCCGCGCGCATGACGTGCTCGTCGAGGAGCTGCAGACGGCCGGGGCCGCGCAACGCAGGGAGGCCCTGCGCTCCCTGGCGCGCATCCTTCAGGCCAAACGTCGTTTTGCTTGAGGATTCAGCCCCTGCGGCGAGTTCGGGGCGTTTGGGGCCGGGGGAAACCGGGCGGGGGAGCCCTTTTTCCGCCGCCGATCAGCCGTTGCGGGTGAAGACGTCGGCCTCCGGTCCGCAGAACCGGCCCGCCCGGGCAAGATACAGGCCGGCCGCCGCGACCATTGCCGCGTTGTCCCCGCACCAGCGCGGGGGCGGCAGGAAGGCCTCGACCCCGCGGGCCTCGGCCTCGGCCGCGAGCCGCTCCCGGAGCCGGCCGTTCGCCGCGACCCCCCCCACCACCGCCACCCGCGGGCAGTGCGTCGCCTCGGCCGCACGGAGCAGCTTTTCCACGAGCACCTCGACCACGGCTTCCTGGAACGAAGCCGCGAGGTCCGCCACGGCCTCTTCCGCCGCGGGGAGCTCCCGGGCGATCCGCCGGACGACCGCGGTCTTGATGCCGCTGAAGCTGAAATCGAAACCGGCCCCTTCCAGGGCGGGCCGCGGAAAGGGGTGGCGGCGAGGGTCGCCGCTGCGGGCGAGCCGTTCGATCACCGGCCCGCCGGGGTAGCCGAGGCCGAGCATCTTCGCCACCTTGTCGAAGGCTTCGCCGGCGGCGTCGTCCCGGGTCTGGCCGAGCAGCTCCATGCCGTACGGCGAGGTGACGAGGTAGAGCGCCGTGTGGCCGCCGGAGGCGAGCAGCACAACGAAGGGGTAGGCGGGCGGCGCGCCCTCCAGGAAGAGGGCGTGCACGTGGGCCTCGAGGTGATTGACGCCGACGAGCGGCAGGCCGCGGGCGAGGGCGAAGCCCTTGGCGAAGGAGAAGCCGACGAGGAGGGAGCCCACGAGACCGGGGCCGCGGGTGGCCGCGACCGCCGCGATCTCCGCGAGACGCAGGCCGGCCCTCTCCAGGGCCTCGTGCACGACGAAGGAGACGGCCTCGATGTGCCGCCGGGAGGCCAGCTCGGGGACGACCCCGCCGTAGGCGCGGTGGGTGTCGACCTGCGAGGCGACGACGGAGGAGAGGACCCGGGGCCCCTCGCCGACGACGGCCGCCGCCGTGTCATCGCAGGAGGATTCGATGCCGAGGACGAACATGGCCGCGGCCGGCCCTCAGCCCCAAAGCAGACGCGCGGCACCCTCGCGGCGCTCGACGATTTCGCCGATCGCCCAGGCCTTCTCGTTCATCGCGTGCAAGCGGTCGATCGTCTCCCCCTCCGCCTCCGGCGGGACCACGGCCACGAGGCCGATCCCGTTGTTGAAGGTCCTGAGCATCTCGAGCTCGGGCACCTTGCCCGCCTCCTGCAGAAAAGAAAAGACCGGCGGGATGGGCCAGCTCCCCTTGCGGATCAGAACGCTGAAGGCCTGGGGCACGATGCGCACGACGTTGTCCACGAGGCCGCCGCCGGTGATGTGGGCGAGGCCGTGCAGGGGCAGATCCTTCTGCAACGCGGAGACGATGTCCACGTAGATGCGCGTGGGCCGCAGCAGCTCCTCGCCGAGCGGGGACTGGAGCTCGGGGATGTAGGCGTCGGGGGAGAGCTTCAAGCGCTCGAAGCAGATCTTGCGCACCAGCGAGTAGCCGTTGCTGTGCAGCCCGCTTGAGGCGATCCCGATCAAGCGGTGGCCGGCGCGGATGGCGGTCCCGTCGATGATCTCGCTGTTGTCGACGATCCCCACGACGAACCCCGCGAGATCGTACTCGCCGGTGGCGTACATCCCCGGCATCTCCGCCGTCTCCCCGCCGATCAGGGCGCAACGCGCCTGCCGGCAGCCCTCGGCGATGCCGCGGATCACGGCCTCGATGCGTGCCGGGTCGATCCGTCCCGTGGCGAGGTAGTCGAGCAGGAACAGGGGCTTAGCCCCTTGAACGAGAATGTCGTTCACGCACATGGCGACGAGATCGATGCCGATCGTGTCGTGCCGGTCCAGGAGGAAAGCGATCTTGAGCTTGGTGCCCACCCCGTCGGTCGAGCTCACGAGCACGGGGTGTTTCATGCGCGAGACCAGGTGCTCGATCGAGAAGAGGCCGGCGAAGCCGCCGATGTCGCTCATCACCCCCGGCCGCCGGGTCTGCTGGATGATCCGGGCGATGGAGGAAACCAGGGCGTTCGCTTTCTCGATGTCGACCCCCGCCTCGGCGTACGTCAGCGGTTTGTCCATGCGTTCTCCTTGTCGTCCCGAAACCTCTTGAAAATTACCGGACCGCGGCATAAAAGTCAAAATTTATTTGCCTCAGCAGAGGCCCCGGGAGCCCACAGCATGCGCAACCGCTTCGCGAGACTCGACCGGCTGCCGCCCTACGTGTTCGCCACCGTCAACCAGATCAAGATGGAGGCGCGCCGGGCCGGAAAGGACATCGTCGATCTCGGCATGGGGAACCCCGATCTGCCCACCCCGCCGCACATCGTGAACAAGCTGGTCGAAGCCGCGCGCAAGCCCCAGAACCACCGTTATTCCGCCTCCATGGGGATCACCAAGCTGCGCCATGCGATCTCGGCCTGGTACAAGCGCCGCTTCGACGTGGACATCGACCCCGAAACCGAGGCCATCGTCACGATCGGGGTGAAGGAGGGGCTCTCCCACCTCGTGCTCGTCGCCGTGGGGCCGGGGGACGTCGTCTTCACCCCCAACCCGACCTACCCCATCCACCCCTATTCCGCCATCATCGCCGGGGGCGAGGTGCGCGGGATCCCGCTGGGGCCGGGGGAGGACTTTTTCGCAAACCTCCTCCAGGCCACCAAGCAGACCTGGCCGCGGCCGAAGCTGCTCATCCTCAGCTACCCGCACAACCCCACCACCGAGGTCGTCACGCTCGACTTTTTCGAGAAGGTGGTCGCCTTCGCGCGCGAGCACGGCATCCTCGTGATCCACGATTTCGCCTACGCGGACCTCGTTTTCGACGGCTACACGGCGCCCAGCTTTCTGCAGGCGCGGGGGGCGAAGGAGGTGGGGGTCGAGTTTTTCTCGCTCTCCAAGAGCTACAGCATGGCCGGCTGGCGCCTGGGCTTCTGCTGCGGCAACCCCGAAACCGTGGCCGCCCTGAAGCGCATCAAGAGCTACCTCGACTACGGGGTGTTCCAGCCGATCCAGATCGCGGCGATCATCGCCCTGAACGGCCCGGAGGACTGCGTGCAGGAGATCCGCGAGACCTACCGCGAGCGCCGCGACGCCCTGATCCGGGGCCTCAACCGCGCGGGTTGGAAGATCCCCAAGCCGCGCGGCACGATGTTCGTCTGGGGCCGCATCCCGGAGAAGTACCGGGCCATGGGGTCGGTGGAATTCTCAAAGTTTTTGATCCGCGAGGCCGGGGTGGCCGTCTCGCCGGGCCTGGGCTTCGGGGAATACGGCGATGAGTTCGTGCGCTTTGCGCTGATCGAAAACCCCATGCGCATCAACCAGGCGGTCCGCGGCATCCGGCGGATCCTCTAAGATAAGGAATCGCGGGCGGTGAAAGAACGCGCCTTTCGCCGCCGGGCGGCCGCCCGAGGAAAAACGAGAGGGAGCATGCGTCGCATCCAGGTCGGTCTTCTCGGCTGCGGCACCGTGGGTACCGGTGTCGCGAAACTCCTGCTCGAGCGCCCTGAGGTGATCTCGGCCCGGCTTGGGGCCGAGCTCGTCCTGCGGCGGGTCGCCGACATCGACACCGCGCGCGACCGCGGTCTGCGCTTCCCCGAGGGGGTTTTGGTCGCCGAGGCCCGCCAGGTCCTCGACGACCCGGAAATCGCAATCGTGGTCGAGATGATCGGGGGGACCGGGATCGCCCGGGAGTTCATCCTCGAGGCGATCGCGCGCGGCAAGCACGTCGTCACGGCGAACAAGGCGCTCATCGCGTCCTGCGGCAACGAGCTCTTCGAGGCCGCCGCGCGCCGGGGGGTCGATCTCTACTACGAGGCGAGTGTCGGCGGCTGCATGCCGATCATCAAGACCCTGCGCGAGGCGCTGGTCGGAAACCGCATCGCCTCGATCGTCGGCATCCTCAACGGCACCTGCAACTACATCCTCTCGCGCATCACCGACGAGGGCATCGACTTCGCGGCCGCCCTCGCCGCGGCCCAGCGCGAGGGCTACGCCGAGGCCGACCCCACGCTCGACATCGAGGGGCACGACACGGCGCACAAGATCGCGATCCTGAGCGCTCTCGCCTACGGCATGCGCATCAACCTCGAGGACGTCTTCATCGAGGGCATCGCCCACATCACGCCGCTTGACATCGATTTCGCCGGCCAATTCGGCTACCGCATCAAGCTGCTTGCCATCAGCAAGCGGCGGGGGGATGCGGTGGAAATCCGCGTGCACCCGACGATGATCCCCTTCGCAAACCTCCTCTCCAACGTGAACGGCACCCTGAACGCGGTCACGGTCGCGGGGGACGCAACCGGCGACATTCTCCTCTACGGCCGGGGGGCGGGCATGATGCCGACGGCGAGCGCGGTGGTCTCCGACCTCGTCGACCTCGCCCGCAACCTCCTGCACGGCTCGCCCGGCCGGGTGCCGGCGCTCGCCTTCGCCCCCGGGTGCATCCGGGAGATCCCGGTCGTCCCGATCGCGGAGATCAGCTCCCATTACTACTTCCGCTTTTCGGCGATCGACCGTCCCGGCGTCCTTTCCACGATCTCGGGGATTCTCGGGCGGCACGGCATCAGCATCCAGTCCGTGCAGCAGAAGGGCCGCCGCAGCGGCGGGGCCGTCCCGGTCGTCATGCTGTCCCACCGGGCGCGCGAGGCCGACGTGCGCTGCGCGCTCGCGGAGATCGCGCGCCTGGAGGTCTCGGCCGCCCCCCCCGTGCTCATCCGCATCGAAGACGACACGCTCGAATCCTGAAGGAGACGCCGCGGCATGCACCTCGCCTGCTTCGACCTCGAGGGGGTCTTCGTCCCCGAGATCTGGATCCGGTTCGCGGAGGAGACCGGCATCCCCGAGCTCCGCCTGACGACGCGCGACGTCCCCGACTACGACGCCCTGATGCGCCGCCGGATCGAGATCCTTAATCGCAAGGGGCTGCGGCTCCCCGACATCCAGGCCGTGATCGCCCGCATGGAGCCGCTTCCCGGGGCGCGCGAGTTTCTCGACGGGCTGCGCCGCCGCATTCCCGTGCTCATCGTCTCGGACACCTTTTCCCAGTTCGCCGGCCCCCTGATCGCCAAGCTGAATCACCCCACCCTCCTGTGCAACCGCCTCGAGATCGACCCGGACGGGAAGGTCCGCGGCTACCGCCTGCGGCAGCCGGACGGCAAGCGCCGCGTGGCCCTCGCCATGCAGGGGCTCAACTACCGCGTGATCGCGGTCGGCGATTCCTACAACGACCTCGGCATGCTGACGGCGGCCGACCACGGCATTCTCTTCCGGCCGCCCGACCCCGTGTGCCGCGAACACCCCGCGCTGCCCGTGGCCGAAGACTACGCCCAGCTCGAGGGGCTCATCGCCGGCCTGCTCGCCCCGGAGGAACGATGACCCACCGCACCGAAACCCGGGTGATCTACGGCGACACCGACCGCATGGGCCAGGCTTACTACGGCAACTACTTCCGCTGGTTCGAGATCGGCCGCTCCGAGTTCTTCCGCGCCCTGGGCCTGACCTGCCGCGAAATCGAGGAGCGGGGCTTCTTTCTCCCGGTCGCCGAGTGCGGGGCGCGCTACCACGCCCCCGCGCGCTACGACGAGGTGCTGATCATCGAGACCGACCTCGACGAGACGGTCCGCGGCGGAATCCGTTTCCGCTACCGCATCCTGCGCAAGGAAAGCCTCGAGCTGCTGGCCGAGGGCTTCACCCACCACGCCTTCGTCGACGCCTCCGGCCGCGTGGTCCGGCCGCCGGCCTTCATCCGCGGGCTCCTTGCCGGGATCCCCGCCCCCTCCCCGACCGAGCCGCGGCCATGAACCTCGACCTCTCCGCCTTCGCGCACCGCCGCATCCTCGTCGTGGGCGACCTCATGCTCGACGAGTACCTCCGGGGCCGCGTCGAGCGGATCTCCCCCGAGGCGCCGGTTCCCGTGGTCCGCCTGGAAGAGACCGAGGTCCGCCCCGGCGGGGCCGCGAACGCCGCCCGCAACCTCGCCGCCCTGGGGGCGGAGGTCGCGGTCGCCGGGGTCGTCGGCGCGGACGAGGAGGGGCGAAGGCTCCTCTCCGCGCTCGACGCCCTGGCAATCGAGCGCAGCGCCGTGCTTGTCGACCCCGGCCGCCCCACCGTGCGCAAGACCCGGGTCCTCGCCGGGGCGCAGCAGCTGTTGCGCATCGACCGCGAGGAGCCCCAGGGGCTCCCCCCCCTCTTGGCGCGATCTCTCCTGGAGGGCGCCAAGGCCCGGATCGACCGCGCCGACGCCGTTCTCCTTTCGGATTACGGCAAGGGGGTCGCCGCAGCCTCCCTCTGCGCCGAGCTCGCCCGGCTCGCCCGGGAACGAGGCAGACCCTGTGTCGCGGACCCCAAGGGCCGGGAGTTTACCAAGTACGCGGGGTTCACGGTCATCACCCCCAACCGCGCCGAGGCCTCGCTCGCCTCGGGGATCGAGGCCCAGGACGAGCAGGGCCTCCTCGCGGCAGGCGCCCGGCTGCTCGACGCCGCGGGCGTGGACCACGTGCTCGTCACCTGCGGCGCAGACGGGATGGTGCTCTTCTCGCACGGCTTCGCGCCCCGGCGGTTTCCCACCCGCGGCCGGCCGGTCTTCGACGTCACGGGCGCGGGGGACACGGCCGCCGCCGCCCTGACGCTCGCGCTCGCCGCAGGCTTTCCTCTTCCTGTAGCCGTGGAGATCGCCAACGCCGCGGCCGGGATCGTGGTCGGCAAGGTCGGCGCGGCAGCCGTCACCCGCGAGGAGCTCGCCCTCGAGCTCGGTGAAAAAGCCGAACCGGGGGCCCGCAAGAGAAAGAGCCTCCAGGCGCTGGCGGCGATCTGCGGCGAGCTGCGGCGGCAGGGAAAGCGCGTGGTCTTCACGAACGGCTGCTTCGACCTCCTGCATGCCGGGCACGTGCGCCTGCTTTCCGCCTCGCGCGCCCTGGGCGACGTGCTCGTCGTCGCCGTGGACGACGACGCCTCCGTGCGCGCCCTCAAGGGCCCCGGCCGGCCGGTGATCGGCGCGGAGCAACGGGTGCGCATGATCGCCGCCCTGGACAGCGTCGATTATGTGCTCGTCTTCGCCACCGGCGAGCTCGAAGCGGTCATCTCGGCCCTCCGGCCCGAGGTCCTGACCAAGGGCGGCGACTACGCGGAAAAGCCGGTGGTCGGCCGCTCCCTCGTCGAGTCCTGGGGCGGCCGCGTCGTCCTTGTCCCCCTCGAGGGCGAGCTCTCCTCGACGCGCCTCATCGAGAAAATCAGAAACCCCTGACCGCTTCCGGCCGACCCGATGCCCTTCTACCGCATCGCACCCGAAGCCGTGACCGTAACCCTCCACGTGCAGCCCGGCGCCTCCCGCAATCTCGCCGCCGGCCTGCACGCTGAGGCGCTCAAGGTCCGTGTGACCGCCCGCGCCGCCGCGGGCCAAGCGAACCAAGCCGTGATCCGCCTCCTGGCAAGCGAGCTCGGGGTGCCGCCGTCCGCCGTGACGATCCTCGCCGGGGCCTCCTCGCGCACCAAAAGAATCCGCATCCAATGCCCGCCGCAGAAGGCCCAGGAGCTCGCGGCGCGCCTGGAACGGCTTGCGCGCTCTTGAAGAAAAAAGGATCTTGACGAGGGCTTCCGCCGCCGGTATATTGTGCGGGTTTGATGCGGGGTGGAGCAGCCTGGTAGCTCGTCGGGCTCATAACCCGAAGGTCGGAGGTTCAAATCCTCCCCCCGCTACCAACCGCGAATCAAAGCCTTGGAAGCGATTCCAAGGCTTTTTCTTTGGGAAGGCCTTATAGATCGCAATCCGAAAAGGAAGTGCCCACCGCCCCCTTTTTTCTTCCTCCTCGAAAACTCCTGCCCTGAGGGCCCGCTCCACCGCCGGTCGGACCCTTTTCAGCGCCTCATGGCAGCCGTCGCTTGACGGCCCTGGGGCGGATCGCCATCTCGCGCCCCCACGCGCAACACCGCGGCATGACCCCGGCTCTTTTCCCGGGCAACCAGGCGGCACATCGATTGCATCCCTGACGCGCATTCACCGCGCTATCCGGCGGAGAAAACCAAATTTCAAAATGATATCAGGAGGTAAGCATGCGCAAACGTGTCATCAAGATGGTAGGGGTAGCCGTTCTGCTGTTGGCTCTCATGACGCTCGGTTGCGGCGGCGGGGGAGGCTCATCGACGACCTCGTCCACCCCGCCACCGAGCGGAACCGGCACCGTCTCTGCAAGCGTGAACTAAACGAGCTCTTCTCTTTCGCACATGGAGGCCCAAGCGATGAAACGAGCGATCAAGCTCCTGATTCTGGGAATGGTTGTTGCCGGTTTTTGGGCCGCGGCGGCCGCGGCCGCCGCGCTCGACCCGGGGGCGACCTATACGGTCGAGGTCTATCCCATCACCTCGAGCGGTAGCGTCGGATCCCGCTCGTCCTCCGACCAGGCGGTCGCCGACGCCGCCGGGAAATTGACGTTCCAGTTTACCAACCTGCCAAATTTCCCAACATACAATTTTCTTTTGATCCGCATCAAAGACGGCTCCGGCACCATCGTGCGCCAGGGGATCGCCCCGGCCCCAAAGGCGGGCGAGGAGACCCTCCTCGGGATCTCACCTGCATCGGTCAGCCAGACGGCGGCCATGCTCAAGGCGATGGCGGATGCCGGAAGCGATGACCCGGTGATGGTGCTCTTCGGGTTCACCCTGATCCGCACCGGCGCCCTGAGCGATCAGGATGTAGAGACGATGGGCGATCTCGCCCGCGCAGCCGTCCTGAACGGCTTCAACGCCTACCTGGAAGGCAAGATCGGCGCCACGAAGATGCAGGCCTTCCGCAACGCCGTCCAGAACCGGCTCGGGGCCTACACGGCGAAAATCAAGGAGCTGATCGACAGCGCCGATGCCGGCCAGAAGCAGAACTTCCGCGGCGAGGCCGGGGCCATGCTCTCGGCCTTTCTCGTGGAAGCTGCAGCCGCAGCCGGGTTCGACCCGGCCCTGATCCCGCCGGCGATGAAGGCCATGTCCGATCAGGCGGAGACCCATGTCGCCTTCCTGTCCGAGGAGATGACGGCCTGCATGGACGTGGTCATGGCCTCGACCTATCTCAAGATCATGGCCGAGGTGGTGAAGCAAAAATATTCCTCCGGTCTTGACGTGCTCGGGGCCTCCGCGGATCAGATCAGCCGCATGAATCAGGCGATCAACGGCTTCAGCGACGCCCTGGTCGGCATCTTCGCCGACTTCGAAAGCCTCTTCGAAGACGAGGAAGAGATGCCCACGGTCGAGGCTCTGGAAGAAAAGCTGGCCGACATGCAAACCGCATTCATGGGGGCGTTCAACACCTTCATGACGGAGAGCGCCTCGACGGTCGAGGAACTCGACGCAATGGTCGCCTCCCTCAAGAACGGTGTCTGCCCCGCCACCGGAAATCAGGCGGTGTGCGAAGCCTCGATCGATGAACTCAAAGGACCCAATCCGGATTACCTGGGCCTGGGGGGGGTCTTCCAGGTTCGAAATCTCTATGGGCAGCCGCTGCGCTGGCCGATCCCCATGGTCGTCGCCGTGAAGTGGGTCGTGGACCATTACCCGACCCAATTTCATTACACCCGCGACGATCTGGCGCCCGCCCCCCAGCACTGGCTGAATGAGCGTCACATCTTCTCGGGGCTTTTCATGCCCTCCGCCCTCTCGCACATCCTCGAGCTCCGCGAGGACATCGAGATCGTCTACGGCCGGCGCATGGCGGGCGAGATCGCGGCAAGCTGCGACATCACGCAGGCGGACTGGGACGCCCTGCCCCCCGAGGATCAAACCGACCCCGAAGTTTTGGCCATGCTGGGTGGCTTCCACCCCCAGGGGAAGGTGTTGCGGATCGTCGACGCGGAAAACACGGCGAACCAGGACGATCAGGACGGCCTGAACCCGGCCCTCGTCCCCGGCTTCAACCACTGCGACGACATGGCGCCCTTCCTCAACGGCTATGAACTTCAGGGTCTGGAGGACCTCCTTCTTGAGCGCCTGGAGACGCTCAAGGAGAATATCGGCCCCGAGGCCGTCACCGAGGCCCAGCGCCAGGCCCTGATCGACGTGCTGAGCGCCCCGCGCTTCCGCTAAGCGCTTCGCAAAAGCCCCACTCTCTCGCCGGGTGATTCGGGCGGAAACGATAAGGACCCGGCCCGAATCACCCTTTTTTTATTCGCCCCTTTTCCATTCCCGCAATTGGCAAGCGCCGGGCTGCGTGGTAGAAGGTCCCCCTTCCGGCGGCCGACCCCCTGGCGGCTTGCTCGGCGCCGGGCTCCGCCGGAACCGCAGCGAACGGATCTTCAGCGCGCCCGGAGGGTTCTGCGATGGACGATGCGTTTTCCTTTCCCCGCAACCCCTATCTTTTGCTCACCCCGGGGCCCCTCACCACCACGGCCACGGTCAAGGCGGCGATGCTCCGCGACTTATGCACCTGGGACGAGGACTACAACCGGCTGGTCGAGGAGATCCGCCGCGAGGTCACGGCCCTGGCCACGGCGGATCCCGGCTACACGAGCGTCCTCCTCCAGGGGAGCGGGACCTTCGGCGTCGAGGCCGTCGTCACGACCGCCGTTTCCGAGGATGGCGAGCTCCTCGTGGTCGCAAACGGGGCCTACGGCCGCCGCATTCACGAGATCGCCCGCCGCGGCCGCATCCCCTGCAGCCTGATCGATTGCGGGGAGCTTGCCGCGCCCGATCCGGGGCGGGTCGCCGCCGAGCTCGAAAGCCGGCCCGGGGTCACCCATGTCGCCCTCGTCCACTGCGAGACGACCACCGGGATGCTCAACCCCGCCGCCGCGATCGGCCGTGTCGTCAAGGAGGCCGGCCGCGTCTTCATCCTCGATGCCATGAGCAGCCTGGGGGGCATTCCCTTCGATGCGGCGGCGCTCGGCGCCGATTTCCTCGTGAGCAGCGCCAACAAGTGCATCCAGGGGGTGCCCGGCTTTTCCCTCGTCGTCGCCCGGCGCTCGGAGCTCGAAAAGACCCGCGGCCGCGCCCGCTCCCTCAGCCTCGATCTCTACGACCAGTGGGAGACGATGGAGCGGCAGGGCGGCAAGTGGCGCTTCACCTCGCCCACCCACGTCGTGCGCGCCTTCCGCCAGGCGCTCGTGGAACTGAAGGCGGAAGGCGGTGTGGCGGCGCGATATGCGCGCTACCGCGAAAACCACCGCCTCCTCGTCGAAGGCATGGAAGCGCTGGGGTTCCGGCCGCTGCTCCCCCATGCCCTTCGCTCCCCGATCATCACCGCCTTTCACCGCCCGGAGCAGGAGCGCTACGAGTTTTCCCGCTTTTACCGCCTGCTCAAGGAGAAGGGCTTCGTCATCTACCCCGGGAAAGTGACCGAGCTCGAGACCTTCCGCATCGGGCACATCGGCGACGTGCACCCGGCGGACATGAGAAGATTGCTCACCGCGGTCGAGGAGTCGATGTTCTGGGTGTGAGCGGGCTGGGGAGCCCGCAACATCCCCGCCTGCGGCCTCAGTTTTCGAGGCGGACGGGCTGGCTGTAGAAGGCGGCGTTCGGCCCGAGGTCGGTTGCGGCGTCCTCGATCAGGCGGTTCACCCCGCAGCCGAGCTTCATCCACCCGCCCCGTCGAACCACCACCGCCTCCGGGTGAAGCCCTTGCAGCGGCGCAACCGCCACGGCGAGCCTTCCCTGGGGCGAGGCGAGAAAGACGGGTTTCCGGGGGTCGAAGTCGGCCCACGCCGGACTCTCCGGCGCAAGAAAGGCCCGGCAGGGGCCGCGCTGCTCCTCGGGCAGGATCTGGGAGTGGGTCGCCTCCTTGCGCACGAGGCTGAGCAGGGTGAGCGGGTATCCGGGGGGAGGCGGCGGGTCGGCCTGAGGCCCCTCGGCCGGGAACCGGTATTTCCCGTCGGGGTGGGCGAAGCGAAACCCCTCCCAGGCCACCTGCGGCCGCCGCACCTCGATGAACCCCCTTTCGCGGAGCTCCGCCAGGCGTTCCGGGCCGCCGGGGAGGCTCAGGCGGATCGCCTCCTCGATCGAGGGCACCTCGACCGGCGGGGATAGGCGCCTTCCCACCTCGGCCGCGATCCAGGCGTCGGTGCGCACCCCCTCGGGGGCGGGGAAGGCCGGCCGGGCGTAATTCAGGACATCGTGGAAAAAGGAGGGCACGAGGGTTTCCTGCTCGAGGTTCAGCGCGCAGGGGAGCACGAGGTCGGCCAGCTCGGCCGTGTCCGTGAGGAAGGCGTCGACGACGACCTTGAAGGGGACCTGCCGGAGGGCCCGCGCCACCCGTTCCGCATCCGGAGACTGGTTGACGGGGTTGCTCCCGTTCACCCACACCAGACCGACCGGCGGGTCGGCGGCCAGGAGGTCGCGTCCGATCGTCGGCTTGAAAAAACGGCCCGGCAGGCCGGCGGCGAGCGGGGCTTTCCAGCTTAGATCGAGAAAGCGCGTCGTGGAAACGATATAGTACACCCCGGCGCCGGGCCGGCCGACCTGCCCCGCGGCGACGGCGAGCGCATCGATGAAGCGCACGTTCTCGCCGCCATGCCGGTAGCGCTGCAGCCCCCAGCCGACCAAGGTCGACACCGGTTGCGCGGCATCGCCGTAGATCGCCGCCAGGCGGCGGACGTCCTGCGGGGCAAAGCCGCCTTGCCGCTCCCAAAAGGCGGGGTCCCCCCCGCGGAGCAGCGCGCCGAGCCGCTCCCAGCCCACCGCGCGATCGAGGAGGGCGGGCGAAACCCTGCCCGCGGCGTCTATCGCGTGCAGGACGGCGGCGGCGAGAAAGCGGTCCTGGCCGGGGCGGATGCGGATGGTCTCGTCGCTCCAGGCCTCGCTCCCTTCGCCCCCGGGCGAGACGGTCAGGACCCGGGCGCCCCGTTTCCTCGCCTGCTGCACCAGGGCGAGCTGGTGGATCGAGGTGCGGGCGAGGTCCCGGCCCCAGTCGACGATCCACTTCGCGTTCAGGAGGTCCTCGGGCCGGTTATGGTCGAGGGCCCCGAAATCGGCGATCGCGGCCGCCTTGCCCGCTTCGGCGCAGAGGCTTCCGCCGGCGCGGCAGGCGCCGACGCGGTTGAAGAAATGCTGGACGACGTGAAGCGCAATCCCACAGTTGCCCGAGCTGTCGAGATGGAGGATCGCACCCGGCCGGTCACGCAGGTCCTGGATCTTCTCCGCGGCGACGGCGAGCGCTTCCTCCCAGCCGATGGGGCGGAAGCCGCCGCGGGTTCGCCGCAACGGGCTCGTGATGCGCGACGGGCTACGCAGGCGCCGTTCCCAGCCCTTGAGCTTTGCGCAGCAGAAGCCCCTCGTGAAGGGGTGGTCGGGGTTGCCGCGGATCCGCGCCCGCCCTTCGCCGGTTTTTTCCACGACCAGCGAGCAGGCATCCGGGCAGTCCTGCGAGCAGGCGGTGACGATGCGCATGGTTCACCGGGCGGGGGGAAGGGCGGATTTCTCCTCGCCCGCGTAGATCCTTCCCCCCCAGAGGGTCGAGAGAAAATCGGAGAAGGCGACCGATTCCTGCTTCACGAAGCCGCCGGCGAGCCGGCCGCGGGCGTAGAGCTCGAGCACGGCGACAAGGCCGGCCGCCGTCGAGAGCTGGATCGCGGAGTAGCGCCGGCCGTCGATCGCGTCGCCGTAGATTTTCTTGGCGAAGCTTCGCTGCCGTACGCCTTCCGCGTCCTGGCCGACGACGTTCACGTAAAGGATCACGACGTCGGTCTCGGTGACGGGCACCTCCTGGTCGAAGATCTCGGTCAGGAGCTTGCGGTTTTCGATGAGGTTGAGGTCGTAGAGCAGGAACTTCATCAGGTCGCGGTGACCGGGGTAGCGGATGGTCTTGTAGTTCAGCTCGCGCACCCGGCCCGCGTAGGTCTCGCAAAGGGTTCCCACCCCGCCCGAGGTGTAGAAGGCTTCGTACTCGGTGCCGTCCAGGGTCAGCCGCTCGTAGCCGTCGAGCGCCTCGACCAGGAGATGCCGGCCGCCGCAGATCACCTCGCAGAGGTTGCAGTATTCGTTGATCAGCCCGGCCGTGTTCCAGCTCAGGTAGTATTTCATCGCGTTGCTGGCGTACAGGGGAAGCGCCCCGACACGCAGCTCGAGGCTGCGAAGCGCGGGCAGCTCGCGGGCGAGGCTCGCCCCGATGATGTTGATCGCACCGGGGGCGAGCCCGCATTGCGGCATGAAGGGGACCCGCGCCCCCTCGGCGAGCCGCCGCACCACGGCCGTGGTCTCGACGTCCTCGGTCAGGTCAAAGTAGGCGACCCCCGCCTGAGCGCAGGCCCCGGCGATCTCGCGGTTGAGGTAGAAGGGGGCGGCGCTCACGACCGCGTCCTTGCCGGCGATGAAGGCCTTGAGGCGCTTTATGTCCGCGACATCGAAGGATTCGAACTGCGCCTTGGACAGCGGCAACGGCGCCGCCGGCGGGCGGCTGTCGGCGAGGTAGACCGCCTCGCAGAAAGCGCAGGACTCGAGCATGGCGCCGATCGTCGTTCCGACCTTTCCCGCCCCAAGGACGCAGACCTTCATCGTCTTTTCCTCCCTGTTCGCAGAAGCTCGCCCGAGGGCTTCTACCCCACCTGCCCCCCGGGTTCCAGGGGAAAATGACGCCCTCCGTCCCGAGCTTCAGGCGTTCCAGCCGCCGTCCACGTTGAGGGTCGCCCCGGTGATGTAGGTCGCATCCGGCCCGGCGAGAAAGGCGACGGCCCCGGCGACCTCCTCGGTGCGGCCGTAGCGGCCGAGCGCGGTCATGGAACGCATGAAATCGGCGTGGGCTCCGGTTTCGGGGTTCATTTCGGTATGGATCGGCCCCGGCTGCACGGCGTTGACGAGGATGCCGCGCCCGCCCAGGTCCTTCGCCCAGCTCCGCGTGAAGCCGGCCACGGCGAACTTCGAGGCGTTGTAGACGCTCATGTCCGGACCCGTCGCCCGCTCGCCCAAGACGCTGCCGATGTTGATGATGCGGCCTCCCGGCCCCATCACCCGGACGGCCGCGTTGGTCAGGTGAAAGACCGCATCGACGTTGATGCGCATCACCTGCTCGTAGTCGGCGGCTTTGATCTCCCCGATCTTGCCGCCGAGGAAAACCCCGGCGTTGTTGACGAGAATGTCGAGGCCTCCGAAATCCTTGAGGACCCGTTTGACGACGCGGGGCAGGAGCTTGGGTTGGGCGGCATCGGCCGCATAGGCGCGGGCGCGCCCGCCGTGGCGGCGGATCTCCCGCACGAGGGCGTCGGCCTGTTTGCGGGAGCGGCCGTAGGTGAAGGCCACCTGCGCGCCCTCCGCGGCGAGCCGGCGGACGATCGCGGCCCCGATGCCGCGCGATCCCCCGGTGACCAGGGCGACTTTCTGCGCCAAGGGTTTGCTCATCGTCAGGTCTCCTTTCTTGGGCGTCATGGCGATTCCCCGGGGGGGATGCCCCGGGACGAAAAGAACCCTAACGCTCTTTCGCGCCGGGTCAAGGCGCCGGGATTCTTCTTGATTCCGGCGCGACTGCATGGTAAGGGGAAAAACCTCGTTTTTTTCTCTTGATGACGGCGCAGAAGCCATGTGCTGCATCATCCGGATGTATCGGCTCCCCTTTCCCGGCGACGCATCCCTGCGGGGCGTTTCTTGCCGCGCCCGTTCATCGAGCTACAGGCTCTGGCCCGCCCAACGCTCCGCCCGCGCATGAGGACGAAGTCATGCAACACCTGTTCTCCCCGTTTCGGTTGAAGCACCTCGAAATCCCCAACCGCATCGTCATGCCCGCGCTCGCCTCCTTTCTGATCGAGCCCGACGGCACGATCACGGAGAGGGCCGTCGAGCATTACCGCCGCCGGGCGTCTGGCGGCCCCGGCATGGTCATCGTGGAGGCCTGCGCGGTCTCCCCGGAGGGTGTGGTCTCGGCCCACCAGGCGAGGATCGACGACGACCGCTTCCTGGAGGGGCTCTCCCGCATCGCCCGGGCGATCCGCAGCGAGGGCGTCGTGCCGGCCGTCCAGATCCACCACGGCGGCCGGCAGACCTCGGCCAAGGTCATCGGCAGAAAACCGCTCGCCCCCTCGCCGATCCCCTGCCCGAGCATCCGCGGCGAGGTCGAGCCGCTGACCCGGGAGGGCATCCGCGACCTGATCGACAAGTTCGCCACGGCCACGGTGCGCGCGCGCGCGGCCGGGTTCGACCTCGTCGAGATCCACGGCGCCCATGGCTATCTCGTCAACCAATTTCTCTCCCCTTACTCCAACCGGCGCGAGGACGAATACGGCGGGGATCTCCGGGGCCGGGCGCGCTTCGCCTGCGAGATCGTGCGCGAGATCCGCAAGCGGCTCGGCGCGGACTACCCGGTTTCCTTTAAGATCAGCGCCGAGGAGTTCGTTCCCGGCGGCCTCACGGTGGAGGAGAGCATCGCCATCCTCGAGCTGCTGCAGGAGGCCGGCGTCGACATCGTCCAGGTTTCCGCCGGAAACGACGCGACCCCGGAGTGGATCTGCCAGCCGATGTTCATGGAGAAGGGCTGCCTCGTCCCCTTCGCGGCGAGGATCCGCGGGGTGCTGCGCATCCCGGTGATGGCCGTCGGCCGCATCAACGACCCCCTCCTCGCCGAGCGGATCATCCGGGAGCAACAGGCCGATCTCGTCTGCATGGGCCGGGGCCTCCTCGCCGATCCCGACATGCCCAAAAAAGCCCGCTCCGGCGATCTCGACGCGATCCGCTTCTGCATCGCCTGCAACACCTGCATGGAGTCGATCTTCCGCCGCGGCCGCGTGGAATGCCTGGTCAACCCCTTCCTCGGCCGCGAGCAGGAGCTTGTCCTTCGGCCCGCGGCGAAAAGCCGCCGCCTTCTCGTGATCGGGGCCGGACCGGCCGGCCTGAGCGCCGCCTGGTTCGCCGCGCAGCGCGGCCACGAGGTGACCCTCTGCGACCGCCAGCCGGTCCTCGGCGGCCAACTCGTCGCCGGCAGCGAGCCGCGCTTCAAGCGGGAACTCAAGTCCCTCATCCGCTTCCTCGCGCGCCAGGTCGAGCGAAACGGGGTAAAGCGCCTGCTCGGCATCCCGGTGGACGCCGCGTTCGTGGCCGCCGCCAAGCCCGATGCCGTCGTGATCGCCACCGGATCGAGCCCCGTGATCCCCGCCGTTCCGGGAATCGAACGCCCCTTTGTCTTCTCGTACAACCAGGTGTTGAACGGTCTGGGGGCCAAGGCCTGCCGCACCGTGGTGATCGGCGGCGGGGCGACCGGCTGCGAGATCGCCCTGCACCTCGCCGAGGCGGGCTCGGCCGTCAGCATCGTCGAGATGGCGTCCCGCATCGGCCAGGGAATCGAGTCGATCAGCCGCAAGGTCCTGCTCGAACGCCTGGCGCGCCACGGAGTCGAGGTTTTCACCCAGAGCCGCCTCGTCCGCGTCGAGGAGGAAGGCGCCGTGATCGGGCACCCCGAACAGGGCGATCGCCTGCTTGCCGCCGAGCGCGTGGTGCTCGCCGTGGGCTGCCGGCCCGAGAACCGCCTGGCGGAGGAGATCCGCGGGCTGGGGCTCGAAATGCACCTCTTGGGGGACTGCGTCGAGCCCCGAAACGCCAAGGCGGCGATTTACGAGGGGACGGTCCTCGGGCTCTCGATCTGATCCGCCCGCAGCCGGCCCCTCCACCCGCCACCGCGCTGACGTTTCCAGCGCCAAGGAGAAAGGAGGCTGGCATGACAAGGGCAACACGCACCCGAAGCCTGGGGACCCTGGCCGTCCTGCTGGGGCTCGGCCTTCTCTGCGGGGCGACCTTCAAGGAATGCACCCCCGTCACCCCGGCCTACCAGAACCCCTACCTGGGACACGCCTACTGGTACCGGGGGAACACCCACACCCACACGCGCCTGAGCGACGGCAGCCTCAACACCCGTGAGGTCGCAACCCTCTACCGGAACGCGGGCTACCATTTCATCGCCCTGACCGACCACAACCGCGTGAACCAGGAAAACGCCGAGGGCATCGTGCTCGTCCGCGGCTGCGAAAGCGGGGACTGGTGGGAAAACCACCTGAACGCGCTCGGGGTCGTAAGCTGCCCGGAGGAGTGTGCGAGCTGCTGGTGGGGTGCGGGCCTTCCCCTCTGCAACCATCGAGAAAACCAGAAGCGGATCGACCAGGCCCTCGCGCAGGGCGGGTTCGTGACCCTCAACCACCCCAACGAGACCGGGCCCGATTGCTGGATCGACGAGCCGATCGAACGAGGCTGGCCCGAGCACAAGCTTCTGGGCGTGCGGGGCTACCAGGCGATCGAGATCATGGGGGCCGTGGACAAGTGGAAGTTCCTGCTCGACCGGGGCCGAATCGTCTGGGCGGTCATGGCCGACGATTTCCACAGCGGCGCGCCGGGAACCAAGGGCTGGGTCGTCGTCAACTCCTCGCGCTCCCCCGCCGATCCCGCAGACATCCTCGAAAACCTCCGGCGCGGCAACTTCTATGCCGTCCAAAACGGCGGCCGCGACGCAACCCGCACCCCCGCCTTCCGCTCCATCCAGACCCTCGGGAACATTGTTGCCGTCGCTTTCACGAACGCCGACACCATCCGGTTCATCGACTGCCGCGGGGTCCTCAAGGAGGAGTACTTCCCGGGCGACGAGAGCCGGGAAAAATCGGCAAGCTACGTCCCCTCTTCCGGCGGCCCCCCCGTCCCCCGAGGCTACATCCGCATGGAGATCGAGGACACAAACGGCAACATCGCCTACTCCCAGCCCCTCGCCGTGATCGGGGACACCCCCTGCGTGAGCCCCTCGGATCCCGGCTCGCAGCCGCAGGCCTGCAGCAAGACCTCCTGCTCGGACATCCCCTGCTGCCCCGGCTACCATTGCTGCGGGGAGCGCTGCCTGCCCGATTCCATGCAATGTCCCTGAGCCGCGCCCCGGGACCGCACCCCAGCCGGCCGCCGCTTTTCCCGCGGCGGCCCGCCTGTTCGTTTTCGCCATCGCCGCGCTGCGGGGGGGCCTTGATTCTTGATCTCCGGGCGCAGCCGGGGTATCAGCCGAGGGGAATCGTTTTCCGGAGACGCCATCGCTTTCCATGGAACTTTTCGCCTGCCTTCATTGCGATCTGCTGCAAGAAGTCCCCCCCCTGGCCGAGGGGGAGTCGGCCTTTTGCCTGCGCTGCGGGGCCAAGCTCCTGAACAACAGGCCGCGGAGCTTCGAGCGTCCCCTGGCGCTGCTTTGCGCCGCGGCGATCCTCTTTGTGATCTTCAATGCCTTCCCGCTGCTCACCTTCAAGAAGGGCGGGCTGGAGCAGACGGCCCATGTGGCAACCGGCATCCGCGAGCTCGCCCGCCAGGGAATGTTCCCGCTCGCCGCGCTCGTCTCCTTCACCCTCGTGTTCGTCCCCGCCCTCTACCTTCTCTCCTTGCTCTACGTCTTGGTGCCGGCGAGCCAGAACCGCACGGCACCGGGGATGTTTTTCGTTTTCCGGTGGGTGCGTCTCCTTGCGCCCTGGCAGATGGCGGAGATTTTTCTGCTCGGCGTGCTGGTGAGCCTGAACAAGCTCTCGGCGATGGCCCGGATCGAGCCGGGGGTGGCCCTCTATGCCCTTGCCGCCTTTCTCTTGGTCACGGCCGCCGCGGCGTCCTTGCTCGACCCCCAGGAGGTGTGGCGCTTATGGAAGAAACCGGCCTGAGGGCACCGCTCCCCAGGACGGCGGCCGAGGCGGGCCTTGTGGCCTGCGAGGTCTGCCTGCTCCTTAGCCCCCGGGGTCGGGCGCGCTGCCCGCGCTGCGGCAGTCGCCTTCACCCCCGCAAGCCCGACAGCATCCCGCGCACCTGGGCGCTGCTGATCGCCGCCCTCATCCTCTACCTCCCGGCCAATCTCCTGCCCATGACCACGGTCGTCACCCTCGGCCGGGCGCAGTCGGACACCATCCTGAGCGGCGTCATCTATTTCATCCAGACCGGCTCCTGGCCGATCGCCGTCGTCATCTTCATCGCCAGCATCCTGGTCCCGCTGCTCAAGATCGCCGTGCTGGCCTGCCTCCTCGTCTCCGTGCAGCGGGGGTCATCCTTCCGGCCGGTGGACCGAACGCGGCTTTACCGCGTGACGGAGCTGGTCGGCCGCTGGTCGATGCTCGACATCTTCGTCGTCACCGTGCTGGTCGCCGTGGTCAACCTCGGGGCGATCGCCTCCATCCAGGCCGGACCGGCCGCCCCCTTTTTCGCCGCCGTGGTCGTGATCACGATGTTTGCCGCCATGAGCTTCGACCCGCGCCTGATCTGGGATCGATGCTCCGGAGAGAAGCACGATGAGTGAAGCGGATCCTCAAGCAAACGGCCTTGCCACGGCGCCCCGCGCCCACGTGCGCCGCAGGCGAAGCCTTTCGTTCGTCTGGGTCGTCCCCCTCGCCGCGGCCCTGATCGGCGTCTGGCTGGTTTACAAGGCCGTGAGCGAAAAAGGGCCGGAAATCACGATCACCTTCAAGTCCGCCGAGGGGCTCGAGGCCGGCAAGACCAAGGTTCGCTACAAGGACGTCGACATCGGCCAGGTCACGGCGATCGAGCTGAGCCAGGACCTGAAGGGGGTTCTGGTGCGCGCGGCCCTCGCCCGCGACGCCGAGCGGCTGATCTCCGAGAACACCCGCTTCTGGGTGGTCCGCGCCCGGGTCTCGGCGAGCGCGATCTACGGCCTGGGGACGGTGTTTTCCGGGGCCTACATCGACCTCGACCCCGGGCCGCCCGGGAGGCCCGCACGGCACTTCACCGGGCTCGAGCAGCCCCCCGTCGTCACGACCGGCATGCCCGGGAGGCATTTCATCCTCGAGTCGGAGCGGCGCGAATCGATCGAGATCGGCTGCCCGGTCTACTTCCGGCAGATCCGCGTGGGCGAGGTCGTCTCCTACCAGCTGAGCGAGGACGGGGCAAAGATCGTCTCCAAGATCTTCGTCCACGATCCCTACCACCGGTTCGTTCGCACGAACTCGCGTTTCTGGTCTGCCGGCGGACTCGATGTCCGCATCGACTCCGCGGGCATCCGCGTGCGCACCGAATCCCTCGTCTCTCTGCTTGCCGGCGGGATCGCCTTCGATGCCTTTGCCGAACACGGCGAGGACGCGGGCGAGGCCCGCGAGGAAGCCGTCTTCCGCCTCTACGCGAACGCCGATGCCGCACGCGAACGCGAGTACGACGAGAGAAACTTCTTCGTCCTGCTCTTCGACGAGTCCGTGCGGGGCCTCTCGCGCGGCGCCCCGCTCGAGTTTCGCGGGCTTCAGGTCGGCAAGGTGATCGACATCAAGACCGAGCTCGATCTCGCCTCAAACCGCGTGCGCATCCCGGTCGTCGTCGCCCTGGAGCCGGAGCGGATCACGCTCCGGGAACGGCCGCAAGGGAAGACGACGCGCGAGGAGGTGCTCGCCTCCCTGGTCGAGCGGGGCCTGCGCGCCCAGCTGCGCACGGCGAGCCTGCTCACGGGCCAGCTTTACGTGGCGCTTGACTTTTTCCCCAAGGCCCCCCCGGCCCGCATCAGCCCGAAGGGCCCCTACGGCCACCCCGAGTTCCCGACGACCCCCACCCCCTTCGAGGAGATCGGCGCGAAGCTCAACCGCCTGATCGACCATCTCGACCGGCTGCCCTTCGAGGAAATCGGCCGCGACCTGCGCGCGACGGTCCAGGGGGCGCGGCGCGTGGCCGATTCCCCCGCGCTGGTGGACGCCCTGCAGTCGCTGAACGCGGCCCTCAAGGAGGTGCGCGAACTCGTGCACGAGCTCCGGACCGGGGCGGCCCCGGAGCTCAAAGCGACGCTCGAGGAGGCAAGAAGGTCTCTTGCTGCGGCGCAGTCGACGCTCGCCGCGGACTCCCCCCTCCAGTCGCGGTTGAACGCCGCGCTCGACGAACTCGCCGCGGCCGCGCGCGCGCTGCGCACGTTGGCCGATTACCTGGAGCGCCACCCCGAGGCGGCCGTTTTCGGGAAAGGAAACGAAAAATGATCGCAGGGAGAAAAAGCGCCGTTTCCCGGGCGCTGAGCGCGTGCCTCGGCCTGCTCCTGCTGGGGTGCGCCGCCGCAAGCCCCCGGGTCGAATACTACCTCTTGACCGCCGCGGTCGATCCCGCGCCAGCCGCACCCGCCGAAGACGCCCGGCCCCAGCGGAGAATCGCCCTGCGGCCGGTCTCCCTGCCCGATGTGCTCGAGCGCCCGCAGCTCGTCGTCCGGACGGGCGAAACCACGGTCCGCGTCGCCGAGTTTCACCGCTGGGCGGGGAGCCTCAACCGGGAGATCGCGCGCGTCCTGATCGAGAACCTGAACCTTCTTCTGCGCGACCTTCCCGCCGTCGCCGCAACCGACGATCTCGCCCATGATCCGGATGTCACCGTCTCCGTCCAGGTGCTCCGTTTCGACGGGCAGCCCGGGGGCGAGGTCGAGCTGCACGCCCTCCTCAGCCTTGCCCGACGGAAAGCCGAGGGGGCAAGGCTTCTCCGGCAGGCCCGCATCCGCATCCCCTGCGAGGAGCCGGGCTACGAGGGGCTGGCGTTTGCCCACAGCCGCGCGCTCGCCGCCCTCAGCCGCGAGATCGCAGACGGCATCCGCTCCATCGCCTCGCGCCCCTCCCCCTGATCCCTTCGAGCGTGCCCGCAGGAAGGCGACGCGGTTCTTGAAAGACCGGGGCGCAAAGGGATCCGTCTCGGGGTGGGCCGTCTTCCGTCCAGGGGCCCTCCCCGACGTCGCGGAAGGGAGAAAAATCCCCGAAAAGCTCTTCTCCGTCGGCGGAGAAGAACTCAGCGCTGCATTCCCATCACCCGCCAAAAAAGACAGAACGCAATCGCTTCGCGAACAATTGGTTGGTTAGCGAGATCCTGGATGAGGCGTGATTCACTGTCGCTGTTGGAGTCAATCGGTCATGGGCGCTTAGCCATCTCGCGGCAGGCCAGCACGATGTGCCGCGGGCCGAAGCCGTGCTTGTCGAAGAGGTAGTCCTGGTCGGCCACCTCCCCGAAGCGGTCGGGGACGCCGAGCCGCCGCACGCGCACGGGGTGGCGCTCGCTCAAGACCTCGCAC
>DYEU01000028.1 GCA_020725555.1 Desulfatibacillum sp.
AATGGCTCACCATGCGCCGATGGCTCGAGGCCAACCCGGACGACGAGTTGGCCGAAGAGGTCCGGGCTAAACTGAGCTCGGAGCCGGTGCGCTACGCCACCTACACGCGTGAATACCTGGGCTGGGGCGTGTTCGCTCTGATGGCGCGGTGATCAGTGATGCCATGCGGCCAAGATGGGGAAATGTGTCATATCGGCGCTTTCGCCTTGCAGGAAACGGGCCGTGAGCCGTCTCGATATGCAGACGGCCTGGCACACCGGTCTCCAGCCGGGTTTCCTGGAAGTCGGGGATGATGGGTTTGACCGCCTCTCTCCAATGGGTGGCCGGGGAAATTTCCGGACTCGGTATGGCCTTGGCGACCCGAACAGCCGCTTTCAAGCGGAGCCTCTCACGGAGGCGGATCCGGCCGAGCAGCCGGTGCTGCCCATCCATCCCCCCGTCGCCCAGGTGAGAAAGGGGGCGAGGGGCTGCGGCGTGCGGGCGCGCGCGGGGGGGGTGAGGAGCCGCCGGAGATGAAATGCATCGGGGCCCATGTGAGCGCCGCGGGCGGGGTGCAGAACGCGCCGCTCAACGCGGGCCGGATCGGGGCGACCGCCTTCGCCCTGTTCACCAAGAACCAGCGGCAATGGCGGGCCAAGGCGCTTGCCGCAGAGGAGATTCGGGCCTTCCAGGAAAACTGCCGCCGGCAGGGGTTTGGCCCGCGGCAGATCCTCGCCCACGCAAGCTACCTCATCAACCTCGGCCACCCCGACCGGGAGGGGCTCGAGAAGTCGCGCGCAGCCTTGATCGACGAGATGCGACGTTGCCGCGAACTCGGGCTGCTCGCCCTCAACATCCACCCCGGAAGCCGCCTCGGCCGCATTACCGAGGAGGAATGCCTCTCCCGCATCGCCCGGTCGATCAGCCTCGCCCTGGAGGAGGTCCCCGAGGTGAGCGTCGTGATCGAAAACACGGCCGGGCAGGGCGGACACGTCGGCCATCGCTTCGAGCACCTCGCCGCCGTCCTCGAGCGCGTCGCCGATCGCTCGCGGGTTCGGGTCTGCCTCGACACCTGCCACGCCTTCGCCGCGGGATACGACCTGGCGAGCGCCGAGGGCTATGCGGAGACGTTGGCCCGCTTCGAGGCGGTGGTGGGGTTTTCCTGTCTCGCGGGACTTCACCTCAACGACAGCCGAAACGCCCTGGGCAGCCGAGTCGACCGCCATGCCGGCATCGGGCAGGGGGCGCTCGGGCTCGAGGCCTTCCGCCGCATCATGAGGGACCCGCGTTTCGACGGCATCCCCCTCATCCTCGAGACGCCGGACCCGGACCGCTGGCCCGAGGAGATCCGCCTGCTCCGGGAATTGGCAAAATAGGGGACGTTGATTGTTTTATTGGCATGTCGCCTCGCCCGCGGCTTGCGGACGTGCGCGACTTGTGCGAAAAGACCACGATCCGGGCCGCTTCCGGCCAGGGCGCAGCCGAAGATCGGGGGCCTGAGCCCGGCCGGCCGGGTTGTTGCGATGAAAAGAAACCGCCCCCGGTGCGGCGCGCCGCCTCGCCCCGGGTTTGGCGCCGCAAGGGACCCCGCCTTCAGCGCGTCGGCCGGGGGAGGCCGTGCCGGCCGGACGTTCGGGCCGGCGGCGGAGGACTTGCGGCTTTCGGCTCTGCAGGCGGCGGGCGCAAGCAGGGGGCGGCTCGGGGACGACGATGGCCCTCATGGCGGGGCAAGGCGTGGGCCAAGCCTTCCGGCGGCCTGCGCCTCTTGACCTCCGACACCGGGTGCAAACGGGGCGGCCGCGTGCCTTCGCTGCCAGCGGGGGGGGCCGCCGGAAGGCCTCAGGGGGGGATATGGTCATCCAACGCGAAGAGATGAAGCTTGAGCGGCGCGAGCCCTTTGCCGGCGGCAGAGGGGGCGGGACGCTCCGCCACGCCATCCCCCCGGGGGCCTCCATTCCCGGCAGCCGCTTCCGCCTGGTCAGCCAGGTGGCGCTCGACCCGGGGGCGGAGATCGGCGAGCACGTCCACGCCGACAACGAGGAGATCTACTGGGTGCTCTCCGGCTCAGGGGTCTTCCGGGACGACGGCCGCGAGGTGCCCGCCCGCCCCGGGGATGTGATTCTCACCCGGCGGGGGCATGCACACGGGTTGCGGAATACGGGCGGCGAACCCCTGGTTTTCCTGGCCGTGGTCGCCGGCGAGCCCGCCCCCGAGTGAACGGCGACCCGCCGATCGAAAGGAGGCATGGCATGAGGCGTTTTTCGGTTGTCGCAATGCTCGTTTTGTGGGGTTGTCTCGTTTCATTCCCCGCCGCGCAGGCGCAGACGGTGATCAAGATCGGCCATGTGCTCAATGCCGACCATGTCTGGCACACCTGCCTCACCGGATTTGCCGACGAGGTCGGAAAGGCCACCCAAGGCCGCGTCGCGGTCCGGATCTACCCGGGGAGCCAGCTCGGCAACGAAAAAGACATGATCGAAGGGATGACGCTTCAGACCGCGGACGGCGGCCTGATCGGCGGGGGCTCCTTCCAGTCGATCGAGCCCAAATTCGGGATCGAGGCCTTGCCCTACGCCTGGCCGACCCACGAGGCGGCCTACCGCGCCCTGGACGGCGAGCTCGGCGCCCTGCTGCTCAAGGCGCTCGCCAACAAGGGGATCGTCGGGCTCGCCTGGTGGGAGAACGGCTTCCGCCACATCACCAACAACAAGCGCCCCATCGTGAAGCCGGAGGACCTCAAGGGGTTGAAGATCCGGGTGACGCCCGACAAGATGCGGCTGGACACCTTCAAGACCCTCGGCGCCTCCCCCGTGCCGATCAACTTCGGGGAGCTCTACACGGCGCTGCAGCAGGGGGTGGTGGACGGGCAGGAGAACCCCTTCGCCATCATCTACTCGAGCGCCTTCTACGAGGTGCAGAAGTACCTCTCCCTGAGCGGCCACATCTGGGGCTCCGCGCTGCTCTGCGTGAACGCCTCCGTGTGGAAGAAGGTTTCGCCCGAGGACCAGGCGACCGTCATGAAGCTTGCCGCCAAATGGCGCGACGAGGAGCGCCGCCTCACCGTGGCGCAGGAGAACGACTTTCTGGAGAAGCTCAAGCAGAAGGGCATGCAGGTCAACGAGACCGACAAGGCCGCCTTCAAGAACGCCGTGAAGAGCGTCTGGGCGGAATACGAGGGCGTTTTCGGAAAAGACCTGATGAACCTCGTCGAACGCTACGGGAAATAGAGACCGGTGGGCGGCGGCCGCGGCAAGATGTTCGGGGCCCTCCTCCGGGCGGTCGACTTCCTGATCGCGGCCGCCGTCGTCTTGACCTGCATCGAGGTGTTGGTGGAGGTCGCGTTCCGGTACCTGTTTCACCTCCCCCTGCCCTGGGGGGCGGAGCTGTCCCAGACGCTTCTGGTCTGGGTCACCTTCGTCGGCGCGGCATCGGCGCTGGCGCGCGGCGAGCACATGGCGATCGGGCTCGCCGTCCAGAGGATCCCATCGCCGCGGCTGCGGGAAATCGTCCGGGTGACCGGCCGGCTCGCCGTTCTGGGGTTCCTCGGCCTGGGGGTCTGGGCCGGGGTCCTGGTGACCCGGAGGACCTGGGCGCTGCAGACGACGGCGCTCCAGATCCCGGCCGGCGTTCTTTACCTCGCCTTCCCCGTGGGCTGCCTGCTCATGTCGCTCATCGTTCTGCGGGAGCTTTCCCGGGGCGGAAAGGAGTGACCCCCCCGCATGGTCACGCTCTTGACCGTCATGGCCGTGACCCTCCTGATGGGGGTCCCGGTCGCCTTTTCGATTGCGATCTCGGGGGTGTTCTACCTCCTCGTCGAGTCCTCGGTGCCCGTGCTCGTCTTCGCCCAGCGCATGGTGGTCGGGGTCGACTCCTTCACCCTTCTGGCCATCCCCCTGTTTCTCCTGGCCGGGGCCCTCATGGCGGAAGGGGGGATCACGCCGCGCATCATGCGTCTTGCGGCGGCCTGCGTGGGGCACATCCCGGGCGGCCTGGCGGTGGTGATGGTCCTTTCGTGCATGCTCTTCGGCGCCATCTCCGGCTCCGGCGTGGCCGATGTGGCCGCCATCGGCTCGATCATGCTGCCGGCGATGAAAAGCCAGGGTTACCGGCCGGCCTTCTGCGCGGCGCTTCTCGGCTGTGCCGGATCCCTCGGCACCATCATCCCGCCGAGCATCGTGATGGTGGTGCTGGGGGTGAGCATGGGGGTTTCCATCGGCAAGCTCTTCCTGGGGGGGATCCTGCCCGGCATCCTGGCCGGCGGGGCCCTGATGGGGATCTCCTACGTTTTCTCCGTCCGCGAAAACTACCCGCGGCTCGAGCGGGCTTCGGGCAAGGAGATCCTCGAGGCCCTGCGGGGGGCGCTCCTTCCTCTTCTCACCCCGGCGATCATCATCGGCGGGATCGTCCAGGGCGTCTTCACGGCCACGGAGGCGGGGGCGGTGGCCGTTCTGTACGCCTTCCTCCTTGCGGTCTTCGTCTACCGCAAAGTCACCCTGCGGCGGTTTTTCGCGGTCTGCCTCGAGGTGGGGCGCACCAGCGCGGTCGTGCTGTTCATCATCGCCGCGGCGGGTCTCTTCGGGTGGATCCTGACGGCGGAGGACATCCCGCAGAAAGTGGCCACCGTTTTGCTCTCCCTCTCCCGGGAGCCCTGGGCCCTGCTGATGCTCTTCAACCTGCTGCTCATCCTCTTGGGGATGTTCATGGAGACCATCGCCATCATTTTGATCGTGGTCCCGATCTTTTTCCCCATCCTGCAGCAGGTCGGCGTGGACCCGATCCATTTCGGGGTCATGGTTTGCGTGAACCTGGCGGTGGGGGCGAACACGCCGCCTCTGGGCGTGGATTTGCTGGCCGCGTGCAAGATCGCCGGGATCCCCTACGAAGACTCGTTCCGCTACATCCTGCCTTTCGTCGGGGCCATGGTCGTGGCGCTCGCCCTGATCGTCGCTTTCCCCCCCCTGGTGACGGGGATCCCGGACTGGGTCATGCGCTAGCGCCTTTTAGGAGAGGTCGGGGATGAAGGGGTCGGTCGGTCGATTCCGTGCGGCCGCGGGGGATCGCCGGAAGAGCCGATGGGTCCAAGCCGCGCTCGCCATGCTCTCCCCCGTCTTCTTTGCGGCAGGGCGCCCCCCGTCTTTGCATGCCGCAGAAGAGTGCTGGGCGGCCACCCTGCGCGTGACGGTCGAAGAAACCGCGGCGACCGAGGGGCGAAGCCGAGGGGAGGCCTACCGCAGCGACCATCGGGCGCGCGCCGCGGGTGAGGTCTCTTTCCTCACCGGCGCCGGCGAGACGGCCGTCGTGCACAAGAGCCTCCAGGGTGCCTGGGAGGGGACGAGCCACCGGGAGACCTCCTGCGTGGTCTACGAGGGGAAGACGACGGGGACCCTGACGGAAGGGGTGACCCGCGAGGGGAAAACTCACACCGCCTTCTGGGCCCTCACCCTGGAGGGCCGCTCGTCGGTCAAACCCCTGAAGGGGTGCATGCAGGAGCCCATCCCCCCCGTTGCGGGGTCGGAGGAACGGGTCGACCCCCGCTTTCACGACATCGTTCACCCGAGCCTCGGCAGGATCGTTTCGCTTTGCAAGCAGGCCCGTTCGTCGCCGGCGCTCGGCGAATGCCGCACGGCCGAGGGGGAGATCTCGGGCCATCTCACGGAGAGCTCTTCCCGCGCCGGAGAGCGCCCCGAGAAGAAGCCCGGCGGGTCGAGCCACGAGTTCACGACCCGCTACGAGTGGTCGGCGAAGCGGGTCCCTTGCGGCTGCGGGGCCGCCGTCGTCCATACCGAGGGAGAGGTGCGGCTGAACGGCCGGCCGGTGGCGGGCAAGGTCGAGTTCAACCTGAGCGGGGCGGTGCTCGAGACGATCGGCAGGAGCCGGGTCGTGATCGAGACCCCCGAGGGCCTGCAATTGAACCTCGGCCCCCGAACGCGGATGGATTTGAGCGGCATCTGCCGGGAGATCGAGGAGGAAAAGCAGAAGATCCTCCCCCGGCTCTTCAAGCACCTCAGCGGCAGCTTTTACCTCGTCGTGAAAGGCCTGGCCGGAGGCCCCCCCTTCGGCTGGAACCTCAGCGCGGCTTCCGGCATCCGCGGGGAAATCCGGCGCGAGGGGGTTTTGCTGGCCGGCGCGGGGTGGTTTCCCGGGATGGTCTCGGCCCCCGTTCTGCGGCTTGGGCCGCGGGATGACGGCCAGGGCCCGTCCCTCGACGAGGCCGCGGCCCGGGAGGCGCAGGCGGTCGTCTTTTGCGACTACCGGCCGGAGGAGGGGGGGCTGCTGATCGAGGTGCTCCGCGGAAGCCTCCGGCTCACCGATTCCGCGGGAGCCGAGGCCCTCCTCCGGCAGGGGGAGGCGTGGCGCAAGCGCTGGTCGCCCCAGGCCGCCGCCGCGGACTTCAAGACGATCGCGGCCGTGGTGCAATGGTAAAAAGGGGACGTTCATTGTTTTATTGGTTCAGCGGCGCAGGCCCGTCTCCGGCGCCGCAAGGGGCGCGGCGGGTGCCGCGGGGGTGGCGATGAGCTTCTCCGGGGTGGAACTTCTCCTGGCTGCCGGGCTGGCTGCGGCGATCCTCGGCGTTTTTCTGCTGATTTGGCTTGTTTTGCGCGGGAAAGGTCGCGACGCGGCAGCCTATGAGAGCGGATTGCGCGCGCTCGAGCAGCAACACGAGCGCCTCGAGCGCATCCTGCGCGAGGAGATGGCCCGGAACCGGGAGGAGGAGGCGGCGTCCGCTCTGCGGATGCGCCAGGAGTTCGCCGGTGCGATCCGGAATTTCGGGGATGGCCTGCAGCGGCAGCTTGAGCGCCTGGTCCGGGCCCTGGCGGAAAGGCACGATCTGCTCCGCGGCGTCGTCGAGGAGCGGCTGGCGCGGATGCACCAGGAGGCGGCCGGGGGGCTCGAGCGCCTGCAGGAGGCGTTCTCCGGCGCAAGCGGCCGCATGCGCGAGGAAACGGGGCTCGCCCTCAAATCCTTCAACGATTCGCTGCTCAAGGCGCTGGCGGCGATGGGCGAACTCCAGAAGGCGGAGTTTTCGGCGTTCGCAGCCGAGCTCGCCCGGGTTTCCGAGGCGGGCGCGCGGCGGGTCGAGGCCCTCCGGCAGGCGGTCGAGGAGCAGCTCGTCGCCATCCAGGGGGAAAACCGCAGCCGGCTCGAGGAGATGCGCCGCACCGTGGAGGAAAAACTCGAGGGGACCCTGGAGAAACGCCTGGGCGAGTCCTTCCGGCAGGTGAGCGAACGGCTGGAGCAAGTGCACCGCGGGCTGGGGGAGATGCACACGCTCGCCGCCGGTGTGGGGGACCTGAAGCGGATGCTCGCCAACGTGAAGACCCGCGGGACGTGGGGCGAGGTCCAGCTCGGGGCGATGCTGGCCGAGGTGCTTTCTCCGGAGCAGGTGGCCGAGAACGTCGCCACCCGGGAAGGGGGCGAGCGGGTGGAGTTCGCGGTCCGGCTGCCGGGGCGCGGGGAGGGGGAGAAGCCGGTGCTGCTGCCGATCGACGCGAAATTTCCCCTCGAAGACTACCTGCGATTGACGGACGCGCAGGAGCGCGCGGATCCCCCCGCGGTGGAGGAGGCCTCGCGCGGCTTGGAGGCGCGCATCCGGCAGTGTGCCGCCGACATCGCGCGCAAGTACCTGAACCCGCCGCGGACGACCGATTTTGCGATCCTTTTTTTGCCGACCGAGGGCCTCTTCGCCGAGGTCCTCCGCCGGCCCGGCCTTGCCGAGTCGATCCAGAGGGCGAACCGGGTGGTCATCGCCGGCCCCACGACCCTCTGGTCCATTCTCACCAGCCTTCAGGTCGGGTTCCGCACGCTGGCCATCCAGAAACGCTCAAGCGAGGTTTGGAGGCTTCTGGCCGCGGTCAAGGCCGAGTGGGGTCGCTACGGGGAGATCCTGCAACGGGTGCAGAAGAAGCTGCACGAGGCCTCGAGCACGATCGAGCAGGCCGAGCGGCGAACCCGGGCGATCGGCAGCCGGCTGCGGGAAGTCGAGGAGCTGCCGGAGGCCGAGGCGCAGGGGCTGCTCGGGCTTGAAGCCCGTGATGCCCCGGATAATCACGAGCGGTAGCGGCTCCAGGACGAAACCCGCGCGGGGGGACGGGTTCGGCAAGCCCCCCCCATGATTCCTTCCGCCCGGTCGTCGACCCGGACGGCCACCCCCTGTTCGTCAGCCTCGGCTGCGCTGCGGAAACCCCGATGCTTGCGGCGAAGGACAATTAGGGGACGCAATTAGGGGACGTCCATTTAGATATCATTTGATGCCGCATAATGATATGCAAATGGACGTCCCCTCCCCTGATTGGGGCTTGATCCGGGTGGCCGGCATCCGGTAAGCTGGTCCCGTCCACGCCGTCGTTCCCCTGCAACCTCCGGCCCGGAGGTGCGCCATGACCCGCTTTTCCGGCACCCGCCGATATCTCCTTTCTTGTGTCTGGTTTCTCGCCGCCCTGGCCGCAGGCCCGGGAGAACCCTTCGCCCAGGCCCCGCCGCCCACAGGGGGCGCGCCGCCCCCCGGGATGCGCAAGGTCGTCACCGAGAAGGCCGGTTTCGTCGTCTATGTGCCGGAAGGGTGGAAGGCGGTCGAGGGCGCCGAGGAGGACGCCCGCTTCATCTCCGCCTCCGACCCCGCCGGCCGCCTGGAGGCGGTGCTCGTGATCGGCACCGCACCTTTTCGGGGCGATGCGGTCGGCGCGGCGCGGGTCGTCCTCGAGCGGGCCGGGCGCCGTTACCCCGATCTGCAGATCGCCAACGCCCGGGTCACCCCCGACCATCGCCGGGTGGTCTTCGACGGCGCCTACTCGCACCCCCAGAAGGGCCGCCGCGAATTCCGCTTCTGGGTCGGCGTGGACCAGGCCGTCGTGACCTGCTCGCGGGTTGAGACGCCGGCCGGTCGGCTGGACGCCGAAAAGGCGCTGCTCCTGACGGTTCTCGCCAACATCCGGGTGCTGAAAGGGGCTTTCGACGCCGGCGATGCCGCGCAGGCCCTGCCGCTCGTTTCCTACCGACTGCGTGACGGCTCGGCCTCCTTTCAGATGCCGCAGGGCTGGAAATGCCAGGACTTCGGCAAAGGCGCCTTCATCGCCAGCGACGCCGGGGACACGTCGAGCTTCTCGGTCGGCGGGGCCGAGGTCCTCTCCCCGCAGCTGGGGGTGCGGGTCCCGGGGGCGGTGGTGGCCCCCTACATGCCGCCCCACCAGGCCTGGCGGCTTTTGACCGAGCAGACCGGGCTGGTTTCACGCCTGCAGTTCGAGAAGGTCATCCCGCGGCAGGACATGGTTCAGGAGATGGCTCGCGGCGGCTATACGGCGGGGCCGGTCGCGGTGGAGGAGCTGATCTACACCTGCGATGTCAAGGGCAGGCGATGCAAGGGCTACACCCTCGGGTTTTCTTTCGGCAGCCGGCTCGGCCACAGCTGGACCTTTCGGCACCTCACGGTGGGGGCGCCGGTCGACCGCTTCGACCGGATGGTCCCCACCTTTACCGCCATGCTCCAATCCTTCCGCTTCAACGAACAGTGGATGGCGAACTACATCGCCCAGGGCACCCGTCGCCTGCGGGAGCTTCAGCAGCAAACGGCCTCCATGGTCAGCCGCAATGCCGAGGAGATCCGCCGCACGATGCAGGCCGCCTACGACGAGCGGCAGCGCAGCATGGACTACATCGACTACCAGCGGACAAACACCATCCGCGGGCAGCAGGATTGGGTTTCCTCCATGGAAGGCGGGACCGTCTATCGGACCGACCGCTGGGGCACCCGGAACACCACCACCGGCGAATCCTGGGAGGGGCAGCCCTACGACTATGTCCATTTCAAGGGCAAAAACCCCAAATACAATGAAGAGATGACCCCGATCGACAGCCGGGCCCTCTGGGAGCGCCACATCCGCAAGCCAAACTAGAGGGGACGTCCATTCAGATATTCGTTGGAGGCGCGATTTCGACCCTCCATACGGGCAGCGGCACGTTCTTGGCATGCCTGCAAGGGGGGGGCTATAATGATATAAGAATGGACGTCCCCTCTATGCGAGGGAGGAATTGAAGTAGCGCGGGTCGCCGGTCACTTCGGGGCCGAGCCAGGGGGGGCGGGGGAACTCCTCGTCCGGCCGGGAGAGCTCGATCTCGGCGAGGACGAGGCCCGCGTGGCGGCCGTGGAACTCGTCGATCTCCCAGCGGAAGCCCCCGAAGAGGACCACGTGGCGGGTTTTTTCGAGGATCGTGCCCTCGCAGAGACGCAGAAGCGCCTCGGCCTCCGCGGCCGGGATCTCGTATTCGAACTCGGCGCGGACCGCCCCGGTGGTGGGCCCCTTGACGGCGAGAAAGGCGCGCTCGCCGGCGAGGCGCACGCGCACGGTGCGCTCGGGGGCCCGGTTGAGGTAGCCCTGGCGCAGCCGCAGCCCTTCACCGGTGCGCCAGCCGTCCCCCGCCACCAGGAATTTGCGCTCGATTTCGGTCCCCATGGCGGACTCTCCCCCCCTCGCCGCAGGAGCTACTCCGGGCGGCGCTTCTTGCCCCCGAGCAGCATGTAGGTCACCTGGGCCACGGCGACGAGGGTTCCCGCGTCGTCGAAGAGCTCGACCGCCACCGGGCACAGGGTACGGCCGAACTTGATCACGTGCGCCCGGGCGGTCACGTCGGTCAGGCAGGGGGCGAGGAAGCGGATGTTCATGTCGGTCGTCGTGAGCCGGGTGTCGGCGCCGGTGCGCGTGAGGATCGCAAAGCAGGCGATGCTGTCGGCCACGGTCATGAGAAGCCCCCCGTGGAAGGACTCGTAGATCCCGTCCCAGGCCCGTTTCCGCGGCACCCGGGCCTCACAGCAGCCGTCGGCGAAATGAAGGATCTCCATCTGGAGCGTATCCACGATGGGGATGCGCCGGATCCGCTCCAGGAGCTGATCCGGCGGGACCTTCGCCGAAGGCGCCTGGCGGCATTTCCCTTCCATGACCGGAACCCCCTCCCGTTTCGGCGCTCTTGCGCCTCCTTGGCGGGCGGCAACCCTCCCGCCCCGAGTCGGGAGCTAAAAGCCCCCTGACCGCGATGTCAAGCCTTTTTCCGAAATTGCGGTTTCAACCCCGTTCTTCGGGCAGCCCCTTTCCCGGGCCACGGCCCCGGTGGCCGGCGGCAGCACACATCATAGATGCAGGGTCGTGATGCCTAACACGGCATGTATATTGCATTCTTTACAGGCGCCTCGGCCTTGACATGCCGGCCCGAGCGGGTTAGGAAGCGCGACGGTTTGCCGCCATGCCGGTGCCTCGCGCCGCGGGGTGTGCGGCATGCGCCGGCAGCGCAAGCAGCAACACCAGCCCGCCGGAAGGCGGAATCGGCCCTTGCGGCGGTCGAGGGAAACTACCAAGGAGGGCGGGGCGCAGAAGGCAAGCGCCCGGTCGGTTCGCGACGAGAGGTTCGACCCGTGGTTTCACGACGAAACGCATCGCCTGACGAACACGCTTCCATAGAAAGTCATCAACCAACCGGCGGCGGCCGTGCCGGGGTCTTCGCGGCGGCCGCCCTTTTCCTGCTGGGCTGGCTCTGCCCCGTCGCCCACGCGACCCCCTCGCCTCCGGGAAACGCCCCCGAGGCCGGGAAGGCCGCCCCTGCCGTCCAGAAAGCCAAGCCGCCGGCAGCGGCTCCGGCCAAGGCCGCCGCGGCTTCGCAGAAGCCCGCCGCCGGCAAGAACGGCGCCGGGAACGCCGCCGCCTCCAAGAAAAAGCCGCAACCCTCCCCCCTGGTATCCACCAAAACCAAGGCCAAGGCCGAGACCCTGGCCGCAGAGCTCTCCCCCGAGCTGCCCACGAGCCTCGAGCAGGAGATCGGCAAGTTTTTCGGCCTGCGCTACCGCCTGGGGGGCGAGGGCCGCGAGGGCTTCGATTGCTCGGGGCTGGTCAAGCGGATCTACGAGGACGCCTTCGGCATCCGCATCCCGCGGAGTTCGATCGAGCTGAGCCGCTTCGACTCCCTGCAGCCGGTTCCGCCCGAGGAGCTCAAGCCCGGGGATCTCGTCTTCTTCGGGCCCAACCGCAAGCGCGTGAATCACGTCGGCCTCTACCTCGCGGGCGGCCGCTTTCTCCATGCCGCCCGCTCCGAGGGGGTGACCATCTCCAGCCTCGACGACCAATACTGGAAATCGCGCTTCATGTTTTCGCGGCGCATGCGCGGGCTGGAGCTCGAGGAGGAGCGCGAGGATCAGGACACGCTCGCCTTCGAGCGGGAGTTGAAAAAGGACGCTTTCCTTGCGGGGCTGGGGCGGGATGAACTCGAGGTGAGGTTTCTCGAAGGCGGAATCGAGATCAACGACACCCTCGAGCTCCTCCTGAGCGGCTTTTTTTTGAACGCCCTGGATGCGAAGGGCCTGCTCCCCGAGTCGGCCTTCGCCGCTGAAAGCGTGCCGCAGGACGGCCTGCGGGCGGGCGAGTCCGGCTTCCGCGTCGGCGCCTCCATTTCGCTCCTCGAGTGGCTCAAAATCATCCCCTCCATCTTCCAGATCGAAAACGCCCGGGACGACCAGAACCCGCGGCAGCAGCGGATGGGGCTGGAGACGTGGATGATTCTCCCGGAGTCCCGGGTGGCCGTCTTTCTCGCCGCCCACGCCCGCAATCAGGAGGACCTCCTGCAGCGGCCCCGGGAGATCAACCCCGACATGCAGACGGCGGACGTCTCCCTCGGGCTGCACTACCATTTCTCGGACGCCCTGCGCTTTTCCCTGTGGGGGTCGCACGCCTACCGGCCCGAGCCGGACGAGACCCTCGACGGCGGACGCCGCTCCCCCACGGCGCTAGACGAGCTCTCCATCCAGTTCCGGCTGCAATTCTAGCCGGCGCGCGTTGTGCGGCTCACCCCGGCGGGCGGGTGTCGCCGACGAGGAAGGGGGTCGAGCGCAGGCCGATGCTCCCCTTGCGCACCCACAGGCGGAACATGGGGATCGTCGCCCCGTCCATGTCCACCAGGCTGGGGAGCTCTTCCACGTAGGCGATGTCTTTCTTCTCGAACTCGTAGTAGACCGTGTTCGTGCTGTAGGGGTCGACGAGCAGGATCACCCGCTCCGCGTCAAACGGGTGTTTGCGCGGGGTGCCGGAGAAGGAGACGCACTCGAGCCTCAGGCTGTGGAGGTCCCGCGGCCGGCGGTAGGTCTGAACGGGAAAGACATCGGCGGAGGCGAAGGAAGGGTTCTCGGACATCGTCGGCTCCTCGAACGACCCCGGGGGGAATGCCCGTCCCGGGGGGATGCGGCACGGACCCCAGGAACGCCGCGCCTCTTGCGGCGCCTGAATGTACACCCGCCGGAGAATCCCATGCAAGCGCTGACCCCCGCGCAGGCCAAACGGCTGCGCGGTCTCGCCCACGGGCTGCGGCCGGTTCTCTGGATCGGCCGCCGGGGGGCGACCGCCGCCGTGCTTGCGGCCATGGAGGAGGCCCTCCTCGCCCACGAGTTGATCAAGGTGCGCCTGCGCGATCTTCCCGACCGCGGCGCGCGGCGCGCCCTTCTTTCCGAGCTGGCGGACCGGACCGGAAGCGCGCTCGCCGGCGCGGTCGGGCACACCGCCGTCTTCTATCGCCCCCACCCCGACCCGCAGCGCCGCCGCATCGACCCTACGGGGTGAGCGCCTCTCCCGGATCGCCTGCGAGCTGCATTTTCAGCCGCATCCCCGGTCGGATCGGTCTTTTCGGGTCCAGCCGGTTCCAGGACGCGATCTCGGCGACCGAGACCCCGTGCCGCTCGGCGATCGCCGTGAGCGTGTCCCCCTCCTGCACGGTGTAGAGGACCTCGCGCGGCGCGGGCAGCCGCGCCGCCGCCTCGGCGAGGCGCCGCGCAAAGCCCGCCTCGGCCCCCGCGGGGAGGCGCAGCCGCTGCGGGCCCGGCGGGAGCTCGAAGCCCCGGATCTCGGGGTTGAGGTCCTTGACGGCCTTCACGTCCGTCCCGGCCGCCCGCGCGACGAGCAGGATCGGAACGGCCCGCTTGAGCTCGAATTCGACCACGGCCGCACGCTCGGGGGGGTAGAGATCCTCGGGCTCCAGGCGGAACCCGTAGCGGGCGGGGTTCTCGAGGAGGATCTTCGCCGCAAGAATGCGGAAGACGTAGCGCTGGGTTTCGAGCGGCAGGTAGAGCCGGTAGAAGTCCCGGGTTTCCTGACGCGCGATCTCGGCCTGCAGGCCGTTTTCCCCCATGTTGTAGGCCGCGGCGGCAAGCGTCCAGGAATCGAAGAGCTCCCGCAGCTGCTGCAGGTAGGCGAGGGCCGCCTCGGTCGAACGCGTGAGGTTGCGGCGCTCGTCCTTGCGGCGGTCGACCTGCAGGCCGTAGCGTCTTCCGGTCGGCTCGATGAACTGCCAGAAGCCCATCGCGCCTTTCGGCGACCCGGCGTGCGGCCGGAGGGCGCTCTCCACGATCGGGATGTACTTGAGGTCGGCGGGAAGCCCGAAGGCGGCGATCGCCTCCTCGATCGGGGCGAGGTGGCGCGGCCCGCGCTTGATCCAGAGGATCACCTGGTGCGGCTCGGCGAGCATGGCGAGCAGCTCGCGCTCGAGCCGCTCGCGCGCCTCGGGGTCGTGAAGCGGGGCGGGCTCGCCGCAGAAGTCGACCGGGCCGCGGAAGCGGGCGGCGCGGATCAGTCCCGAAAAATCGAGCCCCGGCGGCTCCTCCGCCCCCCGCGCCGGAAGGGGGAGCGCCCCGGCCAGGGCGGCCAGGGCGGCGGCGGAGGCGAAGACCCGCAGGGCGACACCGAGCCTCATGGCCGTCGGATCCTTCAGGCGCGCAGGGCGCTGAACAGGGTCCAGCCGCCCACGGCGAGGAAAAAGACGCCGGCCGCGATCTTGATCGCGGCGGGCGAGACGAAACGGCTCACCCCGGCGCCGAGCAGCACGGCGATCAGCGAGCTCAGGACCAGGGCCCCGGCGGCGCCGAGGAAGACCGAGAGCCGCGTGTCTTCGCAGTCGGCCGAGAAGCAGAAGGTGGCGAGCTGGGTCTTGTCCCCGAGCTCGGCGAGGAAAACGAAGCCGAAGGTGGTCAGCAGAATCTTGAGGTCCATGGGCTCCTCGATTCGCGCCCCGGAACCGCGGGATGCGGTCACAGCGCGCGCAGGAATTCGGGCTTGAGGGGGAGTTCCCCCGCGAGCGCCCGGTCGATCAGGGCGAGCACCGCCTCCCGGTCCCGCGGCAATCGGGCCTTGATCGGCAAATAGTTGGAAGCATGGTTCGCGTGGAAGAGCCCCTGCGTGAGGACGGTGGAGGCGATCATCTCCCGCAGCTCGCGCAGCATCTCCTCGGGCTCGATCAGGACGAACTCCCCCCGGAGCCACTCGTCGTAGAGGGGGGTGCCGGGGATGAGGATCAGGCTGAGCGCGCCGACGTACTCGGGGTCGATGGCCGAGAGCACGCGGCCGGTTTCCCGGGCGTGGAGCAGCGAGCGCTCACGGCCCGCGATCCCCAGGATCACGGTGAGCGAAAGCTTGATCCCGGCCTGACGGGCCTTCGAGGCCGCGGCGATCATCTTCGCCGCGTCCGCCCCCTTGCGAATGCGGGCGAGCGTCACGTCGTCGCCGCTCTCCAGGCCGACGTAGAGGATGCCCAGGCCGAGATCCCGCAGCTCGCGGAGCTGCTCCACGGTCTTCCAGGAAAGGCTCTTCGCATTGGCGTAGGCGCCCACGCGGGTCACCCAGGGGAGCCTTTCGCGGATCGCGCGCAGGATGCGCACCAGCCGCTCCTGGGGCAGGACGAGCGCGTCCCCGTCGCAGAGAAAGACGCGGCGCTGGCGCCGGAAGCGGGCCGCCGCGTAGTCGATGTCGGCCCGCACGACCTCCTCGGGCTTGATGCGGAAGCGCTCGCCCGCGTAGGTGCCGCAGAAGGTGCAGCGGTTGCGCGAGCAGCCGACCGTGACCTGGAGCAGGATGCTCCCCGCCTCGCTCGGCGGCCGGATGATGGTGCCTTCGTAGTGCATGGCCGGATCCGCGACTTACTGGTTTCCCAGACCGTTCTGCTGGCCGCAGTCGGGGCACACCCAGGTGATCCCGTTGCAGGAGAGGGTCCAGAAGTTCTCGTGCATGCACGCCTGGCAGAGCCGGAACCCGCAGCGGCAGCTCCAGCAGAAGGGCACACGGCGACCGCAGAGCGGGCAGTCGGGCTCGCGCTCCCGGAGGTGACGCCGCCGGTAACGGGGACTATCCGAGGAGCCGGGCATGTTCCCGCATGATGCAGCGGTTCATCACGACGTCGATCCCGGCCGCGGTCAGCCGCTCGGCGGCCTCGCGGTGCTCGATGCCTTCCTGCATCCAGAAGGCGCGCGGCTTGAGGCGCAGCGCCTCCTCGGCGTGAGGCGGCACCTGCTCCGGCCGGCGGAAGACATCCACGATGTCGATCGGGCCGCGGACGTCGTCCAACCGGGCGTACGCCTTCTCCCCCAGGATCTCCTCCTGCGCGGGCCGCACCGGGACGATGCGGTAGCCCTTGGCTTTCAGGTAGGCCGCCACGCGGTGCGAGTCGCGCTCGGGTTTCGGGCTGATCCCGATCACGGCGACGGTCTTCGCCGCGGCGAGCAGCGCGCGGATCTCCTCATCGGCGGTCAGGATGCGTCCCCTGTCCATGGCCCTCTCCTCGCTTGCCGCTTGCGGCGTCCGGGTGGTATAGGCACTGCTGAGAAGGCTAAACCAGCGGCCGCACGGTGTCAACCGGGCGCCCAGCGCCGCGGAAGGAAGGCCGGGGGGACATGGAGGCCAGGGATGCGATCTACCTGATCGACGGCACCGCGTACATCCACCGCGCCTTTCATGCCATCCGCGGGCTTGCCAACTCGCGGGGGCTTCCCACCAACGCCGTCTTCGGCTTCACCCGCATGCTGCTCAAGCTGATCGAGGAGCACCGGCCGCGCCAGGCGGCGGTCTTCTTCGACGCCCGCGGGCCGACCTTCCGCCACGAGCTCTACCCCGCCTACAAGGCGAACCGGCCGCCCATGCCCGAGGAGATGGCGGTCCAGATCCCCTGGATCCGCCGCATCGTGGAGGCCTACCGGCTGCCGGTCTTCGAGCTGCCCGGCTTCGAGGCCGACGACCTGATCGGAACGGCGGGCCGCCGGCTCGCCGCGGCCGGGCGCCCCGTCGTCGTGGTGACCGGGGACAAGGATTTCGTGCAGCTCGTGGACGAGCGCCTGCGCCTGTGGGACCCCATGAAGGACCGCGAAACCGACCTCGCGGCCGTGCGGCGCGAGCTCGGCATCGAGCCCGCCCAGGTGATCGAGGTGATGGGGCTCGCCGGCGACGCCACCGACAACATCCCCGGGGTCCCGGGGGTCGGGCCCAAGACGGCGCTCGAGCTCGTGCGCACCTTCGGGACGCTCGAGGGGGTCTACGGGGGCCTCGAGAAGATCGCGCGGCCCAAGCTCCGGGAGGTGCTGCGCGCGCACCGCGAGCAGGCCTTTCTCAGCCGCGCCCTCGCCACGATCCGCACCGATGCGCCCTTCGAGCCGCCCCCCGAGGCGCTCGCGCTCCCCGAGCCCGACGTGGCCGCGTTGGCCGCGCTCTTCCGCGAGCTCGAGTTCCGCCAGCTCCAGCACAGCCTGCCCGCGGTCCGCGCCCGGCCGGCGAAGGACTACCGCGCCGTCCTCTCCGAGGGGGACCTCGAGGCCCTGATCGCCCGGCTCGCCCAGGCCGGGCGCTTCGCCCTCGACACCGAGACCACCTCGCGGGACCCGATGCGCGCCGAGCTCGTGGGGCTCTCCTTCGCCGTGCGGCCCGACGAGGCCGTTTACATCCCCTGCGGCCACCGCTACCTCGGGGCGCCGGTGCAGCTCCCCCGGGAGCGGGTCCTCGCGAGGCTTCGGCCCCTGCTCGAGGACCCCGGCTGCGGCAAGGTGGGGCAGCACGTCAAGTACGACACGATCGTGCTCGCCCGCCACGGGGTGCGTCTCCAGGGGGTCGTCTTCGACACGATGCTCGCCTCCTACCTCCTCGACCCCTCGCGGCGCGCCCACAGCCTGGACCAGATCGCGCTCGACGTTCTCGAGGTGAAGCCGACCGCCTTCGAGGAGCTCGTCGGCAGCCGCCGGGGGGTGGAGACCTTCGCCGAGGTGCCGCTCGAGCAGGCCGTGCCCTATGCCTGCGAGGACGCCGATCTCACCCTCCAGGCGGGGCGGGTGCTCGAGGCCCGCCTCGAGGAGGAAGGCCTGCGGCGGTTGCTCGACACGGTGGAGCTCCCCCTCGTCCCCGTGCTCGTGCGCATGGAGATGCGGGGGGTCGCCGTGGACCGCGAGCGGCTGCAGGCCCTCTCGCGGTACTTCGAACGCCAGCTCGAGAAGATCGAGGAGGAGATCTACGCGCTCGCCGGCGAGCGCTTCAACATCCACTCCAGCCAGCAGCTCGGCGCGGTCCTCTTCGAGAAATTGAAGCTCCCCGTCCAGAAGAAGACCCGCAAGAAGACCGCCTACTCGACCGACGTCGACGTCTTGAGCGCGCTCGCCGCCGAGCACCCGCTGCCGGCGCTTGTCCTGCGCCAGCGCACGCTCGCCAAGCTCAAGTCCACCTACGCCGACGCCCTGATCGCGCTCGTCCACCCCGAGACCGGCCGCATCCACACCTCCTACCACCAGGCCGGCACGGCGACGGGCCGCCTGTCCAGCTCGGATCCGAACCTCCAGAACATCCCCATCCGCACCGAGGAAGGCCGCGAGATCCGCCGCGCCTTCGTCCCGCGGCCGGGCTGGCGCATGCTCTCGGCCGACTATTCGCAGATCGAGCTGCGCATCCTCGCCCACTGCTCCGAGGACGACACCCTGCTGGGCGCCTTCCGCCGAGGCGAGGACATCCACACGCGCACCGCCTGCGAGGTCTTCGAGGTCGCCCCCGCGGAGGTGACCCCGGAGCTTCGCCGGCAGGCCAAGACGATCAACTTCGGCATCCTCTACGGCATGAGCCCCTTCGGCCTCGCCCGCCAGCTCGAGATCAGCCAGAAGACGGCGAAGACCTACATCGAGCACTACTTCGCCCGCTACCCCGGGGTCCGCCGCTTCATCGACCGCACCGTCGAGGAGGCGCGGCAGAAGCGGCGGACGAGCACGCTGCTCGGCCGGATCCGACGGCTGCCCGACATCGCCAGCTCCAACCCCGTCGTGCGCCAGGCCGCCGAGCGCATGGCGATCAACACGCCGATCCAGGGCTCGGCCGCCGACCTGATCAAGCTTGCGATGATCCGCGTCGACGCCGAGCTCGCCGCCTCCGGGATGGAGGCGGCGATGCTGCTCACGGTGCACGATGAGCTCGTCTTCGAGGCGCCGCCCGGGGAGATCGAGGAGCTCGCGCGGCGGGTGAAGGCGGTGATGGAGGGGATCTGGGAGCTGCGGGTGCCGCTCGTCGTGCGCACGGCGGTGGGGGAGACGTGGGCGGACGTGCAGTGACGGGGGCGGGGACCCTCAGGCGTTCCGGGAGCGCCCCCGGGGGGCGGGCTCCCGGGGCGGCTCCGGCGGCGGGGCCGCGGCCGGGGCGGCCGTCCGGCCGGACTTCACCGTTTCCTCGACCGTGCGGTAGATGTTCTGGAAGGCCTCGGCGAAGCCGCTCGGCGACAGGCGGCCGCACTCGATGAACTTGATGACGACTTCCTTGGCGGTTTTGAGGATCTGCTCGTCGATCGAGGCCATGGGCGAAAGGGACCTTTCCGGGCGGGGGGGGCCCGCCGCTCGCTCGGCTACCAGAAAGCCCCCCGCGTGTCAAACCGGCGGGGGAGGCGGTTTGACAGGCCCGGGGCCCTTCAGTATCGTGCCGCCCTGGCCGAAACGGCGGAAAGGGGGAATCGGCGGGATGGACATGCGGGCATCCCGGGGGGGCGCCGCCCGGGGGGTCGCGGTCGCCGCGGCGTTGGCGGCGTGTTTGGCCTTCGTCTCCGGCTGCACGGCGCTGCGCGACGCCGGCAAAGGGGTGGCGCGCGGGGTGAGCGACGCCGGCCGCAGCGTGGGGGAGGTCTTCTCCGGCGGTCGGCCGGGCGGCCTGCAGCTTGCGGTCGCGGTCTTCGGGCTCGAGGAGCCCGCCTCCGCCGGGGCGGCCGAGTTCGCCGCGCTCCTCCGGAGGCAGCTCGCGGAGCAGCTGGGCGCGCGCTGCGGCGGGCTGCTCGTCGACCGCGACTTCGCGCAGCTCCTGGGGACGCCCCCGCGGCTTGCCTCCGGGGCTGTGGACGGGCATGCGCTCGCGCTTCTCGCCCGGAGGCGCGGGGTGAACAACGTCGTGGTGGGGAGCCCGCTTGAGCCGCGGATCACGGAGGAGAAGACGGGGTTCTGGTTCTGGAAAGGAAGCCGCGTGCGGGTGAGCCTCGGCCTGCGGCTCGAGGTCTTCGACGCCGAAACCGGCGGCAAGAGCCTCGACGAGCGCTTCTGGGAGGAGGCCGTGCTCGAGCTCGAGACGGAATACCCGGGCGCGGAGATCCCCCTCGAGACCATCCCCGCCGCGGTGACCGCGACCCTGCGCGAGCGGCTGCTCGCTCAGGCCGGCCGCGACGCCTGCCGCCATCTGGCGGAAACTCCCTGGCGCGGCTTCGTCGTTGCCGTGCAGGGGCGGGAGCTCACCGTCTCCGCCGGCCGCGGCGTGGGGCTGCGCGAGGGGATGCGTCTTGAGGTCTTCGCCCCCGGACGCCCGCTCGCCAACCGCGACGGGCAGCGCTTCCTGTTGCCGGGGGTGCGGCTCGGCGAGGCCCGCCTGCGCGAGGTGGACGAGGCGCGCTCCGTCGCCGTGCTCGACGAGGCGGCCGCCGTCGAAGCCGGGGCGACCGTGCGCCTGAAACCCTGAAGCCCCCCTCGGGGGCGCCCCGCGGCGGGCCTTGGGCCTCCCCCGCGGGCTGCGGCAACGCCCATGAAAGACGAACGAGGCCTCTACTACTACCCCTCGCCGGGCAACCCCCGCGTGCGCATGTACGTGAGGGAGGGGGAGGGGACGATCTGGTTCCGCCTCTGGAGCGCGGACGACCCCGAGCTGTGGCGGCAGCACGACTGGGTGCCCTACGGCGCCATCCTCAAGGCGGCCGAGATGTACACCGGCCGGGCTTTCGACCCCCGGCGCGCCTACGACATCGAGGTCGCCCGCGCGCTCCTCGACGCGGGCGAATGAGCCGGGGATGGGCGAGCTGCTGCTCCGCGTCGATCACCGGCTGCTGCTCCGGGACATCCCCGAGGCCCTGCACGGCTGGCTGACCTCCACGCTCGAGTTCCCCAACCCGCGCTACCTGGAAAACGAACGGCTCGGCCGCTGGAACCGCGGCGTCCCGCGCCTGCTCCGCTTCTACCGCAAGGCCGGCCCCGACGGGCTGGCCGTGCCGCGCGGGTTCCTGCGGCAGGTGCTGCTCGCCTGCCGCCGGCTGGGGGTCCCCTGGCGCCTCGAGGACCGGCGCCGCAGCCTGCCGCCCGTCGCGTTCGACTTCCGCGGGGAGCTCCGGCCCTTCCAGCAGGCGGCGGTCGAGCGCATGCTCGCGCGCGACTTCGGCACCCTCAGCTCCCCGACCGGCTCGGGCAAGACGGTGATGGCGCTCGCCATGGTCGCCGCACGGCGCCAGCCCGCGCTCGTCGTGGTGCACACCCGCGAGCTCGCCGAGCAGTGGACGGAGCGGATCGCCGCGTTTCTGGGGATCCCCCCTCAGGCCTGCGGCCGCATCGCCGGCGGCAAGGTCCGCCTCGGCGAGGCGATCACGGTCGCCCTGGTGCAGTCGCTCTACCCTCGCGCGGAGGAGGTCGCCCGGCGGGTCGGCTTCCTCGTCGTGGACGAGTGCCACCGCTGCCCGAGCCGCACCTTCACCGAGGCGGTCACGGCCTTCGATTCCCGCTACATGCTCGGCCTCTCGGCGACCCCCTTCCGCCGCGACGGGCTGTCGCGGCTGATCTTTTGGCACTTGGGCGACCTGCACCACGAGATCGAGGAACGGGAGCTGCGGGCCAGCGGCGCCCGGTTGCCGGTCGAGGTGGTGCTCCGCGAAACGGGCTTTCACGCTTTCCACGACGCGGTGACGGAGTACAGCCGCATGCTCTCCGAGCTCACCGCGGACCCCGAGCGAAACCGGCTGATCGCCGCCGATGTCGCCCGGGAGGCCGAGGCCGGAAGCGGCACCTGCCTCGTCCTCTCCGACCGGCGGGCGCACTGCGAAACCCTGCGGGCGCTTTTGCACTTCGGCCACGGGGTCGAAAGCGACCTGCTCACCGGCGAGATGAGCCCCGAGGAGCGCGAGGCGGCGGTCGCGCGCGTGCGCGCCGGCGCGGTGCGGGTCGTCGTCGCCACCGGGCAGCTGATCGGCGAGGGCTTCGACTGCCCGAACCTCTCGACCCTCTTTCTCGCAACCCCCGTGCGCTTCAGCGGGAGGCTGATCCAGTACCTGGGGAGAATCCTGCGGCCCGCCCCGGGGAAGGAAAAGGCGCGCGTCTTCGACTACGTAGACCCCCGCGTGGAGGCACTGCACAAAGCGGCGCTTGCGCGGCAGCGGCTCTACCGCCGGCTCTGGGCGGCCTCCTGATATTGCATCCCGGCCTGCAAGCCGCGACCCCCGGCCCGTGCGGCGGCCCGCGCCCCCGGAAGCCCCCTTTTCCCGCATTGTATTTTACGATACAATGAAGGTGAGCTCGCGGACGGCCGCGGCAACGCCGCGGCCGGCGGGCGGCCCCGGTCGGCAGGGAGGATCGCCTCCCCGGCCGGGACCCCCCACGGAGGGTTCCCGGGTATGGAGTCCGGCAGGCAAAGCGGGGAGGGCGGCGCCCGCCAGGGGGCGCCGCAGGCGGCGCGCATGCTCGGGACCCTGCTCGAGGGCCCCGGGACGCGCCGGCTTTCCGAGCCCCAGGTGCGGATCATCCTCGACGCCCTGGCCGGGGCCCGGGACCCGGCGCTCGTCGCCCGCTTTCCGGCGGTGCTCGCCCTGTGCGGCCGGCGCGGCCTGCGGGTCGATTTCCAGAAACTCCTCGCCCGTCACTGGGAAACGAGCCCCCGGCGCCGCAACCTCGAGGACCTCCTCTGCGTGAGCGCGCTGCTCCTGCGCCGCCTGGGGGCGCAGGAGCCGGAGGGGCTGGCGCAGATCGTCTCCGCGCTCCGCGGGCGGGCCGCGGCCCTGGAGGGTCGCACCGCCCTGCGGCTGGCCGACGGGACGACGGTCGCCCTTGCCGATTTTGCGGCCGCCCTGCGCAAGGCGACGGCGGAACCGGCCGCCCCGGTTGCGCCCCGGCCCGCGGCGCCGCCCTCCCCGCGCGAGTCCGCCGTGCCCGACGGCCCGGGGCTCGCCGGACGCCTCGAGGCGCTCTTCCCAAAAAAACAGATCGAGCTCATCCTGAAGCGGCTTCGCGGCGAGCCGCTGACCAAGACCGAGCGGGAGTATTTCTCGCGCATCGTGCGCAAGAAGCTCGCCGCGATCGCCGACGCCGCCGTCCAGGAGGCGGCCGCCCGGCTTCTGGCCGGCAAGCGGCGCGGGAAAGCCCGGCGGGGAAGGCCGCGGGGGGTTTGAACCCCGCCCGGGGCCGTGATAGGATGAAGAATCAAGGCCATGAACCTTCTCTGTGAAATCGCCCTCCAGGCCGTCGAGGTGATGACGCTCGTCTTCGGCATCCTGGGGATGACGCTCGCGTTGCTCCTGCTGTTTGCGCCCCAGGCCGCGCGCAGCCTGAGCGAGCTCCTCAACCGCTCCGTCGACCTCGACCGCCGGCTCGAGGTGCTCGACCGGCCGATCGAAACCGAGCGCGCGGTCTACGGCCATCCCCTCCTGTTCGGCGCCCTGCTCACGGCCGGGTCCCTCTTCGCCCTCTTCTTTTTCCTCTTCCGCTTCGATGCCGCGGCCTTCGCCCGGGTCTTCTTCGGCGCCCACCACCACAGCCTTTCGGGCGAAGTCGTCTTCGCCGCGCTTGCCTGGATCGGCCGGGTCGGCTGCGTGGCGGGCGTGCTGGTCGGCGCGGGGCTGATGCTCGCGCCGCGGCGCGTGCGGGCGATCGACGAAAAGATGAAGTCCCCCGTCGAGACCCGCCATTGGTTCGAGAAGCTCGAGCGGCCCCGCGCCGGGATCGACGAGTGGTTTTTCCGGCACCCGGTGTCCTCGGGGCTCGCCGTCGGCGCGGTTTCGGGCGTGCTGATCGTTCTTGCGGTGATCAACCTGCTGCGCTGACCCGCCCGCGCGGCGGGCCGGGCGGAGGGGATTTCCCGGTTCGGCCGCGGCGAGGGCGCCCACCGGAGGCTTTCGCGATGCGGACCCGGTTTTTTCCCTCGGAACGGTTGGAGACCTCCTTCCCCTGGCCCCTGTGGGCCCTCGGGTGGCTTGCCGTGTTCCGGGCCTCGCTGTGGCTCGCCTGGGAGCCCGCCCTCGCCGAGCCGCTGGTGCGGCTGGTGGGCTGGAAGTACCTGCTCGGCGCGCTTCCCTTTCTCGCCTGCGCCGCGGGGCTGTGGCGGCGGGAGCGCTGGGCGGCCTGGGGGATGATCGCCCTGGCGGCGGCGGACCTTGCGTTGCTGGCCCTCTGGCCGCGGAGTTGTTTCGCCTACCTCGTCGACTCCGAGATCCTCCCCTTCGCGGTTCTCCTCTCGGGGGTGATGCTCGTCTGCGGCGGGCCGCTCGGCGACGCGGCCGTCCTTGCGCTTGCGCCCCGGCTGCTTCGCCTGACGGCGGCCCCGCGGGCCCCCCGGGCGGCGGGCCGGCAGGGCTGATCAGCGGCCGATGGCGGCGAGCTCGGCGGCCGCGGCGGCGATCTCCTCGACCGTGGGGATGCAGACCTCTTCGATGCTGCGGCTGTAGGGGATGGGCGTGTTCCGCCCGGCCAGGCGGCGCACCGGCGCGGCGAGATCGCTCCAGGCCTCCTCCATGATCGTCGCCGCGAGATCCCCCCCGACCCCGCCGCGCCGCACCGCCTCGTGGACGATGAGCACCCGGCCCGTGCGGCGGGCCGAGGCGAGGAGCGCCTCGCGGTCGAGGGGGACGAGGCTGCGCAGGTCGAGCACCTCGGCCTCGATGCCGCGGCGCTCGAGGAGCCCGGCCGCGGCCAGGCAGCGGTGGACCATGAACGACCAGGAAACGAGGGTCACGTCGTTGCCGCGGCGCTTGCAGTCGGCCTTGCCCAGGGGCAGGAGCGCCTCCTCCTCGGGCACCGGCCCGGAGAGCGCATAGAGCCGCTTGTGCTCGATGAAGACGACGGGGTGGTCGTCGCGGATGGCCGATTTGAGCAGGCCGTAGGCGTCGGCGGGGGTGGAGGGCATCACGACCTTGAGCCCCGGGATGTGGTAGAAGAGCGCCTCCAGGCTCTGGGAATGTTGCGCGGCCAGCCCCTCCCCGACCCCGCCCTGGGTGCGGATCACGAGCGGCAGCCGCCGGCGGCCGCCCGAGATGAACTTGATCTTCGCCGCCTGGTTGACGATCGGGTCCATGGCCAGCAGGGCGAAATCGATGAAGAGCAGCTCGACCACCGGCCGGCAGCCGATCAGGGCCGCCCCTACGGCCATGCCGGTGAAGGAGGCCTCGGCGATCGGCGTGTCGATCACGCGGCCCGGCCCGTAGCGGGCGAGCAGGCCCTCGGTTACCTTGAACGAGCCGCCGCGTTCGGCGATCGTCTCCCCCAGCAGAAAGACGTGCGGGTCGCGCGCCATTTCCTCGTCGAGGGCGCGCCGCAGGGCTTCGCGGTAGAGCAATTCGGGCATGCGGGGCCTCCGCCTCAGGAGTCGATTTCGGCGAGAAACGCCTCGACCGCGGGCTCGGGGCTGTTCAGCGCGAACTCGACGGCGGCCGCGAGTTCGGCCTCCACGCGGGACTCGACGGCGGCGACCGCGGCGGCGTCGCGGATCTCCCGGCCGAGCAGCGCGAGCGGGTCGCGGCCTTTCCAGTAGGCGAGCCGCTCGGGGTCCACGTACTGGCCGGGGTCGTTCGCGTGGTGCCCCCCCCAGCGGAAGGTGCGGGCCTCGATCAGCGTGGGGCCCTCGCCGCTCCGGGCGCGCCGGACGGCACGGCGGGTCTCGCGCCAGACGGCGATCGCGTCGTTGCCGTCCACGCAGACCCCCGGCACCCCGTAGGCCGGCCCGCGGCCGGCGAGCTCGCAGCAGCCGGTCGAGCACTCGACGGGGGTGGAGACGGCGTAGAAGTTGTTTTCGAGCAGGAAGATCACCGGCAGCCGGAAGAGGCCCGCCAGGTTCAGCGACTCGGGGAAGACGCCGTTGTTGGAGGCGCCGTCGCTGAAAAAGCAGATCACGACCTGGTCGCCGCCCTGCACCCGGATGCCCAGGGCCGCCCCGGTCGCGAGCGGGATCCCGCCGCCGACGATGCCGTTGGCGCCCAGATGGTGCAGGTCGGCGCTCGCGATGTGCATCGACCCGCCGCGGCCGCGGCAGTAGCCGGTCTCGCGCCCCAGGATCTCGGCCATCATGAAGCGCAGGTCGGCCCCCTTGGCGATGCAATGGCCGTGGCCCCGGTGCGTGCTGGCGATCCAGTCGTCGGGCCGGAGGGCGGCGATCGCCCCCGCCGCGACGGCCTCCTGGCCGATGTAGGAGTGAAGGTAGCCGCGGATGAGCCCCCGGCGGAAGAAGTCAAGGCAGGTTTCCTCGAAGCGCCGGGTGGCGAGCATGTGGCGGTACATCTCGAGGAGAAGCGCCCGGGGCGGCAGCTCCTCGTCGGCGTCGTGGGCGGTCGGTTCCATGGGCGGATTCCGGGTTTGGGGATCGGTTGCCGGGGCCCGGCCGGGCCGGGGACCGGAGGGGTCTGTTTTGGATGAAGCCGACGCCGAAGTCAACAGCCGCTTTCCCCCGGCGGGCGGCCCCCGCCCGGCGGCCCCCCCTCGAAACGCCCCGGCGGGGGCGTGCCCAGCAGGCGGTGGTTGAGGCCGATCTCGGCGCGCAGGCGGCAGACCCGCTCGGCCACGGAGACGGCCAGGGCGGCCTCGGCGAGGCGCTCCCGGCCGCAGCCGAGGATGCCCAGCCCCTCGAGGAGAAGGCACCCTCCCCCGTCCTGCAAGAGCCGCGGCAGCGGGGACGCCTCCGGCGCGGCGGACAGCGCCTCCGCGGCGACGACCGGCAGCCGGACCCCGGCGTGGCGGGCCTCGTCGTCGACGGGGAGGATCTCGCTTCCGGCGGCCCCCGCGGCCGCCGCGATCGCGTGCGGGGCCGGCGCGAGGATGCAGGCGCGATAGGGGGTCCGGGTGTGGACCGTGCGGTGCAGGGCCACATCCAGACCGGCCGGCTCCTCGTCGAGCCGGAGGCGGAGCAGCCGGAGCCCCCAGCCCCGGGGTGCGGCGGCCGCCGGGAGAAACGACATCTCCCCCTTGAGTCCCCGCACGGAGGCGGAGCCGGTGCCGAAGGCGCTCAGGCCGAGGAGGAAGAGGGCCTCGGCCCAGGCCGCAAACCGCCCGGCCGCAGGCGCCGGCGGCTCGGGCCGGGGAAGGCACCCTTCGGCCGCAAGCCCCCCGGGGAGCCCCCCGGGTGTCCGGGGCGTCGCGGGCCGCCCGGCGCGCGCCAGAAGCAGGGCCGTCCGGGCGCTCTGCTCGAAGACGCAAAGCAGGCGCAGGCACGCCGCGAGGCTCTCCCCCCGGCAAAACGGGCCGTGGCCGGCGACGAGCACGAGGGGGCTTTCGCCCAGGGCGCGGGAAAGCACGGCCACCATCTCCTCCGAGGAACACCAGCCCTCCTTCAGGGAGACGACCGGCACCGGTCCCAGAAGCCGCCGGCCCCAGAAGTCCGGCGGATCGAAGCGCCGGGCGGCGGGGAGGTCCTCCCCCCCGCGGCCGGCGGGCCGGAGGAAAAGGGGCCTTGCGGGGTCCTCGTAGCCGAGAAGCGTTCCCGCGAGGCAATGCGCATGGGCGCAGGAGCGGGCGCCGGTTAGGCCCAGGACGGCGCGGTGGGTCGGGGTTTCCGAGGACGGGCGTCCCCCGGCCTCGACCCCGAGATCCGCAAGGCGCACACACACCAGGTCCGCGGCGCCCAGGCGGCCGAGGGGGGCGCCCGAGGCCGTAACCCAGAAGCGCGAGGGGTCCGCGGGGTCGAGCGCGGAGAGATTGCCGCTGTGGGTGTGGTTCAGCCCGGCCTGCAGCAAGGCCTGCCCCACGAGCCGGAAGCTGCGGCGGATCTCCCGCGGCGGGAGCGTCTTCGGCGGAAAGGGTCGGTTCAGGACCGCGGCTCCTCGACCGCCCGGGGCCCCCGGGCGCGGCCGGGGAGGATCCCGGGTTGGTCGGGGCGGGGAGATTTGAACTCCCGACTCCCTGCTCCCAAAGCAGGTGCGCTACCAGGCTGCGCTACGCCCCGTGCGGAATTCTCTCTATCACGGCCTTTCGGCGACAGGCAAGCCGGATGAGAAGCGGCGGCGAGGCGGTTGACACAGCGCGTCTTTGCCTCTATACTTCTGAAAAGAAACCAAATATTTTTGATTCTCGCTGTGTTATCGACGCGTTAGGGGATTTTGACGGCGGGAGGGGATCCTTATATTCTTCAGGCCCCGGCGCCGTATGCCCCCGGCTCTGCGAGAGTGGCGGAACTGGTAGACGCACTGGACTTAGGATCCAGCTCTGGCGACAGAATGGGAGTTCAAATCTCCCCTCTCGCACCAGAGGGAGGCATGCGCCCCGCCCGCTCCCCCGCGGGCCGGGCGGGAGGCCGGCCCGGCCGGCCGCGAGACGGATGGAGGACATGCAGGTCACGGTAGAAGACATCAGCACGGTCAAGAAGACCCTGCGCGTCGAGATCCCGCGCGAGGAGGTCGTGCGGGAAATCGATCGCGCCTACGACGAGGTGCGGCGCACGGCGCGGGTCAAGGGGTTTCGGCCTGGCAAGACCCCCCGCTCGGTCCTGGAGCGGATGTTCAAGAAGGAGATCCACGAAGACGTGACGGCGCGCTTGCTGGAGCGCTCCTTCATCGACGCGGTGCGCGAGCGGGACCTGCGGATCGTCGGCCGCCCCCGCTTCGATACGCCCGCGCTCGACCCCGGGGCGCCGCTCGTCTACGCGGCGACCGTGGAGGTGGCCCCACCCATCGGCGAGGTGCCCTTCCGGGGGCTCCGGCTCAAACGGACCCGCTACCGGGTGAGCGAGGCGGAGGTGGAGGCCCACCTGCGGGGCCTGCAGAAGCGGCTCGCGCGGCTCGAGCCGCTTCCCGCGCCGCGGCCGGCGGCCGAGGGCGACGTGCTGCGGATCGACTTCGAGGGGTTCCAGGACGGCCGCCCTTGCCCGGATGCGCCGCGGAACGAGAATTTCACCCTGAAGCTGGGCGGAGGGCGCGTGCTGCCCGCCTTCGAGGCGGGGCTGAAGGGGATGCAGGCCGGGGAGAGCCGCGAATTCCCGGTCGCCTTCCCGGCCGATTACGAAAACCGGCAACTCGCCGGCCGGGAGATCACCTTCCGCGTCACCCTGCGGGAGATCCGCAGCGAGATCCTGCCGCCGATCGACGACGAGCTCGCCCGCCGCGTCGGACCCTACGCGACGCTCGATGAGCTGCGCGCCAAGATCGTCGCCCAGCTCGAGGAAGGCTACCGCAAACGGATCGAACAGGAGCTCCAGGAGCAGGCCTTCCGCCAGCTCCTCGACCGGGTCCCCTTCGAGGTCCCGGAGGCGCTCGTGGAGGCCGAGCTCGAGGGGATCCTCGAGGAGGCCGAGCGCTCCTTCGAGGCCCGCAACACGACCCTCGAAGAGGCGGGCCTGAGCCGGGAGGCGATCGCCGCCACCTACCGCGAGACGGCGGTGCGGCAGGTCAAGCGGCACCTCCTGCTCGGCCGGATCATCGAACAAGAGAAGCTCGAGCTGCCGCCCGGGAAGCTCGAAGAGGCGATGCAGGAGATCGCCGGCCGCCTGCAGCAGCCGGTTTCCGTCGTTCAGACCTACTACCGGGAGAACCCCGAGAAGCTCGAGGCCCTGCGCCACGCGCTGCTCGAGAAAGAGGCCGCCGAGCGGATCATCCAAAGCGGCGAGATCGAGGACGTGGACCCCCCCGCCGAGGCGGCCGCCGGCGGGCCGAGCGCGGCCTGACCGCGCCCCCCCCATTGCCTGGCAAGGAAGGAGAGAAACGCACCGTGCCCCTGATTCCCATGGTGATCGAACAGAGCAGCCGCGGCGAGCGGGCCTACGACATCTACTCGCGCCTGCTCAAGGACCGCATCATTTTCCTCGGGTCGGCGATGAACGACGAGATCGCCAACCTCCTGATCGCGCAGCTGCTGTTTCTCGAGTCGGAGGACCCCGACAAGGACATCAACTTCTACATCAACTCCCCCGGCGGCCTGGTGACGGCGGGGCTGGCCGTCTACGACACCATGCAGTACATCAAGCCCGACATCGCCACCGTCTGCATCGGGCAGGCGGCGAGCATGGGGGCGCTGCTGCTGACGGCCGGGACCAAGGGCAAGCGCTACTCCCTGCCCAACGCGCGGATCCTGATCCACCAGCCGATGGGCGGCTTCCAGGGGCAGGCCTCCGACATCGAAATCCAGGCCCGGGAGATCCTGCGCATGAAGGACACCCTGAACCAGATCCTCGTGCGCCACACGGGCAAGACCCTGGAGCAGATCCAGCGGGACACCGACCGCGACTACTTCATGAGCGCCGAGGAGGCCCGCGACTACGGCATCATCGACCATGTCATCGCCAACCGCGAGGACCTCGAGCGGCTGGACAACCCGGAGAAGAACTAGAATGGCCAAGAAGAAAGACGAGGGCGACAACCTCTTCTGCTCGTTTTGCGGCAAGAACCAGTCCGAGGTGCGCAAGCTGATCGCGGGCCCGGCGGTTTACATCTGCGACGAGTGCATCCAGCTCTGCAGCGAGATCATCGAGGAGGAGACGGAGAAGGACCACAAGGACGCGGCCCACATCCTCACCCCCAAGGAGATCAAGGAACGGCTGGACGGTTACGTGATCGAGCAGGAGCAGGCGAAGAAGATCCTCTCGGTCGCCGTCTACAACCACTACAAGCGGCTGGAGAGCGCCTTCAACGCGGGCGATGTCGAGGTCCAAAAGAGCAACATCCTGCTCATCGGGCCCACCGGCTGCGGCAAGACCCTGCTCGCCCAGACGCTCGCCCGCTTCCTGAACGTGCCCTTCACGATCGCCGACGCGACCAGCCTCACCGAGGCGGGCTACGTGGGCGAGGACGTCGAAAACATCATCCTCTCGCTGTTGCAGAACGCGGACTACGACGTCGAGCGCGCCAAGCGGGGGATCGTCTACATCGACGAGATCGACAAGATCGCCAGCAAGGCGGACAACCCCTCGATCACGCGCGACGTCTCCGGCGAGGGCGTGCAGCAGGCCCTCCTCAAGATCCTCGAGGGGACGCTGGCCAGTGTCCCGCCCAAGGGCGGCCGCAAGCACCCCCAGCAGGACTTCATCAAGGTGGACACGACCAACATCCTGTTCATCTGCGGGGGGACCTTCACCGGCCTGGAGAAGATCATCCAGCGCCGCCTCGGCCCCAAGGTGATGGGCTTCGGGGCGAAGATCCTGCAGGAGAAGGACCGCTCGGTGAGCGAGACGCTCAAGATGGTCCAGCCGGAGGACCTCATCAAGTACGGCATGATCCCCGAGTTTCTCGGGCGCCTGCCGGTGATCGCCACGCTCCATGAGTTGAACGAGGAGAGCCTGATCCGCATTCTGCGCGAGCCCAAGAACGCACTCGTGCGGCAGTACCAGAAGCTCTTCGAGATGGAGGGCGTGAACCTCCGGTTCACCGACAGCGCGCTCTCGGCGATCGCCCGCGAGGCGATCAAGCGCAAGTCCGGGGCCCGCGGGCTGCGGGCGATCCTGGAGTCCTGCATGCTCGACATCATGTACGAGCTGCCCTCGCTGCAGAACGTCAAGGAGTGCGTCATCAGCGAGGACGTCGTCCTGAACCGCGAGGACCCGATCCTGCTCTTCGAGCAGACGAAGAAACAGGCCTGAACCCGCATCTCCCCCGGTCCCCGCCCGCGGGCCGCCGCCCGCGGGCGGGGACGTTTCCGCAAGGGATTGGATGGTGAACGTGCTGCGCAAATCCCCCGAGGGCGGCCCCGAGTCGCCCGTGCTCATCCTCCCGCTGCTTCCGCTGCGGGACATCGTGGTCTTTCCCTACATGGTGGCCCCCCTCTTCGTCGGCCGCGCCAAGTCGGTGCAGGCGCTGGCCGAGGCCATGAACCGGGACAAGACCGTCTTTCTCGCCACCCAGAAGAAGGCCGGCATCGACAACCCCTCCGAGCACGACATCAGCGAGGTGGGGACGATCGGCAAGGTCCTGCAGCTGTTGCGGCTGCCCGACGGCACCGTCAAGGCGCTCGTCGAGGGCAAGGCGCGCGCCCGCATCCGCCGCTTTCTGCCCGAGGAGAAGTTCTTCCGCGTCGAGATCGAGCGCCTGCAGGAGCCGGAGATCCCGGCCGCGGAGGCGACGGCCCTGATGCGCTCGATCCTCGAGGCCTTCGAGGAGTACGCCGGCGTCAACCGCAACATCTCCAAAGAGCTGCTCGCCAGCCTCGCCGCGATCCAGGACCCCTCGCAGCTCGCGGACACGGCCGCATCGCACTTCTCCTTCAAACTCGAAGACAAGCAGCGGCTGCTCGACACCGTGAACCTCTCCGAGCGGATGTCCCTGCTCCTCAGCCTGATCAAGATGGAGACCGAGGTCTTCCGGATGGATCAGCGCATCAAGAACCGCATCAAGGAGCAGATGGAGAAGACCCAACGCCAGTACTACCTGAACGAGCAGATGCGGGCCATCAAGAAGGAGATGGGCGCCGAGGACGACTTCAGCGACGAGATCCGCGAGATCGAGGAGACGCTGAAGTCGAAGAAGATGCCCGCCGAGGCCGTCGAGCGCGTCGAGCACGAGCTCAAGAAGCTCAAGATGATGACCCCGATGTCGGCCGAGGCGACCGTCGTCCGCAACTACATCGACTGGATCCTGAGCCTGCCCTGGGAGGAGAAGACCGAGCTCGAGACCGATCTCGCCCGCGCGGAGCGGATCCTCGAGGAGGACCACTACGGGCTGGAGAAGCCCAAGGAGCGCATCCTCGAATACCTCGCCGTGCAGGCCCTGGTGAAAAAGATCCGGGGCCCCATCCTCTGCTTCGTCGGCCCCCCCGGGGTGGGGAAGACCTCGCTCGCCAAGTCGATCGCGCGGGCGACGGGGCGGAAATACGTACGGCTCTCCCTCGGCGGCGTGCGCGACGAGGCCGAGATCCGCGGCCACCGCCGCACCTACATCGGGGCCCTTCCGGGAAAGATCATCCAGTCGCTCAAGAAAGTCGGGGTGAGCAACCCCGTCTTCTGCCTGGACGAGGTCGACAAGATGAGCATGGATTTCCGGGGGGACCCCTCGGCGGCGTTGCTCGAGGTCCTCGACCCGGAGCAGAACTCGGCCTTCAACGACCACTATCTGGATCTCGACTACGATCTCTCGGACATCCTCTTCATCACCACGGCGAACACGCTGCCCGACATCCCCTTGACGCTCCAGGACCGGATGGAGATCATCCGCCT
>DYEU01000029.1 GCA_020725555.1 Desulfatibacillum sp.
CGCGCGCCGTGGGTGGAGATGAAGTACTGCAGCACCGAGAGCCCCTCGCGGAAGTTCGCCTTGATCGGCGTCTCGATGATCTCCCCGGAGGGCTTCGCCATCAGGCCGCGCATGCCCGCGAGCTGGCGCATCTGGTCCTTGCTGCCGCGGGCGCCGGAGTCGGCCATCATGTAGATCGGGTTGAAGCTCTCCTCCATCACGGGGCGGCCCTTGGCGTCCAGCTGGGGGGTCCCGTCGGGCCCCTTCAGGGGCTCGATCTTCATCACCTCCATCATTTCGTTGGCGACGTCGTCGGTGGCCTTGGCCCAGATGTCCACGACCTTGTTGTACTTCTCGCCCTGGGTGATCAGGCCCTCGTTGTACTGCCGGATGATCTCGGCGACCTGCTCGTCGGCGCGCTTGAGGATCGCCTCCTTGGCCGCCGGAATGATCATGTCGTCGATGCAGATGGAGAGCCCGCCGCGCGTCGAGTGGCCGTAGCCGATGTCCTTGAGCCGGTCGGAGAGGATGACCGTCGCCTTGGGGCCGAGGTTGCGGTAGATGTAATCGACCAGCTGGCGGAGCGCCTTCTTGTCCATCACCTGGTTGACGATGTCGAAGGGCACGGCCGGCGCCTTGGAGATCACCTCGAAGAGGTGGAAGGCGCGGTCGGCCTGCAGGACGGGGCTCACCTCGCCCGGCTGCAGGGCGAAGACGCGGTGGGCGTCCGCCTCGGTGCAGTTGAAGATGCTCTTGAACTCGTTGAAGCTCAGCCGGCCGATGTAGCCCTCGGAGGCGTCCGGGCGGAGCTCCCGGCACAGCGCGGCGAGCGTCTCCCCCGCGGCCAGCCGGCGCGCGGCCTCCTCGGCCTCCTCCGCCCCCGGCAGCGCGAGGTGCCGCAGCTCGAGGATGTCCACCTGGGGGATGATCTCCCAGAGCAGCACGCGGCCCACGGTCGTCTCGTGGCGCTTGCCGTGCAGCCGCAGGCGGATCTTGCTGTGGAGGTCCACCTCGCCGGCGTCGAAGGCGCAGCGCACCTCGGCGGGCGAGGAGAACAGGCGCCCCTCCCCGCGGCGGCCGGCGACGGAGCGGGTCATGTAGTAGGTGCCCAGCACGATGTCCTGGCTCGGCACGATGATCGGGCTGCCGTTGGCCGGCGAGAGGATGTTGTTCGAGGAGAGCATGAGGACCCGGGCCTCGATCTGCGCCTCGACGGAGAGCGGGACATGCACCGCCATCTGGTCGCCGTCGAAGTCGGCGTTGAAGGCCGTGCAGACGAGGGGGTGGAGCTGGATCGCCTTGCCCTCGATCAGGATCGGCTCGAAGGCCTGGATGCCGAGCCGGTGCAGCGTGGGGGCGCGGTTGAGCATGACCGGGTATTCGCGCACGACCTCGTCGAGCGTGTCCCAGACCTCGGGGACCTCGCGCTCGACCATCTTCTTGGCGCTCTTCACCGTGGAGACGAGCCCCTTCTGCTCCAAGCGGTAGTAGACGAAGGGCTTGAAGAGCTCGAGGGCCATCTGCTTGGGCAGGCCGCACTGGTGCAGGCGCAGGTCGGGGCCCACGGTGATCACCGTCCGGCCCGAGTAGTCCACGCGCTTGCCGAGCAGGTTCTGCCGGAAGCGGCCCTGCTTGCCCTTGAGGGTGTCGGAGAGCGACTTGAGCGGCCGCTTGTTCGTGCCCGTGATCACGCGGCCGTGGCGGCCGTTGTCGAAGAGGACGTCGACCGCCTCCTGGAGCATGCGCTTTTCGTTGCGCACGATGATGTCCGGCGCCTTGAGGTCGATCAGCCGCCGCAGCCGGTTGTTGCGGTTGATCACGCGCCGGTAGAGGTCGTTCAGGTCGGAGGTGGCGAAGCGGCCGCCCTCGAGCGGGACGAGCGGGCGCAGATCCGGCGGCAGCACGGGGATGACGTCGAGGACCATCCAGGAGGGGTCGACCCCGGAGCGCCGGAAGGCGTCCACGATCTTCAGCCGCTTGGCGAGCTTCTGGCGCTTGGCGACCGAGCCGGTCTCGCGGAGCTCGGTGCGCAGCTCGGCGTAGAGCGCCTCGAGGTCGAGCTCCTTGAGCATCTGCTTGACGGCCTCGGCGCCGATCTTGGCGACGAACTTGCCGCCGTAGGTCTCGATCGCCTCCTGGTACTTCTCGTCGGTCAGCAGCTGGCCCCGCACAAGCGGGGTGTCCTTGGGGTCGAGGACGACGTAGCTGTCGAAGTAGAGGATCTTCTCCATCGTCTTGAGGGAGAGGTCCAGGAGGTTGCCGATCTTGCTCGGCAGGCTCTTCAGAAACCAGATGTGGGACACCGGGCTCGCCAGCTCGATGTGGGCCATCCGCTCGCGGCGCACCTTGGACTGGATGACCTCGACCCCGCATTTCTCGCAGATGACGCCCCGGTGCTTCATCCGCTTGTACTTGCCGCAGTTGCACTCGTAGTCCTTGGTCGGCCCGAAGATCTTGGCGCAGAAGAGCCCGTCGCGTTCGGGCTTGAAGGTGCGGTAGTTGATCGTCTCGGGTTTCTTGATCTCGCCGTGGGACCACTTGCGGATCTGCTCCGGCGAGGCGAGCGCGATGCGGATCGCCCGGAACTTCCGGGGGTCGGTCGGCTTGGCGAAGAAGTCGTAGAGGGTCTCCATGCTCATCGTTCCTCCCGCGGGGTTGCGGTCACATCGGGGCCGGCTCGCCGCCGCGAACCGCGTCGGGGTCTTCGAGCAGGCTGACATCCAGGCCGAGGGCCTGGAGCTCCTTGGTCATCACGCGGAAGGATTCCGGGATGCCGGGCTCGAGGACGTTCTGGCCCTTGACGATCTTTTCGTACATCCGGGTCCTGCCCGCCATGTCGTCCGATTTGACGGTCAGGAACTCCTGCAGCGCGTACGCCGCGCCGTAGGCCTCCATGGCCCAGACCTCCATCTCGCCCAGGCGCTGGCCGCCGAACTGGGCCTTGCCGCCGAGCGGCTGCTGGGTGACGAGCGAGTAGGGCCCGATCGAGCGGGCGTGGATCTTGTCGTCCACGAGGTGGTGGAGTTTCATCACGTACATCGTGCCCACCGTGATCTTGCGGTCGAAGGGCTCGCCGGTGCGGCCGTCGTAGAGCACGACCTGGCCGGAGCGGTCGCAGCCCGCCTCCTCGAGGAGCTGCTTGATCTCCTCCTCCTTGGCCCCGTCGAAGACCGGGGTCGCCATGTGCACCCCGCCGCGGTAGAGGGCGGCGAAGGACTCGAGATCCCGGTCGTCGAGCCCGGCGAGGAGCTTGCGCTCCGCGGGCCGGGTGAAGATGCGCCGCAACTTCTCGCGCAGCCGGTTGAGCTTCTGCTCGCGCAGCAGCCGGTCGATCTGCTCGCCCAGCCCCTTGGCGGCGTGGCCCAGGTGGATCTCGAGGATCTGCCCGACGTTCATCCGCGAGGGGACGCCGAGGGGGTTGAGCACCATGTCGACGGGGGTGCCGTCGGCGAAGTAGGGCAGGTCCTCGATCGGCAGGATCCGCGAGACGACCCCCTTGTTGCCGTGGCGCCCGGCCATCTTGTCGCCGACCGAGAGCTTGCGCTTCATGGCGACGTAGACCTTGACCATCTTGATCACGCCGGGGGGCAGCTCGTCGCCGCGCTCGAAGCGGCTCACCTGCTGCTCGAAGGCGAGCCGGCAGAGCTCGCGCTGGTCGCGGTAGCGCTCGAGCAGCTCGTGGACCTGCTGCGACGCCTGGGCGTCCTTGAGCGCGATCCCCTCGAGGGCGGCGACGGGCACGTCGCGCAGGATCTCGGGGTCGAGCTTGGCCCCGGCGTTGACGAGGACCTTCTTGCCCTTCTTGATGGGCGACTGGGTCTTGTGGCCCTTGAGCAGGTCGATCAGCTGGGTGCGGAAGACGTCTTCAATCACCGCCAGCTCGTCGTCGCGGTCTTTCTCGAGGGCGGCGATTTCCTCGTCCTCGATCATCCGCGTGCGGTCATCTTTCTCCACCCCGCGGCGCGAGAAGACCTTGGCGTCGATGACGATCCCCTGGATCCCCGGCGGCACGCGCAGCGAGGTGTCCTTCACGTCCCCGGCCTTCTCGCCGAAGATCGCCCGCAGCAGCTTCTCCTCCGGCGACAGCTGGCTTTCGCCCTTGGGGGTGATCTTGCCGACGAGGATGTCGCCCGGCTTGACCTCGGCGCCGAGGCGGATGATGCCGCTGTCGTCGAGGTTCTTGAGGGCCTCGTCGCCCACGTTGGGGATGTCGCGGGTGATCTCCTCCTTGCCGAGCTTGGTGTCGCGGGCGACGACCTCGAACTCCTCGATGTGCACCGAGGTGTAGACGCCGTCGCGCACCAGCCGCTCGCTCACGAGGATGGAGTCCTCGAAGTTGTAGCCGCCCCAGGGCATGAAGGCGACGGTCACGTTCTTGCCGAGGGCGAGCTCGCCGCGGTCGGTCGCCGGGCCGTCGGCGATGATGTCCCCGGCCTTCACCTGCTGGCCGCGCCGCACGATGGGGCGGTGGTTGAAGCAGGTGTTCTGGTTGGAGCGCACGAACTTGGCGAGGTTGAAGATGGTCACGTTCTTCTCGTTGGGGTCCCCGCTCGGGGGGTGCTTGAGGACGATGCGCGAGGCGTCCACGTCCACCACCTCCCCGTCCCGCGGCGCGACCACGGCAACACCGGAATCCCGCGCCACCACCCCCTCGATGCCCGTGCCCACGAGCGGGGCCTCGCTGATGAGCAGCGGCACCGCCTGGCGCTGCATGTTCGACCCCATCAGGGCGCGGTTGGCGTCGTCGTTTTCGAGGAAGGGGATCAGCGAGGCCGAGACGCTCACGAGCTGGTTGGGGGAGATGTCCATCAGCCGGATGTCCTCGCGCGGGACCGTGGTGAACTCGCCGGCCACGCGGCAGGTGACCACCGGCTCGAGGAACTGCCCCTTCTCGTTGAGCGGGGCGTTGGCCTGGGCGATCGGCTGGTCGCGCTCCTCGAAGGCGTCCAGGAAGCGCACCTCGTCGGTGACGCGCCCGCGGTCGACCACGCGGTAGGGGGTCTCGATGAAGCCGTAGTCGTTCACCCGGGCGTAGGTGCTGAGCGAGACGATCAGGCCGATGTTCGGCCCTTCCGGCGTCTCGATCGGGCAGATCCGTCCGTAGTGCGAGGGGTGGACGTCGCGCACCTCGAAGCCGGCCCGCTCGCGCGTGAGCCCCCCCGGCCCCAGGGCGGAGAGGCGGCGCTTGTGGGTGGTCTCCGAGAGCGGGTTCGTCTGGTCCATGAACTGGGAGAGCTGGCTGGTGCCGAAGAACTCCTTCACCACGGCCGAGACGGGCTTCGGGTTGATCAGGTCGTGCGGCATGAGGGCGTCGACTTCCTGCAGGCTCATGCGCTCCTTGATCGCCCGCTCCATGCGCACCAGGCCGATGCGGTACTGGTTCTCGAGCAGTTCCCCCACGGCCCGCACGCGGCGGTTGCCCAGGTGGTCGATGTCGTCGACCATGCCCTGGGTGTCGCGCAGCTCGATCAGCGCCTTCGTGGTGAGCAGAATGTCCTCGCGGCGCAGGACCCCGAGATCCGGCGCGCTCGTGATGCCCAGCCGCTGGTTGATCTTCAGGCGGCCGACGCCGGAGAGGTCGTAGAAATTGCTCTTGGAGAAGAGGTTGTCGAGGAACTCCTGGGCCACCTCCGGGGTCGCCGGGTTGCCCGGCCGCATGCGGCGGTAGATGTCGATCAGCGCCTCCTCCTTGGTTTCGACCTTGTCGACCAAGAGGGTCTTGCGGATGGAGTCGCTGCTCGAGGCCCCGTCGATGTAGAGGAGATCGAACTCCGGGACGCCCGCCTCGGCCAGCCGCTCAAGAACGGCCTCGTCCACGAGGTCGTTGGCCCGCACGACCGGCTCGCCCGTCTTCGGGTGGGGGATCGAGAAGGCGAAGGCCCGCCCCATGAGGTCCTCGACGTTCACCGGGACCTGGTCGGTGCCGAGGGCCTTGAGCCGCTTGAGGACGCGGGCGTTGTAGGGGCGCCCCTTCTTGACGAGGATCTCCCCCGTCTCCGGGTCCTTGAGGTCCCGGCTGGCCCGCTGGCCGCGGAGCAATTCCTCGTCGAAGGCCTTGGCGTAGCGCTTGCCCTGCACGAGGATGCGCTCGGTCTTGTAGAAGTAGGCGAGCAGGTCCTCGGCGGTGTAGCCGAAGGCTTTGAAGAGGGTGGTGACCGGGAACTTCCGCCGCCGGTCGATGCGGATGTAGACGATGTCCTTGGGATCGATCTCCATGTCGATCCAGGAGCCGCGCACCGGAATGATCCGCGCGCTGTAGATGATCTTGCCGCTCGAGTGGGTCTTTCCCTTGTCGTGGTCGAAGAAGACCCCCGAGGAGCGGTGAAGCTGGCTGACCACCACGCGCTCGGTCCCGTTGATGATGAAGGTCCCCTTGGCCGTCATCAGCGGGATCGTGCCGAAGTAGATTTCCTGCTCCTTGATGTCCCGGATGTTGGAGACCCCGGAGTCGGCATCCGTTTTGTAGACCACCAGCCGCACGGTGAGCCGCAGCGGGATCTCGTAGGTCATGCCGCGGTGGATGCACTCCTCGATGCCGTGCTTGATTTCGCCGAAGCGGTAGGAGACGAACTCGAGCGAGGCGCTGCCGGTGAAATCCTTGATCGGAAAGACGGATTGAAACACGGCCTGCAGGCCCACCGGCTCCCGCTTCTCGGGCGGGACATCCATCTGCAGGAAGCGATTGAAGGAATCGCGCTGCATCCCGATCAGGTCGGGGATGTCCACGATCTTGTCGTTCTTGGCGAAATTTTTCCGAATCCGTTGGATCTCGGGGCGTCGTTCGGACATGGCGTCTCCGCAGATGCGTTACGGGTTAGCGGCCCGGGGATGCGAGGCTCGGAAGGGGCGAAACCGGGCGGAAGGCGTTGCGGCGGCCGGATCCCCCGCGGCCGGCCGCAACGCCGTCGGGGTCAGCGGATCTCCACGGTGGCCCCGGCCGCTTCCAGCTGGGCCTTGATCTTCTCGGCGTCGGCCTTGGGAATGCCTTCCTTGACCGGCTTGGGCGGATTTTCGACCAGGTCCTTGGCCTCCTTCAACCCCAGCCCCGTGATCGCCCGAACTTCCTTGATCACGTTGATCTTCTTGTCGCCGTGGGCGGTGAGGATGACATCGAACTCGGTCTTTTCCTCCGCGGCCGCGGCCGGCGCCCCGGCCGCCGGCCCCGCGGCGACCATCGCCACCGGCGCCGCGGCCGAAACGCCGAATTTCTCTTCCAGTTCCTTGACCAGCTGGGAGAGCTCCAGCACGGTCATGTTGGCAATGAAGTCAATCACGTCCTGCTTGGTCACGTTCGCCATGATCGCGGTTCCTCCAATCCATGGGTCCGAAGCCGCGCTTCGGAGGGGTTCGTTGAACGGGGTCCGGGTCGCGCGTGCGCCTCAGGCGGCGGCCGGGGCGCCGGCGGCCCCCTTCGTTTCGCCGATGGCCTGCAGCACCGTGAGCAGGCTGCGGGGCACCCCCGCCAGCACGCGCACGAAGGAGGCGGGCACCGCCGCCATCGCCGCGAGCGCCTGAGCGAGCAGCACCTCCCGCGAGGGCAGCTCCGCCAGGGCCTTGACCTCTTCCGGTCCGATGCGCCGGCCGTCCAGCACGGCAAGCCGGATCTTCAGTTTTTTGCCTTCGTCGGCGAACTGGGTCAGAATTTTCGCCGGCGCCACGGGGTCCGCGTAGCCGATGGCCACGGCCCCGGGACCCTGGAACTCCACGCGCACCCCTTCCACCGGGGTGCCCTCGGCCGCCCTCGCCAGCAGCGTGTTCTTGGCGACCTTGAAATCGGCCCCCGCCTGGCGAAGCCTGCGCCGCAGGTCGCTCGCCTCGGCGACGTTCAGCCCCTTGTACTCGGTCAGGACGACCAGGCTGGCCTTGGCGAAGCGCCCGTGGAGATCCTCCACGATCTGTTGCTTCTCTTCGAGCCTCAGGGTTCTCACCTCCTTTGCGTGTCGGAGGAACCGGAGGATACGAGGGCGTCCGCCCCCCCCCGCCCGCAACGGCGGGAGGCGCGCTTCCGCCCCGAGGGGGCGATGCTGTCTCGGTAGGCCGGCGTCGCCGGGACGCCGATTAACCGCCCGCGCGTACCTACGGTCTCAGACAGACGTTGCGCGCCGCAACGCGCTGGTTGACCTCACCTTATCGGGCCGCCTCCCGCACCAGGGCCGGGTCGACCTTGACGCCGGGCCCCATCGTGGTGGAGATGGCGATCCCCCGCAGATAGGTTCCCTTGCTGGCCGAGGGTTTCAGGCGCAGGATCGTTTCCAGAAAGGTCGAGATGTTCTGCACCAGCTTCTCCGCGCCGAAGGAGACCTTGCCCATCGGGGCGTGCACGATGCCCGCCTTCTCGACGCGGAACTCGATCTTGCCGGCCTTGAGCTCCTTGACGGCCCGGGCGACGTCGAAGGTCACCGTGCCGGTCTTGGCGTTGGGCATCAACCCGCGCGGGCCGAGGATCTTGCCGATCTTGCCCACCGGCCCCATCATGTCCGGGGTGGCCACGACCTTGTCGAACTCGAACCAGCCGCCCTTGATCTTCTCGACCAGCTCGTCGCCGCCGGCGTAATCGGCGCCCGCATCGAGGGCTTCCTTCTCCTTTTCCCCCTTGGCGAAGACCAGCACCCGGACCGCCTTGCCGATGCCGTTGGGCAGCACGACGCTGCCGCGGACCATCTGGTCGGCATGCCGGGGGTCGACCCCGAGCCGGACGGCGATGTCCACGGTCTCGTCGAACTTGGCGTATGCGGTCTCCACCGCCCGGCGGACGGCCTCCTCCAGCGGCAGGCCGGAGGCGGCGCCGATGCGCTTCTTGGCTTCCAGATATTTCTTTCCGCGCTTGGGCATGTTCCTTCGCTTCTCCTTGCCATCCCCCCCGGGGCCGTCCGGCGCCGCGGAGGGGGGGTCTTCAGACGATCTCGATCCCCATGCTGCGCGCCGTGCCGGCGACGATGCGGCAGGCCGATTCCAAATCGTAGGCGTTCAGGTCGGGCATTTTCTGCCGGGCGATCTCCTCGAGCTGCTGCCGCGTGATCGTGCCCACCTTTTCCCGCTTGGGGTCCTTCGCCCCCTTGGCGATCCGCGCCGCTTTCTTGAGCAGCACGGCGGCCGGCGGGGTCTTGGTGATGAAGGTGAAGGAGCGGTCCTGGTAGATCGTGATCACCACGGGGATGATCATGCCCGCGTCGTTGGCGGTGCGGGCGTTGAAGGCCTTGCAGAAATCCATGATGTTGACGCCGTGCTGGCCGAGCGCCGGGCCGATGGGCGGCGAGGGGTTCGCTTTGCCCGCCTCGACCTGGAGCTTGACGATGGCCGTGACTTTTTTCGCCATGGGGAGATTCTCCTAATGTCCGCGGCGGCCGGGGGCGCCGGCCGCCCGCTACATCTTCTGCACCTGTACGAAATCGAGCTCCACCGGGGTCGCCCGGCCGAAAATGCTCACGAGCACCTTGATCTTGCCCTTCTCGTGGTTGACCTCCTCCACCGTGCCGTTGAAGTTGGTGAAGGGGCCGTCGATCACCCGGATGTCGTCGCCCGGCTCGAAGGAGTATTTCGGCTGCGGCTGGCGCTTGCCGGCCTCCATGCGCTTGAGGATCTGCTCGGCCTCGGCGTCCGAAAGGGCCGCCGGCCGCTGCCGGCCGCCGAGAAACCCGGTGACCTTCGCCGTGTTGTTGACGATGTGCCAGGTTTCGTCGTCGAGCTCCATGCGCACGAGAATGTAGCCGGGGTAGAACTTGCGCGAGGAGGTGCGGCGCTTGCCCTTCACCAGCTCCACGACCTCCTCGGTCGGGACGATGATCTCGCCGAACTTCTCCGGGTGGGGGCTGGCGGCGATGCGCTCCTGCAAGGCGGCCTTGACCTTGTTCTCAAACCCGGAATACACGTGAACGACGTACCATTTCAGTGCCACGCGGCCGGTCCCTCCCCCCTACCTGAAAATGGCCCGCACCACGGTGGACAGCGCGAGATCGACCAGCCCGAGAAAGGTCGAGATCAACAGCACGAGCACGATGACGACGATCGTCGAGCCCATGGCCTGCTTGCGCGAGGGCCACGTCACCTTCTTCAGCTCGACCTTGACTTCGCGCAGAAACCGGATCGCCCGCTGCCAGAAGCGCTCGGCGCTTTCGGCCCCGGCGGCGGCGCCCCCGCCGGCGGGGGCGGGCGCCTTCCGCGGGGGCGGCGCCGTCCGCACCGGCCGGTTCTCCGCCGGCCGCCGCTCCTCCGCCGCGGCGGAAGCGGGCTCCGCCCCGCCCTGCGGCGGCTGTGCCTCCGCCTCGGCTTTCCTGCGCTTTTTCGCAGCGGCCGGTTTTTTGCGTAGGATGCGTCCCATGCACCTCTCTCCGTCGCCGGGTTTGCCCGCGGGGCCGGTCGTGCGCGCCCGCCGTTTGCCCTGCGCGCCGGCGGGGAGTTCCCCCGCGGCGCGAAAAAAAATGGCAGGCCAGGAGGGATTCGAACCCCCAACACCCGGATTTGGAGTCCGATGCTCTACCGTTAGAGCTACTGGCCTGCAGGCCGGACGCCGGCGGAGCGCACCCGGCACGCCCTCCCGGCGGGAAGGGCGCCCCGGGGTTCCGCCGCGGCCGAATTCATTTGGTCTCCTTGTGGAGGGTGTGCTTGCGGCAGAACCGGCAGTACTTGGAAAACTCCAGCTTGTCCGGCGTCGTGCGCTTGTTCTTGGTCGTCGTGTAGTTTCGCCGCTTGCATTCGGAGCAGGCGAGCGTGATCTGGACTCTCACCGTTTCTCTCCCGATATGGACCCGTCAGCGATCAGGCCAGGATTTCGGAGACGACGCCGGCGCCGACGGTGCGGCCGCCCTCGCGGATCGCAAACCGCAGCTCCTTCTCCATCGCAATCGGGGTGATCAGCTCCGCCGTAATCGACACGTTGTCCCCCGGCATCACCATCTC
>DYEU01000030.1 GCA_020725555.1 Desulfatibacillum sp.
CGCATCGATCAGTTGCCCCACCATCTTCGCCGTCCACAGCGCAAAGGGAAACTTCAGCTGCAGCGGGTTCTTCTCGGTCACGGTGCGGTACACCCATCGAATGGCAGAACCATCCAGCTTGGGTTTTCGCCCCCCGCGTTTGCGGGCCTCCAGGGCTCCATATCCCCCGCTGCGGAAACGGGCCAACCAGCTGTATACCGTGGCACGGCTGACCCCCAAGGCCGCCGCCACCACTTCCGGGCTGTTGCCTTCCTGAACACTGGCCACCCCGCGTTTGCGCAGCTTGGTGAGCATCCCATGGCTGAGTTTTCTGGCGTCCATCGCTTTCGTTTTCATGAACGCCTTAGTAGAAAATCAGCATAGAGAGGTAAAGATAATTTTGCAACAGTTAATAAAGCGGCTTTTTCTGAATCTACGATTATCGATGCCCCTGGGATCCCCCTGCCAGCTGCGTTGCGCCGACAGTCGCTACAGGCCGCTTTTGCAACGGTTTAGGAAGGCTGTGAGATGAACCTGTCACCGGCAGCGAGGCAATCATGGCAAGAAGAGAGTACCAGTAGATTACCATTTGGTCGAAGTACGACACTCCAAAAAAGCTCACTACATGCGTGAACAAGGAGACTCCCAACCCCCAAAGCCAAAAAGCCTCACTCGGTTGAGCGCATTCCTTGACCTTTTCCCTCAACACAAGGCCTGCGCGGCGGAAAGCGTAGGCCACTAGTACTATGAAGACCAACAGGGTGACAATTCCACCGTCCACCCCCTGGGCGATGAAATGATTGGTAATGTCCGCCTTATGGTAAAGGCGGAGAGTATAAGGCATCCAGTGGGCCGTTTCGCTCGTCCCTGCAAGCCACCACTCGTCCCAGCGGCTGAGGAACTGATTGATCAACTCGGAGCGGTGCCAGCCGGTGCCCCCAACGATTTCGCTCGCACGTCCAATGAGATACCACACGGAAGACTTCATGACGAGGTGCAACCCCATCACCGCCGCGAGGATTCCCCATCTCACTGCGCGCATGTTCGCACGGATCTTCCAGCAGGCTAGCCCAATCCACGCCGCAGCAAAGGACAAAACCGGACCACCCGAGGCAGAGGCGTAAACTACAAACGTCGCCGCTGCTGTCGCCAAAGCGGTTTTCACCCTTTCCTTCCCCGATAGCCAAAGTCCAGCAAAAAGCGGGATCGTAACGGCACCAAAGGTTCCAGCCAGGATGGCATGTCGAAACGGCCCCTGACATCGCAGATGTCCATCTCTCAACACCGTGTATTCAGGTACCCCGCCGAAAAAGGAATAGAGGTTTCTCCCTGTTGCCTTCTCCAAAAGCATCATGGCCGCCAAGGGCAAAACAAGCAGGGCCATCGTCTTAAAAACCCTTCGGATATCCTCTTCATTTCGCACGGTGAAACGGAACATGAAGTAAATCCCTAAGGCATTGTATGCAAACCCCAATCGATTGATGAAGGCCTCGGAGGTTCCTTCCCGAAGCGTAAAGAAAAATACGTTTGCCACTGCATAAAAAATAAGCGCCTTGTCGATCTCGTTAATTCGGAGCCCCCGAAACTCTCCCCGGAGAATGACCCGCACCATGCCGAATACTACCATGATGCGCATGATACTGAAATGCAAACCGGCAACGTACCAGATCTGCCCTAATGTCACGGTGACGCCGATGACCAGAAACGGAACAAAAGCATACTTTCGGGACAAGATGACGGTCGCAAGGCCAAAGATGAGCGTTATCGATAGCCCTAAGGAATTGATGGTTGTCGCGTCTGCGGATTGCATGTCGCTTCATTGCTCCTTCCCGCGATCCATCACGTTTGCTTTCTTACGTCTCCGTGACATCGGGTTGACATTTTGCGATAAAGTGCTACCCCACGGGTGCAGAGGACTCTGCCTTTAAAAGTGGCGCTCCCTGTTCGTAGTGCCACTATGATCTCTCCGGATCGTAGGTCTTCAACAGCGCCGATCGGTGCCACTTATTCCTTGGGTAGTGGATATCCTTGCCGCATGATGTCCGTATCCGTCCCTGCCTTCTTCTCACAACAACCCTTGGTTTACCCGTGGTTTCTTCAGTATACATATTTCTTCAAAATATGGGTCTTTGCGTGCAGTCTTTTGACCTCCTCAGTGGACGCCGGGACTGTTTTTAGGTTCGGCTAGATGTAGTGATCTCTCGGCCTCGTATTCGGGCACAAGTGTGAACTTGAGGCAAGCAAGAGCGTTTCTCAGCTTCATGTAAGCTACCTTCCGTTTTCCGCGTAGAAGAAGCCATATGGCATACGTAAGTACCCGGAGGTGTCGAATGAAAATTACTCCTCTTAAAAGAGTGTGCCATGCCGGTCCATGGTGCTTTTGCCAATACTGTAGCTTGGCCTTCGTTTGAGCAACACCGGATTCAACCGATATCGTTTCGGCGCTTTTTCCCCCATGATGTACGGCTTCCGTTTCTGGGTTGAAGCTGATCCTCCATCCTTCATCCAGAAACCTTTTGCACCAGTCCACGTCTTCCGAATACATAAAAAATCTCTCGTCCAGAAGGCCCACCTTGTTTAGCGCGGAGCGCCGGACCACCAAGAAGCAGCCCGAAAGAGCCTCGACATCCCTTTCGGATCTATGGTCGAACCAGCTCATGAGTTCGTTGCTGGACCATTTCCTACCTGGGAACAATCGATGCAGCCCAAGTGCAAAACACATGTTGTTCCGAAGACTGGGCAGCTCTCTGCAGGAATGTTGCAGCGTACCATCGGTGTTCAAAATTCGGGGACCGCATATCCCCACATCGGGGTTGTTGTCCATAAAACGACAAAGATTTCCGATGCAGTCATCACGGAACTCAACGTCGGGATTGACCAGAAAGAGATAATCCCCCCGGGCCTGCTTGATCCCCTGGTTGTTCGCTCGGGCAAAGCCTTTGTTTTCTTGATTGACGATCAGGCGCACCTCGGGGAAATGCTTTGCAACTTCCGACGGTGTGCCATCCGACGAAGCGTTATCCAAAACGATCCATTCGACCTCCCGCATCCTCGTGTGGCTGAACATACTCTTCAGGCATTTTATCAGATATGCCCTGCAGTTCCAGCTGACTACGATAACGGATGCCTTGACGGGATCGCGTGGTAAAACCGGTACATTTTGCTTTATCATCTCAATTTTCCCGAGGGCTTACCTTTAAGGCCTCCCTTAAGCGCTTGCGCTGTTCCTGACGCAGATACCGGATAAAGTCCATCGAAACGTGTGGCTTTTCATCGTGGCACACCGCCCAGACATAGCCGCAGAGCCTGGCAATCCCCTGTAAAAAATAAGGCCGGCGCCCCATCCAACGGAGGCTTTTTAGAATCTCGAAAAGGGGGTCACTTCCCAAGCAGTAAAACATCGCCGCCTCGCGGAAACGCCCACGCAGCGCCGAACCCGTCTTTGAGCCCACCTTGTGATGGAATGCCGGTAAACCTTGAACGGATAGCGTCTTCCATCCCTTCATCCGCGCCGAAACTACGGCTACGGTGTCTTCCCCCCCCCGGCGCAACCCCAAGTAGCCGCCAACCTGCTCGTAACACTCCCGCCGGAAAAATTGTACGGCCCCCGGTACGTAGCGTTCCTCGCTCAGGTAACGCCGTACGAATCGCCCGTTGATCGGCTCATATAGAACTCCGCCCGCAATCCCCAGTCCGGGGGTTTTGCTGAACTCGTGAAGCAAGATCTCAAAGTAATCAGCCGGGAAGGTGATGTCTGCGTCGAGATTGCCGATAAAGTCGTAAGACAGGCGATTGAACATGGCTTGGGCTAGTCGCAGAGACTCGACCTTCCGCCTGAAATCAGCCTTCGAACTCGGATCGTTTCTGCGGAGATAGACCACGAAGCCTGCGTTCTTTTCGTATCCGCGAATGATCTCATCAGTTCCATCCGTCGAGCCGTCGCTGACGATGACCCATAGCCGTGGTTTCACTGTCTGCGACAACACCGCCTTGATGGTCCCCTCGATGTAGGCTGCCTCGTTGCGGGCGGCTGTCATCAAGACATAGTTTTCACCTGTCGATGTCATCTTCACCCGGCACATCGATTGAGGTAACGGCGAACCACGGTCCTGCGCGCAGTACCAAACACAATCCTCATTTTGCGGCGGAAAGGGATGTCGCGCCAAAGAACCGCCGAATCGAGACCCCGGTAGTCGGGCCGCGGCCAACATAAAAACCGCAAGGCGAGAAGGCGGCCATGGAGTTCCATCCTGCGCTTCTGCAGCCCCTGTCCGGATAAAACCCGCTCGGGTGATGACGCCTCCACGACAAGGTAACCGGCCTTCACGGCCCTCTCTAAGATTTCTTTCCCCCGGGGTGTGCGGACGAGCAGGACAGAGAGCCCGGGGTTTCCGTCTTCATTGTAGCGATGCCACGCATCGCCACAGGCGATATCGGCGAACTCCCCTGTACCGTCAGGGCAGAGATTGCACCTCAGGGGCCTTCGGTAGGCCGCAAGGCTCCCCCAGGACTCCCGGTAGGTCAACGATCGGTAAGCTCGGCCCCCGTCGTAATGGATCTGGAAATCCCCAGGCCAGCCGTTTCCTCTGTAGCGGATGGACGTCACGGATTCAGGCGCAATCCCCTGGGAAGCCACGAGTTCCCGGGTTGCCCCACCGGGGGGTGGGCCTGCGCAAAAGAACGAAAGCATAAGCCCAAGGCGCTCGTGAAGATCAGTCCACGAAGCGCGTAGGGTATGGACCGCTGCGACGTCGCAGGGCTTCCCCACAAACACGCAAGAAAGACTGCTTTGCGCAATGCGTCTAAGGGCTTCGCATGGCGAAGACGGCGCGTATCGTGACCCCGCATGCTCGAGCAACTCATGGCGATTCGAGCTCCTGACGGTCCGGTTTTGCCAGGGTTTTTCCGGATCCATGCCCGTGTGCAGGACGAAAGCCCTTTTCTCGTGCTCGAGGAAATAGAGAGACAAAGCGGAAATGGCACCACCGGAGGAACCGCGGTACCGGATCTCAGGGTCCACCGCGTATCCCTCATAGATCTCGAGCCAAGGCCCAAGCAGCGGGTGGTATTTCGCTGTATCCGCCTCGCGCAGCTTGCCGAAGTCAAGGACAGCCCCCGGACAGAAGGCGAGACACTCGCGGCAATCGCCGCAGCCCTCTTCAAAAACGGGGTGAATGCCCTTCCTCTCGTCGTTGACGAGCGCGACCCCCCTTTTTTCGCAATAGGCGGCGCAGGCGCCGCAGCCGATGCAGAGCTGGGCTTCGACCACGTCCCTCAGACTGCGCAGCTTTCTGCTCAGCATCATGATCCGCTACCCCTCAGCAACTTCCCGAACTCCTCGGAAAGAAGCACCCGCAGCCGCTCAGATTCGGCGGCTACGCGGGGCCGCAGCGCATCGGCCTGCCGGTAAAGCGAGAGCAGCTTTTCAAGCGCACCGTCCAAGGTCTCACGGCGGGCGTCAATGACCATGTGGCTTGCCCCGACCGAGTCGAAGACGCCCCGGAACTTGTCGCTGTAAGCGACGCCCACGGCGGGGATGCCCTGGGAGAGGGCCGCGATGCAGGCGTGCATGCGCGAGCCGATGAAAAAAGAGCAGTGCCCGATCACATCTTTGAGAACCTGAGGGCCGTGCCTGCCTGTGAGACGGTGGACGCGACCCGGAAAGCCCTCAAGTGACTCGAACACCCTCCGGCAGGCGTAAGGGTCGCTTTCCACATCGTCATCGGCCGCAAAGGTGTGGGGAATCAACAGAATGGCACATTCTGTCTCCTCCAACAGGCTCCTTGCGGCACGGAACACAAACTCGCGATAGTCCAAAGAAAGCCTGAACATGTTCTCGCGGCTGTAGCCCCCGCTATAGAGCAGGCCGCTCACGTTGAAGCCGACCAGAAGCCGCCCGCCAGAAAGATTGAGCCGCGGCTCGATGGCCGCCGGATCGCATGCCTCGGCCTCAAGCGCGAAGGCCACGTCGGGACAGAAACGGATCTCCCGGCCTTCAGCCCGTGTCCCGAGAAGCCCCCGCACGGCTTGCGGGCCCTCCGGGTCGCGGCACAACACCGGCTTTGCCCGCCCGATGACGGCACGGGCAATCGCGCGGGCAAGGCGGGAACGATAGGGCCCGTAGGTCTGGGGCAAAAGGCAAAAAGGCTTGCCGAGGAACAGAACGGTTAGGCTTGCTATAGCTCCCTCCACTACCCGCCTCAGGCCGTAGAGGTCACTGAAGCTGTCGCCTCCCCAGATATTTCCGACGAGGTCCTGCTGCGATAGCAAGGCAAGCTTCGGGTTCCAGCGCAGCATGGCCCGCCGCAGGAGTCCGCAAGGCGCCAGGCGGTAAAAGAGCGCCATGAGAAACATCCCCGCCAGGTGATTGCGGAAGCCCGTCCGGGGCGAAAGCCGATAGTTGATAACCTGGATTGCGACGTCGCGGCCGCCCACCCGTGCCGACTGGGGCTTATCCGAGCGCTCGGCGACGAAAGCGGAGATCTCGGCATCGGGTGCAGCATTCCGGATTAGCCGAACGAGAGATGTGCCCAAAGCCGTGACCCCCATGTTTCCGGTGGCCAGCGAAGCCCCCAGAATGCATACCTTGCGTGCTGTCATGTTCCGGTTTTCGATAAACCGACCAGCCGCTTCTTGAGCCTCTGAGGCCAGGCGAGCCAGTCATATGCGCCTTCGAGCTTGGCGCGGAATAGCTTTATGTCGTCTCCTGAGTTCACAGGAAGGCGCTTCAATGTGTAAAGGTTGTCTCCGGGCTTCGCCCTGCCGATCATCGTGGTGACCACCGCCTTATAACCGGCGGAGCGGAACAGCTTTTCGCAGGACCGAATAAAGGCCCGATCGTGTCCTGGAAAGGCATAAGCCCAGCCATAATGCCTTACGTGCCTTGCCAGTGCCTGCTCAATCCTCTCTTTAGAAGCCCTTACCTCATGCTCCACATCAGCCCATTTCATCCCATAGAGCTGTTTGTGGTGAACCGTGTGCGCTCCAACCTCCACACCTTCGGCCGCCAGTTGCCGAGCCTCTCCCCAGGTGAGGCATTCTCGCCCGTTTAGCCTTTTTCTTGCATCGGAAATGAAACCTGCCGGAAGAAATACGGTGGCAGGAAGGTCGTACTTTTTGAGTATTGGCCACGCGGTGATGAAGAAGTCGCGGTAGCCGTCGTCAAAGGTGATCACGACTGCGCGCGGCGAAGGGGCAGCAGCAGAAATGCGGCCCGCATAAACCCGATCGGCATCAGGAGCCTCTGAACCCTCAGCCTCGCTTTGAGATGCATGATTTTGTGATGAAAGAAGCTCTCGATCGCTTAGCAAGGATACCGCCTCGGAAAGAGAGATGATCTGGCAGCCGCTTTCAGCCAGGAACTTCATCTGCCTCTCGAAATCCTCCGGGCGGACGCTCATCTCATAATAGGGGTGGCGATTGCTTCCTCCATCATTCGAGACGCTGTGGTACATGAGGATGGGGATGGCGGACTTGCAAGCACCTCCAATTGCCTGCAGGGCCATACGCGTCACATATAGGGTTATAAACCTGTCAAGGCGCATAAGAAAAAAAGCATCAAAAAACAGGCATGCAATCTTCGCGCTTTCTCGTCTTAAAGATGTTGGCTCGTCTTATCCGGATCAATGCAGGATTGGCAGCCCGGGTTTTGAAGCAAAGGGGATCAGCTTTTTTTCGTGAGCATTCGAAGGCGGTCTTCGCTGAATTTTTCAAATACAAAACGTTGACGAAAAAGAAACCATTTTTCTCTCCTGATGAGAAACGGGACGAAACCTTGTCCGACAGCCGTTTTCATTGATGGTTTATTTAACGGGTTGATAAATGAAATAAACCTTTTTATCCCGTTCTCTTTTCGTTCCGTTTCCATGATTTTTTGTCGTGCCGCCTTATGAATCCCTTTTCCCCTGTATAAAGCAAGCGTCAAAGCGTGCTCTAAAATAGCTTCGCTTTCATTCAGCCTGGGGTATTCACCCTTAAAATAAGAAATTAATTTATCATTGTCCTTGCTATCGAATACCCATTGAAAATGGCAGGGCACACTGTCTATAAAGCTGACGTAACACCTTCCAATTTCATGCCGAATCAATCTTTTTCTGTGTTCAAAATAGCCATTATCATCGCCCAATTTCTGCGCCATCCTTATAATAAAAAAAAGTTTTTCAGGAGGCAGATTTTCTGTTGTGCAAATATTACTATTTGAAGCGAAATTCTCTTCTGTATTGATTGTCTTCGACAAACCAAGACATAGCTCTTCGCTATAGATGCGAAATTTGATTAGAGAAAAAAGACCACCGGCATCGCCTGATTTTAGAATGCGAAGAAGAAATAAAAGCTTGTCGCGCTTCATTCGGTTATTCTGCTATAATGATATGGAAAGTCCGTTTTTCCTGCTATCTTATCATACCATTTCTTTTCGGTGAGCTTAATTGCCTTGAGAAGCACACAATTCATATGCAGGTATGAGGGAATCGACAAAATCTTTCCGCCACGAATCAGCTTCGACTCATCCAAACTTTGAATTCCTGAAAACGGGCCTATGTAAATAAACTTTATTTCTTCATAACGAGAGGCTTCCTCCCGGATTCTATGCCAAACGGCATCTGAACTTCCGAGCTTTAGCCCTTCGTTTGTCGAAAAGAACCCAGCAATAATAAGAATATCTTCCACCAGATAGGAAATGTTGATCGCAACCAGGATTCCGCCATGATAAACGCCGTGAATTACAACTTTACCATGATTAAAAAGATGCTTCGCCCATTTATCGAATCCTTCCTTGCTCAGCCGTTCTCTCTTCCAAGGGTATTTCGTCCGTTCGTAGAACGCGATATACACCCCGTGGGCTTGGCGACAAAAGAGAGAACGGTCATCGATCACTTCAACGGCCAGACGACTCAATGCCTTGCGAACAAACGATCTTTTTTTCCTTTTAAGGCACTCCAGCGAATAATGAGCAACCTCGTCGAAGACGATGACGTTCGTCCACGAATTTGCTCGTTTCGTGTCTGCAACACGGTGCTGCCAGCCGAAGGCGAGACCCGGATCATTCTTTCCGATATCGACTGTCTGAAAAGGGAACAGTGTCCGGTAGAAGAACGGCCTAACCCTCCGCCACCATACATCCCCCACCTTGTGCAAGGGCGTGCCGTTACCTTTTTCGTAGGCCGCGTATTCGTCGATCGTCATTTTCTGCCAGATCATGCTGAACCCTATTTTCTTTGACTTTTTGCGTGCACCTTGCGATTTGCACCGCCATCACAAGAGGCGAACCGTGATCAAGCAATGGCGGATGTTTCCGCCGCGCGCTTGCCACAGCTTGCTCCGAGGGGTACTCTCTACAACGACAGCAAGACTGCACCAAGCGATTTGCAAGGATTCCGCGGCCGTCATCGGTTTGCCCCGCCTGGAACAATCTCTCCAGCAACCGGCCGAAGAAGGATCCTCTCACGCCGTAATTGCTTAGATTCCCGGATGCCTGAGCCGGCCAGTATCAATCACCGAGAGACCCCAGCTCGCATAGGTCGCTCTCATCTGCACCCGGCCACGCGGTCTGTTAGCTGCAGGTAGGCTTTTTTCATTGCCTCCCATGAATTCTCTCGGACGAACTCCGCAGCCTTGTCTGACAGCTCCTGGCGACGTCTTGGGTCGCCGATGAGTTCCCGCATCGCCTCGGCAAGGCTTCGCGCATCCCCCGGCTCGAAAAATCGGACCGTCGTATCGCTGAAGTAGTGGCTGTCAATCGTCGTGCGGGACACAATGACGGGCAAGCCCAGGGCCATAAACTCCAGGATCTTCGTGCTGAATGCCGTGTCGCCGAAGCCTTCGGCGCGCTTGGGTACCACGCCGATGTCTGCTTCGGCGATGACCGGGATGATCTCCTCTAAAGGAAGCAAGTCCCGGATGAACACCCGGTCGTCCAAGCCCAGCTCGACCACAAGGCGTTTCAAGGAGTCCTTCTCCGGCCCTTCGCCGTAGATGTGAAGTTCCGCCGCGGGCACCTCCTTCCGGATGAGACCGAAGGCCCGCACGGCGATGTCCACGCCCTGATGCCGGTTGAGCGTGCCGGGGTAAATCAGGCGGATTTTCCCGTCGTTTCGCCTGCGGGGATAGCGCCGAAAAAAGTGCGCCGCCGGGTAGTTGAGAAAAGTCGAGCACTTCTCCCGCGACACGGCCCGCCGCGTAAGGGTCTCCTCCCAGAGATGGTTCGCGATAATGACATGGTCGGCGAAAGAAGCCGAAACCTTTTCGGCGAGCAGGAGGGCCCGAAAAACCGCCGAGGAACGGCTGACGCCGAACTTTCCGGCGTAGAACTCCGGCATCAGGTCATGGATGTCGAGGATGATCCCAGCTCCTCGGAGTTTAGGGACAAAGGCCGCGAAGACCTCGAAATCCGGCACCGAGTGCACGTGAAGAAGATCATAGCGACGGGAGGCGTCGCGGCTCCTCTGAGCCAAAAAAAGGGATGAAGCCGCAAAAAATCTGAGGATGCGGAGCAGGTACTTCGCCCGTCCTCTCTCGTTTACAACGCGATCCTGGATGCGATGGACGTGGACTCCCTCGATGATGTCGTTTTCGCCCTGCCCCATCCTGCGAAGGGATACCACATCCACATGGTCTCCCCGAGCCGCCTGGGCCTCGGCGTACATGCGGACCCGGGTATCGGATTCGTAGAAAGCATAGGCGACGTGGCATACCCGAAGCGGACGCGAACCGGCTCTGGAAGAAAGTGCGGAACGGTTCATACCGGTTTCGAAAAAGCTTGGCGCGCCGACCAGCGGGCCGCCTCACGCGGCAGGCCATGCCAGAACTGGTTTCCGTAGACGGATCGGACGTGTTCCAGAAATTCCCGGTAATAGGCGGCAGGGTACTCCTCGATCCCGGGCCGTCCGCCGAAGGCCATGTAATCGGGGTGGACGTTCAAGAGCGCCATTCCGCCGTGATCTGAAACCCAGGCGAGCTTTCGCTTCCAGGTACCGATGCCGTCCTCGCGCAACAGCACGAACAGCGTAAAATCCTGAGGCAAGGTGTAGGGCAGCTCCACGTAAGGAGACCTCCCGTCCGCACGAGGTACGAGGAAAGGGAAAATCGTAGCCACGCCGTCTGCCTGCGGCTCGAAAGGATCCGTGTCGAAGGTCGAGGCGTCGTATTCGATGTCCAGATCCCCGATCCATTCCAGGTTGTGCAGCATGGAAGGGGCTCGAAAACCGACGGCGCCCCACTGCCGGAGATAGGCATTGATCTGTCGGGCTCTTTCGCAAAAAAGGCTGCGGGAGGTGAAATATCTCCCGTCGTGATACAGGCCGTGAACGCCGATCTCGAAGCCCTCCTCGGTGAGCCGCTCTCTGAGCGGCGCCGAGACGTTATAGCGCCGGGGCACGAAATTGAAAGAGGATCGGAAACCGAGGTCTTTTTCGATCTTTGCGAGATCAAGACAACGATCCTGCCCTCGCGCTGTATCCACGTCGTGGGTCAGCACCAAAGCGAAGCGCTTGCCCTCGGGCCATCCGGGCCAGCCTTCGGGAACGGCGGCGGCACGCTCGTCGATCGGCCAGACCGCGGCGCACCGGCGTCGTTTCCAGACCACCGTTCGTCGCCGCAAGAGCAATTGCAGTGACCGGGGGATGAGAGGCTTGATGCTGTAGAAAAGGCGGTTCCGAGTGCGATCTAAACGAATCAACGTGTAGACCTCTAAAGCCATCCGGCATAAAGTGAGAATCGTCTTCGTTTTGGGTACGTCATCCGGCTTCGAGCCTGGATACCCAGCGGCTAAACCGCCTCCGAGTGAATGGATTTGAGGTCAGCAGTCGGTATCCGAGTGACAGCGCCTGGATGGGAAAATGGAGGGAAGCCTGCGGCATCAGGATCGGCGCGCCTCCGAACCCCAAATTGAACCAATCCAGGCTGCGTTGTTCTTTCCCCGTGAGCTCTTTGCCCGCAAGAAGACGCTCTGCGATGTGCCGGCTCATCGACCCCAAATTGCAGAACCGGTACCCGGAGGAGTGCGCCCAAACGAACGATTCATGATAAAGGAGCTCAACGGGCCGTTTGGGAAGGTTCTCGGGCAGAGAGCCTTTTTTCCATAACTCCAAAGTTTCGCCGAAACCGATGCAGAAAAGGCCGGCGATGGCCTTGCCGCCGTGTTCGGCGAAGGTAAGCCGGCAGCGAACACCTTTTCCCTCTGTTTTCCAGAGTGCTTTCAACGCCGCAGGATCGGCGGGGTTGGGCGCGACGCCCTGCCGTTTGCATGTCTCTAGCATCAAAGCGAAAAAGAGCTCAAGATCCTTCTCTCCCCCTTCCCGCACACAGACCTTGCCCCTGACGGCCCGGCGAAGATATTTCCTCGTGGTCTTGCGCATCCGCGCCTCAATCGCCGGCGCCCCACCCGTAACATCGATCATTAGGGTGGCAGTGATGATTTCGAGCACACGGTTCGGAAGGAACAAGGGGGCTCGGAGACGGCCCGCCGTGAGCCAGCCGCGGTCAGGTGGCTGAACAACGATCGCCAAAAGACGGAGCCTTCGACCGCTGTTGGTGAGCTCGGAGACCAGCTCGTCCACCAGACGGGGATCTTCGTCCTGCGCGACCGGGCCTTTGCTGACGTAGCCGATTCTCCCAAAGCGTGTCGGCTTCCATAGAAGCTGAAAGCCCCCTCTGATTCTCCCTTCACGCCGGATCACATGGCGCAGGCAATTCCAGCCGCCGGTCTCTTTGAACTGAGCCCAAGTGCTGCTTTGGGGAAATTGGCCCAAGGGGTCGTCTTGCAAAAAGGAATCCCACTCGGCGTCTTGCACACCACGGACATGGATGGAGCACTCTTCGTCTCGTTTTTCTGTCTGTGTGGACCGGTTCGTCATCCCATATGCCAGCAGCACAATTCAGCGTTGATTTCATGGACAATATCAGGAGCACGCTGATAGACTGTCTTGGCCAAGCGCACGGTTACCTCCTCACCGCTTCCGGGAATGGCCTTCGGGGCTTTCGGCCAGAAATGCTGGGGCAGCTCTGTGACCTCTCTCTTCCTAAAGGTTTTAAGACGCATCAGCCCTTCGTTGCGGCTGTCGGTCCGTCCAAAATCGAATACCCTAAACCCACCATAAAAAGCCGCGTGAACGGAATTCCAAAAACCTATCCTTGAACTTCAGCGCGAAAATCGCACCTACGGCTTTTTCATTATGCTCCGCCACCATGATCTCGCGCCGATCTAACGCAACGAATTCACGTAACAGGGAGGGCGCCGATAAAGCCGCGGTGCGCGTTCCGTTTACCCTGAGCCTCATCCGGAGGGGCTGCGCCAAGCTGCAAAACCTGTGGACATTTCGATTGAACCGGCCATAGATCCTTTCCCGCGGCTCATCGGGAGGAAACTCGTGTTTTTAAATTCCAGAAAAGCGCTTGGCAACGGCCGATGTCAAAAAGCGCCTGCCGCAAGCCATAACCATGATCGACACAAGCGGGTTGCCGAACTTGCAGCAAGCTTCTGGAACGAAAAGTGTGCGCCCACCAAAGCCCGCCTTGAACTGTGTTTCACTGAATTCGGTCCCTTCCGGGGGCGGATCGTTTCGAAGGAAAGCCTCGGCCCATCTTCGGTTAGCCCCGACCAAATCCAAATTTTGAAAGCCTTTTTCTTTGGCCCACTCGATCGTGCGCCAATGCAAGAGTTCATTGGGGTAATGCCTCGGCATGGTGCCGTCCCATCCGGCTTTCCATAGCCTTACGGTATCACCGAAAGAAAACGCCAAAAGGCCGGCTATTGCCCGCTGGCCGAATTCCGCTAGAAAAATGTTGAGAATTCCATGTCGAGAAAATGCTCGCCAAAGGTGCTTGAAAAAATCCGGTTGCGGAGGCGTCGGGGCAACCCCTTTGCGGCGGCACAGTGCCTCCAGGAGACTTCTGAAAGTGTCGACGTCTTTTTCATCCCTTCCTTGCCTGACGATCAAACCCGCCCTCAATCCCTTCCGGATGTTTTTGCGTGTTGACCGGCGCATCCTGCCGAAAATCAAAGAAAGGTCATCGCGAAGATCCACAAAAAACGTGGCTTGCATGAGCCCCGTGGGCGGAAGCCAATTCGGCTTTTCTTTAAAGCCGACCTCCTTCAATTGAGCGGCGACGTTCTGGTCAGGATAACCGGGCACAACCACCAGGTAGGATAATCGCTCCTTGCGGGCCGCACGGTCTATCTGAAACGCAATATACCGCTTGAGCGTCACATCCTCACGGCCGATGGCGGGACCATGGGAAATGTACCCGATCCTGCCAACGTGGTGGAGCGACTTGCAAAGAATCTGGAAACCGCCGCAGATGCCGCCGTTTTCAAAAATGACATGCCGGATCGGAGACCAACCGTAGTTCGCCTTCACCTGCGCCCAGAGGCTGGTCTGCTCATGGTGCCCGCTGGGGCAGCGGGCAAGGAAATCGTCCCAGCGGGGATCGTGAAGACTTCGCGAGACTTCGACCCTGAAGGATGGTCCATCCACGACGGCCTGCCTTTGGGCCGGTTGGCAGTTCACCTGCCGCGTGTCCTGCGGCCGTTGGCGGCGGCGTTTCGCACCTCGTCCTTGATGCGCTTGACGTGGCCGCGGCCCAGGCCTTTCACCTCGCAGCCGAGCTCGAAGTAGCGCCGGATGCGGTCGTCATCGAGGATGCCGAAGCAGTCGACGACCGCACAGGGTTTCCCGGTCATGCGGACCACGGCGTCGGGGTCGAGCTTGAGGAAGGCGTCGTGGCGGACGGCGAGCACGACGGCGTCGGCACCCTGGAGGGCGGCCTCGAGCTTCTGCTGCGGGGAGAGATCCTTCAGGCGTTCCTGGTTGCGGAAAAAGCGGGCCAGCGAGAGCCCCGGAGCGGGGTAGGTGTCCTGCTTCTCGAACTCCCACCAATGCTTGAGGTAGGGGTCGTACACCATGACGTCGGCCCCCATCTCGGTCAGCTTGCGCACGATCACCTCGGAGCCCGAATAGCGGGTGTCCCCCACGTCCTCGCGGTAGGAGGCCCCCAGGACCGCGATCTTGGAGGCGGCGACGATTTTGCCCATGTTGCGCAGGGCGTCGCGCACAAGCTGGGCGGCGTGCATGCCGCGGGTGTCGTTGATGTCGATCGCGGACGGGGTGATCCGGAAGATGTCGTCGGTGAAGCCGAGAAGCGTGTGGTAGGACCAGAACCCCAACCCCCCGTCCTTCGGCAGGCAGTAGCCGCCGATCCCGGGGCCGGGGAACAGGATGTTGGAGTGGGTCGGCCGCACCTTGATCGCCTGAATCACCTTGATGAGGTCGACCCCGTTTCTCTCGGCGAACACGCTCCACTCGTGCATGAAGGCGAGGATCGCCGCGCGGTAGGAATTCTCGACGATCTTGCAGGTCTCGCTCTCGATCGGCCGGTCGAGCACCGTGAGCGGGAATTGCTCCACGTTCAGGATCTCGCTCAGGAAACGAACGACCCGCCCGCGGGCCTCCTCGTTGATCCCGCTGCAGACACGCCAGAAGTCGCGGATCGAGGAAACGTAGTTCCGTCCGGGCATGACCCGCTCGAAGGAGTGGGCGAGCACGGGCTCCTTGCCGGAGAGGCCGCGCCTGTCGAACTCCTTTTTGAGGATCGGGTAGGCGATGTACTCGGTCGTCCCCGGAGGGACCGTCGTCTCGATGAGCACCAGACAGTCGGGCCGGATCTTTTCGCCGATCACCTGGAGGCACTCCTCGAGCGCCCCGATTTCGGCCCGCCCCCGGCGCACGTCCCCGAAGGCCTCCTTGCGGTAGTCGCACTGGACATCGACGATGACCACATCGGCCAGGGAGAGCGCCTCGTAGGAGAAGGTCGCGGTCAGGGTCTTCTTCGCGAGGACACAGCGCCGGATCATCTCCGGGACCTCCGGGTCCTCGGATTCGACGGGCGCCACCCCGCGATTCAAGTAGCCGATCTTCCAGAACGAGCGCGGGGAGGGCCGCTGCATGCCGATCACGAACTTGGAGGGCTTCCCCGTTCGGCGGTCGACGGCGTCGGCCACCACGGCGGCCATGACGGCGCCGACGAAACCGACCCCCATGACGACAACGATCTCGCGGCCCTTTTTCTTCTCGGCCGCCGCAAGCCGCTTCAGGCGCAGGTTTTCCCGCCGGTAGTCCGCCGCGGTGGGCAGGGGGAACACCTCACCCCGCGGGCAGATGGAGACAGGCTTTTCCTGTGGCTGGGCTGTCTTTTTCGAGGTCCGTTCGGCCACGACCGCTTTCTCTCCTTTCGTTGGGGGTGGTTATCCGAGATGCCGATAGAGCAAGGCCCCGATCAGCCGGAGCACCGGGACGGGAAGCAGGCGGAAAACCCGGTAGGAGGTGCCGGGCCCCTTGCCGCCGTTGACGAATGAGCAGCTTTTGAGATCGAAGCGGTGGTAGAGGAGCAACCGCTCTTCTGCCCCCCAGCCTCTCTTGAACCGGGCAAGCCCCTCGTTTTCCCGGTCGGTGCGGCCGAAATGGAGGGTCTGGAACCCCTGGTCCCGAAAGCGGCGGATCGCCTCCCAGAAGAGCAGGTTGTTCGGCCGCAGCGGGAGGGCGTTTTCTTCCGAGGCCCCGAACTTGTAGAGCACCTGGTCGCGAAAGAAAAAAAAGACGGCCGCGGACACTGGGGTTCCCCGGTGGAGCGCCTCGGCGACGACACCGTGGCCGGGCGCGATCACCTGGCTGTGGATGGTTTCAAAAAAGCGCCAGGGCTGGGGCGGAAGGCCGTGGCCGCGCCTTGTCTTGCAGTGCAGGCGATAGAAGACCCTCATCGCCTCCGCCCCCGAGGCGAAGACCGCTTCGAGGCTCTCTTTTTGCGCCTTCAAGACGTTGCGGCGAGTCGCGGGGTGCAACCCTCGAAAAAGCTCCTTTTCCCCGCGATCGAGGGCGAGTTCGTGTTCGAGAAAGCCCGCAACGGAGGGCGTCCCCGGGGGAAGCGGCGCCCCCCGGAGCTCGATCCCCCGCCAGCCGCGCTCCCTGCCGAGGGCGATGGCTCCCCGGAAGAGCCGCTCGAAGGAGCCTTGATCCGGCGCGAGAACCGGGGCCTTGTCCGAAAAGGGAAGCGAAACCCCCCGCTTGCCGGTGAGCGCGCTTTTCACTTCCATGAGGGGCAACAGGCCGCACGGGGTTTCCCCCGACCGCATCAGGAGATAGCAGGGGCGGTAGCCGTAGCTCCGGGAGAGCACCTCGGCCCAGGGCCGCCCGTGGAAGAAGGAGACCCCCGGTAGACGGCCGATCCACTCGTCCCAGCCGGGGGTCGCACAGGGGTCGAAGACCTCGACCCCGTTTTCCGGCGGGCCTGGGGAAGCCATGGGGAAGACCGTTGGGTTCAGAGAAAGCGCAGGATGCGGGCCGGGTTCCCGGCGACGACGGCGCGGGCGGGGACGTCCTTGGTGACGACACTCCCCGCCCCCACGATCGCCTCTTCGCCGACCGTGACCCCGCAGAGGATGGTCGCGTTGGAGCCGATCGAGGCCCTTTGCTTGACGAGCGTCGGGACGACCTCCCAATCGGCCTCGGTCTGAAGCGCCCCTTCGCCGGTCACCGCGCGCGGGTAGGGGTCGTTGATGAACATGACGCCGTGTCCGATGAAGACGCCGTCCTCGAGGGTGACCCCCTCGCAGAGAAAGCTGTGGCTCTGGATCTTGCAGTTCTTGCCCACCGTGCAGCCTTTCTGGATCTCGACGAAGGGGCCGATGCGCGTGTGATCGCCGATCGCGCAGCCGTAGAGGTTGACGAACTCCTGGACCACGACCTCGCGGCCGAGGGTGACGTCGGGGGCGATTTTGCGGTTTGGCGTTTTTTCCATGTCAGAGCTCGACCGGGGCGCCTTTCTGCCTGAGGGATGTTTCGGCGGCGACCAGGACCTTGACCACCTCGAGCCCCGCCCGTCCCCCGGTGACGGGCCTGGCCTTGCCCTCGATGCAGTCGGCGAAACTCTCGGCCTCGACGGCGAGCGCCTCGCGGTCGTCGAGCCGCGGGGCGTACATGTCGCCCACGCGGTACTGGACCTTGAGGTGGTAGAGCTCCTCGCGGCTCACGTTGACGTCGACCCCCTTGTCGTAGACCTTCACCTTTTCCGAGGGCTCGGTGTCGTCGTAGAGGATCATGCGCGAGGTGCCGCCGATCAGGGTGCGGCGGATCTTGACCGGGCTCACCCAGCTCACGTTCACGTGGCCGACGACGTTTCCCTCCATGTAGATCGTGAGCAGGGACTTGGGGACGATGCCGTTGCCGTAGTAGTGGCAGCCCGTGGCCGAGACGGCGAGCTTGGGGAAGGGCATGAGGTGGTCCATGATCGAGAGATCGTGGGGTGCTAAATCCCAGAGAACGTTCACGTCCTGCTGGAAAAGCCCGAGGTTCACCCGTGTCGAGTCGTAATAGATGAGGTCCCCGAGCTGCCGCTGGTTGATCATCTCCTTCATCTTGCGCACGGCGCCGGTGTAGACGAAGGTGTGGTCGACGAGCAGCACGCGGCCTTTCTGCTCGGCAAGCTCGATCAGCCGCTCGGCCTCCGCGACGGTCTCGGTCATGGGCTTTTCGATCCACACATGGCGGCCGCTCGCGAGCGCCCGCGCGGCAAGCTCGAAGTGGGTCGAAACCGGGGTGGCGACGGCGACGGCATCCAGGTCCTGCTTGAAGAACTCCTCGGGGTCGGCGGTCAGCAGGGTTTGCGGGTAGAGCGCCGCCGCGCGCTTGAGCCGGCCCTCGGCCCGGTCGCAGACGGCGACCAGCCGGAAGCGGCCGTTGGCGTTCAGGTTTCTTGCGAGATTCGGGCCCCAGTAGCCGAAACCGATCAGCCCCACGCGGATCATCGTTTAGGCCCTCCCTTCCTGGAAGCTGCGGATGCAGGAAACCACATAATCGATCTCCGCCGGGGAGATCTCGGGGTACATCGGAAGCGAAAGCAGCCGGTCGGCGAGATGCTCGCTCACCGGGAAATCCCCGCGGCGATGGCCCATGCCGGCATAGGCGCGCTGCAGGTGAAGCGGGAGCGGGTAATGGAGACCGGTCCCGACCCCCGAGCGGGAGAGGTGCTCTTGGAGCCCCTCGCGGTCGTCGACGAAGACGACATAGAGGTGGTAGACGGGCTCGACGTCTTGATCGCCGTCGGGGATGACGGAGAGACCGGGGATGTCCGCGAGCCGCTCGTCGTAGCGCCGGGCGTTTTCGCGGCGGGCGCGGTTTCCCTCCTCGAGAAAGGCGAGCTTTAGGCGCAGCACCGCCGCCTGCAGGGCGTCCAGCCTTCCGGTGTAGCCCTCGGTGTCGTGGTAGTATTTGCGGCTCTGGCCGTGCTCGCGCAGCATGCGCGCGCGGCGGGCGATCTCGGGGTCGTCGGTGACGAGGGCCCCGGCGTCGCCGAAGGCCCCCAGGTTCTTTCCCGGGTAGAAGCTGAAGCAGCCCGCCTGGCCCATGCTGCCGGCGCGCTTGCCCCGGTAGCGCGCCCCGTGCGCCTGGCAGGCGTCTTCGATCACGAGGAGATTGCGCCGGCCCGCAATCTCCAGAATCGGCGCCATGTCCGCCGGCCTGCCGTAAAGGTGAACCGGGATGACGGCGCGCGTCCGCGGGGTGATCGCCTCCTCGAGACGCCCCGGGTCGAGGGTCGAGGTGGCGGGGTCGACGTCCACAAACACGGGCCGGGCGCCCGCCTGGGTGATGGCCTCGGTGGTGGCGATGAAGGTGTGCGGCACGGTGATCACCTCGTCGCCGGGGCCGATGCCGCAGGCAAGCAGGGCAAACCGCAGGGCGTCGGTGCCGGAGCTCACCCCCACGCAGTACTTCGTTTCGCAGAAAGCGGCGAACTCGGCCTCGAAGGCTTCGACCTCGGGTCCGCCGATAAAGGCCCCGGCGGCCATGATCTCCTCGAAGCGCGGTTTGAGGGCGGCCTCGATCCTGCGGTACTGGGGCTTGAGATCAAGGAAAGGAACCTTCATCGCCTGCCGTCCGCTCTCCAAAAAATTCGTTTAGGTTTCAACAGGTTTTCCAGGTAAGCGAAACCCTCAGGGTATAGCTCCGCCTGGTCGGTTACATCCGCCGCCAGTCGCTTCTTCCATCAGAGTGGGAAGGCCGACGGGAGGCGGAGATAACCTGCTCACGATGTTTCCGAGATTCGATTGCGCCGGGGCCTCGGAGCTCAGGCCGCCCGGCTCCGCTCAACTCCTGCTGCGGGTGAGGGCCGCCGCCCTGTCCCGTTCCTCAGCGTTTGCGGCCGTAGGAATAGTACCCATAGTAGCGGGCCGCCCTGCGCTCGATGCCGTTCATAAAGCAGCCGAGGAGTTTCTCTCCCTGAACCCGGGAGAGGAGATTCTGCATCTCCTCGCGCCGCGTTTTCCCGTGCCGGATGACGACGAGGACCCCTTCCACCTGCCGGGCGAGAACCCCGCTCTCGGCGGCCACTGCGAGCGGCGGGGCGTCGACCACGATCAGCCGGTCCTTGTAGCGGTTGGCGACCTCATCGAGGAGCCCGGCCATGCGCTCGGAGGAAATGAGCTCCGAGGGGTTGTCGGGGGGGCGGCCCGCCGGGAGGAGCGTCAGCTTCTCGACGGCGGTCTTCAAAAGAAACCGCGGCAGCGGGATCCCCTGCTCGAGGTAATCGGCCAGGCCGGGTGTTTCGCCGTAGCCGAAGCGGCGATGCTGGTCGGGCTTGCGCAGGTCGGCATCGATCAGCAGGACGTAGCGGTTGATGTTCATGGCGATGCTGACCGCGAGGTTGGCGGCGACGAAGCTCTTGCCGTCCCCGGGGGCGGCGCTCGTCACGAGAATCGTCCGCGGGGGGACGCCGCTTACAGGATAGAGAATGTTGGTGCGCAGGATTTTGAACTGCTCGGCCTCCTCCGACTGCGGCGCAAGCAGGGTGACGAGGGTCCGGTCGATCGCCTCAGGGTCGAAGGCGGGCCGCGCCGGGGTTCCCCGTTTGAACTCGGCAAGCGAGACCTCGGGTCCGCCGGCCGGCTCCTCCGGGGTGGAGGGCTTCACGGCTTGCGGCTTTTGCGCCGCATCCGCCGCCGGTCGGGCGCCCGCAGCGGGCGGGGTTTCCCTACGCTGCCGGAGCCGCTCGCGGTAGAGGCTCTTGATGCGCTCGGCTTCCGCGATCCCTTTGGGGGTGAGCTTCCCGCCGGGGTAAAGCAGCCCGTTCTGAATCAGCCGGTCGATCGTGCCGCTTTGCTTCAGTTTTTCCAGGGATGCGGCGTTTTTGGCATCGTCTTGGGGATCGAGCCGCAGAATGTGTTTGGAGAGGGAATCGTACCCGGCCAGTGCCGCGAAGTCGGAGGGCTCAAGCGCCGCCTCGGGCGCAAGCGGCGGGGGTTCCTGCTCTTTGGGCCGGTTGCGGCTCTCTTCCGTAAAGCGGCTCAAGGCCTCGGAGATTTTGCCCATGGGATCTTTTCTTCCGTATGCTTGTGGTTGTGTTCCGGTGATGAAACCCTAAAGCTCCTGCCCCGCCTTTGTGGCTATAGGCTGGCATGCCGCATCAGCGCCTCGATCGTGGGGTCGGGTGCCCCGAACACCAGCCAGGCAAACCCCGCCGTCAGCCCGGCGACGAGCAGGACCGAGCATGCGGTGGCGGCGTTGTGCAAGAGGCGGAGCGTGCGGTCGGCGGGCCCTTCAATCCAGTTCACAGCGGCTAGCACGGGTAGGTTGAATCGCTCCTCGGCCTCGCCCGGTCTGCGGATCGAGGTGTCGCTTCTCTCCACGAGGAAGACCAGGCCGCCGGCGAGAGCCAGGGCCGCCGCCAGCGTGATCGCAAAGACCCGCCGCAGGTCGGGGGCGGTCGGCTTCTCCGGCAGCCGCGCCGGATCGAGGATCTGGAACTGCTCGCCCTTCTGTTTGCGCTCCATGTTGACGGCGATATCGGCCTCCTGCTTGCGGTTCAAAAGCGAATTGTAGGAGGAGCGGATCAATTCATAATCGCGCTTGAGGGTGAGCAACTCCTGCTCGCGCCGCGGGGCGGCGTCCACCCGCGCCTGGTATTCGCGGATCTCACGGTGGATGCGGCCGATGTCGCCCTCGAGGTTGCGGATGACCCCCTCGAGGATGGCTTTCTGCCGCACCCGCTCGGCCTCGGCGGCGCTGAGCACCGGCGCGGGGGGGGGTGCGGCCGGGCCGGTCTCCGTCCCCTGGCCGGCCGCCTCGAGTTTGGCGATCCGGTTCTTCACGCGGACGACGTCGGGGTGGTTTTCGGTGTAGGAGGAAAGCAGCGCGGCAAGCCGCTCCCGCAACTGGGGCAGGCTCATCGTCTCCTCGGTCTCGCGGCCGGTCGGCGCCGGCTGGGCAGGGGAAACCACGACGGCCTGACGGGCGAGGTTCTCGGCCTCGATCAGCGCGGCCAGGTTCACCCGGGCGCTCCGCAGGCTCTGCTCCTTTTCGTTCAGCTGGGCGTTTAAGCGGTCGAGCACCCGCAGGTTGGCATCGAGCTGCTCGGGGAGCTCCCCCATGTGCCGGGAGCGGTAGTCCTTGAGTTCGTTTTCGATCTCTTCCAGGCGCTTGCGGGTCGATTCGAGCTCGGCTTCGAGAAAGTCGCTCGTCCCGATCGCCTGGGTTTCGCGCACCTTGAGGTTCTCGTCGATGAAATGGGTGGCAAGGCCGTTTGCGACCCGCATCGCGGTTTGGGGGTCGCGGTCACGGAAGCTGATGGTGAAGGCATCGGCCTCGCGGTCCCGCCGGCTGCGGCTCACCTCGACCTTGATGCGCTTGCGAAGGCTCTCGATCTTGTCGTCCAAGAGAACGTTCCTGAACTCCTCCCCGGCAAAGAGATTGTAACGCTCGATCATGCGCTCGAGGTTGCTCCGGCTCATGATCTGCTGGGAAATGGTGCTGATCCTGTTCTCTAAGTCGGAGGCGATGACCGGCTGGACGTATTTTTCGGGGACGCGCTGGCGCTGGACGAGGATGAGGGTGCTCGCCTCGTAGAGCTTGGGCAGCGTCAAGGTGAGGACGATCCCCGTCACGACCGCGAGCGCGAAGGAGGCGATCATCCACCACCGGCGACGGGAGATCACCCGGAGAACGGTGACGAGGTCCCATTGGTTCCTGGGGTTTTCTTCCATACGGTTTGCCACCCTCCAAGGGCTTTTGCGTTGCTACCGCGGCCGGTCGGCCATGAACGCAAATAGAAAAGCAATTAACATGCCACACGATCTCTATGCCGCGTGGGTCTCGGCCGCCGTCGCGCGGCTGGGCCGGGAAATCATCTTTTTGAATCGTTACCGGTAGATGGCAGAAAAGAGGGGCTTCCGGCCTCATGACCTGCGCGCCGCATCGAACGCTGCGCCTGGGAATTTTTCTTCCTTAATATGGGAATAAATGTAAAGTCCCCGTTTGTAACGCAGCGCGACTCGAAGCCGCCGTTAGCGCGTGCCCAGGAGATCCGTAATGTGACGGTCCAGATCGATGAGCTCGAAAGGCTTGTCGAGGACGAGGTCGGCTTCGGCCTCGGTGGCGAGCGCGCCGGGGTGCTCCCCCCAGCCGGTGATCGCGATCACCGGCGTGCCGGGGTATTTCTTTTTGATGATGGAAATGACCCCCACCCCGCTGATCTCCGGCATGACGAGATCGGTGATGACCAGATCGACCTTGCCCTGGCTGGACTCGAAGACCTTCAGCCCGTCGAGGCCGTTATAGGCCGTGAGCACTTCGTACTTCTGGCTGAGGAAGCTCTTCAGGCCGGCGACCGTTTCCTTGCTGTCGTCGATGACGAGCAGCCGCTTCTTTTTTTTCATCGAGGCACCTCACCAACGGGTTGGCTCCCTGCGTCTTTCAGCGAGTCTCGGAGCAAGAAACGTATCACAACCCTTCCCCGGTATCAAAAACATTGCCCGAGAATCATGGATCAAACAAATTTTCAGCCCCTCGCGGTTGGGAAGCATGAAACCAGGAATACCGCCTGCAATTCGAATTACAAGCTTGCCAGGAATTCGAGTTCGCGTTCCTGGGTGTTTTTGGTCCCGATCGCGAGCACCTCGATGCGGCGGTCGGGACCGCGCCGGAAATAGAGCCTCCCTTTGTAGGCGAAGACCACCTCGAGCACGGTCTCGCGGTTTTTCTTGCCGAAGACCTTGCGCTTGACGCTGACGAGGTCGGGGGCGGCGTTCAGCTGGTGGATCACCTCCTCGGCCTTGAGGCGCAGATCCTCGTTCAGCTCGGCCATGCCCTGGACGGCGCGCTCGTTCACCGTCAAATTCTTGTAGAGGGTGGCAAGGCGGCGCCGGATCGCCTCCTCGGCCTTGATGCGCACCTTTTCCTCGCGGCGCTGCTCCCGGTCGAGGCCGGCAAGCGTTTCCCGCAAGGACTCGATTTCCTCCCGCTGCTTTTCCTGCCGCGCCAGATGCTCGGCGAGCTTCGCTTCCAGTTCCTCGATCTCGCGGATGAAATCATCCTCGTTCCGCGCGGCCCGCAGCCGCTCGCTCCTCACCCGCTCCTCGAGCGCCCGGGTTTCGGCGGCGAGGGCCTCGCGTTCGCGCTCCACCGCGGCGAGCCGCGCACTCGTCTCGGCCTGGAGCGCGGCAAGCCGCTCCGTCTCGCGGCGCCGCTCATCCTCCTCGCTGCGGCTCTTGCGCACCGCCCGGCGGTAATGCCCGAAGAGGACGGAAAGCGCGGCGGCGACATAGAGGGCGAGAACGGCATTGGAAAGCGGCCGGTTGTGCTCGAGCCGGACCTCGGCTTCGACAACGAGGCCCTCCTCGAGCAGCCGGAAATTCTCCCGGGCGACCGCCAGCGGGTCCGGCCCCTGCCCCGGGCCCCGCTCCTCTTCGATGAAAACGGGGTAAAGCGGTTTTCCGCCCACCGTCCTGACGCGCGCGCGCACGGCGATCCCGGCGCGCCTGAGGGGCGACCGCTCGAGGTAGCGCTCCACGTTCGCCTGCAGCGCCGCCTGCAACCGGAGGCTCCCCTCGAGAAGCGGCCGGGTGTCCCCGATCAGGTTTTCTTCCAGGCCGCGGCGGGTCTCCCGGGCGAGGAAGAGCTCGAGGGCGGCCACCGTCCCCAGGTAGAGGATCGGCGGCAGCAGGATGCAGCAGGCGAGGATGCGGATCGATACGTGGCGCATGCCGCCCGCTTCAGCGGATCTCGGCCAGGAGCCGCCGGGCCTCCTCCGCCTCCGGGAAGTCCTTTCCCAGCCGCAGCGCGCGCTCGAGCTCGGCGCGGGCCTTGCCCGCTTCCCCCCGCTTGAGGTGGGCGAGCGCGAGGTGGTAGGCGACCGTGGGGTTCTCCGGCGCCTTGGCCGCCGCGTCGCGCAGCTCGAGGACCGCGGAGTCGTAAAGCCCCTTGCGGTAGTAGACCCAGCCCAGGGTGTCGAGGATGCTCGGCTCCTCGGGCATCTCCTCCTTGGCGATCTTCGCCCACTTCAGCGCCTCGTCCAGGTCGCGGTTCGCCTCGGCGAGGAGGTAGGCGAGGTTGTTCGCGGCCGGGGCAAAGCGCGGGTCGATCTCGAGCGCCCGGCGGTAGTGCGGCTCGGAGAGCTCGTGCCGCCCCTGGGTGTCGTAGATCACGCCGATCAGCATGTGCGGGGTGGCCTGCCCGGGGTTCTGGGAAAGAGCGGCCTCGAAATTGGCGATCGCCTTGTCGGCCTGTTTCTCCCGGAGGTAGAGCCCGGCAAGGGCGTAGTAAGGCGAGAGAAACCGGGGGTTCTTTTCCACCGCCTTCTTCCAGGCCTCTTCGGCGCGGCGCGGTTCTCCGGCGGCGAGGTGGAGATTCCCTTGGATATGGTAGATCGCGGCCTCGGCGGCCGCGTCGCCGGCGATGGCCGCCAGATGCCGCTCGCAGCGGGCAAGCGCCTTGGCCGGCTCTTTCAGCGCGAGGTGCGCGGCCGCAAGCCCGGAAAGGGCCTCGAGCATCCGGGGCTCGGCCTGGAGCGCCTTTTCGAAGCGCTCGATCGCCTCGCGCTCTTTGCCCTCGGCGCGGGCGAGCCGTCCGAGCTGCAGCCAGGCGCTCGGGTTGCGCGGTTCGCGCTGCAGGATCTCCTCGAAGGCCTTTTTCGCCTCCGCGTTTTTCTGTTGCAGGGCGAGCGCGTTTCCGAGCAGGAGCTTCGCGGGCACGCTGCCGGGCTCGATCTTGAGGGCGGCCTCGGCCTCCTTCTGGGCGCGGCCGTAATCGCGCTCGGCAAGGGCCACCTCCGCGAGCAGAAGGCGCGTCCTCAGGTTCGCCGGCTCGAGCTCGGCGGCACGGGCGAGCGCCGCCGAGGCGAGGCGGATCTCGCCGCGGCCGAAGAGGGCAAGCCCGTTGAAATAATGCAGCCGCGCCGAGTTGGGCTCATCGCGCAAAAGCTGCGCCAGGAGATCCCCCGCCGCGGCGAACTGCCTCCGCGCGACCAGGATCTCGGCCTTGAGCTGGCGCATCGGGAAGGAATTCGGGTTTTTCTCGAGCACCCGGAGCACCTCGGCCTCGGCCCCCGCGAGATCCCCGCGGCCAAGGAGATAGCGCGCCCGCGCCTGGGGGATGGCCGGGTTTTCCGGCTCGCGGGCGGCCGCCTCGTCGTAGAGCGAAAGCGCCCGCTCGTGCTTTCCGTGGGCCCCGTAGAAGGAGGCCGCGGCCAGGGGCACCCGCGCCGATTTCGCGTCTGCGGCAAGCGCCCGCTGAAAGGCATCCTCGGCCTCGGCCGGCCGGTTGCGGCCGGCGTAAAACTGCGCCATGGCGATCAAGAGATCGGCGTTCTGCGGGTTCTCGGCCGTGAGGGAACGGATCTCGCGCTCGGCCTCCTCGGACTTCCCGGCGGCGGCGTGCAGGGAAAAAAGGGCCATGCGGACGTTCAGCGCATCCGGGGCCACGGCCGCGGCCCGGCGCAGCACCGCCTCGGCCTCTTCGGGTTTTCCCTGCTGGACCAGCAGCCGCGCAAGCCCCAGGTGGGCACGCGTCTCCCGGCCGTCGATCTCGATCACGCGGCGGAAGCTCGCCGCGGCATCGGTCGGCTTTCCCTCCTGGGCCTGAAGCGTCGCCAGCAGAAGAAGCGCCTCGGTGCTTTGCGGCTCGCGGGCGAGCACCTCGTCGAGCCGCGCCCGCGCCTCGGCGAATTTCTGCCCCAGGGCGAGAAAGGTGGCGAGCTTGAGCTTGGCCTCCATGTTCGCGGGGTCGATCTCGGCCACGGCGGAGTACGAGCGGAAGGCCGTCTGGGCATCCCCCAGCTTGAGGCTCGTTTCGGCGAGCAGCAGATGCGCCTGGACGAAGCGGGGGTCGATCTTGACCGCGTTTTTGAGCTCGATCAGGGCCGACTTGTGCTCCCCCTTCTCCGCGTACGCTTTCGCCTTCGCGAAATGGGCCTGTTTTTTCTGTTCATCCGAAGAGCAGCCGGACGCCGCAACGATCAGGGCGAGCGGCACAACCCACAGGATCTTCCAACCCTTCATGAAACCTCCCTTTTGCTCACGAAACGTGCACGGGCCCCTTCCGGACTCAGGCCCGGTGCCGCCTCGCCCTCGCCCCTGGGGGGTTGCGCGGGAAGCGCGGAAGCCGCCTCTCCCGCGGGTTTTTGCCGGTAGAGCACCGCGGCGAGGACTTCGCTCAGCTCCTTGAGATCGGCCGGCTTGGTGAGGGTGCCCCGGGCGATCCCCCGGCCGAACGCATCGCCGGCCTGCTGCGGGTCGAGATCACAGCCGGTGAAGAGGACGATCCGCGCCTCGGGGTCGATCTCGAGCATCCGCCGGCCGCACTCGATCCCGCCCATGCCCGGCATGTTGACGTCGAGCAGCACGAGATCGGGCTTGCGCAAACGGTAGAGCCGGATGGCCTCCTCGGGACTCGAGGTGCAAAGCGGCCGGTAGTTCAGCATCCGGAGCAACCCCTCCATGGCGCGCAGGATTTCGCCCTCGTCGTCCACGAACAACACCGTCTCTCCCCGGCCGCGGGCGAGCGCCCCGGGCTTTGCCCCCTGCCCCGTCCCGGCCGCCGCGACGCAGGGGAGATGGATGCGGAACACGGTGCCGCCGCCGGGGCGGGATTCGACCTGGATTCGGCCGTCGTGGCTCTTGATGATGCCGTAGGCGGTCGAAAGGCCGAGCCCCGTACCCTGGCCCACGGGCTTGGTCGTGAAGAAGGGGTCAAAGCATTTCTCGAGCGTCTCGGCGTCCATGCCGCAGCCCGTGTCGGAGATCACGAGCAGGACGGCGCCGCCCTCCTCCCGGGCCTCGACCCGGAGCACCCCCCCGCCGGGCATGGCGTCGCGGGCGTTGGTGAAGAGGTTCATCAGGACCTGGCTCAAGCCCGTCGCATCGCCCAGCACCCAGAGCGTTTCGGGCACCTGCGCCTCGATGCGGATTTGGGAACCGAAGGAGCCCTCGGCGACGGCGAGCGCCTCGCGGATCACCGGGACAAGGTCGACGGCTTGGAACTCGCGGCGGATCTCCTTGCGCGAAAAGTGGAGCAAGCCGTCCACGAGCCGCGCCCCGCGCTTCACCGAGGAGTGGATGCGGGCGGCGATCTCCTGCAGCTCGGGTTGATCCTTGTGGTTGAGCTGGATCAGCTGGCTGTTCACCAGGATCTCGGTCAGGGTGTTGCGGAAATTGTGGGCGACCCCGGCGGCAATCGTGCCGAGGGCCTCCATCTTCTGGATGTGCTGGATCTGGATCTCCAGGCGGCGGCGCTCGGTCACGTCGGTGATCATCCAGATGGCGGTCGCCTCGTCCCCCTTGACCGGAAGCCTCTTCACCAGGAGCTCGCGGCCGTGCACCTCGAGCGGCCGATCGGGCTCGGTCTCGGAGGGACGCTCGGCCGGGAGCCGGGCGAGCGCCTCGATCCGCCCCCGGACCTCCCCGGGGAAGAGGTCAACCGGCGAGGCCGTGAGCATCTTGCGGACCGGAAGGCCGAGCATCTGGACCGCGGCCGCGTTCGCGTAGACGACTTTTCCCGAATAGACCTCGAGGATCCCCTCGGACATGCTCTCGAGGATGGTTTCGAGGTGGCGGTTGCGCGAGAGAAGCTCGCGGGTGAGCTGGCGCGAATAGACGTGCTCGAGCCCCAAAACGGGCTTCCGGGGCTCCACCGGGTGCGGGGCGTCGGCGGCGCGCACGGCGGCGAGGAAATTCTCGGCCATGGCGCTGAAGGGGCCCTTGGCGACGTAGTAGTCCGCCCCCGTCTCGCCGAAGTTGAAATCCGTCTCGGCGACCGCCGCGGAGACGATCACGAGAAAGCACTTCTCGAGGCGCGGCATGCTGCGCACGATCTGGATCAGCTTGTCGCCGTCGATCTTGGGCATGATGAGGTCGAAGAAGATGATGTCCGGCGTGTAGGCGGCGAGGATGTTCAACGCCTCGAAGCCGTCCCCCGCCGTCTTCACCTCATGGCCCCGGGAGGAGAGCAGGCGCTCGGCGAAGGTGAGGATCACGCGGTCGTCGTCCACGACGAGAATCTTTTTGGTGGCCTCCGCCATCGACCCCGCCCGCCCTCAGTTCGTTTTCGCGCCCTCGCGGAGCATGCCCCGCAGGCGCCGATCGAGAAGGAGCATATCCCGCTCGAGCTCCGCGATCAACGGAGCCGCCCCGGAAAGCGCGCCCTGCTCGGCCTCCCGCTCCAGGCGCTCGGCCTTTTCGGCCCCCGGCTCGAAGCGGAACCCCCGGAGCATCCCCTTGAGCGAATGCGCCGCGCGGCGGAAGGCCGCGGCGTCGCCCTGCTCCGCGGCCCGGCGCAGAAGCTCGATCTGCCGGGGATGGTCGTTTAAGAAGACCTCGACCACCTCCCGGAAGAATTCCCGGTCGCCGCCGAACCCCTCGAGAAGCGAGCGCTCTTCGGGCAGCCGGGAGGGCTCCACCCGGGGGCGGGCCGCCGGCACCCGGGCCTCGAGGATGCGCTTGAGCGCCGCGGCGTCGATCGGCTTGGGGAGGTAATCGTCCATCCCCGCGGCAAGGCAGCGCTCGCGGTCGCCCTGCACCGCGTGCGCCGTCATGGCGATGATCGGCGTGCGCGGCCGTCCTGTCTGCGCCTCGAGCTTGCGGATTGCGGCCGCGGCCTCGAGCCCGTCCATCTCCGGCATCTGGACATCCATCAGGACGGCATCGAAGGGCTCCTCGGCAAAACGGGCGAGCGCCTCCCGGCCGTCGGCCGCAAGCACGGCCGAGAGCCCCCAGCGCTCGAGCAGCCGCAGGATGAATTTCTGGTTGAACGGCGTGTCCTCGGCGACGAGCAGCCGCAGCGAAGGCATCGTCTCCTTGGCCGGCGGGGGGGCCGCAGCCGGCCTCTCCGGTTCCGGTCGTCTCCCGGCTCCGGCGGCCGCCTCGGAAAGGGCGTGCACCAGGCCGGTAAACCCGTAGGGTTTGACGATCGCGGCCTCGACGCCCAGCGCGTCGCACTCCGGCTTGCGCTTGAGGTTCTTGAACGTCAGCAGCATGACGATCGGGCCGGCGAACCCCCGCTCGCGGCGAAGCCAGGCGGCGAGCGCAAAGCCGTCCTCGCCCGGCAGGTCGGAATCGAGGATCACGGCATCCGGCACGCCGGGGCCGGAGAGCAGCCGCTTCGCCTCACCGGCGTCGGCCGCGGCGAGATGGCCGATCCCGGCCCGCGCCAGGATTTCCCCCGTGATGCGGCGGGCGGCCTCGTTGTCCTCCACGAGAAGGACGCGGCGCAGGGCGGGCGGGGCGGAAAGCGGCGTTTCCGCGGCCGCCCCCGGCCCGGGGATGCCCAGGCGGGCCGTGAAGGCAAAGAGGCTTCCCTTGCCGGGCTCGCTTTTGACACCGATCCGGCCGCCCATGAGGCCGACCAGCCGCGCCGAAACCGCCAGACCGAGCCCCGTCCCGCCGTAGCGGCGCGACACCGCGGGGTCCCCCTGGTCGTAGGCTTTGAAGATCCGCTTCTGCCGCTCGGGGGGGATGCCGATCCCGCTGTCGCGCACCGCGAAGTGCATCAGGGCACGGCCGGCCGCGATTTCGCGCACGCCGACCCGGACGACCACCTCGCCCCGCTCGGTGAACTTGACGGCGTTGTCGACGAGATTGAGCAGCACCTGCCGCAGGCGGTCGGGATCGCCGAGCAGCCGTTGGGGAACGGCGGGGTCGATGCGGAAAGCGAGCTCGATTCCCTTGTTGTGGGCCTTGACGGCCGCGATCTTGACCGTCTCTTCGACGAAGCGCTCCGGCTCGAAGGGGATCTCCTGCAGCTCAAGCTTTCCCGCCTCGATCTTCGAGAAATCGAGCAGGTTGTTGATGAGGGAGAGCAGGGCGTAGGCCGAGGCGCGCACGACGTCCAGGTCCTCGCGCTGCTCGGGCCGGAGATCGGTTTTGACGAGAAGGTCGACCAGGCCGACAATGGCGTTCAGGGGGGTGCGGATCTCGTGGCTCATGCTCGCCAGGAACTCGCCCTTGGTGCGGTTTGCGGCCTCGGCCGCAAGCTTCGCCCTAAGGAGCTCCTCGGCACGCCGGCGCTCGGTCACGTCGCGGAAGAAGACGCTCAGGCCGACGGGTCTTCCGCGATCGTCGCGCTGGATGGCGATCGAGGACTCCGCAAAGCGCCGCTTCCCGTCGGCCCGCAAAAGGACCCATTCCACGTTCCGCGCGGTCTCACCGGCGGCGAGCACGCGGTCAAACTGCCCCTCGAGAAGAGCCCGGCTTTCGCCGCCGGCGAGCTCCTGCAGGCGCATGCCCGCAAGCCGCTCCCGGGAGTAGCCGAGGATCGCGCAGGCCTCATCGTTGGCGAAGGTAACCCAGCCGTTCGGTTCCAGCTCGCAGTAGCCGACCGGCGCGTTTTCGACGATGCCGCGGAAGCGCTCCTCGCTCTCGCGCAGGGCCTTCTCGGCGAGCTTGCGCTGGTTGATCGTGTACTGCGCGTGGGAACCGAAGATGGCAAAGAGGCAAAGCACGGTGACCCGGCCGTAGAGAGCGCCGGGGCCCGCGCCGAAGAGGCGCTGCATGAAATCGACGTTGACGTCCAGGAAAATGGAGAGAAGCGACTCGAAGAGCGTGTAGAAGAGGGCCAGGCCGACGCCGATCAGGACCATTTGGTCCCAGAAGCGGACGCGGATCGTGGGGGGGCTCTCGGGTGTTCCTCCCCGGGATGCCGCAGCCGGCCTGGTCGCGCGTGGAGTCATGGGCGTCAGCAAGCAATCCGCCGCCGTTTCGGCGGCGCTGACGGGAACGAAAAGGCCCACCGCCTGCAGCGCCGCCCGGGGGAGCGCGGTGGATCAGTCGAGGGCATCCTCGCGGGGTTTCGCTCGCGGCGCTTGCCTGCGGTCGCCCGGCTGGCGGCGCTCGTTGCCGCTCCGCCGCTCGGGGATGCAGCAGGTGTACCGGAAGCGCCGCCGCTCGGGGATTCGTCTTCGCCCTCCCTTGTCGGGCAAAAATTCACTTTCCCCCCGCAAGGGGTCCTGACCGGCTGGGGCGTTTTCGGCCATCGGCATGAGGTCCTCAAACCCGATCGGGTGAAGGTTCAAGCACAGCAGACAAGCATTTCGCGTGCCAGCTCGTCGGACCTTGGGCTCAGCATGCCGGCGAGAGGGATACGGTCGATTTTATAAACAGGATCAAGTTGTTGTGCCTTAAGTAAAAAAAATGCCGCCTGCTAGATGAAACCCGCATCATGAAAGAAGTGACCCACATCTGGTGATGCAATTTCCCACATGAAGGCCGGTTGCGCCTCAGTCGAACACATCCGGGGGGGGCTCGATGCCGAGATCCTTGATTTTGTATAAAAGCGTCTTGTAGCTGATCTTGAGGATGCGGGTCGCCTTGCTGCGGTTCCAGGCGGTCTTGTTCAGCACGTAGGAGATGACCTCGCGCTCGACCCGGTCGGCCGCCCTTTTGCGCATCTCCTTGAGCGATAGGTTGGCGAGATTGGCCAGTTCGCGCGGGTCGAAAAGCGGGCTTGTTGCCTCGGGGCGGCCCTGGCCGTCCTCGACGCGGGACTCGGGCGTCCTGAGCAGGTTGTCCAGAGTTTCGTCGTCATCCCCCAGGATCATGATCCGCTTGATCATGTTCTGGAGTTCGCGGACGTTTCCCGGCCAGGAATAGCTGCGCAGTCGCTCGATTGTTTTTTTGCGCGGCGCGGTGAAACGCTTGCCCTGGAATTCTTCGGAATATTTTTTGATGTAGTAGTTGATGAGGTGCGGGATGTCCTCGGGCCGCCTTCGCAGCGGCTCGATCGTGATCCGGATCGCGCTCAGCCGGAAGTAGAGGTCTTCGCGGAACTTGCCCTCGATCAGGTCGCGCTCGAGATCGTGGTTGGTGGCGGCGATCACCCAGGCGTCGGTCTTGACCGCTTTTTCGGAACCGAGCGGCGTGAAATCCCCGCCCTGCAGGACATGGAGCAGCTTGGACTGCAGCGGGAGCGACATGTCGCCGATTTCGTCGAGGAAGAGGACGCCGCCGTTGGCTTGCTCGAATTTTCCCCGCCGGCGTTTGTCGGCGCCGGTGAAGGCCCCGGGCTCGTAGCCGAACATCTCGCTCTCGAGGAGCGTGTCGGGGAGGGCGGCGCAGTTCACCTTGACGAAAGGCTTGCCGAAGCGGTTGGACCGCCGGTAGAGGTGCTGCACCACCAGTTCCTTGCCCACACCGGTTTCCCCGCAGACCACGACGTTGAGCGAGGTGTCGGCCACGCGCTCGATGATGTCGCGGATCCGCTGGATGTTGTTGCTGACCCCGATCAGCTCGGCTTCCATCTCGCTCCAGCGCGTTTCAAAAGAGGCGATCGTCCTTCCGGGGGCTGGGAAAAAAACTTCATAAATTATTGTAGCGGCCATCCCGCGGTTTGACAATAGCGAAAACGACCGCCCCCGGCCTCTGGCAGGGGCCGCCCCCGCCTTGACTTGGCGGTTGATTCGTGAGTTAATTTTTATGGTTGCTTGCGAAATTTCGGACCGATGCCCGCAGGCGGAGAGATCCCTTGGCCAAGAAGGATGAGCTTTCCTCGACCGAACGCCTCCTTGAACTGATCCGCAGCGAAAGCCCGCCCGCCGCCGAGCCGCAGCCCCGCCTGGAGGATACCGGCCGCCGCGTCAAAGGAACCCTTCTCCATGGCCTCCCCTTCGGCCGCGGCACGATCGCCGCCGGCGTCGACCTCGGGCACGAGGACCTCAAGCTCGTCAAGGTGAGCCGGGCCTCCGAGAAACGGGTCGATCTGCTCGACTGGGCGCGCATCCCCTTCGACCCGGACATCCCGCGCAGCCACCCCGACTTCCCCAGGTTTCTGCGCCAGAGCCTGCTTCGCTTTCTGGGCCCCCATCGGGCGCTGGAGCTCTGGGCCACGATCCCCTCGGCCCAGGTGGAGACGCGCTACCTCAAGGTACCGCGGGTTCCGGCGAAGCATCTCGCGAACACCGTCTACTGGACCTACCGCAAACAGAACGCCTTCGACGAAAAGGAGACGGTCTTCGACTTCCATGTCCTCGGCGAGGCCGAGGAGGCCGGGGCCCGCCGGATCGCCGTCATGGCCTGTGTCGCCCCGAAGAGCGAGATCGAGGAGACGCGCCAGCTCTTCGCCCGGGCGGGGTTCCCGCTCGCGGGCGTCTCGATCGTCCCCTTCGCCGTCCAGACCCTGATGCTCGCCGGCCGCATCCCGACCTACGGCGGGGCCGTGGCCGGCCTCTACATCGGCCGCGACTGGTCGCGGATCGACATCTTCGCCGGCAACCGCCTCGTCCTCTCGCGCGGCGTCAAGGCCGGCATCCGCACCATGATCGAGGCCCTGCAGCACGAGATCGAGCAGAACTGGCTCGAGCTTTCGCTGGCCAAAGCCCCCACCTCGGACCCGGGCCGCATCCGGGCGATCAAGGCCCGCCTGCGGCAGGAGGTGGAGGCGGCCCAGGCCCTCTTCTTCCCCCCCGTCCACGGCGGGCCCGCCGCGGCCGAAGGCGCAAGCGAAGCGGGAACCGAAAAACCACCCTCCGTGCGCGAGGAGCGCATTTTCCGCATGATCCTTCCCGCGCTCGAGCGGCTGGTCCGCCAGATGGAGCGCACCTTCAGGAATTTCGCGCTCCATTTCGACAACGCCCGCGTGGAGAAGGTGTACGTCTCAAGCGGCGTCCGGCCCCATTCGAGCCTCATCGAGTACATCGGCGACGAGCTCGGGCTGCCGGTCGAGCTGCTCAACCCCTTCCGCGGGGAAGAAGGGCTCCGCTGCCTCAAGCCGCCGCCCGGCTCCCCGGAGGAGCAGAGCGCCTTCGCCCCGGCCCTCGGCATGGCGCTCGCGAGCAACGCGGTCACCCCGAACTTTCTCTACACCTACAAGGACCGGGAGCGCGAGACCCGCGTGCGCAGGTTGAACCGTGCGGTCTTCGCGGCCTTCTTTGCGCTCGTGCTCGGCGGGGCGGCCCTCGCCTTCTGGCAGGACAACCGGCTGCGCGAAAAGGAGATCGAGCGGCTGCGGCTGCAAAACCAGCTCGCCTCCTTCGACGTGCGCGTGGACAAAAATCTCATCCTGAACCTCGCAAGCAAGATCCGCGCCCGGCAGCAGGGCCTCGAGGGGGCGGGCGCCCATTTCCTGGGTCTCGCCGTCCTGGGCGAGCTGGCGAACACGACCCCGCCGCAGGTCCGGCTCGTCGGGGTGAACGCGAAGTGGGAAACACCTCCGGCCAAGCCCGCCTCCCCCGGACAAAAAGCCGGGGCTTCCGCCGAAAAGCCCGCCCCCAAAAAGATCCTCGTGGTGGAGGGCATCGTGCGCGGCGAGCGCGGCGACCTCGAGGCCGAGCTCGCCTCCTACCTCATGGCGCTCAAGAACTCACCCCTCTTCCGGCAGCCCACGATCAGCCGCAAGGCGCTCGACGTGGTGGACAACCAGCCGGTCCTGCGCTTCACGGCGCAGCTGGAGGTCGTGTAGCGCATGAAACGCGGCCGCCCCGGCTTCCTGTTGCCCACCTCGACGCTCATCCTGCTGCTTCTGTGCGCGGCGGGGGTTCTGGTCTTTGCGCTTATCGTCATCCTGCCGGCAAGGCAGCTCGAGGCCGAGCTCGAGGCCGACATCGCGGGCCTCAAGGCGCGGCTCGAGGAGCAGCGCGTGCTCCACCCGGTCTTTCTGAACCTGCTCGAAAAATCGAAGGCCCCGGCCGACCCGCGCCTCAACCCCGCGGCGCGGGTGCGCCTTGCGCGCGGGGAAATCGCGGCGCTGCCGCGAACGCTCGCCGAGATCGCCGCCGCGCACGGGCTGACGGTGCGCGAGATCGCCCCCGACGTGAACACGCTGACCGACGCCTCGCACCGCTTTCTCGTGCGGGTGAGCCTGAGCGGCCGGTTTCTCGACTTCCGGGGCTTTCTTCTGGCCGCCGCCTCGCTCGGGTATTTCGAGGGCTTCGAAGAGATCGAGGTGCGCGCGTCCGAGGGGGGCGAGGAGCTCAACATTAAAATGTGGCTCGCGAGAGAATAGCCATGACCCCGCGCGAGAAGATCATCGTCGGCCTGATGGTCCTCACCGTGGGCTACGGCGCGGTGGAGTTGCTGTTGCCGCGCTCCAAGGCCGCAAGCCTCCCCGCGGCGGCCGCCCCGGCGGGAGAGCCGCTCAACGTCTTCATCACCAAGGTGGCCGACGCCGTCCGCGCCGGCGGCCCCGGCGGCGACCTCCTGTTGCAGCGGGCCGAAGCCCCATGGGCCCGCAACCCCTTTCTCGAGATCCGCGGCAAAGCGGGCGGCGCGGGCGAAGAAAAAACGGCGGCCGGCCGCACGGCGGCGCCTTCCCCGCCCCTGCTCTACAGCGGCTTCATCGAGGCGGGCGGCCGCCGCATCGCCATCATCAACGGCATGGAATACGAACCCGGCGACCGCCTGGCCGCTGGCGGCTTCGTCGTGAAGGCGGTGCGCCCGAACCAGGTGATCGTGGCCTCCCCGCAGGGCGAGGTCGTCATCCCCCTCAAGGAAACCGAGTAGGATACCGGCCCATGAGACGCCTTCTGCCCAACGTCCGATCGGCTGCCGCCTGGGCGCTTGTGATGCTCCTCGCCTGGGGCTGCGCCCCGCCCAAGAAACCCGAGGCCGAAAACCCGTTCCTCGAGAAGTGGAAGGCGCTGGCCCTCGAATCCCAGGGCCACTCGCCGGCGGCGCCGGAGCCCATCCGCGAGCGGGTGCCCGAAAAGGTCGCCCCGCCGGGGGAGCCTTCCGGCGAGAAGGAAAAACCGCTTCCCACCCGGCGCGTCAGCCTCAAGATGAGCAACGTCGACGTCGCCACCCTGCTTCGCGCGCTCGCGCGGGCGGCCGACGTGAACCTGATCCTCAACGACAAGGTCACCGGCCGGGCGAGCATCAACATCACCCAGGCGCCCTGGGACCAGGTGTTCTTAGGGATCCTGCGCACCCACAACCTGAGCTACGCCTGGCAGGGGGACATCATCCGCATCATGACCGCGGACGACCTCGAGGAGGACCTGCGCAAGGAAAGCCGCCGGCGCGAGCTCTCGCTGGTCGAGACCCCGGTCACGCGCATCGTCCCGGTCAAGTTCGCCGAGGCCGCAAAACTCCAGGAAAACCTGAAGGCCTTCCTCACGACGGACAAGGCGAACAAGCCGATCGGCTCGATCCTCGTCGATGCGCACACGAACTCGATCATCGTGAACGCCCTGCCGCGGGATCTGAACGTCATCCTCGCGGTGCTCGAGAAGCTCGACCGGCCCACGCCCCAGGTGCTGATCGAGGCCTTCATCGTCGAGGCGAACAAGGACGTCGCCCGGGATCTCGGCATCCAATGGGGCGGGGCCTACCAGCTGAGCGGGGGGGACCGGCGCGGCTTCCTCACCGGCCGCGACAACAACGCGCTCGGCTCCGGGGTCGGCACCGCGGTCGATCCCACGACCGGCAACGTGATCGACCTCCCCGTCACCGCGGCGGGGGCCTCGAGCTTCGGCTTCATCTTCCAGAACGTCGGCAAATCGCTGCTCGCCGCCCAGTTGACCGCGCTGCAGAAAGAGGGCAAGCTGAACATCCTCTCCAGCCCCTCGATCACGACCCTCGACAACCAGACCGCGCTCATCGAAAGCGGCCGAGACATCCCCTTCCAGAGCGTCGAGGACGGGGAGGTGAACATCCAGTACAAGAAGGCCGTCCTCAGCCTGAAGGTGACCCCGCACGTGATCGACAACCGCACCCTCAAGCTCGCCGTGCGCGTGAACAAGGACGAGGTCGATTTCACCCGCCAGGTGCTCGGCAACCCGACGATCGTCACCAAGAACGCCGAAACGAACGTCATCCAGGCCGACGGCCAGACGCTGGTGATCGGGGGCCTGAACAAGGAAAGCACAACCGACGAGGAGACCGGGGTGCCCGGCCTGACCGACGTCCCCCTTCTCAGCTGGCTCTTCAAGAAACAGGGCAAGGGGAGCTCCAAGGAGGACCTGCTGATCTTCATCACGCCGACGATCCTCAAGCCCTTCCCGGCGGGGGGCTGAAACGGACGCAGGCCCGAGGGGCAAGGCCCGGCCGGGTCGGGCCGCGCCCCGGCCGGGACCGGCAACGTCGTGCGCCGCCGGGTGCGCGTTGGCCGCCGCTTCGGGCCGGATCCGCCATGGATTATTTTTCCATTCTCAACCTTGAGCGCGAGCCGTTCTCCAACTCGCCGGACCCCGACTTCTTCTACCAGTCCCGACAGCACCTCGACTGCCTGCAGAAGATCGAGCTCGCCCTCCACCTGCGGCGCGGCCTGAACGTCGTCCTGGGCGAAGTCGGCACCGGCAAGACGACCCTCTGCCGCCAGCTCATCCGGCGCTTCGCCCGGCGGCCGGAGGTCGAAACCCACCTCATCCTCGACCCCTCCTTCCGGGACGGCGCCGATTTCCTGGCGACCGTGGTGCGGCTGCTCAGCGGCAAGCGCCTGCCGGCCGAGGCTTCGGAGTGGCAGGCGAAGGAGGCGATCAAGCAGATCCTCTTTCAAAAAGGGGTCGAGCAGAACCGCAACGTCGTGCTCATCATCGACGAGGGGCAGAAGATCCCCCCCTTCTGCCTCGAGCTCTTGCGCGAGTTTTTGAACTACGAGACCAACGACCGCAAGCTCCTCCAGATCGTGATCTTCGCCCAACGCGAGTTCGAGGAGACTTTGCGGCGGCACCCCAACTTCGGCGACCGCATCAATCTCCTGCACCGGCTGAAGCCCCTCGACTTCGGCGACACCCGGCGCATGATCCGCTTCCGCCTGGAAAAATCGAGCGCCTCGCAGACCCCGCTCGACCTCTTCACCCTCCCCGCCCTCTGGGCCGTTCACCGCGCAAGCGGAGGCTATCCGCGGAAGATCATCAACCTCTGCCACCAGTGCATCCTGGCGATGATCATCCAGAACGCACGGCGCGTCACCCGCGCGACCGTGCGGCGCTGCGCCTCGCGGGTCGTGACCGCGCGGGAACCCGCCGGAGCCGGACGCCGCCGCGCCGCCGCGTGGGGGACGGCCGGGGCGGCGCTTGCGGCCGCGGCACTCTGGGCGCTCTCCGCGGAGGCCCCGCGTTCCTTCCTCCACGAGCGGCTCAAGGCCACGGACCCGCAGCGGGCCGCGGTCAGCCGCGATCTGCCTCTGCCCCCAGCCGACAAGGCGACGGAGCCGAATGCGCCCCCCCCGGCGCCGGAGGAACCCCCGCCGTCCGCCGCGGCCGAAGGCGGGGAGCCGGCGCGGCCGGCGGCAGCCTGGCCGGCCGATCCGGGGCCGCCCGCCTCTTCGCCTATCGCGCCGGCAGGAGCAAGCGAAGCCCTCGCCGGCCGCGAAAACACCCTCAATCCGCTACGTTCCGGCCCTCCTGCCATCCTGGGCGAGGTTCGGCTGCGCCGGGGCGAGACCCTCTCCGGGCTCATTCACCGCGTCTACGGGAATTACTCCAACCGCCACTTCCGGGCGGTCATCCTCGCCAACCCGGCGATCGACGACCCCGACCGCATCGAGGCGGGGCGGGCGATCCGGCTGCCGGCGATCGCGGCAACCGTGAACTCGTTGAACAAAAAGGCCTGGTGGGTTAAGATAGGGGAGACGGAAACCCTCGAGGAGGCGCTCGCGGCGTTGAGGAGCCTGCCGGAGTCCGCGCCCGCGGCGCGGCTCATCCCGCGCTGGGACGCAGGGAAGGGGCTTCGTTTTCTGCTCGTCCTGAGGCAGGTGTTCTCCGACCCCGAAACGGCGCGGCTCCAGATGGCCCTTCTGCCGCCGCCCGCGGCGGAGGGGGCCGAGCTGATCGACTCCTGGCAGGGGGCCCTTCTCTTCGCGGACCCGCATCCTGCGGAACGCTGAGGGGCGCGGTCCTTTCGGGCAAGGGAGGGCGGGGGATGGCCTGGGACGCAAACACCACCGGCGGCAGGACCTTTGCAAACATGGGAAAAAAGCTTGGAGAAATGCTCGTCGAGGCGGGGCTGATCAGCCGCCGGAAACTCGAGGAAATCCTGCCGCTTCAAAAGAAAAGCGGCCTGAAACTCGGCCAGTACCTCGTGCGCGAGGGGATCCTGAGCGAAACCCAGATCGTGGATGTGATCTGCAACCAGCTCAAGATCGATAAGTACCGGCCCGACCGCCACATTCTCGACATGGAGCTGAGCAAGCTCATCCCGGCCGAGATCGCCCACAAGTACTCGGTTGCGCCGCTCTCCAAAAACGGGATGCTCCTCACGATCGCCATGACCGACCCCCTCGACATCCACACCCTCGACGCCATCGAGGTCTTCACCAACCTCGAGGTCGAGGCCGTGATCTGCACCGAGCAGCAGTTGAACCAGTTGCACACGACCCTCTACGGGACCTACGCCGGGGTCGGCAGCGTGCTCGAGGACCTCGAGGACGTGCAGATCGACAAGCAGGTCGAAAAGACGACCACTCTCGACGACGTGGAGGTGAGCTCGCTTCAGGGCATGGCCCAGGAAGCCCCCGTGGTGCGGCTCGTCAACTCGATCCTCTCCCAGGGCGTGCGCGAGGGCGCAAGCGACATCCACATCAGCCCCGAGAAGGACCACGTCCAGATCCGCTTCCGGGTGGACGGCAAACTCCACGAGGTCCCCGCCCCGCCCAAGGGCATGTTCCTGCCGATCATCTCGCGGCTCAAAATCCTCGCCAACATGGACATCGCCGTGTCGCGCGTGCCGCAGGACGGCCGCTTCACGGTGAAGATGAAAAACAAGGACATCAACATCCGCGCCTCGACCATCCCCTCGATCTACGGGGAAAACATGGTGCTGCGGCTGCTCGACACGAGCGCCGATATCTACGCCCTCGATCTCCTCGGCATGAGCGACGCCGACCGCGAGCGCCTCGAGAAGGAGATCGTCAAGCCCTACGGCATGATCCTCAGCACCGGCCCCACGGGGAGCGGGAAAAGCACGGCCCTCTACGCGATCCTCAAGCGCATCAACAAGGTCGACATCAACATCATCACCGTCGAGGACCCGGTCGAGTACCGGATCGAGAAGATCCGCCAGGTGCAGTTGAACCGCAAGGCCGGGATGACCTTCGCCAGCGGGCTGCGCTCCATCCTGCGGCAGGACCCCGACGTGATCATGGTGGGTGAGATCCGCGACCGGGAAACGGCCGAGATCGCCGTCCAGGCGGCCCTGACCGGCCACCGGGTGTTGAGCACGCTGCACACGAACGACGCCGCCGGGGCGATGACGCGCCTTATGGACATGGGGATCGAGCCCTACCTCGTCTCCTCGGTGATGCTCGTCTCCTTCGCCCAGCGCCTGGTGCGCAAGATCTGCCCCAACTGCCGCACCCCGCGGCCGCCCTCGGCCGAGGAGATCCGCTACTGGAACCTCGATGGGATCGACACGAGCGGATTCGCCGCCGGCCAGGGCTGCTTCAACTGCATGCACACCGGCTACAAGGGACGGACCGGGATCTTCGAGGTGCTCGTCATCGACCCCATGATCCAGGAGATGATCCTCCAGCGCCGGCCCGCCCACGAGATGGCGCGCGCCGCTGTGCAGGCGGGCACCTTCCGCACCCTGCGTGACAGCGCCCTCGACAAGGTGATCCAGGGGATCACGACGCTCGAGGAGGCGGCCTCCGCCGTCCTCCTCTGAAACGGAACGGCCCATGGCGCGATTCAGCTACCAGGCGCTCACCGACGCCGGCGAAACCGCAAAGGGCGAAATCGAGGCCGACTCGGCCGAGGCCGCGGCGGCCCAGATCGCCGGCCGCGGGCTCATCCCCACGAGCGTCAAGCCGCTCGCGGGGGCCGGGGGCGCGGTGGGTCTCGGCTTCCTTCGCCCGCGGGTCAAGGCCCCGGACCTCATCCTGTTCACCAAGCAGTTCAAGACGCTCATCCGGGCCGGCGTGCCCATGCTCACGATCCTGCAGGTCCTCGAGGACCAGACCGAAAACCGGTCCCTGCGGGAGGCGCTGGGGAACATCCACCGCGCGATCCGCGAGGGGGCGAGCCTCTACGAGGCCTTCCGGCGGCAGCCGAAGATCTTCTCCCCTCTCTACTGCAGCATGCTGCGCGCGGGCGAATCCTCGGGGGCGCTGCCCGAGATCCTCGACCGCCTGGTCTACGTGATCGAGCACGAGCACAAGGTCAAATCCGACGTCAAGTCCGCGCTCACCTACCCGGTGATCGTCATTCTCTTTCTGGGGGTCGCCTTTTTCATCCTGCTCGTCGGCGTGATCCCGAAGTTCGTGAACGTCTTCCAGGCAAGCGGGCTCACGCTCCCCCTGCCGACACGGATCTGCCTTGCGCTCTACGAGCTGATCGTGGGCCACTGGGCGCTTCTCGTCCTCGGTGTCGCAGGGCTCGCCGCCGCCGCCGTGCTCTACAGCCGCACCGCCTCCGGGAGGCTGCTCCGCGACAGCCTGATTCTTCGGATCCCGCTTGTCGGCCGGCTCTTCCAGAAGGCGGCCGTTTCGCGCTTTGCGAGCATCTTCTCGATTCTGCAGTCGAGCGGGGTCGACATCCTCGATGCCATGGACATCCTCTCCGGCACGATCGGCAACGAGGCGATCGCCCGGCAGCTCGAGGGGATCAAGGACCGGCTGCGCGAGGGCCGCGGCATCTCCGGGCCGCTCCGGCAGGCGCGCTATTTCCCGCCCATGCTGATCAACATGATCGCCGTCGGCGAGGAGTCCGGAAATCTCGACACGCTGCTCCGGGACGTCGCCCTGCACTACGACACCGAGGTCGAGTACGCGACGAAAAAGCTCTCCGACGCCATCGCCCCGGTGCTCACGATCAGCCTCGCCGCGGTGGTCGGCTTCTTTGCGCTGGCGATCTTTCTGCCCATGTGGGACATCTCCCTCAAGGTGAAATGAAGCAGGAGCGGTTCCACATCAGCCTATACGTCATCATCCCCTTCATCTTCGCGGGGTTTGCGATCTTTTCGGCGCTTCTGGCCTACCGCGTCACGCGCTACGGGATCGAGGCCAAAAGCGACCCCGCCACCTGGGTCTTCTGGCTGATCATCGCCATCAGCCTGCTCGCCTTCGGGACCGGGCTCGCCCTCGTGCGCTTTCTTCTGCGGCCGGTCGAGGAGTTCGTCCGCAAGGCAAGCGAGCTCCCGGCCCTCAAGGCGGCGGGCGAGGGGCAAAAGAAAGGCGGCGACAAGCTCGCCCAGTTTGCCAGCGTCTTCGACCGCGTGACCACGGTGCTGAGCCGGATCGACGCCCGCCATTTCTTCCCCGAGATCGTCGGCGAAAGCGTCGCCATCCGCGGGATCTTCAGCCTGATCATGAAGGTCGCCCCGAGCGACACGACCGTGCTCATCCTGGGGGAGAGCGGGACGGGTAAGGAGCTCGTCGCCACCAGCCTCCACGCCCACAGCCACCGGAAAGACAAGCCCTTTGTCAAGCTGAACTGCGCCGCCATCCCCCGCGAGCTTCTCGAGAGCGAGCTCTTCGGGCACGAAAAAGGGGCCTTCACGGGGGCGAGCGCCTTCAAGCCCGGGAAATTCGATCTCGCAGCCGGCGGCACGATTTTTCTCGATGAAATCGGGGATATGCCCCTTGAGCTGCAGGCGAAGATCCTGCGCGTGCTCCAGGAAAAGGAGTTCTACCGGGTGGGCGGGACGCGCACCGTCAAGGTCGACGTGCGCTTCATCGCCTCGACCAACAAGAACTTGGAAAAGCTCGTCGAGGAGGGGGCCTTCCGGGAGGATCTCTACTACCGGCTGAGCGCTTTCAGCCTGCATCTGCCGCCGCTTCGCGAACGCAAGGAGGACATTCCCCTCCTGGTCGACCATTTCCTGCAAAAGGCGCCGAAAAAAATCGATATTTCTTCGGTTGCGCTGCAGATGCTCATGGCCTACCCCTGGCCCGGGAACATTCGCGAGCTGAAAAACGTGATCGAGGCCGCGGCCCTGATCGCCGAGGGGGGGCATATCGAGCCGGCCCAGCTCCCGGAAAAGATCACGCGCATCTTCGATGAGCTGCCGCCGGATTCGGAGATCCGGCTTCCGGCAACCATGAGCCTCGATGAAAAACTAAACGAGATCGAAAGAAACCTGATCATCGAAGCCCTGATCAAGACGGGCGGGGTCCAATCCCGGGCGACCGAGCTCCTCGGGATCAACCAGAGAAGCCTCTGGCATAGGATCCGCAAGCTCGGAATCGACGTGAAAAGCATCAAAAAATATGAATCCAGGGTTTCAGCTTGATTCAAAAATCTACATATTTTGAATGAAGCAGGTACCGCTCGAAAGCGGGGAAGTTGCCAGAAAATTACAACTATTTGAATCGATTTCTAATATTTTATTTTCGGGCTTGCCAGATATTATGGCATGAATTATGCTAAGCCTCATGAGCGCCGCAGACCCGAAAACGCCTCGTGAGGAGAAGATAGAATGAACGCCAAGAAGATCATCAAGAGTGAATCTGGGTTCACCCTGGTCGAAATCATCGCCGTCCTCATCATCCTCGGCATCCTGGCCGCCGTGGCCGTGCCGCGGTACATCGACCTTGAAACCAACGCCAAAAACAGGGCGATCGACGCCGCCATATCGGAGTTGAACGGCCGCGAAAGCCTTGCGTGGGCGAATGCGAAGATTTCCAATGTGACTTATGCCGATGATGATGCGATCGATGCGGCTATTCGCGCCACTCCAGAGATTTATAACCTGAACCCTACCGGGTCCACGGACTATACGTGGGAGACTGGTGGCCCGACGGCCACGGGTGGGAGCCTGAGATTCAAGGGCGGCGCTCCGATCAGCCTGACCAGGGATAAAGCAACGCTTTCGCAACCTGGCTCCTGGCGCCGATCCTCATGAGTTTGGGGTTAAAGACGAAGCGAGATCCACTCGATCCTTCCAGGGAAGCCGATGAACCGATCTTCCAATAGGTGTCGTGCAGGGGTTGGGATCACTTCCATGAACAACTGCAAGGGGTTCACCCTGATCGAGCTGATCGCCACCCTGGTGATCTTCAGCGTGCTGGCGGCGATCCTCATCCCCCGGTACATGGATGCGGAAACCGCCTCCAAGTACCGCGCGATCGACATGGGCGTCTCCGAAATGAACGGCCGCGAAACCCTTTCCTGGGCGCTGGTCAAGCTATCCAACGAGGGCTACCGCGACGACGACCAGGTCTGGGCCCAGCTTCTCGCCGGACCGGGGATCAACCTCGGGCCGGATTATGACTGGGAGCTCGACACCCCGGGGCCGGGCAACAAGAAGGGAACGCTCCGCTTCAAGCGCGATGTGTTTTCGCCCTTGAACCGCAACCTCTCCACGATCGAGACCCCGGCGCGCTGGCGGCGGAACTTGTAGGCCAACCCTTCTCGAACCCCCTTGCGGGGCGGGCTGAAGGGCCCGCCCCGTTTTTTTGCCTTCGGCCCCGCCCTGCGCTATATTCGCAGGCGGGTGGTTTTCGCCACAACCCGAGATATGGCGAGGATGGGATGAAAATCGCGGTCAGCGGAAAAGGCGGGGTGGGCAAAACGACGTTCGCCGCCCTCCTTGTCCGCACGCTTGACGAGCAAGGGAAAAAGGTGCTCGCGATCGACGCCGACCCGGACGCGAACCTCGCTTCCGGGATCGGCATCCCGGGGGCCGAGGCGATCGTCCCCATCTCCGAGATGAAGGAGCTGGTGTTCGAGCGCACCGGCGCGCAGCCGGGCTCGATCGGCGGCTACTTCAAGCTCAACCCGCGCGTCGACGATCTCCCGGATGCGCTCTCGGCGAAGATGGGGAACATCAAGCTCATGCGCCTGGGGGGCGTGAAAAAAGGCGGGGCGGGCTGCATCTGCCCGGAGAGCGCGCTTCTGCGCGCGCTCGTCATGCACATCGTGCTCCGGCGCGACGAGGTCGTGGTGATGGACATGGAGGCGGGGATCGAGCACCTGGGGCGCGCGACGGCCAAGGCCGTGGACAAGCTCATCGTCGTCGTCGAGCCGGGCAGGCGGAGCATCGACACCGCGGTTCACATCCGCAGGCTGGCCTCCGAGATCAACCTCCGGCGCATCGCGATCGTCGGCAACAAGGTCCGCAACGCGGGCGACGAGGGCTTTCTCAAAGAAAACCTCCCCGATTTCGAGTTCCTGGGCTTCATCCCGCACGACGACCGTTTGATCGAGGCCGACCTCAAGGGCCTCTCCCCGTATGACGCCGGCGGCCCCGCGCGCGACCGCGTCGCCGCCATCGCCACCCTCCTCCTCCAATAGGGGACGTCCATTCACATATCACTATCCAAGATGGGACGTCCATTGCTAGATCATCTTGCTTCAATATAATGATATGTGAATGGACGTCCCCTATATGGCGATGAGAAGATACCCTTCGAGAAGACGTGCGGGGCCGCAGGCGGCGGGGGGGCGGTTTTCGCCTGCCGCCGACCCGGCGCTGAAGCGGGTCTTCGCCGAGATCGGGGTTCCGGAAGAAACGCCCTTCTCCCCCGACCCCTTCCAACTCGAGGCGCTCGCGGCGGTCGGGAAAGCCGATTGCCTCGTCACCGCACCAACCGGGGCCGGCAAGACCTGGATCGCCGAGCAGGCGATCCGCCGCGTTCTCGCCGCTGGCGGGCGCGCCTGGTACGCCTGCCCCCTCAAGGCGCTGAGCAACGCCAAGTTCGCCGATTTCGGGCGCCTCTTCGGCCCGGAGCAGGTCGGCATCCTCACCGGCGACCGCAAGGAAAACCCCGATGCCGCGGTGATCGTCGGCACAACCGAGATCCTGCGCAACCAGCTCTACGACGCCATGCACCGCGGGGAGTCGCTCGGCTTCGATTTCGTCGTCCTTGACGAGGCCCACTTCCTGGGCGACCGCGAGCGGGGGGTCGTCTGGGAGGAGGTGATGATCTACCTCCCCTCGCGCATCCCCCTGCTTCTCCTCTCGGCCACGATCGGCAACGCCCCCGAGATCGCGGCCTGGCTCTCCTCGGTCCGCGGCCGCCCCTGCCGCGTCGTCGAGGAGACGCGCAGGCCGGTGCCGCTCTTTCCCCTGTTCCTCAACCCGGCCGGGCTGCTGCTTCCCTTCTGCCGGCTCTCCCGCCGGGGCACGGCGACAGGCGGGCTGCACGAGAAGGTGCTGCGCTTCGTGCGCTCCAAACGCAGCCCCTGGGCCAACCGGCCGCCCTCCTTCGGCCGGATCATCGAGGTCCTGCGGCGCTTCGATCTCCTGCCCGCCATCTTCTTTCTCAAGTCCCGCGCCGAATGCGACCAGGCCCTCTCCGCCTGCCTCGGAAACCAGCCCGAAGACGGCGGCAAGCTCGCCAGAAGAGAGGCGCTCGTGCGGGACTTTTCGGCCTTGAGCGAGCGCGTCGGCCGCCACCGGCAGCTCTATCATCTCCGCGAGCTCGCGGTCGCCTCCCACCACGCGGGCCAGCTGCCGATTTGGAAACTCCTTGTCGAGCGGCTCATGACCGAGGGGCTTCTCGATGCCGTCTTCGCCACCTCGACGGTCGCGGCCGGGGTCAATTTCCCGGCGCGCACGATCGTTCTCCTCTACTCCGACCGCTTCAACGGAAGCGAGTTCCTGCCGCTCGACCCGACCGAGTTTCACCAGATGACCGGCCGCGCCGGCCGCCGGGGCATGGACCGCATCGGCTTCGTCCTCACGGTCCCCAACCGCTTCATGGACCTCCTGCACGTGGCGGCGCTGCTCAACGCCGAGCCCTCCGACGTGGAAAGCCGGATCCACATCAATTTCTCGATGGTCCTGAACCTCCTGCTGTCGCACACCCCGCCCCAGGTCGAGGACTTGCTCAAGCGCTCCTTCGCCGCCTTCCGCAGGGCGAAGGCCGTCCGCCGCGGGGGCGCCGGGCGTCTTGAGGCCGCAGAGCGCCTGTGGCGCGAGTTCGAGCACCACCTCGCCTTCCTGCGCGACCACGGCTACGTGAATCCCGAAAACGCCCTCACCGAGGACGGCCTCTGGGCCTCGCGGCTGCGCGTGGACCGGCCGCTCCTCATCGCCGAGGGCTTCCGCCGGGCGGCCTTCCCGCAAAAGGACCCCGCGCTGCTCGCCGGGCTGATCGCCCCCTTCGTCTTCGAAAAGGAGATCGAGGAGCGGCTCTCGGAGCGGCAGATCCCGCGGCCGCTCGCCTCCGCCTACCGGAAGCTTGCGCTCGCGCTGTCGCCCTTCATGGGGGAGATGCTGGATGCGGGCTTCGAGGCCCGGCCGCTTTCGATCCGGCCGGCCGCGGCGCTCTACGCCTGGGCGAGGGGGGAGAGCTGGGAGCGAACGCTTCACATCAGCGAGCTTGAGGAGGGGGATCTCGCCGTCCTGATTTTGCGCACGGCGGACAACCTGCGGCACGTCGCCTCCCTGGCCGAGGTCTTCCCCGAGGCGGCAGCCGCGGCGGCCGAGGCCGTCGCCGCGATCCTGAGAGACCCGGTCGTGGACGCGCTATAGCCCCCTGCCGCAGGCGCCCGGCGCAGAAACGATCTCGCTGAGCTTCTGCGAGAGTTGCTCGAGATTGAAAGGTTTCTGGATGAACCCCCGACAGCCGCGGGCGAGAATCTCGCCGGCCTGGCCGTTCAGGCTGAAACCGCTGGCGAGCAGCACCTTCACCCCCGGGTCGATCGCCCGCAGCCGCTCAAAAACCTCCCCGCCGCTCATGCCGGGCATGACCATGTCCAGCACGACCGCGGCGATTTCCTTCGAGCGGCCGGCGAAGGCCGCGATCGCCTCGGCCCCGCTGCGGGCGGCGATCACCGTGTAGCCGAGCTCGCGCAACATCTCGCCTGCGATCTGGAGGATCGACTCCTCGTCGTCGACCAGGAGCACCGTTCCGGACCCGCGCCGGATGTCGGGCCCCCGGGGCGGTTTTCCCCGCTCGGCCGCCTGCGAGGAGGCCGGCAGGTAGAAGTTGAAGGTCGTCCCCCGGCCGACCTCGCTGTAAACGTTGATGTGGCCGCCGTGCCCCTTGATGATCCCGTAGGCCGAGGCGAGGCCCAAGCCGGTCCCGCGGCCCATTTCCTTCGTCGTAAAAAAAGGCTCGAAGATGCGCCCCAAGTTCTTCTTCTCGATCCCGACCCCGGTGTCCGTGACCGAGACCTTGACGTAGCGGCCGGGCTTGACCTGGTAGGGCTTGGAGTAGGTTTCATCCAGGGTCATGGGCTCGGTCGCCAGCGTGAGGTCCCCCCCCTCCGGCATGGCCTGGACGGCGTTCACGCAGAGGTTCATCAGGACCTGCTCGATCTGTCCCCGGTCCGCCTCGACCGCCGGCAGATCGGGGCTTAGCCGAACGTGGACGCGGATGTCCTTGCGGGTCCGCGCGAAGAGCCCGGCCGTCTTTTCGATCACCGCGTTCAAATCCGTTGCGCGCACGTCGACGCGGCCGCGGCGGGCAAACCCCAAAAGCTGGCGCGAGAGCTCGGTCCCGCTCTCCACGTAGGCCTCGATGTTCTTCACCTTCTCGAGGCCGGGGTGGCCCTCGGGAAGCCGCATTTCGAGGAGCGAGGCGTTTCCCTGGATGCCCATGAGGATGTTGTTGAAGTCGTGGGCGATCCCGCCGGCGAGCGTCCCGATCGCCTCCATCTTCTGCGCGGCCTGAAGCTGGACCTCGAGTTTCTTTCGCTCCTCCTCGGCGAAAAGCCGCTCGGTCACATCGCGTACGACCCCGCGGAAGCCCGTGGCTTGTCCCTCCTCGCCCGCGATCAGCGACAAGGACAGCTCGAGCCGCCGCTCGCTTCCTTCCGTTCGATGGACGACGCAGTCGGCAAGGCTCTGCGGCTCCCCCGAAGCCCGCAACCGGCCGAAGGCTTCCCGCAGGCGCTCCCCCGACTCGGGCGCCATGAGCTCGGCCGCGTGTCGCTCCAAAAGCTCCGGGGTTCCGCGCCCCAGCATGCGGGCGAGCGGGCCGCTCACGAAGGTGAGCCGTCCCCCGAGATCGGTTTCGAAATAGCCTTCCTCGATGCTTTCCAAAATCGAGCGGTATCGCGCGGCGCTTTTTTTCAGCGCCTCGTCGGATTGCTGCTCGCGCCGCAGGGTGTAGTGGATGTGCGAGCCGAAGATGGCAAAGAGGCACAGGACGAGCAGCCGGGTCAGCGTGTTGAAGCGGTCGGGGCCGAGGAGGTGCTGGATGAAGTTCGCCTCCGGGGCGAGAAAGAAGAACATGAAGGATTCGCAGACCCAATAGATGAAAGAGATCGCAACCGTGCTGATCAGGATGGAGCGCATATAGGGGACGTCCATTCAGATATCACTTTACGGCGGCAGAATCGCGAGCCCCTTTTCCTTCACGATCTTTTCCCCGCGGGCGATGGACTGGGAGACGGTCGGCTGGGCGAGATCGAGCCTGCGGCCGAGATCGACGGTGCTCATCCCCAGCTCGCGGTTCGCCCAAAAGCAAAGGACGCTGCGGGCGAGCACGGTGCGCGGGTAGCGCCCCTTCCGCAGGACCTCCTCCACGGGCATGGAAAAGAGCTCGGCCACGCGCCCGGCGAGCCGCTCGAAGGTGAAGCCCAGGGCCTCGAGCCGGCTTCGCCGCCCGATCCGCTCCTCGGCCGATTTGAGGACCTGCTCCACGAACTCCGCGTCTCCCAGAATCCGCTCGTCGCCGCAAAGTTTCTGCCCGGCGCCGCGCAGCGTTTTGACGGCCTGCCAGCCCCCCAGGCTGCGCACCAGGCCGCCCCCCACGAGCTCGGGCCGCTTGCCCTGATCGACCCCCTTGGCCACGAAGTCCCGGTAGCGCTCGCGCGCCTTGGCGGGGCTCACCCCGAAGCGCTCGAGAATTTCCTTCACCGCCTGCCAGTCGTTTCGGTGGGTCCCCACAATGACCCCGTGGCCGCAGAAGGGATAGGTCTCAAGCTCCTTCAGGTTGGCGACAACGCCGGCGCGCAGGGGGTTGAGATGGATATAGCGCACCAGCTCCAGGAAATAGGGCTCCTCCTGGCAGAGGATCGAACGGTAGCGGTTCTGAAAGAGATGCCCGCTGCGGTCGTTTCTCAGGTTGAAGCGCACGGCGTATCCCGTGAGCAGGCGCCGCATGAAGTCGGCAAGCGGTCGATCGCCCGTGCGCAAAAGAAGATGGAAATGGTTGGGAAGAAGCGCCCACGCATAGCAGCGAAGGCCCATCTCGATCAAAAGCGTCCCAAGCCTTTCGAGGAAATCCTCCCGATCCTGGTCATCGCGGAAGATCTTGCGGCGCTCCAGCCCACGCACGATCACGTGGTGAAGCACCCCGGGGGCGTCCAGCCTGGCCCTGCGCGGCATAGGCGATCCTCTCTCTGCAGGCTGCGGGCAAACAACGTTTTTTCGGGGGTGATCTAATGTTTCCAGCGAGCGACGAAGCGTCTTCTATCGTCTTTGCCTCGCCTGCGCTTTGACGTGATTTCGCTTTCCCGATGGCCGCGGGCTCCTTGGCGATCGGCCATGGCCCTGCCTGGCCGCAGCCGCCTGGGTTCTCTGTCAAAGCAAGTGATAAAACAATGAACGTCCCTATTTTAGCGGAGATGGGGAACGGCGGTCAAGTGATAAATGAATGGACGTCCCTAGGCTACGTCCCTAGCAGGCTGTGGATAAAGTCGCCAAGAGTGTTTTTTGGCCTTGCCTCCGAAGAGTTATCATGCTAGGTATTTTTCGAGGAGCAATACCAAGCGACGGAGGAAGCACCCGCTCATGGCCCTTGGGCGACGCCGCAGTA
>DYEU01000003.1 GCA_020725555.1 Desulfatibacillum sp.
AAGTCCCCCGGCGGCGGGCTCGAGCCCTACGAGATCGACAAGGTCATCGGCCGCACCACCCGCGTCCCCCTCCAGCAGGACCAGGCGATCTCCTTCGACATCCTGAACGGCGCCGAATCCTGGAAACAGGTCGCCTGATGGCAACGGTCTCCGTTGGTATCGTCGCTCACAATAACCAAAAAACAATCATTCGGACTCTATCTTCAATCCATGAATACAGCCCAAAACGGCATGATCTTGAAGTTTTTGTGATCGACAATTTTTCTAACGATGGGACACGGAAACTCCTTGATGAGCAAATCAGAAAAGAAAATAATTTCAAGGTAATATACAACCAAAAGAATATCGGATTCGCAAAAGCTCACAATCAAATTTTAAAGCGGGTTGTAAGCGATTACCATGTGATCTGCAATCCGGATATTTTTTTGATAAGCGATGTTTTCACCCCCCTTGTCGAATTTATCAAGAGATTTCCCGATATTGGAATTGTCTCACCTAAATATTGCTATCCCGATGGGTCGCTGCAGCATTTGAATCGAAGGCATCCGAACGTTTTGGATCTGATTCTTCGAAGAGCGCTTTCAGGATCAAAAGAAAAGTTCTTTAAAAAGCGTCTTGAATCCTATGACATGAGGGATGTCGGATATGAAACTTCTTACGATGTTCCTTTTTTATCCGGCGCCTTTATGTTTTGCCGAACAAGTTTACTAAAAAAAATTGGCGGGTTCGACGAACAATTTTTTTTATATTTCGAAGACGCCGACCTTTCACGGAGAATGCAAAACGCCGGCTATCGTACCGTTTACTTTCCCGAAGTTTCCGTAATCCATTCCTGGCAACGAATGGCGCATAAGAGTTTTAAAGGCAGCATCATTTTCGCTTTGAGCGCCTTTCGCTACTTTCGAAAGTGGGGCTTCAACTGGTGCTGAGCCATCAAAAAATACTCATCACCGGATGTAATGGTTTCATCGGGCGGCCGTTGAGTGAGAGGTGTTTGGCATCGGGTGGTCGTGTCCTTGGAGTTGTCCGCAACCCATCCAAACAGATGCCGATAAAAGGCATATCGTTGAAGTGTGTAGGGGAGATCGGACCGGATACCGATTGGGGAGAAGCGTTGAAGGGGGTAGAGGCTGTCATCCACCTGGCGGGTGTAGCGGACACTTCGGGAAAAACCGCTTCCATCAGACGGATTCATCAAGTCAATGCCGCAGGAACCGAGCACCTGGCCCGCTGTGCGGCTCACGCCGGTGTTCGGCGCTTTGTTTTTATCAGTTCGATCAAAGTCCACGGGGAGGCTTGCGAAACCACCATCCGGGAGACCGATCCTCTCAGGCCGTGTTCCGATTATGCAACAAGCAAAATGAACGCCGAGACAGCCATTTGGGAAATATCCAACACCACCGGCATGGAAGCGGTCATCCTTCGCCCAGCCGTTGTGTACGGTCCCGGAGTCAAGGGCGGTTTTTTCCAGCTGATGAGCTGGATTGCGAAGGGCATGCCGCTCCCTCTGGGCGCCATCCAGAATCGACGAAGCATCCTGTTCCTTGACAATCTGATCGAGGGGATCATGAATGCCCTGACTCACGCTTCCGCCGCCGGCAAAACATTTTTGGTTGCAGACCCGGATGCTCTGTCCACGCCCGAGCTGATTCGAAGGTTGTCCAACTCGCTCTCGGTCAGGGCCCGCCTATATGACGTCCCCGTGTCTTTGCTGCGGCTGCTTGCCGTTGTCTGCGGGCGAAAGAAAGAATGGATGAGCCTTACCGGATCGCTCTGGGCCGACACCTCAAAAATCCAGGAAGAGATCGGTTGGAGGCCCACGGCTTCGGTCGAAACCGGTATTCAGAAAACCGCATTGTGGTTCCAAAAAGCCGCTGGTATCATCGCATGAAGGTTCCCGGGAGATGAGTTCCCCAGGGTCCGCAGAAGCCCAAAAGCGTTTTTTTGACCTGGTTTTTTTATATCTAGCGATTTTTCCTGCAGCCCTTCTTGGGATTGTGATCGCAACAATCATCCGCACCACATCCAAAGGCCCGGTGCTTTATTGGTCCCGGCGAATCGGTCGCGACAATACCCCGTTCCGAATGCCCAAATTCAGGACCATGCGCCCGGACACACCGGCCGTCGCCACTCATCTTTTGGAAAACCCGGAACGCTGGATTACCCCCGTCGGAAAGCTTCTGCGCAAGTTCAGCCTGGACGAGCTCCCCCAGCTCTACAGCGTCTTGAAAGGCGATATGTGCCTTGTCGGCCCGCGGCCCGCGCTGTTCAACCAAAACGACCTCATCGCCTTGAGGACCCGGAAGGGCGTTCACCGGCTCAAGCCCGGAATCACCGGGTGGGCCCAGGTGAACGGCCGTGATGAGCTGCCCATTCCGGTCAAGGTCCGATTTGACGAGGAGTATCTCCGCAAGCGGAGTCTCCGCTTCGATTTGAAAATCCTCTTGTTGACCGTGATCGGCTGCCTGAAAGGGAAGGGGGTCGCCCATTGACGTTCCTCGCCAAAAAGATCCTCACGTCGATGGTCATGCCGCTGACGGTCGGCCTGGCGCTCGCCTGGATCGGGATTCTGAAACTGAGGCCTCCGCGCCGGTCAAGGGCCGGCTGGGCTTTCGCCGCCGCCGGAGTGGCTCTCATCACCCTCACTGGGTTCTCGGCGCTCGCCAACCGGATTGCCGGCGTCCTGGAAAACCGCTATGTTCCCCTCGAATCCTTTCCCCGCGCCGCCTGGGTTGTCGTTCTGGGCGGGGGGCATGTGGACGCCCGTGGCCTTCCGCCCAATCAGAAGCTCGGCGGATCCAGCCTAGCGCGCCTCGTCGAGGGGATCCGCATCCTGCAGGGGACCCCCGGCAGCCGGCTTCTTCTCTCCGGGGGGCGGTATTCGAGGAGGGTTCCGTTGCCGAAAGCCTGGGCCAAACCGCGCGCCTGCTCGGTGTTCCCGAGGAACGAATCGTCCTGGAAACCATGGCCCGGGACACGGCCGAGCAGGCCGACGCCATCCGGCGAATCATCCGCGACGAACCGTTCGTGCTCGTCACCTCGGCTCTTCACATGCGGCGGTCGGTAATGCTTTTCGAGCAAAAAGGGATGCGGCCGATTCCCGCCCCCTGCGATTACCTGGGGTTGCGGAGCCCATGGGTCAGCCCGTTTGATTTCTTCCCCCGGGCGGGCGAGATCGCCAAAGTCGAAGCCGTCCTGCACGAGATGCTGGGCATTCTCCGGTACTCGCTCCCAGCAGGCTTTTGACCGCGGGTTCGCGGCAACCGGCCAAACGTTATGCGCAAAGCGCTCTTCAATCGCAATTTCTTCATCATGCTCGCACTGGATGCCCTTCTTCTTGCGGCGTCCTGGCTTCTTTCCTACGGCCTGCGTTTTGAGCTTCAGGTCCCGGAAAAATTTCTCGATGAAATGGTGTTCCTCCTCCCGGCCGTGGTCCTGGTGCAGCTGGCCTGCCTGTATGCGTTCGATGTCTACCGCGGCATGTGGCGGTTCACGAGCGTCGGGGATCTCCTGAACATCCTCAAGGCGCTCGCCCTGAGCACGCTCATCGTTGTCCTGCTCGCCGTCCTGATCTACCGCTTTCGCAACGTCCCCCGCTCGGTCGTCTTCATCAATTTCTGCATCGGCGTCCTTGCCGTTTCCGGCTCCCGACTCGCCATCCGGCTTTTTTTCCAGAAATACGTGCCCTCCAAGCCGGTTCCGTCTCTCGGCGTCTCCCCGAAGCCCTCCGAGGGCCACCGTCCCGCAGCACCCCCCCGCAGGCTCCTGATCATCGGCGCGGGAAGCTGCGGGGAAAAGATCCTGCGGGAGATCCGCGACAACCGGCAGCTGAATTACGAGGTCGTGGGGTTTCTGGATGACAACCCCGGCAAGATCGGAAAGAAAATTCACGGGGTGATGGTCCGCAGCATCATCGCCGATCTGCCCTTCGTGGCCCGGAAAACCGAAGCCGACGAGGCCCTGATCGCCATCCCCTCGGCGGGCGCCTCCGAAATGCGCCGGATCGTCGACGTCTGCAAGCACGCCGGCGTCCGCTACCGGACCGTCCCCGCCTACGGGGAGCTGATCAACGGTCAAGTCAGCATCAAGGCCGCCCGCGAGGTGGCCTACCGCGACCTGATCGGCCGCAAAACGGTCCAACTCGACGAGCGGATGATCGCCGCCCACCTGGCAGGCAAAAAGGTGCTCGTGACCGGGGCGGGCGGCTCGGTCGGCTCCGAGCTCTGCCGCCAGATTCTTCGCTTCGGGGCCGGACGCCTCGTGCTTTTCGAACGCTCGGAAAGCTCCCTGTTCGAGATCGAGACGGAGCTGAAATCCGAGGCGGCGCAGAAGGTGATTCCCGTTCTCGGAGACATCTGCGACACGCACCACCTCGACGAGGTCTTCCGCGGCTACGCACCGAAGGTCGTCTATCACGCCGCCGCCTACAAGCATGTCCCGATGCTTGAGCGGCACCCCTGGAAGGCGATCGAAAACAACATCCTCGGGACCTGGAACCTGGTCAGGGCCTGCAACGCCCACGGGGTCGAGCGTTTCGTGCTGGTCTCCACGGACAAGGCCGTGCGGCCGGCGAACGTGATGGGCGCCTCCAAGCGTCTGGCCGAAATGATCACCCTCAACCAGAACCTCTGCCGCGTCGGCCAAACCCGATACCTGGCCGTGCGTTTCGGAAACGTGATCGGCAGCGCCGGCAGCGTCGTCCCCCTTTTCCAAAAGCAGATCGAGAAGGGCGGCCCGGTCACGGTGACGCACCCCGAGGCGACCCGTTTCTTCATGACCATCCGCGAGGCGGCACAGCTCATCCTGCAGGCGGCGGCGATGGGAGAGGAGGGGGGGGAGATTTTCATCCTGGACATGGGGACACCGGTGAAAATCGTCGACATGGCGCGCGATCTGATCCGGCTTTCGGGTTTTGAGCCGGACGTGGACATCAAGATCGAATTCTCGGGCCTGCGCCCCGGTGAAAAGCTTTCCGAGGAGTTGCTGACCGCCGACGAGCACCTCATGCCGACCGCGCACCCCAAGATTTTCAAGCTGAACGCCACCGCCTGCGATCTTGCCCTGCTGAACGGCCGGCTGGCCGAACTGACCGCGCTGATGGACAAGAAGGACGCAAACGCCATCCGCCTCAAGCTCAAGGAAATCGTGCCCGATTATCAGCCGGCCCGAGAAATGGAGAAGACGTCATGGGCGACCCCGACGTGAAGCGCCGATCGCTCGAAGAGGCGACACACCGGCTGCGCGAAAAAGGCGCCGCCATCCCCCTCCCGGATACGATCCTGCTCGAAGGCGATGTCCGCATCGAGCGGATCGCAGGGGAGGGGGTGGTTCTCCATCCCGGCTGCCGCATCCGCGGGGAAAGGACCCTGATCCTGGAAGGTGCGAAGCTCGGTGCCGAGGGGCCGGTCACGGTCGAAAACTGCTATGTCGGCCCCGGGGTCGAGCTCAAGGGCGGCTATTTTCGCGACGCCGTTTTCCTCGAGGGCGCCTCCTGCGGCTTAGGCTCCCACGTGCGGGAGGGCACGATTCTGGAAGAGCGGGCGAGCATCGCGCACACGGTCGGCCTGAAACAGACCATCCTTTTCCCCTTCGTCACGCTGGGGAGCCTCATCAACTTCTGTGACTGCCTCATGGCCGGGGGAACGGGCCCCGAGAACCACAGCGAGGTCGGAAGCTCCTACATCCACTTCAACTTCACCCCCCGGCAGGACAAGGCCACCCCTTCCCTGATCGGGGATGTCCCCCGGGGGGTGATGCTCAAGCAGAAGCCGATCTTCCTGGGAGGACAGGGGGGGATCGTGGGCCCCCTGCGCCTGAATTTCGGGATCACGGTGGCGGCCGGGACCATCCTCAGGAAGGACGAGCTCCGCAGCGACCGCATGATCTTTGGCGGAAGCGCGCGCGAGGGAAACGTCTCCGCGCGCGGGTTGCGCCTCGGAGGCACCGCGCGCACCATCGAAAACAATGTCGTTTATCTCGCCAACCTTGCGGCGCTGCGCCGCTGGTATGTGGACGTGCGGGGGCTTTTCGTCGGGGAGCGCTTCCCGGCCGAACTCCACATGGGCCTCGTCCAAACCCTCGACCGAGCGATCGCCGAACGGCTCAAGCGGCTGAACCAGTTTTTCGAAATCGTGGAAAAACGCGACCTGCTCGAGCGCTGGCCGGAATTTGCCGATACCTACCGCAAACGCCTCGAGCAACCGGGCGATGCGGCAAAGCGGGACTCGTTTCTCGAGACCCTCGCCGCAAAGAGTCGGGAAAAGGGAAAGGGCTATCTCCTGACGATCGCCTCCCTTGCGGAAGAGGAGGCCGCTGCCGGGACCGCCTGGCTTCAAGGCCTCGTCGATGAGACGACCGACGCCCTCAAGCGGATTGTCTCCTGAAAGGATGACTTGCGGCCAAGCGATGGGCAAAATTTTTGGAACAGATGGAATAAGAGGAAAAGCAGGTTGTTATCCTATTATTCCGAATGTAGCACTTGATATCGGGCGGGCGGCGGTCGAGTTTTGCGGCAACGGCCGACCGGAAAAGCCGATCGTGCTCATCGGTTGCGATACCCGCCTTTCCTGTGACATGCTCGTGCATGCCCTCGCATCCGGCGTAAGCCAGGCGGGAGGCCATGCCGAGATCGCCGGCGTCGTTCCGACCCCGGCCGTCGCCTATCTCACCCGGAGCCTGGGGGCGGCCTGCGGCATCGTCGTCTCCGCCTCTCACAACCCGTACGAGGACAACGGCATCAAGCTCTTCGGTTCCGACGGGTTCAAGCTCCCCGACGCCCTGGAGGAGGCGATCGAGGAGCGGCTCGGCCGGGGCGGCTTCCGGGAGGGTTCGGATTTCGGCACCGTGCGTCAGGGAACAGACGCCGCGCGGCGCTACCTCGATTTCCTCAAGGGCAGTGTGCGCCTCGCAGGGGGAAACACCGGGGCGCGGTTCATCGTGGATTGCGCCAACGGGGCGGCGTCGCGCGTCGCGGGGCCTCTTTTCCAGGAACTCGGCCTCTCCGCGCGTGTCATTCATGACCGGCCGGACGGGAAAAACATCAACCGCGACTGCGGCTCCCAGCACCCCCGCGTTTTGGCCGATCTGGTCCTATCGGAAAGGGCCGATGCGGGATTTGCCCTCGACGGCGACGGCGACCGGCTGATCGCGGTCGACGAGACGGGGGAGGTGCTCACCGGCGACCGGGTCCTGGCCATCCTCGCCCGGCACCTGCAGCGCTCCGGCCGCCTCGCCGGCGAGGTCGTGGTCAGTACGGTCATGAGCAACGCCGGGCTGGGTAAGGCCTTGCGCGCGATGGGGATCCGCCACGTGACCACCCGGGTCGGCGACCGCTGGGTGATGGAGGCGATGCGCGAACACGGCGCGGTCCTGGGCGGCGAGGATTCCGGCCACGTAATCTTCGCCGGCCGCCACACCACGGGCGATGGGCTGCTGACGGCCCTTCTGCTGATCGAGGCGCTGCAGGAGAGCGGCGCCCCGCTTTCGCAATTAAAGCAGGTGATGACGCCTTATCCCCAGGTCCTGATCAACGTCCCCGTAAGCAGCAAACCGGATCTGGAATCCCTGCCGCCGATCCGTGAGGCGATCGCCGCGGCGCAAAACGAGCTCGGCTCAGAGGGCAGGGTGCTCCTGCGTTATTCGGGGACCGAGCCGCTCTGTCGGGTCATGGTGGAGGGTCCGACGGAAGAGGTGACGCGCTCCCTTTGCGCAAGGCTTGCGGAGACGGTCGCGAAGGCCGTCGGCTGAGAGACGCTCTTCGTTTCCCGGGGAGCAAGCGAAAGCCCCGTCCGGAGCGGACGGGGCTTTCGCTGTTTTCGAGGTGTCGGATGGCCGCTTACTCGCGGTTTGAACCGAAGATGCGCAGCAGCATGAGAAAGAGGTTGATGAAGTCGAGGTAGAGCTTTAGCGCACCGAGGATCGCCCCCTTGCGCACGGCCCCGGCGTCGATGTCCGCCGGCTGCGTGAGCGCCATGTTCTTGATCGCCTGGGTGTCGTAGGCGGTGAGCCCGATGAAGACCAAAACCCCGATGTAGCTCACGACCATGCTGACGGCGTTGCTCTGGAAGAACAGGTTGACCAGGGAGGCGATCACGATCCCGAAGAGCCCCATCATCAAGAAGCCGCCGAACGAGGTGAGGTCGCGCCGCGTGGTGTAGCCGTAGACGCTGCAGGCGACGAAGGTCGCGGCACAGACGAAAAAGGCGTTGGTGATCGTCGAGCGCGCGTAGGCGAGGAAGATCGCCGATAGGGTTGTGCCGTTCAGGAGCGAATAGAGGATAAAGAGCGCGGTCGCGGTCGAGGCCTGCATGCGGTAGATCCGCGAGCTGATGGTGAAGACAAGAGCCAGCTGCCCGATGATCAGCCCGAAGAAGACGATTCCCGAGCCGAAGATGACGCTCTGAATCTCGGGCGAGTTGGCGACGTAGAAGGCGGAAAGCCCGGTCAAGCCAAGCCCGATCGCCATCCAGTTGTAGACGCTGCGCACGAAGGCGTTCACCCGCACCTGGACTTGGGCCCGCTGAAGCGTCAAGGCATCCATAAGCCTCATCCCTCCGTTTTGTTCTCTGAAACGATGTGAACGAAATATAACTTCGTCGGGCCGGCTTGGCAAGCCGATTTTTTTGTTGATTTTACATCGTTTTTTTTCTATTGAGAAGCCGTGAACGCCCTGCGCGAGCGATCGATGAAACCGGAACAGATTTACAGCGAACTCAAGAACGTGGCCGAAAGGCTCGGGATCGCCGTCGAGGAGCACAATTTTCGGGCCACGGGGGTCACGACACGGGGCGGATCCTGCATCGTCCGCGGCAAGCCCGTCATCCTGATCGACAAGCACCGTCCGCTCCAGCGCAAGATCCGCATTCTTGCCTCGTCGCTGGCCGAGTTTCCGCACGAGGAGATCTACGCGGTTCCGGCGATCCGCGAACTGATCCAGAAATATGCCGAGGAATAGACCCCGGGCGGTGCAGAGAGACAGGTTTTCCGGCCGGTTTACGGCCCGCTTCCCCTGGGCCGCCTAATATTTGACATAATATAACTTATCGGACATTATTTCCGTGTCGGTAACGGGTGAAGACCCTTCCTTTGTGGACCCCTCCGCTCCCGAGCCCTTTCCGGAACAACCGGGAAGATCCATCCTGACGGTATCGGAGCTCACCCGCCGGATCCGCGAGATCCTCGAGGAGCGCTTTCCCTTGGTGTGGATCACGGGGGAAATCTCCAATTTCCGGCGGCCGGCCTCGGGGCATGCATACTTCACCCTCAAAGACGATGCGGCGCAAATCGCCGCGGTTCTCTTCCGCCAGCAAGCCCGGCAGCTTCGCTTCCAGCTCGAAGACGGGCTGAGCATCATCGGCCTCGGCCGGGTCACGGTCTACGAGCCGCGCGGCTCATACCAGATCGTCCTCGAGTACATCGAGCCGGCGGGTCTCGGGGCGCTCCAGCTCGCCTTCGAGCAGCTCAAAAAAAAACTTGCCGCCGAAGGGCTCTTCGACCCGGCACGGAAAAAGCCGCTCCCGTTTCTGCCAGCCAAGATCGCCGTCATCACATCGCCCTCCGGGGCGGTGATCCATGATATCCTCAACATCACGGGAAGGCGCTTCCCGGGCATCCCGCTGGTCATTGTGCCGGTGAAGGTCCAAGGCGAAGGCGCTGTAGAGGAGATCGTCCGCGCCATAGAGCTCGCCAACCTCCATGGCGACGCCGACGTCATCCTGCTCGCACGCGGCGGAGGCTCGCTCGAAGATCTTGCCGCCTTCAACAGCGAGGCGGTCGCCCGGGCGATCGCCGCCTCCCGGATCCCCGTCGTCTCGGCCGTGGGCCACGAAACCGATGTCACCATCGCCGACTTCGCCGCTGACCTGCGTGCGCCGACCCCCTCCGCGGCGGCCGAGCTCGTCGTCCCCGAGCGCGGCGACCTGTTGCGCAAGATCGCCATGCTGCTCGATGGCTTACGGCGCGGCCTGCTCCGGCGCCTTGACCGGGAACGAAGAGCCCTCCAGGAATACCGCCGGAGGCTTTCCCGGCCGCACCGCAGAATCCAGGACACCTGGATCCGCCTCGATGAGCTTTCCCAGCGACTCGAGCGGGCGGCGAAAATGGCCATGCGCATCAAACGGCGAGAATTGTCTTCCCTGACGCAGCGGCTTGTGCTGCAGCGGCCGGAAAAGATCATCGAAAGATATAAACAAAAAGTTGACTATAATAAATCTAAATTATTGCTACTATACAATAAAATAACTCATTTGAAGAAGGGAGACCACCGGCTTCTGGACTCGCGGCTGGGGGCGGCGAGCCCCCTGGCCATTCTCAAGCGGGGCTACAGCGTGGCCCGCTCCCTGCCCGAACGCCGGGTCCTCGTCGATTCCGGCCAGGTCGTCCCGCAAGAGCGGGTGGAAGTCGTTCTTTACTCGGGAAACCTCGTCTGCGAGGTCAAGGAAGTGCATCATGGCCAAAAAGACCTTTGAACAGGCCCTGCAGCAGCTCGAGCAGATCGTTCGCGAGCTCGAATCCGGGGATCTGCCCCTCGAGGCCGCCCTGCGCAAGTTCGAAGAGGGAATCGAGCTATCCAAGTTCTGCTCGCAAAAGCTCGCCGAGACCGAGCGCCGGATCTCCCTGCTTTTGCAGAACGAAGCCGGCGAGGCGATCGAAAAGCCGCTGCCCGTTGAACCGGGCGGCGCGGAAGACGAAGGCTCTTGAGGAAGCTCCGGCGGCGCTACCGATGACGGACCTCGCGACATACCTCGAGCGCGCCTCGCGGCTGGTCGATGAGCGGCTCGCCGCCCTCCTGCCCCCTGAGACCGCCCCCGGCTCCCGGGTGATCGAGGCCATGCGCTATTCGCTCTTCGCCGGCGGAAAGCGCCTGCGCCCCGTCCTTTGCCTGGCCGCAGCCGAGGCCGTGGGCGGAGCTGCCGCCGATGCGCTCCCCGTCGCCTGCGCTCTCGAAATGATCCACACCTACTCGCTCATCCACGACGACCTCCCGGCGATGGACAACGACACCCTGCGCCGCGGCAAGCCCACCTGCCATGTCGCCTACGATGAGGCGACGGCCATCCTTGCCGGCGACGGCTTGCTTACGCTCGCCTTCGAGGTCATCGCCTCGCAATCCCGGACGCCCCCCGAGCGCACGCTCGCCATCCTGCAGCTCATCGCCCGGGCCGCAGGCCCGCACGGCATGGTGCGCGGGCAGATGCTCGACATGGAAACCCAGGGGCGGGCCGCGACGGTCGCGGAGATCGAGCACCTGCACGGGCTGAAAACCGGGGTCCTGCTCGAGGCCGCGCTCGTCGCCGGAGCTCTGGCCGGCGGCGGGACGGAGGAGGAAATCGGCGCCCTCAGGGCGTTCGGCCGCAAGCTCGGGCTGGCCTTCCAAGTCGTGGACGATATCCTGAACGTCGAGGGAGATCCCGCGGTGATGGGCAAGGCGGCCGGAACCGATCGGATTCAGGGGAAAAATTCGTACCCCGCCCTCATCGGGCTTGATCAATCGAAAAAAAAAGCTCATGATTTAATCGATCAGGCGTTGAACGATCTCTCCGCTTTCGACCTTCGGGCCGATCCCCTGCGCGCCATCGCGCGCTATGTCGTCACGCGGAACAAATGAGCCTTCTCCACGCCATCCAATCCCCGGCCGATCTCAAAACGATCCCCCGCTCCCGTCTTCCCGAGCTGGCCGCGGACATCCGCCGCCTCATCATCGAGGTCGTCTCGCAAAACGGCGGCCACCTCGCCTCGAGCCTGGGGGCGGTCGAGCTGGCGATCGCCGTCCACTACGTCTTCGACTGCCCGCGGGATCGCATTATCTGGGACGTGGGCCACCAGGCCTACGCGCACAAGATCCTGACCGGCCGGCGGGAGCTCTTCGCCGGCCTGAGGCGCCACGGCGGGATATCGGGCTTCACGCGCCGGAGCGAAAGCCCCTACGACGCCTTTACCACCGGCCACAGCAGCACCTCGATCTCTGCCGGTTTCGGCATGGCCTGCGCCAAGGCGCTTAAGGGCGAAACCGACCGCGTCGTGGCCGTGATCGGCGACGGCTCCATGACGGCGGGGATCGCCTTCGAAGGCCTGAACCAGGCGGGCGGCCAGCCGAAACGGGACCTCATCGTCATCCTCAACGACAACGAGATGTCGATCTCCCGCAACGTCGGCGCCCTGTCCTCGTTTCTCAGCCGCACCTTCTCGGCCAAGAAGCTCCAGGAGCTGCGCCGCGAGCTGGGCTACTTTTTCCGGCGCCTGCCGCGCATCGGCGAAGACGTCTACCAGCTCGCCAAGCGCACCGAGGAATCCTTCAAATCCTTTGTCACGCCGGGGATGTTGTTCGAGGCCTTCAACTTCGAGTATTTCGGCCCGATCAACGGCCACCGCATCGATCACCTCATCGACATCCTAAACAACATCAAGTACATCCGCGAGCCCGTGCTGCTCCACGTGACCACCGTCAAGGGCAAGGGCTACGAGCCGGCGGAGAAAAACCCCATCTATTTTCACGGCTGCGGCAAATTCGACGCCAAATCCGGTGTCTGCCTGGAGCACCGCCCTAGCCCCCCGACCTACACCGAGGTCTTCGGGGAAACCCTAGTCGAGCTGGCCCGCCGGGACAGGCGCGTCGTCGCCGTCACCGCGGCCATGCCCGAGGGCACGGGTCTGTCGGCTTTCGCCCGGGAGTTCCCGGAGCGCTTCTTCGACGTGGGCATCGCCGAACAGCACGCCGTGACCTTCGCCGCGGGGATGGCCGTGGAAGGGCTCCGACCGGTGGTCGCCATTTACTCCACCTTCCTGCAGCGGGCCTACGACCAGATCCTGCACGACGTCTGCCTCGAGCGCCTGCCCGTCGTCTTCGCGATCGATCGCGCCGGGCTGGTCGGCGAGGACGGCCCCACCCATCACGGCGCCTTCGACCTCAGCTACCTGAGGAGCCTCCCCAACCTGGTCGTCATGGCCCCGGGCGACGAAAACGAGCTCCGCCGCATGCTCCTCACCGCGCTGCAGCACGACGGGCCGATCGCCGTGCGCTACCCGCGCGGGATGGCCCCCGGTGTCCCGATCGCCTGCGACCTCTCGCCGATCCCGATCGGCAAGGCCAAGATCCTCGGCGAGGGGGAGGATCTCGTCATCGCCGCGATCGGCTCGAGCGTGGCCGAGGCCTTGAAGGCCGAGCGGACGCTCGCCGCGGAAGGCATCCGCGCCACCCTGGTCGATGCGCGCTTCGTGAAACCGCTCGACGCCGAGCGACTCACCGCCCTCGCGCGCACCATCCCCCGCATCCTCACCGTGGAGGAAAACGTGCGCCAGGGCGGTTTCGGAAGCGCCGTCCTCGAGGCCCTGCACGATGCGGGCTTCAGCGGGGTCGAGGTCGTGCGGCTCGGCATCCCCGACCGCTTCATCGAACACGGGCCCCAGGAGCTCCTGCGGGCGAAATGCGCCATCGACGCCGCGGCCATCGTCGAGGCCGCGCGCCGGCTTGCGGCCGGCGGCCGCCTGACCCGGCTCCATGCCTCCGCCGCCCGCTGTGCCTGAAGAAGCCCCTCCCCCGCCCCGCGACCGCCGCGGCGCCGCCTCAACCGCGGAGCGCAAGCGGCTCGATCTCCTGCTCGTCGAGCGCGGCCTGTGCGCCACCCGGCAAAAGGCCCAGGCCGCCGTTCTCGCAGGCTGGGTGCGCGTCGAGGGCCGGGTCGTCGACAAGCCGGGGTTGCGGTTTCCGGACGGTGCCGCGCTGGAGGTCGCCGCCCCGGGGTGCCCCTACGTCAGCCGCGGCGGCATCAAACTGGAGGGGGCGCTGCGGGGGTTTTCCCTCGAGGTCGAGGGCCGGGTCTGCCTCGATGTCGGCGCTTCGACCGGCGGGTTCACCGACTGCCTGCTGCAGCACGGGGCGGCGCGCGTGTACGCGCTCGACGTGGGCTACGGACAGCTCGCCTGGAAGCTGCGCCGCGACCCGCGTGTCGTGGTGATCGAGCGCACCAACGCGCGGCGCCTTTCCCGGGAGCTTGTGCCCGAGCCGCTCGACCTCGTCACGATCGACGTCTCCTTCATCTCGCTCAAGCTCGTCGTCCCGGCCGTGCTCCCGCTCCTCAAGCCCGCCGGACGGATCCTCCCCCTCGTCAAGCCCCAGTTCGAAGTCGGCAAGGGGCTCGTCGGCAAGGGGGGCGTGGTGCGCGACCCGGCGCTCCACGAGCGCGTCCTCGAAGATCTCCTGGCCTTCTTCCGAGGCCTCGGCCTGACGGCCTCCGAGCCGCTTGCCTCCCCCATCGCGGGGCCCAAGGGAAACCGCGAGTTTTTCCTGCTTCTTCGGCCTTGAACGGCCCTTTGCGCCTCGGTTTTTCGTCTTGATTTTTGCAGGCCGAGCGGATAGAAGCCATGCTTTGTCGCCCGGCCCCGGGCGCGCAATCCCACCCGAGAGAGGATGCCCAATGAGCGAAAAGATCGAAGCCCTTCGCAACCTGGCACTGGTGGCCCACGGCGGCGCCGGCAAAACCTCCCTGGCCGAGGCCATGCTCTTCGACGCGGGCGTGATCAACCGCATGGGGCGGATCGAGGAGGGCAACACCGCGCTCGATTTCGAGCCCGAGGAAATCCGCCGGGCCTCGAGCATCACCACCGGGCTTCACCAGCTCGCCTGGAAAAAGCATACCGTGACCCTGCTCGACACCCCGGGCGACCAGAACTTCTTTTCGGACACCAAGACCTGCCTGCAGGCGGCCGACGGGGCCCTGGTGCTCATCGACGCCGTGGACGGCGTCAAGGTGCAGACCGAGATCGGCTGGGATTTCCTGAACGACTTCGGATTGCCGCGCGCGATCTTCGTGAACAAGCTCGACCGCGAGCGCGCCGATTTCCGGCGCGCCTTCGAGGAGGCGAAAAGCCTCTTCCAGCCCAAGCCCATCATCCTGCAGCTGCCCATCGGGGCCGAGGCGGGGTTCCGCGGGGTCGTCGACCTGATCAGCCGCAAGGCCTTCCTCTACGGCGAGGACGGCAAAGGCAAGGCCGCGGAGATCCCGGCGGAGATGGCCGAGCTCGTCGAAAGCGAGCGGGAGTCCCTGATCGAAAACATCGCCGAAGCCGACGACGCCCTCGTCGAGCGCTACCTGGAGGGGGAAACCCTCTCGGAGGAGGAGCTCCGGGCGGCGCTGCGCAAGGGGACCCTGGAGCGCACCTTCACGCCGGTGCTCTGCGGCTCGGCGACGCGCAACATCGGCGTCGATCTCTTGCTCGACTTCGTGGTCACCGCCCTCCCCTCGCCCGCCGACGCCGGCCCCCGCAAGGGAACCGACCCCGACAGCGGGGCGGAAATCGAGCGCGCCCCCGAGCCGCAGGCCCCGTTCTCGGCGCTCGTCTTCAAGACCATGTCCGACCCCTACGCCGGCCGGCTCAACATCTTCCGCGTCTTCTCCGGGACCCTCGGACCCGAGGGGAACTTCTACAACGCGCGCAAGCAAAGCCGCGAGCGCTACAACCAGCTCCTCGTGATCCTCGGCAAGGAACAGAAGCCCGCCCCCGGAGCCGGCCCGGGCTCGATCGTGGCCGTCGCCAAGCTCAAGGACACGAGCACGGGGGACACGCTCTGCGACGAGGCGAAAAAAATCCTCTACACCCCCGTCGAGCCGATCCCCTCCCTCATCTCCTATGCGCTCTCCCCCAAGTCCAAGGGAGACGAGGACAAGGTCTTCACCTGCCTGATGAAGCTCCTCGAGGAGGATCCCTCGCTCAGAATCGAGCGGCTCTCCGAAACCAAGGAGATCATCCTCCACGGCCAGGGCCAGATCCACATCGAGACCACGGTCGAACGGCTCAAGCGCAAGTTCAACGTCGAGGTCCAGCTCAGCACCCCCAAGATCCCCTACCGCGAAACGATCAAGAAGAAGGTGCGCGTCCAGGGCCGCCACAAGAAACAGACCGGCGGTCACGGCCAGTTCGGGGACTGCTGGGTGCAGTTCGAGCCCCTGCCGCGCGGCAAGGGCTTCGAGTTCGTGGACGCCATCGTCGGCGGGGCGATCCCGCGGCAATACATCCCCGCCGTGGAAAAGGGGATCGTCGAGTCCGCCCAGCGCGGGGTGCTCGCCGGCTACCCCTGCATCGATTTCAAGGCCACCGTGGACGACGGCTCCTACCACCCGGTGGACTCCTCGGAAATGGCCTTCAAGATCGCCGGCTCGCTTGCCTTCCGCAAGGCCGCCGAGCAGGCCGACCCGGTGCTGCTCGAGCCGATCATGAAGGTCACGGTCATCGCCCCCGACGAGTTCATGGGCGACATCATGGGGGACCTGAACAGCCGCCGCGGCCGGGTGCTCGGCATGGAAAACGCGGGCAAGAACCAGATCATCCACGCCTACGTCCCCATGGCCGAGTTTCAGACCTACGCCCCGGACCTGCGCTCGATGACGGGCGGCCGGGGGATCTACCGCATGGAGTTTTCCCACTACGACGAGGTGCCCGCGCACATCGCCCAGAAGGTGATCGAGGCCGCCGCCAAGGCGAAGGAAAAGGAGTGACGCGGGACGAAGAGCCTACGCCCGCCCTCAGAAAGGGTGTTTCCCGACGGCGGGGAGGCAGTCGCGGGCCGGGGCGTAGCCGGCATGAAAGGCTTCCCGGAGGCTGAAGAAGGTAACCCGGTTGGCGGGGGCGATGCGGCGCGCCTCTAGGCAGGAGGCGAGGTGAAAGCGGCGGCTCCGGCGGCTTCCCGCGTAACGCAAGCCCGGGGTTTCTTGCAGGAGGCCCCACAGCCCCTTCTTTTCTTCCAGGGCCGCCCGCTGGGCCCGAAGCAGGCGGTCGTCGTACTTGAGATTGGGCGGGGTGGGCAGGCAGTGCGCGAGGCCCTCCCGCAAGAGCCACTCGTTCAGCATGCGGCCGTCCGGGAGAAACGCGTAGGCGAGCGTTCTCCCGTGACGGTCTTTCGTCTCCAGGTCGAACTCCAGCCGGACGCCCGCGGGCGGGATGCGGCGGTTTAGAAAATCGCGCGCCTCGAGGGCCATCGGCTCGGCCAGCCGCGCCTCGTGATCGATCTCCGGGGCGTTCACGCCGATCAGCCGCACCAGCCGGCCGTCGGCGAGCTCGAGCGTATCCCCGTCGACCGCGCGACGGACGGCCGTGAGCGCGCCGTCGTGGGCCGCGGACACGCCGGCGAACCAGAGCGCTAAGGCGACGGCCAGCGCGGAAAGCGCCTTTCCCGCCCCCGCCCTCATCGCGCCAGCCCGCAGACCCGCACGGCGGCCTCATCCAGCATGGCCGCCAGCCCGCCGCGCCGCCCCGGGACGAACCCCAGGGCCTCCTGCCACACCTCGTCGTCCTCCATGCACAGGTACAGGCAGACCCCCGGCGCCCGGCGGCGGATGGCCTGCGCCATCGCGCGGTAGGCACGGATGCGCAGCGGTTTGAAGTAGCGCAGCTTTCCGTCCAGCCCGGTGATGAACTCGCCGCAGGCGAGCGGGGTCCCGGGAAAGCGCCTCTCGATCACCGCCTTGAGCGCCGGCATGAACCGCAAGGCGCCGAGGCTGATCCAGACGATCTGCTCGGCGTCGATGCGGGAGAAGAGCGTCTCGATCGTCTCCAGGTAGCCCGCGAGGGCCCCCTCCTCGATCACGATCGGGTCGAAATGAAAGGCGAGCGGGTACCCCCTGGCCGCGGCGCGGGCGGCCGCCGCGAGACGCGCGTCGATCCCGGCCGTGCCCCGTTCGTAACGGGACGCCGTGGCGGCCCGGTTCAGAGACCAGGCGAGAATCGTGCGTCGCCGGTGGGCGAGCGGCAGAAGCCGCTCGATCGCCGTGGTCTTCGTCTTGAGCTCCAGAACACAGCGGTCTTGCGCCGCAAACAGGTGGATCAGCTCCGCGTTGCGCGGGGAGACCCCCTCCCAGATCAGGCTGTCGGTGAACTCGCCCGTTCCGAACCTCTGGGTCGCTTGCTTGTCGAACTCGACCTGGAGCTCCGCCGCGAGGTCCCCCCGGTTGAGGAAGTAGGTGAGCACGGGGGGGTGGAAGTAGGACTGCAGAATGCAATAGGCGCAGTCCATGCTGCAGTAGGCGGCGACGTGCAGGATGCGGTAGCCGCAGCAGGTGTAGTGCGCGGTCCCGGGGCAGTCGCGGATGAAGGCGCCGCGGTTTGCGGTGAGGTAGAGCATGCGCTTTCCGGCGCCGACCGGGTCGGGCGCGGCCTGGACGGCCGCGAAGACTTCCCGGGCCGAGCCGACCGGCCGGGGGACGAGGCCGAGCGCGGTGGAGATTCGTTCCACCTCGGGCTCCGCGGCCGATTCGGAATCGACGAAGAGCGCCTCGATCTTCATGACCGCCCCTGCGGCTCGGTTTCGTAACCGCGGCGCTTCCCCTCCAGCAAGGCCCCGAAGGCGGGGTGCTCGAGCAGCCGATCGAGCCTTCCGCGCAGCAGGCGCGCCTCCTCGGCGGTTTCGAATTCAAGCTGCAGGGCGAAGCGGGTCCCCTCGAAATCCCGGGGCGGCTGCACGCGGAGGCCGGAGGCGAGCGGAAGCTCCCGCAGGAGCGTCCGAAAGCGCTCCTCGGCGGCGCTCAGGTGGGGGTAGCGCCTGCGCCTGAGGAACCCGCGCACACGGCGCGTGGTTTCGTTGGGGTCGCCGCCCGCCTCGTCGAGCAGGGCCGTGAATTCGGGGGCGGCGAGCAGTTCGCGGACGGGGACCCCCTCCCGGAGGGCGATTTCGCGGGTGTGGGTGAGGATCTCGCGCTGCACATTGAGGCCCGCCTTGAGCCGGCGGAAGAGCCCGGCCAGCGCCTCGGCCGCCTCGGCCGGCATGCGGGCGAGCTCCGCGGCCGTCCAGAGGGAAACCGCTTCCTCGAGGACCGCCTCTTGCGCCGCCTGCGGCAGTCGGCAAAGGGGGGCGATGCGCACCAGGAAGGCTTCGCCGCCGGGAAGCCCCGCGGCGGCCGCCTCCTCCGGGTCGACCCTTCCGGCGGGCGAGAACTGCGCCAGCAGGTTGACGGCGCGGGAGAGCTCGATGAGGTTGAGCGCCCGGCTCCAGGCGTTTTCGGCGATCGCCAGGCGTGCGCACTCGGCCGGGGTCGGGTGCCCCTCGGGAACGCGGAGCGGGAGCTTCGGCCACCCGAGAGCCCGGCAGGCGGCCAGGCGGCGAAAGCCGCTGATCAGCCGGAACCTCCCTCCCCCGGCCACGGCGAGCGGGGGGACGAGCAGGCCGACCCGCGCGACGGAGGAGGCCAGCCCGTCCGCGTTGTCCCAGGTGCTGATGCGAAACCGCGCGTCCTCCTCGACGGCTTCCAGGGAGGCGACGACGAGGCGGAAAGAATACCGGGCCTTTTCAGAGGCCATGGCGGTCGCCGCTCAGGCGGACGAGCGCTTCGAGGTACTTCTGGCGGGTTCCCGCGATTACCTCCGGCGGCAGCGGCGGCGGGGGCGGGGTCCGGTTCCAGCGCGTGGAGAGGAGATAGTCGCGCAGGTATTGTTTGTCGAAACTTTCCTGGGGACCGCCGGGGCGATAGCTGTCGCGCGGCCAGAAGCGTGAGGAGTCCGGGGTCAGGAGCTCGTCGATCAGGATCAATTTCCCCCCGTGGAAGCCGAATTCGAATTTGGTGTCGGCGATCAGGATCCCCTTGGAGTCGGCGTAGGCCGCCCCCTCGCGGTACAGTTCGAGCGTGAGCTCGCGCAGGCGCTCGGCGACCTCGCGGCCGACCCGGCGGCAGGCCTCCGCGAAATCGATGTTGATGTCGTGCACGCCGACCTCCTCCTTGGTGGCCGGCGTGAAGATGGGCTCGGGCAGACGGTCGGACTCCCTGAGCCCCGCCGGCAGCCGGATGCCGCAGACCTCGCCCGTCTCGCGGTAGGCATTCCAGCCCGAGCCGGAGAGGTAGCCCCGGGCGACACATTCGATCGGCAGGGGGTCCGCCTTTTTCACGAGAATGCTGCGGCCTTCCAGAACGGAGGCATAGGGCCGGCAGGCCGCCGGGTACTCGCGCACATCGGCGGTCACGACGTGGTTGTCGATCAGCGGCTTCATGCGTTCGAACCAGAAGAGCGAGATCTGGGTGAGGATCTTCCCCTTGTCCGGGATCGGCTCCTCCATGACGACGTCGAAGGCGGAGATGCGGTCGGTCGCCACCATGAGCAGGTGCTCGCCCAGGTCGTACATATCGCGCACCTTGCCGCGCTTGAGCAGTTTCAAATCCGGGAAATGCGTCTCGCGGATCGCCTGTGTCATGGTCTGCGGTCCTCCTTTTGCGAACGTGCGGGCTGGGGTGTGAAGACGATGCGCGGAGAGCCAACCGCCCGGCGCAACCCTCAGGCGGCGCCCAGGGTCGCCAGAAAACGATCCAGGGTGGCGAGGGCCTCCGGGGGGGAGTCGAGGAACTCGATGCCGACCTCGTAGACCCCCTGTTTCTTGGTGCTCAGGTGAACGGCGCGGCCGCGCAGATCGACGACCTCCTCCTCCAGCCCGAGCGAGAGCAAAACGGTGTGGGAAGAGCTGATCGGGAAATAGGTCTCAAGCAGGATTCCCGACCGGGAAAGGTTCAGGGTGCGGCCCATGCCCTGTTTGACCACGCTGCCGCTTTCATCGAGGCAGACGTAGGAAAGCTGCAGCGAGCGGAAACGCGGATGCCGGCGCTGTTCCTGTTCCGTCATGGCGGATCCTCTTACCCCCACCCGGCCATGCCGCGCCGCGCTCAGGCCGCCCGGGCATGGCGAATCTGGTGCAGAGTTAGCAAGGTTGTGGCCGAGATGCAAGCCGACAGGTGCACCGTCAGGTTGCGCAGCGTGGGGGAAAGCCCGCGGAACTCGGCCTCGAGGGATGCGACATCGAGCGTTCCCAGCTTGAGGTCGGCGGAGGAGAAGATCGCGGCCTCGAAGGGCTCGTGCCCGAGGGTGAGAAAGGGGAGGTTTCCGAACACATCCCCTTTTTCCAGCCGGCCCAGGGGCAGATGCCCCTCCGGCGTGCTGCGGGCGATCACCGCCTCGCCCTCGCGGATCACGAAGAGCCGCTCTTCTTTCTGGCCCTGGCGCACCGCGATTTTCTTGTCGCGCAGCAGATCGCGGTACCCGTCCCCCCCCGCGTACGCCTGGGCCGCGATTTCGGTCACCTGGCGCAGCCGGCGTTCCAGGCTTTTGACCAAGATCTTGAAATCGTTTGAAATGCCGGACAGCTCGGTGATCAGGAGCTGGGAATCGAGCATGCCGAGCTGGATGTTGCCGACGGCGACGATGGTGGTGCTGCGCACGTTTTCGCCGGTCAAAAGCGAGGAGAGGCTGCCGATGAAGGCGCCGTCCCCCACCTTGAGCAGGCGGAAGGGCCCGGCCGGCGTCTGCTTGACGACCTGGGCCGTCCCCTCGAGGATCACCCAGATCCAGTTGCCGTGGGACCCCTCGCGCACGATTTCGTCGCCGTCATAAAAACTCTCCTCATCGACCACCAGCGCGTAATCGACGAGCGGCCCCTTGATCACGGCGGGCGCCTCGGGGCAGCGCGCGGGCGGGCCCTCGCAGCCCTCCGGGGCGGCGGCGGAGAGCTTGGGGATTTTCCCCTCGTCGAGGAGCCGCAGGCCGTCGAGGATGATTTCCATCCTCCCCTTGCGGATCACCCGCTCGGCGTGAACCTCCTCGCGCGTGAACTCGAAGCGCCCCTCGGTCCAGCCGAAAAGCGAAAACAGGGCGTCGAGCCCCGAAAGCGAGCCGTTGCGCGCGTCGACGGGGTTTCCCTGCTCGATCCAGATGGTGCCCGGCTCGGCGACCCGCTCGTGGTGGATGCGCAGCGTCCCCGTGGCCGAGCCGCCCCCCACCAGCTGGAGCACTTCCCCCAGGTTGAGGAAACTCAAGCTCCCGGAGAGATCCGGATGTCGGGGCATGGCTCTTTTCCCCACCGGGCGGGCGGAAGGCCGGCTCCCGGCCCGCCGCCGCTCAGAACTGCAGCTCCTGCTGGAGCGACCGCAGCACCAGCCGCAGGCACTCCTGGAGCGTTTTCCCGACCCCCTTGCCCTGCAGGGCGGCCGCGGGGATCGCCGGGGCCTGGAGCTGGCGGTTCAGGTCGTGCTGCATCTGCTCCAGGCTCATGATCGAGATCCCCGATGCGGCGAGATCGCGCTTGTTGAACTGCATGACGAGGGGAATTTTGAAGATGCTCTGCCGATACTCCTTCAGGTTCTGGTGCAGGTCCTTGAGCGCCAGCAGGTTCTGCTCGCGGCGCACCTCGAGCGAATCGGCGACGAACACGACCCCGTCGGCCCCGCGCAGGACGAGCTTGCGCGTGGAGGCGTACCGCACCTGGCCGGGAACCGTGTACAGCTGCACGCGCACGTCGCATCCCCGGATCTTGCCCAGCTCGAGCGGCAGGAAATCGAAAAAGAGCGTCCGGTCCCCCTCGGTGTCGATCGAAATGAGGTCCCCGCGCACATGCCGGGTGAAGGTCTTGTGGATCGTTTCGAGGTTGGTCGTTTTGCCGCAGCGCGCCGGCCCGTAGTAGACGATCTTGCACTCGATCTGCCGCTTTTTCAGATTGACCACGGCCATGGCTTGATTCTACCACAGTCCCGGCCGCCGCAAAAGACGCGCCGCGGCCGCCGATGGACAAAATTCTTTGACAAAAGAAAGATTTATGGTATCGGAGAACCTTACATCTCATCGGCCGGACATCGGGATTCCTTGAGTCGCGGACCCCGGCCGCGGATGCAAAAGGAGGTCATGCGATGGACAAGAAGGTCACGGTGATCGGAGCGGGAAACGTGGGGGCGACCGCCGCCCAGCGGCTGGCCGAAAAGGAACTCTGCGACGTCGTGCTCGTGGACATCGTCGAGGGCGTCCCCCAGGGCAAATCGCTCGACCTCGCCCAGGCCGCCCCGATCGAAAAACACGATGCCCGGCTCCTCGGGACAAACAGCTACGAGGCGACCGAGGGCTCCGACATCGTCATCATCACGGCCGGCATCCCGCGCAAGCCGGGCATGAGCCGCGACGACCTGCTCTCCACCAACGCCGGGATCGTAAAAAAGGTCACCCTCGAGGTGGCCGCCCGGTCGCCCGAGGCGATCCTGATCGTGGTGAGCAACCCGCTCGACGCCATGTGCCACGTCGCCTACGAGGCGAGCAAATTTCCCAAGCAACGGGTGATGGGCATGGCCGGCGTCCTCGACTCGGCGCGCTTCCGGGCCTTCATCTCCATGGAGCTCAACGTCTCGGTCGAAAACACGCACGCCTTCGTGCTGGGCGGCCACGGCGACACCATGGTGCCGCTGCCGCGGTTTTCGACGGTCGCCGGCATCCCCCTGCCCGAGCTTCTGCCGCCCGAGAAAATCGAAGCCCTCGTGCAGCGGACGCGCAACGGAGGCGCCGAGATCGTCGGCCTGCTCAAGACCGGCAGCGCCTACTACGCCCCCGCCTCCGCGGCCGTGGAAATGGCCGAGGCGATCCTCAAGGACAAGAAGAAGATCCTCCCCTGCGCGGCCTACCTCGAAGGCGAATACGGGATCCGCGACCTCTTTATCGGGGTCCCGGTGAAGCTGGGCCGCGGCGGAATCGAGCAGGTGATCGAGATCCGGCTCACCGCGGAAGAGAGTGCGGCGCTGAAAAAGTCCGCCGCCGCCGTTCAGGAGCTGAAAAACGCCCTGGCGAAGCTGAGCTATTGAGCCCCGCCCCCCTCCGGCGTCCCATCCGGAGGGGGGTCCCCCCCGCCTGACGCCCGCAGCCTCTCCAGGACGGCCGCGGCGAGCCGCGGGCCGATCCCGGGGACCGCGGCCACCTCGTCCGGGCTGGCCGCGGCCAGGGCCTCGACGCCCTGGAAGCGCTGGAGCAGGCGCCGCTTGCGCGCCGCCCCGAGCCCGGGGATCTCGTCCAGGATCGAGCCGAGCGTCTCCGCGCGCCGCCTGCGGCGGTGATAGCCGACCGCACAGCGGTGGGCCTCGTCGCGCACCCGTTGCAGGAAGAGCAGGAGATCCTGGTCCCGGCCGAACGCGACCGGGTTCGCCCGCCCGGGGAGGAAAACCTTGTCCCGGGACTCCCCCCGCAGGGGGTCCTTTTTGGCGATGGCCAGCAGATCGACGGTTTCCTCGAGCCCGAGCTCCCGCAGGACGGCGAGCGCGGCGTGGAGCTGCCCTTTGCCGCCGTCCACGAGAAGAAGGTCGGGAAGGGGCCGGCGCCGCTCCTCGTCGGCGAGCCTGCGGCGGAGCACCTCCGCGAGCGCGGCGTAGTCGTCCGGGGTCGTGAACCCGGCCAGCCGGTAGCGCCGGGTCCCGGCCGGGTCCGGGGCCCCGTCGACGAAGCAGACGAGCCCCACCACCGGCTGCTTCCCCATGAGCGAGGAGTGATCGATGCCCTCGATCCTCCGCGGTGTGCGCCGCAGGCTCAAGCGCTCCTTGAGCCGCGCGAGGAGCTCGGCACAGCCCGCCCGCCGCTCCCTGAGTTCCTGGAGGGCGCTCTCGGCGTTGCGCCGTGCAAGCGCCACCAGCCGGGCCTTGTCGCCCCGCTGCGGTGCGGCAAGCCGCACCCCGCCGCCGCGTTTCCCGCTCAAGAGCTCGGCGATCAGCGCCCCGTCCGCAGGCGGCACGGAAACGAGGATTTCCTCCGGAACGAAGCTCCGGTTCTCGTAGTACTGCCGGATGAAGAGCCCCAGCAGCTCCTCCTCGGAGGCGATCGTCTCGGGGACCTCGACGTTGCGGCTGCCGGCGAGATGGCCCTCGCGGATCTCGAGGTGGGTCACCACCGCCGCGCCCTCCGCGGAGAGCGCGGCGGCGAAGACGTCGCGGTCGGCGAAATCGGTGCTCACGGCCACCTGCTTCTCGGTCGTGCGCTCCAGGGCGCGCAGCTTGTCCCGCAGGCGGGCCGCGCGCTCGAACTCCTCGCGCGCGGCCGCCTCCTCCATCTCGCGGCGGATGCGCCGGATCAGCTCGGGGGCGCGACCCTTCAGGAAGAGCACGGCCTCCTCGAGCTGCCGCCGGTACTCCGCCTCCGGAACGTCGCGGCAGCAGGGGGCGAGGCAGCCGTTCATCTGGCAATGCAGGCAGGGGCGGGTGCGCGTGCGGAACTCGCTCAGGCGGCACTTCCGCAGCTTGAAGGTGCGGTTGATCAGCTTCAGGGTTTCGCGCACGGCGCGGGCGGAGGCGAAGGGGCCGAAATAGGCGGCGCCGTCGCCGCCGATCCGGCGCACGATCGTAAAGCGGGGGTAGGGCTCGTTCCAGTCGAGCCGCAGCGAGGGGTAGCGCTTGTCGTCCTTGAGCACCACGTTGTACCGCGGCCGGTGGCGCTTGATCAGCGTGGACTCGAGGAGCAGGGCCTCCTTTTCGTTGCGCGTGAGGATGACCTCGAAATCGCGGACCCGCCCCACGAGCGCCGCGATGCGGGGGTCGGCGGGCCCGCCCGCCCGGAAGTAGGCGGCCAGCCGGTCGCGCAGGCGGGCGGCCTTGCCGACGTAGAGGATGCGCCCATCCCCGTCGCGCAGGAGGTAGACGCCGGGGGCGGCGGGGGCCTCGGCCGCCCTCTGCGCCAAGGGCTCGCTTTCCGCTGGGGGGGCTTCGCCGGGGATCATGCTTCCAGGACAATGCGTTCCTTGAGGCTGCGGATGCGGTCGCGCAGCTCGGCGGCGAGCTCGAACTCGAGGTCGCGGGCCGCACGCTGCATGCGGCGCTCCAGGCGGCGGATCTCGCGCTCCACCTCCTCCAGCGTGGCCGGCCCGGGCAGCTCGTCGGCCGCGGGCTGCGGCCGGGAGGCCGGCGGGGTCTCGAAGTCGAACACCTCGGGCACCGCCTTGTGGATGCTCTCGGGGGTGATCCCGTGGGCGGCGTTGAAGGCCGTCTGGATGCGCCGCCGGCGGTCGGTCTCGGCGATCGCCTGGCGCATCGAGGGGGTGACGGCGTCGGCATAGAGGATCACCCGGCCGTTTGCGTTGCGCGCCGCCCGGCCCGCGGTCTGGATGAGGGACCGCGAGGAGCGCAGGAAGCCCTCCTTGTCGGCGTCGAGCACGGCCACGAGCGAGACTTCGGGCAGGTCGAGCCCCTCGCGCAGGAGATTGATGCCGATCAGAACGTCGAACCGGCCCAGGCGCAGGTCACGGATGATCTCCATGCGCTCGAGGGTGGTGATGTCCGAGTGCAGGTAGCGCACCCGGATGCCGAGCTCGGTGTAGTAATCGGCGAGGTCCTCGGCCATGCGCTTGGTGAGCGTGGTGACGAGCACCCGCTCGCCCCGCTCGCGCCGCTTGCGGATCTCGTCGAGGAGATCGTCCACCTGGTGGAGCGCCGGCCGCACCTCCATCGGCGGGTCGACGAGCCCCGTGGGCCGCACGATCAGCTCGACCACGTTGCCCGCGGCTTGCGCGAGCTCGTAGTCGGCCGGGGTGGCCGAGACGTAGACCACCTGGCGGAAACGGGCTTCGCACTCCTCGAAGCGCAGCGGCCGGTTGTCGAGCGCCGAGGGCAGCCGGAACCCGTATTCCACGAGGGTCTCCTTGCGCGAGCGGTCCCCGCGGTACATCCCCTGGAGCTGGGGCACGGCGATGTGGCTTTCGTCGATGAAGAGCAGGAAATCGTCGGGGAAATAATCGAGCAGCGTGGGCGGCGGCTCGCCCGGGGCCCGGCCGGTCAGGTGGCGCGAGTAGTTCTCGATGCCGTTGCAGTAGCCGAGCTCCTGGATCATCTCCATGTCGAAGCGCGTGCGCTCCTCGAGGCGCCGGGCCTCGAGCAGGCGCCCCTGGGTGCGGAACTCCTCGACCCGCGCAGCGAGCTCGCGGCGGATCCCCGCGAGCGCCTTCTCGCGCGTGATGCGCCGCGTCACGTAGTGGCTCGCCGGGAAGAGAACGGCCCGGTGCAGCCGCCGGATCACCGTGTTGCGCAGCGCGTCGATCTCGGCGAGCGACTCCACCGTGTCCCCGAAGAAGTCGATGCGCAGGGCGCGGTCCTCCTCGTAGGCCGGGAACACCTCGACCCGGTCGCCGCGCACCCGGAAGGTCCCGCGGTGGAAATCCACGTCCGTGCGCTCGTAGTGCATCGCCACGAGGTCGGCGAGGAGCGCTTCGCGGCGGACCTCGCGGTCGACTTCGAGTTCCACGCGCAGCGCGAGATAGTCCTCGGGGGCCCCCAGCCCGTAGATGCAGGAGACGCTCGCCACGACGAGGACATCGCGCCGCGACAACACCGACCGCGTGGCCGAGTGCCGCAGCTTGTCGATCAGGTCGTTGATCGAGGAGTCCTTGGCGATGTAGGTGTCCGAGGCCGGAATGTAGGCCTCCGGCTGGTAGTAGTCGTAGTAGCTCACGAAGTACTCGACCGCGTTCTCCGGGAACAGGCGGCGGAACTCCCCGTAGAGCTGCGCGGCAAGCGTCTTGTTGGGCGCGATCACGAGGGTCGGGCGGTTGAGGCGGGCGATCACGTGGGCCATGGTGAAGGTCTTGCCCGAACCGGTGACGCCCAGAAGCACGGTGTGCGGCGACCCCGCCTCAAGCCGCCGCGTGAGCGCCTCGATCGCCGCCGGCTGGTCGCCTGCCGGCGCGAAGGGGGCCTGGAGGAGAAAGCCGCTCATGGTCCGCCTTCGGGCTCGGGCGGGGCCAGCGGGGCGAGCAGCGCCGTGGCGAGGGCTCCGATCCCCTCGCCCCGCCCCACCGTGCCGCAGCCCTCGGTCGTCGTGGCCTTGAGGTTCACGGCCTCGGGTGCCGCGCGGGCCATGGCCCGGGTAAGCGCCGCGAGCATCTGCGCCCGGAAAGGCAGAAGTTTCGGCTTTTCGGCGATGACGACGATGTCCAGGTTGACGACCCGGAAACCGGCCTGGAGCACGAGGTCGCAGGTGCGCGCAAGCAACTCGAGGCTCGAGGCCCCCCGGTAGCGCGGGTCGGTGTCGGGGAAGTGGGCGCCGATGTCCTCGAGGCCGGCCGCGCCCAGCAGCGCGTCGCAGGCGGCGTGGGCCACGACGTCGGCGTCGGAGTGGCCGAGAAGCCCGCGCGCGAAGGGAATCCGCACCCCCGCGAGGATCAGCTCACGGCCCTCCACGAGGGGGTGGAAATCGAAACCGATCCCCGTGCGCAGGCCGACCGGCCGGGGGGAAGACGCTCTGCGTGGGTCCATCGGCGAGGCTCCTGAGTCAGCGCATGATCCGGCCCGCTATGTTACGGTTCTTTTGCCGGCGTTGCAAAGCCGGGGTCAATCGGCGGCCGGAAACGGCTCCGGCGCTCACCCCTCCTCCCCCCAGAGCGCCTCCCGGAGGCCCGAGGTGCGCCGGAGCGGCCGGTTCACGGCGGAGCGGAAGGCCTCCTCCGTGGCGCAGAGGGCGATCCGGCGGCGGGCGCGCGTGAGCGCGGTGTAGAGCAGCTCGCGCGAGAGGACCGGGGAGTCCCGCTCCGGGAGGATGAGGAGGATGTCGTCGAATTCCGAGCCCTGGCTCTTGTGCACGGTCATCGCCCAGACCGTCTCGTGCTCGGGCAGCAAAAAGGGCGGCACCGCGCGGATTCCGGACCCCGCATCGCGGAAAAAGGCCGTCACCCCCTCCCCCCCGCGTGTCGCATCCGGCAGACAGATGCCGATGTCCCCGTTGAAGAGGCGCAGCCGGTAGTCGTTGCGCAGGATGAGAACGGGCCGCCCGGCGTACCCGCCGCGATCCCCGCCGGCGAGGCCCCCGATCCGGCCCGCGCGCAGAAGCCGCTGTTCGATCCGGGCGTTCAGGGCCTCCACCCCCTCCGGGCCGCGCCGCAGGGCGCAGAGCACCTTGAAGCGGTCGAGCTCGGCGAGAAGCGCCGCGGGTTCGCCACGGGTGAAATCGCATCGGTAGCCGGCCTCGATCCACTCGTCGAGCGCGCGTTCGCGTTCCCGCGGGTCGCCGGCGATCCAGCAGGCCGAGCCGTCCGCCCCGCGCCGGAGCTCTGCAAGGGCCGCCCCGGCCTCCCCGGCGCGGATCGCGCGGCTGAGGCGGGCGATCGCGCTTTCCCCGGCGAAGCGCCGGCTGAGCCGCAGCTCGACCATGCAATCGGAGAGCCGGCCGGCGCCGCCCGCGACCGGGACCGGTTCCCCCAGGACCTCTTCCAGCGCGGCCGCAAAAGCGGGGCTGAACCCCGCCGGCGACATGCCCCGGCAAATGTCGCCCAGGACCGAGCCCGCCTCCACCGAGGCGAGCTGGTCGCGGTCACCGACCAGGACGAGGCGCGCATGCGGCGGGAGCGCGTCGAGGAGCTTCGCCATGAGGGCGAGATCGACCATGGAAACCTCGTCCACGACCATCAGGTCGACCGCCAGGGGGTTGCCGGCGTGGTGACGGAACCGCGGCCCCTCCCCCTCGGGCCCGAGCAGCCGGTGCAGGGTGAAGACCTCGGCCTCCCCGAACGGCCGGCGGCCGGGGCCCCGCTCCCCCCGGGCGAGCGATTCCTTGAGCCGGGCGGCCGCCTTGCCGGTCGGCGCGGCAAGAAGAATGCGCGGCCTCTGCCCCTCCGCAAGCTCCCCCAGCGCGGCGAGCAACCGGCCGATCGTGTGCGTCTTGCCGGTCCCAGGGCCGCCGGCGATGACGGCGAAGCGCTTGAGCAGGCAGACGGCCACGGCGATCTTCTGCCGGTCCGGTCTCTCCCCGGCCGCCTGGGGGGGGAAGAGACGATCGAGCACGGCGCGCACCCGGAGGGGGTCGAAAGGCTCCGGCGGGTCGTTGGCGCGCCGCTGGATCTCCGCGGCGAGTCGCGCCTCGTAATCCCAGTAGCGAAAGAGGTAGAGCCGCCCGCGGTCGTCCAGGACGAGAGGCCGCCGTTCGCCCGGTTGGCCCACCACGGGGCTTTCGCGCAGGTCCGCGATCCAGGCGCCGAGCTCCGGGCAGCGGCCGCCGGCACGGGGGTCGTCCAGGACGCGGCCCGCCCAGGCGGCGAGATCGAGGCAGACGTGCCCCTCGGCGCAGGCGCGGCTGGCGAGAGCGGCGGCCAGCCGCAACGGCTCCCCTCCCCCGCCCAGGCGCGCCATCAGCGCTGCAAAGTGGCGGTCGAGCGCCGAGAAGAGAATGGGCTCCGCAGGCTCAGGCCGGGGGTTCAAGCAGGGCCTCCTCCCAGCGGTGGATGAGCTCCGGCTCCGGCCGGTCGCGAAAGATCCCCGTTGTCGGGTCGTCCTCCCCGCGGATCCCCCGCAGGAACACGTAGGCCACCCCCCCGAAATGACGCTCGTAGCGATAGCCCGGGACCCTGAGCGCGAGCAGCCGATGGAGGGCGAGCACGTAGAGATAATACTGCAGGACGTAGAGGTGCCCGGTCATGGCCGCGGCGAGGGCTTCTTCGCGGTAGTCCTGAAAGCGCATGCCGAGGCGGTTCGACTTCCAGTCGACGAGGTAGAAGCGGCCGCGGTGCTCGAAGACGAGATCGATTACCCCGCGGAGGAATCCCCGCACGGGGGAGAAGCGCAGCCGGCCGATCGCCTGTTCCGCCTGCGCCGCCGCAGGCCCGGCGGCCGCCTCGCGAAAGAGCCCCTCGAGGACGCCGGGGGTGATCCGTCGCAGGGGCAGCGTGAAGTCCATTTCGTGCGCGCGGCGGGTCTGCTCGACCTCGGCCAGGCACACGGCCTGCGGATCGAGAAAGAGGGGGAATCGCTCAAGCTTCCGCAGGAGATCGGCCACGGAATCGGCCCAGAGGGGTTCCACGCCGTGTTCGGAGAGCGCACCCCGCACCCTCTCGTTGAGGTCCGCCCCGCCGGGCGCGGCGGTTTCGAGGATCTTGTGAAAGAAAATCCCGCTTCGCGCACCGGCGGGGAAGTCGGCCAGCGGGGCCTCCCCCCCTGCGGCGACCTCGTTCTGCAGGACGGGAACCGCCGGCGCGGCTTCGCCGAGCGGGTCCTCGACGTCGCGGCGGGCGGCGATCAGGGACGAATAGCTCGTGACCCCCCAGCTTTCATCGATCGTCCCCGCAAAGCGGCGGAAGGAGAGCGTCGCATCGGGACCGGGCGGCCTCTGGAGAAGGCCCGGCTCGTCCTGCGGCGGCTCCTCCAGGGCGATCGTCCCCCCGGAGGCTGCGGCGAGCCCGGCCAGCCGGGCCCGCAGCGCCTCGTCGTCCAGGGTGCGGTGTTCCTCGCTCAGGCGCTTTACCCGGTCCCCCTCGTCCGCGGCATCGCCTTCCGCGGAGCGGAGCAGCCAGGCCAGGGCGGAGCTCTGCGCGTTCCGGGTCCTCCCCCACGCGAGGTAGCAGCGGTCCCGGGCGCGGGTGAGGGCGACATAGAGAAGCCGGAGATTCTCGGCCAGGGCTTCGTTCCGGGCCTGCACCCGGTTTGGGGTCTCCTTTTCCCCGCTCACGTCGAGTGTCGGCCGGTAGTCCCGCGCGGGGTCGTGGAACAGGAAATCCCCCTCCTCCGCGCTCGACGCCGACCCGGCGAAGGGCAGAAAGACGACCGGGTAGGCGAGCCCCTTGCTGCGGTGCAGCGTGACGATCTGGACGGCCCGGGCGTCGCTTTCCAGGCGCAGGGGGTGCTCGCCGGCGCCTGCCTCGGCCGGCGAGGCGATCCGGGCCGCAAGCCAGGCGAGAACCTCCTCCGGCCCGAGCGTTTCTTCGACCGCGGCGCCATGGACGATCTCGACGAGATGCAGCAGATCCGTCAGGCGCCGCTCTCCGTCCGGCAGCCGCAGAAGACGCTCCTTCACCCGTTCCTCGCGGATGAAGCCCCGCAGGGCCACGGCGAAGCCCCGGCTCCGCCAGATCCTCAGGTACTCCCCGTGCCGCTCCTGCCGCGCCTGCCAAGCCGCCGGCGCCCCTTCCAGGGCGGCGATCGCCGCCGCGCTCAGGCCCAGCATGCGGGTGGCGAGCGCCGTCTTCAGCCGCGTGGGGTCGGCCGGCCGGGCGATCGCCGCCAGCACGAAGTAGAGCTCCCGGGCCTCGTCGGCGGCGAAGACGTCGGCGGTGCCGTAGACCACGGCGGGGATGCGCCGCGCGGCGAGCAGGCGCTTCATGAAGCGGGCCTGGGCGTTCGTCCGCACCAGGACGGCGATGTCGCCCGGGGTGTAGGCCGGCTCGGGGGGTGCGGTGAGGCGGAGGATTTCGCGGCAGACGGCGCGGCCGGCGACGTCGCGCGCGGAGGCTTCGTCGAGCGGTTTGCCGTCCTCGCGTCCCTCGCGGGAGTCGAGGTACCAGATCACGAGGCCCGCCCCGCCGCCGCCCTCGCCGCGGGCCGCCCGCACCGGCCGGTAGGCGATCTCCTCGAAGACGAAGGGTGCCGGGACGCGCTGAAACAGGGTGTTCACGGCGCGCACGAGCGGCGCGCGGGAGCGGTGGTTGTCCCCGAGGGTGAAGGCCGCGGGCACGCGGCGGGCGGCCTGGAGGTAGGAAAAGAGGTCTGCGCCGCGGAAGCCGTAGATCGCCTGCTTGGGGTCGCCGATCAGGACGAGCAACTGCGGCGGGGCCCCGAACAGGCGGGAGAGGATGCGGTATTGCAGCCCGTCGGTGTCCTGGAACTCGTCGACGAGCGCCGCCCGGTACCGTGAGGAGGCAAGCCGGGCGAATTCCCCGCCGCCCGGGCCCTCGAGGGCCTCGGCCGTCTTGCGGAGCAAGTCGTCGAAGGTGAGCATCCCGCGGCGGGCCTTGCGCCGGGCGGCCTCGTCCCGGATAAAGGCGATGAAATCGCGCTTGAGGCGCCGGAGCTCCGCCTTCAACTCCTCCTCGAGCCGTTCCCAGGAACGAAAAAGCTCCTCGCAGCGGTCGAACACGTCATGCCGCGGCGGTGCGGCCCCTTTCCGGGTGGCGGCGCGAAGCTGGGAGGCGGCGAGCTTTTTCAGCCCCCCGGGCGGCACCCCCGCGGGGGACTCCTCCTCGAGAAACGCCGTGAGCGCCTGAAGCAGGGGCTCCAGCCGGGCCTCGCGCGACCCCGGGCCCGGCCTTCCCTCCCGCCCGTACTGGGTCGCGTTCAGGGGGGCTTTCGCCAGCAGCTCCCGGATCCGCGGCGTGGCCTGCGGCCAAAGCTCCCGCAGCCGCGCCCGGGCGGCACGGTAGGCCTCGAGGCTCTCGGGCCGCAGGGCCGCCGTCTCCTGCGGCGGGAAGATCTCCAAATCCGGGGCCTGGCAGCGCCCCAGCAAGGCGAGCCACCCGGCCGGGGTGGTCCACGCCGGCCGCAGGGCGGCGAGAAACTCGGGCGGCTGGTTGCAGATCGCGGTGCGCCAGAAATCCTCGACGATCTCGCGCATCAGGGGGGCGGCGTCGGTGACGATCTCGAAGCGGAAGCCGCTTGCGGTCTCGAAGGCATGCTCGTAGAGGAGCCGCTGGCAGAAGCCGTGGATCGTGAGGATGACGGCGCGGTCGAAATCGATCAGCGCCTGGCGCATCCGCTGGGCGGCGCGGCGCGGGTCCCCAAGCCGCGGCAGAAGCCGCGCGAAGAGCGGATCTTTCCCCTCCCCCCCTCCCCCGGCGGCGAGCCACGCCGCCCACTCGGCCGCCCGGCGGTAGATGCGCTCGCGCAGCTCCGCCGTGGCCGCCCGCGTGAAGGTCACGACGACGATCTGCTCGACCGGCATTTCCGCCTCGAGGACGAGCCGCAGGAAGAGCTCCTCGATGGCGTGGGTCTTGCCGGTCCCGGCGGCGGCCTCGATGAGGGAGGTTCCCGCAAGCGGGATCGCAAGCGCGTCGTAGCGTTTCATGGCAGCGTGAGCTTCTCCTCCTCGAGGCATTCGCGGAGCGGCCCCCAGACCCTGCGGCTCAACGCCTGGAACTCCTCGCCCAGGGAATCCCCCTCCCCGTGGCAGCGGTGATGCCAGGGGTCCGCGGACTCGCCCGGGCGTTGCTCGTCGCCCTCCCAGAGACGCCGGGCGCCGGCGAGCGCCGCGCGGGGGGCGCGCCCTTCTTCCTCGAGCAGGCGAAAGAATTCCATCGAGCACTCCGGAAAAAAGGGGATCGGCCGCCGCCTCCCCTCGCGGAAGATCGCGACCAGATCGTCAAGAAGCGCGGCGGGGTCCGAAGGCGGCCGGAGGCGGACCACGGTATCGGTGCCGAGCAGAAGGCTTTGCGCCCCGGCCGGGGCGGGAGGGGTCCCACCGCGGCAGAAGGCGAGGTGCTCAACCCAGAGGCCGAGGCGATCGGCGGCGCGCACCCGGGCGAAGCGCGTCCGGACCACGCCGGTCGCGCCCTTCGCGGGAAGCAGGGCGGCGAGCTCGATCCCCGCCGCCGAGAGGATTCTTCGCTCGGCGGCGGCCGGGGGCGCCAACCCCGCCTCCTCCAGCACGCGGGCCATCCGATCGGCCAGGCGCCAGAGCGCGCGAAACTCGATCTCGCCCGCCCGGCCGGGCGGGAGCTTCCCCTCGGCCCGGAGCACCGCGAACAGCTCCTGCGCCGGCCGGCCGGCCAGCCGTTCCTCGAACGCGCGGGCCCCCAGGCGATAGCGATCGAGCCCCTCGATCGAAAAGGGCTCGCTATCGGAACATTCCGCCTGCGGGATATCGAGGGCGACCCCCAGGCGGCGGCGCAGAAAGTAGCGGGAGGGGTTGCCGAAGAAGGAAACCAGCTCCTCCAGGGCGAGGGGGCCTTCGGCCGGGGAGTCCTGCGCCTCCTCCGCCGGGAGCGGCTCGCGGGCGAAGCCCTCGGGGACGGGTCCCTCGCGCAAGGCGCGCAGGGCCGCCGCGTCTTCCTGCGAGTAGCTGAAGAGGGCGGGCTCGCCCCGGAAGTAGCGCTCGGAGAAGGGGTGCAGCGGGTGGTGGACGAGGATCGGTTGCGCCGGGTCCTCGAGCTCGAGCCCGTAGCCCTGGGCGAGGGTGTCCAGCAGTTCGCTCACCAGCACCGAGGGGGGAAGCCGGCGGTTGTCCTGGATGTCCTGGCCCACGTAGCTGAGGATCAGGCGCCGCCTGGCCGAGAGGATCGCCTCGAGGAAAAGGTAGCGGTCGTCGCTGCGCCGGGAGCGGTCCCCCGGCCGGGGCGCAAGCGCCATGCGGTCGAAGGCGAGCCGTCGCGTCTCCCGCGGAAAGGCGTCGTGATCCAGGCCGAGAAGGCAGACCACGGGAAAGGGGATGCTGCGCATCGGCAGCATGGAGCAGAAGGTCACCCCTTCGCGCAAGAACCCCCGCCCCGCCCCCGCGCTCTCCAGCCGCCGCTCGAGCAGGCGCCGCAGCACCTCGAGGGGGACCGGGACGCGGCAGCCGCTTAAGGCTTCCAGCCCGGGGAGCCCCGCGAGCATCCGTTCGAGGGTGAGCCGCTCGTCCAACCGGGATTCGCCCGGGGCGAAGAACTCCTCGAGCAGCCGCAGCAGCTCCCCGCCCCACGCCGAAAGGGGCCGCGGCTGCCTCAGCCGCCGGCACAGGGCGACCGCCCGTTCGAGGAAATCGAGAAAGCCGCCCAGCAGGGCGGCCTCGCTGCCCTCGAGGAAGTCGGCCCCCCGCAGGCCCAGAAAGCGCTCCCCGCCGGCCGCGGGCAGGGCATAGCCGAGCAGCAGGCGCTCGATCCCCGCCTTCCAGGTGTTCTGCGGCTCCCCCAGGTGGGCCAGCGCGGGGTGCAGCTCGGCATCGAGCCCCCAGCGGATCTCCGCCCCGCGGAGCCACGCGGCAAGCCTTGCGAGTTCGCCGCCGGCCAGGCCGAAGCGTCCGGCGATGTCGGGGTCCTCCAGGATGCGGAGCAGCTCCTCGACCGTGAAGCGGCTGTCCTTCAGGTCGAGGAGCTTGAAAACGCTCTGCAGGAAGGGGCTATCGCGCAACGGGGTGCGGTCGGCCACGTGGAAGGGGATGGGCGGGTCCCCCGCGCCGAAGACCGCGGCGGCATAGGGGGCGTAGCGCTCGATGTCCGGGGCCATCACGACCACGTCGGCGGGGCCGAGCGCGGGGTCCTCTTCCCAGAGCGCGAGCAGCTGATCGCGCAGCACCTCCATCTCCCGCATCGGGCTGTGGCAGGAGTGGACCCGGACCGTGCCGTCCTGCATCGCTCGGGGGAGCGGGGCGGGCGGCCGCAGGAGCAGGAGATCGGTCTGGATCCGGTGAAGCAGGGTCTCTTCCCCGGGCTCCTCGAAGAGCTCCAGCGGATCGGCGGCCTCGCCGGCGATCGCCTCCAGAAACTGCCGCCCCGGCAGACCGAGCGAGGCGAGGAGGGGATGCCCTTCCTCGAGATGCAAAAACCCTTCCGCATCGCCGCGGGGGCTCTTGCGTGCGATGTTCAGGATCTGGCGCCGGGGGAGCAGATCGGCCCAGTACTCCCGGCAGGGGCTGAGCAGAAAGAAATAGACGTCGAGCAGCTCGGAGAGCGCCCGCAGCATTTCCAGGTGGAAGAACGGCAGATAGGAGATGCCGAAGACGAAGACGCGGCCGGGCAATCTCCCCGGCGGCAGGGAACGCGTGCGGATCACCTCGGCGAGCAGGCGATGGAGCGCCTGGCGGTGAAGGCCGCCGGTCGCGGCGACGACCCGCCTCCAGAGCAGGCCCTGCCAGCGGTGGGGTTCGCGGCGCGGCGGCGGGGTTCTTTCCCAGGCTGCGATCATCTCCGGGCGGAAGACGAGGTACTGGTCGAAGAGATCCGCGGTCTGCTCGGCCAGCTCCCAGCGCCTGAGCTGCGAAGGGTCGTTTTCGAGGTAGCGGCCGAGGGCGCGAAAGGCCTCCTCGGCGGGGAGCTCCCCGAAGAGCGCAAACAGGCGGAAAGCGAGCGCCTCGGGGTCGAACGGCGAGGGGTCACCGGCCCGCCGGATCCCGGCCGCCTCCGCGAGCCGTTCGAGAAAGGCGTTGGGAAAGGGAAAGGCGAGGTTCGCACAGACGCCGTTTCGGCGGGCGATCTGCTGGGCGAGCCATCGCTCCATGCCCCGGCTCTGCACGACGATCGTCTCGGCGGCCAGGGGCGAGCCGCCGGGCTCCCGCAGGAGGTCGGCAAGGGCGACGGCCAGCCGTTCCATGCGGTTGCTGGTGACCAGGTGCAGTCCGGCCATGGGGGGCTCGGGGGGCTACTCCCAGCGGTCGCGGCCTTTGGGCTCGAGGTCGATCACGTCGTCGTCGCCTGCGTGGCGGGCAGGCGGCTTTTGGGCGGCCCGCGTGAGAAGAGCGTTCAGGGCCCAGTTCACGGCGCTGATGATGACCGAGCCGAAAACGGCCGGCCAGAAGCCGGCGACGTCGAAGCCGCGGATCACCCCGGAGACCAGGCTGAGCAGGACGGCGTTGATCACCAGCAGAAAAAGACCGAAGGAAAGCACAGTGATCGGCAGCGTGAGCAGGACGAGGAGCGGCCGGAGAAGGGCGTTCAGGACCCCCAGGAGGGCCGCGGCCGAGAGCGCGGAAAAAAAACCGCTCACGGAGATGCCGGGAACGACGTAGGCGGCGACCAGCACCGCGACGGAGAGGACGATCCAGCGAAGAACGAGATAGGCCATGATTGCCGCGTCGAGCCTACTTGAGGGGCCGCATCTTGTCAAGTCGCGTGGGGAAAAGAAAACCGATTCACTTCGACTGGTTGCGGCACAAAGGCCCTGAAAGCGAGCAGCTCCCCGCTCAGGGCGTAGGAGGAAACCGCGGCCGGCACGAGAAAGGATGCCCCCCGGGAGACGGCCAGCCGCCGCGGGCTTGCGCCGGCTTCCTCGAGAACGCCCTCCCCTTCCATGCAAAGGAGGATCTCGACCCCCTCGCCCGACTCGCAGCGAAAGGATGCGCCCGGCCGCGTGCGGATGACCGACAAGGCGAAGCGGCCGACCGGCGGCACATAGCGGGTCTCGCAAGCGCCGGCCGGTTCGGGGGCGATCTCGTGCACCCCGCTCTGGGCGAAGTCGATCGTCGCCAGAAGCTCCGCCGCGTCCACGTGTTTCGGCGTCAACCCGCCGCGGATCACGTTGTCGGAGTCGGCCATGAGCTCGATGCCCAGCCCGTCGACGTAGGCGTGGAGGGTCCCCGGCGGGAGGAACAACGCCCGGCCCGGCTCCAGGATGACCGGGTTCATCCAGGCCGGGGCGAGCACCCCGATGTCGTCGGGGAAAAAGCGGGCCAGGTGGGCGATCCAGCCCAGGCCCGGCTCATTGAGGCGCGGGCTCTGCGCGAGGGCCTCGGCGATGAGGTCTCTTCTGCGCTCGCGGCCCTCGTCCCCCGAGAGCGCAAGAAGCCCGGCGACGAGCCGCTTGAGCCCCTCCCGGCCGGGATCGGCCGCGAGTTGCGCGGCCTCGTCCATCAGCCCGCTCGGGCACAGCCGCCCGAGCAGCTCGGCCGTCTTCCGGGCATCGCGCAGGCCGCAAAGCAGGCGGAAGCAACCGCAGGCGTAGATCAGTTCAGGCTTCGGGTTGGGGTCGCGGTAGTTGCGTCGCGGGGAGTCGAGCGGCAGGCCGGCGCGGTTTTCGCGCGCGAAGCCGCGGGCGGCCTGGGCGGCATCGGGGTGGACCTGGATGGAGAGCGGCCGCGCGGCGGCGATCACCTTGAAGAGAAACGGAAAGGCGTCCCCGAAACGCCGCCTCAGGGCCGGCCCCAGGACGAGGTCGGGGTGCCGGCGCGTGAGCTCGTCCAGGCCGATCCATCCCGCCGCGGTCTCGACGGCCGAGGGGGCCTTCGGGTGCGCCCCCATCCAGAGTTCGGCCATGGGTTTGCCGTCGGGGTTCGCGATTCCCAGGAGATCCGCGATCGCCGTCGGCGAGCCCCAGTCGTAATCCAGGATGCGGTGGCGAAGGCGAAGGATCCGGTCCGGGGTCTCCATATCGTTGCCCTTTCCTCCCCGCCCCCCGGCGGTGAACTTTTCGGCGATTTGGCCGATAATGATTGCGTCAGGCACGCCGCGGCCGCTGGGGGACGACGCGATTGTACCACAACCCATTGATTCGAAATCCTAATTCAGATTGCCGGGCGGTTCAATCCTGGGGACTCAGCGACAGGGGCAGAATCCGCGCCGTGAACGAGGACCGCCTGCTGATCGACGACGAGCACGGCATCTACGCCGTGGCCGACGGCATGGGCGGCCACCGCGCCGGCGAGGTCGCAAGCTCGCTGGCGATCGAGTCGATCCGGCGCTACCTGGCCGGCGGCCCCGCCGCCGACGTCGCCGCGGCCCCCGTCCCCCTTTCGGCTTCCGCCCAGCGGCTGCTGGCGGGCATCTGCTGGAGCAACCGCGTGGTGCACGAAGCGGCCGTCTCCTCCGGGAGCCTCCAGGGCATGGGCTCGACGATCGCCGCGGTCTATCTCGCGGGCGATTCGCTGGTGGCGGCCAACGTCGGGGACAGCCCGATTTACCTGATCCGCGGCGGGAAGATCGAGCGGCTCTCGGAGCCGCACACCCTGCGCGAGGAGCTGGGCCCGGAGGAAGTGCCGGCCTCGCTGGGACACGTGCTCACCCGCGCCCTGGGGACCCGTCCGACGGTCGAGCCCGCGATCTGCGAGGTGAGCGCGCTCTGCGAAGACACGGTCGTGATCTGCTCCGACGGCCTGAGCAACAAGCTTGCCGCCGAGGAAATCCGGGACATCGTCCTTTCCCACCCGCCGGAGCGGGCCTGCCGCGAAATGATCGCGCTGGCGAACGCCCGCGGCGGGGAAGACAACATCTCCGCCGTGGTGCTGCGCTTCGGGAGGCGGGCGGACAGCGGGGCGGCCGGGGGCTTGCGCCGCCTGCTCCGCCGCCTGAGGCGGCTTGCCGCGCGGTGGCGAAGATGAAGGCAGGGTGCCGGACATGCCGCTGCTCACGCTGAAATTCAAAGACAACGTCCTCGGCCGCTACCCGATCGGCAGGGGGGCCTCCCTCACCATCGGCCGGCGCAAGGACAACGACATCGTCATCGACAACCTCGCGGTGTCGGGCCATCACGCGCGCATCGACGGCGTCGGCGAGGCCTTCGTGCTCGTCGACCTGCAAAGCAAGAACGGCACCTTCGTCAACGAGCGGATGGTCGCCTCCCACCGGCTGAAACACCGCGACGTGATCAGCATCGGCAAGCACCAGATCCTGTTCTCCCTCGAGGAGGCACCGGCCGCCGAGGAGGCGGATCCGCTGCCGGCCGTGGACCGCACCATGGTCATGGACACCCCCACCTACCGCTCCATGGTGGAAAAGAGCGCCGCCGCCGCGCCGCGGGGCCCCGCCCCCCGGCCGCCGCAAGGGGCGCGCCTCGCCTTCGTGAGCGGCGGGAAAGGAACCCTCACGGTCTCCGGAAACCTCTTCACCCTGGGAAGGGATCCGGCCTGCGACCTCGTGGTGCGCGGCTGGCGGGTGGGCCGCACGGCGGCGACCCTGAGCCGCAGGCCGGACGGCTGGTACCTGAGCTATGTCGGCGGCTTCAGCCGCCCGCGCGTGAACGGAAGGACGCTTCGGGCCCCGCTTCGTCTCGCCGATCTCGACGTGATCGCGCTCGGGGGGGTGCAGTTGCAGTTTTTCGTGGAAAACGAGGCGGAGGGGGAGGCAACCGGCGGGGCCGCGGCACCGCCGCCCCTTCGGCCGTGACCCGGGCTCTGCGCGGCCGCCGCACCCCGGGTTTCCCTTCCCGCAGCCCGGCCCGGGCGGGGGCTACTCCTTCACGCGCTCGACGTACTCGCCGGTCCGCGTGTCGATCTTGATCAGCTGCCCTTCCTCGAGAAACGGGGGGACCTGCACCACGTAGCCGGTCTCGAGGGTCGCCGGCTTCGAGTCGCCCGAGGCCGTGTCCCCCTTCACCCAGGGGTCGGCCTTGACGATGCGCAGGTGCATGAAGGTGGGGAGCGTGATGCCGATCGGACGGTCGCGGTAGAACAACACCGTGCAGCGGGTGTTTTCGAGCAGGAAATTCCGCGCCTCGCCGACCTGCTCCTCGGAGAGGAATTCCTGCTCGTAGTTCGCGGTGTTCATGAAGCAGTACTTGTCGCCTTCCTTGTAAAGGAACTCCATCTCCTTTTCTTCGAGCTGCGGCTCCCCGAATTTCTCCCCGGAACGGAAGGTGCGGTCGAACTGGACCCCGGTTAGCATGTTCTTCAGGCGGCACTTGTAGAGGGCCTGGCCCTTTCCGGGCTTGACGAACTCGAACTGGACGACCAGGTAGGGCTCCCCTTCGTACTCGATCTTGAGGCCCTTGCGGAGATCGCTGCTCTCGTACATGTCGGTGCTTCCCTTTCGGCGTCGTCGGCGGCGGGGCTCGGCCCGCGATCGGGGGCGCATCCCCCAGGCGAAAACGCGCGCGTTGTAACACGCTTTGCGATGGGGATCAACCGCGTCCCGGCACCCGCGCGGGGCTTCCCGGCGCGGGCCGCCGGCCGCCGGGCCCCTTCCGCGGCCCCCGCGGGCGATTGACTTTTGCGCCGGCCTTGGCGATAGTGCGGTCGAACCGATGCGCCGACGGATCCGCGCCGCGGAAGCGCCGCCCGCCGCGGGGGGAAGCTCCGCCCTCCGCGGCGGGCGCTTTCACCCCGGGGAACGCCAACGAACCATGATCCTGATCATCGACTTCGGCTCCCAGTACAACCAGCTCATCGCGCGCCGCGTCCGCGAGCAGCAGGTCTTCTGCCGCATCGAGCCCCCCTCGATTTCGCTCGAGGCCGTCCGCGGGCTGGCGCCCGAGGGGATCATCCTCTCCGGCGGGCCGGCAAGCGTCACCGAGGAAAAGAGCCCCCGCTGCGACCCCGGGATCTTCGAGCTGGGCGTTCCCGTGCTGGGCATCTGCTACGGGATGCAGTTCATGGTGGACGCCCTGGGCGGACGCGTGGCGGCCGCCCGCAAGCGCGAATACGGCTTCGCCGAGCTCACCCGCATCGATTCCGCCGACCCCCTCTTTCGCGGGCTGAAGGCCCCCCGGACCTGCTGGATGAGCCACGGCGACTCGATTGCGCGTCTGCCGTCCGGCTTTCGCATCACCGCGGCGACGGCGAACACGCCGGTGGCCGCCGCCGCGGACCGGAAGCGGCGTCTTTTCGGCGTCCAGTTCCATCCCGAGGTCGCCCACACCCCCCAGGGCAGGATCATCCTGCGGAATTTCCTCTTCGGCGTCTGCGGCTGCCGCCGCAGCTGGACCATGAAGTCCTTCATCCGCCAGGCCGTGGACGAAATCCGCCGCACGGCGGGCGAGGGCCGGGTCATCCTGGGCCTGAGCGGCGGGGTGGACTCCACGGTCACGGCCGTGCTCCTCCACCGGGCGCTGGGAAACCGCCTGACCTGCATCTTCGTCGACAACGGGCTGCTCCGCGAAGGGGAGGCCGACCGGCTGAAAGAGCTCTTCGCCCGCCACCTGCACATCCGCGTCCGCTTCGTGAACGCCGCGCGCCGCTTCCTCAAGGCCCTCTCCGGCGTCTCCGACCCCGAGCGCAAGCGCAAGATCATCGGCCGCGTCTTCCTCGAGGTGTTCGAGGCCGAGGCCCGGCGCATCCGCGGCGTGGAGTTCCTCGCCCAGGGGACCCTCTACCCGGACGTGATCGAATCGATGTCGGCCTACGGCGGCCCCTCCTCGGTGATCAAATCCCACCACAACGTCGGCGGCCTGCCCCGGCGCATGCGGCTCAAGCTGATCGAGCCGCTGCGGCATCTGTTCAAGGACGAGGTGCGCCGTCTCGGCCGGGAACTCGGGCTGCCCGCGGAGCTCATCTGGCGACAGCCCTTCCCCGGGCCCGGTCTGGGGATCCGGGTGATCGGCGAGATCACGGCCCGCCGCCTGCAGATCCTGCGCGCCGTCGACCGCATTTTGCTCGAGGAAATCAAGGCCGCCGGCTGGTACCGGCGGCTGTGGCAGGCCTTCGCCGTGCTTCTCCCCGTGAAGACCGTGGGCGTGATGGGCGATGCCCGGACCTACGAGTACATCGCCGCGATCCGCGCCGTGACCAGCCGCGACGCCATGACGGCCGACTGGGCGCGCCTGCCGCAGGCGTTCCTCGCCCGCGTCTCCAACCGCATCATCAACGAGGTGAGCGGCGTCAACCGCGTCGTCTACGACATCAGCTCCAAGCCGCCCAGCACGATCGAGTGGGAGTGAGCCCCGGACGATGAGCGACAGCGATCGATTCCGCTTTGACCTGAGCGACGAGGAGGAGCCGCGCGATTTCCTCCTGGAGGAGGAGCGCGACCGGCGCATCGCGCGCCTCGACCGCCGGGTGAGCCTGCTTATGATCCTCCTGCCGCTCCTCTTGGCGATCGCCTTTTACGCGGCCTGGCAGGACTTAAACGAGCGCTTCCCGCGGCCCGCGACGACCGCAGAAAGCCCTCTCGAGCGCCTTTCCGCCGAGACGGCGGAACTCCGGGCCCGGCTCGAAGAGCGGCTGCCGGCCCTCGAGAAACAGCTGGCCGAACAGCGCGAAGTGTTCTCGCGCGAGCTGCCGCTCATGCAGGAGGCGGTCCGCAAGGCGGTGTCCGCCGCCGAAAAGGCCGACGCCACGAAAGCCGACAAGAAAGATCTGGCCGAGGCCGTCGCCCGCATCGAGGCGGCGCTCGAGGCCCTGCGCCGGGATCTGCAGACCCAGGGCGGGGAGATCAAGGCCCTGTCGCCTTTCCGGGAGGAGCTGGGCGCCGCGCGCTCCCTGCGCGAGGAGCTGCAGGGGCTCGCCGAGCGCCAGCGGTCCCTGGAAAACCGCCTTGGGAAAGACCTCACCGCGATCGCGGGCTTCATCGAGCGTTCCAAGACCGACCTCGACAAGATCAAGACCGAGATCGCCGACCTCAAAGGCCACAAGCTCGACCGCGAAACCCTGGAACTCGAAAACCTCAAGACCAAGCGTCTCTACCAGATCGCACTCGAGCAGGAGGTCGCGCGGCTCGAAAAGAGCATCAACGCCCTGCAGCGCCGCATCGACCAGGTCGAACGCGCCCTCGGCGCGCCCCGCTCGCGCTCCGCCCCGGGGCTCCCCCCGCTCACGGGCGACATCCAGGAAAAGCCTCTCGACTGAAACCCGGCGCCGGCCGCTTGCGAAAGCAGGGCGCGGCGCCTCCCCGGCATGACCGAGAATGAACGAAAGGACGATCACCGATCTGCTGGAGGGGGTCGCCCGGGGGGAGATCTCCCCGGCGGCGGCCCTGGCACGACTGCGGCACCTCGCCTGCGAGGATCTCGGCTACGCGCACGTCGACCACCACCGCAGCCTGCGCCAGGGGTTCCCGGAGGTCATCTTCGGCGAGGGAAAGAGCGCCGAGCAGATCGCCGGCATCTTCGAGAGCCTCGCCGCGCGGGAACCGGTGATCCTCGTCACCCGCCTCGACCCCGAGAAGGCCCGCCTCCTGACCGAGCGCTATCCGCGGGCGGTCTACCACGCCGAGGCGCGCATGCTGGTGTGGGAAAACCCGCCCCTTCCCGTGCGGGGGCGCGGCACCATCCTGGTCGTGGCCGCGGGGACCTCCGACCTCCCGGTCGCGCTCGAGGCCTACCACACGGCGCGGGCCATGGGAAACCGCGTGGACCAGGTGATCGACGTCGGCGTGGCCGGGATCCACCGTCTCTTCCGCCACCGCGAGGCGCTCGAAAACGCCCAGGTCCTGATCGTCGTGGCCGGCATGGAGGGCGCCCTGCCCAGCGTCGTCGGCGGGCTGGTGGCGCGGCCCGTCATCGCCGTACCGACGAGCGTGGGCTACGGCGCGAACTTCGGGGGCCTGACAGCCCTCTTCGCCATGCTGAACAGCTGCAGCGCCAACGTGGCCGTGGTCAACATCAACAACGGCTTCGGGGCCGGCTTCGTCGCGGCGATGATCAACCGGCCCTGAGCGGCTCGCCGGCCCGGCCGGCCGCGGGGGAAGGAACGCCGATGGAAGCACGGGAAGCGATTTTCGCCTATTCCCAGAGCGAAAAGGCCAAGGCGGGGCTGCTCATGGTGGCCCAGCTGCTGGAGGTCTACCAGGGGATCCCGGAACACGAACAGCACGGGCTCGAACGGTTCCTGCGACCGCTGATCGGCATGATCGCCAGCGAAATCCAGCTCGCCCGGCGGATCGCCCCCGCCGATTCCTGGACGGGGATCGAACGCAGCCTCAACACGGCCCTCGTGATGATGAACTCCGGCGTCCCTGCCGAGGCCGGCTGGCACATCGTGCAGGCGATCAGCGGGGCGACGACCATCGGCCAGCGGGCCATGGAACGGCTGCAGGAGCTCAGGCTGCTCTGAGGGCGGCCTCCGGGGGGAGAGCCCCGCTTTTCGGCGGCCAGGTCAGGAGCCCGGCGCAAGAACCGGGCCGCGGCGGATGGGCTCGGCGGCGAGCCGGCGACAGGCCTCGAGCTCCGCGGAAAGCACGGCCAGGAACCCCTCGCTTGGGGCGGCGTTGAGCGTCCGCAGGCGAAGCAAATCGTCCTGCAGCCGGCCGCGGTGGAAGCCCAGCGCAAGGCGCGCGCCGCGGAGGGCGGCGAGGCGCTCGTCCATCGCCTCGGCGTATGCCGCGATTTCCCGCGCCAGCTGCCCCCCCCAGCGCTCGCCCTCGGGGCGGGCGGCCGCGTTCCGCGCCGCGGGCCCGAGGCCCCACTCGGCGCCGAGGCGCAGGATCTCGGTTTTTTTCTCCGCGATGAGCGCCTCCCTCTGGCGCAGGAGCTGCTCGACCGCGTCGATCGCGCCGAGCGCCTCCTGAAGCGCGGCTTCGTCGACCCCCGCGCCGGCTGAAGGAACCGCGGGAAGAACGACACCCGCGCAGAGGGCTGCAAGCAGCCAAACCAGCGAGCGCTTTTCGCAAAGCCTGCTCACGGCTCAGCCTCCCGCCTGCGGCCCGCCCGCGGCCCCCCGAGCCGCGGGCGATCCACCGCCGCCCCCAACGGCCCGCACCGCCGCGGGAAGGCGAAGGGTCCTCCCCCGGCGCTCCCAGCCAAGCAGCGGATCGACCCCGGCCGGGCCCTTCAGCCCCATGAGCTCGAGCTCGGCGCCCGGCCATTCGCCAAGCTCGCGCGCGCTTTCCTCGGACAGCTGGCCAAGGCCGTTCAGCGAAAGACGCCTGCCTTGCCACGAGGCGAGAGCCCGGGCGATCTCCGGCGGGAGGCTTTGCAGGCCGTTCAGGCACAACCAGTCGCCGCGCCAGGCGGCAAGCCTTGCCGCCGCCTCCGGCCGGATGCGCCGCACGCCGGTGAGAAACAGGTCCGCCGCTGGCGATTCCGCAAGGCAGCGGGCCGCCCGCAGGGTGAGGCTCGACAGTTCTGCCGCGCGTCCCAGGTCGCCCGCGCAGATCTCGGCGGCGATCGCCAGATCGCGCCTCCGTTCCGGGGAGAGATCCGCGGTCTTGGCCTTTTCCACAAGCTCGCGGCGGATGGCCTCGAGGGGCGGCCGATGGGGCTCCTCGGCCGGCGGACGCATGAGCATCTCTTCCCCGGCGGCGAGAGCGCGGTCGATCTCGGGGAAGCGGAGGGCCGGGTCGGTTGCGGCAAAAAGCCCCTGGAGCGTTTTCTCGAGAAGCGCCCGCCGTTTCAGGAAGAGCAACTCTTCGGCCGCGCGCTCCAGGGCGGAGATCGCCCTGCCGAGGCCGTCGCGTCCGGCCGCGCGGCGCTGGAGATTCTCGACCAGGAGGGCAAGGGCGCGCTCCCGCTGGCGCCGCTCCATAAGCGTCCCCCCCTCCTCGCGCAGAAGCGGAAGGGCTTCCTCCTCGAGCTCGAGGACCCCGTAGGCGTACTCGGCCTGGAGCCGCCTAAGCGCGACGCGCTTGGCTTCGAGACGGACGCGCAAGGCGTCGATCTCGCGGAGGCGGGATTCCAGAGCCCACCATTCGGGCGGGATGGCGCCTTCGGGCGCGGGGGCAGGCGGTGGGGCCGAAGCGGGCGCCCCGGGGGCGAGTGCCGCAGCCGTCTCCGCCCCGCCGCCCGGCGCGGGCGCCGGGGGCAAAAAGCGGCGGCCGGCCACCGCGGCGAGCGCAAGAAGGGCAATGACGAAAACCGCCCCCGCGATCCAGGCCCATCGGCGGCGAGGGGGGTGGAGGCGGGCGGCTGCCGCCGTCCCGGGGCCCTCGACCGGTGTTTCCTGCGCTTCCTCCGTCGACCCGGGGCCTTCGGCGGGTGGCGGTTCCCCGGCGTTCACCTGCCCGGGCTCCGGCGCAGGCGGGGCGGCCCCGCCCTCTGGGGAGGCGCCCTCCCCGCCCGGCAGATCGCGCAACTCCCCCGCCTCAAGCCCCTGAAAGGGTGCTTCCTCCTCCGGGCCCTTCCCGGGCCGCGATATCGGATCCGCTTCGGCCACGCCGTTGTTCCCCGCCTTGTAGGCCGTCTCCGGCTGCATGGTCTTCTTCTGAAGCTATATCGGCCCTTTCCGGCCGGGCTTGAAGGCGGCGGGCTCCGGCGGGCGGCCAGGGCGCGTCAAGGGGGCGGATGCCGTCCGGAGCGGACGTGGGAAAGGCTCAGAGGGCGCGGCCCAGCTCGTCCGCCTCGGCCGTGATCTCGAGCAGGGTGCGCGGCTCCTTGGCGTCCCCGAGGAGATGGTAGCGCACCCCAAGCCGGTTGAGCAGGCCGGTCAAGCCGCGCTCGGGCCGGAAACCCTGGGCGATCACGAGATCGCGAAAGCCCTCGAGGAGACCGCTTCCGCCGTCGTGGTCGAAGAGAATGCCTTCCGGGGGAAAGCCGCGGATGACGGCGTTTCTGTAGAGCCTCACCCCGGCTTCGGCAAGCCGTCGGCGTAGCGAGGTGCGGTCGTTCGGGGCAAGCTCCGGGGCGAAGCGCCCCTCCCCGAGCACGGCGACCTCGCGCCCCGTCGCGGCCAGGAAATCGGCGGTCACCATGCCGGCCTGGTCCGAGCCGAGGACGGCCACGCGCCCGCCCGGCACGACCTCCCCCCGGAGCACCTCGAGGACCGTGGCCAGCGCCAGCCCGGAGTCGAAGAGGCCCGGGATCTCGGGGATCCGCGGGTTTGCGCCCGTCGCCGCCACGACCTCGTCGGGGGCGATCCCGCGGATCAAGGCCTCATCCACCGGGCTTCCGAGGCGGATTTCGACCCCGAGACCTCGCAGCTCCGCAAGGAGGAATTCGACCAGCTCCCAGAGCTCCTGCCTGCCGGGCGGTCGGCTTGCCTCGCGGAGCGCCCCGCCGGGGTGATCGCGGCCTTCGGCCACGATCACCTGGTGTCCGCGCAGGGCGAGCACCCGCGCGCAGGCGAGCCCCGCCGGGCCGGCGCCGGCAACGAGGATCTTCTTCGGCGAGGCCGCCCGGGGGGATGCCCGTTCGAGGAGGTATTCCCGGCCGAGCTCGGGGTTCATGACGCAGGTCGCCTCCTGCAGGGCGAGCACGCTTTCGATGCATCCCCGGCAGCAGCCGATGCAGGGACGGATCTCCTCAAGCCGCCCCTCCTTTGCCTTGCGGGCGAGCTCCGGGTCGACGAGGTGCGCCCGACCCATGGCGACGAGGTCGGCCCTGCCCTCGGCCAGGATGCGCTCGGCGAACAGCGGGTCCTTGATGCGGCCGACGGCGATCACCGGGATGCGCACCGTCTTTTTGACCGCCTCCGCAAGATGGACAAAGAGGCCGCAAGGCTCATACATCGAGGGGATGGTGACCGGCATGGAGCCGTAAACGCCGGCGGAGACGTGCAGCCAGTCGGCGCCGGCCTCCTCGAGCCGAGGGGCGAGCCGCAGGGCCTCCTCCAGCCTCCAGCCGCCGGGGACGTAGTCCTCGCCGTTGAAGCGCACCCCCACCGGGAAATCCCGGCCGCAGCGCGCCTTGATCGCGGCCACGATCTCGAGCAGGAACCGGATGCGGTTTTCGAAGCTCCCCCCGTATGCGTCGCTGCGGCGGTTGGCGTTGGGGGCGAGGAATTCGCTGATCAGGTAGCCGTGCGCGGCGTGGATCTCGACGAGGTCGAACCCCGCTTCCTTCGCCCTCCGGGCGGCTTCGGCGTGACAGGCGACGAGATCGCGGATTTCCTCGAGGCCGAGCTCGCGCGGAACCCCCTTCACCACGGCAAGCGCCGGAAGCGGCGAGGGGGCGACCCGCCGGTCGTGGTAGGCCTGACGGCCGCCATGGAGGAGCTGCAGGCCGATCCGCGCCCCGAAACCCTGGACCGCTTGCGCGAGCGCCCGCAGGCCGGGAATGTAACGGTCGTCCCAGACGGGGGGCATCCGCGGGAGATCGAGGCCGTCGGGGTGAACGGCCCCGCCGCCGACGACGATCAGACCCGTTCCGGCGCGGGCGCGCGCGGCGAGGTAGGCGATGTGGCGCTCAGTGACGAAGCCCTGCTCGTCGACGCCGAAATTGACGCTCATCGGGGGCATGACGAGCCGGTTGCGGACTTCCATGGTCCCCAGGCGGACGGGGGAAAAGAGATGACGCAGGCGCATGGCCGCACCTCCCCGGAGAGGCCCCCGGCTCGCTCAAGGGGGGGGCCGGCGGTGCACGAACCCTGAGAGCCGGCTTCAGGGCAGGAAAAGGCCGATCAGCGCGAGCAGCACGGCACGGAAGAGTCGGATGAGCGGGTCGAGCAGCCCCAACGCCAGCATAGCCAGCACGATGAAGAACCCGTAGCGCTCGAGGCGGATCAGCATTCGCTGCAGGGGCCCCGAAGAGAGGCCGATCAAGATCTTGGCACCGTCGAGCGGCGGGATCGGGATCAGGTTGAACGCGGCGAGCATGAGGTTCACGTGCGCCAGAATGTAAAGAAAAGGGGCGGCGACGCCTCCCGGCTGGAGCCAGCGTTGCAGGAAGAGCGCGACGAAGGCGACCGCGGTGTTGGCGGCGATGCCCGCGGCGGAAACCAGGATGAACCCCCGGCGCACGGGGTGGAGGTTCTGAACGACGACCGGTACCGGCCGCGCCCAGCCGAAGCCGAAGACGAAGAGCATGAGGGTCCCGATCGGGTCCAGGTGGCGAAGCGGGTTGAGGCTCAGGCGGCCGAGCCGCTGCGCCGTCGGGTCCCCCATGCGCAGGGCCACCCAGCCGTGGGCGAGCTCGTGGAGGATGATGGAGTAAAGAAGCGGGAACGCCAGCAGGGCGAAGGTCCAGGGGTCTTGGAGAAGAAGCCGGAAAAGTCCCATGAGTGGCGTGCCGTTTCCTTGTGGCGGCGAACAATGCCGTCCGCCCCGCGATGGCGAAGACTACGATCGAACGGCGAAGACTGCAACCGCTTTCTGTGCCCGGCGGGCGGGTTGACGACGGGCCGAGCCGCCGTTAGGTTGAAAGCCGAACGTCCTGCAGAACACGGAAGGAGAACGCTCGTGATCATCCGCCAGATCGCAACCGGGGACATGGCGAATTTTTCCTACTTGGTCGGCTGCGAGGCGACGGGCGAGGCCTTGGCGATCGATCCCGGCTTCGATATCGAGCCCCTGCTCGAGGAGGCCCGCGCGGCAGGGTTGAACATCACGACCATCGTGAACACCCACGGCCACCCGGATCACTGTGCCGGAAGCGGCGAGCTGAAGCGGCTGACCGGCGCCCCCATCTTCATGCATGCCGCGGACGCCTCCTCCCGGATTCCGGCCGACCGCCTCTTCAACGGCGACGACGAGTTCCGGGTGGGGCGGATCGTCTTCCGCGTCCTGCACACCCCGGGGCACACGCCGGGCGGGATCTGCCTCTACGCCGAGGGCCATCTCTTCACCGGCGACACCCTGTTCGTCGGGGACAGCGGCCGGACCGACTTGCCCGGAGGACACCGGCCGACTCTTGCGGCCTCGATCAGGCGCCTGATGACGCTCCCCGACGACACCGTGGTCTGGCCCGGCCACGATTACGGCCCGACGGCCTCCTCGACCATCGGCTGGGAAAAGCGGAACAACGTAAACGCCAAGGAATACGGCTACTTCGTCGATCCCTTGACCGACCCTCCCGCCTGAGCTGCACTGTCCCCCCCCGTTGTCCACGGGATACGCCGCGCCGCATCACGGCGGGAAAGGCGCTCAGACCCGCCCCCCGGGTAACCGCTTTCGCGGCTTGCCCCGTCTAACCGGACCAGATGGGTGCCATGAACCCCCCAGACCCGTGGAGAAAGTCGATGTCACCCCGCTTGGCTCTTTCGCTCTGGATCGCGCTCGCCTTGGCTCTCGCCGCGCCTGCCGCCCGGTCTCAGCCCGCCGATCTCGCGGGAGAGGAGGAATTCGGACCCGTTCCGCCGCGCCTTGCCTGGCTTGACGGAGACGTCAGCCTCGAGCGCGGGGGGGCCGCCGCAGCCCAGCCCGCCGTGGTCAACATACCCCTTGCGCCGGGGGATCTCCTCCGCAGCGGCTCGCGCAGTTCCTTTGAGCTCCAGATCGGGCCGAAAGCCTTCGCTCGCGGCTGGTCGAACACGGCCCTCGTGCTCGAACGCCGCGAACGGGACGGGCTCGCGTTCGGTCTGCTCGAGGGGGATCTCGCCCTGGACATCCGCCAAACGGCGGCCGAGGGAGGAGTCGAAATCCTCGCCGGCGGCCTCTCGACCGTGATCCGGCAGGCCGGGTATTACCGGGTCACGGCCGCCCCGGAGAAAATCGTCCTCCAGGTGCGCCGCGGGGGCCTGGCGGCGCTCACCCTTCCCGGCGGCGGGCGTATCGAGGTCTTCTCCGGCCGAGAGTTCACGCTCGACCCCAGGCCCGGGGGTTCCTTCGCCACCGTGGCCGTCCCTGCGGCCGATGCCTGGGATGATTGGAACATCGCCCGCACGGATGACCTCGTCCGCAGCGAAAGCGAACGCTACGTCGCCTCCGATCTCTACGGGACACGGGAGCTCGACCGGTACGGCTACTGGCGCGAGGTCCCGGAGTACGGCCCCGTCTGGACCCCTTATTACGTCCCCCCGGCATGGGTCCCTTACAGCACGGGTTTCTGGGTCCACGACCCCTATTACGGCTGGACTTGGGTCGACACCCAACCCTGGGGCTGGGCCCCCTTTCACTACGGGCGCTGGGTGCGAGTGCACGGTCGCTGGTGCTGGGCCCCCGGGCCGCGCATCGTCCGGCCCGTCTATGCCCCTGCCCTCGTCGTCTTCGCCGCGAGCTCTTCCGGGAGCTTTCTCTTCAGCCTGAACGGGCCGCCGCAGGCCTGGGTCGCCCTCGGCTGGGGAGAACCCTGCGTCCCCTGGTGGGGCCGGCCGGAATTCAGGCGCCCCTGGTGGGGCGGCTGGGGCGGCCCCCGGATCGTGAACCATGTGGTCGTGAAACACACGACCGTCGTGCACGTCCACCACCTGCGCTCCTTCGAGCACGCGCGCACCCATCAGGCCGTGGTCAAGGCCCGCGAAGACCACTTCGCCCGCGGACGATTCGACCACGGCCGCTTCGCGGGTCGGCATGACGCCGGAGGCCGCCACCCGACTTGGGGCGGTGACCGGCTTGAGCGCCCGATGCGCGTTGTCGGTGAGGAGCGAAACCGGCCTTCCATGGGGGAGGCCCACAGGCCGCAACGGGAAGAGGAGCGGCCCAAGGAGGTCCGCACGCCGATCAGCGAGGCCGAGCGCACCTCCCAGGACCGGCAGGCGCCCGCGCCCCGCCGGGAACCGGGAGCCCCCCGCCGCTTCCAGGCAGAAGATTCGGCCGGCCCGCGGCAGACCCCATTGACCGTGCCGCAGGAGGGAACCCGCGAGCCCTCCCGCCATCCGCAGCGCGAGGTCCGCACACCGATCAGCGAGGCCGAGCGCACCTTCCAGGACCGGCAGGTGCCTGTGCCCAACCGCGATCCGGGGCCTGCGCCACGCCCCCAGCCGCTGCCGGGGTTTCATCGGGAGCCCTCCCCGGCCCCGCGCCTTCAGAACGAGCCTCCGGCCGGCCCGCGGCAGACCTCATTGACCGTGCCGCAGGAGAGGGCCCGCGAGCCCCGCCGCTATCTGCAGCGCGAGGCCGCGCCCGCCGCATCGCCGCCCGCCGTTTCCACGCTTCGCGGCGAGCAGCCCCGGGCCGGGTGGCGCTCACCAGGGCCTGCGAGAACCCCTCAATCCGAGGCTTTCTCCAGGGAGGCGGGCGCCGAGAGCCTGAGAAGAATTCCCGCGCGGCAGAAAGGGTGGGATTGACGCCCGAGAACGCGTCAAGTTGCGGCAACGGGTGTAAAATGGCGTAAAATGATGTAAAAGCTAGAATTTTTCTGTTGACCCGGCCGATTCCTCTCTGCTACGGGGCCCGCTGTCCCAGAGCGGAGGCGGGCCATGGAGAGGAAAAGGGATTCCTTACTTTTCCTTGTTTCCTTTTCCGTTGCGCTTTCCTTTCTCGCCCTCGCCTTCCAGGCCGCATTCGACTACCCCCGGCCTGCCCCAACAGCATTCTCGCGCCCCCAGCCGACCGACCGGATCGATGCAACCCCAAACCTGAAGGAGGCATCCGAGCCCCGGCCGCCGCGTCCCCCGGCCCATGGGACAATGGGGATGGCGTCGGAGAGGAAATACGAATCGGGGTACTCCGGCGGCAAGGAAAACATCCTTCCGGCAAGAGGAAAGAAAGCCCCTGCCGTCGGGGAGGAAACGCCTGTAGAGGCGGCGAAGCCGGGCGAAACCGCTTCCGCCGCCTCGCCGCCGGAGGAAAGGGGAAATAAGCCACCCGGTCGGCTCTTGCACGATCAAGGCCCCGGGATCGGCCCATCCGGGCGCCTGCGCCGATCCCCCCTCATCGCCCGGCCTGGGGAAGACCTCCGGGTACGCCCGGGCCAGGAAGTCATCCTCGACGGGAGACCGTCCTCTCCGGAGGGCGATCCCGGCCGGCTCGTCTACAGCTGGCGCCTGCTCGAGCGCCCCCGCGGCAGCGAGACCGGGATCCCCGACCCGCAAAGCGGCCGCACCCTGCTGGTTCCCGATCGGCCCGGCCTCTATGCGGTGGAGCTTCGCATCCGCGAGGGCAAAGAGGGGCAGGAGGGGGAAGAAGAACTTCCCCGGCACATCGTCATCACGGCCGAAGGCTCCCCCGCCGCCGTGCCCGATGTGACCGGTCTTCCCCTCGAAGAGGCGCGGCGGCGGCTCGAAGAGGCGGGAATCGGTCTCGAGCGGATCTCGGTTCGGGCGGGCACCGGCGAACCCGACGGCCGGGTGCTCGCCCAGGATCCCCCAGCCGGCTCGGTGCTTGCGGCGACGATTGCGGCCCGCCTCGTGATCGCCCTTTCCCCGCAGGCCGACACCGACCTTGACGGACTCGCCGATGCCTGGGAGTACGAGATGTTCGGAAACCTCGACCAGGACGCCTCAGGCGACGCGGACGGCGACGGTTTCAGCAACCTTCAGGAATTCCGCAGTGGCACGCACCCCGGGGATCACCGCGAAGCGCCCGTGTCCGCGGCCAACCTCTTCGAGTACGACCGCTACGGCAGACTCGTCTTCAAACAGATCGCGCTCGAGCCATGAAGCGAAAGAGAAGGCGCTCCGTCCGGAGCCTTGCCGCGGTGTTCGGGCTGTTCGTTCTGGGCTTTCTCCCCGGCGGCCTCGAGGCCCTGGAAGAGGCTCCCTACGACCCCGCCATTCTTCCGCCGGAGACGATCGCTCCCCCGCTGCCGCGCCTCGAGCCGGCCCCCCTCGCCAACAGCGGGGCCCTCGAGCTGAAATTCGCCATCCCCCTACCGCCGGGCAGAAAAGGAATGGCCCCCGAACTCGGCCTGGCCTACCGCAGCGGGGCGGGAAACGGGATGCTGGGCGTGGGCTGGCAGCTTGCGCTCGGGTCGATCCGCCGCTCGACCCGCAACGGCCTGGACTTTCGCGGGGTCCGCTTCGAACACGACGCCGGCGAGCTCGTCCCCCGGCCCGACTGGGGCACGGGCTTCTACGGAGCCAAGCGGGAGGCCGAGTTCCGCAAGTATCGCTTTCTATCGGACCGCCGGGGCTGGGAGGTGACGGATCGCGAGGGCCGCCGCTGGTTCTTCGGCGGCAGCGCCGAGTCGCGGCTTGAAAACGAACACGGCGTCTTCGAGTGGCTGCTCGACCGGGTCGAGGACGTAAACGGCAACTGGTACCGCATCCGTTACAGCCGGGAGGAGGGGCAGCCCTACCCCCTCGAGATTCTCTATACCGGCCACGACCGCCTGGCCCCGGCCCACCGCGTGCAGTTCGGGTACGGCAACCGCCCCGATCCGCTCGAATCCTACGAAAGCCGCGGCCGGGTCGTCATGGCGAAGAGGCTCGAATCCCTGCGCGTGACGGCAAACGGCCAGCCGGCGCGCCTGTTTCAGTTTGTCTACGAAACCGGCCGCTCGGGCCGCTCGCGGCTCAAGGAAATCCGCGGGGACCCTCTCCCGCCCGTGCGCTTCGTCTACCAGGAGGGGGGCGACGGGAGCTTCCGGCCGTCAGCGAAAACGCCGACGGCCGGGGCGAACGCGGCAGGCTTTGTCTTTTTCGGCGCGGCCGACGGCGACGGCTTTCCCGACCTCTTCAAGTTCGAGTCGCGGGGGTTCAGCCCCGAGGTCCATGTCTATCTGGCCGACGGCGCCGGAGGGTTCCGCGGCAAAACGACGACACGCCTCGAAGGGGATGCCAACACGGCCGGGTTCATTCATGTCGCCGACTTCGACGGCGACGGCCTCGCGGACATCCTCAAAGTCCAGGAGCGGGGGGCTCAGGGGACAGTCTTCTTTCACCGCGGCGCCGGCAACGGCTCCTTCGCCCGGGGGGTGCGCACCGATCTCGGGGGAGCCAACGATCCCGGCAGGATCCTCGTCGGCGATGTGCTTGGGCAGGACGGGCGCCTCGAGCTGGTCCGGCTCGAGACGCGCTGGGGGCTGGTCAGCGTCCATCGCCTGCTCGAAACGGGTCGCTTCGACGGCGGCGTGAGGACCAACCTCGCCGCCGTTCTCGACACCGGCCACGTCTTTCTCATGGATGCAAACGGCGACCGCCGCGAGGACCTCGTGCGCACGGGAACCTCTTCGCTCGTTTTCGTTCACCTCGCGCAGGCGGACGGGACCTTCGGGCCGGCGGTGGTGACCGATCTGAAAAACGGCCCGAACGACCGGGGATCGCTTCTCGTCGGGGACTTCAATGGCGACGGGCTGCCGGACCTGCTCAAGGTGCATCGGCTCTCCTGCCGGGTGAGCGTCCACCACTCGCTCGGGACCGGGGGCTTCGCGCCCGGCATCGAAACCGACCTCAAGGGGGCCACGATCGACGCCGGCCGGATCCGCGTCGCCGACGTGAACGGCGACGGCCGGGCGGACATCGTGCTCGACACCTTCAATTCCAACTCCGTGTCCTGCCACCTGGCCACGCACGGGGGGACCTTTCTGCCGGCCGTGCGTTCGCTTCTTCCGGGAGGCCCCCCCTTGAAGGGCTTTCTCACCCCGGTGAACGCGGACGGAAGCGGCGGGGCCGACCTCACCCTGCGGGATTCGTACGGAGGCTTCACAACGCTCCTCTCCGCCCCCGAGGACCCGGACTTGCTCGTCGGGTTCGAAAACGGCTTTGGCAGGATTACCCGCTTCCGCTACGGGACTTCCGCGGAGGCCGAGCACCCCTACCTCCCCTTCCCCCGGACGACGATCGCCGCCATCGAAACGAGCGACGGAAACGGCCTCACCTTCGCGCAGGAATACGACTACGGCGGCGGCTGGTACGACCGGGAACGGGGCGAGTTCCGCGGGTTCTCCCGCCTGGAGGAAACCCGGCCTGACGGAAGCCTCCTTGAAACCGAGTACCACCAGGACGAATACCGCGCAGGCAAAGAGATCCGCAGGGTGAAGCGCGACCCGGGCAGGGCGCTTCTTGCGCGCACGGCCATGGCCTGGGCGGCGGAGCCCCTGGCAGGCGAGGCGCGCTTCGTCAGGCTGGCGGCGAAAACCGAGGAGCGCTTTTTCGAACCCACCGTCGTTTCCCGCTGGGAGTTCGAGCACAGCAGCCTGCATGGCGGTCTCACCCGATTGCGCCGCACGGGGAGCGAAGCGGAGGAGACGACGGCCGCGTATGCCCACCGCAACGTCGGCTTCTGGAACTGGCGCATCGAGGAAGAGATGCTGAGCGGCGCAGGCGGAACCGTCGTTCGGCGCACGCGCTACAGCTACGACAGCCGCGGAAACGTAACGACCGAAGAGCGCATCAACGAAACCGGACCCGCTAGCCGGGTCATCCGGCACTACGACCCTTTTGGCAACCCGGTCGAAACGGTCGATGGGCGCGGCCACACGACCCGCTACGAGTACGACCCGGCGACGGCGACCTTTCCGGTCCGCATCGTGCTGCCGCGGACCGGCTCAGCCGACCATGTGTGGAAAGTCCCCCGTTTGGACTACCGCATCGGCAAGGCCTCGGTCCTGGAGGATGAGAACGGCAACCGCACGCTCTTCGAGTATGACGCCGCAGGCCGCCTCCTGCGCGCGGATTTCCCGGACGGAGGCCGGAAAATCCTCTCCTACCGCCACCACCCCTTTCCGTACCGGGTGCGGTCGAGCTTTTACGCCGGCGGCCCCGCCCCGCCGCAGGTTGTCGATGAGGAGTACGACGGGCTGGGGCGCAAGATCCGCACCGTCCGTTACGGGGAAAAAGGCCGTCCGATCGAGAGCATCTGGGTCTATGACGTTTTGGGAAGGGTCGTTCGCCTGCGGGGGCCTTGCTTTTCGGCTTCTCTTGCGTGCCGCACCGAGGAAACCGACTATGACCCCTGGGATCGGCCGACCCGCACGCGGCAAACCCACGGCGAGCATGGGCTCGCCGTCACCCAGTACCATTATGCCGGAGGGGCGACCACGGTGACGGACCCCGACGGCTCCTCGCGCACGACGGTCTGCGACCATTTGAACCGCACCGTGCGCGTGATCGAACATGGCGATCGCGGGGACCTCACGACGACGTTTGACTACGATGCCGCGGGAGACTTGGTCCGCATCGTGCACCCCGCTGGGGTGGAAACCCGATTCGTGCGGGACGGCCTCGGGAACATCCGCGCCATGAGCGACCCGGACATGGGCACCTGGGAATACGCCTACGACGAAAACGGAAATCTCGTCTCCCAAACCGACGCCCGGGGCCGGGTCCTCCGGCTCGACTACGACGAGCTCAACCGCCTGACGGCCGTGCGATCCCTTGCTTCGGGGGAGACGGTCCGCTACGACTATGACGACCCCGGGGTCACGAACGGGATCGGCCGGCTATCGACGGTCACGGCTTCACAGGTTGCCACCCGGTTCGAGGCCTACGACGAAATGGGAAGGCTTCTCTCCGAAACGAGAGTCTTCAGCGGGGACGAAAGGCGCTACACGACCAGCCGGCGGTACGACGCGGCCGGGAATCTCCTCGCCCTCGATTACCCCGTGGGGAGCTTGCGCATCCGCTACGCCTACCACCCCGGAACGAATCTCCTGCACCGCGTGCTGGACGAGGCCGGAAGCGAGATCGCCGCCTTCGAGGACTACAACGCGGACGGAAACGCGGGCTACGCCTACTTCGGCAACGGAACCGAAACGATCCGGGCCTACGATCCGCACACGGGCATGATCCGGGAAATCCGCGTGCGGCCGCCCGCGGGCTCAGGCGGCGGCGATTTGCTGCACCGCGAATACGGCTACACCCCGGCGGGGGACATCGCCGCCGTGCGCAACCCCCTCTCCGGGGTCACCCGCCGCTACACCTACGACCGGCTGCACCGGTTGGTCGCCGAGCACCCCGACCCGCCGGTTCTCCTTCACCCCTCGAAGATCCTGAGGATGCGCTATGCCTATGCCGATTCCTTTCCCTTTCACGGTCCCCGGGAGATCGAGGTGGAAGGCCGCGGTGCATCCTTGGAGTACGACGAAAACGGAAACATCACGCGGGCGCCCACGTTTTCCGGCGCCGCGCTCTCCGTCGAAAGAAGGCTCCTTTTCGACGACAGAAACCGTGTGGCGCGCATCCACCAGCCGGGGGTGTCCTGCGGGTCGAGGACCGATTCCTCTCTTTGCCCGGACCGGCTCGAATTCCTCTACGACGGCTTGAACCGACGCGCGGTCAAACGCACCCCTTCGTCTGTCGTGAAATACGTCGGTCCTCATTTTGAGATTCGCGACGGCGAGCCGGTTTGTCACGTCTTTGCGAAGAACCTGCGCATTGCGGAGATTACCTCGAAAGGGATCCGGTACCTTCACAAGGACCATCTCTCCAGCACGGCCGCGATGAGCGATGAAAACGGCGCCCTCGTGCAGGCCTTCGATTATTCCCCCTTCGGTCTGTTTCGAAACGAGAAGGCCTTTTATCCGCGCTACGGCTACACCGGCCAGGAGCTCGACTCCGTGCCCGGGCTTTCCAACTTCAAGGCCCGCCTCTACGACGCACACCTTGCGCTGTTTCTGTCTCCCGATCCCTACCAATCTCCCGATTTAACCGCTTCATTATTTTTCAAAAGGGAAAAAGGGGCTTTACCTGTTTCTCAAACTTTTCCTCGATTATTTCTAAACAAAAATACATCCAGCTTGATTTTTGATCCAATCAAAGCAAAAACAATTGAGTTCAACCGCTTTGCATACGCCCATCAAAACCCAATAAACTTATACGATAAAGATGGATTATGGCCTGAAAGAATACACAAAATAATGATTAAATCATTTTTTGATAAAAAAATAGAGAATTATCTTGTTAATCAAATTATATCAGGAAGCAACTTCTCAGATCATCCAAAATTTCAAGCCTCGGGATATAACCATATGCATGCCATGAGGGAACCAGGAGAAAGCATTGAGCAAGCGCGCGATAAAATGCAACAATACGTCAATCATAAATTAGATCTATTTTATCAAAATATTTACGATGGGAATTTGGAAAAAGCCTTTTTTATTCTTGGAATGGCACTTCACCCGGTCATGGATTCCACATCACCATCGCATCAAGATTTCCAAATATGGGATGGTTCAAAAGGGTTATTGAGTCTTGATGCTATTTTGCATGGAGCCAAAGAGCAATTCATCTCTCCAGAACGATTTCAGAAAACTCTTGATCTCATTCGTGATGCTCTAAACACCGAGAAATAACTTCTGTCTGTAATTATTAAAAATACTTTTGCAGCAAAAAATGAATAGAAAATCTAAATATTTTGCGAGTAGATTTTACATGGCGTGTGCTATTCTATTTTTGTTTGTAGCAGCGCTATTAATTCCATTCAATCTTGTTATTTCAGAAGAACTATTACTCCAAATTATCGATGAAAATGGAAATCCTGTGCCAAATTGCACCGTTGAGCATGAGTGGACACAGTATGCATTGATGGTAAGTGAAACGTATACAACATCTTCTGATGAAAATGGATTTGTGTATCTTCCAAAACGATCCGTAAAAACCTCTTTAGCTGAGCTAATCCATGGCACTTATAATAAAATAAAGATGTATGGAATACACGCAAGCTTCAGAAGTGATTACATTGTGACATTAAGTGCTCCAAACTTTGAGACTAAACATATCTTAACTGACTTCAAAGTTAATGGAAGAATCACTTTAAAAATAAAACAACCAAGATGAAATTGCATTACGATAGCGGAGCTTAAAGCCGGAAATTGCGCTGCGGTTATGCATTGACCAGATAAGGTAGCACTTTATATGAGTGATCCAGAGAGGTTAACCGGTCGACCCACTAGAAAGGTATCATCAAAAGTGTGCAAACAAGACATGGCAAAGAGGCCGTCCGCGTAAAGTCATCTCCCAGGGAAACGCCAAGATCGCCTTCACCGGAAAAGCGGTCAGGTCGCATGCCGCAGGGCGCTGATCTCCCGTGCGCTGGAGCGCTTTTCGGTGCGAGAGGATCTGCAGCAGCTCTGCGCCGATTTGGACCTAAACAAACATCATGCGATGAGTTCGTTGTTGGAGCAGCGGGTGGGCCTGCGGATGAAGGGCGGGGTGGCGATCCGCGATTCGGCACTTTTGAGGGACGAAGCACTCACTGCGTTTTTTGATTGGGAGGCGATTGCCCATTCGTCCACCCTCGGGCGTCGGCTACCCGAGATGCGCTGCTGGCATCATCTGGTGTGAACAATCATGCAAAAATGCCCCCCCTGCGAACATTGAAAAATGACCGCTCCGACAACGGAGAGCGTGAGTCCCTTCGGCTATTCGCCGCTGCCTCGACACGGTTGTTGTGCGTATCTGAGTGGTTCGTCAGTCAAGATCCAATGGCGCTTTGCATCGATTGCATTTCATTGCGCCCCGGAAAACCTTATTGCCGCATTCGGGGCATAGATAGCGAGCCTCTTCGTCACGAACCCATTTTTCAGTCCCGAATTGCCGTCGATACGGGACAGACCGCAAAATGACTTTCTTCCCAACGGCCATGGGAAAGTTGTCAATGTGCCGACAAGGAAAATCATCACACTCGTGACAACCCGTGGACCCTTTTTCTTTGGAGCATGCCCTGATCTCACATTGCTGACAATGCATGAAAAGATCATCCGACAGGCATCCACCACAATGAATATCTTCTGTCGAAAGCTTTTCAGCATTAGGGAGTTTGCCTTTCCCTGACGTCCCGCCCTTGTACAGAGTAACCAATCTCTCCTTAAGCTTGATGTTATTGTCTCGAGATGCGATGTAGATCGCACAAACACCGCAATAAAGGCCGCATGGAGAAAGAAACGCGGGATTTGCCGCCATTTTTTTTGTTCCCCGTGATGGTTTGGTTTCTCTTATTCCTCAAGGAATACCGCTCGGCTTCAGCCGCGTTGCGGAACGCACCGGAGCAACGCCGGCTACAGCCTGTTGTCAGTCCGCGCTCTCTGCCTTGAGTATCGTTCTTCCGTCACGTTGCGCTCAGGAGAGCCAACAAACCAAACGCGGTGATGATCACACCCGAAATTCTGTTGACCCATTGCAACCCGTGAGGGCTGAACTTGTTTTGAAACACGCCAACCCCACCGCTCAGAATGAGCCACCAAAGGGATGAGCCGATGAAAACGCCCAAGACCAAAATCCCCGCTGACAGATACTCCCCGCCTGTGCTTGCCAAACCCAAGCCGGCAAATATCGCCGCAAAGGAAATGATTGTTATCGGATTTGTAAGTGTCAGAATAAACGTCGAGGCATAAGCACCCACAAGGCCATTTCCTCTGGCTGTGGCTGCTCGTTCTGCGGGTTTTGCCAACAGGGTCTTGATACCCAGATAGCAAAGAAACACGCCACCGATAAGCCGCAGCCATAGCTGCTGGCTGACCAGGAAGTTTGAGATGAACGTCAGGCCGAATCCAGCAATGCAACCAAAGATTGCGTCGGCTGTCGCAGCGCCCAGACCAGAAACGAGGCCGGATACGCGCCCCTCAGCCAATGTGCGGCGTATGCAGAGCACGCCGATTGGACCAACAGGCGCAGCAATTGAAAAGCCGATAGCGAGCCCTCGGAGCAAAAAAGCGATATCCATTTTCCTCCCGTGATCGTGAGCAGACCCGTGAAACGTGAGCGGGCTAACGCTTCGGTTCAGCGGCGGGCCGCACAGGGACTGTCCGCTACGGCACGGAAAGCCCGGCGCAGGGGTCCTCCTCCGCCGCCGGAACCTGCTGGTTCACGACCGTTTTAAGCACGGTGCAGATGGCGGGCCGGTGATGGGGGAAATCGCCGTGCACCGTATGCGGCAATGCGGCCGGCACGCCGCTGATCTGGCGGTTGATGGCATCCGGGGCGTGCAGCCTCGCCAGCCGTCGGCCGAAGCAGTCCAGGGACTGGGTGTCGCCGCCGACGATCAGATCTTCGTTGTTGGCGGCGTACAGATTCAGGTAGAGCACGCCGTCCGGGGTGCTCGGCCGGCTGCGGGGCGCCTCCAGCTCGGGCTGCGCGATGGAGCCGTTGCAGTTGGCGCTGAACGGGTGGCCGTTCAAATCGGTCAGAAAGGTTTCATCCCCCGGCAGGTTGGTCGAAAACAGAGCCGGAGCGATGTTTCCGGGGCAGGCCCCGCAGGGCAGGCTTTGGCTGACCAGCGTCGCCGTGCGGCCGCCGCAGAGCTCGCGGATGGAGCGATCGGGCTGCGAGGCATCGCCGCATGAGAAGGTCCCCCCCACCCCGTGGTTGGGGGCGGCCAGCGCGGCGAAAACGGAGACCGTGATGGCTCCGTTGCGGCGCGTCCCCATGAGGTTCTTGAGGTAGTAGCGGCTGCTGATGGCCCCCTGGCTATAGCCCACGAGGGCGACTCTTCCTGTCCCGGCGTATTCGGGCCGGTTGAGAATTCCGGTCTGCGGGACGCCCTGAGAGTCCGCGCCGCCCTCGATGGCGGCCAGAATGTCGACGGCGTCTTCGGCGATGCTGCGCGCCTGGATCACGGGGTCGGATCCCCCGTGAACCGGCAGCTCAAGGTAGATCGGATCGATGAGCAGGCCGGGGTTGGCGGCCAGCACCGCATCGAAGGAGGTGGTGCCCGGGCTGCCGGGCTGCCTCCAGGCGGCCGTGGCGTTGCCCGAGTGCCCGTGGACGAAGAGCACCGGAACGCGCGCCGGGGTCTGGCGGGTGCGGCCGATGGCTACCGGCAGAAAATCGCGGGCCTGGTTTGCGGTCAGGCGCCGCAGGTCGGTGCCGTCGAGCTTGATCGAGAAAATCTCCTGCCGCTTCTCCTGGTTCGGAGCGGGCACATCGGAGGCCTCGGCCGAGAAGAACAGCCGTTGGTCGTCCCGCGAGAAACTGATGCCAGCAATATTGATCTTCGCCGGGGGCGGCAAGCTGATCTCCCGAACCATCGCCCAGCTCCCGACCTCAAAAATGCGGATGGCATCGCGTAGCGGCGTAAGGTGAAAGGCCCGGCAGGCGAGCAGGCGGCCGTCGTGGGATACGGCCGGAAGCGTTTCGCTGATATCGGGCGTCTGAGTGATGCGCTGGACGGCGCCGCTTGCCTCCGCCGCCGTCGAAAAGAGATCGGTACTCCGGGTGGTTTGGTCATAGCGCGAAAACACGAGCCGCTGTCCGGCCGCGTAAAAATCGTGGCCGCCGTCGTCGCTTTCCATCGCCGTCGGGAAGGTCGCCTGGCGCAGTCCGGTGCCGTCGCTCTTCACCGTCCAGATCTGAGCATTCTTCGAGTAGGCCGGGTGGACGAAGGCGATGAGATCGTTCGGCGCCCAGCGCGGGAGGATGCGCTGCCCGGTGCCGGTGGTCACCTGTTGCAGGTTGGCGCCGTCGAGGTCCATGATGTAGAGGTTCTGGCCGGCCAGCTCCCGAAAGGAGGCGAAGACGATGCGGTCGGCGTCGGGCGAGAGATCCGGAAAATCATCGGTGTAGCTGTTGTTGGAGATATTGGTCTGGAAACTCCCGTTGTCCCATGACTTGTAAATCTGCTGGCGGCCGTCGCGGTCCGAGACGAAAACCACGCGGTGGCACCCGGAAAGGATCAGAAAAGCGGCGTAAAGACACAACAGAATTCTCTTCTGCATGCTGTCCTCCTTGAAAGCGCCGGTCAAGCGGGCAGCTTGTAGTGAACGAAAGTGCCCCACGTTGAAGGTATAGCGAGCCACACCGACCCCGAGTCATGCCTCGACGCCCCTCGAGGGGGTGGAGAAGCGTTGACAGGGGGACGTGCGGGCCGTCCCTTGAGCCGCGAAAGTATCCGTCGGGGTGCCGACGCCGTGTGCGACATGGCTAATTCCTAATCCGATCTCGACCGATGCGCCGGATGCCCATCCCCGATCAGCAACACCGGACGCTGCGCGTTTTACATCGAGCGGCTCAGGGACTCTCAGATCTGCTCAGCCGCTATGGCGCCTTCCATGACCATGAACCGAAGCTTTCCCCGCAGGCTGACGGCGCTGGCCATGTTCAGGCCGAGGCGGGCGCCAGTGGTTCGCACCACGGGGGTCTTTCCTCGCCGGGCCCCTGAGGTGTTCGCCGCGTGAAAATCCGATCCTCCGCCCGACTCATCTTCAAAATCAATCCCGGCCTTACAGGCTTTGGTCGCCGTTTGAAGGCAAGAAAATTCTTCTTTTCGCCAACGCGCTACCGTTTCAGCCCTTTGCTGGCATGCGCGGTAAAGCGGCTGCTGGCAGCTAAAGCCCAACTGCCGGAGCAACCGCCCAATCGAACTCTCACTGAGCCGAATCCCAAACTCCCGGTGGACCGCTTTGGCCACAATGCCTCGCGGCCCCAACGCAAAGGGGAAGTTCAACTGCCGCGGGTCACGCTGCCGCTCACCGTCTTGTCAAGCCAACGGATCTGCCGCGCAGAAAGCCTCTTGGGTCGCCCGCTGGCCTTGCCGCAGCGCAGCGCTTGCCACCCACCGGCAACGATATCGGGCAGCCCATTGCACATGCAGGCCCGCGCAAAGCCCAACGCCTGAATGACCCCTGCGGGGCTTTCTCCCTCGCGGACGCGTTGAACGGCCCGAGCCCGAATTTGCTTTCGCGTCTTCCGATCCAGCTTTCGACCATCGTTATTGCTTCATGCATCAGCGATTATCCCATATGTCTGGGAATAGATGCTCGGATTAGGAAGTGGCGCATGGGCCTCCCGGCGCGGATGACATTGCCACGATCGCCCACCTCGCGGCCGGGAAGGTGGAGGTAGAGGAAAAAGCAGCAACGCGTCAGGAAGGCGTTTATTTACGCCCCGCCCACGGCCGACATCGAACAAAAAAAGATTGTAATCCTGACCGTCAGCGGCGGCCGGGGGAGTCGTTCTTCATCTGCTGCCAGCGCTGCTTTTCGCTGCGGAAGGCGTCCATGACCTGACGCTCCTGGCGGAGCCGCTCTGCGGCCGGGTCCCGGTTGCGAAGGGAATCGACCCACTGCCGGGCGGAGACGAACATCGAGCGAAAGAGGCTGGGGTTGCCGGCGGCGGCGCGGCACATATCGGCGGCGGCGACGAGAGTCGCCGCCGTCAGCAGAACGAGCAGAAAGGCGATGAGGCAACGGCCGGCGATGGTGAACGCCGATCGGGTCTCGGGCTCCTTGCCGGCGCTGCTCATGTCAAAGAGGCTCGCAGAAGGGGGGGGAGGGTCTGTTCCGGGCTTTGACTTTAGTTCGCCCGTCGCCTTCTTGTCAAGCCTCGGGTTTCCCGACAACTTCTTGGCTTATTTGCCTTTCTTGAATTTTTCGGGCGGGAATTGCCGGCTGTGCTCCTCGTTGAACTCAAAGGGGCGCTCGGTGTCCAGGCTGATGTTGACGTAGTGGCCGAGTTCCGCTTGCAGGTTCGCCGGCAACGAGGCGCCGAAGGCCCAGTCGCCCGCCTTGATGTAGAACCATACCCCTCGGGCCACATCGTGATAAACCCGGCAGCAGGGGTAGTAGCGGTACTGGTACTTCGCCCGGTATCCGTGGGCCGGGGCATGGGGCGGCGGCCCGCCTTTTTTCCCCTTGCCGTGGGGTTCGGGAGGGGCTCCCTTGCCCTGGTCGCCCCACTGGATGGTGATCGAACCCCCCTGGGCCAGCGCCCCGGGGGCGAAGGCCACCCCGGCCGCCAGAAGCGCCATGCAGCTACCCAGAATCCATAGACGAACTCCGCGTTTCAAGTTTTCATCTCCTTTCGATGGCTTTTCGAAAGACGGCAACAAAGGCCTCTATCAAACGTTTTCATTGTATCGCAAAACGAGCCCGGATCAAAATCCGTGCAATTGACCCGGCGTCCCGGATCGGGTACGAACAAGGCACCGGGGGCTGTTTTACCCTTCTTTTCCTTGAAAACCGCCGGAGGTGCATCATGCTCAAACGACTCCTTGCCATCGGCATTCTCCTCTCCTGCATCCTTTTCTCCCCCGTGGGGGCGGGCTTTCTTCTCGCCGCGGCCGGCGAGCCTTCTCCCGCGCGAAACGTGATCGTCATGATCGTGGACGGCTGTTCCTCCGAGCAATACACCTTCGCCCGGTGGTTCAAAGGCGCACCGCTCACCTTCGACCCCTACCGCATCGGCGCCGTGGCCACCTACATCGCCGACTCCGTGATCGCCGACTCGGCGCCGGCGGCAAGCGCCTTCGCCACCGGAGTGCGCACGAGCGACAAGCACATCTCGGTCGGCCCGCACGAAAAGACCCTCTCCACGATCAAGCCGCCCCCCGAGGCCGAGCGCTACCGGCCCTTTGCCACCGTGCTCGAGGGGGCGAAGCTGCTCGGGAAGTCGACCGGCATCGTGGCCACCTCCCGTGTGAGTCACGCCACGCCCGCGGCCTACGTGGCCCACGTCCCGGGACGGGACATGGAGGACGACATCATGGAGCAGGCCGTCCACCAAGGGCTCGACGTCGTTCTGGGCGGCGGCAAGCGGCACCTTCTGCCGCCGGAGATGAAAGGCCGGCGCAAGGACGCCGAAAACCTGGCGGCCGATCTCACGCGCTGGGGGTACCGCATGCCGGAGACGCGCGAGGCGCTGATGGCGATCCGGGAAGGGCGGGTGTTCGGGATGTTTGCCGACAACCACATGGACCCCGAAATCGACCGCCGCCAGGCGCATCCCCACCAGCCGACGCTGGCCGAGATGACGGCCAAAGCGATCGAGCTGCTCTCCAAGAACCCGAACGGCTTTTTCCTCATGGTGGAGGGCAGCCAGGTCGACTGGGCCTGCCACGCCAACGACCCGGCGTACATGGTGCACGATCTCCTCGCCTATGACGAGGCCGTGGGCGTGGCCCTTGCGTTCGCCCGGCGCGACGGGAAAACCCTCGTGCTCGCCCTCTCCGATCACAACACGGGGGGCTTTTCCATCGGCAATTCCGCCTCCAACGCCATCTACCCGCAGCTTGGCGTCGAGGATCTCCTGAACCCCGTGCGGCGCATGAAGTCCTCGGCCTCCTTCATCTGGAACCGGCTCGGCGCCGACCGGACGCCGCAGCGCCTCAAGGCGGCGGTTCAGGAAGGCTGGGGGCTTGCCATCACGGACGAGGAAGCCACCGAGATCCTCGCCCTCGCCGCAACACTCAAGGACGGCGCCGCCGCCGCGATCGGCAAGGTCCTCTCCCCGCGCCACACCTACATCGGCTGGACCACGCTCGGCCACTGCGGGGGAGATGTGCCCCTGCACGCCTTCGGCCCCGGCAGACCGGCCGGCGGGGTGATCGAGGCGACCGAGATCGCCCGGATCTGCGCCCGCGCCATGGGCCTCGACCTGGACAGCCTGAACCGGAGGCTCTTCGTGGACGCCGTGGAGGCCTTCGGCCCGGAGCGGGTGCGCGTCGACCGCAATGCCCCCCAGGGGCCCGTGGTCCAGATCGACTACGCGGGGAAGCAGGTCGAGCTCCCGGCGAACAAGAACTTTCTCCGCTGGGGCCAAACGACGCACGCCCTGGAAGGCGTGGTCGTCTGGGCGCCCAACACAGGCAAAGCCTATCTTCCCCTGCAGGCGGTGCGGGTCATCGAGGGCAAAAAAGAGCCTCTGCCTGAGATCCGCCTCGCCAAGGCCGGGCGCAAGGCGTCTTGACAGAAAACCCGAATCCTCATAGGAGGTTTTCGATCACCGCAGAACCCCGTTTCATCCCATCCCCCCCTGACGAGGAGGAGACCATGGCGGACTACCTGATCAACGTGTTTCTGGATGACGAAAAAATGCGGGTTGTCGAGGCGGCCGGGCTTTCCGGCCACGTCAAAGAGGTCCAAGGGAAAAAGGCGATCCAGGTCCCGCTGAACGAAAAAGAGCAGAAAAAACTGGTTAAAGGCTTCCCCGATCTCAAGTTTGACGCCCAAAACGCCTGCGTCCTCCCGCCGGAGGCCGAGAAAAAACTGCTCGACGTGATCGCCCAGATGAAGGTGATCGACGTCATGAAAGTGGCCATCATGAAACTCTACAACCCGCTCGCCGGCAAAGAGCCCCGCTCGGCCCAGCGCTGACCCGGCCGCCGGCCGCTCGCCGTACGGCGCCTCGTTTCCCGGCTGCGGAAACGGGGCGCCTTTTTTCTATCTTGGGATAACAAATTAAAATCAATCCGAATTTTACGATCCTGAATTGACACTCGCTTCGCTTCGGCGTAATAATTCAATCAGGATTGACCGAGGTTCATGGCCGGGGAGGCCGAGGGTTCCCTGATGCGTTTGCCGAGACTCGCCCTGATCGTGATCGCAGCGGCAGCGATCGCCGGCGGCGCCGTTTTCCTCTTCACGGAAAAGCGCCAGAACGGCGTCCGCTACCGCACCGCGACCGTGGAGCGCGGCCCGATCGTGAGCACGGTCTCGACCACGGGTACCCTCAGCGCGGTCGTCTCCGTGCAGGTGGGCTCGCAGGTCTCGGGACAGATCAAGGAGCTGCTGGCCGACTTCAACTCCGAGGTGAAGGCCGGGCAGATCATCGCCCGCATCGACCCGGAGTCCTTCGAGGCCAAGGCCCGGCAGGCGCGCGCCGAACTCGAGGTGGCCCGGGCCAACGTGCGCATCCAGGAGGCGGGGGTCGAACGCGCCCAGACCGAGCTCGCCAACGCCGTGGCCGCCCTCAAAAGCGCCGAGGCCCGCTTCGAAAAGACCCGCGTCAACCTGGACAACGCCCGCCGCAACCTCGAGCGCCGTCGCGCGCTCTTCGAGCGCGGGGCCGTCTCCGAAAGCCAGATCGACGACGCCCGCAACGTCCACGACCAGCTCGTCGCCCAGCTGCGCAGCGACGAAGCCGACCGGCGGGCCGCCGAATCGCAGGTCGCCACCCGCGAGGCGGCGCTGAAAAGCGCCCGCGCCCAGGTGGCCTACGCCATCGAGCAGGTGCGCCAGAAAGAGGCCGCGCTGCAGCAGGCCGAGGTGGATCTCGAGAACACGCTGATCCGCTCGCCGGTCGACGGGGTGGTGATCGAGCGCGCGGTGGACATTGGCCAGACGGTCGCGGCGAGTTTCCAGGCGCCCAAGCTCTTCGTCATCGCCCAGGATCTGCGGCGCATGCAGGTCGAGGCGGACGTGGATGAGGCGGACATCGGCCGCGTGCGCGAGGGCCAGGAGGTCCTCTTCACCGTCGACGCCTACGCGGGAAGCGAGTTTCACGGCCGGGTGCAGCAGATCCGCAAGGCGCCGCGGGTCGTTCAAAACGTGGTGACCTACACGGTGCTCGTTTCGGCCGAAAACGACGACCTCAGGCTGCTCCCCGGCATGACGGCGACGATCCAGATCATCGTCGACGAGCGCCGCGACGCCCTGAAAATCCCGAACGCCGCGCTGCGCTTCAAACCCGAGGAGGCCGAGGGGACATCGGCCGCGGCCGCCCGCCCGGGGGCGGGGGCTTCCGCCGCCGCCCCGGCCGAAGACGCCCTCGGCCGGCTCGCCGCGCTGCTGCGCCTGAGCGAATCCCAGAAAAGCCAGGTCGCGCTGATTCTCTCCGAGACCGACTCCCGAGGCGCAAGCCGCCGCAACCCGGAAAGCAGCCCCGAGGATCTCCGCCGCGAAGCCCGCGAACAACGGGAGGCCCAGCGCAAGGCGATCCTCTCGCTGCTCACCCCCGAGCAGCGGGCGCGCTACCTGGAATACCTCGCCGCCCAGGACAGCGGCCACACCCAGCGCGGCAGGGTCTACGTCCCGGACGAAGACGGAAAGCCCCGGGCCGTGCCCGTCCTTCTCGGGATCAGCGACGGCACCTTCACCGAGCTGGTCGGGGGCGGGCTCGCCGAAGGCCAGCCGGTCATCCTGGGCAGCGAACGCCCCGCCCCGGCCTCGAGCGCGGCGCGGCCGTCGCGGCGTTTCGCCTTCTGACCCCATGGCCCCCTCCCCCCTCATCCGGACCGAGGGACTCTCGAAAATCTACCGCCTGGGCGCGGAAGAGGTCCATGCCCTGCGGGAGGTGACCGTGGAGATCGCCCGCGGCGAGTTCGTCGCCGTCACGGGGCCTTCCGGATCCGGGAAGTCCACCTTCATGAACCTGCTCGGCTGCCTTGACTCCCCCAGCGCGGGATCGTATTTCCTGGACGGCGGCGACGTCTCCCACCTCTCCTCCGACGAGCTCGCCGAAATCCGCAACCGGAAAATCGGTTTCGTCTTCCAGACCTTTAACCTGCTCCCCCGCACCTCGGCACTCGAGAACGTGGAGCTCCCCCTGCGCTACGCCGGCCTGCCCCGCGCGGAAAGGCACCGCCGCGCAAGAGAGATGCTCGAAGCCGTGGGGCTGGGAGACCGGGCGGGTCATTTCCCCTCGCAGCTCTCCGGTGGCCAGCAGCAGCGTGTGGCGATCGCCCGAGCGCTGGCCAACCGCCCGGTGCTCATTCTCGCCGACGAGCCGACCGGCGCGCTCGATTCCCAGACGAGCATCGAAATCATCGGCCTCCTGCAGCGCCTGAACGAGCAGGGCATCACCGTCGTGCTGGTCACCCACGAACCCGACATCGCCGCCTATGCCGGTCGCGCCCTGCGTTTCCGCGACGGGCGCCTGGTGCCGGAACCGGAAGCCGTCGGGATGAAGACGTGCGCGCCATGCTGATCTTCGAGCCCGTCCGTGACGCTCTCCGCGCCCTGAGGGCGAATCTTCTGCGAAGCGTGCTCACCACGCTCGGCATCATCATCGGCGTGGGCGCGGTGATCGTCATGGTCTCGGTCGGCACCGGAGCCCAGATCCAGGTCGCCGAGATGATCAACAACATGGGCGCCGACCTGCTCTACGTGTTTCCCGGGTCCGCGACCGCGCGCGTGCGCTTAGGTGCCGGAACCACCCCCACCCTGACCGAGGACGACGCCGAGGCCATCCTGCGGGAGGTCCCCGCCGTGCGCGTGAGCGCGCCCTACCTGCGCGGCCGCGGCCAGGTGATCGCCGGAAACCAGAACTGGTCGACCACGGTCCTCGGCGTGACCCCGGAATACTTCGATGCTCGGGAGTGGAATCTGGAGGACGGCTGGCCCGTCGGCGCCGAGGAGTTCCGGGGCAACGCGCGCGTTGCCGTCATCGGGCGGACGGTCGCCCAGAACCTTTTCCCCGACCAGCCCCCCGCCGAGGCCATCGTGCGCATCAACCGCGTCCCCTGCCGCGTGGCGGGGGTGCTGCAGGCCAAGGGCTACGCCATGGGCGGCTGGGACCAGGACGACCTCGTGCTTGTGCCCATGGCCGTCGCGCGCAAGAAGGTGCTGGGCGAGCGGGCCCTCAGCGGAAGGCTCGTGAACGGGATCGCCGTGAAGGTCCGCTCGCCCGAGCGGGTCAGCGAGGCCGAAGGCGAGATCCGCGAGCTTCTCCGCCAGCGCCACCGGCTGCGGCCGAACCAGGAGAACGATTTCTGGATCCGCAACCAGGCCGAGGCCCTCGAGACCCGGGCCGAGTCCTCGCGCACGATGTCGCTGCTGCTCGCCGCCGTGGCCTCGGTTTCGCTCGTCGTCGGCGGGATCGGGATCATGAACATCATGATCGTCTCGGTCACCGAACGCACGCGCGAGATCGGCCTGCGCATGGCCGTCGGTGCCCGCAGGCGCGACATCCTCGCCCAGTTTCTGACCGAGGCGGTCGCCCTATCCCTGATCGGCGGCCTGATCGGCATCCTGCTCGGGCTGGCCGGCTCCTTTGCGTTTTCCCGCTTCGGCAACTGGCCGGCCGTGATCCAACCGGCTTCGGTCGCCGTCGCCTTTCTCGTGTCGGCCGCGGTGGGGATCTTTTTCGGGTTCTACCCCGCCCGCAAGGCCTCGCGCCTCGACCCCATCGAGGCCCTGCGCCGGGAGTGAGGCCGCATGAACCGGATCTTCGCCTTGCTCGTGCTTGCGGCCTTCGGCACCGCGGCCTTTCGCGAGTTCGGCGGCGCGCCGGCCATGGAGAGCCTCTCCCGGGCGATGCTCGAATCGGCCTCCGGCGCCGTGCAGCTCGTCATCGGCCTGATCGGGGCGATGGCCCTGTTCCTCGGCCTGGTCCGGATCGCCGAGGAGGGCGGGCTCCTCCGCCTCATCGCCCGCCTGCTCCAGCCGCTGCTGCAGCGGCTCTTTCCCGACGTCCCCGCCGGCCACCCCGCGATGGGGGCGATGGTTCTCAACCTCTCGGCGAACGTCCTCGGCCTGGGCAACGCGGCGACCCCCTTCGGCATCCGCGCCATGCAGGAGCTCGATCGCCTGAACCCCGTCCCCGGGACGGCAACCGACGCCATGGTGCTCTTTCTCGCCATCAACACCTCGAGCGTGACCCTCCTTCCGACCGGCGTCATCGCCCTGCGCGCGGCGGCCGGATCGGCGGACCCCGCGGCGATCCTTCCCACCACGCTCTTTGCCACCGCCTGCTCGACGGCCGCCGCGATCCTCGCGGCGAAGCTGCTGGAAGGCAGACGCCCCGGGCCCCGGCCCGCGGCCGCCGATGGCGCCGGCCCGCGGCCGGATGCGGCCGCGGAAGCCGCGGCGGGGCGCGCGGATGAGGCGCCCTGCGTGTTGCCGCCCCCTCTTCCCCTCTGGGGGAGCGCCCTGCTTCTGCTGGGGCTGCTCCTCCTGATCGGCCTGCTCCTCACGTTCGGCCGGGGCGTCTCGCCCTGGGTTCTCCCCTCGCTCATGGTCGGCTTTCTGCTGTTCGGCTGGTTCCGCGGGGTGCGCCTCTACGAGGCGTTCGTCGCGGGGGCGCGCGGCGGGCTCGAGGTGGCAGCCCGCATTCTTCCCTACCTCGTGGCCGTCCTGGTCGCGGTGGGCATGCTGCGCGCCAGCGGCGCCCTCGACGCCCTGGTCGGCTGGGTCGGCCCCTTCACGGCGGTGATCGGCCTTCCCGCTGAGGCGCTGCCGGTTGCGCTCACGCGGCCGCTTTCGGGCTCGGGGGCCTTCGCGCTGCTCGCTTCGCTCCTGCAAGACCCCGCGATCGGCCCGGATTCCTACACCGGCCTTCTCGCCTCGACCTTGCAGGGGAGCACCGAAACCACCTTTTACGTGATTGCGGTCTATTTCGGCGCGGTCCAGGTCCGGCGCCTGCGCCACGCCCTGGCCCCGGCGCTCATCGCCGATGCCACGGGCATCCTGGCCTCGGTCGCCGCCTGCCGGTTTCTCTTCGGCGGAATGGAATGAAGCAAAAAGACTCGCGGAAGGAAAAAGAAAAATGAGGAAACGCGCCCTGTGGCTCCTCGCCGCCGCAGCCGCGGCCCTGGGAGGCGTGGCCTACGCGGCGAAGGCTTCCCCCGCCGGCCCCGCGGCCTCCCCGCCGGCTGAGCCGGCCGCGGCCGCGATCGAGATCGTCTCCGACCGCATGGTGGTGCAAAACGCCGAAAAGTGGGCCGATTTTCTGGGCTCCGTCCGCCTCACCCGGGGCGATCTTGTCATGACCTCGGAGAAGCTGCGGGTCCACTACGAGGGCGACCTCTTGAACCCGGGGCCGGGAAGCGGCTTGCAGGACACCGTCCGCAGGCTGGTCGCCACCGGCCGGGTGCACATCGTGAGCGGAAACTATGTCGCCGATGCGGACCAGGCCGACTACGACCCGAACACCGACGTCCTCGTCCTCCTCGGCCGGCCGGCGACGGTGACCCGCGGCGAAAACACCCTCGCCGGCACGCGCATCGTGCTCAACCGCAGGGAGGGCCGGGCGGAGGCGGAAGGGGGAACCGGCGGAAGGGTCCGCGCGCGGTTCCATGCCGAGCCGGGGGAGGAAAAGAAAAAAGCCGCGCCCGCGGCTGCGCCCTGAAAAACCGGGCGGCCTCAGGCGCCGCGGCCGAGACGCCGCAGGAGGCGGAGCCTCCGGTAGTGGAAGAGAAGGTCGAGCCAGCGCCTGAGGAGCTCACCGCTCCGGTCCGCGGCGAGGTGCGCCTCGGCACAGGCGAGCTCCTCGCGCAGGTCCCGGCGCTCCGGCTCGCGGGCCAGGAGCTCGCGGTAGATGGAAGCCGCCTGCTCCCAGAGCCCCTGCCGGGCGTAGAGCCGCGCCAGCGTGGCCGTCCAGATGGAACGCGTCATCGTCCAGCGGTCTCCGGTCGCTCGGCGGCCTGCCGCGGCTTGATGACGATTTCGTTGCGGTGGATCATGCCGAGCTCCTTGCGGGCGATGCGCTCGATGTAGGCCGGGTCGTGGTTCAGCCGATCGATCTCTTCGCCGAGCAGGAGGTTCTCCCGAACGATCCGCCGGTTCTGCTCGGCGAGGTGCTCGCGGTCGGCGTTCAGCTTGTTGAGGTCGGCCACCCCGCGCTCGCTGAAAAGGATGTAGAAGCCCAGCGTGAGAATCAGGAATACGGCGCCCGACAGGGCAAGCGCATGTTTGCGGCTCATCGCCGCCCGGCGCGGTTTCGGATCCGACCCCTCCGCGGGCCTCCCCCCCGTGTCTCGGCGCATGAAAAAGCATAATACGGAACGGTGCTGCGGGTCAACGCGAAGACCGCGTCGTTTTCTCCCGGAAAATCAATTGACAAGGCCTCAGGAAACAGGTATAGAGGCTGTTTATCAACATGCTCGCGAAAGGATCGACCCGTGGCCCGACACGCCTCGGCGCTCAAGCGCGCCCGCCAGAACGAAGCCCGGCGGCTTCGCAACCGGATGACCAAGACCCGCCTGAAGAACGTCGCCAAGGCGGTCCGTCAGGAAATCGCGGCCCAGAACCCGGAAACCGCCCAGGCCCGGCTCAAGCAAGCCCAAGCCCTGATCGACAAGGCCGCCAAGAAGAGAACGCTCCACAAGCGCACCGCGGCCCGCAAGGTATCCCGCCTCGCGCGCCAGGTGAACCGCCTGAAAGCCTCCTGACCCCCCCGCCGCCGCGCCTTGTCCCTCAAAAATCGTCGCTCAAGCGGTTGACCATGATCTCGGCCAGCCGCCGGGCGGCCAGGCTGAGGGTCGCGCGGCGGCGTTCCTCTTCCAGGATTTTCTCGGCGTCGATCGTGTAAGTCTCGCTTGCGGAGAGCGCAGGCGCCGACCAGACCTCGGCCCCGCCTTCCCCGAACAGGCGCAGATCGACCGTCAGCGTCACCTGCCGCTCCCCCCCGCTTCCCCGCCGCGCCGCGGAGATGGAGCGCACCTCGACGCCGTGGATCACCCCCCGCAACAGCAATACCTCCCCCGCCCCGCCCGCCTCCGCCGTGCGTCCGCGCCGGCTCAGCTCGAAGGCGAAGGCCTGCGTCACGATCGCCTCCAGCCCGGGCTCGGCGGTCCGGTTCTCGAAGAGCTCGACCCGAACCCCGCGGGCGCCTCCCGGCAGGCCGATCTCGCCGGGAAACCGGTAGCCGCAGCCGGCGGCCAGGACCCAGAGCACGAGCAGAGCGACACGATGCGCCTGCCAACCCCTCGGGGACGTTGCGCTCACCCCGGCCTCCTTCTCAAGCCACCACGTTCACGAGCTTCTGCCCCACCACCACGACCTTGCGGACCGGCTTGCCGGCGATGAACTTCTGCACCGTTTCGTCCGCCAGGGCCCGGGCGCGGAGTTCCTCCTCGGAGAGACCGGCCGGGACTTCCATGCGGCTGCGGAGCTTGCCGTTCACCTGGAGGACGACCAGCGCGGTTTCCCGCTCGATCGCATCCTCGCGGTAGGAAGGCCAGCGGCAAAGGAGCAGGCTTTGCTCCTGTCCCAGCGCGCTCCAGATCTCTTCGGTGATGTGGGGGACGATCGGCGCAAGAAGACGCACGACGGTCTCGAGGGCGAGACGGACCACGGCGCGGCAGGCCGGTGAGGAATCCTTGCCCGGCTCGATCGCGGACCAGGTGTTGACGAGCTCCATCACCGCGCTGATCGCGGTGTTGAAGTGAAACCGCTCCTCGATGTCGCGCGTCACCTTGCGGATCGTCTCGTGGGTTTTGCGGACCAGGCCGCGAAGCGGCTCCTCGAGCCCCTCCAGCCCGCCGTCGTACGGGGAAACCCCCTGGAGATGCGGCAGCCAGTCGGCCGCCAGCCGCCAGAGCCGGTTGAGGAACCGGAAGCCGCCCTCCACCCCCTGCTCGCTCCACTCGAGATCCTTCTCGGGGGGGGCGGCGAAAAGGCAGAAGAGCCTCGTCGTGTCGGCCCCGTAGCGTTCCACCAGGGCCCCCGGGTCGACGACGTTTTTTTTGGACTTGGACATCTTCTCGACCCGGCCGATCGTGACCTCCCGGCCGCAGTGCGCGCAGCGGCGGCTTGCGCCCTCGAGCGGGGCCTCGGCGGGGAAGAGGTGCCCGTGCTCCGGGCAATGGTAGGTCTCGTGGCAGACCATCCCCTGGGTGAGCAGCCGCGTGAAGGGCTCCTTGTAGGCGACCAGCCCCTCGTCGCGCAGGACGCGGGTATAGAAGCGGGAATAGAGGAGATGGAGGATGGCGTGCTCGACCCCGCCGATGTACTGATCCACCGGCATCCAGTAGTCGACCGCGGCGCGGTCGAACATCGCGGTCGTGCAGTCCGGGCTGCAGAAGCGCTCGAAGTACCAGGACGACTCGACGAAGGTGTCCATGGTGTCGGTCTCCCGGCGGGCGTCCTCGGCGCCGCACGCCGGGCAGGGCACGCGGCGGAAGGCGTCGAGCTCGGGAAGCGGGGAGCGCCCTCCTTCGAGGAGATCGGCGTCCTCGGGGAGGACCACCGGGAGCTCCGCCTCGGGGACGGGGACGATGCCGCAGCGGGGGCAGTGGATCACCGGGATGGGCGCCCCCCAGTACCGCTGCCGCGAGATGCCCCAGTCGCGCAGGCGGAAGCTCACCGCCCGCCCGCCGCGGCCCTCGCGTGCGAGAAAATCGGCGATCGCCTCCATGGCCCGGCGGTTGGGCAGGCCGTCGAAGGGGCCCGAATTCACGAGGACCCCGTCGCCCGTGTAGGCCTCCTCGAGCCCCTCGGCCGACAGCGGCCGGTCCTCGGGCTGCACCACGATCACCACGGGGAGCCCGTATTTGCGGGCGAACTCGAAATCGCGCTGGTCGTGCGCCGGCACCGACATCACGGCGCCGGTGCCGTAATCCATCAGGGCGAAATTGGCGGTGTAGATCGGCATCCTGCGGCCGTTGACCGGGTTGCGGCACCAGGCGCCGGTGAAGACCCCCTCCTTCTCGTAGCGCTCCAGGGCCTTGGCGCTGCGATCCTGGAGGGAGATGCGCTCGACGAATTCGCGCACAGCCGCCTCCTGCGGGGTGCCGCGGCTCAGCTCGAGGACCTGCGGGTGCTCCGGGGCGAGGCAAAGGAAGGTCGCCCCGCAGACCGTGTCGTGGCGGGTCGTGAAGACGGGGATCTCCCCCCCGCCGTTCTCGAGAGGGAAGCGGATTTCGGCCCCCAGGCTCTTGCCGATCCAGTTTTTCTGCATCGTGAGCACCTTTTCGGGCCAGCCGGGGAGCCGGTCGCAGTACTCGAGGAGGTCTTCGGCGTAGTGCGTGATCCGGAAAAACCACTGCCAGAGCTTTTTCTGACGCACCGCCCGGCCGCAGCGCCAGCACTGGCCCGCTTCGACCTGCTCGTTGGCGAGCACCGTCTGGCAGCTCTCACACCAGTTGACGTAGGCCTCCCGCCGGAAGGCCAGCCCCTTTTCGAGCATGCGCAGAAAGAGCCACTGCTCCCAGCGGTAGTATTCCGGCCGGCAGGTGGCGATTTCCCGCTCCCAGTCGTAGCTGAAACCCAGCCGTTTGAGCTGGGCCCGCATAGTGTCGATGTTCGCGTAGGTCCACCGCGCGGGGTGCGTGCGGTTGGCGATGGCCGCGTTTTCGGCCGGCATCCCGAACGCGTCCCACCCCATGGGGTGGAGCACGTTGAACCCCTGCATGCGCTTGTAGCGGGCGACGACGTCGCCGATCGTGTAGTTGCGCACGTGGCCCATGTGAATGTTGCCGGAGGGGTAAGGGAACATCTCCAGCAAATAGTATTTCGGCCGCCCGGGATCGGCCTCGACCCGGAAGAGCTTCTCCTCCTCCCAGCGGCGCTGCCAGCGGGGTTCGATCTCGTGCGGGTTGTAGCGCTCGTCCATCGACGGACTCCTTTCTTCCACGCCGCGCCGGACCGTGCCGGGCGGATTGCGTCTGAAACTGGATTCAATGCCACAGGAAGGCAGCCAGTGCAAGCCGCAGAGAAAGCGTTTGACTTCCCCGCGTTCCTCCCTTAAAGAGTGCAGGATTTTTCTTTCGTAAGGATGCGCCTTGCCCCCCGGCGGCACCGAAGACGGATGACGACGCAGATCTTGATCAATGCCAGCGACCCGGAGGAAATCCGGGTGGCGACGATGAAGGACGGGCGCCTGGAGTCTTTCCGCATCGAGCGCTCCGGCCGGGAGATCACCCAGGGCAACATCTACAAGGGGGTCATCACCCGCGTGGAGCCCAGCCTCCAGGCGGCCTTCGTCGACTACGGCGCCGAGCGCAACGGGTTTCTGCAAAAGCAGGACATCCACCCCGACTATTTTCACGAGGAGGACCGGGGCGACCTGCCGCTGCAAAAGCTCGTCAAGCGCGGCCAGGGCGTCATGGTGCAGGTCACCAAGGACCCGGCGGGGTCCAAGGGGGCGATGCTGACGACCTTCATCTCGCTCCCCGGCCGCCACGTCGTGCTGATGCCCGGCCACGGCGTCCGGGGTGTTTCGCGCAAGATCGAGGACGAAGCCGAGCGCGCCCGACTCAAGCAGATCGCCCACGAGCTCGAAGTCCCCGAGCACTTCGGCCTGATCGTGCGCACCGCCGGCACCGGCTGCAGCAAGACGATGCTCTCCAAGGACCTGAAGGACCTCCTGCGGCTCTGGAAGAGCATCAAGGCCAAGGTGGCGCAGGAGGGCGCAACCGCGCTCCTGTACAAGGAGCAGGCCCTCTTCCTGCGGTCCATCCGCGACTCCTTCTCCCCCGAGGTCTCCGAGATCCTGATCGACGACCCGGCGGTCTACGAAGAGGCGCGCCAGTGGGTCGAGGTCTTCGCAAGCAAGCAGCTCCAGAACGTCCGCCTCTACCAGGAGCCGACGCCGCTCTTTGAAGCCTACGGTCTCGAGGAGCAGATCGCCTCGATCTTTCGCAACCGCGTCGAGCTGAAATCCGGCGGCTCGATCGTCATCTCGCCGACCGAGGCCCTGGTCGCCATCGACGTGAACTCGGGGAAGTCCACCCACGAAAAGAACGTCGAGCAGACCGCCTTCCAGACCAACCTCGAGGCCGCCGAGGAGATCGCCCGCCAGCTCCGGCTGCGGGACCTCGGCGGGCTGATCGTCATCGACTTCATCGACATGCGCGAGGCCCGCCACCGCACCGAAGTCGAGCGCAAGCTGAAGGCCGAGGTCAAGCTGGACAAGGCCCGGACGCGCGTGGGGCGGATTTCGCAGTTCGGCCTGCTCGAGATGTCCCGCCAGCGCATCCACCCCACGGTCGAACACGCAAGCCACGCCGTCTGCCGCCACTGCCAAGGCAAGGGCCTCGTTCCGACCACCGAGACGCTGGGCATCGGGTTTCTGCGCCGGCTGAGCATCGAGGGCGCCAAAGAGGGGGTCGCCCGCCTGGTCGGGATCGTTCCGCCGGAGGTGGCGGACTATCTTCTGAACCGCAAACGCCGCGCGATCGTCGAGCTCGAGAGCCGGCACCGCATCGCGATCGAAATTCACGGCGACCCCGCGCTGCTGCCCACGGAAAGCCGCATCGAAACCGCCGTCTGAGCGGCCGGGGAAGCCCGCCGCGGTTGACACCCTTCAAGGATTCGGCTATCAGGGGGCACGCCACGGGGAGCCGAGCCCGCGACGTTCCGTCGCGAACCCCCGACCAGCAAGGAGGACGGCATCGTGATCGATACCGCTTACGCCATGGGACAGGGAGGAGCGCCGGACGCCGGTGCCTCCGGCTTCGCGAGTTTCATTCCGCTCATCCTGATGTTCGTGATTTTCTATTTCCTGCTCATCCGCCCGCAGCAGAAGCGCAATCGCGAACACCGCAACATGATCGCCAACCTGAAAAAGGGCGACCGCATCGTCACCACGGGCGGCCTCCACGGGCGCATCACGGGCATGGACGAAACCACGCTGACCGTGGAAATCGCCGACAAGGTGCGCGTCAAGATCAACCGCGGCAACGTGGCCGGCGTTCTGCCGGGCCAGGCGCCCGCCTCTTCGGAGACCAAGGAAGGATAAGCGGCCGGCCGCCGCAACCGGCTCCCCGGCACGGCCCGGGGGGCGGGGCGGCGGCGATGCGGAAGGATCCGCCGCCGGGAGGAAGACCCTCTTGAAACGACTGTCTCTGCGACTGGCGATCGTCGCCGCCGTTCTCGCGGCGGCGGTTGTTTTTTGCGTGCCGACCTTTTTCCCCGGGCTGACGCGCCTGGAGTGGCTCGAACGCAAGCGCATCAGCCTCGGACTCGACCTTCAGGGCGGCATGCATCTCGTCCTCGAGGTCGACACCGCGAAGGTCGTCGAAAACGCCATCGGGCGCATCCAGCAGGAGCTGCGCGAGGCCGCCCGGAGGAAACAGATCGCCAACCTGAGGCTCGACCGGCCGAGCCCCTTCAAGATCGAGGCCCAGGTCCAGGGCAGCGAAAACGTCGCCCGCTTCAAGGAACTCCTGGAAAAGGACTTCCGCGACCTGCGCATCCAGCGCCTCGCCGAGGAACCCGAACGCCACCACCTCATCCTCGATCTCCCCGAGGCCGAGGCGGAGCAGATCCGCAAACTCGCCGTCGACCAGGCGCTTGAGACGATCCGCAACCGCGTCGACCAGTTCGGCGTCGCCGAGTCCGACATCCGCCGCCAGGGCGAGCGCCGCATCCTGGTCCAGCTGCCGGGCATCCGCGACACCCAGCGGGCCAAGGAGCTGATCGGCCGCACCGCGCTCTTGGAGTTCAAGCTCGTCGACGAGACGCACGACGTCCAAGCCGCGCTGCAGGGGACGGTGCCTCCGGGCAGCGAGATCCTTTATAAAGTCGAGGAAGACCCGGCCACGCGGCGCGTCACCCGCACGCCGTTTCTGTTGAAGAAAACCGCGCTCCTCACGGGGGCCTCGCTGACCGACGCGCGGGTGCAGCTCGACTCCCAGTACGGCGAGCCCTACGTCGCCATCGAGTTCGACCGCAAGGGGGCCCGGACCTTCGAGCGCATCACCGAGGAAAACACCGGCAAGCGGCTTGCCATCGTGCTCGACAACAAGGTCTACTCCGCCCCGGTGATCCAGGAGAAGATCTCGGGAGGCAAGGCCCGGATCACGGGCCGCTTCACGCTGGAGGAAGCCCGCGACCTCGCCATCGTCCTGCGCGCGGGGGCTCTCCCCGCGCCGGTGACGGTGCTCGAGGAGCGCACCGTCGGCCCCTCCCTCGGGGCCGACTCGATCCGCGCCGGGATCCTCTCGATCGGGATCGGCAGCCTGCTGGTCTTCGCCTTCATGATCCTCTACTACAAGTGGGCCGGGGTGCTCGCGAACCTCGAGGTGCTGCTCGACGTGGTGATCGTCTGCGCGGGGCTCGCGGCCTTCGGGGCCACTCTCACGCTGCCGGGGCTGGCCGGCATCCTCCTCACGATCGGCATGGCCGTGGACAACAACGTCCTGATCTACGAACGCATCCGCGAGGAGCTGCGCAACGGGAAGACCCCGCGCGGTGCCGTGGATGCGGGCTTCGACCGTGCGACCACCACCATTCTCGACGCCAACCTCACGACGCTGATCACCGCGCTCGTCCTGTTTCAGTTCGGAACCGGCCCGATCCGGGGATTCGCCGTCACGCTGAGCATCGGCGTGGTCGCCAGCATGTTCACGGCGATCGTGGTCTCGCGCCTCGTGTTCACCTATTTCCTGGACGTGCGCAGGGTCAGGCGCATCAGCATCTAAGCCGGCTTCCGGCCCCGACGGTGCCTCCCGGAAGGACGCCCCATGGAGCTCATCAAACCCGGAATCAACCTCGACTTCATCGGCAAGCGCAGGATCGCCTTCTGCCTCTCGGCCGCGCTCGTTCTGCTCAGCCTGGCCGTCTTTCTCTTCAAAGGGCCGAAATACGGCGTGGACTTCGCCGGCGGCTCGGTGATCCAAGTCCGCTTCTCCGGGCCGCTGGACATCGTCAAGGTCCGCGATGCGCTGCGCGCGATCGGCATCGAGGGGGCGACGGTCCAGAGTGTCGGCGATCCCCGGGAAAGCGAATACCTGATCCGCACCGAGGCCTTCACCGGCAAGCCCGGCTCCACGGACACCGAGCTGCCCCCGCGCCTGCAAGAGGCGACCGGCCTCTCCGTCGAAATCCGCCGCGTGGAGACGGTCGGCCCGCAGGTCGGAACCGACCTGCGGGAAAAGGCGCTGCTGGCGATCTTCTTCGCCCTGATTTTCATCGCGATCTACATCTCGGGGCGCTTCGAGTTCAAATGGGCCCAAAGCGCGCTCGTCGCCGCGGTCCTGGGCGGAGGCGTCTACGCCGTCTATTCCTTCGGCTTCAGCCTGGTCGTATTGATCTGGGTGGCGCTCGTGGGGACGCTCGTTCTCTTTTGGGTCCTGGGCCTCAAATACGCCCTCGGCGCGATCGTCGCCCTGATCCACGACGTCACGATCACGATCGGGGTCTTCACCGTGCTGGAGAAGGAATTCACCCTGCCCGTGGTCGCCGCGCTGCTCACCATCATCGGCTATTCGCTGAACGACACGATCATCGTGTTCGACCGGATCCGGGAAAACCTGAAAAAGCTCTCGCGCTCGCCGCTCGCCGTGGTCATCAACCGCAGCGTGAACGAGACCTTGAGCCGGACGATCATCACCGCCGGGACGACGCTCCTGGTCGTCGTCGCGCTCTTCTTCCTCGGGGGGGAGATCATCCACGACTTCGCCTTCGCCCTGCTGGTCGGCATCCTCGTGGGCACCTATTCCTCCATCTACGTGGCCAGCCCGATCGTGCTCTCCTGGGAGGAGCGCGCGCGAGCGAAATAGACCCGACGGAGGAACGCCACCCCGGCCGTTTCCCCGCGCCCCCTTGCCCTCGAAGGGGGCGCGCCGTTACCGGGCGCCGCGAAAGCCCGCGAAGCGATGGAAAACGAAGAGGAGCTTCTTTCCGGCCTGCACCTGAAGCGGCTTCCGGGGATCGGAAACCTGCTGTGCAAGCGGCTGATCGAACGCTTCGGCTCCGCGGCCGCCGTGCTGCGGGCCGAGCCCGAGGCGTGGACGGAGGTCGAGGGGATCACGGAGCGGGCGCTCGGAGCGCTGCGGCGGAACCGCTCGCCGCGCCGCGAGCTCATCCGGGAGATCCGCGCCGCCTCCCGCCGGGGGATCCGGATGCTGTCGCTTGCGGACGCGGACTACCCCCCGCTCCTGCGCGAGATCCCCGACCCGCCGCCGATCCTCTACATGCGCGGGGACCCGGCGGCGATGGCGTCCTTCCCCGTGGCGGTCGTCGGCTCGCGGTCGCCCACGCGCTACGGCAGGGAGATGGCGCAACGCCTGGCCGCAGACCTCGCCCGCCGAGGCTTTGCGGTCGTGAGCGGCCTCGCCCTGGGCATCGACACGGCGGCCCATGAAGGGGCTCTCGCCGCAGGCGGGAAAACCGCCGCCGTGCTGGGCAGCGGCCTGGAGCGGATCTACCCGTCGCAGAACGCCCCGCTCGCCCGCCGCATCCTCGCCGCCTCCGGGGCGATCGCCTCGGAGTTCGAACCCGAGGCGGGGCCCGAGGCCTGGCGCTTCCCGGTCCGCAACCGGGTGATCAGCGGCGTGAGCCTCGGGTGCGTCGTGGTCGAGGCGGGCGCGCGAAGCGGGGCGCTGATCACCGCGCGGCTCGCCGCCGAGCAGGGGCGCGAGGTGTTCGCCGTGCCCGGAAGCGTGCAGTCGCCCCGCAGCGCCGGCACCCACCGCCTGATCCAGCAGGGCGCCAAGCTCGTCCAGGACGTCCAGGACATCCTGGAGGAGCTCGGCTTCGCCGCCCGGCCGGAGGCGATGGCGGGTTCTGCTTCGCCGGCGGCCGCCCCGCCCGCTCCGCAGGCCGGGGCCTTGCCGGCGGAGGAGCAGGAGGTGCTGGCGGCGCTCGGGCCCTATCCCCTGCACATCGACGATCTCGGCCGGGCGCTCGGCCGGGATGCGGGGTCGCTCGCCGCGCTGTTGCTCCAGCTCGAGCTCAAGGGGCTCGCCGTCGGCCACCCCGGAAAGTACTACACCGCGGCCGCCCGCCCGCCGGGCGCGCGGCCCTGACAGGAAAAAGGTCAACCATGGCGAAACCACTCGTGGTCGTGGAATCCCCGGCCAAGGTGCGGACGATCCAGAAGGTCCTCGGGGGCGACTACCAGGTCGCCGCCACGGTCGGTCACATCAAGGACCTGCCCGAGCGCGAAATGGGGATCGACATCGAAGCCGGGTTCACGCCGCGCTACACCCTGATCCCGGGAAAGCAGAAGGTCATCCAGGCCCTGAAAAAGGCCGCGGCCGACGCCACCGACATCTTCCTCGCCCCCGACCCCGACCGCGAGGGGGAGGCCATCGCCTGGCACACGGCCGAGGTGCTCCAGAAAAAGGGCCGGCGGTTTCACCGGGTCCTCTTCCACGAGCTCACCCGCGACGGGATCCTGCGGGCCATGCGCGAGCCGCGGGAGCTCGACCGCAGCCGCTACGAGGCCCAGCAGGCAAGGCGCATCCTCGACCGCCTCGTGGGCTACGAGATCTCGCCGCTCTTGTGGCGCAAGGTCAAGGGGGGGCTGAGCGCCGGCCGGGTGCAGAGCGTCGCCCTGCGCATCATCTGCGAGCGCGAGCGGGCGATCCGCTCGTTCGTCCCCCAGGAATACTGGTCGATCACCGCCCACCTGGAAGGCCGGCAGCCGCCCCCGTTCACGGCCAAGCTCGTCCGCAAGGACGAGACGAAAATCGAGCTGCCCGACGAGGCCGCGGCCCGCGCGGCGGTGGAAGAACTCGGCCGCCTCGACTTCCGCGTCGAGAAGATCCACCGCAAGACCGTCCGCAAGACCCCGCCGCCCCCCTTCACCACGAGCAAGCTCCAGCAGGAGGCGATCCGGCGGCTGCGCTTCACCGCCAAGAAGACGATGCTCCTGGCGCAGCAGCTCTACGAGGGGGTCGATCTCGGGCCGGGGGAGCCGGTCGGCCTGATCACCTACATGCGCACCGATTCGACGCGGATCGCCGAGTCGGCCGCGGCCGAGGCCCAGCGGCTGGTCCTCGAGCGCTTCGGACCCGCCTACGCGCTCGACAAGCCGCGCCACTACCGCAACAGCAAGCAGGCCCAGGACGCCCACGAGGCGATCCGGCCGACCTCGGTCTTCCACACCCCCGACGCCGTCGCGCCGCACCTCTCGGCCGACCAGCTCGCCCTCTACCAGCTCATCTGGCAGCGCTTCGTGGCAAGCCAGATGCAGGAGGCGGTGATCGACCAGGTGACGGTTTCGATCGCGGCCGGGCCGTACGGGTTCACGGCCAGCGGCTCCGCGGTGCGCTTTCCCGGGTACATGGCCCTCTACCGCGCGGCGGAGGACGAGGAAAACGGCGAGGGAAACGGCGCGAAAGAAAAGGGCCTGCCCCCCGAACTCTCCGAGGGGGAGCCCCTTTCCCTCCGGGGTCTCGAGCCCAAGCAGCATTTCACGCAGCCCCCGCCGCGCTTTTCCGAGGCGAGCCTCGTGAAGGAACTCGAAGAAAACGGCATCGGCCGGCCGAGCACCTACGCCGCGATCCTCTCGACCATCCGCGACAAGGGCTACGTCGAAATGCAGCGGGGCTACTTTCGGCCGAGCGAGCTCGGCTTGCTGGTGAACGACCTGCTGGTCGCGAACTTCCCCGACATCCTGGACGTCGAATTCACCGCCCGCATGGAAGAGAGCCTCGACCGCATCGAGGCAAACGAGGTGAACGCCATCGAGGTCCTCAACCAGTTCTACCGCCCCTTCCGCCGCGATCTCGAGGAAGCCGCCCGCAACATGGTCAGCCTGAAGGGGGTCGGCGTGCCGAGCGGGCTCGCCTGCCCGCAGTGCGGCAAACCGCTGCACATCAAGATCGGCAAAAACGGCCACTTTCTCGCCTGCAGCGGCTACCCCGATTGCACCTATTCCAGCGATTACGGCCGCGACGACAAGGGGAACATCCAGCCCGTGCAGCCCCTGCCGGCCGAGGCGACCGACAAGGCCTGCCCGAAGTGCGGGCAGCCGATGGTCGCCAAGCGCGGGCCCTTCGGCGACTTTCTCGCCTGCAGCGCCTACCCCCGCTGCCGCCACACGGAGTCGCTGGCGAACGGCGCGGGGAAAACGATCGGGGTCCCCTGCCCGCAGGAGGGGTGCACCGGCGAAATCGTCGAGAAGACCTCCAAGCGCGGCAAAATCTTCTATGCCTGCAACCGCTACCCGGACTGCAAGTTCGCCTCCTGGGACAAGCCCCTCGCCCGGGCCTGCCCCGCCTGCGGCTCCCGGTACCTGGTCGAGCGCATCACCAAGCGCCAGGGGACCCAGCATCTCTGCCCGAACCCGGATTGCGGCTTCCGCGAGCGGGTGGAGTAGAAAAAAGGCTTGACAGGAAAAGCCCGGATCCGGTAGGCTCAAAGCATCATTGAAATACGGACGATCTGGTGAACGCCTTGACCCTCCTTCCCGGCCTGATTCTGCTGATTATCGTCGGGGTCATCATCGGCGATGATGACGGGGGGTCGGTAATGGCCTGACGCACCAGACAGCCTGAAACACCGAAAGATCCGTTACCGACCCCCCGAGGCGGAACGGATCTTTTTTTTGCTTGAACCTCGGGGCAAGGGGATGGGGGCGATGGAAATGACCGGGGCGCAGATCCTGCTGCGGATGCTCGCGGAGGAATCCGTAGACACCCTCTTCGGCTACCCGGGCGGCGCGGTGATCGACATCTACGACGAGCTCGCCCGCTCGGAGATCCGCCACGTGCTCGTCCGCCATGAACAGGCTGCCGTGCACGCGGCCGACGGCTACGCCCGCGCCCGCGGCACGGTGGGCGTCTGCCTGGTGACCTCCGGCCCCGGGGCCACCAACTCGGTCACCGGGATCGCCTCGGCCTACGCGGATTCGATCCCGCTCGTGGTGCTGACCGGCCAGGTCCCCACCCACTTGATCGGCAACGACGCCTTCCAGGAGGTCGACATCGTCGGCATCACCCGGCCCTGCACGAAGCACAACTACCTCGTGCCCTCCGTCGACCAGCTCGCCCCGATCCTCAAGGAGGCCTTCCACCTCGCGCGCAGCGGGCGGCCCGGACCGGTGCTCGTGGACATCCCCAAGAACGTCCAGAGCGCGCGCACCCTCTTCCGCCCGCCCGCCCCCTTGCGCGCCCGCCCCTACGCGGCGGTCTCGGAGCCGCACGCCGGCCAGCTGCGCACGGCGGCGCGGCTCATCCAGACCGCCCGCCGGCCCCTGATCTTCGCCGGCGGCGGCGTGATCCGGGCCGGGGCCGCACCGGAGCTCACCCGCCTCGCCCGCCGGTTCCGCATCCCGGTCACCTGCTCCCTCATGGGGCTGGGGGCCTTTCCCGGGGACGACCCCCTCTTTCTCGGGATGCTCGGCATGCACGGCACCTACGCGGCCAACCTGAGCACCGGGGCCTGCGACCTGCTTCTCGGCGTGGGGGTGCGCTTCGACGACCGCGTCACCGGCAAAACCGACGCCTTCGCCCCGCAGGCGACGATCGTCCACATCGACATCGACCCCACCTCCATCCGCAAGAATGTGCCCGTGCGCGTGCCGCTCGTGGGCGACTGCCGCGTCAGCCTGGAGCGCCTCAACGACCTCCTCGACGACCCGCCGGGCGATGCGCTCGAGGAAGCCCGGCGCGAGTGGCTCGCGCGCATCGAGGAATGGAAGACCTGCCGGCCGCTTTGCTACCGCACAGACGGCACGATCAAGCCCCAGCAGGTCGTGGAGACGCTCTACGAGCTCACCCGCGGCGAGGCGATCATCACCACCGAGGTCGGCCAGAACCAGATGTGGGCCGCGCAGTATTACCGCGTGCGGCACCCCGGCCACTTCATCACCTCCGGCGGCCTCGGCACGATGGGCTTCGGGTTGCCCGCGGCCATCGGCGCCCAGATCGCCTGCCCCGAGAAGACCGTCGTCGACATCGCCGGCGACGGGAGCATCCAGATGAACATCCAGGAGCTGGCGACCGCGGTGCAGTACCGGCTGCCGGTCAAGGTCGTCATCCTGAACAACGGCTGCCTGGGGATGGTCCGCCAGTGGCAGGAGCTCTTCTACGGCGGCCGCTACAGCGCCACCTGCAACAACGCCCAGCCGGACTTCGTGAAACTCGCGGAGGCCTACGGCGCATTCGGCCTGCGCGCCGAACGCCCCGAGGAGGTCCTCCCGGTGCTCGAGCGGGGGCTTTCGCTCCCCGGCCCGGCCATCCTGGATTTCCGGGTCACCCCCGAGGAGTGCGTCTACCCCATGGTGCCGGCCGGCGCGCCGATCACGGAAATGCTGCTCGTGTGAGGCCGGGCCGGCCGTAACGAAACCCGAGACGAAGGAGGCCGCGTGAAGGCCCAAAAGCACATCATGACCATGCTGGTCGACAACGAGCCCGGCGTCGTCTCCCGCGTCGCCGGCCTCTTCAGCGGCAAGGGGTTCAACATCGAGAGCATCTGCGGCAGCCCCACCCACAACCCCGAGGTCTCGCGCATCACGATCGTCACCCGCGCCGACGCCCCGGTCATCGAGCAGATCGAAAAGCAACTCCGCAAGCTGATCAACGTGCTCAAGCTGCGCAGCCTGAACGGGCCCCACTGCGTGCGCCGGGAGCTCGCGCTGGTCTGCATTCCGGTGAAGCCCGAGCAGCGCCCCGAGGTGCTGCGGATCGTCGACCTCGTGGGCGGCCGCGTCGCGGACGCGGGGCTCAATCACCTGATCGTCGAGGTCTCGGGCGAGCAGGAGGAGATCGAGACGGCCATCCGGCTTTTGGAGCCCTACGGGATCAAGAAACTCGCGCGGACGGGCCCGATCGGCCTCATCCGCGAACCCAAGTGAGCGCCCGCGCCGCCGTTTCCGCGGCCGGCGCGGGCCGACACCCTGCAGAGAAAGGAGACAGGCAACCATGGCAACCCTGGATTTCGGCGGCGTGATCGAAGAGGTGGTGACCGAGGACGAATTTCCCCTCGAGCGGGCGCGGGAGGTGCTGAACAACGAGATCGTCGCCGTGATCGGCTACGGGGTACAGGGGCCGGGCCAGGCGCTCAACATGCGCGACAACGGCATCCGCGTCATCGTCGGCCAACGCCGCGGCGGGGCCTCCTGGGAGCGGGCGGTGAACGACGGCTTCGTCCCCGGGGAGACCCTGTTCTCCCCCGAGGAGGCGGCCGAGCGCGGCACGGTCATCCAGTATCTCCTCTCGGATGCGGGGCAGGTCGCCCTGTGGCCGAAGATCAAGCCCTGCCTGCACGAGGGGAACACGCTCTACTTCTCCCACGGCTTCGGCATCGTCTACAAGGACCAGACCGGCATCGTCCCGCCGCCGCACGTCGACGTCGTCCTCGTCGCCCCCAAGGGCTCGGGGCGCACCGTGCGCACCAACTTCCTCGACGGCAGCGGGATCAACGCGAGCTTCGCCGTCTTCCAGGACTTCACCGGCCGCGCCCGCGAAAAGGCCCTCGCCCTGGGCATCGCCATCGGTTCGGGCTACCTCTTCCCCACGACCTTCGAGCGCGAGGTCTACAGCGATCTCACCGGGGAGCGCGGGATCCTGATGGGCGCGCTCGCCGGCGTGATGGAGGCGCAGTACCGGCTTCTCCGCCGCCACGGCCACAGCCCGAGCGAGGCCTTCAACGAGACCGTCGAGGAGCTGACCCAAAGCCTCATCCGCCTGGTCGGGGAAAACGGGATGGACTGGATGTTCGCCAACTGCTCCACGACCGCCCAGCGGGGCGCCCTCGACTGGGCCCCGCGCTTCCGCGACGCGGTCGCCCCGCTCTTCGATGAGCTCTACCGCCGCGTGCAGAGCGGGGAGGAAACCCGGCGCGTGCTCGAGGCGAACAGCGCCCCCGATTACCGCGAAAAGCTGAACCGCGAGCTCGCCACCATGCACGACTCCGAAATGTGGCGGGCGGGCGCCGTCGTGCGCTCGCTGCGTCCCGAAAACCGCAAATCATGAACGAGCGCATTCGGATCTACGACACCACGCTGCGCGACGGCACGCAGGGCGAGAACATCTCCTTCAGCGCCGAGGAGAAGCTCAAGATCGCCCTGCGGCTGGACGACCTCGGCGTGGATTACATCGAGGGCGGCTGGCCCGGGTCGAACCCGCGGGACCTGCGCTTTTTCGAGATCGCCCGCACGGTGCCCCTGCGGCACGCGCGCCTGGCGGCCTTCGGTTGCACGCGCAAGCCGGGGGGCGCGGCGGAGGCGGACCCTCACCTGGCAGCGCTCCTGCAAAGCGGGGCACCGGTCGCCACGGTGTTCGGCAAGAGCTGGGATCTCCACGTCACGCGCATCCTCGAGACGAGCCTCGAGGAAAACCTCGCCATGATCCGCGAGACGATCGCCCACCTCAAGCGCCACGGGCTCGAGGTGATCTACGACGCGGAGCACTTCTTCGACGGCTACCGCCGCAACCCCGGCTACGCGCTCGAAACCGTCCAGGCCGCCGCGGAGGCTGGCGCCGACGCCGTCGTGCTCTGCGACACCAACGGCGGCTCGCTGCCCGGCGAAATCGCCGCCGCGCTGCGGGCCGCGGCGGGGCGGACCGGGGGGCTGCCACTCGGGATCCACACCCACAACGATTGCGGGCTCGCCGTGGCGAACACCCTCGCCGCGGTCGAGGCCGGCGCAAGCCTCGTCCAGGGCACGATCAACGGCTACGGCGAGCGCTGCGGCAACGCCGACCTGACGAGCGTGCTTCCGATCCTCGCCCTCAAGATGGGGCGGGCCGTCGCGGCCGACTTGCGCAAGCTGCAATCCCTCTCGCGCTTCGTCTCCGAAACGGCGAACGTGGTCCCTCTCCACGCGCGGCCCTTCGTCGGCCGCAGCGCCTTCGCCCACAAGGGCGGGGTCCACGTGAGCGCGGTGATGAAAACCCCCGAGGCCTACGAGCACATCGACCCCGCGCTGGTCGGCAACACCCGCCGCGTTCTGGTTTCCGATCTCGCCGGCAGAAGCAACATCGCCTACAAAGCCCGCGAGCTCGGAGTTCCCCTGGAAGGAAAGCCCGGCGACGCGCGCCGGATCGTCGAGGAGATCAAGCAGCTCGAGCAGGAAGGCTACCAGTTCGACGTCGCCGACGGCTCGCTCCAGATCCTGCTCGAAAAGCTGACCGGGAGGTTCGAGCCGCATTTCGAGCTGGAATCCTTCCGCGTCACAATCGAGAAGGACCGCGAATTCCCCTGCCAGGCCCACGCCACGGTCAAGATCCGCGTGAACGGCAAGCAGGAGATCACCGCCGCCGAGGGCTACGGCCCGGTGAGCGCCCTCGACAACGCGCTGCGCAAGGCGCTCGGCCGCTTCTTCCCCGACCTCGACACCATGCGCCTCACCGATTTCAAGGTGCGGGTCATCGACGGCGACCGCGGGACGGCGGCGCGCGTGCGCGTGCTGATCGATTCGCGCGACCGCGAAAGCCTCTGGAGCACGATCGGCGTCTCCGAGGACATCATCGAGGCGAGCTGGCAGGCCCTGGCCGACAGCTTCCAGGTCAAGCTCGCGCGCGACAAGAGCGATCGAAGCGGGCAGCCCGAACGCGCCGCGCAGGCGGCCCCGGCGTCCCGGATTCCACCCCAAGGAGAACAGGCATGAGCGAACGCGTATTGATTTTCGACACGACGCTGCGGGACGGCGAGCAGAGCCCCGGGGCGAGCATGAACCCCGCCGAGAAGCTGCGCATCGCCGGGCAGCTCGAAAAGCTCGGCGTGGACGTGATCGAGGCGGGCTTCCCGGCGGCCTCCGAGGGCGACTTCGAGTCGGTCTCGCAGATCGCCGCCCGCATCCGGCGAAGCGAGGTGGCGGGCCTGGCGCGCGCCAACCGCAGCGACATCGACCGCGCCTGGCAGGCCGTGCGGCACGCCGCCCGCCCCCGCATCCACACCTTCATCGCCACCTCGGACATCCACCTGCAGTACAAGCTGCGCATGGGCCGCGAGGAGGTGCTGCAGGCGGCCGTGGAGGGGGTGCGCTACGCGAAATCCCTCACCGACAACGTCGAGTTCTCCGCCGAGGACGGCTCGCGCAGCGACCGCGATTTCCTCTGCCGGGTGTTCGAGGCGGCGATCGCGGCGGGCGCGACGACGGTCAACCTCCCGGACACGGTGGGCTACGCGATCCCCGACGAATTCGCCGGGCTCGTGCGCTACATCCGCAGCCACACCCCCAACATCGGCAAGGCCGTCCTGAGCGTGCACTGCCACAACGATCTCGGCCTCGCCACGGCCAACACGCTCGCCGCCCTGCAAAGCGGGGCGCGCCAGGCCGAGGTGACGATCAACGGGATCGGCGAGCGCGCCGGGAACACCTCCCTCGAAGAGGTGGTGATGGCCCTGCACACCCGCTCCTCCCTCCTCGGCCTCGAAACGGGCATCAAAACCGAGCTCATCCACCCGACCAGCCGGCTGGTGAGCATGATCACCGGCATGCTCGTCCAGCCGAACAAGGCCATCGTGGGCGCCAACGCCTTCGCCCACGAGGCGGGGATCCATCAGGACGGGGTGCTCAAGAACCCGATGACCTACGAAATCATGCGCCCCGAGACGGTCGGCCTGAGCGCAAACCGCCTCGTGCTCGGCAAGCACTCGGGCCGGCACGCCCTGCGCACCCAGCTCAAGGACTTGGGCTACGACCTCTCGGACGAGGAACTGAACCTCGTTTTCGCGAAGTTCAAGGAACTGGCCGACAAGAAAAAACACGTGATGGACGAGGACCTCGAGGCGATCGTCACCGAGGGGATTCTTCGCACCGCGGAGGTCTTCGCCCTCGACTACCTGCACGTGACCGCGGGCACCACGGTGCTGCCCATGGCGAGCGTCCGGCTCAAGATCAACGGCCGCGCGGTCCAGGGGGCGGGATACGGCAACGGGCCGATCGACGCGGCCTACAACACGATCGCCCAGCTCACGGGGACGAACGCGGAGCTGTTGCGCTTCTCGATCAGCGCCCTCACCGGCGGCACCGACGCGATGGGCGAGGTGACCGTGCGGCTGCGCGAAAACGGCCTGATCGCGCTCGGCAAGGGGGCCGACCCCGACATCATCACGGCAAGCGCCAAGGCCTTCATCAACGGCCTGAACCGGCTCGAGTTCCTCAAATCCCACCCCCCCGAGGAAACCGCGGGACTGTAGCCGGGGGACCTGCAGGATTCAGGCGAGCTCGAGGCTGCCGACGAGGCGGGAGACGCACGCGATGCCGCGCTCCTCGAGGTAGCTCCGGATGCCCTCGAGGACCTCGACGGTCGCGGCGGGGTTGAGGAAACTCGCCGTGCCGACCTGGACCGCGCGCGCGCCGACGATCAAAAACTCGAGGGCGTCGTGCGCGGTGCGGATGCCCCCGATGCCGATCACCGGGAGGCGGACCGCGCGGCACACCTGCCAGACCATGCGCAGGGCGACCGGCTTGATCGCCGGGCCGGAAAGCCCGCCGGTGACGTTGGCGAGCAGCGGGCGCCGGGTCTCGACGTCGACCGCCATGCCGGTGATGGTGTTGATGAGCGAGAGGGCGTCGGCGCCGGCCTGCTCGGCGCTGCGGGCGATCACGGTGATGTCGGTCACGTTGGGGGAGAGCTTGCAGATCACGAATTTGCGGGTGTTGCGCCGCACCGCGGCGACGACGCGCCCGGCGGCCACGGGGTCCACGCCGAAGGCCACCCCCCCCGCCTTGACGTTGGGGCAGGAGATGTTGACCTCGACCCCGGCGACGCCCTCGATCGCCTCGACGGCCGCGGCGAGCTCGGCGTACTCGTCGACCGAGGTCCCGTAGATGTTGGCGATCACCGGGATGCCGAGCCGGCGCAGGAAGGGCATCTTGCGGGACGCGAAGGCCTCGATGCCGACGTTTTCCAGGCCGATCGCGTTCAGCATGCCGCAGGGGGTCTCGACGATGCGCGGGGGCGGGTTCCCCTCCACGGGCCGCAGCGCAAGGCCTTTGACCACGATCGCCCCCAACCGCTTCAGGTCCACGTAGGGGGCGAACTCCTCGCCGTAGCCGAACGTCCCCGAGGCGGTCATGACCGGGTTCTGGAGGACGAGGCCGCCGAGGTCGGTGGTGAGATCGGGCGCCGCCGCAGGCATGGCGCCTCTTTAGCACAGGCCCCGGGCAAGTCAAGACGCGCAAGGGCCTCCCCGGGCGGTTTCGCCTTGCGAAAACGAGGCTTCGGCCCTACACTTCCGCAGACGGGTTTCCACCCCGGAGAGGACATGGATCTCTCGCCCTTCTGGAAACCGATCCTCGACACCCTCGGGGAAGGCCTCATCATCGTGGACACCCGGGGGACGATCCTCGCCGTCAACCGGGCGGCCGAGGCCATCACCGGGTACAGCGCCGCCGAGCTCGTCGGCAAGAACTGCCGCATCCTCGAGTGCACGGGATGCACGATCTACGACCGCGGCGCCGGGGCCAACTGGTGCCGGCTCTTCCGCGACGGCGCGGTCGAGGCCAAGCAGTGCCTCATCGCCGACAAGGTCCGCCGCCGCGTCTGTGTCCTCAAGAACGCCACCGTCCTGCGGAACTCCGCGGGCGAGGTGATCGGGGCGGTGGAAACGCTGACCGACATCAGCGAGATGGTGCGGCAACAGGAGGAGATCCTCGCCCTGCGCCGGACGCTCGAGATGGACGAGCACTTCTTCGGCATCGTCGGCCGCTCCGCGCCGATGCAGCGGCTCTTCGAGCTCGTGCAGCACGTCGCCCGATCCGACACGCCGGTCATGATCCACGGCGAGAGCGGATCGGGCAAGGAGATGGTGGCGCGCGCGATCCACTGGGCGAGCCCGCGGCAGGGCAAGCCCTTCATCAAGGTGAACTGCGCCGCCCTGAACGAAAACCTGCTTGAAAGCGAGCTGTTCGGCCACGTCCGCGGCGCCTACACCGGCGCCGACCGCAGCCGCATCGGCCGCTTCGAGGCGGCCCACGGCGGAACGATCTTCCTCGACGAGATCGGCGACGTCCCGCCCTCCCTCCAGGTGAAGCTTCTGCGCGTGCTCGAGGAAAAGGAAATCGAGCGCGTGGGCGACCACACCCCTGTTCCCGTCGACGTGCGCATCATCACGGCGACCCACCGCAACCTCGAGGAGTGGATCGCCCGCGGCTTCTTCCGCGAGGATCTCTATTTCCGCATCAACGTCTTCCCCATCCATGTCCCCCCGCTGCGCGAGCGGCCGGAGGACATCCCGGTCATCGTGCGCCATTTTCTCGCCCAAGACCGGCAGCGCAACGCCTGCGGCGTGACGGGGATCTCCCCCGAGGCCGCACGGCTGCTCACCGCCTACCGCTGGCCGGGCAACGTGCGCGAGCTGCGAAACGCCGTCGAGTACGCCCTCGTGCTCTGCCCCGGGGGAGAAATCCGGCCCGAGCATCTGCCCGCGAAAATCACCTCCACCTCCGGCGCCTGCCCGCCGCCTGCGGATCCCCCTGCCACCCCGGAGCGGGAAAGGATCCTCGAGGCCATGAGGAAGACGGGCGGAAACCGCACGGCCGCCGCGCGGCTGCTCGGGATCAGCCGCGTCACCCTCTGGAAACGCTTGAAGCGCCTCGGCCTGGAGCGGACGGCCGAGCGGTGAGGAGCCTCGGCCCGAGGGGCACGCACGGCTCAGGCGGGGGGGGCGGGGGAAGGCGCCGGGGCGTCGTCGAAGCGGATGCCGACGCGGTCCTGCTCGGCCCAGACCACGGTTCCCGAGCGGGTCACGATCTTTTTCTTTTGCCGCAGCGGGATGTTCAGCAGGACGCGCTGGCCCCTCTCCAGGGGTTTCTCGCAGCGGATGAAGACCCCGCCCGGAGAAGCGTTCGCGATCAGGCCGCGGACGTTGTCGCGGCCGCTGCGAACCAGGGTGGGGATCGAGCAGGACCGGCGGGGATGGGCGCGCGAATCCCGCGACCGGGCGGGAGGTGCGGCCTCGGAGGCGACCCTTTCCTCGAGCTCGACCCCATAGCCGTAGTCGAAGGCGGAATCCTCGAGAAACCGGCGCCAGCGGATCACGGCCCGGTAGCACTCGTAGACCTGCTCGCTTCCGGCCAGCGGGGAAGCGGGCAGCCCGATGAGGACACGGCTTCCGGGGACCAGGTAGAAATCGGACTCGAAGTAGATGCCCTTTTCGCTGTAGTTCCCCATGCGTGCCTCGGGGGCGGCCTCGATGGCAAACCCCTCGAGCCTCACCGGGGCACGGTGTTCAAAGCGCGTTCGGGAGCGTTTTTCGGAGTTTTCTTCTTCCATGCCGGAAGGGTCCTCTTCCCGGGCCGGCGGGACGGGCGCCCGGTCACTGGGCCGAGAGGCCGTACTTGCGGAGCAGATCCCGGATCGCCTCTTCGAGAAGGTCGTTCTGGCGCTTTTCGAGCTGCGCGGCGAGGATCTTGATCTTGCGGATCAGCTCGGCGTCGAGAGTTGTGTTGTACATTTTCCGTTTTGCCCCGGTTTCCGCCCTCATGGGTTCCTTCATCGCTCCTTGCGCCCGAATCGCTTCTGAACCCATTGTAGCGGGGCCCGGCCCGGGTGTCAAAAAAAACCGGCGGCGCATTTGATTCGATAAGTTACAATTTCAAATGGTTATCTTACATCATGGGCCTCCCCCCAAACTGCCTTGCGGCGCTTATCCGGCACCGCGCCGGGCTTCATTGACAGATCTCGGCCCGCATCGCTACCTTAGCGTCGCCGCCGGCGAAGGCGGCATCCCGGGACCCGGTGCGCGAGCCGTTGCGTCGTGAGCGGAAACCCTGCACGAATCGCCGTCGCCTTGAGCGGGGGGATCGACTCCCTGGCGGCGGCGTTTCTTCTCCTCCGCCAAGGCCGCGAGGTGATCGGCCTTCATTTCCGCACCGGCCACGAGTCCTATCCCGCCGAGCAAAGCCGCGAGCGGGCCGCGCGCCTCTCCCGCATGCTCGGCGTCCCGGTCCATTTCGAGGACCTGAGCGGCGATTTCGAGCGCATCGTCGTCGACTACTTCATTGCCGGCTACCGCTCCGGCGAAACCCCCAACCCCTGCGTGGTCTGCAACCCGCGGATCAAGTTCGGCGTTCTCCTGGAACGGGCCCGCCGCCACGGGGCCGAGTTCCTGGCGACGGGCCATTACGCCGCCGTGCGGCGGGACCCCGCGGGCCGCTGGCGGCTCTTCAAGGGCAGGGACCCGGCAAAGGACCAGTCCTACTTTCTCTTTGCGCTCGGCCAGGAGCAACTTGCCCGGGCGTGCTTTCCGCTCGCGGAAATGACCAAGGGGGAGGTCAGCCTTCTTGCCGCGCGGCACGGCCTGGAACCCGTGGAGCCGCGCGAAAGCCAGGACGTCTGTTTCGTCCCCGGCGGGGACTACACCGCGCTTCTCCGGCGCTACGACGAGGCGATCCTGCGTCCCGGGCCGATCGCGACGGCCGACGGCCGGGTGATCGGCGAGCATCCCGGACTTGCCGCCTTCACGATCGGCCAGCGCCGCGGCATCGACTGCCCGGCCGCCTTCCCCTATTACGTCCTGCGCAAGGAGCGGGACGGAAACCGCCTGATCGTGGGCCCCCGGAGCGAGCTCTATGCCGCGGCCTGCCGGGTGTCGGCGGTGAACTGGATCGCACCCCGGCCGGAGGCCCCCCTTGCGGCCCGGGTCCGCGTGCGCTACCGCAGCCCGGAAACCCCTGCGCGGATCCTCCCCTGCGGCATCGGGGCCGCTTCCGTGGAGGTCGTTTTCGAGGCGCCCCAGCCCGCGATCGCCCCCGGCCAGGCCGCGGTGTTCTACCGGGACGACGAGGTCCTGGGCGGGGGGTTCATCCAGGCGGCGCCGAAGGACCCGGGGATCTAAAGCCGCCGGCGCCCCGGTGAGGAACGGCATGCGACGTTTCAAGCTCGTCACCCTCGGCTGCAAGCTCAACCAGTGCGAAGCGGAGGAGCTTGGCCTCAGCCTCTCCGCGAAGGCGGCCTATCGGCCTTGCCGCGGCGGGGAGCCGGCCGATCTTGTCGTGGTCAACACCTGCACGGTGACCGAACGGGCCGCGGTGCAGTCCCGCCAGGCCATCCGCCGCGCGATCCGGGAACACCCCGGGGCCTTCATCGTGGTGACCGGCTGCCTCGCCGAAACCGACCCCGAAACGCTGCGGGCCATCCCCGGAGTGGGCCGGGTGGTCGGCCGCACGGCCAAGGCGGGGCTGGCCGAGTCCCTCTGCGCCGCAAAGGCGGAGCCGCCCCAGGACGAAGGTGCAGCCGCCGCGGGGCGGAGGGCGGGGTTTTCTTCCACCCCGGCGGCCGGCGACCCGCTCGCCGGCCGGACACGCGCATTCGTCAAGATCCAGGACGGCTGTGACGCGTTCTGCTCTTACTGCATCGTTCCCTACGCCCGCGGCCCGTCGCGCAGCGTGAGCCCGCATCGGGTGCTCGAACGCATCGGCCTGCTCGCCGCCCGAGGTTTCCGCGAGGTCGTCCTCACCGGCGTGCACATCGGCCGCTACGGTCTCGATCTGACCCCCCCGCGCACGCTGGCGGCTCTCCTGGAGGACATTCTGGGCGGGGACTTCCCGCTGCGCGTGCGGTTGAGCTCGATCGAGCCGCTCGAGCTGACCGAGCGTCTGCTCGAGGTGGCCGTGCGCTCCGGCGGCCGCGTCTGCCCCCATTTCCACATCCCGCTTCAAAGCGGGGATGCGGCCATCCTCGCGCGCATGCGCCGACCCTACGGGCCGGCGGATTTCCGAGGCGCCGTGGCCGCGGTGCGCGCGCGCTTTCCCGATGCGGCCATCGGCGCCGACGTCCTGGTCGGCTTTCCCGGCGAAAGCGACGAGGCCTTCGAAAACACCTTCCGCCTGATCGCCGATCTCCCCCTGAGCTATCTCCACGTCTTTCCGTTCTCCCCGCGGCCGGGAACCGCGGCCTTCGGCTTCGATGACCGGATCGACCCGGCGAAAATCCGCGCGCGTTGCGGGCGGCTGAGAAGGCTCGGCGAAACGAAGCGGCTTCTCTTCCACCGCGGCTTCGTCGGCCGCGCGATCGAGGTCCTGACCGAGACGCGGCGCGACCCGCAAAGCGGGCTTCTGCGGGGAGTGAGCGCCAATTACCTGCGGGTTCGCTTTGCCGGCGAAGACGCCTGGATGAACCGCCTCGCCCGGGTGCGGATCACCGCGGCGGACAGCCGTTTTTTAAGCGCCGCCCTGGATTCCCCGGCGGGGAGCGGGACGCGCGGCCGATCTTCCAGCGCTTGACCGCACCGAGGCCGCCGGCGCTTGCCATCGGGACCGATCGGGAGGATAATACGAAGGTTTCCATGCCCTCCCGAACCGACCGCTCCGGACGGAGCCCATGGATGCCGCCACCCTGCAGCAGATCCGCCGAACCCTGAACGAGAGCGAAGAGCTCTTCCGCCTCGCCTTCCATGCCAGCCCCGACGCGGTGAACCTCAATCTCCTCGAAAACGGCGCCTACATCGACATCAACGAAGGCTTCACCCGGCTCACGGGGTATGGCCGCGAGGAGGTGCTGGGGAAGACCTCGCTCGAAATCGGGATCTGGCGCAACTCCGAGGACCGCGGGCGCCTTGTCGAGGGCCTGCGCAGGGCGGGGTTTATCGAAAACTTCGAGGCCGAATTCCGCCGGAAAAACGGATCGATCGGGGTGGGCCTGATGTCCGCCCGCGTGCTGACGATCGCCGGGCACGCCGTCATCCTCTCGATCACGCGCGACATCACCGAGCGCAAGCTGACCGAGCGGCTCCTCGCCGAGGCCGAGGGGAAGTACCGCGCCCTCTTCGACATCAGCTCGCTGGCGATCCTGATTCGGAACCGCCAGGGGACCATCACGCTCGCCAACCGGGCGGCGGCGCGCCTGTTCGAGGCCACGCGGCCCGAGGATCTCGTCGGCATCCCCTACCTCGATCTCGTCCACCCCGAAGACCGGGAACTCTCCCGGATCCGCGTCGAAAGCGCCTTTCGCATCGCCGCAGACCCGGCGGCCGCGGGGGAAGAGCTCCTCCGCCACCTCGCCCCCCGGCGCCACCGGGTTCTCACCCTCTCCGGGAGGACGGTTCCCGTCGAATCGACGGGGGTCGCCTTCCGGCACGGCGGGGAGGATTTCATTCAGGGGCTCTTTCGCGACATCACCGACGAGGTGCAGGCCGAGGAGGCTCTGCGGGACAGCGAGGCCCGCTTCCGCACGGCCTTCGAAAACGCCTCGGTAGGCATCACCCTCGTCGATCTCGACGGGACCTACCTCGAGGTCAACCGCGCCATGGCCGCCATGATCGGCTATGAGCCGCAGGAGCTGATCGGCAAGAAAGTCGTCGATTTCCTCTTCCCCGAGGACCTGGGCCGGCGCGAGGAGTTCGTTCGCGCCCTCGCGGAGGGGCGGCTTTCCGCGGGCGAACAGGAACGAAGGTTCATCCATCGGGACGGCTCGATCGTCTGGGTGAACATTTGGGCGACCCTCCAGCGCGACGGCCGCGGCCGACCGCAGTATTTCATCTCCCTCGTCCAGGACATCACCGCGCGCAAAAAAGCGGCCGAGGAGAAGAGCCGGCTCGAGTCCCAGCTCCTCCAGGCCCAGAAGATGGAAGCGATCGGCGTCCTCGCCGGCGGGATCGCCCACGACTTCAACAACATCCTCTCGGCGATCATCGGCTTCACCGAGCTTGCCATGCTGAGCGAGGGACAGGCGGGCGATCACCTCCGGGAAGTCCTCAAGGCGGCCAAGCGCGCCAAGGACCTCGTGCGCCAGATCCTTTCCTTCAGCCGGCAGGGCGGCGAGGAGCGCCTGCCGGTGCACGTGGGCCGCGCCGCCAAAGAGGTGGTGAACTTCCTGCGGGCAAGCATCCCTTCAACGATCGAGATCCGGCTGCGGGGGGAAACCACGGCCGCCACCGTGCTGGCGAGCGCGGTCGAGCTGCACCAGATCCTCATGAACCTGTGCACGAACGCCGTGCAGGCGATCGGCGAAAACGCAGGCCGGATCGAAATCGAGGTCGCGCCGGTCGCCGCGGAGGCCGGCGGGCCGGCCGGTCCGCCCGAGCTCGACCCCGGCCGCTACGTGCGCCTCGCCGTGCGCGACAGCGGCCCCGGGATCCCCGCGGTGATCCGCGACCGCATCTTCGACCCGTACTTCACCACCAAGGAAAAGGGCGTCGGAACGGGCCTGGGGCTCGCCGTCGTGCATGGGATCGTGAAGAAATTGGGCGGCGCCGTAAGCGTGCACAGCGAGCCCGGGCGGGGGGCGCTCTTCGAAATCTGGCTGCCTCAGGTCGATTTCACCCGCCCGCAGGAGGAGGCTCCCCCCGCGCCGCTTCTCGGGGGAAAGGGCCGGATTCTCTTCGTGGACGACGAGGCCATGCTGGCCGAGCTCGGGGAGAAGATCCTCCACCGCCTCGGCTACGAGGTCGTCACGCGCACCAGCCCGCTCGAGGCCCTGGAGCTCTTCAAGCGGCGGCCGATGGACTTCGACCTCGTCATCTCCGACCAGACGATGCCCGGCATGACCGGCGACTTCCTGGCGCAGGAGATCCTGAAAATCCGCCCCGGTATGCCGATCATCCTCTGCACCGGCTACAGCCGGCGCATCGACGAGCGCCGCGCGCGTGAAAAGGGGCTTTCCGCGCTGGTCATGAAACCTATCCTGGTCCACGAGATCGACGCGGCCGTGCGCCGCGCGCTTAAGGCCTGATCCCCGCGCCCCGCTGTGATCGAACACCGCCCCGAAAACGAAAGGAGACCCACGATGGCGCTTGAAGTGGTTTCCCCCGCCTTCGCCGCCGGGGGCATGATCCCCCGCAAACACACCTGCGACGGGGAAGACGTTTCCCCGGAGATTTCCTGGAGCGGTGCGCCCGCGGGAACGCGATCGTTCGCTTTGATCTGCGACGACCCCGACGCACCGGCCGGGACCTGGGTGCACTGGGTCGTCTTCAACCTGCCCGCGGCGGTGAGCCGCCTCCCCGAGGCCCTGCCCGCCGCACCATCGCTCCCGAACGGCGGGCGCCAGGGGAAAAACGACTTCCGCCGCATCGGCTACGGCGGCCCCTGCCCGCCTTCCGGCACCCACCGCTACGTCTTCAAGGTCTATGCCCTCGACCGGCTGCTCGACCTCGAGCCCGGGGCGACCAAGGCCCAGGTGGAGGCGGCCATGAAGGGGCACGTGCTGGCGGAAGGAAGCCTCATGGGCCGCTACCGCCGCTGAGGGAAGACCCCAAGGGGGAAAGATCGCCGCGCAGGTCTTCAGCCGCCTTCGCGCTCCACGGCGACCGGGTGGCGTCCGTCGCGGGTTATCGCGAGGAGAAGGCGGCGCAGGCGATAGAGGGTGCGCAGAAAACCGCGGCGCCGGTTGGAGGCGAGAACGACCGTGACCACGATCGCCGCGGCGGCGGCGATGAAGAGGACACCGATGAGCGCGCGCAGGAGGGCCATGGCCGGCTCCGCTCGGTTCGCGGGAAAAGCCGCCCGTTTCTATAGCACGGCCGCCGTGGCCGGGAAAGGGAAAGGCCGGAAGGCCGGACGCCGGGAAGGCTGCGGCCGGGGGGGCGCGTGCAGGTGACGGTCGGCCTGTCGCTTCACCGCCCGGAGATCATCCCCTGGACCGCCCGGGAGGTCGCCGGGCATGAGGCGGTCTTCCTTGAGGAGCCGCCCGATCCCGGCTTCGGCGACATGCTCCGCGGTGCGCTCGCCGTCGAGGACTACCTGGCCACGATCGACACCGAATACCCCGCCTTCAGCCGCGGCATGTGCCGTTTGCTGCGCAGCCTCCACGCCGCGGGCACGGCGCTCCACCAGGTCGAGCCCTTTCTTCAGATTCTGATTTCCATCCACGAATTCTTCGCCGCCGGGCACCGGCCCGCGGACATCGCAGCCGACTCGATCCAGCATCCGGTGTACCTGGCCGAGCGCGCGGCCACCGCCGCGCTCCTTGCCTACTACCGGGCCACGGCCGTGGGGACCTTCGAGGAGGCCGTCCGGGCGGTCCTTCGCTTTGCGCGGGCCGACGCCGCCCGTTTCCGGCTGCGCGACTCGCTTCGCGCCCAGGCGCTCGCCCCGCTGGTCGAACGGTACCGCTCCTCCTACGTGGAAGCAGGCTGGATCCATGCCCGGCTCCCCATGGAACTGCGCCGCCGCCTACCGGGGGCCTTCCGGGTGCGGACGATCTTTCTCCCCTCCCGGGCCCTCACCGGAAGCGGCGAGCCCGGGCTGCGCTACTCCCCCGGCGACCGCCTGACGCTGCTCTACCTCTTCCGGCCCGACTTCCACCACTCCGTGAAGGAGTCGCTGCTCGCCGCCCGGGCCATGATCCACGCCAAGATCCTGCTCAAGGAAGAATCGCCGGAAGACCCCGAACGCCTTCCCCATCTGCGCGACGAGGCCTACTGCACGCGGCTTGTGGAGAGGCTTTCGCTTGATGCGTGCCGCCTTCTTTTCCAGGAGATCCGCCGCCTGCCCACCGCCGAGGCCAGGCGGCGGGTCGAAGTGGCCGCAGGCGGTGCGGGGCCGTGTCTTTCTGCGCCTTGACGGCAAGCCGCGCCTCGGGCATGAATGGCACCGGTCCGATAACCCCCCCGGGGGTCAGGAGGTTTCCCCTTGCGCCGCATCACCTTGGCCTTCGCCTTTCTCCTCGCCTTGCCCGCCCTGGCGGAAGAGCCGCCTGCCCCCAAACCCGGCCCCAGGGACAAGTGCCCCGTCTGCGGCATGTTCGTCGCGCGCTACCCGGAATGGGTCGCCTCCGTCGTCTTCACCGACGGCTCGGCCGTGTTCTTCGACGGGGTGAAGGATCTGATGAAATATCGCTTCCGCATGGACCGCTACGGCCGCGGGAGAAAAGCGGAAGAGATCCGGTCCATCCACGTCACCGACTACTACCGCCTCGAGCCGATCGACGGCCGCCGGGCGTTTTACGTGATCGGAAGCGATGTCCTGGGGCCCATGGGCAAAGAGCTCGTCCCCTTCGCGCGGGAAGAGGACGCCCGGGAATTCCTGAAGGATCACCGGGGCGAGGAGATCCTCACCTTCGAGCGCATCGACCCCGAGATCCTGAAGCGTCTCGACTGATCGACCGATGCCCCGTCTTCCTCCCCGTGCTCCTCTTCTCCCGGCCGCGGCGGCCCTGGCGGTGCTGCTCGCCCTCCTGCTTCACGCCGCCTGGCTCCATCGCGCCGCGGGGCACGCCCGCAGCGAGACCCTGCGGCTCGTCGAACGGCTCGAGTTGACCGACCTCTGCCTCTTTCCGGGGGCCCCGCACACGCGTCACCCCTCCCTCGCCGACCGCCACAGCGCCTTTCATCACCACCCCACGGCCCTCGATCTTGCGCCTGCGGGCCTGCTCCTTGGGCCGCCGTCTCGCCTCCGAACCCCATGACGTTCATCGCACGCCACCGCAGGTTGCTCACCCTCGCCTGCTCCGCGATCCTCCGCCATCGCACGAGGCATGTGTCGATCCTGCTCGTCTACACGGCCCTCGTCTTCCTGTTCGCCTCGGTCGTCTTCTGCGTGGAGGCGTTGAAGCGGGAAGCGCGCCTTCTCCTTCAGGGCGCCCCGGAGATCGTCGTCCAGCGGCTGGTCGCCGGCCGCCACGAGCCGATCCCCGCCGAGCTCGTGGAGCCGCTGCGCCGCATCCCCGGGGTGCAGCGCGCCGCAGGCAGGCTCTGGGGCTATCATTTCGACGAGGAACGCCGGGTAAACTTCACGCTGATCGCCTCCGAAGACCCACGGCTCGCCCCGCGGGCGGTCGCCGTCGGCCGGGGGGTCGCCCGGCTTCTCGGCGCGGAGGCCGGAGGACGGATCGCGCTTCGCGGCCGCGGCGGGGAGGAGGTTTCGTTCGCCGTGGCCGAGGTCTTCCCCTCCGCCTCGGAACTCGTCGCCGCGGACCTGATTGAGATGCCGCAAGAGGATCTGCGGGCGTTCTTCGGGATTCCCGAGGGGCTCTACACCGACATCACCCTCCGGGTGGCAAACGAAAACGAGCGCCGCGTGGTCGCCTCCAAGGTCCGGGGCCTGGTCCCGGACGGCCGGGTGATCCTGCGCGAGGAGATCGCCCGGACCTACGAGGAGCTCTTCGACTGGCGCGGCGGGGTGCTCCTTGCCGTCTTCGCTTCGCTGGCCGCGTCCTTTCTGCTCCTCGCCTGGAGCCAGGCGGCGGGGCTCGAGGAAGAGGAGAAACGGGAGATCGGGCTCTTGAAGGCCGTGGGGTGGGAGCTCTCCGAGGTGCTCGCCTTGAAGACCTGGGAGGCGATCACCGTCTCCCTGACCGCTTTCCTCCTTGGCACGGCGCTCGCCTACCTCCATGTCTTCGCCGCCGGAGCTTTCCTGTTTGCCTCGCTGATGAAGGGCTGGTCGGTTCTCTATCCCCGCTTTGCGCTCGACCCGGCGCTTGACCTCCCCCAGGTGACACTCATCGTTTCCGTGGCCGTGGTCCCCTTTCTCCTCGCCTCCGTCATCCCCTCCTGGAGGGCCGCCGCGACGGAGCCCGACCGGCTTCTGAGGCAGGCATGATCGCCCTCGAGCAGGTGACGAAGGTTTACAGCCGCGGCCGGCCGGAGGAGCACACCGCCCTCGCGGCGGTCGATCTCACGGTCGGCGCGGGCGAACGCCTGGTCCTCATGGGGCCGAGCGGTTCGGGCAAGACGACCCTCCTCTCCGTCCTGGGAACCCTCTCCCGCCCCACCTCCGGCCGGGTGCGCCTCGAGGGCCGGGACCTCACCCGGCTCCCGGAAAAGGCCCTCGCGTCGATCCGCCGCCGGACCTTCGGCTTCCTTTTCCAGGAGCCCCATCTCGTGCGCGGCCTGCGGGTCATCGACAACGTCCTCCTGCCCGCGCTCCCCGTGCACGAGCCGGGGGATGGGCTGCGCGAGCGGGCGCTTTCTCTGCTCGGGAAGTTCGGCCTGGAAAGGAAAACGCTGGCCCGCGCGGAGACCCTCTCCCCGGGCGAGGCTCAGCGCGCGGGGCTCGCCCGCGCGCTCCTTCTCGACCCCCAGGTCCTGATCGCCGACGAGCCGACCGCGCACCTCGACACCGCACGCTCGCGCGAGCTGATCGCCTTCCTGGGATCCCTCGCCGCCGAGGGGAAAACCCTCGTGATCGCATCCCACGACCCCTTGGTCGGCGGGGCGGGGTTCGTCAACCGGGTCCTCGCGATGCGCGACGGCCGGATCCTCGAGGGGTCCTCGAGCCGATGACGCTTCAGCCCTCCGTGATCGCCCTGCAGGCGCTTTCGATCCTCGTGCTTCTGTCCCTTGGCTGGGGGGCCTTTTGGGCCTGGCGGATTCTCGAGGGCTGGGACCTGGAGAGCCCCTCCGAGCGCCAGCTGCGGCTCGAGCAAAGGGCCTGGCTCGTTTCGGCCGTGGTCTCCCGCACCTGCCTCGCCCAGGGGCTCTCCCTCGTTCTTTTTCTTCACACCGCGGACAGCCTCCACCGCATCCTGCCGGGGGCCATGTGCGCCGCAGGCAGCCTCAACGCCAACGCCTACGGCTACCCGGCCTTGCTGATGAAGGCCGGCAACGGGATGCTCTGCGGGTTGTGGCTGATCCTGAACCGCGCCGACCGCCTGGCGGAGAGTTTCCCGCTTCTCCGCAGCCGGTGCCGGATGCTCCTGGGGATGCTCCCGTTGGCCGCCTTCGAGTTCGAGCTGCAGTGGGAGTATTTCCGGAACCTCGCGGCGGACGGGCCCGTCTCCTGCTGCGACGCCCTCTTCAACGCCGAGGGCCGAAGCGTCCTCGCCCGGGTCGCCTCGCTCCCCGTCGTGCCCTTGGAGATTTCCTTTTTCGCGGCCATGGCGCTCACCCTGGCCGCGGGCGTTCACGTTCTCCTCCGCCGCCAGGGGGCGTCCCTGTTCGGTTGGGCGGGGCTGGCCGTCTTTCCCCTGACGATCGCCTCGCTGATCGCCTTCGTGTCCCCGTATCTCTACGAGCTTCCGACCCACCACTGCCCTTTTTGCATCCTGCAGCGGGAATACGCCTACATCGGCTACGCGATCTACGCGGGCCTCCTGGGCGGCACCCTCGCCGCAGCCGGCGCCCTGGTCCTTTCCCGCTGCGCGGGCCTGCCGGGCCTGGAGGGGATCGTCCCCCGGCTGCAGGCCCGCCTGGTCGCCGTCGGGCTGCTCGCGTATGGCCTGCTGACGGCGATCGTGACCCATGCCGTTCTTTTCTCGAACCTGGTCCTGGTCGAGGGATGAAGGGCCGGGCGGCCGCCCTGCGCCCCGCCGCCGTGCCGGAAAAGGCCGCCGGGCGGCGCGCCCCCCCGGCCGCCCGGCTGCAGCCCCGGACTGTTGCCGCGATCGGCCTCGAGGCGGGCCGACGCGGCGGTCCGGATGGTTTCCTTCTCTTGATGATCGTGAGAAACTCGACTATAGAAGAGGCGCGGCCCCGCTCACGTGAGCCTTCCCACGCCCAAACGCCGGTTGCCCGACCGCGGAGATTCCGGAATGAACGTTCAGGACGGCCTGAAGACCCTTGCCCTGTTTCTGATCGCCGCCTCGCTCTTCACCCTCTCCTGGGTGATCCACGACGTCATGGGGAAACACAGCCGCTATGCCGTCGTCGATGTCGATGAAAACGAGGTCACCGTGATGGACACCCACACCGGGCGGATCTGGAGCAGATCCCTGGAGACGGAGGAGGACTCCGGGCCCGTGGCCTTGACGCCGATCGGCCTGCGGAACAGGTGACGGCATTGAGCGAAGGGGGCGCCGGAGCGGATTCGTTTCCGCCTTGCCCGCCCCTCCCGCAGGGCGGAAGCCGCTTCCTTCCCATGGCGAGGTGACGATGAGAACGCCCCACTACGGATGGGTGGTCATCTTCATGGGCATGCTGACGACGATCGCCGCCCACGGCTTCGGCCGCATGGCCTACACCCTCATCCTCCCGGCGATGAAGGACGGCCTGAAGTTCGACTACACCCAGCTCGGGCTGCTCGGGACGGGAAACTTCGTCGGCTACCTCGCCATGGCCCTCATCGGGGGGTTCCTCGCCGCCCGTTTCGGAACCCGCCGGGTCATCGGCCTTGCACTCCTTCTGCTCGCCGTGTCGCTCATGGCGACCGGCCTGGCCCACAGCTTCGGCTTCGCCCTGGCGATGCGTTTCCTCACGGGGCTCGCCAACGGCGCGGCCTACGTCCCCGCCATGGCCCTGGGCTCTGCCTGGTTTGCGATGCGCCGCCGGGGGTTCGCGACCGGGATCGTCTCCGGCGGGATCGGCGCGGGCACGCTGATCTCCGGCCTGCTGGTCCCCCCGATCATCGCCGCCCAGGGGGTCGAGGGCTGGCGCACGGCCTGGGAGGTGCTCGGCGGGATCGCGCTGGGCATTGCCGCACTGGTCGCCTTCTTGATCCGCAACCGTCCGGAGGACAAGGGGCTTCTACCGATCGGAGCCGCGGCGGATGCGCCTCCGGCCGCACCGGCGGCCGGCCCCCGCCTCTCCTCGTGGCAATGGTCCGCCGTCTACCGCAAGGGCGCCGTATGGTACCTGGGCCTCGTCTATTTCTTCTACGGCGCCTCCTACATCATCTACATGACGTTTTTCGCGGCCTACCTGGTCAAGGAAATCGGCTTGTCCCAGGCTTTCGCCGGCGGGCTGTGGGCCGCGGTCGGCGCTCTGAGCACCTTCTGCGGCATCCTCTGGGGCGGGATCTCCGACCGCCTCGGCCGAAGCCGCGGGGCGGCGCTCGCCTATCTCGTGCTCGCTCTCGCCTACACGGTCTTCGCGCTCGTCCAATCGCCCTTCGGCTTCACCCTCTCCGCCGTCCTTTTCGGGTTGAGCGCCTGGAGCATCCCGACCATCATGGCGGCGGCGGCCGGCGATCATCTCGGGCCGCGGCTTGCGCCCGCAGGGCTGGGGTTCATCACGCTCTTTTTCGGGATCGGCCAGGCCGCCGGCCCCGCCTTCGGCGGCTTCCTCGCCGATGCACGCGGCACCTTCACGCTTCCTTTCCTTGTCGCCGCCGCGATCTCGCTCGCCGGCTCTGTTGCGGCGATTTTTACCAGAAAACCCTCTCTCTAACAGGGGACGTCTACAGGGGACGTCCATTCTTATATCATTTGCGTCCGATGCCCGGGTCGATGGCGCAAGAACGCCTCACCCGCAGGGATTCGAGAGGGGCCGACTGACGGCCTCTACATCACCGAGGCCGTCGGCAATTCCACACGGTCGCAGGACCGGCCGGCGCCGGGAAAGGATCCGCAAGCGATAGGCGTTGAGGTCGGCCATGAAAGGCGAAACGCCCATCGCCCCGATCCGTAATGCGACCGCGACCTGATGGGTTGATCTTCGGCCGGGCTTGATTGAAGGTAGGAATTCAACCGAAGACCGCGTGGAAGTCTTCCGGAGGGGTTATGTTCATCCCGGGAGCCTCGGCGCGGCGGAGGCGTTCGAGTGCGACTCGAGCCCCCGGGAGAGCACCATTTCCCTGCCGACCTTCCTTCCTGCGTAGTAAGAGGATCGCAGGGCAAGCCCCGGCCGACCGATTGCGCGCAGCCTGCCGTAGCGCTGCCTGAGATAGGCTCCGAGCGCCGGATCGAAGACGTTCACCAAGTCCGTGCAAGGCCGCCCTCCAAAACGGCCGGCACCCGCTTCCGCCGCCCGTTCCGCCCGGATCCGCTCGGAGAGGCGTCTGCGCTCCTCTTCCAGTTGAGAATAAAAACCGGATGCGACCCCCAGCGCGAACTGACGGTAGTCGCGGCCGGTGAACCCGTGAGCCCCGCGGGCCATGTCCCATTGCCGCCGGATCGTGTTCTCGATGAAGTCGAACACGTACAAGGCCAGTTCGACGTCGTGAGGCCTCCCGGAGATTTCCGGCACGTTTCCCACGCATCCCTGCGCAACGACCCAGGCGGGGACCCAAACCGCTTCGACGAAAAAAAAGCGCTGGAGAATGTTGGCGATGAGAAAAACATGCCGCGGATGCCGTCTTGCGGGCGAGCACAGATAACGGCTTATGAATTCGCGCGGCCTGCCCTCCTCGATCTCGGAAAGGTGGTGGCGGGCGATCAGCTCGCTTGCCTTGGCGGCGGCCGCGCGCGCCTCTTCCGGAAAAGGGCTTCGTGCGAGCGAAAGAAGCTTGCGGACCTTGACCCTGAGCCGATCCAGGCGTTCGTCGCGGCCGTCGCGTGGGCTCCCCCGGGGGGCGTCAAAGGACTCCCGGCTTCTGGCGGCCGCGGGGTCCGCACCCAGGCGGGTGCACAGGGAGCGAAAGACGGGGCCGTGGTCCGCTTGGGTCCGGCCTTCCGGGTGAACGGAGGCCCAGAGGTGGGCGACCTCGTGCAAGAAGACGTCGCGCACGGCATCGAAGCGCTGCGCGGCGGCGAACTCGGCGTTGATCCGGATCGTCCAGGTCTCCGTATCGGCCGTGCCGAGTTTTCGCATTTCGGCAAGCAGGATGTTGGGCCGCAGCGCAATCTGCGGGTCAAGTCCGGCCGGGGCCTTGCGCAAGGCCTGCTCGTACTCCCAGCATAACCCGCGCAGAAGGGAGCGCGACAGCGACTCCTCGATTTCCCGCCATGAAGGTCCGCCCGGCAACGGCCCGCTCCCCGCTTGAACTCGCCTGTCTGATCATAGACGACGGCCCAGGGAGGATGCAACCGCCCGGCAACATAGGGGACGGCAACATAGGGGACGTCCATTCTCATATCACTACACGGCCAAGAACGTGGGGTCGACCCTGGCTTGCTTGAAAATCCGATCCCGAGCGCACGGCGGCCGTGCGGCACGATGGGTTCGAGGTCTGCGGCCCGGCGATCGAAAGCCTTTCGGCCGAGGGGTTTCCCGAGGAGGGAATCGGGGCGGCCGCTTCCCTGACGAGGCGAGAAGGTCAATCCTGCTCCCCCCGATCGCCGCACCCCTGGGGGCGGGATGTACGGCGGGTCGCAACATACCTTCGGGCGCTGGAAACAGCCCGGCAAGCCTCTGAAGCAAGCCCCTTGGCCAGGCCCGCGCGCAGGCCCTCCCCTCTTTTATGACGTCCGCTTCAGCCGGTAATGCAGGTGTTCGTTCCAGCCGGTCATTTCGTCCAGCTCGCGCCTTGTCGCAAAACCGAGGACCTTGCGCTGGAAGAAGTCCACGGTGATGCACATCTGGCAGGTGCGGTGCCAGAGGATCGAGGGGGCGACAACGGAGAGCTCCTCTCCGAAGTAATACTCCTCGGAGAGGCAGAGTTGGACGGCCTCGAGCAGGATGTCCTGTACGACGGCAAGCTCGGGCTCCCCGCCGAAGAAGTGCCGCCACTTGGCGACGAAGCCGGCGCTCAGGCTCTCGACGATTCGGTCTTCGCCCGCCTGGCGGATCCGTTGGGGGGCGAACTCTTCCATACAGACAACCACTATCGCCTCCTCCAGAAAAAACTTTAGAATTATCAGCACGTTTTGCCACATCGTGGCTCTCGACAAGACCACCCTGCCCAGGATAGAAGGGCGCCGCATCTCCGTTGCGCAAGAAATCGTTTGCGGCCTTGCTTCCCATGAGACCGATCCCTTCCCCCCTCGTTCTTCGCCGCGCCCGCGAATCCGATCTCGAGGCGCTCCTTCTCTTGATCCACGACACCATCGATGTCAGCTACCGCGGCGTCTATCCGGAGAGCGCCATCGAATTTTTCAAGAACCATCACCGCCGGGAGAGGATCGTGGAGCGCCTCCGCGGCGGTGTCGTGCTGGTCTTCGAGAGGACAAACCGCCTGATCGCGACCGGCGCGCTTGTCGGTAACGAGATCCTCGGCGTTTTCGTCGCCCCCGATCATCAGCGCCGCGACTTTGGAAGGCGGATCATGCTCGTTCTCGAGTCCCATGCGAAGGGGCTTGGCTTGCGCTCCGTGACGCTCAGCGTGTCTCTTCCGGCCGAGCGGTTCTACCGCGCGATAGGCTACGAGATCCTCAAGCCCCGCCACATCGAGATGCCCGACGGCGAGCGCCTCGACTACTGGGAAGCCTGGAAGATCATCCCCTGAAGCCTCAACCCACTGTTTGTCCCCCGCCCGTTTCGTTTTTGACGACCCCACAAATCGTCCTTTCCCCTGGGCGTCTCTATCCCCTGGGGCGGCCGCCCCCCGGAGACGGCCGGCGACAATTTGCTTAAGTAATTTGCACAAGCGGCCGAAAGAGGGGCTCGAAAGACTCTGCGCATCGCCTGGCGCAGGAAAATCCCCATCCGGAGGATCCCTTCAAATGAAAAAGAAACGATCCCTCGCCTTCAAACTCATCACCGGCGGCATCCTGATCGCGCTCGTGCCGGTGGCCGCGATCGGCGCCTATGCGCTTTGGAAAGCAAGCGCTTCCCTGACCGAGCTGTCCCGGGAGCGCGCCGTCGTCACCGCCCGCAGCCTCGCCGAGACGGTCGATCTCGTGCTCGCCGAGGAGGTGAAGCTCATCTCCGAGCAGGCCGCGCGGCCCGGCCTCAGACAGGCCGCGGCCCGCGTGCGCGAGGCCGGCGCGGAGGCGGCCGCCGATGAGATCGCGCTGCTCAACCGCGAGCTCTCCGCCGCCCAGAAGGCCCTCGGCCAGGATTACGAGCTTCTGATCCTCGTCGGCCTGGAGGGCAAGGTCTTCGCCGACGGCACAGGCGGCACGCAAAAAGGCATCGACATCGCCAACCGCCCCTACTTCCAGAAGGCCAAGGCGGGGGAGACCGCGATCTCGGAGCCGGTCGTCTCCCGCGCCTCGGGCAGTCTCGTCCTCCCGATCGCCGTCCCGGTGAAGGACGAGCAGGGGAAAACGGCCGGCGTGCTGGCGAGCGTCCTGCGGATCGGCTTTCTGACCGAGAAGATTCTCGACGTGAAGATCGGGAAAACCGGCTACCCCTTCATCGTCAACGCCGCCGGCCTCGTGATCGGGCACCCGAACAAGGAGCTCATCCTCAAGACCGACATCAGCCAGATCCCCGAAATGGGGGCGCTCTACAAAGCCCTCGGTACGATTAAGACCGGGGTCGAGGCCTACCGCTTCAAGGGGGTGGACAAGATCGCGGGCTTTGCCCCCGTTTCGCGCACGGGATGGAGCCTCGTCGTCACCCAGGACGAGGCCGAGTTCCTCGAAAGCGCGCGCGACATCCGCAACGCCGTCGCTTTAGGCGGAAGCCTCTTCCTCGCCGTGACCGTGCTCTCGGTTTTCTTCTTCGCCCGCTCGCTTTCGCGGCCCATCGGCCGCGTGGTCGATCTCGTCCACGCCGGGGCCGAGGAGGTCGCCGCCGCCTCCTCCCAGGTCTCCTCCTCCAGCCAGAACCTCGCCGCGGGCGCCTCCGAGCAGGCGGCCTCGATCCAGGAGACCTCCGCCTCGCTCGAGGAGATCTCCTCCATGACCAAGCAGAACGCGGCCCATGCCGCCCAGGCAAACGGCCTTGTCTCCGAGGCCAACGAGATCATCGAGCGGGCCAACCGCTCCATGGCCCAGCTGATCGAGGCCATGCGCGAAATCTCCTCCTCGAGCCTGGAGACCCAGAAGATCGTCAAGACGATCGACGAGATCGCCTTCCAGACCAATCTCCTCGCCCTGAACGCGGCCGTCGAGGCGGCCCGCGCCGGCGAGGCCGGGGCCGGGTTCGCCGTCGTCGCCGACGAGGTGCGCAACCTCGCCATCCGCGCCGCCGAGGCCGCCCGCAACACCTCCTCGCTCATCGAGGGCTCGGTCAAGCGCATCCAGGACGGCACCGGCCTGGTCGACACCACCCACACCGCCTTCGCCGAGGTCGCCCAGAGCGCGCGCAAGATCGCCGACCTCGTCGCCGAAATCAACGCCGCCTCAAACGAGCAGGCCCAGGGCGTCGACCAGATCAACAAGGCGGTCTCCGAGATGGACAAGGTCGTGCAGCAAAACGCCGCCACCGCCGAGGAGTCCGCCTCGGCCTCCGAAGAGCTGAACGCCCAGGCCGAGCAGATGAAGGCCGCCATCGCCGAGCTCGTCGCCATCGTCGGAGGAAACGCCTCCCTCGGCAAGGGGCGCTCATCGGCGAAACCGGAAAAGCAGCCCGCCCCGGCCGAAAAGGCCTCCTCCGCCATCCAGCGGATCGCATCCCGGGTCAAGCCGAAAGCGGCTCCAAAGGCCGAAGAGGTGATCCCCATGGCGAACGCCGAGGATCTCAAGGACTTCTAACCGAGAACGAATGGCCGCTCGCCCCGGAAAACGGGCTCAAGCAGGGAGAGACGACGCATGGAACAGGAACAGGGAACAGGCCCCCTCGATCTGTCGGGGAAGTATTTGACCTTTACGCTCGCCAACGAGCACTACGGCATCCGCATCACGAAGATCAAGGAGATCATCGGCATCATGCCCATCACCTTCGTCCCGCAGACGCCCGCCCATGTGAAGGGCGTCATCAACCTGCGCGGCAAGGTGATCCCGGTGGTCGATCTGCGGCTCGCCTTCGGGCTCGCGCAGAAGGACTACGTCGAGCGCACCTGCATCATCGTGGTCGAGGTGGCAAACGATGAGGGAGGGGTCCTCCGGATCGGCATCGTCGTCGATACGGTCTCCGAGGTCATGAACCTGCGTGCCGAGGACATCGAGCAAGCCCCGGCCTTCGGCGGAGGCGTCAAGACGGAGTACATCCTGGGCATGGCCAAGAGCAGCGACGGGGTGAAGATCCTGCTCGACATCGACCGCGTTCTGACAAAGGATGCCTCCGAAAAGCTCTTCCAGCAGATGGCGGCTTGAAGGGTGACCGAAGGCAACCGCTCGACAAGGCTTCGCTGACGGAAATCGCTTGGCGGAAAGATCGAGGCCCGGCATCCTTCCCGCCGTTTGGGAAAGACGCCGGGCCTTCATTTTTGGCGCCGACGAATCCCCGGTGCGCATCATCAGCACGAAAAAGATGCAAATTGGATTCTTGAAGCCGGACGTGTTAGAATTTTTGCAGTGGCCGCTCCCGCTATCCTTTCCCTCCCCTGCGCATGAAACATCGGATCGGCTGCCTCCGCCTCCAAGGCCCCCCAAGGAGCCCTGAACCATGAGTGACCCCTCCTCCCCACCCTCAGGATCCATCACGGCCGGCCTGAGGCGCAGCATGCTTGCGCTTTCGCTTGCCCCGTTTCTCGCTTTTTTCGTGATCACCCTGGCCGGCGCCTGGGTCGCCCAGCGCCACGTGGCCGGCCTGATCACGGGCTCCATGAGAAAGCTCGAGATCGAGATCGAGCGCCATGCGATCAAGGACGCCGAGCTCCAGATCCAGGCCCGCGCCCGCGACATCGCCGGCGAGATCGAGGCGATCCTCAAGACCCACCGCGGCGTGACCATGGAGCAGCTGCAGCAAAGCGAGTTGGTCCAGCGCGTCGCCGTGCAGCGGGTGGGGCTCTCGGGCTACAGCTGCCTCTACGAGGCGGAAACCGGCATCATGCGCTTTCACCCCAACGCCGACCTCGTCGACAAGCCGCTGAGCCTTCTTGCCGAGAAGCTGCCCTCTTTCTGGAAAACCTTTGAGCCTTCGCTCGCGGGCGTCGAGACCGCGGGGTTCTACGACTGGATCGAGCCGGACGGCCGCACGAGCCACAAGTACATGGTGATGACCCCGATCGGGGTTCCCTTCGCAGGGAAAACCCTGATGGTCGCGGCCACGATCTACATCGACGAGTTTCTTGCCCATCCGGCCTTCACGCGGGCCCAGGCGGCGGCGATCGAGCGCGAATACTCCGATTTCGTGGAAAGGCAGGTGCTGCTGAGTGTGCTGGCGGTTTGTGTGATCCTCGCCATCACCCTGGTTGCGATTGCGCTCCTGAACGGCCGTGCGGCGAGAAGGTTCGTTCAGCCTTTCCGCGAGCTTCTGGGTGCCGTCGAGCAGTTCGGGAAAGACCCTTCCAGGGCCGGGGGCCCGCCGCCCTTTCTCGAGCGCCAAGACGAGATCGGCGAGCTCGCCCGCACCTACGACCGCATGCGGCTGCACATCGCCGATCAGATCCGGCGCTTGCGGCAGGCCCTTGTCCGCCTGCGGGAGATGAAGGCGGAAATCGCCGAGAGCGAGGAGCGGTTCCGCAAGGCCTTCGAGGAGGCCTCGATCGGCATGACGCTCGTATCGCCCGAGGGGCTCTTCCTC
>DYEU01000031.1 GCA_020725555.1 Desulfatibacillum sp.
GGCGCTGGCGGGGGGGAAGGGCGCAGGAAAGCAGGAGGAGGCGGCGGCTTTGCGGCCGCAGCCCAAGCCCAGGAAGGCGGCGGCGGCGCTTTCGCGGGCCGCAGGCCGGCTCAAGGCCAAGGTCGAGGGCCGCAAGAAGGCGGACAAGCCCGCCCCCGAAGCGGTCATCCCCTTGGGCGAAAAAGAGTTCGCCGACTTCTGAGGCGAGCTTCCGCTCCCCCCGGGCGGATTGTCCTCATTGCTTGCGGGGAAGGGCCCCCTTGAGCCGCTCGGCCTGGCGGCGGACCCGTTCGGCCAGGCCCGGGTCGTCGGCCGCTTCCGCGATCGTCTGCACGAAGGCGCTGCCCACGACGACCCCGTCGGCCAGACGCCCCACGGCGGCGGCTTCCTCGGGTTGCGCGATCCCGAAGCCCACGCAGACCGGAAGCGTGCTGACCGCGCGCAGCGCGGCGACCTGCCGCTCGATCCCGGTGAGGTCCGGTCCCCGGCCGCCCGTCACCCCCAGCCGGGAGACGTGGTAGATGAAGCCCGAGGCCGAGGCGGCGATGGCGCGCATGCGCCCCGGCGGGGTCGTGGGGGTCGTGAGGCGGATGAGCGCGAGCCGGCGGTCGGGCCAGCGGGAGGTGAGCTCGGCGGACTCCTCGGGCGGCAGATCGACGATCAGGACCCCGTCGGCGCCCGCCTCCAGGGCGTCGCGGTGGAAGGCCTCGGCGCCGTAGGCCAGGATGGGGTTGTAGTAGCTGAAGAGCACGATCGGGACGGAGTGCCCCGCGCGCAGCCGCCGCGCCATGTGCAGGACGGCGGCGAGGTCCGTCCCCGCGGCCAGGGCCCGCGCCGCGGCGCGCTGGATCACCGGGCCGTCCGCCGTGGGGTCCGAGAAGGGGACCCCGAGCTCGAGCACGTCCACCCCGCCCGCGCAGAGCGCGGCGCACACGGCCAGGGAGCGCTCCGCGTCGGGGTCGCCCGCGGTGACGAACCCCACGAGCGCCGTTTCCCCGGCTGCGGAAAGCCGCCGGAAGGTCTCCTCGATACGGTTCATGCCGTCTTCTCCTCCTGCATCCCCGCTTCGGGCCCGGCGACGATCGCGAGATCCTTGTCCCCGCGGCCCGACAGGTTGACGATCACGATCGCCTCCGCGGGCCGCGCCGCCGCTTCCCGGAGCGCCCAGGCGACCGCGTGCGCGCTCTCGAGGGCGGGCAGGATCCCCTCGAGGCGGCAGAGCAGCCGGAAGGCCGCGAGCGCCTCGGCGTCGGTCACGGCCACGTAGCGGGCGCGGCCGGTCTCCTTGAGCCAGGCGTGCTCGGGGCCGACGCCGGGGTAATCGAGACCCGCCGAGACCGAGTGCGCCTCGCGGATCTGGCCCGCGGGGGTCTGCAGCACGAAGGACTTGGAGCCGTGCAGCACCCCGACGGTGCCCCGGCCCAGGGTGGCGGCGTGGCGGCCGCTGTCCACCCCCTCGCCCGCGGCCTCGACGCCGATCAACGCGACGCCGTCTTCGAGAAAGGGGTGGAAGAGGCCGATCGCGTTGCTTCCCCCCCCGACGCAGGCGATCAACGCATCGGGCAGCCGGCCGGCCGCGGCGAGGATCTGCGCGCGCGCCTCGCGGCCGATGACCGTCTGGAACTCGCGCACCATGAGGGGGTAGGGGTGGGGGCCCGCCACCGAGCCGATCACGTAGAAGGTGTCGTCCACGGTGTCCACCCAGGCGCGCATCGCCTCGTTCATGGCGTCCTTGAGCGTCCCGCCGCCCGCGGCCACGGGGACGACCTCGGCGCCGAGAAGGCGCATGCGCTGGACGTTCGTGGCCTGGCGCCGGATGTCCTCGACGCCCATGAAGATGCGGCAGGACAGGCCGAAGCGCGCCGCGGCCGTCGCCGTCGCCACCCCGTGCTGGCCCGCGCCCGTCTCGGCGATGACCTTGCGCTTGCCCATCCTGCGGGCGAGCAGCACCTGGCCCAGGGTGTTGTTGATCTTGTGCGCGCCGGTGTGGGCGAGGTCCTCGCGCTTGAGGAAGATCGCCGCGCCCCCGGCGTGGGCGCTCAGGCGCTCGGCGAAGAGCAGGGGGGTGGGGCGGCCGGCGAAGTCGGCCAGCAGCCCGGCGAGCTCGCGGGCGAATGCGGGGTCGGCGGAAAAACGGCGGAAGGCCCCCTCGAGCTCGAGCAGGGCGGGCATGAGCGTCTCGGCGACGTAGCGGCCGCCGAAGGGGCCGAAGTGGCCGCGGTCGTCCGGAAGCGCCGCCGGGGCGGGTGCGGGGGAAGGCCTCATGGGAAGATCCTCCTTCGGGCGCGGCCGCAACCCGCGGCCGCGATCAGTCGCCTCACGCGGGCGATGTCCTTTTCGCCCGGCCGGCGCTCGACCCCGGAGCTCACATCGAGGGCGTCGGGCCGGGCGGCGCTCAGGGCGAAGGCCGCGTTTTCGGGGGTGATCCCGCCGGCCAGGATCACGGGAAAGCGTTCGGCGAGGGCCCGGGCGGCGCCCCAGTCCCAGGCGCGGGCGTTTCCGCCCGGCTGCGGGCCGCGGCCGCACTCGAGCAGAAAGGCCGAGACGGGGTAGCCCGCGGCGCGGGCGAAGGACGGCTCGCGCGCGGCGAAGAGGGCCTTGACGACGAAGAGCCCCTCCGCGCGGAGCCGGGCGGCGTCCCCGGGGGGTTCGTGGCCGTGGAGCTGGACGGCGTCGAGGCCGGCCGCGGACGCCGCCCGCAGGATGCCCTCGACCGGCTCGTCGACGAAGACCCCCACGAGGCGGACCCCGGCGGGCAGCGCGCGGCGGACGGCCGCCGCTTGGGCGGGGCTCACGCGGCGCGGGCTTCGGGGGTAAAAGACGCAGCCCACGGCGGTTGCGCCGGCCGCGGCACAGGCGGCGGCCTCCTCCGGCCGGGTGAGGCCGCAGATCTTCACCTGCACGGGCAGGGGGGAGACCGCGGCGGCGGGAATTTCATCGCGGCCCATCGTCGCCCTCCCCCCGCAGGGCCCGCAACCGGCGCACGGGGTCCGCGGCCGTGACCAGGCTCTCCCCGATCAGGAAATTGAAGACGCCGCGGGCGAGGTAGCGCTCGACGTCGGCCCGCGTGCGGATGCCGCTTGCGGCGAGCGGCACCTGTCCCGGCCGCAGGCCGGGGAGCAGCTCGAGGGTGCGCTCCGGGTCCACGGCGAAGGTGGCGAGGTTGCGGTTGTTGATGCCGATCAGCCGGGCCCCGGCCGCGGCGGCGGCCTCGAGGTCCGCCGGGCTGAAGACCTCGACCAGGGCGGCCAGGCCCAGCTCGCCGGCGAGCCGGACGAGGCCGGCCAGCACCGGCGGCTCCACGATGCGGGCGATCAGCAAGACGGCGTCCGCGCCCAGGGCCGCGGACTCGAAGAGCTGCCATTCGCAGAAGAGGAAGTCCTTGCGCAGCACGGGCAGATCGGTCGCCTCCCGCGCCGCGACCAGGTCCCGGGTCGATCCCTGGAAGAAGCGCTCCTCGGTCAAGACCGAGAGGGCGGCCGCCCCGCCCGCGGCGTAGGCGCGAGCCAGGCGGGCGGGGTCGAGGTCCGGCCGCAGGGGCCCCCGCGAGGGGGAGGCGCGCTTGATCTCGGCCACGCAATTCACGCCGGAAGGCCCGGGCCGGGAGAGGGCCTCGGCGAAGGGCCGCGGCGCGGGCCGCGCCGCGGCCAGCCGCTCGAGGCGGGAAAGCGGCAGGCGGCGCCGGGCTTCCGCCACCGCGGCCCGCCGGGACGCCGTGATGCGCTCGAGGAGGTCACCGGCCATGGGCGGCCTCCGTCGCGTCCCGGGCCTCCGGGGCCGTGTGGCGCACCAGGGCGGCGAGCTTTTCGGCCGCGGCCCCGGAGTCGATCGCCTCCGCGGCGAGCCGCATCCCTTCCTCCCAGCCGCCGGCGCGGCCGGCCGCCTGCAGCGCGGCCGCGGCGTTCAGGAGCACGACGTCGCGGCGCGGCCCACGCTCGCCGCCGAGCACGGCGCGGGTGATCGCCGCGTTCTCCGCGGGGCCGCCGCCGGCGATCTCCTCGGGTGCGGCGAGGCGGCCGAAGAAGGGTGCGGGGTCCAACTCGTAGGTGCGGATGGCGCCGCCGTCGAGCTCGGTGATGCGCGTGCGCGCGCAGACGCTGATTTCGTCTAAGCCGTCGTGGCCGTGGACGACGAAGGCCCGGCGCGAGCCCAGCCGCCGCAGGGCCTCGGCGAAGAGCTCGGTCAGCCGCGGGGCGTTCACGCCGAGGAGCTGGCAGTCCGCCCCCGCCGGGTTGGTGAGGGGGCCGAGCAGGTTGAAGAGGGTGGGGATCCCCAGCGCGCGCCGCACGGGGGCGGCGTGCTTCATCGCGCCGTGGTGGCGGGGGGCGAAGAGAAAGCCGATCCCGATCGCGGCGAGGGCCTCCTCGACGACCTCGAGGGGCGCCTCGAGACGGACGCCGAGCGCCTCCACGAGGTCGGCGCTGCCGCAGCGGCCGGTGACGGAGCGGTTGCCGTGTTTGGCGACGGTGACCCCGCAGCCGGCGACGACGAAGGCCGTCGTGGTGGAGATGTTGAAGGTGCCGCGGCCGTCGCCGCCCGTCCCGCAGGTGTCCACGACCGCGGGGGCCGTCACCTGGATGCGCGCGGCGTGCCGCCGCATGGCGCGCGCGGCCCCGGCGAGCTCCTCGACGGTCTCCCCCTTGGCCGCGAGCGCGGCGAGAAACGCACCCGTCAGGGCCTCGGGCACGGTCCCGGAGAAGATCTCGCCGACCGCCTCGGCCGCCTCCCGTTCGCTCAGGTTCTCGCGCCGCACGAGGCGCCGCAAAGCCTCCTGGATCATCGCCGCCTCCTTTTCCTCAGGCGAGGGCCACCCGGTGGGTGAGTTTGAGGAAATTGCGCAGCAGGCGTTTGCCGACCGCGGTCATGATGGACTCGGGGTGGAACTGCAGCCCCTCGGTGGGGTGGCCGCGGTGGCGCAGCCCCATGATTTCGCCCTCCTCGTCCTCGGCCGTGACCTCGAGGCAGTCGGGCAGCGAGGCGCGCTCGACGGCGAGCGAGTGGTAGCGCATGGCCGTAAAGGGGCTCGGCACCCCTTCGAAGAGGCCCCGGCCGTCGGCCCGGACGGTGGAGGTCTTGCCGTGCATGAGCCGGCGCGCGGGCACGACCCGGCCCCCGAAGGCCTGCGCGATCGCCTGGTGGCCGAGGCAGACGCCGAGGATCGGGATGCGGCCGGAGAAGCGCTCGATGGCGGCGAGCGTGATCCCGGCCTCCTCGGGGCGGCCGGGGCCGGGGGAGATGACGAGCCCGCGCGGTTCGAGGGCCTCGAGCTCGGCGAGGCCGAGGCTGCGGTTGCGCACGACCCGGACCTCGGCCCCGAGCTGCATGAGGTACTGGTAGAGGTTGTAGGTGAAGGAGTCGACGTTGTCGATCATCACGAGCATGGCGGGCCTCCCGCGGGGTGCGCCCCGGCGGCGATCCAGCGCAGGGCGTTTTCGAAGGCTTTCGCCTTGTGCAGGGTCTCCAGACGCTCGCGCTCCGGGTCGGAGTCGGCGACGATCCCCGCCCCGGCCTGGACCGAAAGCCGGCCGCCCGCGAGGCAGGCGGTGCGGATGGTGATCGCGAGATCCAGGTTGCCGCCGAAGGAGAGGTAGCCGACCGCCCCGCCGTAGGGCCCCCGCGGCGTCTCCTCGAGCTCGGCGATGATCTCCATCGCCCGCACCTTGGGGGCGCCGGTGAGGGTGCCTGCGGGAAAGGCGGCGGCGAGCAGGTCCCAGGCGTCGAGCCCGGCCTTGAGGTCGCAGCGGATGTTGGAGACCAGATGCATCACGTGCGAGTAGCGCTCGACGACCATGAGGTCGGTGACCTGCACCGAGCCGATTTCGGCCACCCGGCCGAGATCGTTTCTGCCGAGGTCGACCAGCATGAGGTGCTCGGCGCGTTCCTTTTCGTCCTGCAGGAGTTCGTCGGCGAGCGCGCGGTCCTCCTGCTCGGTTTCCCCCCGCGGCCGGGTGCCCGCGATGGGCCGCAGGGTGGCGACCCCGTTTTCCAGCCGCACCATGGTCTCGGGCGAGGAGCCGACGAGGCGCAGGTCCTCGAGATGCAGGAAGAAGAGGTACGGCGAGGGATTGATGTGGCGCACGGCCCGGTAGAGCAGCCAGGGGTCGGGGAGGCGGTCGCTCACGAAGGGCTGCGAAATCACCGCCTGGATGATGTCGCCGGCGCGGATGCGGCTCTGAACGGCGGCGACCCGGCGGCGGAACTCCTCCTCGGGGACGATCGCCTCGAGGGTGACCGGCCCGGCGCCGTCCGTCCCGCGCCGCGGGGCGGGGCCTTCGATCGCGGCGAGCAGCCCCTCCAGCCGCTCGCCCGCCTCCCGCCAGTTCTCCTCGGGGTGTTCGCCCGGGAAGGTGAGGGCGACGAGCAGCAGGCTGTGGCGCGCGTTGTCGAAGATGAGCACGGTTTCCGGGATGACGAAGCCGGCGAGAGGGCGCTCCTGCGGCCAGCGGTGCGGGATCGCCTCGAGGAAGGAGACCATCTCGTAGTTGAGGTACCCCACCAGCCCCCCCCAGAAGCGCGGCAGCCCGAAGAGGTCCGCCGGCCGGTAGGGGGCGAGGAAGGCGCGCAGCACGCGGAACGGGTCGCCCCCGTGGGCGGTGCGCGCGAGGCTTCCGTTGCGCTCGATCTCGACGCGGTCGGCGAAGACGCGGACGATGGCGTGGCTGCCCAAGCCGAGGAAGCTGTAGCGCCCCCAGCGCTCGCCGCCCTCGACGCTCTCGAGGAGAAAGCCGGGCCCGCGGCCGTCGTAGAAGCGGCCGAGCAGCGACACCGGCGTCCAGGTGTCGGCGAGGACCTGCAGGCACACGGGGACGACCCGGTAGCTGCGGGCGAGCCGCAGGTAGGAGGAGCGTTCGGGAAAGCGGGCAAGGATCATGGCGAGCTCCCTGGGTCAGAGGGTTCCGAAAACGAACGCGGCCGCGGGCGGTTTCGCCCGCGGCCGCGTTCAGCCGCAAAAAAACCGCGGGCGCCCGGGGGCGCCCGCGGTTTCGAATCGGATTCGTGCTCTCCGGTCGCGCGGGCTGCCCCCTCAGCGGGCCCGCCACCACCAGCGACACGGAGAACCGGAAACCGACAAACCGTTTCGTTCCATGGACCGCTTCCTACGCCGGGGAGTTCTTCCTGTCAAGAGGTTTTTTGCACGGCCGCCGTCCGACCCGGGGCGGGGGGGAGCCCCGGCCGCGAGGGGGGCGCCGCGGGCCGTCCCGGATTTCCATTGACAGCGGTCGTTTCTTGAGGCCATGATCCCCCGGTCCGTGGTTTCATCCCCCGGTGCAGAAGGAGTGCCGCCATGACCCCCACGAGCCCGCAGCCCCCCCCGACGGCGATGACCCGCCGCGCCTTTCTCGGCGCCGCCGCGGCCCTCGGCCTCGGCCTGGCCCTTTCGCCCTCCGGCCTCGGTGCGGCCGGGGCCGAAATCCGCCTCCCGCCGCTCCCCTGGCCCGAGGATGCGCTCGAGCCGGTCATTTCCGCGCGCACGATCGGCTTCCATTACGGCAAGCACCACGCGGGCTACGTGGAAACCACGCGGCGCCTGATCGCCGGCACGCCCTACGCGCAGATGCCCCTGGAGCAAATCATCCGCGAGACGGCCGGCCGGGCCGGGCAGGAGGCGATCTTCAACAACGCCGCCCAGGTGTGGAACCACACCTTCTACTGGCATAGCCTTTCGCCGCGCGGCGGGGGAAGGCCGCCCGCCCGGCTTCTCGCGCGCATCGAGGCCTCCTTCGGCTCCCTCGAGTCCTGCCTGCAGGAACTCGCCCGCGCGGCGGTCTCCCAGTTCGCCAGCGGCTGGGCCTGGCTCGTCGAGGAGCAGGGCCGCCTGCGCGCGGTCAACACGCCCAACGCCGAAACCCCCCTCACCCGCGGCCAGCGGCCGCTGCTCACGATCGACGTCTGGGAGCACGCCTACTACCTCGACTACCAGAACCGCCGCGCGGACCATGTCGCCGCCGTCCTGGACAAGCTCATCCACTGGGAGTTCGCCGCCGCGAACCTCGAGGGCTGAGCGCACGGGGCCCGTGCCGCGGCCATGGACATCGTCTTCTACACGCCCTTCAAGCCGCTGTCGCACCCCGACCCCTCGGGCGACGCCGTGACCGCGGCCGGCATCCGCGACTTTCTCGCCGCGCGCGGCCACCGCCTCCTGCCCGCCAGCGACCTGCGCTGCCGCTGGATCTTCTGGAAACCCTGGCTGTGGCCGCGGGCGGCCGCCGAGCGCCGGCGGTTGATCCGGCGCCTGCGGGGAGGAACCCCCGACCTCTGGTTCAGCTACCACTCCTACTACAAGGCCCCCGACATCCTCGGCCCCGGCGTCGCCGGGGCGCTCGCGGTGCCCTACGTCCTCTTCCAGGGGATCTACTCGACCCGGCGCCGCCGGTCGCTGCGCACGCTGCCGGGATACCTCCTCAACCGCAGGGCGCTCCGGGCGGCGCGGCAGGTCTTCACCAACAAGCGGGTGGACTGGATCAACCTCCGGCGGCTGCTCCCCGAGGGGCGCATCACCTACATCGCCCCCGGGATCCGGGTGCGCGATTTCTCGTTCCGGCCCGCAGAACGCGCCCGGCTGCGGCGCGCCTGGGAGGCGGGCGACGCCCCCGTGGTCCTGGCGGTCGCCATGTGCCGCCGGGGCGTCAAGGCCGAGGGCCTGGCGCGGGTCATCCGCGCCTGCGGAACGCTCCGGCGCCGCGGGGTGCCGCTCCAGCTGGTGATCGCGGGCGACGGCCCCGAGCGCAGGCGCCTCGAGCGCCTCGCCGCCGTCGAAGCCCCGGGGGCCGCGCGCTTCCTCGGCCGCGTGCCGCGGGAAGAGCTCCCCGCCTGCTACAGCGCGGCCGACCTCTTCGCCTTCCCCGGGATCCGCGAGGCGCTGGGGCTCGTCTACCTCGAGGCCCAGGCCTGCGGCCTGCCGGTCGTGGCCTTCGACAACGCCGGGACGCCCGAGGCCGTGCGCCACGGGGAAACGGGGATCCTGGTCCCCTTCGGCGACGACGCGGCCTTCGCGGGCGCGATCGAGCAGCTGCTTCAGGATGCCGCGCTGCGCCGCCGCCTCGGACGCAACGCCGCTGCCTGGGTGCGCGAGGAACGCGACCTCGAAAAGAACTACCGCCGGATGGAGGAAGTCCTGCGGGCGGTCGCCGGCGGGGCACCGCGGGGGGCCGCGTGACGCGCTTCGGCCTCATCCGCCATGCGGAGACCCTCTGGAACCGGCAGCGGCGCATCCAGGGGCGGGGCGACTCGCCCCTCACCCCGGAGGGCAAGCGCATGGCCGCGTTCTGGGGCCGACTTCTCGCCGGGCTGCCCTGGGACCGCATCCTCGCGAGCGACACCGGCCGCGCGCTCGCCACCGCGCGCCGCATCCAGGCCCGCCTCGGCCGGCCGCTGGCGCTTGAGCCGCGGTTGCGCGAGCTCGATTGGGGCGCCTGGACGGGGCGCACCCTCGAGGAGATCGCCGCCGTCGAGGCCGAGAGGCTTGCCCGGCAGGCGGCCGCCGGCTGGGAGTTCCGGCCGCCCGGGGGCGAGTCGCGCCGCGAGCTGCTGGCGCGGGTGCGCGCGGCGCTCGCGGCGGCCGCCCGCCGCCACCCCGGCGAGCGGGTGCTCGTCGTGACCCACGGCGGGGTGCTGCGCGCCCTGGAGCTCTCCCTCTCGGGCGAGGGGCCGCCCGCGGCCGAGGCGCCGGATCCCCGGGGCTACCGCATCCTCTGGGTCCGCGGCGGGCCGGAGGGCCGGCTGGAGCTCGAGGGCGTCTGTCCCCTCGGAGGGGCGGGGGCCGCCCGGGCGCGGCGGGAGGCGGCGTCGTGAAGCGCCTGATGATCCACGACCTGCGGCCGGAATACTTCGACCTTCCGCTCGGCGACTACGTGCTGACCTTCGACGACGGGCTCTTTTCCCACTACTACTACCTCCCCCTGCTCCGTCGCTGCGGCAGCCCGCTTTTGTTTTTCCTCGCCACCGCGCTGGTGGGGGAGGGCCCCGCGCGCCCCCCCTTCGCGGGGCGTCCCCTCCCGTACCGCACCCCCGCCGAGTACGCCCGCGCGGCCTTTCTCGCCGGGGACCGCCGCGACTTTCTCACCGTGGAGGAGGCGCGCATCCTCGCCCGGGAGAAGGGCGTCCGGCTGGGTGCGCACAGCCATTTCCACGCCGTCGGCTTGACCGACGTCGCCCCGCGGCGGCCGCGCCCCGTGAGCCCCTGGAGGGTCGAGCTGTTCGCCGGGATCCCGGAGGAGCTGCGCCGGGGCCTGAGCATCCGCTCGCGGCTCGCCTTCGCCGGCTTCGTCTTCGAGAACGGCCGGCTGCGGCCGCGACGCGAGGCCGAGTGGCGCGCGGACATCCGCCGGGACACGGAGTGCTGCCTCGAGTGGTTCGAGCGCCGCCTCGGGGTGCGGCCCGACGCCTACGCCTTTCCTTTCAACGAGTACTCCCCCGTATTGATCGAGGAGCTCGAGCGCTACGGCTTCCGCGAGTTCTACGGCCCCCCCCGGCCGAAGGACCCCCGCGTTCTCGCCCGCATCGACATCGAGGAACTCCTGCCCCCGGGGCGGCCGGGGGCGGAGGCGGCGGAGCGGGGGCGGGGCGGGCCGGGGGGCGGGGATCCCGCCGGGGTGCGATGACGGTCGCCGTCTACTGCCAGCACGTTCTCGGGGTCGGCCATTTTTTCCGCAGCCTCGAGATCTGCCGCGCGCTCGCCCCCCGGCCCGTGGTCCTGATCACGGGAGGGCCGCCGGTCGCGGCCGACCTGCCCGGTCACGTGCGCGAGGTCCGCCTGCCCCCGCTGGTGATGGACGAGCGCTTCTCGGAACTGCGGCCCGCGGAGCCGGGGGCGGACCTGGAGGCCGTCCGGCGGGAACGCCGCCGCCTCCTGGCCGAGCTCTTCGCCGCGGTCGCCCCCGAGGCCTTCGTGGTCGAGCTCTACCCCTTCGGGCGCAAGGCCTTCGCCTTCGAGCTCGAGCCCCTGCTTGCGGGCTACGGCCGCCGCGCCGGGGGCCGGGGGCTCGCCGTCTGCAGCGTGCGCGACGTCCTGGTGGAGAAGCGCTCGGTTGCGGCCCACGAGGAACGCGTGGTCGCCGCCCTCAACCGCGGCTTCGACGGCGTCCTCGTCCATGCCGATCCCCGCGTGATCCGGCTCGAGGAGACCTTCGGCCGCGTCCGCGACATCGCCCCGCCGGTCGTCTACACGGGCTTCGTGACGCCCCGGCCGCCACCCGGCGCCCGGGAGCGGGTCCGCGCCGCCCTCGGCCTCGGCGCGGCCGACCGCCTCGTGGTCGCCAGCGCGGGCGGCGGCAGCGTCGGCGGAAGCCTCCTCGAGGCCGTCCTGGCCGCCTGCGGCCGCCTGCCGCGGCCCCCGCGCGTCGTGCTCCGGGTGTTCACCGGCCCTTTCCTGCCGGAGGAGGACTTCCGGCGGCTTGAGCGCGCGGCGGTTCTTCTGGAGGCGCAGGTCGAGCGCTTTCGCCGCGATTTCCTCTCCTGGCTCGCGGCGGCCGACCTCTCCGTCAGCCTGGGGGGGTACAACACGACGATGAACCTGCTCGCCGCCGGGGTGCCGGCCCTCATCTGGCCCTTTCCCCAGAACCGCGAGCAGCGGCTGCGCGGCGAGCGGCTGCAGGCGCTCGGGGCCCTGCGGGTGCTCGCGGACGGCGATCTCGACCCCGCGCGGCTGGCGGCGGCGATGGCCTCGATGCTGGCGAAGCCCCCCGCGCCCCCCGCGGCGCGCGTCGATCTGGAGGGCGCGCGGGCGACGGCGGCGTGGATCGAGGAGCGCCTGCGCGGCCGCCCCGGCCGGCGCGGGTCCTGAGCGTCCCCCGCGCGGCTTTACTTGGGTAGCTCCCTGTGGTATCGCATCGTTCATCTCCGGATCGTTTCCTCCCGCGGCAGAGGTGAATCCGCCCCATGGCGACCCCCGCATGGTTTTCCCCCTCCCGGAACTCCCGGCGGATCGGGCGGCAGATCGTGCTGCCCTTCGGCAAGTCCGTCGAGATCGCCTACAAGAGCCTCCGGGTGCGGTTTTTCCGCTCCCTGATCACGACCCTCAGCCTCGTGCTGGCGGTCTCCTTTTTCAGCTACACCGCCGTCGGCAACGACATCGCCGACGGCCTGCTCGCCTCGGGCCGCCCCGAGTACCGCCAGCGGCTCCTCCGGGCCGGCTACGATCTCGAGGCCGACGGCACCCGCGTGGCGCGGGGCGCCAAGCAACGCTGGATCCTGATGCTCTCGCTCCTCGTCTGCACGGTGGGGATCCTCAACGCGCAGCTCATGGCGGTCACCGAGCGGTTCCGGGAGATCGGCACGATGAAGTGCCTCGGGGCGCTCGACCGCTTCGTGCTGCGGCTTTTTCTGCTGGAGGCGGCCATGCAGGGGCTGGCCGGCGCGACGGCCGGCGCCGGGATCGGGGCCCTCTTCGCCCTCGCCGCCGGGGTGCTGCGCTTTGGCCCCCCGGCCCTCTCCTGCTTGCCGGCCGGGGCGGCGGCGCTCTCCCTGCTCGCCGCCGTAGGGGTCGGCGTGGGGCTCAGCCTTCTCGGGGTTCTCTACCCCGCCTGGGTCGCGGCCCGGATGCAGCCCGTCGAGGCCATGCGGGTGGAAGCATGAGCCCGGCGCCCGAGACCGCCCCTTCCGAAAGCGCGCACGTCGTGCGCGTCTCCAACGTCACCAAGGTCTTCCGCCTGGGGCGGATGGAGGTCCAGGCCCTCAAGGGGATCGACCTGCGCATCCGCCGCGGCGAATACCTCTCGATCATGGGGCCCTCGGGGTCGGGCAAGAGCACGCTGTTCAACATGATCGGGGGGCTGGACAAGCCGAGCTCGGGCAAGGTCTTCATCGACGAGGTGGACATCGCCCAGCTCGACGCCTACGAGCTCGCCTGGCTGCGCTGCCGCAAGATCGGCTACATCTTCCAGACCTTCAACATCATCCCGGTCATGACCGCGCTCGAGAACGTGACCCTGCCCATGATTTTCGCCGGCATGGACTCCGAGGCCGCCGTCCAGAAGGGCCTGCGGCTGCTCGAGCAGGTGGGCCTCGGCGACCGGCACAGCCACAAGCCCTCGGAGCTCTCCGGGGGCCAGCAGCAGCGCGTCGCCATCGCGCGGGCCCTGGCCAACGACCCCGCCATCGTCCTCGCCGACGAGCCCACGGGGAACCTCGACCTCACCACGGGCGAGGAGATCATCCAGCTGCTCAAGCGGCTGAGCGCCGAGCGCCGGGTCACGGTCATCTCGGCCACCCACGATTTCAAGATGCTCAACGTCTCCGACCGCGTCGTCTGGATCCGCGACGGCCGGATCGACCGCGTCGAGGACCGCGAGCAGCTCTCGATCACGATCGGCCGGATCGGTACGCGGGCGTGATGGGCAGGGCGATCCACCCCCGGCGCGGACGCCGGATCCTCTGGGCGGGGCTGCTGGCGGCGCTTCTGGCGCAGGCCCCGGCCGCGGCCGCCGCCGGGGCGGAGTTCGACGCCGCCCTGCAGGCGCTCGCCTCCCTGGGCGACCGCAGCCCGGGAACGCCGGGGGCGGCCCGGGCGGCGGCGTTCCTGCGCCGGGAACTCGAGGGGCTCGGCCTGGGCGAGGTCCACCTCCACCGCTTCCACGTCCCGGTGCCGCAGGCGGAGGGGGCGGTGCTCCGCCTGCCCGGGCGGGCCGAGCCGGTGCGGCTTGCGGCGCTGGCCGGAAACGCCGTCACCCCCCCGGCGATGGAGGAGCCGGAAAGGCTCCGCGAGGTGGTCTACGTCGGCGACGGGGACCCCGCCTTTTTCTCCGGCCGGCCGGTCGAGGGGGCGATCGTCCTCATGGAGTTCGACTCCGGCCGCAACTGGCTCCTGGCCGCCGATCTCGGGGCCCGTGCGCTCGTTTACGTGGACCGCGGGGGGTCCCCGCGCATGCGCTTCGAGGAGAAGTTCGAGCTCTCGCCGGTCGACTTCCCGCGCTTCTGGGCGCCGCTCGAGACCCTGCGCGCGGCCTTCGGCGACTTCGAGCAGGCCCCCGAGGGGCGGCTCGGCCGGGCCGAGCTGAGCGCCCGCGCCGGCTGGCGGCGGGCGGCCGCCGACAATCTCGCCCTGCTCGTGCGCGGAACCTCGCCCGCGCGGAGCCGCGAGCTCCTCGTCGTGGAGACCTTCTACGACGGCGCGGCCTGGGTTCCCGGCCGCGCGCCCGGCGCCGACGAGGCCGTCGGCGCGGCGACCCTCCTCGCCCTCGCCCGCCACCTGAAGGAACACCCGCCGGAGCGCCCGGTGCTGCTGCTGGCGACCGCCGGCCGCGCCCAGGCCCACGCCGGGCTGCGCGAGTGGGTCTGGTGCCTCACGGCGCGCGCCCGGGAACTGCGCGAGGCCCGCAACGACATGCAGCGCCTCGCCGAACGCACCGGCCGCACGCTCCGCGGTCTCGAGCGGCTGCTGGCCGAGGGGCCCGCGGCGATCGGCGCCGAGGCCGGGGAGGAGGCCGGGCTCGTCCGCGGCGCTCTCCAGGAGCGGCTGAAAACCGAGGCCGACCGCGTCTCGCGCCGCCTCATGGCCCTGCGGCTCGCGGGCGGGCGGGACCCCCAGGAGATCCGGCGGCTCAGCGCCGAGCGGCAGCTCCTGCGGCGCCTGACCTGGCGGGCCGACGGGGTGGAGCTCTCGCCGGAGGAGGCGCGCCTGCTCCGGGCCGCGGCCGGCGAGGCCCTTCGCGACCAGCAGGCCGTGCTCGACGACGCGCGCGCGCAGCGGGAAGTCTACGAGAGCGCGGCCCGGATGCGCAGCCTGCTCCAGGAGTTCGAGATCGCCGGTGTCGTGTCGCTTCATCTCTCCAGCCGCGGCGACGGGGTCGGCGCCTTCCACTCCGGGTGGTTCTACCCGCTGCGGCCCCGGATCCACCGCACGCCGGCCTACAGCCGGCTCGACCGCACCCTGCAGGAGGCCGCCCCCCGGGCGGCCGAGGCCTCGGGGATCCCCGACTTCCTCAAGGACTCCCTGCGGCCGAGCCGCCGCAAGCCCTGGCAGAGCTTTCTGCCCGACCGCCCGGCCCTCGGCGGGGAGGTGAGCGCGCTCGCCGGCCTGCTCGGCGTGACGCTCGCCACGACCCACGACCTGCGGGCCTTCTGGGGGACCCCCGAAGACACCCTGGAGCGGGTCGATGCCGACTACGCCCGGCGCCAGGCCGCGGGCGTCTGCGCGCTGCTTTCGGCGCTCGCCGCCGCACCCGCCCTGCAGGAGGGGGAGGTGCTGCCGAACGGCTTTTCCACCCTGAGCGGCCGGGCGCGCTTCCTGCGGCACGGGGAGCTCTTCGCCGACCAGCCCGCCCCGGGCACCGTGCTCCTGTGCTACCAGGGGAGCTCGCGCTTCTACGCCTGGGTCGACACGCGGGGCCGTTTCCGCCTGAGCGGCGTCGCCGACAAGACCCACAGCCTGCACAAGGTCGTGATCGAGGCCTACCGCTTCGACCCCGAAAGCGGCCGCATCGTCGGCACGATCGACAAGAAGGCGACCGGCAAGGAGGCCTACCGCGTGCGGATGAACCGGCGGCAGATGGAGACCGATCTCGTCCTCTTCGCCGGGGAGGGGATCAGCCTCTACCGGCTGCTCGAGCCGCGCTCCTTCCGCTACCTGAGCCGGGCCGAGGTGATCGACGGGCGGCGCGAGGCCGAGCCCCTGCGCTGGTTCATGAGCCGGCTGGACACCTGGGCCTCGACGATCACCACGGTGTTTCTCGAAGCCGGGACCCCCTTGAAGATGACCCTCTCGGACACGCCGCTCAGGCGCAAAGGGGTGCTGCTGAACGCCAGCCCCGAGCACCCCACCGGCACCGGCTACGAGCCCGAGGCCTACCCCCGGCTGCACCGCACGGCCTACCGTGCGGCGCGCGACCTGTGGATGCTGATTTCGCCGCGGGTCGCCGAGCTGGAGCGCTGCGGGATCGTCAACGAGCGCATCCGCGGCCTCCAGGCCGAGGGGCTCGCCGCCCTCGCCGGCGCCGAGGCGGCGCTCGCCGAGCGGCGCTACGACCGGTTCTTCGAGGACGCCGGCCGCGCCTGGGCGCTGGCGACGCGGGTCTACGACGACGTCGACCGGACGCAGAAGGACGTGCTCTACGGGGTCCTCTTCTACATCGCCCTCTTTGTCCCCTTCGCCTTCTGCCTGGAGCGTCTGCTCTTCGCCTGCGTCAACATCTACCGGCGGATCCTCGCCTTTCTGGGCGTCCTGGTCGCCCTGATCGCGGTGATCTACCAGGTGCACCCGGCCTTCCGCCTGGCCTACAGCCCGATCGTGGTCGTCCTCGCCTTTCTGATCGTCGGGCTGGCCGCCGCCGTGACGCTGATTCTCTACGCCCGCTTCGAACGCGAGATGGCCGCGCTGCAGGTGCGCGCCCAGGTCCTCAAAAGCACCGAGATCGGCCGGTGGAAGGCCTTCACGGCGGCCTTCCTCCTGGGGGTGAGCAACCTGCGGCGCCGCCCGGTGCGCACGGCGCTCACCTGCACGACGCTCGTGATCCTCACCTTCACGCTGATGAGCTTCACGGCCGTCAAGTCGGTCCGCCGCCACACGCGGATCCTCTTCGAGCCCGCGCCGCCCTACCACGGGGTCCTGCTCAAGAACCCCAACTGGCGCAGCCTCCCCCCCGAGGCCGCCGGCGAGATCGCCCGGGCGTTCGCCCCCGGCACGGCCCTCGCCCCGCGCGCCTGGATCGAGGAGGAGGACCCCACACGCCTTGCCGCCGTGCCGCTTGCGGCCAACGGCCGCCGTGCGGAAGCCCACGGCCTCCTCGGGCTCTCCGCCGCGGAGGCGCGGGTCTCGGGGATCGACCGGGCGCTGGTCGCCGGCCGCTGGTTCCGCGAGGAGGAGCGCGAGGCGGTCCTGCTGCCGGAGAGGCTGGCGGCCGCCCTGGGGATCGACCCCGCGCGGCTCGAGGAGGCCCGCGTCCGGATCGGGGGGGTGGAGTTCGCCGTGGTGGGGATCTTTTCGGGCCGGGAGTTCGAGCAGCGGCGCGATCTCGACGGGGAGCCCCTCACGCCGGTCTTCTTCGTCCAGGAACAGGCGGCCGAACTGGGCGAGGAGGAGCTGGAGGCGCTCGAAAGCGGCGACGACGTGCGCGAGCTGCAGAGCCGCTACCAGCACGTGGCCGGCGATGCGACCGTCGTGCTGCCCCTGCCGTGGGTCATGGCCGCCGGCGGCAGCCTCAAGGCGGTCGCCGTGCAGGCCGGCGCCTCCTCGCCGCGCGAAGCCGCCGAGGCCCTCGTCGACCGCTTCGGGCTCACCCTCTACAGCGGCGAGCCCTCCGGCACCTTTCTCCACTACGCGAGCGACGCCCTGAGCTACAGCGGCGTCCCCAACCTCCTTGTGCCGATCGCGATCTCCGTCTTCATCGTCCTGAACACCATGATCGGGGCCGTCTACGAGCGCAAGCGCGAAATCGCCGTCTACACCTCGGTCGGCCTCGCCCCCTCGCACGTCGCCTTCCTCTTCGTCGCCGAGGCGCTGGCCTTCGCCGTGCTGAGCGCGGTGTTCGGCTACCTGCTCGCGCAGACCGCGGCGCGGCTCTTCGCCGGCTCCGCCCTCTGGTCCGGGATCACGGTCAACTACTCCTCGCTCGCCGGCGTGGGCGCGATGGCGCTGGTGATCGGCGTCGTGCTGCTCTCGGTGATCTACCCCGCGCGGGTCGCCTCCCGGATCGCCATCCCGGACGTGAACCGCTCCTGGACGCTTCCCCCGGCCCAGGGCCACCGGCTGGAGGTGACGCTGCCCTTCCTGCTGACCTACCGCGAGCACCGCAGCCTCGGCGGGTTCCTCTACGAGTTCTTCGAGGGGCACCGCGACGTCACCCACGGGGAGTTTTCCACCTCGCAGGTCGCGGTCGACTTCGCCTGCGAGGAGGCGCCGCGGCTGGACGCGGCCGCGGAGGACTGCCCCGAGGCCGCCTGCGAGGAGCCGCGCTGCCTGGCGCTGCAAATCCGGCTGTGGCTCGCCCCCTTCGACTTCGGCATCCAGCAGCGGGCGGCGATCCATTTCCGGCCGGCCCCGGGCGAGGCGGGGTTCCTCGAAGTCCGCGTCGTGCTCGAGCGCGAAACCGGCGAGGCGAACGCCTGGCACCGCATCAACAAGCGCTTTCTCGACATCGTGCGCCGCCGGCTGCTCCTCTGGCGCTCGCTCGACGACGAGGCCAAACGCCTCTGCGAAGCGGCGCTCGACCGCGCGGCGGCGGCCGCGGAAGCCGACCGATCGGGAGGCCCCCCGCCGTGAACACCCCCTCCTGCGAAGCCCCGCCCCCGGCCGCCGCGGAACCCGCGGGGGAGGTGCGCATCCGCCTGCGGGCCGTCGCCCTGGGGCTGCTCCTGGGCCTGGCCATCTGCGTGCTCACCCCCTTCCAGAACGCTCACCGCATGGGCACGCCGCTCGGCGGCGGCCAGTTCCCCCTGGCGCCGTTTTACCTCCTGCTCTGGGCGATGGCGGCGACCGGGATGTTGCGGGCGGTCTTCCGCGGCCGGCGCTTCCTCACCGGCCGCGAGCTCCTGCTCGCCTGGGCGCTCATGGTCCTGATGACGGGGATCGCCTGGACGGGGCTCGCCCGGGGCTTCTTCATCACCCTCACGGCGCCGGCCCATTTCGCGACGGCGGAGAACCGCTGGGAGGAGGTCCTGCTGCCGCTGTTGCCCGCCTCGTGGATGCCGCAGGGCCGCGCGGCGATCGAGAGCCTCTACAACGGCCTCCCCGGCGGCCGGGAGATGGGCTGGCTGGAGGTGCTCGGCGCCGTCCCCTGGGGCGCCTGGCTCGCCCCGCTCGCGGAATGGGGCCTCTTCATCGGCCTCGCCTGGGGCCTCATGGTCTGCATCGTGAGCCTCCTCAGCCGGCAGCCGCTCTACAACGAGCGCATGAACTTCCCGCTGCTGCGCGTCCCCTTTCTCCTGGAGGAGGCGCTCGACGGGGACCGCCTGGGGGCGCTCCTCCGGCACCGCTACTTCCTCGCCGGCCTGCTCGTGCCGGTCCTGCTGCACACGATCAACGGCCTGAGCTTCTACCACCCCTCGGTCCCCGCGATCCCCACGGTGCTGCTCGCGGGCAAGTACTTCCCCAAGACCGGGCTCTTCTCCGGCTTCGTCAAGCTCAAGCTCTATGTCTACCCGGCCTTCATCGGCTTCGCCTTCCTCACGGCGAAGCCCGTCTCCTTCTCGCTCTGGTTCTTCTTTCTCGCCGGCGGGCTGCTCGGCGGGCTTTTGCCCGTGCTGGGGATCCAGGTCCCGGCGGCGGCGCTCGGGACCACCTTCGGCCCCACCCTCGCGCGCGCCGAGGAAATGCAGGTCGTCGGGGCGACGGCCGTCTTTTTCGTCTTTCTCGCCTGGCTGGCCCGCTTCCACCTGCTCGATCTCCTGCGCCGGGCCTTCGGCCGGGCCTCCGACGCGGGCGCGGAGGGCGACTGGATCGCCACGCGGCCGGCCTTCTGGGGGGCCGTCGCCTGCGGGGCGGGGATGACGGTGTGGCTCACCCGCGCGGGCCTGCCGCTCGGGCCCGCGCTCCTCGTGCTCGCCGCCTGCCTGCTGTTTCTCCTCGTCGCCGTGCGCGTCGTCTGCCAGGGCGGCATCACCTACTTCACCCTGACGGCGGCCCCGCTCGACGGGCTGACCGCCTTTTTCGGCTCCCGCCCCTTCACCGCCGCCGGCCTCGCCGTCGCCGCCGTGGTCCAGAAGGTGCTGTTTCTCGACCTGCGCGAGGCCCTCATGCCGGCCCTGCTGCACGCCCGCAAGGTGAGCGACGGCGTGCGGCACCCGCGCCGCGTGGCCGCCGCCGTCGCCCTCTGCCTCGTCCTCGGCGCGGCGGCCTCGTTGGCGGCGATGCTGGCGGTCGCCTACAAATACGGGATCCGCGATCTCTCGATGGACTGGGCGCTCCGGACCAACCTCTCCCTGTACGAGGACGTCATCCGCCTCGTCGAGTCCCCCGCCGAGCCCGGCCGCTGGGTGCTCTCCTTCGTCGCCGCCGGCGCGGCGGTCATGCTGGCCCTCGTGCTCGGCTACCACCGCTTCTACTGGTGGCCGATCCACCCGATCGGCTACCTGACCGCCTACAGCTCGGCGATGGCCATTTTGTGGTTCAGCTTTTTCATCGGCTGGCTGGCGAACGCCGTCTGCCTGCGCTACGCCGGGCTGAGCGGCTACCGCGACGTGCGGCTGTTTTTCGTCGGCCTGATCGTGGGCGATTTCTTCATGGCCGGCAACTGGGCCCTCTACGGCCTCTTCAGCCACGCCAGCTACCTCGTGCTGCCGGAGTAGCCCCGGCGGGGTGCGGACCTCGAGGACGATGCGGGAAGACCGAGAACTCCAGGAATACCGGGACCTGCTGCAGGCCCCGTCCGCCTTCGAGGAGGGCTTCGACTGGAAGACGGTCGTGGGCGCCGTCTTCATCGGCTTCCTCATGATGCCCGGGAGCATGTACCTGCAGCTCGTCATCGGCACGGGGATCGGGCCCGCCGCGCGCTGGGTGACGATCATCCTCTTCGCCGAGCTCGCCAAGCGGGCCTACAGCGAGCTCAAGCAGCAGGAGATTTTCCTCCTCTACTACATGGCCGGCGCGGCGCTGCACACGCCGTTCCAGGGGCTGCTCTGGAACCAGTACCTCGTGCAGTCGGACGCGGCGCGGATGCTCGGGCTGGTCGAGCTCATCCCCGCCTGGGTGGCCCCGCCGCTCGACTCCCCCGCGCTCCTCGAGCGCAGCCTCTTCCACCGCGACTGGCTGGTTCCGATTCTGCTGCTCATCGGCACGCAGATCATCACCCGCATCGACCAGTTCGGGCTGGGCTACGCGCTCTACCGCATCACCTCGGACGTGGAAAAGCTGCCCTTTCCCATGGCGCCGGTCGCGGCCCTGGGGACCATGGCCCTCGCGGAGTCGCGCGAGGAGCGCGAGACGGGCTGGAAATGGCGCGTCTTCGCGATCGGCGGCATGATCGGGCTCCTCTTCGGCGGGGTCTACGTGCTCCTGCCCGCCCTGTCGGGCCTGATCTTCACCGAGCCCGTGCGGCTGATCCCCATCCCCTGGGTGGAGCTCTCGCAGCACACCGAGGCCTGGCTGCCCGCGGTCGCCACCGGCATCCAGCTCGACCTGGGCCTCCTCTTCGTCGGCATGGTGCTGCCCTTCTGGGCGGTGATGGGCGGGCTGGGGGGGCTCCTCATCACCCTGATCGCCAACCCGATCCTCCACCGCCACGGCATCCTGCAGCGCTGGCACCCGGGGATGCGCACCGTGGAGACCGTGTTCGCGAACAATTTCGACTTCTACCTCAGCTTCGGCATCGGCCTCGGCCTGGCGATCGGACTGATCGGGTTCTGGCACGTGGCGAAATCCTTCCGCGGCGGCGGCGCGGGGTCCCGCGGGAGGCTGCAGGACCTCTTCCGCCCCCCCCCGGGGCGCGGGGACATCCCCTTCTGGATCTCGATTGCGATCTACCTGTTCTCGACCGTCTCCTACATCCTGCTCTGCGTGTGGCTGGTCCCGGGGTTCCCGGTGATCTTCTTTCTCCTCTACGGGTTTCTCTACACGCCGATCCTCTCCTACATCACGGCGCGGATGGAGGGGATCGCCGGGCAGTTCGTGAGCCTGCCGCTCGTGCGCGAGGCGAGCTTCATCGCCGGGGCGAAGTATTTCGGCTACCAGGGCATCGAGATCTGGTACGCCCCGATCCCCATCCACAACTACGGCGGGGCGACGGTCGGCTTCCGCGAGATCGAGCTCACCGGGACGAGCATCCGCGGCATCATCAAGTCGGAGATCGTGGTCTTCCCGGTGGTCATGGTCGCCAGCCTCCTCTTTTCGCAGTTCCTTTGGCAGCTCGCCCCGATCCCCTCGGCCGCCTACCCCTTCGCGCAGGAGCTCTGGCACCTGCAGGCGCTCAACCAGCTGCTCATGCAGACCTCGACGCTCGAGGGCGACTCCCCCTTCTTCCAGGCGCTGAACTGGGCCTTCGTCGGCGCCGGCACCGTGCTCGGGGTCGCGACCTACGGGGTCCTGAGCCTCTTCGGGCTGCCCGTCATGCTGGTCTACGGGCTGGTGCGCGGGTTGGGGCAGAGCACGCCCCACGGGCTGCTCCTCGAGGTGGCCGGCGCGTTGCTCGGGCGCTTCCTCTTCCTGCGGCGCTACGGGGCGCGCTGGCGCCAGTACGCCCCGGTGCTGCTGGCCGGCTTCTCCTGCGGGATGGGCCTGACGGGGATGTTCGCCATGGGGGTGACCCTCATCCACAAGTCGCTCTCCCGGCTGGCGTACTGAGGGCGGCGGGGTGCGGGAGGGGGCATGCCGTCGGGGCCGTGGCAGCGGGTGGCCTGGGACGAGGTGAGCCTCGAGATCCCGGCCCACTGGTCGCCGGTGCGCGTCGAGGAGCGGGAGCTCGCCTTCGAGGAGGGCGGGGAGGCGGCGCTCGAGCTCGGCTGGCGGGAGGTCGGGGCGGCCTTTTCCTTCGACCGGCCGCTCGGCGACCTGCGGCGCAAGGCCCGCCGGCGGGGGGCCTTCTTCGTGGAGCGCCCGCTGCCCGGCGGCCCGCCCGCGGGCCTGGAGGGCCGCGGCTTCGAGTGGCGTGAGCCGGGTCGCGCCGCGCTGGGGGCGATCCTCTTCTGCCGCGCCTGCCGCAAGGCGAGCCTGCTGCAGTTCCCCGGCGGGGCCGCCGCCGCGGAGGCCGAGGGCCGGGCGGCGCGCGTGCTGTCCTCCTTCCGCGACCACCGCGCGGACGGGCGGCGCGCCTGGCGGCTGTTCGACGCCGAGGCCGTCCTCCCCGCGCGCTGGCGCCTGCGGCGGCCGCGCTTCGAGGCCGGCCGCTACGCCCTCGAGTTCGCCTCCCGCGGCGAGGCGCTCGCCCTGCTGCGCTGGGCGCCCGCGGCCGTCCTGCTGGAGGAGCATCCGCTCGCCGAGTTCGCCGCGCGCTTCGCCGGCGGGCAAGGGCTGGAATTCCGCGCCTGCCCCCTCGGCGGGGAGGAGGGGGTCGAGGCCGTGGAGCGGGCGCCCGCCGCGGGGCTGCCGCGGCTCCTCGCCCGGCTCACGCGCCGCTTTCGCCGCATCCGCCTTTGGCACGACGCGGCGCGGAACCGGATTCTCGGCGTGCGCTTCGAGGCCCGCCGGGAGATCGGCGACGAGGAGATGGAGGCGCTCTGCCGCGGCTGGAGGAGCCATGATTCGACGTAAGCGCCGCCCGGCGCTTGCCCGTGCGGAGGCGCTCGGCTGCATCCCCGTGCGCAACCGCGCGGTGGTCGAGGAACGGCTGGAGAACGGCACGCTCCGGCTTTCCGTGCCGGTCGGCGTGCACCCGTGGATCGCGCGCCTCTCCGCCTGGCTGGGCGCACCCCCGCCGGAGCCCCCGCGGCGGCGGATCGAGCTCGACCGGCTCGGCACCGCGGTCTGGGAGCGCCTGGACGGGGTGGCGACGCTGGGGGAAATCGCCGCGGCCTTCGCCAGGGAGCACCGCCTGCCGGCGCGGGAGGCGGAGGCGGCGGTCGGCCGCTTCGTGCGCGAGCTGGGACGGCGCGGGCTGGTGGGGCTGCGCTGAGCGGGAGGGCGCGCCGGGGGTCAGATCTCGCGCAGGGCGTCTTCCGGGCTGGGGAGGATCGGCAGGAAGGAATCGAAGCCTGCGATTTCGAAGACCTCCTTCACGTAGTCCTGCATGCAGCAGAGCAGGAGCTTGCCGTTATCCCGCTTCAGGGCTTTGGCGGTCTTCAGAATGACCCGCAGGCCGGCGCTCGAAATGTAGTCCAGATGTTTGAAATCGATCACGACCCCGCGGGTGCCGTTGCTCAGGGCCTCGGCCAGGCGCTGCTCCAGGGCGGGCGAGGTGTTCGAGTCCAGCCTTCCCTGGAGGCGGAAGAGCCTTGCGTTCCCGCGGGTTTCCTCGGTGATCTCCATGTCGGCCTCCCGGTTCATCCCGCCTCGCAGGCGGGGGGTTCCTGCCGCTCGATCCGCTTGCGGAGCGTGAGCACGTTTTTCCCCTGCGTGCGGCGGTAGCTCATCTCGTCCATCAGGTTGCGCACAAGGTGCAGCCCGAGGCCGCCGACCCGGCGCTCCTCGAGCGGGCAGGGCGCTTCGACGGGCGCACAGGCCACGGGGTCGAAGGGCACGCCTTCGTCCTCGATGACGATCGTCAACCGCCGGGGGTCCGCCCGCAGATGGAAGCGGATGCGGTGTTCCCCCCCCTGCGGAAAGCCGTAGGTGATGATGTTGGTGAAGAGCTCGTCGAGGGCGAGGTTGACCTCGAGCAGGGTGCGGGCGGGGATCCCGGCCCGGCGGCCGAGCGCCTCCACATGACGGCTGAGCGCCGCGAGCTCGCGGATGTCGTTTTTCAGCTCGAAGACGAGGCAGCCTTGGGCGTTCATGCCGTGCGGGTTCCTTCGGGGCGGTACGCAGGGCCGCTCCCTCAGAGCAGGCTGACCCCCAGCCGCGGGAGGCATCGCCCGCAGGCTTCGGTCATCTCGGTTAAAAAGTCCTCCTCCCAGCGGATGATGGACTGGACGACCGTCTGCAGCAGACGCGGGATCTGGGCGGGGAATTGTTCGAGGGCCTTGGCGAATTTTTCCTGGTCCAGCACGAAGCAGACGGTCCTCTCCTCGGCGCGCAGGCTGTAAAGCCGCCGGCACTCGCACAGCAGGCTCAGGCCGCCGATGAAATCGCCCGGCCCGTAAAAACGGATCGTCTGCGGCGGGCCGTCGCTTTGCCGCTCCAGCCGCAGGCGCCCCCCGATCACGGCGAAGGCCGAGGCGTCCTCCTCGCCCTGCTCGAACAGGAACTCCCCCGCCCGAAACCGCCGGCGGCTGCCAAGATAGGCGAAAACCTTGAGGGATTCAAGGGGAAACCCCGAGAAGAAGTCGATCTGGCGCAGGATCTCCAGGTTTTCCTCGTACTCGCTGCTTTCGCCGCCCACGGGGTCATCGCTTGCCGGCGAGTTCATAGAGGGCTCCTTTCCGCTCCATCAGCTCCTGCCAGGAGCCGATTTCGACGATCTTGCCCGCCTTCATCACGGCGATGCGGTCGTAGTGGCGGACGATGTCCAGCCGGTGCACCACGGCCACGACCGTGCAGCGCCCTTTCCAGCGCGTCTCGAGCAGATTCTGGATCCGCGCCTGGGAGCGGTTGTCGAGGGCCGAGGTGGCCTCGTCGAGGATCAGGATGCGCGGGGACTTGAGCAGCACCCGGGCGATGGCCAGTTTCTGCTGCTGCCCGCCGGAGAGCTTCTCCCCGTGGCTGCCGACGTTGGCCTCCAGGCCGATGCCCACGATCGCCTCGAGGAGATCCTTCTCGATGAGCAGCTGGATGACGGTCTGCAGCATCTCCTCCTGGACCTTGGGCGGGGCGGGCGGCGTGTTGCCGAAGAGGATGTTCTTCAGGATCGGCTGGAAGGGCAGCACGGCCTCGGCGTCGTGGAAGGCCACCGCCTGGGGCTGCTCCGCGGCCAAGGCGCGCCGCAGGTTGGCCCGGGCGGTGAGCAGCCGGCCGCGGAGTTCCTCGCCCAGCTCGAGCGTCTTGTGCACGCCCGGCGTGAAGCGCAGGGCGAGCTCGAGCAGCGCCAGGGTTTCCTCCCGCGAGGGCGGCTCCTCCGGGCTGCGGCGGCGCAGCCGCTCGAGCGTGCGCCGGAAGCGGGGCAGCTCTTCGGGCGACATCGGGCTCTGGGCGAAGAAGACCCGCTCGGCGGGGAGGTTGCCCAGGATGTCGACCGTCTGGCGGGCGAGCCGGATGCCGATGTTCACCAGGCGGTGGAGCAGGCCTTCGCGGTTCAGGAAATCGAGCATCCAGTCGTTTGCGGCGAGCCGGGCCGGCTCGAACTCCGGCCGCTGGGCGGTTCCGAAGAGCAGGTTCTCGGCGATGCTCGAGTGCTCGAGGTAGGCGGAGGCGTCGAAGAACTCCACGACCTCGGCGAAGCGGGCGCCGTATTTTTCCTGAAATTTGCGGCGCACCCGGATCAGCCCCGGGCCGATGGCCGCGTGGCGCCGGGGATCGAGCGGGGTGTTCAGCCCGAACTGGAGGACGTCGGCGAAGAGCCCCGTCTGGTGCAGGACGGCGATCACGTCGTCCAGGCTCGGCCGCGGCGCCGCCGCTTCCAGCGCCTCGCAGGCATAGAGCAGGTTGTCGCGCAGGGTGCCCTCGAAGAGAAAAGGGTGTTGCGAGACCAAGCCGAGGTTGGCCGCGATGTCGCGCTTGCTCAACCGGGCGATGTCGTGCCCGCCGAGGAAGATCCGGCCCTCGGCGACCGCGTGCAGCTGGGCGAGGCACAAGGCGAGCGTGCTTTTGCCGCTGCCGGAGAAGCCGACGAGGGCGAGGTGCTCCCCCGGCCGGAGCGACAGCCGGATGTCCTGGAGCAGCCGGAGTCCCGTCTCGGTGAGGAAGTCCAGGTGGCGCACCTCGAGGCGGCCGTCGAGCTGCAGGGGGGGGCGGTCGGGGGGGGCGGCCGCGACCGGGGCTTCGACGTCGAAGAACTCCATGGTGCGGCGGTAGGTGACCTTGCCGTCCTGGTAGACCTGGTAAAATTCGATCAGCTCCTTCCAGGGGTCGTAGAGCTTCTCCTGGGCCGACAGGAAGGCGACCAGCGCCCCGAGCTCGAGCTGGCCGCGGATCGTGAGCCAGCCCCCCAGCAGGAAGACGACGAAGGGGCCGAGGCTGGTGAAGAAGTTGTTGGCCGATTTCACCCCGTAGCGGAAGAGGCCCCAGACGATGCGCACCTTGCGCAGGCGTTCGATCAGGTCCTCGAACCGCTTCTGCTCGACCCCGAAGGCGGCGTGGCCGTGGATTTCATGGATGCCGGTGAAGGCCTCGGCGATCCGCCCGGCGAAGGTGCGCGAGAGGTCGACCCGCTTCTGGTTGGCGCGGTTGGCCCCCCGCTGCAGCAGGGGCAGCACGATCATGGCGAGGGGGTAGGTGGCGAGCGAGATCACGGCGAGCAGCGGGTTCAGCCACAACAGATAGCCGGCGAAGGCGAGCAGGGTGAGCAGATTGGAGAGGGGGGTCGAGACCGCCGCGCCGACGAAGTTCGAGGGCACGGCGAGCTCGTTGACGACGGCGTTCACCACGCTTCCCGGCGGGTTTTCGCGGAAGAAGCTCAAGGGCAGGCGGAGGGCGTGTTCCAGCAGGGCCCGGCGCATGCGCGCGAGGGTGCGCTGCGCGATCAGGGTCTCGATCACCTGGATCCCGTACTTGCAGGCGCTGGCGAGCACGACGGCCGCGAGGTAGGTTCCGCAGTAGACGAGCAGAAGGTCCACCTCGCGCCGGCCGATCGCCTCGTTCACGATGCGCTTCTGCATCTCGAGGGGCAGGACCCGGGTGGCGATGAACAGGCCGATGACGGCGAGGAGGAGCCCCTGCCAGGGGAGGTTGCCGTCGAGGATCCAGGAGCCGAGGGAACGCTTGACGACGGGGATGCGGCGGGCATGCGGCATGGACGGTCTCGCGGGCGGCGGGTTCTCCGGGCGGCCGGGCTTCCGGCTCTTTATCCCGCTTTTCACCGCGGCGCAAGGAGGCCGGGCCCCCGCGGCCGCCCGGGCGGCGCTTGACGCGGCCCCCGGAGTCGCCTAGGAAGGGGGAGTCCGGGAAGGTGCGCCCGGCCGGGGGGCCTCTTCGGGCCCGGGGCGGAAGGAGGCGGCGATGGCGGAACGGGTCATCGGGGTGCTGGGGGGCATGGGGCCCGAGGCGACGCTGGCGTTCTTTTCCTGGATCCTCAAGCTCACCCCGGCCGCGCGCGACCAGGATCACCTGCGGGTCGTGATCGACTCCAACCCGAAGATCCCCGACCGCACCGCGGCCCTGCTGCACGGCGGGCCTTCCCCGGTTCCCGCCCTGCGGCAGGGGATCGCCGGCCTGCGCCGCGCGGGAGCCGACTTCGTGGTCATCCCCTGCGTCTCGGCGCACGCCTTCCTCGAGGAGCTGCGCGAGGGGGCGGCGCTTCCCATCCTCTCTCTCTTCGACGTCACCGCCGAGGCGGTCCGCGCCCGCCACCCGGCCGTCCGCCGGGTGGGGCTGCTTGCGACCACCGGGACGATCCGCGTCGGCCGCTTTCAGGAGCGGCTTGCGCGCGAGGGGCTGGAAACCCTCACCCCGGCAGGCGAGGACCAGGAACTCGTGATGCGCACGATCTACGGCGTCAAGGCCGCGGCCGGCGAGGCCGACCGCCGCCCCTTGCGGGAGAATGCGCGCGGCGTGGCCGGACGCCTGGTCGCCGCCGGGGCCGAGGCGGTGATCGCCGGCTGCACCGAGATCCCCCTGGTCCTTAGCCCGGAGGACCTCCCCGTGCCCCTCTTCGACACCCTGCGGCTGCTTGCCGAGGCGGCCGTCGCCACGGCCGGCCGGACCCCCCGGGCGGGGGTTCCGTGAGGCCGGCCGCCGGTCCGCTCAGGCGAGCTTCGCCACGACCAGGGTGACGTCGTCCTCCTGGCGCGCCGCGCCGCGGAATTCCTCCACCTGCGCGATCAGCCGATCGCGCAGCGCCGCCGCCGGGAGCCCCGCTTCGGCGCGGATCGCCGCCTGCAGCCGTTCCTCGCCGAAGAACTCCCCTTGCGGGCTGCGGCTTTCGACGAGCCCGTCGGTGGCGAGCACGATGACCGCCCCGGGCTCCCAGCCCGCGTGCTCGTATTCCGGGAACTGGGTCTCCTCGCTCACGCCGAGGGCCGTGCCCCGGCCGTCGAGCTCGCGGAAGCGGCCGCTGGCCGGCTCGTAGAGCCAGCCCGGCAGGTGGCCGGCCCGGATCCAGCGCAGGCGCCTCTCGGCCGGCCGGATCTCGAGGAAGAAGAGGCTGATGAAGCGGCCGGTCGCCCCGCTGTCGCGGGTGATGTAGCGGTTGACGACGCGCAGGAGCCGGGAGCCGCCCCGGAAACGCTGCGCCTGGGAGAGAAGAAAGGAGCGGGCCGAGGCCATGAAGAGGGCGGCGTCGACGCCGTGCCCCGAGACGTCGGCGACGACCACGGCCACGGCGCCCTCGGGCAGGGGGATGTAATCGTAGTAGTCCCCGCCGATCTCCTCGCAATAGCGGCTCGCCCCCGCCAGCTCGACGCCCGGGATGTCGGGCGGCCTGGCGGGGAGGAGGTTCGCCTGGACCTCCTCGGCGAGCTTGAGGGCCGAGAGCAGCCGGATGCGGTGCCGCAGCGCCTCGATCATGGCGTTCGTGTAGGCCGCGATGAGGCCGAACTCGTCCCGGGTCGCCACCGGCACCATGCGGCTGAGGTCGCCCTGGGTCACCCGCTCGAGGACCTCGGTCTCGTTGCGGAAAAGAAGCCTCAGGTTGCGCGAGAAGGAAAGGATCAGGTTGACGGTCAGCCCCAGCAGCACGGCGAGGATGAAGAGAACCTCGAGCGTCACCGCACGGATCGCCTGCGCCACGGCCTGCGGCTCCGAGCCCACGGTCGTGAGCCAGGAGATGTCGCGCGTGAGGACCGAGAGGTTGACGAGCGAGACGCCGAGAACGGCGGCCACGGTGAAGCCGGTGAAGCGGCGGGTCATCGAGTGCAAGCGGCCGGAGGGGGGGAGGGGACGGGATTCGGCGCGCGCCCGGAGGATGATCCGCCGCTCGCGATCCAGCGCCGCGTCCATGGCGATGAAGAAACCGTAGAGGACCACCCCGTAGATGAGCCCCAGGGTGCTGAGCGGCGGGAAACCCTGGATCACCACGTTCTGGGCGGCGGCCGCGAGCGCGGCGACCCCCCCCATCGCGAAATCGAGGGCGAACTGCCGCCGGGGCTGCCGCTCCTCGGGCGCGGCCGCGACGAGGCGGCGCTCGAGGAGCCGGCGCCCGGCGAAGGCGGCGGCGAAGGCGGCGGCGATCTGGGCCCCCAGGACCCCCGGGGGCAGCCCTTCCATGAAGGGTCAGATCTGCCCGCCGTAGAGCGTGAGCAAAACGGCCGCGACGGCATAGTGAATCGCGATGCGCATCGGCTTCCTTTCCCGGAAACGGCCGGCGGGGGCACCGCCTCCCGCGCGCGGGGTTCCAAAGGAACATAGAGACGCCCCCGCACCCTGTCAAACCGCCCCGGCCGCGCCCGTTTTGACAGGACTCGCCGCTCGAGGGTATAAGCGCTTTTCCAACCCTTCGAAACACTCCGGCGGAGCCCGGAACCCCCGGGGGCGTCCGCCGCCGCCGCGATGAAGGATTTTCTTTGCGTTCTCGGCATGGTGCTGGTCGTGGAGGGGCTGCCCTATTTCGCCTCCCCCGCGGCCATGAAGCGCTGGCTGGCCCGTCTTCTCGACGTCCCCGACGAGCGGCTGCGGTGGCTGGGGCTCGCCCTGATGGCCGCGGGGGTGGCGCTCGTCGGCTGGGGGCGCACGGGATGACCCCGCCGGCCGCAACGGCTCCGCCGGAAGAGGCGGCCCACCGCCTTTCCGCCTACGACTACGAGCTGCCCGCCGACCGCATCGCCCGGCGGCCGGCCGCGCCGCGCGACCGCTCGCGCCTGCTCGTCCTCGAGTGCGGCTCCGGCCGGGTGGAGCACCGCCGCTTCCGCGAGATCGGCGCCTTTCTGCGGCCGGGCGATCTGCTCGTGCTCAACGACACCGCCGTGATCCCCGCCCGCCTCTTCGGCCGCAAGGAGACCGGCGGCCGCGTCGAACTGCTGCTCCTCGACCCCGGGGGCGGGGAGCGCTCCGGGGACGGCCGCCGCTGGAGCGGGCCCTGTCTTGTGCGCTGCGCCAAGCCCGTGCGCCCCGGGATGCGGCTCGACTTCGAGGGGGGGCTGCGCGGCCGGGTGCTGGAGGTCTCCGGTGCCACCGTCCGCGTCGCCCTGGAGGCCGGGGAGGACGTCTTCGCCGCGCTCGACCGCGTGGGGCACGTCCCGCTGCCGCCCTACCTGGGGCGTCCCGACGACGAGGCGGACCGCCGCGCCTACCAGACGGTGTACGCCGCCCGCCCCGGGGCGGTCGCCGCGCCCACCGCGGGGCTCCATTTCACCCGGCGGCTGCTCGCGTCGCTCCGCGCGGCGGGGGTGGAGACCGCCTTTCTCACCCTGCACGTGGGCTACGGGACCTTCCAGCCGGTGCGCGAGGCCGATGTGCGCCGCCATCGCCTGCACGACGAGGGCTACCGCCTTCCGCCGGAGACGGCCGCGGCGGTCGCCCGCGCGCGGGCCCGCGGCGGGCGCGTCGTGGCCGTGGGGACGACCGTCGTCCGGGTCCTCGAGTTCGCCGCCGACGGTGAGGGAGGGGTGCGGGCCGGGAGCGGCCGCTGCGATCTCTTCATCCTCCCGGGCCACCGGTTCCGGGCGGTCGACGCGATCGTGACCAACTTTCACCTGCCGCGATCGAGCCTGCTCCTGCTGGTGTGCGCCTTCGGAGGCCGGGAGGCCGTGCTCGCAGCCTACCGCACCGCCGTGCGCGAGGGCTACCGCTTCTACAGCTACGGGGACGCGATGCTGCTGCTCTAAACCGGGAAGGCGGGGAGGAAGGCCGTGTTTCGATTCGAGCGCATCGCCTGCGACGCGGCCTCGAAGGCCCGCGCCGGCCGCATGGCGACGGCCCACGGGGTCGTCGCGACCCCGGCCTTCATGCCGGTGGGGACCCAGGGGACGGTCAAGTCGCTCTCCCCCGACGAGCTCGAGGGCTGCGGGGTCCAGATCCTCCTCGGCAACACCTACCACCTGTTCCTCAGGCCGGGCGAGGAACTCATCCGGCGCCTGGGGGGGCTGCATCGCTTCATGCACTGGCCGCGCCCCATCCTGACCGACAGCGGCGGGTTCCAGGTCGTTTCGCTCGCCCGGCTCGCCACCGTCACCGAAGAGGGAGTCCGCTTTCGCTCGCACATCGACGGCGCGGAACACCGGCTGAGCCCGGAGAGGGCCGTGGAGATCCAGCTCGCGCTCGGCTCCGACATCCTCATGTGCCTCGACCGCCCGGTGGGGTGGCCCGCCCCGCGGGCGGAGATCGAGGCCGCCGAGCGCCTGACGCTTCGCTGGGCGGAGCGCTGCCGCCGGCGCTGGGAGGACTCCGGCCTGGCCGGGTCCCGGGCGCTCTTCGGGATCGTCCAGGGCGGGGTGGACGCCGCGCTGCGGCGCCGCTCGGCGGCGGACCTCGCGGCCCTCGACTTCAGCGGCTACGCCCTGGGCGGCCTGAGCGTCGGGGAGCCGCTCGAGCTCATGCTCCAGACGGCGGCCGGGACCCTGCCGCTTCTCCCCGAGGACAAGCCGCGCTACGTCATGGGCGTCGGACGGCCCGAGGACCTCCTCGACCTGATCTGCCTCGGCGCCGATCTCTTCGACTGCGTGCTGCCGACGCGCAACGCGCGCCACGGCCAGCTCTTCACCTCCCGCGGGACGATCCAGCTCACCCACGCCGCCTGGCGCGAGGAGGCGGGCCCCCCCGACCCCGAGTGCGGCTGCAGCACCTGCCGCCGCTACTCGCTCGCCTACCTGCGGCACCTCTTCCTCTCCCGGGAGCTGCTCGCCTACCGGCTGACCACGCTCCACAACGTCCATTACTACGTCGACCTCGTCCGCCGCGCGCGCGAGGCGATCCTGCGGGGGGAGTTCGCGGAGTTTCGAAACCGCTTTTATCGCCGGCGCGAGATCTGATATATGCCCAGGGGGGAGGCCGCGGTCTCCCTTGCGCCGCAAACCGCCAAGCCGAGGATGACGCCATGGAAGAGGCCGTGAAAGCCGCGCTGGAGAAGATCCGCCCCATGCTGCAGCGGGACGGGGGCGACGTCGAGCTCGTCGACGTCCGGGACGGCATCGTCACCGTGCGCCTGCGGGGGGCCTGCCGGGGCTGCCCGATGTCGCAGATGACCCTCAAGAACGGGATCGAAAAACTCTTGAAACGCGAAGTGCCGGAGGTCGTGGCCGTGCAGGCGGCCGCCGCCGAGTGAGCGGCCGGTTGCGGCGCGGGGGAGGAGGAGGCATGAAGATCCTGGGCATCGATCACCTGGGGATCGCGGTGAAGAGCATCGAGGAGGGCCGCGCCTTCTGGAACGGGGTCCTGGGGCTTGCCTTCGCGGGCGCCGAGACCGTGGCCGAGCAGAAGGTGACGACCGCCTTTTTCCCCGTCGGGGAAAGCGAGGTCGAGCTGCTCGAGTCGACCGCGCCCGACGGACCCGTCGCCCGCTTCATCGAGAAGAAGGGCGAGGGGATCCAGCACATCGCCTTCCGCGTCGAGGACCTGGACGCGGCGCTCGCGGAACTGAAAGACCGCGGCGTGGCCTTGATCGACGCCACACCGCGTCGCGGGGCGGGCGGCGCCCGCATCGCCTTCCTGCACCCGAAGGCGACCGGCGGGGTGCTGGTCGAGCTCTGCGAGCGCCCCGGCCGCTGAACCGATCCCCGCCGGGGCGCCCCCCCGGCGGCCCACGACCCGGCGACCGACCGAGGGAGGAGACCGAGCCATGAGCCGACACCCCGACTTCGAGCAATGGAAAGCGCTCGCCGAGCAGGAAATGCGCGGCAAACCCGTCGAATCCCTGCAGTGGCAGACGCCCGAGGGGATCCGGGTGCAGCCCCTCTACACCGCCGAGGATGCCCGGGATCTGCCCCACGCGAACAGCCTGCCGGGCCTGCCGCCTTACGTGCGCGGCCCGCGGGCGACGATGTACGCCCACCGCCCCTGGACCATCCGCCAGTACGCCGGCTTTTCGACCGCCCGCGAATCGAACGCCTTCTATCGCCGCAACCTCGCCGCGGGGCAGATGGGGCTCTCGGTGGCCTTCGACCTCCCCACCCACCGCGGCTACGACTCCGACCACCCGCGCGTCGTGGGCGACGTCGGCAAGGCGGGGGTCGCCGTCGACAGCGTCGAGGACATGAAGATCCTCTTCGAGGGGATCCCGCTCGACCGCATGTCGGTGTCGATGACCATGAACGGCGCGGTGCTGCCCGTCATGGCCGGCTACATCGTCGCCGCCGAGGAGCAGGGGGTCGGCCCGGAGAAGCTCACCGGGACCATCCAGAACGACATCCTCAAGGAGTTCCTGACCCGCAACACCTACATCTACCCTCCGGGCCCCTCGATGCGCATCGTCGCCGACGTGATCGAGTACTGCGCGCGGCACATGCCCAAGTTCAACTCGATCAGCATCAGCGGCTACCACATGATGGAGGCCGGGGCCGACTCCGTCCTGCAGTGCGCCTTCACGCTCGCCGACGGGCTGGAGTACGTGCGGGCCGCGCTGGCGCGGGGGCTGCCGATCGACGCCTTCGCCCCGCGGCTCTCCTTTTTCTTCGGCATCGGGATGAATTTCTTCATGGACATCGCGATGCTGCGCGCCGCGCGGCTGCTGTGGCACAAGTCCATGAGCCGCTTCGGGCCGAAGAACCCCCAGTCCCTGATGCTCCGCACCCACTGCCAGACCTCCGGCTGGAGCCTGACCGCGCAGGACCCCTACAACAACATCATCCGCACGACGCTCGAGTGCCTCTCGGCCGTGCTCGGCGGCACCCAGTCGCTGCACACGAACTCCTTCGACGAGGCGATCGGCTTGCCGACCGACTTCTCGGCGCGCATCGCGCGCAACACCCAGCTGATCGTCCAGGAGGAATCCCAGATCTGCCGTGTCGTCGACCCCCTGGGCGGCTCCTACTACCTCGAGGCCCTGACCGACGGGATCGCCCGCGAGGCGGAGCGGATCATCGAGGAGGTCGAGGCGCTCGGCGGCATGGCCAAGGCGATCGAGAGCGGGATGCCCAAGCTGCGCATCGAGGAGTCGGCGGCCCGGCGGCAGGCCCGCATCGACCAGGGGCTCGACGTCATCGTGGGCGTGAACAAGTACCGCACCGAGGAGACGGTGCCGCTGGAGGTGCTGGAGGTCCCCGCGAGCGTGCGCGACGAGCAGATCGCCCGCCTCAAGGAGATCCGCGCCCGGCGGGACGCCGCCGCCGTGCGCGCCGCCCTCGACGCCCTGACCCGGGGGGCGGAGGGGCGGGCGAACCTCCTCGAGCTCGCCGTGGAGGCGGTGCGGCGGCGCGCCACCGTGGGCGAGGTGACCGAGGCGCTCGAACGCGTCTTCGGCCGCTACGTCGCCTCCACGGTCGCGGTCTCGGGCGTCTACGCCTCCGAGTACCGTGACCGGGCGGTCCTCGAGGCCATCCGCAAGCGCTGCGCGCTCTTTGCCGAGCGCGAGGGGCGCCGGCCGCGGATCCTCGTCGTCAAGATGGGCCAGGACGGCCACGACCGCGGCATGAAGGTGATCGCCAGCGGGTTCGCCGATCTCGGCTTCGACGTGGACATCGGCCCCATGTTCCAGACCCCCGAGGAGGCCGCCCGCATGGCGGTCGAAAACGACGTCCACGTGGTGGGGGTCTCGACCCTCGCCGCCGGCCACAAGGCGCTCGTCCCCGCCCTGGTCCAGGCGCTCGCGGCCGAGGGGGCGGGCGACGTCCGCGTGGTCGTGGGCGGCGTCATCCCGCCTGGGGACTACGAGATGCTCGCCCAGGCGGGCGCCCACGCCGTCTTCGGGCCCGGAACCCCGGTCACCGAGGCGGCCAACCGCGTGCTCAACCTTCTCGACGCGCCGGTGTGAGGCCGCGATGCGGTCCCCGGACCCGCAGGCCCTGATCGACGGCGTTCTCTCCGGCGATCGGCGCCTGCTCTCCCGGTGCATCACGCTGGTCGAAAGCTCGCTTGCCGCCCACCAGGAGGCCGCCCGCCGCATCCTGGGCGCGCTGCTGCCCCACACGGGGGGGGCCGTGCGGCTGGGGATCACCGGGGTCCCCGGCGTGGGCAAGAGCACCTTCATCGAGGCCCTGGGCCTGCTTCTCGTCGCCCAAGGCCGCCGGGTCGCCGTCCTCGCCGTGGACCCCACGAGCGTGCGGAGCGGCGGCAGCGTCATGGCCGACAAGACGCGCATGGAGCGGCTCTCGCGCGAGGCGAACGCCTTCATCCGGCCCTCGCCCTCGGGCGGCACCCTCGGCGGGGTGGCGCGCAAGACGCGGGAGACGATGCTCGTGTGCGAGGCCGCGGGGTTCGACGTCGTCCTCGTCGAAACCGTCGGCGTCGGGCAATCCGAGACGGCCGTCGCCGCGATGGTCGATTTCTTCCTCGTGCTCCTGCTTGCCGGCGCGGGCGACGAGATCCAGGGCATCAAGAGGGGGGTGCTCGAGCTGGCCGACGCGCTCGCCGTCACCAAGGCCGACGGTGAAAACCGGGCCCGCGCCGAGCACGCCGCGCGGGTCTACGCCTCGGCCCTGCGGCTTCTGCAGCCGAGTTCCCCCTCCTGGGAGCCGCCCGTCCTGCTCTGCAGCGCTCTCGAGGGTGGCGGCATCGCCGAGATCTGGCAGACCGTGCAGCGCCACCGCGAGATCTTCACGGCCACGGGCGAGCTCGCCCAGAAACGGCGGCGGCAGGCCGTGGACTGGATGTGGGCCCTGATCGAGGAGGGACTTCGGGAGCGCTTCCGGCGCCACCCCGCCGTCCGGGGCCGCCTCGAGCGCACGCTGCGCGATGTGGAGGCCGGCCGGATGCCGCCGACGACGGCGGCGGAGGCGCTCCTTTTTTTGCTTGACAAGCCGACCCAAACAGAGAATTAAACTCACTTTTCTGAACAGGACTACCTCCCCGGCCGCGGCCGGAGGCGGTCGCCGAGACCAACCGCCGCAACAAGGAGAGCGACGCCGATGCTGAACGAAAACGCCGTCACGCTGGCCCCGATGAATTACGACCCCAAGCGCCCCAAGGCCGAAAACCCCCTCAAGATCGAGGACCTGTCCCTGCGCGACGGCCACCAGTCGCTCTTCGCCACGCGCGGCCGCACCGAGGACATGATCCCCGTCGCCGAGATGATGGACGAGGTGGGCTTCTGGGCCATGGAGGTCTGGGGCGGGGCGACCTTCGACACGATGCACCGCTTTCTCAACGAGGACCCCTGGCAGCGGCTGCGCACGCTCAAGAAATACATCCGCAAGACGCCCTTTTCCATGCTGCTGCGGGGCCAGAACCTGGTCGGCTACCGCAACTACGCCGACGACGTGGCCAAGGTGTTCGTCGAGCGCGCCGCGGTGAACGGGGTCGACATCTTCCGCACCTTCGACGCCTTGAACGACTACCGCAACTTCGAGATCGTCGTCCCGGCGATCAAGGCCGCGGGCAAGCATTTCCAGGGCTGCATCTGCTACAGCCTCACCGAGCCGCGCATGGGCGGGGACGTCTACACGATCGACTACTACATCGCCAAGGCCAAGGAGCTCGAGGCGATGGGCGCGGACTCGATCTGCATCAAGGACATGGCCGGCCTGATCGCCCCCTACGACGCCTACCAGCTCGTGCGCGCGCTCAAGCGGTCCGTGAAGCCCCCCATCCACCTGCACAGCCATTTCACCTCGGGCATGTCGCCGCTCTCCATGCTCAAGGCGATCGAGGCCGGCGTCGACATCATCGACACGGTGCTCGCCCCCTACGCCTACCGCACCTCGCACGCGGCCCTCGAGCCCTTCGTCATGGCCCTCCTCGGGACCAACCGCGACACGGGCTTCGACATCCGGCTGCTCGGCCGCATCGACGAGGTCCTGGAAAAGGAGGTGATGCCCAAGTACCGGCATCTGCTCGACGACACCAAGATGTCGATCATCGACATCAACGTGCTCCTCCACCAGACCCCGGGCGGCATGCTCTCCAACCTGGTGAACCAGCTCAAGCAGATGGACGCCCTCGACCGGCTCGACGATGTCTTCCGCGAGCTGCCCCGCGTGCGCAAGGACCTCGGCCAGATCCCGCTCGTCACCCCGACCAGCCAGATCGTGGGCGTGCAGACGGTGAACAATGTGCTCTTCGACACGCCCGAGGAGCGCTACCGCATGATCACCGACCAGGTGAAGGACCTCTGCTACGGGCTCTACGGCCGCACGGCCGCGCCCATCAACCCCGAGGTCCAGAAAAAGGCGCTCAAGGGCTACCCGCGCGGGGAGACGCCGATCACGGTCCGGGCGGCCTCGGTGCTCGAGCCCGAGCTCGAAAAGGCCAAGGAGGCGACGAAGGGGATCGCCAAGGACATCGACGACGTCCTGATCTACGCCCTCTACCCGGTGACCGGCCTGCGCTTCCTCAAATGGAAGTACGGCCTCGAGACCCCGCCGGAGGAAACCCGGCCGATCACCCTCGAGGAGGTCCGGCGCCAGGAGGAGCTCGTCGCCAAGGCGAAGAAGGGGTTGCTCGTCGAGAAGCCGCAGAAGCCGGCCCCGGCCCCGAGCCCGAACCTGCGCAAGTTCAACGTCTTCGTCGACGGCGAGGTCTTCGAGGTGGGGGTGGACCCCCTCGACGCGGCTCTGCCGGTCCAGGCGATCCGGCCCGTCGCCGCCCCGGCGGCCCCGGCCCCGGCCCCGGCCCCGGCCCCGGCAACGGCCCCCGCCGCGGCGCCGCAGCCGGCCCCCGCCCCGCAGCCCGCGGCTCCGGCCGCGGCTGCCGCCGCCCCCGTCGCGGGAACGCCCCTCAAGGCGCCCATGCCCGGCATGGTGGTGCGCTACCTCAAGCAGGAGGGCGACAGCGTGCAGGAGGGGGAGACCCTCGTGGTGCTCGAGGCCATGAAGATGGAAAACGCGCTCCCCGCCCCCAAGGGCGGGACGGTCCGCGCCATCGCCTTCAAGAGCGGGGACTCGGTGAAGAAGGGCGACGTGCTCGCCCTCATCGGCTGAGCGCGGGGGAGGCGCGATGAAAATCCACGAGTACCAGGCGAAGGAGCTCTTCCGCCGCTACGGCATCCCGATTCCCGCCGGCGAGGCCGCCTTCGGGGTCGAGGAGGCCGTGCAGGCGGCCGAGCGCATCGGCCGCTTCCCGGTCGTGGTGAAGGCCCAGATCCACGCGGGCGGCCGCGGCAAGGGCGGCGGGGTGAAACTCGCCCGCTCCGCCGAGGAGGTGCGGCAGGCCGCGGCCGCCATCCTCGGCATGACGCTCGTCACCCCCCAGACCGGGCCGGAGGGCCGGCGCGTGGGCAAGGTGCTCGTCGAGGAAGGGCTCGACATCCGCAAGGAGCTCTACCTCGGTCTTGTGCCCGACCGCGCCTCGGCCCAGATCGTCCTCATGGCGAGCGAGGCGGGGGGGATGGAGATCGAAGAGGTCGCCGCGGCCGACCCCGAAAAGATCCTGCGCGTTGCGGTGAACCCGCTGCTCGGCCTTCAGGGCCACCACGGCCGCCGCCTCGCCTACGGGCTGGGCCTCCCGCCCGCGGCCGTGAAGGAGTTCCTGGCCCTCGTCCAGAACCTCTACCGCCTCTTCGTCGAGACCGACGCCGCGCTCCTTGAGATCAACCCCCTCGTCCTCACGGCGGGGGACCGCCTGCTCGCGCTCGACGCCAAGGTCGCCTTCGACGACAACGCGCTCTTCCGGCACCCGGAGCTCGCCCGCCTGCGCGACCCCGAGGAGGAACACCCCCTCGAGGTGGAGGCCTCCAAGCACCGCCTCAACTACATCGCCCTCTCGGGCAACATCGGCAACATGGTGAACGGCGCGGGCCTGGCCATGGCCACGATGGACCTCATCCAGCAGGCCGGCGCCCGGCCGGCCAATTTCCTGGACGTGGGCGGCGGGGCGAGCGCCGAGATGGTGGAACACGGCTTCCGCATCATCCTCTCCGACCCCAGCGTGAAGGGGATCCTGATCAACATCTTCGGCGGCATCCTGCGCTGCGACACGCTCGCCCGCGGGGTGGTCGAGGCCGCGCGCAAGACGGGGATCCAGGTCCCCGTCGTGGTGCGCATGGAGGGGACCAACGTCGAGGAGGGCCGGCGCATCCTCGCGGAGTCGGGGCTCAACCTGATCACCGCGGTCGACCTGCGCGACGCGGCGCGCAAGGTGGCCGAGCTGGTGCGCTGAACCGCGCCGATTTCGGGATCGGAAGGAGAACCGCCGTGGGCATCTTCGTCAACTGCGACACCCGGGTCGTCGTCCAGGGGATCACCGGAAAAGAGGGCCAGTTCCACACGCGGCAGTGCGTCGCCTACGGCACCCGCGTCGTGGCCGGGGTCACCCCCGGCAAGGGCGGCCAGGAGATGGACGGCATCCCCGTCTTCCACACCGTCGAGGAGGCCGTGCGCCGGACCGGCGCCGATTGCAGCCTCATCTTCGTCCCCCCGGCCTTCGCCGCGGAGGCGATCTGCGAGGCGGCCGACGCGGGGGTGCGGCTGATCGTCGCCATCACCGAGGGGATCCCGGTGCTCGACATGATGCGCGTCAAGAACTACCTCGCCGGCAAGCCCGTGCGCCTGATCGGGCCCAACTGCCCGGGGATCATCACGCCGGGGGAGGCGAAGATCGGCATCATGCCCGGCGCGATCCACAAGCCCGGCGGGCCGATCGGGGTCGTCTCGCGCTCCGGCACCCTGACCTACGAGGTGGTGCACCAGCTGACGCGGGTGGGCCTCGGCCAGACGACCTGCGTCGGGATCGGCGGCGACCCGGTGAACGGCACCAGCTTCGTCGATTGCCTCGCCGCCTTCGAAGAGGACCCGCAGACGCGGGGGGTCGTCCTCGTGGGGGAAATCGGCGGGCAGGCGGAGGAGACGGCCGCGGCCTTCGTCCGCAGCCGCATGCGCAAGCCGGTGGTCGGGTTCATCGCCGGCCTCACGGCCCCGCCGGGCCGGCGCATGGGGCACGCCGGGGCGATCATCAGCGGCGGCTCCGGGACGGCGAAGGCCAAGATCGAGGCCCTGCGGGAGGCGGGGATCCGGGTCTGCGAGAACCTGGGGGACTTGGGCGAGTTCTGCCGCGACGTTTTCCGCTGAAGCCTCCCGGGCGGGGTTTCCGCCATGCACGAAATGGGCATCGCCCTGCAGATCCTCGAGATCGCCCAGGCCTCGATCCCCGCGGACTTGGCCGGCGCCCGCGTCGCACGGGTCAACCTGCGCGTGGGGCGGCTGACCGCCGTCGTGGCCGACAGCCTGCGCTTCTGCTTCGAGATCGCCGCGCGCGAAACCCCGCTCGCCGGCGCGGAGCTCGCGATCGAGGAGGTCCCCGTCACCGCCCGCTGCGGGAGCTGCGGGGAGCGCTGGACGATCACCGAGCCTGTCTTCCTCTGCCGCTCCTGCGGCGGGGGGGGCCTCGAGATCCTCTCGGGCCGGGAGCTCGACATCGTGTCGATCGAGGTGATCGACGCCACCGGGGGGCAGGATGGCTGAGAAGGCGCCGCTCAGGGAAGTCCGCGTGGTCGGCCGCGTGCTCGCCGTGAACGAGCGCATGGCCGAGGAGAACCGCCGCCGTTTCGCCGCGCGCGGGGTGTTCGTGGTCAACGTGATGAGCTCCCCCGGCTCCGGCAAGACGAGTCTGCTGCAGAAAACGCTCGCCGCGCTCGCACCGCGGGTCTCGGCCGCCGTCATCGTGGGCGACGTCGCGACCACCCACGACGCCGAGCGCCTGGCCGTGACCGGCGTGCCCGTGGTCCAGGTCAACACCGACGCCTTCGGCGGCGACTGTCACCTCGCGGCCCACGTGATCGAGCGGGCCGCGGAGGACCTCGACCTCGGGGCGATCGACCTGCTCTTCGTCGAAAACGTGGGCAACCTCGTCTGCCCGGCCGAGTTCGACATCGGCGAGGACGCGCGCGTCGTGGTGCTGAGCGTCACCGAGGGCGAGGACAAGCCGGTCAAGTACCCGGCGATGTTCCGCACCTGCCATGCGGCGCTCCTGAACAAGATCGATCTCCTGCCGCACCTGGACTACGACAAGGCCCGGGCGCTCGCCTACATCCGCCAGGTCCACCCCGGAATGCCGGTCTTCGAGACCTCCGCGCGCACGGGGGAGGGGCTCGCGGCCTGGGTCGACTGGCTGCTCGCGGGCCTGGAGCGCAAGCGCGCCGCGGCCGGCCGCTGAAGTCCCCGCGCGGGCCGCCTTTTTCCTCTTCCCCTCACACCGGCTGGAACTCGCGGCTGCAGGCCGGGGCCTCCTTCTTCCAGAAGGGGGAGAGCTCCCGCAGGCGGGCGATGATCGGGGGCAGCACCTCGAGCACGCGGTCGATCTCCTGGTCCGTCGTGAAGCGGCTGAGGCTGAAGCGGATCGAGCCGTGCGCCGCGGTGAAGGGCACCCCCATGGCCCGGAGCACGTGGCTGGGCTCGAGCGAGCCCGAGGTGCAGGCCGAGCCCGAGGAGGCGCAGATGCCGTGCTCGTTGAGCATGAGCAGGATCGCTTCCCCTTCCACGTATTCGAAGGAGACGTTCAGCGTGTTCGGCAGGCGCGCGGCGGGGTCGCCGTTCACGAGCACGTTGGGGATGCGCTCGCGGATCCCCTGCTCGAGCCGGTCCCGCAGGAGGCGCACGCGGTCGTAGGCCCCGGAGGCCAGTTCCTCCCGCGCCAGCTCGGCCGCCCGCCCCAGGCCGACGATCGCCGCCGTGTTCTCGGTTCCGGCCCGCCGGCCGCGCTCCTGGTGGCCGCCGACGATCAGCGGGGCGAAGCTCGTCCCGCGGCGGACGTAGAGCACGCCGACCCCCTTGGGGCCGTGGATCTTGTGCCCGGAGAGGGAGAGGAAATCGACCCCGGCGCGTTCGACGTCGACGGGGATCTTGCCCACGGCCTGCACCGCGTCGGTGTGGAAGAGGATGCCGCGGCTGCGGACCAGCGGGGCGATCTCCTCGATGGGGAAGATGACCCCGGTTTCGTTGTTGGCCCACATCAGGCTGACCAGGGCCGTGTCGGGACCGAGCTGGCCGAGAAGGACGTCGCGGTCGAGCCGGCCGCGGCCGTCGACGGGGACGAAGGTCACCCGGTAGCCCTTGCGGGCGAGCCGCTCGTAGACGTTCTTGACCGCGGGGTGCTCCACGCGGGAGGTGACGAGGTGGCGGCGGCCCGGGAAGGCCTCGATCGCCGCGTGGACGGCGGTGTTGTTGCTCTCGGTGCCTCCGCTCGTGAAGACGATCTCCTCGGGGGAGGCGCCGATCAGGCGCGCCACCGCCTCCCGGGCCCGGCGCAGGTCGGCCGCCACCGAACCGCCGAAGGCATGCATGCTCGAGGGGTTGCCGTAGCGCTCGACGAAAAAGGGCCGCATGGCCTCGAACACGGCGGGGTCGACCCGGGTGGTCGCGTTGTTGTCGAGGTAGACGACGGGGTTCATCCCTGCACCTCCTCGACCGTGAGCTCCGGGCTGACCACCTCCCGCAGCCGGGTTTCGACGTAGTGCTTGAGGGTCACGTGGGATTTCACGCAGCCCGCGCAGGAGCCGCCGAGGCGGACAAGCACGCGGTCGCCCTCCACGTCCACGAGCTCCAGGCGGCCCGCGTCCTGCTTGAGGGTGGGGTTGATCTCGCGCTCGATGCATTGCTCGATGCGCTTGATCTTCTCGAGCGTGGTCAGCCGCTTGGGCCGCTCCGGCGCCTGCGGCGCCGCGCCGAGCACCCGGTCGAGGATCGCCTGGATGCGCTCGTGGCACTTCCCGCAGCCGCCCCCCGCCTTGGTGTAGTCGGTCACGTCCGCGATCGTGCGCAGGCCGTTTTCGCGCGCCACGCGCTCGATCTCGCGGTCGGTGACCCCGAAACACTCGCAGACGATCTCGCCCTCGAGCTGGCGGCCGGCCTCCCCGCGGTAGCAGGCGATCGCCTTTTCGAGCGCCTCGCGGCCCATGACCGAGCAGTGCATCTTTTCCTTGGGCAGGCCGCCCAGGTAGTTGGCGATGTCCTCGTTGGTGATGCGCGCGGCCTCGTCCAGCGTCTTGCCGATCACCATCTCGGTCAGGGCGGAGGAGGAGGCGATGGCGCTCGCGCAGCCGAAGGTCTGGAACTTCGCCTCCCGGATGCGCCCCTGCTCGTCGAGCTTGAAGTAGAAGGTGAGGGCATCGCCGCAGGCGATGGAGCCCACCTCCCCCACGCCGTCGGCGTCCTCGATGACCCCCACGTTGCGCGGGTGGAGAAAATGGTCCTTGACCTTGTCGGAATACTCCCACATCGGCCCTTCCCCCCTTGAGCGGAAAAATCGCACGGCGGGGGCGGCGCGGCTCGGGGAAGACGTCGCCATCCCGCCCCCGGGTATGTTATAGCGTAACCACGCTGCGAGCGGTTTTCAAATCGCGGCCGCGTCCCCGGCGCGCCCGCCCGCCCGAAGGCCCGCGCCGGCGCCCGGCCAGGAGGTGACCCATGGGCAAGGCCGTCCGACCCGCCGCGTTCGCGGGAAGCTGGTACCCGGCCCGTGCCGCCGATTGCGCACGGGACATCCGCCGGTTTCTCGCCGGCGCCGAACCCCCGGAGACCCAACGCGAAGCGACCCTCGTCGGCGGCATCGTCCCCCACGCCGGGTGGGCCTACTCCGGTGCGCTCGCCTGCCGGGTGATCGCCCGCCTGCGGCGGGGCGCCGACCCTGTGCCGGAGGCGATCGTGCTCTTCGGCGGTCACCTGCCGCCCTCCGCGCCGAACGTGATGATGCCCGCCGGCGCCTGGGAGACGCCCTTCGGGGAGATCCCCGTGGCCGAGGAGCTGGCGGCGGAGATCGCCCCGCGGTTTCCCTTCCGCCTCGAAAGCCCGGAGCGCGGGCTGCCCGACAACACGATCGAGCTGCAGCTGCCCTTCCTCAAGCACTTCTACCCCGAGGCGCGCCTGTTGGCGATCGCGGTGCCGCCCACGGAGGCGACGCTCGTGCTCGCGGCGGAGGTGGTGGCGGCCGCCCGCCGGCTGGGGATCCCCCTCCAGGTGCTCGGCTCGACCGACCTCACCCACTACGGGCCGAACTACGGCCGGCTCGATCACGGGCGCGGCGCCGAGGCCCTCGCCTGGGTGACGGGGGAGAACGACCGCCGCATCCTGGAGGCGATGGCCGCGCTCGACCCGCGGCGGGTGATCGCCGAGGCGCTCGCCCACGAAAACGCCTGCTGCCCCGGCGCGGCCGCGGCGGCGATCGCGGCCGGCCTCCGCTTGGGCGCCCGCAAGGCCGAGGTCGTCGGCTACACCACGAGCCATGAGCGGCATCCCGCCGACAGCTTCGTCGGCTACGGCGGGGTGGTCTTTTGAAGCAGGCGGGGGTGCGGGGCGGGAGGGGGGCAAGGCCACCGGGGGCGGCCGGTCCGGTCGGCTCCCTCTCCCGCGGGCGTGAGAGAACCGGTCGTCGGCCGCAGCGGCAGAAGCTGTCGGCCTTTCCGGAACCGAGATCGGTGCGGGATGCGGGGAAAACACCCCTTTGAGCCGGCTTCTGTTCTCCTCCACGGCGAGGCGGGCGGGCCGCGCGTCTTCCGACCCGCGGCCCGGCGCCCCGCCCGATGTGGACCGATGCCCCCCGCGTTTCCGCGGCGCGGAGACGGACGGGGAGCCGGTGTTTTCCCCCGGGCGTCCGGTCGCCTTGGGCGTTCGGCCGCCCCCGGTGTGCCCCTGTTTTCCCGGATTGCGGGGGCGAAATCAAGAAAAAAATCGGTTCGCCGCCTGCCCGGGAACCGACGCCGGCCGGCCGATGCTGACGTAATGGAAGCCCTCGGCGGCGACCGCCGCCGGGTCGTAGAGGTTGCGGCCGTCGAAGATCAGCGGGGTGTGCATCAGGCTGCGCATGCGCGCGAAGTCGGGGTTGCGGAACTGGTTCCAGTCGGTCGCGATCGCCAGGGCCTCGGCGCCCTCGAGCGCCTCGTACTGGTCCTCGCAGATCTCGACGCCCGTCCCCGGGCCGAAGCGCGCGGCCGCCTTGCGGCCGGCGGCGGGGTCGAAGGCGCGGATTTGCATCCCCGCCGCGGTCAGCTCCGCGATCAGGGCGAGCGCCGAGGACTCGCGCAGGTCGTCGGTGTTCGCCTTGAAGGCGAGCCCCCACAGGGCGATCCGGCGGCCGGCGGCGCCGCCGCGCTCGTTGAAGTGGCGCAGGATCTTCCCGGGCAGCACGACGCGCTGGCGGGCGTTCACCGCGTCCACCGCGGCGATGAGCTCGGGCTCGTAGCCCGCCTGCCGGGCGGCGGCGACCATCGCTTTCACGTCCTTCGGGAAGCAGGAGCCGCCGTAGCCCATGCCGGGGTAGATGAAGTGGTAGCCGATGCGCGGGTCGGCGCCGATGCCGCGGCGCACGGCGCCGACGTCGGCCCCCAGGCGCTCGCAGAGGTTGGCGATCTCGTTGATGAAGGAGATCTTGGTGGCGAGCATGCAGTTGGCCGCATACTTGGTGAGCTCCGCGCTGCGGACATCCATGACGATCAACTTGTCCCGGCTGCGGGCGAAGGGGGCGTAGAGCGCGGCGAGGAGCTTCGCCGTGCGCACGTTGTCGGTGCCGACGATGATGCGGTCGGGTTTCATGAAATCGTTGACCGCGTCGCCCTCCTTCAGAAACTCGGGGTTGGCGACGACGTCGAACTCGAGCGCAAGGCCCCGCGCCGAGAGCCGCTCGGCGATGATGGCCCGCATCTCCTCGGCGGTGCCCACCGGGACCGTGGATTTGTTGACGATGATCTTGTACTCGGCCATCCGGTCGCCGATGTCCCGGGCGACCCGCCGCACCTGGCCGAGGTCGCAGGAGCCGTCCTCGCGCGGCGGGGTGCCGACGCAGTTGAAGAGGAAATCGGAAGGCTCCATCCCCTCCTGGAGGTCGGTCGTGAAGGAGAGCCGCCCCTCGGCGAGGTTGCGCTGGAGGAGCGGCTCGAGGCCGGGCTCGTAGATGGGGACGCGCCCCTGCCGCAGCGCGGCGACGATGGCCTCGTCGCTGTCGACGCAGACCACGCGGTTGCCCGTCTCGGCGAGGCAGGCCGCCGAGACGAGCCCCACGTACCCGGTGCCCACGATGCACACGTTCATCGGATCGCTCCTTTCACCGCCCGGCCGCCCGGCCCCGCCGGCGCCGTTGCCCGGGCGGCGGGGCCGTGGTACCCTGGCGCACCTCCCGGAGGCACGCCCGGGGAAGGGGGATCGCAATGGCCGGCCGCATCGCCGCAGGGATCATCGCCAGCGGGCTGGTTCTCTTTCTCGGCTGGGGGCATGACTTTCTCGCCTCCGTGCCGGACCCCGACCCCGGCCCGGCCGATGCGGCCGTCGTGCTCGCCGGCCCCCCGGCCGAGGACCGCGAACGGCTGCGGGCCGCGGTCGCCTGCGTCCAGGCCGGCCGGGCGCAATGGCTTCTCATGCCCTTCCGGCACCGCGCCCTCGGCTGGGAGTGGTTCCTGCGCACCTACCGCATCGACCCGCCGCTCGCCGAGGCCAAGGTGATCATCGGCCGCGAGGTCCCCTCCCCGGTGGGGACGGGCCCCGACCCCGGCGGCACCTTCGCCGAGGCGCGCGCCACCCTCGAGCTGATGCGCCGGCACGGGCTGCGGACCGCGATCGTCTTCAGCTCCGCTTACCACATGCGCCGGGCCCGGCTCGCCTTCCGGCGCGCCGACCCCGGAGGGGAGTTCGGGTTCCGCTTTTTCCCGGTCCCCCTGCGCGAGGGGGGGGAGCCCCGGCCGTGGTGGCGGGACCCGGGGCTGGTCGCACGCGTCGCCGGCGAGTACGTGAAACTCGCCGGCAGCGTGCTCTTCTACCGCTGAGGGGGAGCTCCACCCCGGGCCTCGATTTTGGCCCAGGTGTCCCGGAGCGTCGCCGTGCGGTTGAAGACGGGGGTTCCCGGGCGGTGGTCCTTCAGGTCGGCGCAGAAGTAGCCCAAGCGCTCGAACTGGTAGCGGTCCCCCGGCGCGGCCGCGCCGAGCGCGGGCTCGAGGCGGCAGCCGCGGAGCACCTCGAGCGAGCCCGGGTTCAGCGCCTCGGTGAAGGATTTCCCCTCCTCGACCTCCGCGGGGTTTTCCTTGAGAAACAGGTGGTCGTAGAGGCGCACCTCGGCCTCGAGCGCATGGGGTGCCGAGACCCAGTGCAGCGTGGCCTTCACCTTGCGCCCGTCGGGGGCCTCCCCGCCGCGGCTCTCGGGGTCGTAGGTGCAGCGCAGCTCGCTCACCGCGCCGGTCGCCGCCTCGCGCACGACCTCGACGCAGCGGATGAGGTAGGCGTAGCGCAGCCGCACCTCCCGCCCCGGGGCGAGGCGGTAGAACTTCGGCGGCGGGTCCTCGCGGAAGTCGTCGCGCTCGATCCAGAGCTCACGCGAGAAGGGCACGGTGCGGCTTCCGGCGGCGGGGTCCTCCGGGTGGTTCCGGGCGGGGAGTTCCTCGACCCGGTCGGCCGGGTAGTTCACGATCGTCACCTTGAGCGGCCGGAGGACGGCCATCGCGCGGGGCGCGCGGCGGTTGAGGTCCTCCCGCAGGCAGTGCTCGAGCAGGGCGATGTCCACGCGGTTGTCCGCCCGGGCGACCCCGATGCGCTCGCAGAAATCGCGGATCGCCTCCGGGGTGTAGCCGCGGCGCCTGAGGCCGGAGAGGGTCGGCATGCGGGGGTCGTCCCAGCCGCTGACGTGCCCGCCCTCGACGAGCTCGATCAGCCGCCGCTTGGAGAGGACGGTGCGGCTCAGGTTGAGCCGGGCGAACTCGATCTGCCGCGGCCGGTGGGGGGTGTCGAGCGCCGCGAGGACCCAGTCGTAGAGCTCGCGGTTGTTTTCGAACTCGAGCGTGCACAGCGAGTGGGTGATCCCCTCGATCATGTCGGAGAGGCAGTGGGCGAAGTCGTACATGGGGTAGATGCACCAGTCGGTCCCGGTGCGGTAGTGGGGGGTGCGCCGGATGCGGTAGAGGGTGGGATCGCGCATCACGAGGTTGGGGGAGGCCATGTCGATCTTGGCGCGCAGCACGCACTCGCCGTCGCGGAATTCGCCGGCGCGCATGCGGCGGAAGAGATCGAGGTTCTCCGCCGCCGGCCGGTCGCGGTAGGGGCTGTTGCGGCCGGGCCGGGTGAGGGTCCCGCGGTACTCGCGGATCTCCTCGGCGCTCAGGTGGTCGACGTAGGCCTTGCCGGCGCGGATGAGCTGCTCGGCGTACCCGTAGAGCCGCTCGAAGTAGTCGGAGGCGAAGAAGAGCTTGTCCTTCCAGTCGAACCCCAGCCAGCGCACGTCCCGCTGGATGGCCTCGACGTACTCGAGGCTCTCCTTGCTCGGGTCGGTGTCGTCGAAGCGCAGGTGGGTCACCCCGCCGAACTCCGCGGCCACCCCGAAGTTGAGGCAGATCGACTTCGCATGGCCGATGTGCAGGTAGCCGTTGGGCTCCGGGGGGAAGCGGGTGACGACCCGGCCGCCGTGTTTGCCGGCGGCGACGTCGGCGGCGATGATCTGGCGGATGAAATGGGACGGGGCGCCGCCGGGGACCGGTGCGGATTCGCGGGTGTCGGGCATGGGGTCGAGCCTCCCAACAAAAATGGCCTACGGGGGCCCGTAAGCCATTCTTGTTGGCTGAGGGACTAGGATTCGAACCTAGGTTAACGGGGCCAGAACCCGTCGTCCTGCCACTAGACGATCCCTCAGCAAACAAGGCCAATGTAACCGGACGGGCCTTGTGCGTCAAGTCCTTTTCGGCGAAGGGGGCGCTTCCCCGGCGCCGCTCGAGGACCGGCTGCGGCCGATGAAGGCGATCGCCCGCTCAAGGCGCCGCAGGGTGGCCTCCTTGCCGAGAATGGCGATGATCTCGAAAATCCCGGGGCTCGCCGCCCGGCCGCTCAGGGCGACGCGCACGGGCTGGGCGATTTTGCCGAGCTTGAGCCCCGTTTCGGCCATCACGGCGCGGAAGGCCTCCTCGAGGGCGCTTTCGCCGAAATCCTCGAGCGCCTTCAGCCGCGCGGCGACGGCGGCGAGCGCGGGCAGGGCCTCGGCCGTGAGATGCGCCCGGGCGGCCGCCTCCTCATAGGCGACCTCGTCCTCGAAGTAGAAGCGGGCCTGGCGGGCGAGGTCCGCGAGCGTCTTGCTGCGCGGGGCCAGGCCGGCGATGATCTTTTCCGTCCGCGGCCCGCCCTCGAGCTCGATCCCCAGCTCGCGGAAAAAGGGGCGCAGCGGCTCGACCAGCGCCGCCGGGGGGGTTGCCCGGAGGTGCTCGGCGTTCAGGGCGAGGAGCTTCTCGGGGTCGAAGACGCCCGCCGAGCGCCCCAGGTTCTCCAGGTCGAAGTGGGCGATGAGCTCGGCCCGGGTGAAGAATTCCTGGTCGCCGTGCGACCACCCCAGCCGCACGAGGTAGTTGAGGACGGCGTCGGGCAGGAACCCCTGGTCGCGGTACTCGGTGACCGAGGCCGCCCCGTGGCGCTTGCTCAGCCGGGTGCGGTCGGGGCCGAGCACCATGGGGACGTGGGCGAAGACCGGCAGCGGGGCCCCCAGGGCCTCGTAGAGCTGGATCTGCTTGGGCGTGTTCATCACGTGGTCGTCGCCGCGGATGATCGTGTTGACGCCCATGGTGATGTCGTCGACCACCACCGCGAAATTGTAGGTGGGTGTGCCGTCGCTGCGGCAGACGATGAAGTCGTCGAACTCACCGTTGTCGAAAGCGATCGGCCCCTTGACGACGTCGCGGAGGACCGTCGTGCCGGACTGCGGGGCCTTGAAGCGGACGGCCGCGCCGGGCACCGGGCCCAGGCCGCGGTTGCGGCAGGTGCCGTCGTAGCGGGGTTTGCCCCCGCGGGCCATGGCCTCGCGGCGCATCGCCTCCAGCCGCTCGGGGGGGCAGGTGCAGTAGTAGGCGCGCCCCGCCGCCAGCAGCCGCGCGAGATAATCACGGTAGACGTCGAGGCGCCGGCTCTGGAAATGCGGCCCCTCGTCCCAATCGATGCCGAGCCAGTGCAGGGCCTCGAGGATGGCCTCGACGAAGCGGGGCGAGGAGCGCTCGGTGTCGGTGTCCTCGAAGCGCAGCACGAAACGGCCCCGGCAATGCCGGGCGTAGAGCCAGTTGAACACGGCGGTGCGGGCCCCCCCGAGGTGCAAAAACCCGGTGGGGCTGGGGGGAAAGCGGGTGACGACCTGGGACATGAACCCCTCCGCTGCGGACGCGGGGGCGCGCACCCGGGGATGCCGCCTGCGGCCGGAAGAACTGTTCTTTTTGCTTCTTTTTTTCTTCTAATAAAGCAAACCCGCGGCCCCCGCGGCGCTCCCGCCGGCCGGGCCGCTGGGGCCCCCGCCCGCGGCCGATGCCGGCCGCGGCGTGGGGGCCGGGGTGCCCCTCCGGGTTTTAATCTCGCGATTTTTCATAAAATCGAACGGGCCTTGGGTCTTTCCGGCCCCTCTGATAGCACAGAGCCGGGGGCGGCTCAAGGCCCCGGCGGAAATAAGGCTTGACAGGGGCCGCAAATTCAATTACTTAGGCCGGGTCTTTTCGGGCTAGATCAATCGAGTTTTTAATTCATTCAATTTCAGACACTTAGGAGAATAACTCATGGGACTTCCCAAACGGAGAGTGTCCAAGGCCCGCCGCGACAAGCGCCGCACCGGGAAACGGCTTGCGGCGCCGGCCCTCACCACCTGTTCCGAATGCGGTGAGCCCGCGTTGCCCCACCGCGCCTGCCCGAGCTGCGGCGCCTACAAGGGACGCACGGTGACGCCGGCGGAGAAGGAATAACCCTGAGCAAAGGACCTGCTGCCCATGGACACGCCCTCTGCCGCCGGCGCCCGTGAACCGGCGGGGCTCGACCCCGAATCCCGCCGCATGATCCTCGACACCGTGGCCCAGCTCCGCAAGCGGCTGCTCACCCCGGAGCGCATCCGCGACTTCGACCGCCGGGAGGTCTTCCCCGAGGAGGTCATCCGCGAGATGCTCGGCCCCGAGATCGGCCTGCAGCTGCTCATGATCCCGGAGCCCTACGGCGGGCTCGGCGGCGGCGCGCGCGACAGCTGCGCGGTGACCCGGGAGATGGCCAAGATCTGCCTGGGGATCACGACCGCCTTCTTCGCCATCCAGCTCGGCGCCGACCCCATCCTGGTCGGCGGGACCGAGGAGCAGAAACGCCTCTGGCTGGGCAAGATCGCCGCGGGCGAGGCGCTGGTCGCCTATGCCGTCACCGAGCCCGACGCGGGCAGCAACGTGGCGGCGATCAAGACCAAGGCCGACCCCGTGATGGACGACGCCGGCCGGGTCGTCGGCTACCGCATCAACGGCACCAAGCAGTTCATCTCGACGGGCGGCTACGCCGATTTCCTCACCGTGCTCGCCAACACCCCGGAGGGGCCGAGCTTTTTCATCGTGGAGAAGAACACCCCCGGGTTCCAGGCCGGCAAGGGCGAGGAAAAGCACGGCATCCGCGCCTCGAACACCTCGCCGCTCACCTTCACCGACGTCTTCGTGCCGGCGGACCGCCTCGTGGGCGGCGTGCCGGGGCAGGGCCTGAAGCAGGCGAACCAGGTCTTCGGCTACACGCGGCTCATGGTGGCGGCGATGGGCCTCGGGGCCGGCGAGGCGGCGATGGACATCGCCGTCGCCTACGCCAAGGAGCGCGTGCAGTTCAAGACGACGCTCTCCGAGAAACAGGGCTACACCCACAAGCTCATCATCCCCAATGTCGTGCGCCTCGGCGCCGTCGAGGCCTACATCGAGGAGATCGCCGGCCGCCTCGACGCCGGCGAGACCGACCTCGAGGTCGAGGGGTCGATCGCCAAGTGGTTCGCCACCGAGGCGGGCAACCGGGCCGCCGAGGACGGCATCCAGGCCCTCGGCGGCTACGGCTACATCGCCGAGTACGGTGTGGAGAAGATCAAGCGGGACGTGCGCATCACCACGATCTACGAGGGGACGAGCGAGATCCAGCAGAACATCATCAGCACCTTCCGCTGGAAGAAGACCCGCAAGAGCCGGGGCGCCTTCTACGGCGACCTTGCCGCGGCGATGGAGGACCTCGAGCGGCGGCACCCCGGCCTCGGCGCCGAAACCGTCGCGCTCGGCGCCCGGGCCCTCAACCGCCTGATCGCCGAGGTCGACGCCCGGCGGCTCACCCGCGAGCAGATCGTGATGTTCGACCTCGCCGAGCTCATGGCCCGCACCGAGATCGGGGCGGCCGCGGTGCGGCGGGCGGCCCGGCTCGCGGAAGAAGGCGACGGCCGGGCCGGGCGGGCCGCGGGCATCGCCCGGCTCTTCGCCCTCGAGACCGCCGAGCGTTTCGAACGCAACAGCCTGCGGATCCTGCACGGGACCGGGGAGATCGCCCCCGCCGAGGTGGAGGCGCTGCTCCGGGAGATGCGCCTCCCCGAGCTCGCCGGGGCGCGGCGCGGCGCGATCCGCGAGATGGACCGCCTGGCCGATCTCGTCTTCGGCCGCTAGGGAAGGAGGAGCGATGCGCTTTCAGGACAAGGTGGTGATGGTCACCGGGGCCGCCGCCGGCATCGGCCGGGTCACGGCCGAGCGCTTCGCGGCCGAGGGGGCGCGGCTGGCGATCTGCGACGTGGACGCCGAGACCGGCCGCGCGGCCGCCGCCGCCCTCGGCCCGGAGGCCTTCTTCCAGGAAGTCGACATCCAGAGCGACGCCGCGGTCACGGCCTGGACGGAGGCCGTGATGGCCCGCTTCGGGCGGATCGACGTCCTCGTCAACAACGCCGGCATCACGCGCGATGCGCTGCTGCTGCGCATGAAAGAGGCCGACTGGGACCGGGTTCTCGCCATCAACCTCAAGGGGGCCTTCCTCTGCACGCGCGCCGTCGCCCGCCACATGGTCCAGCAGCGCTCCGGCCGGATCGTGAACGTGGCCTCGGTGGTGGGCCAGATCGGCAACGTCGGCCAGGCGAACTACGTCGCCTCCAAGGCCGGGCTGATCGGGCTGACCAAGACCGCGGCGCGCGAGTTCGCCGGCCGCGGCGTGACCGTTAACGCCGTCGCCCCCGGGTTTATCGAGACGCGGATGACCGCGGTGCTGAGCGAGAAGGTCAAGGAGGCCTTTCTCGCCCAGATCCCGCTCGGCCGCCCGGGCCGGCCGGAGGACGTCGCGGCCGCGATCGCCTTTCTCGCTTCGGACGACGCCGCCTACCTGACGGGCCAGGTGCTGCACGTGAGCGGCGGCATGTACATGTGAGGAGGGGGGCCGCCCGCCGACCCCCCCGGAAATCCCGGCGGCTGCGCGCCGCCGACCCACGGAGGAACGCCCATCATGGCCACGGTTGAAGAGATCCAGGAGAAGGTGAAGAAGATCATTGCCGAGAAGCTGAGCGTGGAGCTGTCGGAGGTGAAGCCGGAGGCCTCGTTCGTCGACGACCTCGGGGCGGACTCGCTCGACCTCGTCGAGCTGATCATGTCGATGGAGGAGGAGTTCGGCGTCGAGATTTCCGACGAGGACGCCGAGAAGATCCTTACCGTCCAGGACGCCATGGATTACATCGCCCGGCGCAAGTGACCGCGGCGGCGGGTTGCCACAAGGAGGCGGTTTGAAAAAACGGGTTGTCGTCACGGGTCTGGGGCTCGTCTGCCCCGTCGGCATCGGCGTGGAAGAAAGCTGGCGGGCGATCTGCGAGGGCCGCTCCGGCATCACGCGGATCACCCGTTTCGACCCTGCCCCCTACGAGACGCAGATCGCGGGGGAGGTGAAGGGCTTCCGGGCGGAAGACTGGATGAGCAAGAAGGACGCCAAGCGCTTCGAGCCGTTCATCTCCTACGCCGTCGCCGCGACGCGGCTCGCCCTGGACGACGCCCGGCTGACGATCACCGCGGAGAACGGGCCGCGGGTGGGGGTCGTCACCGGCTGCGGGCTGGGGGGGCTGCGCTTCATGGAGGAGACCATCCTCAACATCCACACCAACGGCCCGCGGCGGGTGAGCCCCTTTTTCATCCCCATGATGATCGGCAACATGGCCCCCGGCATGATCTCGATCCTCTTCGGGGCCAAAGGGCCCAACCTCTCCTTCGCCACCGCCTGCGCGGCCGGCGCGCACGCCGTGGGGGATTCCTTCAAGATCATCCAGGAGGGCCGCGCCGACGCCATGATCACCGGGGGCACCGAGGCCGTCATTTCCCCCTCCTGCATCGCGGGCTTCAACGCCATGAAGGCCCTCTCCACGCGCAACGCCGAGCCCGAGCGGGCCTCGCGGCCCTTCGACCGCGACCGCGACGGCTTCGTCCCCGGCGAGGGGGCGGGGATCGTCATCCTCGAGGAACTCGAGCACGCGCTGCGGCGGGGGGCGCGGATCTACGCCGAGCTGATCGGCTACGGCCTGACCGGCGACGGCTACCACATCACCTCGCCGCCGCCCGACGGCGAGGGCGCCGCCCGCTGCATGCAGATGGCCCTCGACGACGCGGGGATCGCCCGCGAGGAAGTCGACTACATCAACGCCCACGGGACCTCGACCGAGCTGAACGACCTCTACGAGACGCGCGCCATCAAGCAGGTGTTCGGGGAGCACGCCTACCGCCTGGCCGTGAGCTCCACCAAGTCCATGACCGGCCACCTCCTGGGCGGTGCGGGCGGCGTCGAGGCCGTCTTTTCCGCCCTCGCCGTCTACCACGACATCCTCCCCCCCACCATCAACTACGAAAACCCGGCCGAGGAGCTGGACCTGGACTACGTCCCCAACCGCGCCCGCAAGGCGCGGGTGAACGTCGCCATGTCGAACTCCTTCGGCTTCGGCGGGACGAACGCCGCTCTCCTGTTCCGCAAGTTCACGGGGCCCTGAGGGCCCCCCCGCCCCGTTTTTTCTCTTGCGGCGAAAATTCGGGGCGGATAGTATGATTCTTTCGATTCCAGGCGGTTAGCAGGCCGGAAGCGGGATCGTGGCCGCGGCTGTCCCCCCGGGGGCGGCCGCGGGAAAGCGAGGAGGCCATGCCGGCGGCGGAGCGGCCCAGCTGGGAAACCTACTTCATGGACATCACCCGTCTCGTCGCCCGGCGCACGACCTGCCTGCGCCGGGCCGTGGGGGCGGTGATCGTCAAGGACAAGCGCATCCTCGCCACGGGCTACAACGGGGCGCCGACCGGGATCCGGCACTGCGCCGAGGTCGGCTGCCTGCGGGAAAGCCTGGGGGTGGAATCCGGCATGCGCCACGAACTGTGCCGGGGGATCCACGCCGAGCAGAACGCCATCCTGCAGGCCGCCTACCACGGCGTCTCGGTCAAGGGCGCGCACCTTTACTGCACCACCCAGCCCTGCTCCATCTGCGCCAAGATGATCATCAACGCCGGGATCACGAAGATCTACTACGAATCCGGCTACGCCGACGAGCTGGCGCAGGCCCTGCTGGAAGAGGCGGGGATCCCCACGGTCTGCCTGGCCGGGGAGGCCAAGGCGGGGGCGCGGGCGGCGGGGCGCACGGGGGGGGCCTGCGGGCGCTGCCCCCGGCCGGCGGGAAAGGCAGGGGCAGATGAAGTGCCCGTTCTGCGGTGAGATCGAAAACCGGGTGATCGACAGCCGCCTGAGCAAGGACGCGCGCGTCATCCGCCGCCGGCGGGAGTGCCTCGCCTGCAGCCGGCGCTTCACGACCTACGAGCACATCGAGGAGATCCCGATCCTGATCGTGAAGAAGGACGGCCGCCGGGAGCTCTTCAGCCGGGAGAAAGTCCGCACGGGCATGCTCAAGGCCTGCGAGAAGCGCAACATCAGCCTGAACCTCATCGAGGGCTTCATCGAGGACCTCGAGCGCGACCTGCGCGAAAGCGAGGAGAAGGAGATCCCCTCCTCGGTCATCGGCGAAAAGATCATGGCCAAGCTGCACGAGCTCGACGACGTGGCCTACGTGCGCTTCGCCTCGGTCTATCGCGAGTTCAAGGACGTCCACGATTTCGTGCTCGAGCTGAAAAAGCTGCTGAGCAGCGAAAAAGCCCCCCTGCTCGAAGACAAACCCGATCCGGCCGGCGGGCCGCCCGGGACCCGATGAACCCCGAGGAGCGTTTCATGCGGCGCGCCCTCGCGCTGGCGAGGCGGGGGCGGGGGTGGACCTCGCCCAACCCCATGGTGGGGGCGGTCGTGGTGCGCGAGGGGCGGGTCGTCGGGGAGGGGTTCCACGCCGCGGCGGGCGAAGCGCACGCCGAGGTGCGGGCGCTTGAGGCCGCGGGCGGCCGGGCCCGCGGGGCCGAGCTCTACGTGACGCTCGAGCCCTGCAACCACCACGGCCGGACCCCCCCGTGCACGCACGCCATCGTCGCCGCCGGCATCCGGCGGGTGGTCATCGCCGCCCGCGACCCCAACCCGCGCGTCGCCGGCGGCGGGGCGGCCTTTCTCGCCGAGCGCGGCCTGGAGGTGGTCCTGGGGGTGCTCGCCGCGGAGGCCTCGCGGCTGAACGAGGCCTTCTTCAAGCACTGCCGCACCGGCCTCCCCTTCGTCACGGTCAAGTGCGCCTCCACCCTGGACGGGCGGATCGCCACCCGCACCGGGGATGCGCGCTGGATCACCGGCGAGGCGGCGCGCCGGCGGGTGCACGAGCTGCGGCACGCCGCGGACGCGATCCTGGTCGGCGTCGGCACGGTCGTCGCCGACGACCCGCAGCTCACCACCCGGCTCCCGGCCGGCCGCCGCGGCAAGGACCCCCTGCGCGTCGTGCTCGACCCGCGGCTGCGAATCCCCCCGGCGGCGCGGGTGCTGCATCCCGGCTCCGCCGCCGGGACCCTGATCGTCGCCGGCGAGGGGGTCCCCGCGGAAGCCCGGCGGCGCCTGGAGCGGCCGGGGGTGGAGGTGATCGGCTGCCCCGCGCCCGGCGGCCGGATCGACTGGAGCGCGCTGCTTGCGGAGCTGGGGTCCCGGGGGGTGATGAGCCTGCTGATCGAGGGCGGAAGCCGGGTCTTCGCCTCGGCCTTCCGGGCGGGTGTTGTGGACAAGGCCTGCTTCTTCATCGCCCCGATCCTCTTCGCCGGCGACGACGGGGTCCCGGTCTGCGCGGGGCCCGGGGTGGCCGCGGTGCGCGAGGCGATCCGCCTCCAGCGGGCCGAAACGCGGCGGCTCGGGGAGGATCTGCTGATCGAGGGCTACCCCGCGCCGGCGGGGGACGCCCCCGGGGGCGGCGGTCCGGGGCCCGGCGCTTTGCCGCCCGGCGCCTGAAGCCTTATGTTGGGGAGCGAACGGCGGCCCGGGGCCGCCGGGGGAGGAGCGGTGTTCACCGGAATCATCGAAGGCCTGGGGACGGTGCGGGCCGTCCACCCCTCGGGGGCCGGCCTCCGGCTGGCGATCGAGGCCGACTTCGACCTCGAGGGCACCCGTGTCGGCGACAGCCTCTGCGTGGACGGCGCCTGCCTGACCGTGGTGCGGCGCGCGGGCCGGAGCGTCGAGGCGGACGTTTCCCCCGAAACGGTCGCGCGGACGACCTTCGGCGCCCTGCGGCCGGGCGCGCGGGTGAACCTGGAGCGGGCCCTGCGGCTCGGGGACCGGCTGGACGGCCACCTCGTCTCCGGCCACGTGGACGGGACCGGGTGGATCGCCTCCCGCGAGCCGCTCGGCAACGCCTTGCGCATCGGCTTCCGCGCGCCCGCCGAGCTCACCCGGGGGATGATCCCCAAAGGGTCGGTCGCGGTCGACGGGGTGAGCCTCACGATCAACCGCCTGGAGCGCGAGCGCTTCGAGGTCGCGGTCATCCCGCACACGGCCTCGTGGACGACGCTCGGGGCCAAGGAGATCGGCCGGGCCGTGAACATCGAAACCGACCTGGTCGGCAAGTACATCGAGCGGTTCCTGCGGCACCCCCGGCAGGAGGGGGAGGCCGCCGCGGCCGGCGTCAGCCTCGAGCAGCTCGCGCGGGCGGGGTTCATCCGGTAGGGGCCGGCGCCGCTCGGGGGAAGGATCGGGTCAGGGTCATGCGGTATCTCGCCATCGAAGAAGCCATCGAGGAAATCCGCCGCGGCCGGATGATCATCCTGGCCGACGGGCGGGACCCCGAATCCGAGGGGGATTTCTGCATGGCGGCCGAAAAGGTCACCCCCGAGGCCGTCAATTTCATGGCCCGCCAGGGCCGCGGCCTCATCTGCCTGTCGCTGTCGCGCGAGAAGGCCAGGGCCCTCGATCTCCCCCCGATGGTCGAGAACAACACCTCGCGCTACGGCACCGGATTCACGGTCTCGATCGATGCGCGCAGCGGGATCACCTCCGGCCTGTCGGCCGCCGACCGCGCGCACACGATCCGCACCGCGGTCGCCCCCGGGGCGCGCCCCGAGGACCTCGTGCGGCCGGGCCACGTCTTCCCCCTCATGGCGCGCGAGGGCGGGGTGATCGTGCGCACGGGACAGACCGAGGGGTCGGTGGACCTCGCGCGGCTGGCGGGGCTCACCCCGGCCGGGGTCATCTGCGGCATCCTCGACGAGGACGGCGCGATGGCCCGGACGCCGGCGCTCGAGGCCATCAGCCGCGAGCACGGCATCGGCATCTGCACGATCACCGACCTCATCGAATACCGCATGCGCACCGAGTCCTTCGTCCACCGCGTGGCCGAGGCGACCATCCCCACGGTGATCGCCGGCGAATTCCGGGCGGTGGTCTACGAGAACGACATCGACGATTTTCTGCACTTCGCCATGGTCAAGGGCCGGATCGACCCGGAGAAACCCGTGCTCGTGCGGGTGCACTCCGAGTGCCTCACGGGGGACATCTTCGGGTCGCTGCGCTGCGATTGCGGCCCGCAGCTCCACCGGGCGCTGGCGATGATGGAGGAGGAGGGCAGCGGGGTGCTCCTCTACATCCGGCAGGAGGGGCGGGGCATCGGGCTGGTGAACAAGATCCGCGCCTACAGCTTGCAGGAGCAGGGGCTGGACACGGTCGAGGCGAACCTGCAGCTCGGGTTCCAGCCCGACATGCGCAACTACGGCATCGGCGCCCAGATCCTCGCCGATCTCGGCGTGCGCCGCATGCGGCTGCTCACCAACAACCCGCGCAAGATGATCGGGCTGGAAGGCTACGGGCTGCGCATCGTGGAGCAGGTGCCGATCGAGGTGGAGCCCAACGAGTTCAACCGGTGCTACCTTGCGTGCAAGAAATTCAAGATGGGACACCTGCTGTCGCTCGAAAAAACCCCATGACGCCCCGGGCGACCGGGGAAGGCGAAGCGGAGGAGGGCATGCCGAAGGTCATCGAAGGGCCCCTGCGGGCGGAAGGCAAGCAGTTCGCGATCGTGGCCAGCCGCTACAACGATTTCATCACCGGAAAACTGCTCGAGGGGGCGCTCGATGCGCTCACCCGCTGCGGGGCGCGCGACGGGGACATCGAGGTCGTCAAGGTCCCGGGCGCCTTCGAGATCCCGCTGGCGGCCAAGCGGCTGGCGGCGAGCGGCCGCTTCCACGCGGTGATCTGCCTCGGGGCCGTGATCCGGGGCGCGACCCCGCATTTCGACTTCGTCGCCGCCGAGACCTCCAAGGGGATCGCCGCGGTGATGATGGAATCCGGGCTGCCGGTGATCTTCGGGGTGATCACGGTGGACACGATCGAGCAGGCGATCGAGCGCGCCGGCACCAAGCTCGACAACAAGGGGTTCAGCGCGGCCATGGCCGCGGTCGAGATGGCGAACCTGGTCGAGCGGCTCTGAGGCGATGGGCGCCCGTCGCAAAGCGCGCGAAGCGGCCCTGCAGGCGCTGTTCTACATGGACCACGCCGGGGAGTTCACGCCGCAGGCGCTGGAGCGGTTCCGCGGCGAGTTCGCCCCCAAGCCGGAGGCGGCGGCCTACTTCGAGCGCCTGGTGCGCGGGGTGATGGCGGCGCGCGGGGTTCTCGACCCCCTGATCGAGCGGTACTCGGAGAACTGGAGCCTCGAGCGCATGGGGGGGGTCGACCGCAACGTAATGCGGATCGCCCTCTTCGAGATGCTCTGCTGCGAGGACATCCCTCACCGCGTGAGCATCGACGAGGCCGTCGACCTCGGCAAGAAGTTCGGCGGGGAGGAATCCGGGGCCTTCATCAACGGCATCGTGGACCGCATCCGCCTTGCCCTCGAGCGGGGCGAGGTCCAGCGGCCGGCGCCGGAGGAGATCGGCGCCGCCCCCGGCGGCGCGGCCGAGGAGCCGGCCGCGGAGGCGCAGGCGGGGCCGGCGCCCCCGCCCCCGGCGGCGGAGGCCGACGCGGAGGCGGGCCGCCCCCGGCGGCGCTACGTCCGCCCCGGCGGACCCCCCCCGCGAAAGAAAGCCAATGCCACAGGAGGACGTTCATGATCATCCGACAGCTCGCCGTGGGGCCGCTTCAGGCCAACTGCTTCATCGTCGGCTGTGAGCGAACCCGCCGCGCCGCGGTCATCGACCCGGGCGACGAGGCGGACCGCATTCTCCTCGCCCTCGCCGAGCGCGGCCTGACCGTGACCCACATCCTGAACACCCACGGCCACTTCGACCATGTCGGCGCAAACCGCCGCCTGAAGCAGGCGACCGGGGCCCCGCTCCTGATTCACGCGCTCGATGCGCCCATGTTGCGGCTGCTCGCCCGCACGGCGGCCGCCTGGGGCATGGCGGCCGAAAACTCCCCCGACCCCGACCGCCTGATCGCCGAGGGGGAGACGATCCCGGTGGGGGAGCTCGCCCTGCAGGTGATCCACACGCCCGGCCACACGCCCGGCGGGGTCTCTTTTTACGCCGACGGCTGCCTCTTCGTGGGCGACACGCTCTTTGCCGGCTCCGTCGGCCGCACGGATTTCCCCGGGGGCGATTTCGACACCCTGCGGCGGAGCATCCAGGAAAAGCTCTTCCGCCTGCCCGACGAGGTGCGGGTGTTCACCGGCCACGGGCCGGAGACGACGATCGGCGAGGAAAAGCGCACCAACCCCTTCGTCGGCCTCCGGCTGCGGTAGGCGGCGCGGCGTTCGGGGGGGGCTCAGAAGGCGCCGAGCTGGCAGGGCTTGATGCGCACCGCGAGCGCCTCGCAGGCCGCGCTCACGGCCATGCGGGGCAGCCCCAAGCGCGCGGCGATCTCCCAGGCCGCGCGGCAGGGCAGGCGGCCCTCGGCCAGCGCGGCGCGGATCGCCGCCGCGAGGGGCTCCTCGACCTGCGCGGCGGGTTTCACGATTTTTTTCTCGGGGAGGTAGCCGAACAGCCCGAGCTGGCAGCGCACCAGGCGGACTCCCAGGCGGTCGGCCGCGCGGCCGATCTCGATCGGGGCAAGGCCGAGCCGGTCGGCGAGGGCGAAGGCCTCGGCGCAGGCGAGGCGCCCCTCCGGCGCGCTCCGGCGCAGGTCCTCTTCGAGGCCGTGCGCGGGGGAAGAGGGGTCGGGACGGGGCCCGCTCGAATCCGGGGACGGCATGGCTTCCTCCTTGCAGGACAGGCGCCGGGGCGTGCCCGGCGCGTGGGCGTCGGGGGGGACGGGGTCTCCCCCTTGCGGGGCGGCTACCACATTAGCGGCCCGCAGGCAAGCGGGGCGCCGGGGCGGAGGGAAGCGAAGGTCCATGGAGCATCGCCGCATCTCGCGCCGCATCCAGGTCGGCGCGGTCGCCGTGGGCGGGGGCGCGCCGATCGCCGTCCAGTCGATGACCAACACGCCGACCGCGGACGTCGCGGCCACGGTGCGCCAGATCCGGCGGCTCGAGGAGGCCGGCTGCGAGATCGTGCGCGTGGCCGTGCCCGACCGCGAGGCGGCCGACGCGATCCAGCGCATCAAGCGGGAGATTTCCCTCCCGCTCGTCGCCGACATCCATTTCGACGCGCGCCTTGCCGTGCGCGCCGCCCGGGCCGGCGCCGACGGCCTGCGCATCAACCCCGGCAACATCGGCGCCCCGTCCCGGGTGCGGGAGGTGGTCGCCTGCGCCCGCGACCGCGGCATCCCGATCCGCATCGGCGTCAACGCCGGGTCGCTTGAAAAATCGATCGTGCGCCAATACCAAGGGGTGACGGCCGAGGGGATGGTGGAAAGCGCCCTGCGGCACATCGACCGGATCCGCGGCTGGGATTTCCACGACCTCAAGGTCTCGCTCAAGGCCTCCGACGTCCCGCGCACCGTCGCCGCCTACCGGTTGATCGCCCGCAAGACCGATCTGCCGCTGCACCTCGGGGTCACCGAGACCGGGACCCGGGTCGGTGGGCTCGTGAAGTCGGCCCTGGGGATCGGCATGCTCCTCGCCGAGGGCATCGGCGACACCCTGCGGGTTTCGCTCACCTGCGACCCCGTGGAGGAGGTCCGGGCGGGCTGGGAGATCCTGCGGGCGCTCGAGATCCGGCGCCGCGGCCCGGAGATCATCGCCTGCCCCACCTGCGGCCGCACGCGCATCGACCTCTTCGCCCTCGTCGAGCGGGTCGAGCGGGAGATCGCGGGCATCGCCGCGCCGCTCAAGGTGGCCGTGATGGGTTGTGTCGTCAACGGGCCCGGGGAGGCGCGGGAGGCCGACGTGGGGATCGCCGGCGGGGACGGGGCCGGCATCCTCTTCCGCAAGGGCAAGGTCGTCCGCCGCCTCCGCGAGGAGGAGCTGGCCGAGGCGCTGGTCGCCGAGGTCCGCCGGCTCGCGGCGGAGCCGCCGCGGGAGCCCGGCCGCGGAACCGGCGGGGAAGCCGGTTTGTGAATCTCTGACGAAAGGAAACGCAACGCCGATGGGGAAAACCGCACGAACCGCCATTTCGCCGACGCGCAGCGAAGACTACCCGGAGTGGTACCAGCAGGTGATCAAGGCCTCGGACCTCGCCGAGCGCTCGCCGGTGCGCGGCTGCATGATCATCAAGCCCTGGGGCTACGCCCTGTGGGAGAACATCATGCAGGCCATGGACGAGATGTTCAAGGCGACGGGGGTGAAAAACGCCTACTTCCCCCTCTTCATCCCGCTCAGTTTCCTGCAGAAGGAAGCCGACCACGTGGAGGGCTTCGCCAAGGAGTGCGCCGTCGTCACCCACCATCGCCTGGAAAAGGACGGCGGCGGCCAGCTCGTCCCCGCCGGGCGGCTCACCGAGCCGCTCGTCGTCCGGCCGACCTCGGAGACGATCATCGCCGACGCCTTCAGCCGGTGGATCGCGAGTTACCGGGACCTTCCCGTGCTGATCAACCAGTGGGGCAACGTGGTCCGCTGGGAGATGCGCACGCGCATCTTTTTGCGGACCAGCGAGTTCCTCTGGCAGGAGGGGCACACGGCGCACGCCACGGCCGAGGAGGCCTGGGAGCGGACGGTGATGATGCTCGACATCTACGCCCGGCTCGCCGAGGAGATCCTGGCCATGCCCGTGCTCAAGGGGCGCAAGACCGCGGCCGAGCGGTTCCCCGGCGCGGTCGACACCCTGTGCATCGAGGCGATGATGCAGGACCGCAAGGCGCTGCAGGCGGGGACTTCCCACTTCCTGGGCCAGAACTTCGCCCGCGCGGCGGAGATCCGCTTCCACACCGCCGAGGAGAAGGAGGAGTACGTCTGGACCACCTCGTGGGGGGCCTCGACGCGCCTGATCGGCGGCGTGATCATGACCCACGGCGACGACGACGGCATCGTCCTGCCGCCGCGGGTGGCCTCGGCGCACGTCGCGCTCCTGCCGATCGTCAAGGGCGACGCCGAGCGCGCCGCCGTCGCCGAGGCGGTCGAGACCCTCGCCCGGGAGCTCGGTGCGCTGCGCTACCACGGCCGACCGGTCACGGTCGAGATCGACCGGCGGGACATCGGCGGGGCGCGCGTCTGGGAGTGGATCAAGAAGGGGATCCCGCTGCGCGCGGAGATCGGGATGCGCGAGGTGCGCGACCGCACGGTCTTCCTGGGGCGCCGGGACCGGCCGCACAGCGAGCGGGCCGCGCTGCCCCGGGAGGAGTTCGTCGCGCGGCTGCCCGCGATCCTCGACGAGATCCAGCAGACGCTCTACGACCGGGCGCTCGCCTACCGCGAGGCCCACACGCGCCCCTTCGACCGCTGGGAGGAGTTCGTCGCCTTCTTCACCCCCCGCAACGAGGAAAAACCGGAAATCCACGGCGGGTTCGCGACGGCCCCCTGGTGCGGGGACGGTGCCTGCGAGGCGCGGATCAAGGAGGCGCTGACGGTCAGCATCCGCTGCCTGCCCTTCGAGGAGGAGGACGCCCCCGGGCCCTGCCTCGCCTGCGGCCGACCCGGCCGCCACCGGGCCGTCTTCGCCAAGGCCTATTGACCCCCGCCGCCCGGCGGGGTGGGGCGGGATGACGACGGGTCATGATCCGGATCAACCAGATCCTCGACAAGATCGCCGCCTACGCGCCGGAGTCGCGCCTGGACCTCGTCGAGCGCGCTTACGTCTACTCGGCGCGCGTCCATGCCGGGCAGGTGCGGCTCTCGGGCGAGCCCTACCTGCTCCACCCCCTCGAGGTCGCCCACATCCTGGCCGAGATGCGCCTGGACGTCGTCAGCGTCGCCGCGGGGCTGCTTCACGACGTGCTCGAGGACACCGGGGCCCGGCCGGAGGAGCTGCGCGAGCTCTTCGGGGAGGAGGTGCTCGAGCTGGTCTCGGGGGTGACCAAGCTCAGCCTGCTGCCCGCCGTCTCCTCGCGGGAGCGCCAGGCCGAGAACATCCGCAAGATGTTTCTCGCCATGGCGCGCGACATCCGGGTGATCCTCATCAAGCTCGCCGACCGGGTGCACAACATGCGCACCCTGCGCTTCCATTCCCCGGACAAGCGGCGGGAGATCGCCCAGGAGACGATGGACATCTACGCGCCCATCGCCGGCCGGCTGGGCATCTACTGGATCAAGACCGAGCTCGAGGAAAACGCCTTCAAGTACCTCCACCCGGAGGAATACGCCCAGATCGAGCAGTGGGTGGCCACCTCGCGGGCGGAGCGCGAGGCCTACATCGAGAAGATGCGCGGGATCCTCCACCGCCGGCTGCAGGAAATGAACCTGAACGCCGAGGTGCTCGGCCGCAGCAAGAACTTCTACAGCATCTACTCGAAGATGCGGAAGCAGAACCTCCGCTTCGACCAGATCTACGACCTCACCGCCTTCCGGATCATCCTGGACACGGTGCCCCAGTGCTACGAGGCCCTGGGGCTGATCCACTCCATGTGGAAGCCGATCGATTTCAAGTTCAAGGACTACATCGGCCGGCCCAAGCCGAACATGTACCAGTCGCTGCACACCACGGTCATCGGGCCGGAGGGCGAGCGGATCGAGATCCAGATCCGGACCTGGGAGATGGACCGCATCGCCAAGTCCGGCATCGCCGCCCACTGGAGCTACAAGGAAGGCCAGCGCTTCGACGAGGATCTGCTCAAGAAACTCGCCTGGATCCAGGACATCGTCGAAAACCAGGAGCAATTCCGCGATGCGGGCGAATTCCTGGAAAACGTGCGCATCGACCTCTTTCCCGACGAGGTCTACGTCTTCACCCCGCGCGGGGACATCCGCGCCCTGCCCAAGGGGTCGACCCCGGTCGATTTCGCCTACCTGATCCACACCGAGGTCGGCCACCGCTGCGCCGGCGCCCGGGTGAACGGCCAGATGGTGAGCCTCACCTACGAGCTGCAGACGGGCGACATCGTCGAGATCCTCACCGCCCACCACCACCATCCCAGCAAGGACTGGCTCAAGTTCGTCCGCACGATCAAGGCGCGCTCCAAGATCCGGCAATGGATCAAGACCCAGGAGCGCGAGCGCAGCATCAGCCTCGGCCGGGAGATGCTGGAGAAGGCCTTCCGCAAGGAGCGGCTCAATTTCGCGCAGCTCTTCCGCTCGGAGAAGATGGAGGCCGCGGCCGCCGCCCTGGGGTTCAAGACCCTCGACGACCTCGTCGCCGCCGTGGGCTACGGCAAGATCACCCCCCTGCAGGTGGTGCGGCCGTTTCTCGCCGCCCCCCCCGCCGAGAGCGACCAGGGCTCCATCCTCGGCAAGCTGATGAGCCGCGTGCGGCGGCGCAAGCCGCGCGGCGGGGTGCTCGTGCGCGGCATGGAGGACATCCTGATCAAGTTCGGCCGCTGCTGCCAGCCGGTGCCCGGGGACCCGATCATCGGCTACATCACCCAGGGCTACGGCGTGACCGTGCACCGGGCGGGCTGCGTCAACGCCCTGCGCAGCAACCCGGAGCGGCAGATCGAGGTCGAATGGAACGTGGAGACCGCGGACACCTTCCCGGTGAAGATCCAGGTGATCTCCACCGACCGCCTGGGGCTGCTCGCCGATCTCGTGGGCAACATCAGCAAGCTGGGTGCCAACATCCTGCACGCCGCCTCCGACACCAAGGAGAACCGGCTGGTGGAAAGCCGCTTCACCATCAGTGTCCATGACACGGACCACCTCGAGCGCATTCTCGGGGCGGTGCGTCGGGTCAAGCAGGTGCAGGACGCCTGGCGGGTCTCGTGAGGGGCGGGGTCCTCAGGGGGCTTTCTGGACGCGGCCGGCCTTCAGGCAGGCGGTGCACACGGTGATCTTGCGGACCCCGGCGTCGGTCTGAGCGCGCACGCGCTGCAGGTTGGGTTCGAAACGGCGCTTGGTCACGTTGTGGGCATGGCTGATGTTGCTGCCCACGATGGGCTTCTTGCCGCAGATCGCGCATTGCTTGGCCATCGGTGCCTTCCCTTCGCAAACACGTCGCTCAACGAAACGCAAACCCCTTTATTTACACGATTCGGGGAGAAATGCAATAGCTTCGGCCCCCCCCCCGGGGCGTCAGCCGTTTTCGGGGGCGAAGGGGGCGGGCGTCGGCGAGGGGGCCCAGGCGGGCTCGGCGGCCCGGGAAGCGGTCTCTTCCAGACGGCTTTCGCACTGGCGGATCAGATCGAGCGCCGGCTGGTGGTAGCCGACGTCGGGATAGCGGCTGACGACGGCGCGGAACCGTTCCAGAGCGGCCCGGTAGCGCCCCGCTTTGAAGTAGAAACGCCCGATCCCGAACTCGTGGGCGGCGAGCGTCTTCTGGCAGGCGATGATGTGGTCGGCCGCCCGCCGCGCCCAGGGATCGCCGGGGTACTGCCGCTGCAGGCGCTCGAAGGCTTCCAGGGCCTTGCGCGCCGGGGTCGGGTCCCGGTCGGGGGTCGAGATGCGGTCGAAGTGGCAGCGCCCGATCTGGTAGATCACGTAGGGGACGGCCTCGTTGCGGGGATGGAGTTTTTCGAATTCCTCGTAGGCGAAGAGGGCGTCCTCGTACTGCTCGAGGCGGTAGTGGGCGTCGCCGAGCTTGAGCTCGGCCAAGATGGCGTAGCGGGAGAAGGGGTAGATGTCCTTGAGCTTCTGGAAGTGTTCCGCGGCCTTGCGGTAGTTGCCGCCGTCGAAGGCCTCCATGCCGCGCAGGACGAGCTCCTCGGCGCTCAGCGACTCGTCGCCCCCGCCGAAGAGGCCCGTGACGCTTTTCTTGAGGTCGGAGGCGGTTTCCCGGATCGCCGTGCACCCCGCGGGGAGCAGCAGCAGGCCGAGCAGGATCCCGCTCAGCGCCCGGAAAAGAAGCGGCCGCCACCGCCCCTTGCCGGATGCCGCGCTTGGGCGGAAGCCGGGATGGCTGCCTCGGGGATCAGAGCAGTTTCTGGAGGGCTTCTTCAAGCTTGGCCTTGGCGACCATGCCCGTGATCTGGTTGACCACGTTTCCGTTTTTGAAGAAGATCAGGGTGGGGATGGCCTTGATGCCGAACTTGCCGGGGGTCACCGGGTTGTTGTCCACGTTGCACTTGGCGAACTTGATCTTGCCCGCGTAATGCTTGGCCAGATCCTCGACCACGGGCGCGATCGCCTTGCACGGCCCGCACCAGGGGGCCCAGAAGTCGACCAGCACGGGCTTTTCGCTTTTCAGGACCTCGGCCTCGAAAGTGCCGTCCTCGAGTTCCAGAATGCCGTCCGCCATGGGGATGATTCCTTTCTTGAAACCAAATTGACGGGATAATAGAGTCTCCCCCCAGGGATGTCAACCAACCGGGCCGCCGGGCGCGGCCGGGGGGACGCGGGGAAAGAACGGGAGGCCGGCCATGCCCCACCCTCAACTGCTCCGGGTCGGGGTCCTCGTCTCCGGCGGGGGCACCAACCTGCAGGCGATCCTGGACGCCGTGCGTGAAGGACGGCTGCCCGCGCGGGTCGTCTTCGTCGGCGCCGACAACGCGGAGGCGAAAGGGCTGGAGCGCGCCCGCGCCAGCGGCGTGCCGACCTTCGTCGTCCCCTACCGGGAGATCCTGGCGCGTTTCGCCGCGGACCCGCCGCCCCCGCCGCCGCCCGATTTTTCCCTCGCCGCGGCGCGCGCCCGCCAACGGCTGCGGCCGGCTGCGGGGGATCCGCGCCTGGACCGGTTTCTCGCCTCCCGGGCCGCGGCCGAGGCGGAGCTGCTGGCCGCCATGCGGCCCTACCCCTTCGACCTGCTCGTCCTGGCCGGGTTCATGCGCGTGCTCACCCCCTACTTCATCGACCGCGTGAACGCCGGGGCCGACCCGCCGCGCATCATGAACATCCACCCCGCGCTACTGCCCGCCTTCCCGGGGACGGACGGCTACGGCGACACCTTTCGCTACGGCTGCAAGGTGGCGGGGTGCACCGTGCATTTCGTCGATTACGGCGAGGACACCGGGCCGATCATCGGCCAGCGGGCCTTTCCCATCGAGGAGGGGGACACGCTCGAGGCGGTGCGCCGCAAGGGGCTCGAGCACGAGTGGCGGCTCTACCCCGAGTGCATCCGGCTCTACGCCGAGGGCCGCCTGCGCACGGAACGCCGCGTCTACGAGCTCCCCGGCGGCCGGCGCCTGACGCGCACCGTGGTGGTCATCGTCCCGGGGCCCGCTATCCCGCCGGGCGGCCCTCAGAGGTAGGTGCGCGCCCCGAGGTAGCGCCGGCGGTAGTAGTCGTCCTCGAGGGAATCGACCCGGATGCGGCTTCCCGGCCGCGGCGCGTGCAGGAAGTCGTCCTTGCCGAGATAGATCCCCACGTGCGACACCCGGGAGCCCCCGCGGGTCGCGAAGAAGACGAGATCGCCGCGCCGGAGCTCGCCCGGCTTGAGGGGCCGGCCGGCCTGCCACTGTTCCCCGGAGGTGCGCGGCAGCTCGAGGCCGTTGAGGCCGTAGACCACGCGCGTCAGCCCGCTGCAATCGAACCCGCTGACGGTGGAGTCCCCGCCCCAGCGGTAGGGAACGCCGATGAAGCGCTGGGCGGTGCGGATCAGTTCGGTGCGGAACTGCTCCTCGCTCAGCGCGCCGTCGCGGCCGAGGGGGTAGTCCTCGGGGGCGACGATGAAAAAGTCCTCGATCAGCCGCTTGCGCTGCAGCCGGCCGGCCGCGGCGACGGCGTCCTCGCGGGAGGGGAAGTTCCCGATGCGCACCTTGTAGAAGCCGGAGTCGTCGATGAAATGGTAGGCCGCGAGCCGCTCGGCGAGCAGCCGCTCGGTCAAGCGCACGGCGTTGTCGATGTGCAGGAAGGCGCCCACCTGGATGGTGTAGCGCAGGGCCGGAAGCGCGGGCCGCGGCCGGGGGGCGGGGGCCTCGGGCCGCGAAGGGGCCACACCCGCACACCCGGCGAGGAGCCAGAGCAGCGCCGCGGCGAGCGCCGCGGCCGGCCGTCGGCCGGGCCGGTGCGCCATCAGCCGGACTCCAGCAGCAGGCCCATGAGCAGGGGAAAGGCGATCATCGTCCCCATCGCCGCGCCGAGGTTCGTGAAGACGACGACCAGCAGGATGCGGGTCACCCGGTTGCGCCAGAAGCCGCGCACGGAGAGGATGTCCTCGGGGAGGCGTTCCAGGTCCCGCACGCGCGGCCGGCGCGAGAAGGCCTCGACGAACCCCGAAACCCAGCCGGCGGCGACCAGCGGGTGCAACGTCGTCACCGGTGCCGCGACCGCCGCGGAGAGGATGGCCGCCGGGTGCGCGAGCGCCAGGGCGGCCCCCAGCCCGGCGAGCAGGCCCGTGCTCAGGCCCCAGAGCGTGACCATGTCCGCCCCGGCCTTTCCGCCGCCGAACAGGAAGCCCGCGGCGAAGAGGACGCCGAGGAGGACGGGAACGGACCACGAGAGGAGGCGGGCCCCCCGGCCCGCGGGCGGGACCGTCTCCAGCGCGGCGAGGTCCACCTCGTCCCGCCAGCAGGCGAGCATCCCCGGCAGGTGCCCGGCGCCCACCACGGCGAGGACCCGTCGGCCCGGAGACTGCCGGATGCGGGCCGCGAGCACCCGGTCGCGCTCGTCGAGCAGCACCCGTTTCAACGTGGGCACCGTGCGGCCGATCTCGGCCAGCAGGGTCTCGAGCACATCGCGGCGCTTCATGCGCTCGATCTCCTCCGCGCCGACCTCGAGGGGGGAGAGGAGGGATCCGGCGAGCTCGCGCAGCAGGCGGAAACGCTCGCGGGTGCCCAGGGAGCGCCACAGCCGGGTGAGGCTCACGCGGATGTCGCGGTCGACGAGCCGGATCTGCGCCCCGATCTCCTCGGCCGCCTCCGCCGCGCGCCGCATCTCCGCCCCCGGTTCCACGTCGAGCCGCCGGGCGATGCGCTTCTGGAAGGAGGCGAGCAGGAGGTTGACGAGCAACACGGCGGCCTTCTTCTCGCGCAGGACGCGCAGGACGTCCATCTCCCGCCAGCGTTCCTTCTGGCGCAGGGCCTGGTACCGCGCGGGGCAGAGCTCGAGGCAGACGGTGTCGGGCCTCCAGGCGGCGATCGTCTCCGCGACCAAGCGCGCGGATTCCTCCGACACGTGGGCCGTGCCCAGGAGCAGAAACTCGCGGTCGCCTTCCTGAAGGTGGTGGATCGGGCGCGGGTCGGGCTCGCTCATGCGGGTGCTTCCGTTTCCGCCCGCGGGAGCTTGCAAGCGGCGGGGATTCGGCTACAATGGCATTTTACGCCGGATCCCTCCGGATGACAAGCCGTGAACCCCGCACCGACGCGATGAGCCCCATCGACGCCTACCGCATCCCGACCCCGCCCTTCTACCTGAGCCGCGGCTCCGAGGTCGAGGTCTTCGAGGCGGCCTGGGAGGCCCGGCTCCCCGTGCTGCTCAAGGGGCCGACGGGATGCGGCAAGACCCGCTTCGTCGAGTACATGGCCTACCGCCTCGGCCGCCCGCTCGTGACCGTCGCCTGCCACGAGGACCTCTTCGCCTCGGACCTGATCGGCCGCTACCTGCTGCGGCGCGACGAGACCGTCTGGGTCGACGGGCCGCTCACGCTCGCCGTGCGCCACGGCGCGCTCTGCTATCTCGACGAGGTGGTGGAGGCGCGCAAGGACACCACCGTCGTCATCCACCCCCTCACGGACAACCGCCGCCGCATGGTGATCGACAAGACGGGGGAGCTCCTGCCCGCGCACCCCGATTTTCTGATGGTCGTCTCCTACAACCCCGGCTACCAGTCGGTGCTGAAGGACCTCAAGCCGAGCACGCGGCAGCGGTTCGTGGCCCTCGAGTTCGACTACCCCGAGCCGGAGCGGGAGGCGCGCATCGTGGCCGCCGAGGCCGGCATCCCGCCGGAGGCCGCCGCCCGGCTCGTCGCCCTGGCCGCCAAGATCCGCAACCTGCGCGAGCAGGGGCTCGCCGAGGGGGCGGGGACCCGGCTGCTCATCCACGCCGGCCTCCTGGTGCGCCGCGGGGTCGCGATGCGCGAGGCGGTCCGCACCGCGGTCTGCCTGCCGCTCACCGACGACGAACACCTCCGGGAAACCCTCGAGGACCTGATCGCCGATGTCCTGTGAAGGGCTCTCTCCGGAAGCCGCCGCCCCGGCCGCGGACCCGGCCGCCGCGGACACCGCCTGGGCCTTTGCCGTCGCCCCCGCCTTCGGCGAGGCGGTGGCGGCGGGGTATGCGGCCCTGAACGGCCGGGCCGGGCGGGAGGCGCGCCTTTGCTTTCACCGCGCCCTGCGGGCGGCCGGCCGGGAGGGCGCCGCCCCGGGCCGGCTTATCGCCGAGATCCTGCCCCCCGTGCTGCTCTGCGGCGAGGCCGAGGTCCGGCCCGTGTTCTTCCGGGTCTGGGAGGCGCTCGCCGCGATCGGGTTGCAGGCGCTGCAGGGGCTGCTCTCCGGGCTGCCCCGGCTGCTGTCCGCCGCCGCCGGCAGGCCGGGCCTCGCCGCCCTCGGCCTCGAGGTGCTCGAGGCCGTCGCCGCCTCGCGGCCGACCCACGAGGAGATCCGGCGCTTCACCCGCACCCTGCCCCCGGCGTTCCTTAGAATCGTCGGCGAGGGCGATGCGGCGGCCCTCCGGGCCCTGCGGGAGCTCGCCCGGCTGGACCGCCGCCTGCTCGAGCCCTTTCTCGCCGGACGCGAACAGGGCCTCGACCGGCTCGGCGAGGCGGCGCTTTCCTCCTTCGTGGCCGAGGCGGCCCGCCTGCTGGCGCGCCAGGGCCGGTCGGCCGCCGCCGCCTTTCTCGCCCTCGAGACCGAGGCCGCGCGCCGGCACCTGGGCGCCTTCCGGGAGGGCGCCCGGCTGCGCGAGCTGGGGCCGCGGCTTGCCCGCTACCTGCGGGCCCGCCTCGGCCGACCGCTCGCCGTGCGCCCGCTCGCGGAGTTCGCGGCGCCGCTGGCCTCCGGCCGCATGGTGGTCTCCGACGGGCGCGCGCTCTACCTCCCGGAGGAGATCGCCCGCGAGGGAGGCCGGCGGCAAAACGAGGCCTGCTACCGCCTGCTCGCCGGGCTCGAGGCCTCCTTCCACGAGTTCGGCACCTTCGCCTTTCCCGCCCTCCGGCCGCAAGGTGCCGGGATCAAGGGGTTCCTCGCGGGGTTTCCCGACCCCGCCTTTGCGGGCGAGCTCTTTGGCCTGCTCGAGACCGTGCGCGTCGCCCGCTGCCTGGCGCAGCGCTACCCGGGACTCGCCGCACGGCTTGCCGCCGCCCTCGCCGCGGAGGAGGAGGCCCTCCCCCCCCGGGCCGAGCCCTCGCTCACCGGGCTGCTGCGCCTTCTCGTCGGCGCGGGCGGGGAGGAGAGCGGAGCCGCGGCGAGGGCGGCGGGGATCCTGCGCCCCCTCGCCGACGGGCTCGCGGAGGACGCCTCCGTCGCCGACACCGCCCTGCAGGTGGAGCGCGCCTACGAGGCGCTCGACCGGCTGCTGGCGGGCGGGGAGGAAGCCCGGCGGCTGTGCACGCCCTTCGGGTGGCGGCCCTGGCCCCATCCGGGACACGAAACGGAGGCCGGCCCCGGCCGGCGCGGTCGCCGGGGGGTCGCCGGGGGCGCCCCCGGCCTGCGGCGCGCGCCCACGGCCGAGTCTCGGCCGGGCGGGGCGGAGGGCGGCGCAGGGCCCCCCGGGTCGGCGGAGGCGGCCGCCCGCGGGCACGGCGTGCAGGCCGGGGCGGAGGAGGACGTGCCCGCCCTGCACGCCGCGGCGGCTGCCGCGGCCGGGGGCAAAGACGCCTTCCGCTACCCCGAGTGGGACGAGGCCCTGGGGGATTACCTCCCCGACCACGTCACGGTCTACGAGCGGCCCTCGCCCGCCGGCCCGCCCGGCTTCTACGCCGCCGCGCTGGCGCGGCGGGCGGCCCTCGTGCGCGCGGCGCGGCGCGCCTTCGAGCGCCTGCGGCCCGAGGGGCTGCGGCGCTTGCGGGGGTGGCGCGAGGGGGAGGCGTTCGATTACGGCAGGCTCCTCGACTACGCCGTGGACCGCCGGCGCGGCGGGGTCCCCGAGGAGCGGATCTTCGTCAAGCACCTGCCCGACCGGCGCGACGTCGCCGTGCTCCTGCTGGTCGACGCCTCGCGCTCGACCGCCGCGGTCGTGCCGGATGCCGGGGCGAGCGTTCTCGCCGTCGAACAGGAGGCGCTCGTGATCCTCTGCGAGGCGCTCGGCGTGCTCGGCGACGCCTTCGCCGTCGCCGCCTTTTCCGGCTCCGGACGCCGCCACGTCGACTACCGGGTCGTCAAGGGCTTCGACGACCCCTGGGCGGGAGAGGTTCGCGACCGCATCGGCGGGCTCCTCCCGCAGCGCAACACGCGCCTCGGCGCGGCCCTGCGCCACGCCGGCAGGCGGCTCGGCGAGCAGCCCGCGCGGGTGCGCCTGCTTGTCCTCTTGAGCGACGGCTTTCCCAACGACGCGGGCTACCGCGCCGAGCGGGCCGTCGCCGACACCCGCCGGGCCCTCACCGAGCTCGCCTTCCGCGGCATCCGCTTCCATGCGGTCACGGTGAACCACCCGGCCGAGGCGCGGCTCGACCGGCTCTACGGCAGGGCCCGCCACCACGTGATTTCCGACGTGCGCGCGCTCTCCGGCCGGCTGCTGCGCACCTACCGCGGCCTGACCCGCTGACCGGGGCGCGGGGCCCCGGGGCCGAAAGCCCGCCCGCGCGCGGCGAAACAAGGGGGGGGCGGCGATGCTCGTCTACGAGGGGATCTATCGCTGGGAGGGGTTCGGCGGCCGGCTGCGGCTCCCGCGCGGCTGCTGCCGGCTGCGGATCTACGACCTCGCCCGGCGGGCACCGGAGGCGGTGGCCCTTCTCCGGCCCATCCTCGTCCTCGTCGCCGACGTCCCGGAGAGCCCCCTGTCGGTGAGAAGCTGCGCCGGCCACCTGGCGACCTCGATCGCGCGGGATTTCGCGATGGCGCCTTCCCGCATGCTCTATGTCGAGCACGTGCCCGAGAGCCGCTACGGCCGGGAGGGGGAGCACGTGATCCCCGAGGAGTTCGTGGCGGTCGACTTCACCTGGACGGAGGGCGGGGCGATGCATCCCCGGTGGCGCACGCTCCAGGGGCCTCTCCTCGAGGCGGTCCGGGATCTGCTCGCGACGGACGCCGGCCCGGGGGGCCCCGGGCCGTGAGGGCTTCAGCGCAGGGGAAGCACGGTGAAGACGACGCTGCTCCAGAGGGCATGGGAGACGATCACCGGCGGAAGCCTCCCGCCCCAGGCGTACCAGCCGCCCCAGAAGGCCCCGGCGACGGCCGCGGCGCCGACGAGCATGAAGTTCCCCGAAGCCGCGTGCACGGCGGCGTAGAGCGCCCCGGCCGCGGCCCAGCCCCGCAGGCGGCCGAAGCGCTCCATGAGCGCCTCCTGCAAGGTCCCCCGCCAGAAGATCTCCTCGGCCGGGCCGGTGACCAGGAGCAGCAGCCCGGCGATGACCCAGGCCGGCGTGCCGTCCCCGCGCCGGTAGATGCCCTCGATCTGCCCCCCCGCGAAATCGAACACGGCGAGCGAGACCTCGCGCCCGGCCCAGAAGACGGCGTAGAGCAGCGCCGCGCCCGCGGCGCCGGCCAGGAGGTCGCCCCGCCCGGGAAAAAGCCGCGCGAGCGGCCGCGGCCGCAGGCGCAGCGAGACCGCCGCGAGGAACCCCGCCGCAAGGGAGATCTTCAGCCAGAAGGAGCCGACGGGCCAGGCGAAGGTCGCCGCCCACAGCAGGAAGGCGATCCCCACGAGGGCCCCCAGGGCGGGGGCGGACGGGCGCGGCTCCCGGCTCACCCGGCGATCATCGAGGCGACGAGCAGCAGCCCGAAGACGGTGTCCAGGCGCGCGGTCTGCGCGTCGGCGTCGAGGGGCATGTCGGTCGCCATGCGCTTGAGGAGGCGCAAGCCGATGGGGGCCGAGAGCAGGACGGCGAGCGACAGGCGGGGAAGCGGCCCGGCCACGGCCATGGCCGCGACCGCCGCGTAGGAGAGGACGATGAGCGCGAGGAAGAGCGACATCCCCCGGCGCGCGCCGAGCAGGATCGGGAGCGTGCGGATCCCCTTGCGGCGGTCGTGCTCCACGTCGCGGAGGTTGTTGGCGAGGAGCACCAGGGCGACCAGCAGCCCGAAGGGGAGGGAAACGAGGAGCGCCTCGGCGCTGAAGGCCTGTCGCTGGACGTAGTAGGCCCCGCTCACCATGAGCGGCCCCCACATCAGGAAGACCGAGACCTCCCCGAGGGCGCGGTACTTGTAATGAAACGGCGGGGCCGTGTAGGCGATGCCGGCCGCCGTCCCGGCGAGGCCGAGCCACAGGACGGCCGGGCCCCGCGCGACGGCGAGGGCGATCCCGATCAGGGCGGCCAAGGCGTAGAGGCCGAAGGCGGCGTTGCGCACCGCCGTGAGCGAAAGGCGCCGGACGAGCAGCGGGTGCGGGCGGTAGTTTGCGGTGGGCACGGCGGGGTCGTCCACCCCGGAGCGCACGTCGTCGTAGTCGTTGATCAGGTTGCTCGCCGCGTGCATCAGGACGGCGGCGAGGAGGGTCAGGCCGTAGAGCGGCCAGGAGAAGGCACCGTCGCGCGCGGCGAGCGCCGCCCCCACGGAGACCGAGATCGCGGTCATCGTGAAGGACCAGGGCCGCGCGGCGAGCAGCCAGTCGAGGGCGGCGGCGGGTGTCACGGTGCAGCCTCCGGGGCGCGGGGCCCCGCGCCGCGGCGGGCCTCCTCGGAGGCGGTCCGGGCGCGCTCGAGCGCCTGCTCGGCCTCGGTGCGCGCGCCCGCGGCGCGCTCCTCCTCGGCGCGGATGCGGTATTTGAACTGCTCGCGGCGCGAGGGGGTGTTGCCGAAGCGCTGCCGGGTTTCCAGGGCGCGGCGCTCCTGCTCCTCGGCGCGGCGGATCGCCTCCCGCGCTGCCTCCTCGGCCTCGCGGGCGCGGCGCTCCCGGGCTTCCGCCGCCTCGCGGCGCTCTTCTTGGCGGCGCTTTTCGAGCCGGCGCAGGCGAAGCTCCTCGGCCCCCTCCGAGGCCTCGGCCTCGACGACGTCCTGCAGCCGCGCCTCGGCCGGCGGGGGGGCGTCGGTGAGGTGCAGGCGGCCGCGGGCGTCGGTCCAGGTGTAGACCTTGGTCTGGGCGAAGGCGGAAAGGGCCGCCGCGGCCACGAGGAGACCGGCCAGCCCGAGCGTGCGTGCGGTTTCCGCCATCTGCGCCTCCAGCGGATTCAGCGGGGTTTCGATCCGAAAAGATTAGCGGGATGAGCTGCAAAAGTCAATTCGCGAGCGGGCCGCCGCGGGGGTCCCGGCCGGGGGGGTCGTCCCAGAAGCGCGCCAGTTCCTCGGCGAGCTCGCGCTCGTCGCGCACGGGCCGCGGCTTCCACGCCGGCGGCAGCAGCCGCCGGGTTTTCTCCTCGGCGTAGCGGCGGTCGAGGAGGAGCAGAACCCCCCGGTCGTCTTCCGAGCGGATGACGCGGCCGGCGGCCTGCAGCACGCGCTGGATGCCCGGGAAGCGGTAGGCGTAGTCGTAGCCGCTCTCCCCCCGGGCGGCGAAGTGGGCGCGGATGAGCTCGCGTTCGAGGCCGACCGCCGGGAGCCCGACCCCCACGACGGCCGCGCCGGAGAGCCGCGCGCCGGCGAGATCGATGCCCTCCCCGAAGGCCCCGCCCATCACGGCGAAGCCGACGAGCGTGCCGCCGCCCGGGGCCTCGAAGCGGGCGAGGAAGGCCTCGCGCTCGGCCTCGCCCATGCCCGGCTCCTGCACGAGGAGGTCGGCCCGCGGGCCTTCGCGGCGGAAGGCCGCGAGCACGAGCCGCAGGTACTCGTAGGAGGGGAAGAAGAGGAGGTAGTTGCCGCGGCGGCCTTCCACGAAGCGGCGGAGCATCCGGGCCACCTCGCCGCAGGTGCGGGCGCGGTCGCGGTAGACGGTGGAGACGGTGTCGGCGACGAACACGCCGAAGTGGCGCTCCGGGAACGGGGAGGGCAGCGTCAGGCTCCCCGCGGGGCCGCCCCCGAGCAGGGAGCGGAAGTAGTCCGGGGGCGAGAGGGTGGCCGAGAAGAAGACGGCCGCGCGGCAGCGGCGCAGGGCCTCGGCCATCGGCCGCGCCGGGTCGACGCAGAAGAGCTTGACGAGCAGATCCCGGGGCTCGGCCTCCCAGCAGGTGGCGTAGGCCTCGTCGAAGCGCTCGGCGATGCGCAGAAACGCCGCGGCCTCGAAGTAGCGTTCCTCGAGCTCCCGGCGGTAGGGGGTGCGGCGGTTCTTCTCGAGCCAGCCCTCCGCGGCCGACGCCAAGCCGTCGAGGTGCGCGAGGAGCTCGGCGGGCGGGTGAGGGTCGGCGACGGCGCCTCCCGCGGCGCGGGCCCGCAGGGCCGCGGGGGCGAGGCAGGCGTCGAGGTCCTCAAGGCGCCGGCGGATCGCCGGGAGGTCCCCGCCGAGCCGCAGGCCGAGCTCGCGCAAGGGGGACCGGCGCAGCTCGGCCGAGAACATCTCCCGCGAGCGCTCGGCGAGGTTGTGGGCCTCGTCCACGAGAAAGGCCCAGGGCCCGCCCTCCTCGAGGAAAAACCGGCGCAGAAAGGCCCGGGGGTCGAAGGCGTAGTTGTAGTCGCAGGCCACGAGGTCGGCCCAGCGGGCCAGGTCGAGCGAGAGCTCGAAGGGGCAGACCCGCTGGGCCCGGGCGGCCTCGGCCACGGCCTCCCGGGTCCAGGCCTCCTCGCGGAAGAGGGCTTCGCGCGCCGCGGGGAGGCGGTCGTAGTGGCCGGCGGCGAAGCCGCACTCCTCGGGGGTGCAGGCCGCGCCCGGCTGCAGGCAGGCCTTCTCCCGGGCGGTCAAGGCGAGGTGCTTGAGCCGCAGGCCCCGGCCGCGCAGGGCGGCGAGCGCGCTCTCGGCGGCCAGCCGGCCCGTCGTGCGTGCCGTGAGGTAGAAGATCTTCTCGCAGGAGCGCTCGGCGAGGGCGCGCACCGCCGGGTAGAGGACCGCGAGCGTCTTGCCGATGCCCGTCGGCGCCTGGATGAAGATCCGCCCGCCGCGCCGCAGGGCCTCGCGGACGGCACCGATCATCTCCTGCTGCCCCGGCCGGAAGGAGAAAAAGGGGAAGGCGAGCTCTCGGATGGAGGCGTCACGCACCGCGGCCCAGGCGCGAAGCGCTTCCGCCCAGCGCAGGTAGCGGCCGACCACCTCGTCGAAGAAGGCCGCAAGTTCCTCCACGTCGTAGAGCCGGCGCACCGAGCGGGTCGCCCCGCTGTCCGTGCGGGCGTAGGTGAGCTGGACCTCGACGGCCGCGTGGCCGTGGGCGGCGGCGTAGAGAAAGGCGTAGATCCGCGCCTGGCCCCAGTGCAGCGGGTTTTCCTCGCGCAGGCACTCCCGCAGGGGGCGCCGCGTCGTCTTGATCTCCTCGACCCGCGGGAAGAGCCCGCCGGTGAAGACCCCGTCGAGCCGCCCGCCGACCCGCAGCCGCAGGCCTTCGCCCTCCACCGTGCGGGCGAGGGCGACCTCGGGGAGGTAGTCCGGGGGCCGCGAGGCCTGGATCCGCTGGTGCAGGCGCACGGCCTCGGCCGCGGCGGCGGCCCCCGTGAATTCGGCGCGCAGGTCCCCGCGGCGCAGCACGAACTCGACGAGCTCGCGCACGCCGACGGCGATTTCGGGGCGCATCTCCGCCGCCGGGAGGTCCGCGGGGCGGGGCCGGGGGTCGGGGGCGGGGGCGGCGGGGGTCACGGCGCTTCCACGGCGCGGGGTTTGCGATCCATCGCAAAACCTGTTATCAGAACTCGGCCGTCTCCGCCAGGCGGAGGCGGCTTTCCCGACCTCGAGGACCCCGTCCGCATGGCCGAACCCAACCGCTCGACACCCCGGGTCATTCCGCTCGCTGCCGGCGCCGCCATGCCGGGCCTGGTGGCGCAGAGCCCCTCGATGAAGCGCATCCTGCGCATCGTGGAGAAGGCCGCCGCCAGCGACACCACGATTCTGCTGAACGGGGAGACCGGGACGGGCAAGGGCGTGCTCGCGCGCCTGATCCACGAGTGCTCGCCGCGCCGCGGCAGGCCCTTCGTGCCGATCAACTGCGGGGCGACCCCCGAGGGCCTGCTCGAGAGCGAGTTTTTCGGCTACCGCCGCGGCGCCTTCACGGGCGCCGTCGCCGACACGCCGGGCAAGTTCGAGCTCGCCGACGGCGGGACGGTTTTTCTCGACGAGATCGGGGACATGAGCCCCGAGCTCCAGGTCAAGGTGCTGCGGGTCCTCGAGGAGGGCGAGTTCGAGCCCGTGGGCGGGCGGGAGACGATCCGCATCAACGTGCGCATCATCGCCGCCACCCACCGCGACCTCGAGGAGGAGGTCCAAAAGGGGGCCTTCCGCGAGGACCTCTTCTACCGGCTCCACGTGATTCCCATCGTGCTTCCCCCCCTCCGGGAGCGCCGCAGCGACATCCCCTTTCTGGCCGAGCATTTCCTCGAGGAGTCCGCCCGCCGCAACCGGCGGCCGCCGATGCGTCTCTCCGCCGAGGCCCTGGAGGCCCTGGTCCACTACCCGTGGTACGGCAACGTCCGCGAGCTGCGCAACCTGATCGAGCGGCTGGTGGTGCTGAAGGAGGGCGATCTCCTCGGCCTGGAGGACCTGCCGGAGAAGATCCGCGCCGCCCACCCCCTGCGGGAGAGGCGGCGGGCGGCCCTCCCGGCCGTCGAGGGGATATCGCTCCCGGCCGCGGTGCAGGAATTCGAAAAGGCCCTGATCCGCAGCGCGCTCGAGAAAGCGGGGGGGGTGAAGTACCGGGCGGCGGAGTTGCTCCAGATCAAGCGCACGACCCTCCTCGAGAAGATCAAGCGCTACCAGCTCGACGGCCTGGTGAACGAATCCTGACCCCGCATCCGGCGGGGCGGCGAAGCGGAAAGGGGATGCGGCGGACGATGGAAGCGGCGGACATTCTCTTCGTGGACGACGACCGGGCGATCCTGGACCTCGTGGCCGAGTACCTCGAGGAGGCGGGCTACCGCGTGGAGTGCGCCGACAACGGCCTGCGCGCCCTCGAGCGCATCCGCGAGCGGCCGTTCGCCGTCGTCTTCACCGACATCAAGATGCCCGACATCGACGGCATCGAGCTCTTGAGCGCCATCAAGGCCCTGCGGCCCGAAACCGCCGTCGTCATGGTGACCGGACACGGGACGATGGAGTCGGCGATCCGCGCCATGAAGGCCGGGAGCTACGATTACCTGCAGAAGCCCTTCAAGCTCCCCGTCCTCCGGGACATCGTCGTGCGCATCCTCGGCGAGCGCCGGGCGCAGGGCGATGCGGGGCGGCCGGCCCCGCGCGGGGCCCTCCGGCACCGCTTGGGCCGGCTGGTCGGCATCAGCCCGCGCATGCAGGAGGTCTACGAGGGTCTCGAACGGGTGCGGGCGGGGGCCGGCCCGGTGCTGATCGAGGGCGAAAGCGGCACCGGCAAGGAGCTCGCCGCGCGGGTGCTCCACGAGCTCTCCGGGCCGGCCGAGCGGCCGTTCGTGGCCGTCGCCTGCCGCAGCGGCTTCCGCGGGCTCGAGGCCGAGGCCGCCGCGGAGCGCTTCGCCGAACTCTGGGCCGCCGCGGGGGAGGGGACGGTCTACCTCGACGAGCTCTGCGATCTGCCCGCCGTGGCCCAGGAAGCCCTTGCGCGCCTGGTCCGCTCCCGGCCGGCTTCCGCCGAGCCGGCCCTCCGGCCGCAGGCCCGGCTCGTCGCGGCGACCCAGAAGGCGGTGCGCGAGGCGCTCGCCCGCGGGGAGCTCGATGCCGGTCTCTTTCCGCTCTTCGGCGGCGCGCTGATCCGCATGCCGCCGCTCCGCGAGCGCCTGGAGGACCTCTGTCTCCTCGTCCACCACTTCCTGGAGCGCTTCAACGCGCGGGGCGCCCGCCCGGTGTACACCGTGACCCCCGAGGTGATGGACATCCTGCACGCCTACCGCTGGCCGGGAAACCTGATCCAGCTCGAGAACGTGATCGAGCGCGCCTTCGCCCTCGGGGTCGAGGCGGTGATCCGCGTCGAGGACCTGCCGCCCGAGATCCAGACCGCGGGCGCGGTCCGGCGGATCTCCTGACCCCCCGCGGCCCCCGCCCGCTCAGTCCGGCACCCCCGGGGCCGTGCGCAGCAGGATCGTGAGCCGCACGCCCGGGACCCCCCACGCGTCGAGCGCGCACTGCAGCCGGGCGACCGTCGGGACGCCGGGCGGCAGCACGAGGTCGAAGGCGAGCCGTGTTTCGCGAAAGCCCCACCCCCCGCACCGCGGGCAGACCCCGGCGTAGCCGCCCCGCCCGCCGCAGGCGCCGCAGGGCAGGCCGACGGGCAGGCGCAGCGGAAAAACCCCGCCCCGCCGCGCTTCCCGCGGGCTGAGCACGACCTCGAGGGCGATCTCCAAGCCTGCGCCGCGCGGCCGGGCGCGCGCCGGGCGCGCGCGCCGCGGCGGCGGCGGCGGCGGGGATTCCCGGCGGGCAAGGAGCGCGTCGTAGGAGCGGCGGCGCTCGGGCCGGCCGAGCGTCTCGTAGGCTTCGGTCACGTCGCGGAAGGCGGCGGCATCGGCGGTCGGGCCGCCCACGTCGGGGTGGAGCTCTTTGACCCGGCGGCGGAAGGCGCGCCGGATCTGGCGGGTCGTCGCTTCGCGGCTGACGCCCAGGATGAGGTAGTAATCTTTCATCCCCTCGCGTCACAGGCCGCCCGGCGGCGGAAGGCGGCTTGCGGCCGCGGGTCCCCCCCGCAGATCGGGAGGGGCGACCCGCGGCCTTGGGTCTTCAGGCACTCTGGACGGTGATCTTGCGGGGGGTCGCCTTTTCGACCTTGGGCAGGGTCAGGCGCAGCACCCCGTCCTGCAGCTTCGCCTCGATGCGGTTCTGGTCGATCACCTCGGAAAGGGTGAACTGGCGGTAGAACCGGCCCGTTTCGTACTCGACCAGGAGATCCTCCTCGTCGGGGTGCTCGAAGGGCTCGACGTCGCCCACGATCGTGAGGATGTTGTCGCGCAGATCGATGCTGAGCGTCTTCGGCTTCACCCCCGGGACGTCGGCGAGCAGCGTGATCGCCTTGTCGGTCTCGAAGATGTCCACATCCGGCGTGAACGTCGGGCCGGGGGTCGTCTGCTCGGCCTTTGCGGCAAGCTCCTGCTTCTCCTTCACCTTCAGCTCCTTGCTCTCGGCCATCGCCTTCACCTCCCTTCTCATTTCACCGTGATCTGACGGGGCTTGCTCGCCTCGGCCTTGGGGACGACGATCGTGAGGATGCCGTCTTCGAGCCGGGCTTCGACCTTGTCGGGGTTGATTTCGCCGGGCAGCCCGATGACGCGCGAGAATTTCCCGGACTCGCGCTCCCGGCGATGGTAACGGGCATTGGAATTCTCGGCGGGGATCTTGCGCTCGCCGGAGATCGAGACGCTGTTGCCCGTCGCCTGGATGTCGAGGTCGGCGGCGGTCATTCCGGGGAGCTCCGCGCGGATGAAGTAGCTCTCCTTGGTCTCGGTCAGGTTGACGAGCGGGAAGACCCCGGAAACCGGGCGCGGCGAGGCCCACTCCTCGAACAGGCGGTCCATCTGGCGCCGCATGCGCTCGAGCTCGACGAACGGCGAGCGGGAAAACCATCCGGGAAAGCCGGTCAGCCTGCGGTAGATCATGGTTCTCCTCCTTTCTCGTTGCGGTGATGTTGCACTGCGTTGGCGCCGGTAAGGTAGGATCGAAAAGTTGGATGTCAAGACAATGATGAGCATGAAGAATGTCAATGATTGATTTGAATTAGGCGGTTTTAGTAATGGAGATTGGGTGAGGCGGAGCCCCGCGCGCGGCGGCCCGGCCGCCGGGGTGCGGCCAGAGAACCGGTCGGCGTTTCTTCAGCCGCGTTCGGGTGGCAGGGTGAGCGTTTGCCCGGCTTTCAGCGGCGCCTTGGGGTCGAGCCGGTTCAGCTTGACGAGTTCGTCGAAGGCGACCTTGTAACGCCGGCTGATGCCGTAGAGGGTTTCCCCCTTCTGCACGACATGCACCCGGGGCTGGGCCGCCGGCTTCACGGCGGCGGGGGCGGCGGCCGGCTTGGCGGCCGCTTCGGCGGGCTTGACCGCGGCTGCGGGCTCTTGGGGGCGGGCCGCCGGCCGGGCGGCGTCGCGGGCGAGCTGGTCGAATTTCTTGTTCCAGGCGGCTTCCAGCTGGGCGAGGCGCTCGGCGAGGGCGGCCGTCTCTTTGTCGCGGCGCTCGAGCCGGGCGAGGCCGCTTTCCATGGCCTCGAGCCGGGAGAGTTTCTCCTCCACCGCGCGCAACCGGGAATCGATTCCTTTCAGGGCCTCGCGCTCGGAGCCCCGCGGCGAGCCGGTGAGAAAGAGCAGCGCCAGGACGATGAGGACGAGCAGGCCCGCGCCGGCGACCACCAGGGGTTTGAGCGATTTTCTCCACTCCGTCCCCTCGCCCGCGCTGCGGCCGTAGGCGTAAGGCTCTTCGGGTTCTTCGCGCCTGGAGGCGCTCCCGCTGAGGACGAAGCTTTCTTTGGATTCGGATTCGCGGTCGGACGGATGCATGCGGCGTCCCTACTCCTGTGCCGGGGTTTTGACGTTGCCCTCGAAGGGCTCGGGGTTGGCGAAATAGCCCTCCGGGTCGGCCAGCAGCTTGTCCAAGCGGTAGCGGTAGTAGCCGATGCGCACGCGCTTGTTTTTCTGCGAGCCGAAATACTCGAGCGGCTGCTCTTCGAGCTCGGCGATCCGTTTTTCGAGCTTCTCCCGCTCGCGGGCGATCAGCTCCGCGCGCGTCGGGGGAGCCTGGCGGCGCACGGCCTCGGCCTGGCGCCGTTCCGCCTCCTCGCGCGCCTTCTCGGCTTCGAGTTCCTGGAGGACGGCCTCGACGCCGGCGTCGCCCGGCTCCGCGGCGCCGGGGGGGGCGGGCGCCGGGGCGGCTTCCTCGAACATCCGCCGCACGTCGCGGGCGTCCGCCGGCGGCCGGTTGCCGAAGACGACCGTCCCGTCGCGGTCGACCCAGCGGAAGACATCCGCGTTGAGGTAGGAGAGCCCGGGGAGCAGAAAACAGGCGAGGGCGGCGAGGAGGCGCAGTTTCATTTCGGTTCTTCCACGAAGCGCCGGATGGCGCTCCCCTGGGAAGGCGGCAGGGGCTCGAACTTGACCCCGAAACCCTCCGGCCCGCTCCAGGCGATGCGGCCGCGGAGGGAAAAGGGCTGGCGATGATCGGGAAGCGTGAAATTGAGAATGACCTCCTCGCCCACGGTGAAACGCTCGCGGGTCTCGACGAAGACGCCCCCGATGCTGATGTCCAGAATGTAGCTGCGGCAATCCCGGCCGCGGACGCGGTAGTCGGCGTTGATCAGGCAGGATTTGCGGGGGTATTCGCGCATCCGCGGCTCGCTTCCCTCCAGGCGGAGCGTCCTTTCCCCGGCGTCGCTCTCGCCCATCCGGCCGAGCTGCTCGAGCAGCTGGAGCTGCTCGCTTTCGGGCATGGCGACGATCAGCTGGAAGATCTCGCGCGTGACCCGCTCGCCGGCGAGCTGCCGCAGGAGCAGGAACTGCTGCTCCCGGCTCATGCGGCTGACCCGCTGAAAGAGCCGGAGGGTCGTGTCGTGTCTTCCGTTGTCGAGATCGGCGAGCATGGCCTTGCTTTCTCTCCCCGGCCGGTGGGGGCGGAGCCATCGGGGCCGGGGGGCATTCTGCACGTCCCCCCACTCTACCGCAGCCGCAGGGGGGAGTCAAAGCCCGGGGGGCGCTCCGCCGGCCGTCCCGGGGTGCGGCGGGCCTTCCTCCCCGAGGAGCTCCAGGCGCCATCCGAGCTCGGCCACCCCGCGCACGGTGGCGGCGACCGAGCAGTATTTTTCCTGCGACAGCCGGATCGCCTGCTCGGCCGCCTTGGCGGTCAGCCCCCGTCCCGCCAGGCGGTAGACGAGGTCGATGCGGCGGTAGGGCCAGGGCGGCTCCGGGTCGCGCTCGGCCGCGGTGAGCACCTCGAAGAAGCGCAGCTCGATGCGCTTCTTGCGCAGGATCTCGACCACATCCACGGCCGAGCAGGCGGCGAGCGCGATCAGCAGGAGCTCGGAGGGTTTCGCGCCGATGGCCTCGGTCTGGCCGGAAAGGACGACCGCGTGGCGTCCGGAGTCGATGCCGACGAAGTGGGTTTCGCCGATCCAGCGCACGGTGGTGCGGACGGTCATGGGAACACCTCCCGGTAGGGTTCCCGGCGCCGGGCGGCGGCCGGAGGGCCGCGGGGCCGGGGGGTTCAAGCTTGGTAGCCCATTCCGCGGCGAAAGTCGAGCCGGCCGCACGGGGCGGCCGTTTGACACGACGGCGGGATCCGCGGTCTAATGCACCCCGGCCCGCATCGCCGCTTCGCTCACCCCCTCCGGGGCGCTTTGGGCCCCGGGCCGCATGTGGAGCTTCGCCATGGCGCACAGAACCCCGCTCTTTGAACGCCACCGGGCGCTCGGGGCCGCCTTCACCGAGTTCGCCGGCTGGGAGATGCCCCTGCACTACGCCGCCGGCATCGTCTCCGAGCACCTCGAGACCCGCCGCCGCTGCGGGCTCTTCGACATCTCCCACATGGGCCGCTTCCGCGTCACGGGCCCGGAGGCGCTCGCCTTGCTGCAGCGGGTGCTCAGCAACAACGCGGCCGCCCTCAACCCCGGGGAGGCCCAGTACACCCTGCTCCCCGACGCCTCCGGCGGCGCCCTGGACGACGCCTACCTCTACCGGCTCACGGCCGGGGAGTACCTCCTCGTGGTCAACGCCGCCAACCGGGAGCGGGACCTCGAGCACCTGCAGGCCGCGGCGGGCGACGTTCCCGGGGTCGCGCTCGCGGACCTCACCTGCGAGACGGCCATGCTGAGCCTCCAGGGGCCGGAATCGCGGGGGATCCTCGCTTCGCGGCTCGGGGGGGGCTGCCTGCCCGAGCCCTTCCGCAACCGCCTCTGCGCGGCCTCCTGGCAAGGGGCCCCGCTGTGGATCAGCCGCACAGGATACACCGGCGAGCCGATCGGCTTCGAGATCTTTTGCGCGCCGGAGACCGCCCTCTCTCTCTGGGACGCTCTGGCCGCCGCCGGGGCCCAGCCGGTGGGTCTGGGCGCGCGTGACACGCTGCGCCTGGAGGCCGGCCTGCCGCTCTACGGCCACGAGCTGGGCCTGGACCCCGCGGGGCGGCCGATCCCCGTCTTCGCCTGCCCGGCCGCCCGCGCCGCCGTCAGCCTCTCGCCCCTCAAGGGCGACTTCGTGGGGCGGGAGCCGCTCACGCGGCAGTTCGAGGCCTGGCGCCGCTTCCTCGCCCGGGATTTCGCCCGCCTCGAGGATCTGCCGCGGCTCATCCGGCCGATCGCGCTGATCGACCGCGGGATCGCGCGGGCCGGGGCGACCGTGCTCCGGGCCTCGCAGCCGGCGGGATGGGTGACCAGCGGGACCATGGTGCCCTACTGGGTGACGGCGGGGGAGGGGCTCGCCTCGGTCCAGACCGGCGAGAAGGGCATGCGCGCCATCGGCCTCGCCCTGATCGACAGCGACCTCGAGGAGGGCGACGAGATCGAGATCGACATCCGCGGCCGGCCGGCGCGCGCCGTGATCGTCCCCTGCCACCTGCGCAACGAGGCCCCGCCCCGCGCCTGGCCCGTGCTCTGGCCCGAGGGCGGGGCGGAGCCGCCTGCCGCCCCCGCCGGCGACCCCGCCGCCCGGACGGCCGCGCTGGTCGCCCGGGCGGTCGAAAACCACCGCTGGCGCCAGGAAGCCTGCATCAACCTGATTCCCTCGGAGCAGACGCCTTCGCGGCTCGTGCGGCTGCTCTCCGTCACCGACCCCGTCGGCCGCTACGCCGAGCACAAGGCCCTCAAGGCGTTCCGCGAGGCCGACGTCTTCTTCTACCAGGGGACCGCCTTCATCGGCGAGGTGGAGCGGATGCTCGTCGACGGGCTGCGCCGCATGTTCGGCTGCCGCAACGTCGAGGTGCGCCCCATCTCCGGGCAGATGGCCAACATGGCCGTCTACGGCGCCCTCCTCGACTTTCTCAACCGGGCCGACCGGCGGCGCGAGCCGCGCCGGCTGCGCGCGGTCCTCAACCACCACATCATCCGCGGCGGGCACCTGAGCGCGCAGCCTTCGGGGGCGCTGAAGGATTTCGTGATGCGCGAGTCGCGGCGCGAGCGGCCGGCGGCGCTCCCCTTTCCGGTGCTGCCCGAGGACCCCTTCCGCATCGACCTCGCCGCGACCCGCGAGCTGATCGCGGCGGCCCGCCCCGAGCTCGTGATCCTTGGCCGCAGCCTGACGATCTACCGCGAGCCCGTGGCCGAGATCCGGGCCGCCCTCCGCGAAACCGGCGTGCCGGCGGTCCTGATGTACGACGCGGCCCACGTCCTCGGGCTGCTCGGGCCCTCCTTCCAGCAGCCCTTCGCCGAGGGCGCCGACATCCTCACCGGCTCGACGCACAAGACCTTCTTCGGGACGCAGCGGGGACTCGTCGCCTGCGATTTCCCCCCCCGCGACCCCCGCTACCCCCTCTGGGAGGCGATCGAGCGGCGCACTTTCCCGGGCAGCCTGAGCAACCACCACCCGGGGACCCTCCTCGGGCTGCTCGCGGCCACCTACGAGATGGAGCGCTTCGGCGAGGCCTACCGCGCGGCGGTGATCGAAAACGCCAAGGCCTTCGCCGCCGCGCTCGCCGCCTGCGGGCTGCGCGTGGCCGGGGACCCGGCCCTGTCCCACACCGAGACCCACCAGGTGATCCTGCTCGTGGGCTACGCCCGCGGGCCGCGGATCGCCAGGCGGCTCGAGGAAAACCACATCCTGCTCAACTTCCAGGCGGCCCCCGACGAGGAAGGCTTCACCGCCGCCGGCGCGCTGCGCATGGGCGTGCAGGAGATGACCCGCTTCGGCATGGGGCCCTCCGATTTCGCCGCGCTCGCCCAGCTGATCGCCGATTGCATCCTGCGCAAGACCCCGGTCGGCGAGGAGGTGAAGCGGCTGCGCCGCCGCTTCCGCGAGATGCGCTACTGCTTTTCGGGGCCCGAGGCCGAGGCCTGGCTCGAGCGGCTGCGGGAGCTGACCTGAGCAAGGGGAGCGGGAGAGGGAGGGAAGCGATGAGCGAGATCCGGCTCACGGCCGAGGTGCGCACCGATTTCGACTGCGAGGTTCTCGGCCTTCCGGCCGCGCGCTGGGCGGAGGCGGTCTTCAAGACGGGCGGCGGGGAGATCGCCCTCGAGGTGAGCGTCGAACAGGACGTGATCGTCGCCCTGATGATGGGCGAGGAGGCGGCCTGGAAGGGAACGCTCGCGGGCTTGAAGAAGCTGCTCCGCGGGGAGCTCCCGGCGCGGTAAGGCACGGGGGTTCGCCCGCAAGGTCGAGGGCCGCCCCGGAAGGGGTCTTGCGGTGACGACGAGGCGCAGGGCGGGGAGCGGCGCGGGGGCGCCGAAGTCGAGGAGCGCAACCGGCGGGGAGACGAGGAGCAGCCCGGAGAAGCCTTCCGGCGCGCCGGCGAGCACCCGGGCGCCGAAGGAGTAGCCCGCGCCGAGGATCTCCACGGCGCCCCGTCCGCGGAGCCACTCCCGCGCGGCGGCGAGGTCTTCCCGTTCCGGGCCGCCGCCGCCGTGGGCCCCTTCGCTTCGCCCCACGCCGCGGAAATTGAAGCGCAGCACCGAGTACCCCGCCTCGCGGAAGGCCCGCGCCAGGGCGACGACCACGGGGTTGTCCATGTCCCCGCCGTAGAGGGGATGGGGGTGGGCGATCAGGGCCGCCCGCGGTCCGGCCGCCTCCTCCAGGCGGCCCTCGAGCCGGATCCCCCCGCAGGGGATGAAGACCTCCATCGCCGCTCACCCCTTGCCCTGCAGCAGGGCGAGCAGCTCGCCGCCGAAGGCCGCGCGCTGCCAGGGCCGCAGCTCGCCGATGTCCCGGAGCTCGGCCTCCGACCGCGGCCGCCGCTCGGCGAGCGCGCGCATCGCCGCCTTGGAGCAGACGAGCGCCGGCTCGAGGCCGAGCGCGCGGCCCTTGCGCTCGCGCCAGCGGCGCAGGGCCTGGAGGCGCTCGCCGGCCGCGGCGTTCAGGGTCTCGCGGGGGCGGCGCGGGTAGCGGGGCAGGCGGTCCTCGGGGAGTGAGAGGGCCGAGGCGATCGCCGCCAGCACCTCCCGGCCGTAGCGCTCGATCTGCAGCGGGCTGAGGGCCCCGCTTTCGGCGAGGCCGCGGCCGTCGCGCGGGGGGTGCTCGGCCAGGGCGAGCAGGCTTTCGGTGCGGAAGACCTTGAACGGCGGCCGGTCCTTTTTCCGCGCCAGCGCTTCGCGCAGCGCCAGCAGGGCCTCCAGCACCGCCAGGCCCCGCGGGCCGAGGCGGCCGGCCCCCTTGCAGGAGACAAAGCGGGGCCCCGGCTCCTTGCCCTCGGCGAAGGGCAGCTCGGCAAGCAGGCGGCACTCCTCGAGCACCCAGGCGAGACGCCCCTTCGCGGCGAGTTCCGCCGCGAGATGCTCCGCGAGCGGCACGAGGTGGCGCACGTCGGCCGCGGCGTAGGCGACCATGGCCGGCGGGAGCGGGCGCTGCGACCAGTCCTTGCGGCGCTGGCTCTTGTCGAGCTCCACACCGAAGGTGCGCTTCAGGGCGGCCTCGAGGCCGGTCTCCGCGAAGCCGAGAAAGCGGCAGGCGAGCTGGGTGTCGAAGAGCTGGGCGACGCGGATGCCGAAGTCACGCTGGAGGAGGCGGAGGTCGTAGTCCGCGCCGTGGAAGACCTTGCGGATGCGGGCGTCGCCGAACAGGGGCTTGAGGCAGGCGAGGTCCCGCAGGGCGATCGTGTCCACCACCGCATGCCGCGGGGGGGCGGAAATCTGGAGCAGGCAGGTCTTCTCCTGGAAATGGTAGAGCGAATCGGCCTCGAGGTCGACGCCGATCGCCGGCGCGGCGGCGATCTCCCGCGCCAGGGCGGAGAGCGCCTCCGGGGTGTCGACCCAGGAGACGGGGGGCGCGGCGGGCGATGCGGCGGGTTGTCTTGACCCGGACATGCGATCTTCTCTACAATAGATTCTTTGTCTGACTCAAGCCCGGATGTGCGGCATCGGCAGGGACCGGCGGTTTGCGGCCGCGCCGGTCCCGCCGTTTCGGGACCTCTCCCGAGGAGGGATGTTCATGATTGGGATCACGCTCCCCGACGGCAGCCGGCGGGAGTTCGAGGGGCCCGTGAGCGGCCGGGAGCTCGCCCGCAGCCTCTCCGAGACCCTCGCCCGCAACGCGGTGGCCCTCGAGATCGACGGCCGGCTCGTCGATCTCGACACCCGGATCGACCGCGACGCGGCGGTGCGGGTGATCACCCCCCGCGATCCCGAGGCGCTCGAGATCCTGCGCCACAGCGCCGCGCACGTGATGGCCCAGGCCATTCAGCGGCTCTACCCGGAGGCGAAGCTCACCATCGGGCCGGTCGTCGAGGAGGGCTTCTACTACGACATCGACATGCCCCCCGTCTCCGAGGAGGACTTCCCCCGCATCGAGGCCGAGATGCAGAAGATCGTCCAGGCGAAGCTGCCCATCCGCCGCCGCGAGGTGAGCCGGGAGGAGGCGCTCGCCCTCTACCGCGAGGAGCCCTACAAGCTCGAGATGATCCGCGAGCTGCCCGAGGGGGTGATCTCGGTCTACGAGCAGGGGGAGTTCGCCGACCTCTGCCGCGGGCCCCATGTCCCGCACACCGGCTTCGTCAAGGCCGTCAAGCTCCTCAAGGTCTCCGGCGCCTACTGGCGGGCGGACCCCTCGCGCGCCCAGCTGCAGCGCATCTACGGCACGGCCTACTTCGACAAGAAGGATCTCGACGCCTACCTGCGCTTCCTCGAGGAGGCCCGCCGCCGCAACCACCGCCGCATCGGCCAGGCCCTCGACCTCTTCAGCTTTCACGACGAGGCCCCGGGGATGCCCTTTTTCCACCCGCGGGGGATGGTGCTCTGGAACGCGCTGCTCGACTACTGGCGGGAGGAGCACCGGGCGGCGGGGTACGTGGAGACGAAGACGCCTCTCCTCTTGAACCGCGCGCTCTGGGAGCGTTCCGGCCACTGGGACAACTACCGCGAGAACATGTACACGACGACGATCGAGGAGACCGAGTACGCCATCAAGCCGATGAACTGCCCGGGCGGCATGCTCCTCTACAACCGCCGGCCCCACTCTTACCGGGAGCTGCCGCTCCGGGCGGCCGAGATCGGGCTTGTCCACCGCCACGAGCTCTCCGGGGTCCTCTCGGGGCTCTTCCGCGTGCGCGCCTTCCATCAGGACGACGCGCACATCTTCATGGCTCCCGAGCAGATCGAGGCCGAGATCCTCGGGGTGCTGCGCCTCGTCGAGCGCATCTACGCCACCTTCGGGCTGGGCTTCCACCTCGAGCTCTCCACGCGGCCCAAGAAGTCGATCGGCACCGACGCGCAGTGGGCGCTCGCCACCGACGGGCTCCGCTCCGCGCTCGCCGCCTACGGCCGGGAGTACAAGGTGAACGAGGGCGACGGGGCCTTCTACGGCCCCAAGATCGACATCCACATCAAGGACGCCCTCAACCGCACCTGGCAGTGCGGCACCATCCAGCTCGACATGTCGCTCCCCGAGCGCTTCGAGCTCGTCTTCGTCGACCGCGACAACCAGCGCAAGCGGCCGATCATGATCCACCGCGTGATCTACGGTTCGATCGAGCGCTTCCTCGGCATCCTGATCGAGCACTTCGCCGGCCGGTTTCCCCTGTGGATGGCGCCCGTGCAGGCCGTCCTCCTGCCGATGAACGACGAGCTCGCCCCCCACGCCCAGGAGCTCAGGCGCTCCTTCGACGGCGCCGGCCTGCGCGTCGAGGTGGACGCCCGCACCGAGAGCCTCAACCGCAAGGTCCGGGAGGCGCAGCTCGCCCAGGTGCCGCTCATCCTCACCGTGGGCCCGCGCGAGCGGGAGAGCGGGACGCTCGCCGTGCGCACGCTCGACGGCCGCGTGACCCCGGGGGTCGACTGCGGCCGCTTCGTCGAGGCCGTCCGGGAGAACGTGCGCCGCCGCGCGCTCTCCTTCGAGGGCTTCGGCGGCTGAAGGGAGGCGCACGCCGATGGCCCGACGCCCCCCGCCCGGAGGCGGCCCCGGAAACGCCGGGGTGACGACGAGCCGGGTCCGCTTCTGCGACCTGCGCTGCCCCGAGGCCGATTTCGCCCGGGCCGCCGGCCTGGACGGTTCCTGCCGCACCTTCGTCTCGCTCTGGTGCCGGAGGCTCAAGCGGCACGTGACCAAGAACGCCCCCTGCGAGGCCCGCTACGGCCGGCGCCGTCCCACGACGGGGTTCTGAGGGGCAAGGACCGAAACCGCGGGCGATGCACCCGTTGCTCACCCACTGGCTGCCGCTCGGCCTCTACGCCGCGGGGATCTTTTTCGCCTCCTCCCTCCCGAAGCCGCCCCCGTTGCCCTCCGTCGCCGGGGCCGACAAGGTCCTTCACTTCGCCGCCTACGCCGGGCTCGCCGTCCTCTGCGCCCGCGCCTTCCGCCGCCGCTGGCCGGGGCTCTCCCCCTGGGGGCTCGGCAACCTGAGCCTCCTCGCGGTCGCGCTCTACGGACTCACCGACGAGTTTCACCAGGCCTTCGTGCCCGGCCGCACGGCGGACCCTTGGGACTGGCTGGCCGACATCCTGGGGGCGGCGGCCGGCACCCTGGCCTACCTCCTCGCGGCCCGCCGCCGCTCCCGCCCGGGGCCTCCGCGCCTTGACAGGTTTTCCGATCCCGATTAAGGAGGGCGGCAGACCCTTCGCCGTGTTCCCCCGCGGACCCCGGAACCCATGGCCCTCGACCCCCTCTCCGCCGTTTCCCCCGTGGACGGCCGCTACCGCCGCGCGGCCGAGCCGCTCGCCGCCCATTTCTCCGAGGGCGCCCTCATCCGCTACCGGCTGCGCGTCGAGGGGGAGTACTTCATCGCCCTGTGCCGCCTGCCGCTGCCCGAGCTGCGGGAGGTCGACCCGGGGCGCCTTGCGGCCCTGCGGGAGCGGCTGGCGCGGCTTTCGCGCGCCGACGAGGAGCGGGTCAAGGCGATCGAGCGCGAGATCAACCACGACGTCAAGGCGGTCGAGTACCGGCTCAAGGAGATCTTCGCCGAGCTCGGGCTCGACCCCTGGCGCGAGTTCGTCCATTTCGGCCTGACCTCCCAGGACATCAACAACACGGCCTTCCCGCTCGCCCTCAAGGAGGCCTGGAACGAGGTCCTCGCCCCCGCGCTCGCCCAGGTCGTCGGCCGGCTGGCCGCGCTCGCGCGGCAGTGGCGCGAGGTGCCCATGCTCGCCCGCACCCACGGCCAGCCCGCCTCGCCCACCCGGGTCGGCAAGGAGATCCAGGTCTTCGTCGAGCGGCTGCGGGGGCAGCTGCGGCAGCTCCGCGAGATCCCCTTCTCGGCCAAGTTCGGCGGGGCGACGGGGAACTTCAACGCCCACCACGTCGCCTACCCCGGCGTCGACTGGATCGCCTTCGCCGACCGCTTCGTGAACGAGACCCTGGGCCTCACCCGCACGCGCGTCACGACCCAGATCGAGCCCTACGACAACCTCGCCGCCTTCTGCGACGGCCTGCGGCGCATCCACACCGTGCTGCTCGACCTCGCCCGCGATTTCTGGACCTACATCGCCTTCGACTGGTTCCGCCAGAAGGTCCGGCCGGAAGAGGTCGGCTCCTCGGCCATGCCGCACAAGGTGAACCCGATCGACTTCGAGAACGCCGAGGGGAACCTCGGGGTCGCCAACGCCCTGCTCGGGCACCTGGCGGCCAAGCTCCCCGTTTCGCGCCTGCAGCGCGACCTGACCGATTCCACCGTGATCCGCAACGTGGGCGTCGCCCTCGCCCACGGGCTGATCGCCTACCGGAGCCTGCTCCGGGGGCTGGAGAAAATCACGCTCCACGAGGAGGCGCTCCGCGCCGACCTGGAGGACCACTGGGAGGTGGTGGCCGAGGGGATCCAGACCGTCCTGCGGCGGGAAGGCTACCCCCGGCCCTACGAGGCGCTCAAGGAGCTCACGCGCACCGGCGGCCGCATCACGCGGGAGGCGATCGCGGCCTTCATCGAAACGCTCGCCGTCCCGCCCCGGGTGAAGGAGGAGCTCCGGCGCATCACCCCCCACACCTACACGGGGATCGTCCCCGACTTCGGAGAGGAGGACCGCGCATGAGCCCCCCCCACGTCCTCGTCGAGGCCCGACCCTTCAGCGCCTTCGACCCCGCGCCGCTCGAGGCCTTGCGCCGGGCCGGCCTGGAGGTCTCCGACTTCCGGGGCGCGGGGCTTGCCGACCCGCGCTTCGCCGAGGCCCTCGGCCGGGCGGAGATCCTGCTGTGCGGCAACGACCTGCGCGTCGACGAGGCGGTGCTCGCCCGCGCCGGGCGGCTGCGCGCCGTGGCCAAGCTCGGGGCGGGCCTGGACACGGTGGACATCGCCGCCGCGACCCGCCGCCGCCTGCCGGTCTTTCACACGCCCGGGGCGAACAACCAGGCCGTGGCCGACCACACCTTCGCCCTGATCCTCGCGCTCGCCCGCCGCATCCTCCGCTGCGACCGCGGCCTGCGGGAGAAGCGCTGGGAGCACACGCGCATCCTCGGCGTCGAGATCTGGAACAAGACGCTCGGCCTGATCGGGCTGGGGGCGATCGGCCGCTGCGTGGCCCTGCGGGCCAAGGGCTTCCAGATGCGCATCCTCGCCCACGACCCCTACTGGCCCGAGGCCTTCGCCGCGGAGCACGGGATCGAGCGCGTGGCGATCGGGGAGCTCCTCGAGCGCGCCGACATCGTGAGCCTGCATGTCCCGCTCACCCCGGAGAGCCGCCACCTGATCGATGCGGCCGCGCTCTCCCGCATGAAGCCGAGCGCCTTCCTCATCAACTGCTCCCGCGGCGGGATCGTGAACGAGGCCGACCTCGCCGCCGCCCTGCGGGAGGGGCGGATCGCCGGCGCGGGGATCGACGTCTTCGAGGAGGAGCCGCCGCTTTCCTCGCCGCTGCTCGAGATCGACAACGTCGTGCTCACCCCCCACACGGCGGCCTTCACCTACGAGGGCATGAACCAGATGAGCACCGGGATCGTGGAGCAGATCCTCGCCTTCGTGGCCGGGGAGCGGCCGCGGCACACGGTCAACCCCGAGGTCTTCGCCCCCGCCTGAGCCCCTTCCCCGGATGCGGTCAGGGGCGCCCGTCGAGCAGGGCCCGCACCGTGCGCGAAACGAGCGCCCAGATCGCATCCGCCGGGAGCACCTCCTCGATCGTGCGCGCAAAGAGGGCCGTCATGCGTGCGGGGAACTCCTCGTCGGCGGTCCACAAGAGCAGGGTGATCGGAACGCGCGGCAGGGGACGGAAGCGGAAGGCGCGGTCGGCGAGCGCGACCGGCTCGGCGGCGAGCCGCCGCGCCGTGGCCGCGAAGCCCTCGGGGTCGGCGCCGTAGCGTGCCAGGAGCGGCCCGAAATCGAGGGCGTGGGGCCCGCGGAAGAAGTGCCCCTCGCGCAGGTCGCGCACGCCGACCGGGGGGCCGTTCTCGGGCAGGGGCCGGCGCGCGCGGCAGAGGTACTGCCGGAGGACCAGCTCGAGGAGAGGGTCCGCGGCGGGCTCCCACGCCGCGCCCCGGGGGCGGAGCAGCCGGCCCGCCGTCGGGTCGACCCGCCGCGGCTCCCCGAGAAACGGGAAGGAAAGCCCGCCGTCGGCGTGGGGGGTGAAGCCGGTCGCGGCCGCGAGCTCCGGGAGCGCGCGCCGCCGCACGGCTTCCCAGATGCCGCAGGCCGGCGCTGCGTCCCCGCCGCCCGCGGGAGGGGTCCTCTGCGGGCTCATGGCGCCTCCGGCTGGCAGGCCGGGCAGAAGTGGGTGCCCCGGCCGCCGAGGACGATCCGCACGATCGGGGAGCGGCAGCGCGGGCAGGGCTCGCCCGTGCGGCGGAAGACCCGCAGGGCGTCGGCGTTTCGTCCCCGGCGGCCGCCGACGGAATAGTAGTTCGCCTGGCCGGTGCCGAGCGAGGTCCCCAGGTTGTTCAGGCCGCGGCGCAGCACGCGCCGGATCGCGCGGTGGAGCCTCGCCGCCTCCGGGGCGGAGAGGGTGTCGGCGGGGCGGCCGGGGTGGATCCCCGCCTCCCAGAGGGCCTCGTCGGTGTAGATGTTGCCCAGGCCGGCGAGAAAGCCCTGGTCGAGCAGCAGCGGTTTGATCCGGCGCCGGTGCGCCTTGAGCGCCCGGAAAAACGAGGCGGCCGTGAACGAGGCCCCGAGCGGCTCGGGGCCGAGCCGGCCGAGGATCCGGCCGGCGTCCTCGGTCAGGTAGAGGCGCCCGAACTTGCGCGTGTCGTGGAAGCGCAGCTCGCCGCCGTCCCGAAAGCGGAAGACGACGTGCTCGTGGGGCAGGCGCGCGGCCTCCGGCCCGCAGAGCTCCAGCCGGCCCGACATGCGCAGGTGGAGCAGGAGCTCGCCCCCCCCGCAGAGCGCGATCACCAGGAACTTGCCGCGGCGGCCGACCCCCGCGATGCGGCGGCCGGCGAGGCGGCGGCAGAACTCATCGACCGCGGGCTCGGCCACGGCGCGCGGCCAGCTGACCTGCGCGCAGGAGAACACGCGCCCCGGCAGGCCCGCCGCGCGCAGGTCGCGGGCGATCGTTTCGACTTCCGGAAGCTCGGGCATACGGGACCGGCAGAGGCGGCGGGTTGACTTGTCCGCGGCGGGCCCCTATAACGGCCGCGATGCGGACGGGGGGCCGAACCGCCGCCCAGGGTGCCGCCTGTCCGCCCCCTCCTACCAGATGCGGCGCGGGTTGCCAAGAACCGTACGGCGGGTGGGACCTTCCCGCCGCCCGGCCGAAGCCTCCGGGGCGCTCCCCCGTTTCCCCGGACGAGAGCGGGAGTGAACCATGGACTTCACCCTCTCCACCGAGCACGAGATCCTCCGCGAGACCGTCCGCAGCTTCGCCGAAAACGAGATCCAGCCCGTCGCCCGCGAGCTCGACGAGGCCGAGCGCTTCTCCTACGAGACGATGGCCAAGATGGCCGAGCTGGGGCTCTTCGGGATCTTCGTCTCCGAGACCTACGGCGGGCAGGCGATGGACTACCTCGCCTACATCATCGCCGTCGAGGAGCTCGCGCGCGTCGACGGCTCCCATGCGGCCACGGTGGCGGCGGGCAACTCGCTCGGCATCGGCCCGATCTACTACTTCGGCAGCGAGGAGCAGAAGCGCCGCTACCTCCCCAAGCTCTGCAAGGGCGAGACCCTGTGGGGCTTCGGCCTGACCGAGCCGAACGCCGGCTCCGACGCCGCCAACGCGCGCACCACCGCCGTCCTCGACGGCGACGCCTGGGTGATCAACGGCAGCAAGATCTTCATCACCAACGCCGCCACCGACATCACCGCCGGGGTGACCGTGCTCGCCCGCACCGGCACGCGCCCGAACGGCAAGCCCGAGCTCTCCTGCATCCTCGTGGAGACCGGGACGCGCGGCTTCACGGCCCGGCCGATGCACGGCAAGATGATGTGGCGCGCCTCCAACACGGCCGAGCTCTACTTCGAGGATTGCCGTGTCCCGCGCGATCACCTGCTGGGCGAGCGCGGCCACGGCTTCCACCAGATGATGCAGACGCTCGACGGCGGGAGGCTCTCGATCGCGGCGATGGGGCTGGGCGGCGCCCAGGGCTGCTTCGAGCGCGCCCTGCGCTACGCCAACCAGCGCGAGCAGTTCGGCCGCCCGATCGCCACCTTTCAGGCGAACGCCTTCAAGCTCGCCGACATGGCCACCGAGATCGAATGCGCGCGGCTGCTCCTCTACAAGGCCTGCTGGCTGCGGGATCACGAGCTGCCCTTCGCCAAGGAGGCGGCCATGGCGAAGCTCTACTGCTCCGAGGTGATGTACCGCTGCGCCAACCACGCCGTCCAGCTCCACGGGGGCTACGGCCTGATGAAGGAGTACGACGTGGAGCGCTTTTACCGCGACCAGAAGCTGCTCGAGATCGGCGAAGGCACCTCCGAGGTGCAGCGCATCGTGATCTCGCGCCACATCGGGGCCCGCTGCCTGTAGCCGGGTTCCGGCCCGGAGGAGGACCCATGGAGACCGGCGGACGAAAGACGATCGCCGACATCGATTTCTTCGAAGACTTGACCGGCGAGCTCGCCTGCCCCGCCCCCCCGGAGGCCGAGTCGATCGGGGGGCGCATCCGCGCGGTGCGGGAGGCGCAGGGCCTCGGCCTCGAGGAGATCTCCCGCCTGACCGGCTTCGAGGTCGGCTACCTGGCGAAGGTCGAGGCCGGGGAGATCCAGCCGCCGCTCGGGGAGCTCATGCGCCTGTCGCGGGCGCTGCGCAGCGCCTTCGGCGCGATCGTCTCCGGGACGGGCGAGAAGCCCTACGCCGTGACCCGGGTCCACGAGCGCCGCGTCGTCCAGCGCTCCGCCGGCCAGGCCGGCAAGCGCCACCTCTACAGCTACCGCAGCCTGGCCCCCGAGGTGAAGGGCCGCCACATGGAGGCCTTTCTCGTCCAGCTCGGCCCGGCCGCCGAGCCGGAGTCCTCCTTCCACGAGGGCGAGGAGTTCGTCTTCGTGCTGGAGGGTACCGTGCGCCTGGAAATCGGCGGGGAGCGCTTCGACCTCGAACCCGGGGACAGCGCCTACTACCTCTCCACGACGCCGCACCAGATTTCCGCCCGCGACGAGCGCGCGACGATCCTCGCCGTCCTCTACCCGGCCTGACGCCCGGCCGCCCCGCCGCCTCTTCCCGCGACCCCGCGCGGCGGGGGCGGCTTGCAATTCCCCCGCATCGTTTTTAGCCTATCGCAACGTGCGGCGGCCCTTGGGGGGGCAACCCCCGGGGGGGCCGCCCGGCAAGGAGGCCGCCCATGCATCCCGGAAGTCTTCGCCGCGCCCTGGCGGGCGCGCTGTTCGTTGTGTTCCTCGCCCTGCGCGGCGCCTTCGCCGCGGAGGCCCTCCCCCGGATCGAGGTCCGGGAGTTCACGCTTCCGAACGGCATGCTCTTTCTTGTCGTCGAGCGCCCCGCCGTCCCCCAGGTCGCGGTGCGCCTGGCGATCCGTGCCGGCTCCGCCCTCGAGGACGCCGGCCGCACCGGGATCGCCCACCTGGTCGAGCACATGCTCTTCAAGGGGACGCGCAACTTCGGCTCCCGCGACGCCCGCCGGGACGCCGAGCTCCAGGAGCGGATCGACGCGGCCTACGAGGAGCTGCGGGCCGAGGAGGCGCGGCGCAACCCCGACCCCGAGCGCATCCGGCGCCTGCGGGAGGAGATGGAGCGCCTGCGCGGGGAGGCCCAGCCGCTCTACATCCCGCAGGTCTTCTCGACCCAGCTCGGCAAAAACGGCGCCGTCGGCGTCAACGCCTTCACCAACACCGACCAGACGCAGTACGTGGCCTCCGTCCCCGCGGACATGCTCGAGCAGTGGTTCTCGATCGCCAGCGAGCAGATCTTCGAGCCCGCCTGGCGGGAGTTCTACGTGGAAAAGGAGGTGGTCAAGCGGGAGTGGGCCTTCCGTTACGCCAACGACCCCGGGGGCGCGGCCTGGCTGGATCTCCACGCCCTCGCCTACCGGGCCCACCCCTACCGCAACCCCGTGATCGGCTGGCTCGCCGACATCGAGCGCCTCGGCACCCGGGACGCGATGGAATTCCACGCCCGCCACTACCACCCGGCGAACGCCGTCTGCGTGCTGGTGGGGGACGTGACCGTGGCCGAGGCCCAGCGGCTGGCCGGGATCTATTTCGGCCGCTACCCCGCCGGGACGCGCGCCCCCGAGATCGTCACCGCCGAGCCGCCCGCCGGCGGCCCGCGCCGGGGCGTGCGCTACCTCGAGGGGGCGCGGACCCCGCTCGTGCGCGTCGGCTTTCACGGCCCGCGCATGGGCCACCCCGATTTCTACGCCCTCGACGCGCTTTCCCTGATTCTCAGCCAGGGCAGAAGCGCGCGGCTCACCCGCCGCCTCGTCGAGGAGGGCCTGGCGGCCGACGCCTGGGCCGTGCACCCGGACCGGCGCTACGCCGGTTTCTTCGTGCTGGGGGGGACCCCCGTCGAGCCGCGCGAGGAGGGCTTCGCGGAGGCCCCCGAGGAGAAGCGGCGCGAGGCCTACCTCCGGGCCTGCGAGGTGCTCGAGGAGCGCCTGCTCGCCGAGGTGGAGCGCCTCCAGGCCGAGCCGGTGGCGGAGGAGGAGCTCGCCCGGGTGAAAAAGCTCAACCGCCGCGATTTCCTCGACCGGCTGCGGAGCAACGGCGCCATCGCCAGCCTCCTCGCCGGCCTCGAGGTCCAGGCGGGCTGGCGCTACCTCGAGGACTACCTCGAGCGCATGGAGGCCGTCACCGCCGCGGACGTCCAGCGCGTGGCGCGCGAGGTGCTGCGCCGCGAGCTGCGCACCACGGTCTACGTGATCCCCGGCGGGCCGGCGGCCCGGCCGCCGGAGCAATACCGCGAGGAGCGCTCGATCCCGAGCGCGGCCGCGGGCCGGCGCGCGATCGCGGCCGCGGATCTGAGCAATCGCTCGCGCTACCCCACCCCCGCGGGCTGGAAGCACCCGCTTTCCTTCCGGCGCGAGCCGCGCCGCATCGACTACCCCCCGGCGCAGCGCCTGACGGTGGCCGGGGTCCCGGTGTTTTTCCTGCCGGACGCCGCCCTGCCGCTGGTCGATCTCACCCTCTACGCCCGCCTCGGTTCGGTGGACGAGCCCGTCGAGCTCGCCGGGCTGACCGAGCTGCTCGAGGAGACGCTCGTGAACGGCGGGACCGAACGCCGCTCCGCCGAGGAGCTCGCGGCCGCGTTGGACGACCACGCGATCCACGTGAACGCCGCGATCGGGCTGGAGGAATCCTCGCTCCACCTCTCGGTCCTCGCGGCCGACTGGGAGCGGGGCATCGAGCTCCTCGCCGAGATTCTCGCTCGGCCCGCCTTCGAGGCGCGCGTCCTCGAGGCCGCCCGGGGGCGGATCCTGGATGCCCTGCGCCGTCAGGGCGAGGACGCCGCGGCCGTGGCCCTGCGCGAGGCGATGATCTGGCACTTCGCCGGACACCCCTACGGCCGGGACCCGCTCGCCGCGCTTGCGACCCTGCCGCGCATCGGCGCCGCGGACCTGAAGGCGTTCCTGCGCTCCCGGCTCACCCCCGAGCAGCTCGTCGTCGCCGCCGCCGGGGACATCTCCGCGGAGCGGCTCGAGGCGGGGGTCCGCCGCCTGGTCGCGGCCCTCGCCCCCGGGGGGGCGCCCGCGCGCATGATCCCGCCGCCGGAGCCGACCCCGCCGGTTCTGGCCCTCGTCCACAAGCCGGGCCAGGTCCAGGCCCAGGTCGCGGCCCTGTGGCGCACGGTGCCGCGCTCCGATCCCCGCTTCTGGAAGCTCGGCCTGCTCATCGAGCTCTTCGGCGGCAACGACTCCCTCCTCTACACCCGGCTGCGGGACGACCTGGGCTACGTCTACGCCGCGGGCTTCTCCCCCGCCTCGCGCCGCCAGGCCGGGATGGCCGTGGGCTCGATCGGCGCCCGCAGCGACCGGGCGGCGGCGGCGATCGAGGAGACCGTCGGCCTGCTTCGCGGGCTTGCGCGGGAGGTGCCGGCGGAGGAGCTCGAGCTCAAGCGCCTCGACGCCCTCAACGGCTTCGTCTTCGCCGTGAGCTCGCCCCAGGACCTCGTGCGCGCCTACGGCCGCTTCGCGCTGCGGGGGGAGCCGCTCGACACCCTGGTGCGCATCCAGGAGAGCTACTTCGGCGCCACGGCCGAAGAGCTGCGGGAGCTCGCCGCCGCCTTCCTCGACCCGAGCCGGATCCAGCTCTTCGTCGTGGCCGACCGGGCGACCCCCGTGACCGCCCCCGGCGGCCGCCCGCTCACCCTGGAGGAGGATCTCCGCGGCCTGGCCGAGCGGTTGGGGATTGCCTTCCGGGAGATCGACTGGCGCTGACGTCCCCGGCGGCTTCCGGGGCGGCTTCGGCCGCGGCTTGGCTGAACCCGCCGAGGAGATCCCAGAAGAGGGACTCGAGGCCCGGCGGAGCGGGGGAGGGCGGGGGCGGCAGGCCCGGGCGGAAGCCGCGCGCGGCAAACGGCGCAAGAAAGGGCTCCCGCCGCGTCACCACGTGGACGGGCACGGCGAAGGGGTCCACGCCGGCGGGGATCTCGAGCGGCGGGGCGTGGTCGCCGAGCACGATCAGGAGCTCGTTTCCCCGGAGGTGGCGGAGGGCGAAGCCGAAGACCGCCTGCAGCGAGTCGAGGAGCACGGCCCCATAGGCCGCGTGCGCCGCAAGGCTCTCGGCGGCTGCGGCCCCCCCGGCGCTTTCGAAGGCCCGGTAGATCCGGCCGTCGCCGATCGCCTCCCAGTCGGCGAGGTAGGGTGCCCGGCGATCGAAGGGGGTGTGGCTCCCGGTGAGGATCGCTTCGACGAACACCCGCTCCGTTCCCGCCGTGCGGCGGCCGACCCACTCCAGCACGTACTGGTCCGGAACCGGGGAAAAGCCGAACGCCGGGCCGGCATAGCCGAAGTCCGCCGCCGTGCGGGTCTCCTCGAAGCCGAAGAAGCCCATCTCCGCGGACGGCCAACGGGTTCCGGGCATGGCGCGGAGCGTGCGGTAGCCCGCCTCGCGGAAGCACCCGGCCAGGGGGACGAGCGCCGAGGCGGGCAGGAGGTCGTGGGCGAGCTGGGTGTCGATCCGCACCCCGGAGGCGAGGCTCGCGTGCGACAGCCACGAGCCGCCGCCCGCCGTCGGCGCCCGGCGCAGGGCGGAGACCGCCCGGAAGCCGGTCGCCGTGAGATCGGCCGCGATCGCCTCCATGACCGGCCGGATCTCCCTCTCGAGGCGCGGGTCGAACCAGGCGTTCGCGCCGTAGGACTCGACGAAGACCACGTACACCGCGGCCCCCTCGAGGCGCGCAAAGGCGGGCCGCAGCGCGGCGGCGGCCCGGGCGGCCGCATCGAAGCGGGCCGTGATTTCGGCGCGCGCGGCGGGAAGCTCCGCAAGGCGCGCAAGCTCCCGGCCGAGCCGGCCCGCCGCCGCGGGGGCGAACCCCGGCGGGGCGGAGGGGGGGAGGGAGGCGGCGACCGCGACGGCCAGCGCGGCTGCGGCGAGGCGGGAGGCGCGCGCGGCAGGCAGGCGGCCGGCCGCCTCCCCGAGCCGGGAGAGCGCGCGGAATACGACCCGGCCGAGCAGGACGGCCGCCCCTGCCGCCGCCACGGCAAGCCCCGCCGCGGCGGCGGGGGCCGCGGTGAGGGCGATCAGCCGCAGCAGGTCCGGCAGCCGGGGGAGGTCCATCGCCAGGCTGAAGGGTCGGTGGAAATAGAGCGGGATCGCCGTATCCGCGCAACGCACCAGGCGCAGCGCGACCGCCGCGGCCGCCAGCAAAGCGAGCCGGAGCCTCCGGGAGCGGGGGCCCGGCCGGGCCGCGAGCCCGACGAGCCCGAGCAGCCCCAGGGCATCCGGCGAGAGGCGCGCAAGCGACGCCGGGGACCAGGGGTCGGCCGGGACGTCGCAGGCGAAGAGCGCGTTCAGGAAAAGAAAGGCCGCCGCCCCGGCCCACCCCCCTCCCGCGCGGGCCGTGCTCACGGCAGGGCCCCGTGCGGCGGCGCAAGGCCGCGCCGAGCCCGGGCTTGCCCGCCGCGCCGCGCGCAGGCCTCGAGAAAGCGACAGGCTCCCGCGAGCGATTCGCGCCAGGTCGGCTGCCGCCGGAAATCGCGCCAGGCCCGCACCCCGAGTTCCGCCAGGCGCTCCCGGTTCAGGGCGAGTTCCCGGACCGCCCGCCGGCAGGCGGCGAGATCGCCCGGCGGGATGAGCCAGCCGTTTTCGCCGTGGCGCACGAACTCCCGCACCCCGGAGGCCGCCGAGCCGATCACCGGCAGCCCGAAGGCCATGGCCTCGAGGGCGGCGATGCCGAAGCTCTCGCGGGCGAAGGGCATGGCGAAGGCGTGGGCCTCCGCGTAGCAGCGGGCGAGCGCGGCCCCGTCGCGGGGGCCGGCAAAGCGCACGCGCTCCCCGAGGCCTAGCCGCAGGACTTCCCGGCGGGCCCGCTGAAAGGTCTCGGGGTCGAGGGCCGGGCTGCCCACCACGAGGAGCCGCCAGAGCGCGGCCGGAAGGCCCGCGAGGGCCGCGAGCAGGGGAAGGAGCCCCTTGACCGGCGAGGGGTTGCCGACGAAGAGAAGCGCAAGCGGCCCCGGTGCGGCGCTGCGGCGGCGGATGGCGGCTTCGTCCTCCGCACCGCCGAGCCGGTCCCCGCCCGGCGGTGCGGCGTGGACCGGAAGGCCGCCCCTCGTTCGCCGCGCGGCCTCCGCGGCGAGAAGCCGGCCCGGGCAGAGGAGGGCGTCCACGCTGCCGAGGAAGACGGCCTCGGTCAGGCGGCGGGCGGCCGGGCCCTCGGGCGGCGGGGGGGAGAGCTGATGCAGGAGCGCCACCCGGGCGCCGCGGCGGCGGATCGCGGGGAGCCGGTGGGGCAGAAGGAGCCCGGGGTGGAGCAGGCCGTCCACGATCACGAGGTCGCCCTCCGGCGGCGCAAGGAGCCGAACGGCGCGGGGTCTTGCGTTTTCCAGCCACAGCCGCACCGCCGGGCGGACGGGGACGGGGTGCACGGCGACCGTGTGGCCCCGCCGGCTGAGCTCGCGGATCAGGGCGCGGTTGTAGATCGAACCGCCGGTGAGCGCCGGGAGGCGGGCGGGGACGAGGACGTCGACGCGCATCAGCCGTCTTCGGCGAACGAGGCCCAGGCCTGCCGGCTTTCCCAGGCGGTGACCGCGAGCCGGCAGCCCTCCGGGACCGTCCCCGAGGCGCGCACGCGGGCGCAGACGACGCGCGCGAGGTGCTCGAGGCTCGGGTTCACCCCGCGGAACTCCGCGAGCTCGTTCAGCAGCCGGTCGCGCAGCCCGGCGATCACTGCCTCGAGGGCCGCCGCGAGCCGGTCGAGGTCGACCAGGTAGCCCTGCCCGTCGAGCCGCGGGCCGCTCACGCGGCACTCGACGCGGTAGGCGTGGGCGTGGGGGGCCTGCTCGGCGGCGGGCGCATCGCCGCCGAGCGCGTGGCGGGCGATGAACTCGCGTTCTACCGCTACGGCGTACATGAGGGCATCCTCCCGTAGGTGAAGAGCACCTGGAGCACCGGCCCGGGTCCGTGATCGAGTTCCGCGTAGACCTCCCCGGCCTGCTCGAGGGGGACCTCGCGGCCGATGAACCGCGAGGGCCGCAGGCGGCGGATGAACTCCCAGGCGGCCTCGCGGCGCCGCCGCCGGTCCCAGCGCAAGGCGACGTGGCCGGGGAGAGTGCTCACCTGGCTGGCGATCAGCCGGATGCGGCTGCGGTGGAAGCGGCCGCCGAGATCGAGCGGCGCCCGCCGCACGCCGTACCAGGAGCCGATGACCACCCGGCCGCCGAAGCCGCAGGCGGCGATCGCCTCCGCCAGCACCGCGGGCGAGCCCGAGAGCTCGTAGACGAGATCCGCACCCCGGCCGGCCGTTTCGCGCGCGAGGTACGCCGCGGCCTCGGCGGGGTCGAGGCTCACGTGCGCGCCGGCCGCCCGCGAGGCCTCCCGCCGGCCGGCCACGGGGTCCACCGTGACCAGCCGGCCCGGAGCCTGGCCGGCAAGGAGCGCCGCGGTGAGGACCCCCACGATCCCCTGGCCGAAGAGGACCGCCGTTTCCCCGGCGAGGGGGCGCCCGTCCCAGGCGAGGGTGAGCGCGGTCTCGAGCGCGGCGAGGAAGACGGCGTCGCGGGTGTCGAGGTCCTCGGGAACGGCGACGGCCGCTTCGAGGGGGACGTTCATCCGCGAGGCGTGGGGGTGGAAGCAGAAGACGCGCCTTCCCTCCCACTCCCCCGGCACCCCGGCCCCGCGGCGGGCGACCTGGCCGACGACGGCGTAGCCGTAGCGCAGCGGGTAGGCCGCCTTGCCGGCGAGGGTGGGGAGCGTGCCGTCGAGGGGGAGATCCGGCGGAAGCTCCCCGCGGTAAACGAGCCGCTCCGTCCCCGGGCTGACCGCCGAGACGGCCGCCTCCACGGTGATCTCCCCCGGCCCCGGCTCGGCCAGGGGCTCCTCCGCGATCCGGACCTCGCGGGGGGCGGCGAAGACGAGGGCCCGCCGTTTCATGGGTCCGCCCACGGCGGGGCGGCGAAGAAAACGACGTCCGTGCCGACCCGCTCGAAGCCCCAGGAGGGAAAGTCGATCGCCAGCCCCCCGGCCGCCCGGGCGCCGTCCAGGGCCGGAAGCCCGCCGAGGAGGCGCGGGCAGATCGTGATCATCAAGGCGTCGGCCAGGCGGTGCCGCAGGAAATGGGTGATCACGCGGGCCCCGCCCTCGACCATGACGCTGTTCACCGCCGCGCGGCCAAGCCGCTCTAAGAGCCACGCCACGTCGACCCGCCCCTCCGGGTCGAGGGGGCAGCAGACCGGCTCGGCGCCGGCCGCCGCGAGCGCGCGCCGCCGGTTGAGCGGCGCATGCGGGCCGTGGGCGAGGAGCGGCCGGGCGTCGTCCCGCTGCAGCAGCCGTGCCCGCCGCGGGATCCTGAGGCGCGTGTCGAGCACGATCGGCCGCGGCCCGGAGGTCGCCGGCGGCTTGACCCCGAGCCGGGGGTCGTCGGCGAGGACGGTGCCGATCCCCACGAGGATCGTCTCGCACAGGGCGCGCAGGCGGTGGGTGAGGCCCATGGCCTCGGGGCCGCTCAGGCGGATGCGCTCGCGCCGCGGCCCGGCGATGCTGCCGTCCACGCTTTGGGCGTAGGTGAGCAGCACGAAAGGCCGGCCTCTTGCGGCGCGGAAGGACGTCGCCCCCTCGAGCCGCCGCACAAGCGGCGCAAGGCCGCAGATGCTCTCCTCGTCGCCGTGCGGCGGTCCGGGCGGGGGGGGCGGCGCGAGCGGGGGATCGGGCGTCATGGGCGGCCTTTCAGCAGGAAGCGGTCTTCCGGTTGCGCGATCCGGGGCCGGCCGGCCCCCAGCAGGAGAAGGCCGACGGCGGCCGCGGCGAGCGGGCCGAAGGCGGCGCAGCCGGTCGCGGCGAGCCAGGCGGCGAGAAGACTCAATACCACCGCGGCAAGGCGCGCTGCAAGGCCCAGCACCCCGAGCAGGGAGAGGAAGGCCGCCCCGGCCGCCCCCGCCGCGCCCGCCGCGGGGCAGGGGGTGAGGCAGGCGCCGAGGGCGGCGGCGGCGAGCGCCAGGCGCACGGCCGGGGGGAGCAGGGCGGCCGCCAGGGCCTCGGCCCTGCCGAGGACCGGCCCGCGCCAGCGGCCGGTTTCCTCGGCGCGGCCCGTGATCACCAGCCAGTCGGTGGCGATGCCGGCGAGGAAGGCCGCCGTCACCGCGAGCGAGGCCGGGACGAGCGCCTCCGGTCCGAAGAGGGGCAGCAGGGCGGCCGCCGCAAAGGCCATCGTGGCCCCCGCCGTAAAGCGGGCCTGCGGCCGGGGGGCGATCGGCCGCACGGGGAGCCCGCGGCGGCGGCGCAGGCACACGGCGAGGCGCACGGCATAGAAACCGACGCCGGTTGCGGCGTAGAGGGGGTGGACCCGGCCCGTCTGGACGAGGAGCAGGGCGGCCAGGAGGACGCCCAGGGCGTCGGCCTCGGTGTCGAGGGCGGCCCCCAGGGCGGAGGCCTCGTTGCGCTTGCGGGCGATCCGGCCGTCGGCCGCATCGAGGAGCACGCAGAACCCGTAGAGGAGGCCGGGCGACCAGGAGAGGGCCTCCGGCACGGGCCCCGCGACCGGCCCCATGGCGAGAAACCCGGCCAGGCCGCAAAGCAGGAGGGCACGGCCGATCGTGACCGCCGCGGCTAGGCCGAGGCGGGGCGTCGGGGGGCCGGGCGCGGGGGGCGCTCCCGCGGCCAGAAGCCGCGCGGTGCGCAGGAGCACGGCGGCCGCCGCCGCGGCGGAACCGGCCGCCCAGCGCAGGGCCGCCTCCGCCCCCGCCGGCGGGGCGAGCGCCGCGGCGCCCGCGGCGATCCACACGAAGGCCGCGGCCGCCGGCCAGGCCCTCACAGCCCGGCCAGGGGCAGCGGGGCCTGCCGGACGGCGCCGGGAAGGTAGGCTCCCCATCGGTTCAGGATCTCCCGCCTGAGCTCGGCCAGGAGCTTGCCGGAGGCGTCGTCGGTTTCCGGGGAGCCCTCGAGACGCTCGATCTCGGCGAGCGCGGCGAGCGGGGTCCGGCGCAGGCGGCCGGCATGGTCGCGCGCCGGCGGGCCGCAGGCGATCCGCCGCAGGTGGGCTTCGGCTTCGCGCGCCAGCGCCTCCGGCAGGGGTCCCGGGTGGTTGCGGAGGATGAGGCGGCGGGCGAGAATGCGGGCCTGCGGGCTCGCAAAGCGCTCCGCCAGACCGACCCGCTCCTCCCAGCCGGCTTCGTGGAAGCTGCGGCAGAGGGCCTCGTCCGGCCGCGGCAGGAACCCGTTCTGGTAGAGCCCGGCGTCGGGGTCGAGGTCCGGCACGGGGGGGTGGCGCCAGCCGCGGTGCCGCCGCACCCGAGCGGCGAACTCGGCCGGGTGCGCCTGCAGCCATTCGAGGTGGGCGCTGAAGAGCCGCCTTCGCTCCTCGCCGAGCCGCGCGAGGTAGCGCTCCCGCGGCGGAAGCAGAATCCCCGGCTCCCCGAGGCGCTTGCGGGCGACCCCGGCGTCGTCGGGGGAGCAGGCCTCCTCCCCGGAGCCGGGGGGAAAGGGCCGGTCGAGGCGGAGCCAGAGGCTCTGCTTGGGGTAAGGCTCGGAGAAGCCGATCCCCAACACCGGGGCGAGAAAGCCGTTTTGCGTGCCCCACTCGCCCGAAAGCAACAGCGCCAGGCGGTGGTCCCCCAGCTCGCTTTGGAAGGCGACGGGCAGCCGCTCGAGGCGCCCGGCGTCGACCTCGGGGTCGAAGGCGCCGAGCGCCCAGGCCCAGAGCTCCGCGTTGCGGGCGAGGCGGCGGGCGAGCTCGAGGCAGGCCGCGGCGTCTTCCAGCGCTTCGTGGCAGCGGCCCTCGAAGAAGGCGTTCTCGCGGCCGAGGTCCGCAAGCCGGAAGGAGACCCGGCCCTCGGGGTGCGGCCAGGCGAGGAGATCGCTTTCCTGGACCCAGTAGAGCAGGGCCACCGGGAAGAGGTCGAGGCGGCGGCAGCCGCGGGCGTACTGGTGCTCGTAGGGAGGGAGCAGGTTGCGGTAGAAGGAGAAGCGCAGGAACTCGTCGTCGAAGCCGATCGAATTGTAGCCCAGGCTCCAGGTCCCGGGCCGGGTGAGCCGGCCGTGGATTTCGCGCACGGCCTCGTACTCGGAGCGGCCCTCGGCCAGGTCGGCTGGCCGGATGCGGTGGACGAGAAGGGCCGCGGGCGAGGGCAGGACGTCGGGCCGGAGGCGGATGCGGATGCGCACCCGTTCCACCTCCTGCAGGGCCTCGTCGGTGCGGATGGCGGCGAATTCGAGGATCTGGTCGAGGGAGCGGCTGAGACCGGACGTCTCGGTGTCGTAGAAGAGGAAGGAGGCGGCCATGGCGGCCTGTGTGCGCCGCCGCGGCCGGGTTGTCAAGCGCAAACCGCCCCGCCGGGCCCCGGGGTCAGGCGGCGGCGCCCCGGCCGGGCTCCTCGGCCGGGCCGGTCGTGAGGATCAGCTCGTCCAAGCCGTAGCCGAAGCTCTTGAGGAGATCGATCGCCGTGCGCACGATCTCCTCGGGCGCAAGCCGGGTTTCGACGTAGATCGCCGTCTTGCGGATTTTTTCCGGGATCTTGAGCTGGTCGGAGTAGCGCGAGAAGCGGGGCGGCCCGCCGTCGTTCATCCAGAGGACCTTCTCGAAGTCCTGCGGGTGCGCGGCCGCGAATTCCTGGCAGAGCCGCACCAGGAGCTCCTCCCAGGATTGGACCGCGACCGTCCTGCCGCGGAGGCTGAAGGCGCGGACGGTCTGCCCGCTGAAGAACTCCGGCTTGCGCCGGTTGATTTCCCCATCGTCCCGGGCGGCGCTCGGCGCCTCCGGGTCGCGGCCGGTTTCGCCCTCGAAATCGCGCTGGAAGACGATTTCCGCAGGCCGCGCACCGGCCGGGGCGGCGCGGCCGCGGAGAAATTCCTCCACCCAGGCCCTCTCGGGGGCGGACCCGCAGGAGGCCTCGGTCGCGGCGGTCAGAAGCTCGACGAGCCGCGGGTCCGGCGCGGCGAGCAGCCTCCCCCAGGCCGCGGGCAGGGCCTCGAGCACGCGGGCGCGCCGGCGCTCGCGGTGGAGTTGCTCGGCGGCCGCGAGAAACGCCCCCGAGACGAGCTGTTCGCGCCCGAGCAGCGCGGCGAACTCCGCGGCGAGCTGGTCCGCGGGGTCCTGCGCCAGGTCGCGGCGGAAGACCAGCGCCTCGGCCGCGGAGCCCCCGGCGCCCGGCAGAAACGCCCACCAGCGCCGGCCGTCCGTGTGCAGGGCGAGTTCGGCCCCGGTCCGGGCGGCCCCCTCGAGCAGGGCGGCATGGACCGCCTCGAGGGCCCCCGTCTCGCGGCGCACGTCGAACAGAAGGCGCGGCAGCCCGTCGAGACACAGCGCGAAGGCGACCGTCCCGCCGCCGGTGCGGTAGTCGGGCTGGACCTCCTCGACGTTGAAGATGTCCCAGCCGAGAAGGGAAAGAAGCCGCAGCGCGACCGCCTGGCGCAGGAGAGGCTCCTCGAGCCGACCGAGCCGGGGGTCGGACTTCCAGTCCGCGATCACGGAGGCGATTTTCTTGACCGCTTTCATCGGCTCCCCTCGGCAGGGGATATCGGCCGAAGGGCCTCGGGGCTTGAGAGGGGATTGCCGCGGCCGCACCGGGCGCGGGGGCGGGACTCAAGGGCCGGGGGGCGGCGGCCGATAGCGAACATGAGCCGCCCGCACGGCGGGCGGTGAGGGGAGGCCTCTTGCGACGGAAACTTCTCTTTTGGACGGCCGTGATCTGCGCCGCAGCCGGGATGCACGCCCCCGACGGCCGGCTCCTGCAGGGCTTCGCCGTCCTGTCCGCTTCTCTGTGGGTCGCCTGGTGGCTGCGCGGCCGGGACCGCCCCGCCGCGCCCGCCGCCGCGCCTGCGGCCAAACCCGCCGCGAAGGCCGCCAAGGCGCCCTGAGGGCCCGCGGCGCGGGCGAAGGTGACGGATTTTTGACGCCTTAGCAGCCGGCCCTCATCCTTTTTCCCGACGGCGCCAGGCCTGCAGAGGAAAAGAACCCCATGAAACAGCAGGGGATTCTTCAACTCCCGGCGGTCTGGCACGATAGTTGTATAGTTTTGTAGCATCCGGGGTTTCAAGATTTCGCGAAATCCGGCGATGTAGGAAACGCAGGGAGTGCCGATTTCAGAAAAGGAAGGGCGGGCGATGAGAGGCAGCAGGGCGTTGACCCAGAATTTCGACTACGACCGGGGCTATCTCGTGAAGAGCCCCTGCCGCGGCTGCGGCAAGTACGGCTCGTTTCCCGAATGCATGGAGAGCTGCCAGGTCCTGGACCGCATCCAGACCGTCCTGAGCGACACGCTCTCGAGCCTGAACAGCTACTCGGCCGCGGAATCCTACAGCCTTCCCCTGGACGTGCTGGAGCGGATCTAAAGGCGGCTACCCGTCCGCCCCACGCCGGCCCGCGGCGCCTCTCCCCCGGGGAGGCCCGGGGCGGCGCTTGCGCCGCGACGGGGTTGCAACCCGCCGCCTCCCGCGCTAAGGGGAGGCGGTTTGCGGCGCAGCCCGGCGCGCGCCTTCCCTCACCTCTTCCCCGACCCGGCGGAAACCCCGATGGCCCCTTCCGGTCGCGCGGCGGAAACCCCGGCCCTGCTCGTCATCGATCTCGAGCGGGACACCCTCGATGAGCGCAAGGGGTTTCCGATCACGCCGCTGGCGCGCGGCCTCCTCCCGGTCGTGAACCGCCTGGCCGGCCGTTTCCGGGCCCGCGGCTGGCCGGTCGTTTTCACGACCGACGCCTTCGAACCCGGCGATTTCCTTTTCGGCGGGGCGATGGCCCCTTACTCGCTCCGGGGGACCGCGGGGGCGCGGGTCGCCGCCGAGCTCGACTTGCAGGAGGGCGACCTCTGGCTGCCCAAGAGACGGTTCTCGGCCTTTTTCGGGACGGATCTCGCGGCCTGGCTGCGCGGCCGGGGGGTGACGCTCTGCGCCGTGGCCGGGGTCTCGACCCCCTTCTGCGTGCTCGCCACCGCGCTCGACGCCCTGAGCCACGACTTCAAGGCGGTGATCCTCGAGGACGCCGCGGCCGCCCCTTCCGCCGCGCGGCACGAGGCGCTGCTCTCCGTCTACCGCCGCAACCCCCTCTTTCCGCTGCTGCGCGTCCTCACCTCCGCGGCGCTGCTCGCCGAGCTCGACGCGGGGGGGGAGGGCGGCGCGGCCTGAGGCGCAGGGCCCTTCACTTCCGGCCCTGCAGGCGGCGCTCCCAGTCGAACTCCCGCGAGGTGACCCGGTCTTCCATGCGGCGGAGGCGGCGGTCGAGATCCGCGAGGCGGTCGCGGAACCCGTCCGTTGCGGCCCCCGCGGCCGGCTCGGGCCTCATGGCCAGCGCGGCCAGGACATAGAGGATCAGGCCGGGCCAGAACCCGGTGAAGAGGATCAAGGCCGCGGTGAAGAAGCGCACCCAGAAGACCGGGAATTCGAAGTAGGAGGCGATGCCGCGGCAGACGCCGAAGACCGCGCCCTCCCGGGAGCGGTGGAGGCTTCGCCCTGTTGCTCTGCTCACGGCCGCTCCTTTCGCTCCCCGGGTTCGGAGAGCAGGATCTCGAGCGCCTCGACCCGCTTCTCCAGGCGGTCGATGGCGGCCCGGATCTCCTCCGCGGATGCCTCGTTATCCCGCGCGCCGGGCTCCCGGCGGCGGCGGGACCAGCGGGCCGCCGCCACGAGAAGCAAGGCGACCAGCCCTCCCAGGACCACGAATCCCGTCGTGTCGAGCATGAATCGCAACCGGCCCTCCCTCCTCATCCGCAAGGCGAGCGGTTCTCCTCCGCCCGCCGCTTTTCCCCGTCCCGGCCGGTTATAGGCCATGCCGCCTTCCGGGGCAACGGGAAGGCGGCAGAGGGGCGGCGCTTACGCGCCCCGCCGCTCCCCGTCGCGCGCGGCCTTGAGGGCGGCGAGCTCGCGCTCGATCTCCTCGTCCCGCGAAAACCGCTCCAGGGATTCCGCGAGCTCCCCTGCGCCGGGGGGCAGGACGAGTTCGCCCTCGGCCTCGAGGCGGGCGATTTTCTTTTCGAACTCCTCAAAGCGCACGGCCGCCTGGACGCCTTCCAGGCGGCGGATCTCCTCCCGCGCCCGCCGCGCCCTTCCGGCATGGCGATGGCGCTCGGCGAGAAGCCGCTTCTTTTCCCGGGCCGCGGTCAGCTTTTCCTCGAGCAGGCGGATGTCGGCGAGGTACTGCGCGATCAGCGCCTGCTCCTCCTCGGCCTCGGCCGCGAGCGCCGCGGCCGCCTTCTGCCAGCGGCGCTTTTCGACCAGGGCCTCGCGGGCGAGATCCTCGCGCTCCTTGCGAAGGGCGACCTCGGCCTTCTCCGCCCAGGAACGGCTCTTTTGCCGGGCCTCCTCGGCCCGCCGCCCCCGCAGGCGCGCCTCGGCCATCAGGGCGGCGCAGGAGGACTTGAGCTCGACGAGCGTGTCCTCCATCTCGCGGATCATGAGGCGGATCATCTTCTCCGGGTCCTCGGCCCGGTCGAGCATGGCGTTGATGTTGGCGCTGACGATGTCGCGGAAGCGGGTGAAAATGCCCATGGGGTCCTCCTCGCGGTCATCCGGGGGCGATCCGGTGCCTGGGAGAGGAGCAAGGACGATGCCAGGGGATGGTGTTGGAAATGATGGACTTTTTCGCGTTCGTGGAGGGCCTCGTGAGGTGGGAAAAACCAAAGGATGGCAAATTTAACCCGATAATGGTAAAAAATCCCAATGAAAACCTTTCATCGCCCTCCGCCTGGGGAGAGCCTCCCCGAGGCCCTCGGCGAGTCCGAGGCCTTTCTCGCCTTCCAGGAGAGGCTGGCGCGCGTCGCCCCCGTGCAGCGGCCGGTGCTGATCGTCGGCGAGCGCGGCACGGGAAAGGAGCTCGCCGCGATCCGGCTTCACTTCCTCTCCGGCCGCTGGCAGCGGCCCCTTGTCACGCTGAACTGCGCCGCGCTCTCCCCCGGGCTGATCGAATCCGAGCTCTTCGGCTATGAGCGCGGCGCCTTCACCGGCGCCGCCGAGCGCCGGATCGGACGCTTCGAGGCCGCCAACGGGGGCACCCTCTTTCTCGACGAGATCGGCAACGTGCCCCTCGAGGTGCAGGAGAAGCTCCTCCGCGCCGTGGAGTACCGGGTGATCGAGCGCGTCGGCGGCGCCGAGCCGGTGCGCGTCGATGTGCGCATCGTGGCCGCAACCCACGCCGATCTGCCGGCGATGGCGGCGGCGGGCGCCTTCCGCCGCGATCTTCTCGACCGGCTGAGCTTCGAGGTGCTGAGGCTTCCGCCGCTGCGCGAGCGCGCAGGCGACGTCTCCCTGCTCGCCGAGCACTTCGCCCGCGCCATGGCGGCCGAGCTGGGCCGGCCGGAGCCGCCGCGGTTCTCCGCCGAGGCCCTCGCCGCCCTCCGTTCCTACCCTTTCCCGGGCAACGTGCGCGAGCTGAAGAACGTGGTCGAGCGCGCGGTCTACCGGGCCGCGGGGCCCGTCATCCGCGAGCTCGTCTTCGACCCCTTCGGCGGGGAGGGGAAAGCGCCGGAGGCGAAGGCTCCGGGGAAAGCCGCCCCGCCCGTTGCGCCTTCGCCCGCCGGGGGCGGGATGGCCGATCTCCTCGACCGGCCGCTGCCCGAGGCCGTGACCGAGCTCAAGCGGCGCATGCTCGCCCGGGCGCTTGCGGCCTGCCGCTGGAACCAGCGCCGCGCGGCCGCGCGGTTGGGCCTGGGCTACGATTCCTTCCGCAGCCTCTACCGGCGGCTGCGCGATGCGCTCCCCCCGCCCGTGGGCTGAGGGCCCTCCGGGGCCCGCGGCTCCGGCGCGGGAGAAACGAAGGGCCGCCCCCCGTGCGGGGGCGGCCCTTTGGTTTCAGGCGCCGCGTCATCCGAAAAGGCCTGCGCGCGGCGGGGCGCAGGTCAGTCTTTGAGCGGGTAGGGCGGGACGATCGAATCGTAGTAGGCCTTCTCCGAGATCATGCCCCAGGTGCCGACCACCTTGGCGAATTTCTTGAACGACTCGTTTACTTTTTTCGCGATGGGGGATTTCGCCGCCTCCTCCTCGTTGACCTCCTCGGCGAGCTTGGCGAGCTTCTTCAAGACCTCGTCGGGGAACTTGACGAGCTCCACCTTGTGCTTGGTGATCAGCTCCTGCAGCGCCGCGCCGTTCTGGGCCTCGAACTGGGCGAGCACCCAGTGCTCGTTTTCCACGCAGGCCGCGTTCACGATGTGCTGCAGGTCCTTCGGCAGGGACTCGAAGGCCTTCTTGTTGAAGAAGTACTCGAGGTAGGTGCCGGGCTCGTGCCAGCCGGGGTAGTAGTAGTACTTGGCCGCCTTGTAGAGGCCGAGCCGCAGGTCATGCAGCGGCCCCACCCACTCGGTGGCGTCGATCACGCCGCGCTCGAGGTTGGTGAAGATCTCGCCGCCCGGGGTGAGGACCACGGTGCCGCCCGCCTTGGCGACCACCTTGCCGCCCAGGCCGGGGATCCGCATTTTGAGCCCCTTGAAGTCGTCGATCGTCTCGATCCGCTTGCGGAACCAGCCGCCCATCTGGACGCCGGTCGAGCCGCCGGGCCGCGGGATGAGGTTGAAGGGCGCATAGACCTCTTCCCAGAGCTTGAGGCCGTCGCCGCCGTGGAACCAGGTCGACATCCCCTGGCCGTTCATGCCGAAGGGCACGGCCGAGAACCACTGCGTGGCGGGCTCCTTGCCGGCCCAGTAGTAGGAGGCCCCGCTTCCGGCCTCGACCGTCCCGTCGGAGACGGCCTGGAAGGACTCGAGCGCGGGCACGAGCTCGCCCGCGGCGAAGACCTGGATCTGGAGGCGGCCGTCGGTCAGCTCACCGATCCGCTTGGCCAGCCGCTCGCAGCCGTCCTGGAGCACGGGAAGCTTGGGCGGCCAGGTGGTCACCATCCGCCACTGGTATTTCTTCTGGGCGATCACGGCCGGGGCGGCGAGCGTGGAGGCACCCACCGCGGCCGCGGTTCCGAGGCCGACTTTTTTCAAGAAATCCCGCCGTTTCATGCTGCCTCCTCATCGTGAAGGGGTTGAAGGGAGCGGCCGTGCCGACCGCTTGCGGAGGGCGGCGCGGCCGCTCAGGGACCGAAGACCACCCGCGGCAGCCAGGTCGCAAGCGGCTGGTAGAAGATGACGATCACCAGGCCCACGAGCTGGCAGGCCACGAAGGGCACGATCCCGCGGTAGATATGGCCGGTGGTCACCTCCGGGGGGGTGACCGCTTTCAGGTAAAAGAGCGAAAAGCCGAAGGGCGGCGTGAGAAACGAGGTCTGCAGATTGACCCCCAGGATCACGCAGAACCAGAGCGGGTCGAAGCCGAACTCGATCAGGATGGGCGCGAGCACGGGGACGTAGATGAAGACGATCTCGATGAAGTCGAGAAAGAAGCCGAGGAAGAAGATGAGCCCCATCACGATCGCGAGCACGGCGTCCTTCGAGTACTGCTCGGCGATGCCGCCCAGCATGCTCCGCACCAGCGTGTCGCCGCCCAGGCCGCGGAAGACGAGCCCCACGGCGGCCGCCCCGCAGAGGATGATGAAGACCATGCAGGTGAGCCGCAGGGTGGAGATCATCGTCTCCTCGAGCAGCTTGCGGCTGAGGCGGCGGTTGAGGGCGGTGAGGGCGATCGCGCCCACGGCGCCCACGGCGGCGGCCTCGGTGGGCGAGGCGACCCCGGCGAACATCGAGCCCAGGACGGCGAGGATCAGCACGACCGGCGGGATGAGCGCCCGGAGCACGCGGCGGAAGATCTCGCGGCCGCCGAGGGCCGCAAGTTCCTCCTTGGGGATGGGTGGGGCGAGCTGCGGCCGGACTATGCTCACGGCGGCGATGTAGGCGATGAAGATCACCACCAGGAGCAGGCCCGGGAAGACGGCGCCGATGAAGACGTCGCCCACGGGGACGCCGATGATGTCGCCGATCAGCACGAGGACGATGCTCGGCGGGATGATCTGGCCGAGGGTCCCCGAGGCGGCGACGGTGCCGGTGGCGAGCTCCTTGCTGTAGCCGCGGCGGATCATGGTCGGCACCGAGAGGAGCCCCATGGTGACGACGGTCGCCCCGACGATGCCGGTCGTCGCCCCCAGCAGGGCCCCCACGACCACGACCGAGATCGCCAGCCCGCCGCGGATCCGGCCCAGGCAGAGCGCCATGGTGTCGAGCAGCTCCTCGGCGAGCCCCGAGCGCTCGAGCATGACCCCCATGAAGACGAAGAGCGGGACGGCCATCAGGGTGATGTTCGTCATCACCCCCCAGATGCGCAGCGGCAGGAGGTTGAAGAAGCCGAACCCGAAGTGGGTCACGCCGAAGAGGAAGGCCGTGCCGAGCAGGGTGAAGGCGACGGGAAAGCCCGTCATGAGAAGCACGCTCATGGCGAGGAACATCCAGGCGGCCGAGTAGTCCATGGTCAGCCCTCCTCACCGCCCCGCCGGGGCACGCCCAGGATCTCCAGCAGGCTGCGGATGCCGAGGGAGACCCCCTGGAGCAGAAGGAGGCTGAAGCCGAGCGGGATGAAGCCCTTCACGATGAAGCGGTAGGGGATGCCGCCGGGGTCCGGCGAGCCCTCGCCGACCTGGAAGGCGCGCAGCATGAAGTGCCAGGAGGTGGCGACGACGAGGATGCACCCCGGGATGAGGAAGAACACCACCCCCAGGAGATTGGTCCAGGCGCGCCCCCGGGGGCCGAAGCGCTGGTAGAGGATGTCCACGCGCACGTGCCCGTCGGCAAGCAGCGTGTAGCCCGCACCCACAAGGAAGATGAAGGCGAAGGTGTGCCACTCGAGCTCCTGGGTGAGGACGAAGCTCGTCTTGAAGGCGTAGCGCATGACGACGTCCACGAAGACGACCAGGACGAGCCCGAAGGTCACCCAGGAGGCCGCCTTGCCGACGGCGCCGTTCAGCCGGTCGATCAGGGCCGCCAGGCCCAGAAGCCGTTTCATTGCCGCCTCACCGGCTCCGCGGGCGGGGGGGAGCCCACCGTGTGGGATGCAATGCCGAAACGCGCAGGCGTTTTAGTGAAATCCGAAGCTTGAGTCAAGCAAATAAACGCCCTTCCGCTTGCTAAACGCCCCGGATTCCTTGTATGGGGGATTCAGGGCCGCCGCACGGTCCCCGTCCTTCCGGAGGATGCCCATGGCCGACTTTTCCCACTGGGCGGACCGCTATGCCGCCAACCGCTGCAGCGCCGCCGAGGCGATCGCCCGGATCCGTCCCGGGACCCGGGTCTTCATCGGCTCCTCCTGCGGCGAGCCCCAGCATCTTCTCCGCGCCCTCGCCGAGGCCGCCGACTCCCTGAAGGACATCGAGATCGTGCGGCTCTTCAACCTGGAGACGACCCCGCTCACGCTGATCGCCAACAAGACGGGCGGAACGGCGCTCAACATCCGCTCCTTCTACGCGGGCTCGGCCCGGAGCGCGACGATCGCGCGCAACCAGCGCTTCCTCACCCCGGTCAACCTCTCCGCCGTGCCGCGGCTTTTCCGCAGCCGGCTTCTCCCCGTGCACACGGCCCTGATCCAGGTCTCCCCGCCCGACGACTTCGGCTGGATGAGCCTGGGCATCTCCGTCGACATCACGCTCGCCGCGGCCGAGTCGGCCGACCTGGTGATCGCCCAGGTCAACCCGCGCATGCCCCGGGTGCTCGGCCGCAGCTTCCTCCACGTGAACCAGGTCGACCTCTTCGTCGAGCACAAGGAGCCGCTGCTCAGCGTGGGGGAGGCCCCCCCGCTCGAGGCCGCCCGCGGGATCGCCCGGCTCATCTCCTCGCGCCTCGTCGAGGACGGCTCCACGATCGCCATCGGCCTCGGGGCGACGAGCGAGGCGGTGCTGCTCGCCCTCTCCGGCAAAAACGACCTCGGGGTGCACACGCAGTACCTGACCGCGGACATGATGCACCTCTTCGCGCGCGGGGTGATCACCAACCGCAAGAAGGGCTTCAACGAGGGCAAGATGGTCGCCTCGAGCGCGATCGGCGGCGAGGCCTTCTACGAGTTCCTCGACGACAACCCGGCGATCGAGTTCCACCCCTCCGACTACGTGAACGACCCCGCCGTGATCGCCCGCCACCACCGCATGGTGGCGATGAGCGTTGCCATGGCGGTCGACCTGACCGGGCAGGTCGCGGCCGACGCGCTGCCCCACAACCAGTTCTCCGGCGTGACCGGGGTGCTCGATTTCATCCGCGGGGCGAGCCTCTCGCCGGGGGGCAAGTCGATCCTGATGATGCCCTCGACCGACCGGCAGGGGAAGAAGAGCCGCATCGTGCCGCTGCTGCGGGACACGGCGGTCGTGGTCCCCCGCAGCGACGTCCAGCTCGTGGTCACCGAGTACGGGGCGGTGAACCTCTTCGGCAAGAGCTTCCAGGAGCGGGCCCTGGGGCTGATCAGCATCGCGCACCCCGATTTCCGCGACGAGCTCTTCTTCCAGGCGAAGAAACTGGGCCTCCTCGGCGGGGAGCGCACCCTCCACGAGACGCTCCACGGCGTCTACCCCGTGCACCTCGAGGAGACGGTCGAGCTCCACGGGGAGACGATCACCATCCGGCCGGCGAAGCCGGTGGACGCCCGGCGCATCCAGGAGCATTTCTACGCCCTCGACCCCGAGGACGTGGTGGCCCGCTTTTTCCACGAGCGGCGCAGCTTCGACCGCGAGGAGGCCGAGGAGGCCGCCCAGGTCGACTACGTGAGGGACCTGACGATGCTCGCCGTGGTGGGCGAGTTCGGCTTCGGCCGCGTGGTCGGGGTGGGGGAGTACCTCCTCGACCCCGCGAGCAATTACGCCGAGATCGCCTTCTCCATCCACCGCCCTTACCAGCGCCTCGGCCTAGGCCGCCTGCTCCTGCGGAAGCTCGAGGCCGCGGCGCGCGAACACGGGATCGCGGGCTTCTACGCCTACACCGCGGCCTCCAACACGGGGATGATCCGGCTCTTCCAGAGCCTGCCCTGCCGGGTCACCACCGCCATCGAGGGCGACATGGTCACGCTGCGCGCCCACTTCAAGGAGCCCGCCTCGCCCTGAGGCGCAGGCCCGTCGAGAAAGGAGGATCCCCCGGCGCATGGGCTGCCGCGTCACGTTTCTGCCGCACAAGGTCAGCGTCGAGGTCCCCCCGGGCACCCCGATCCTGCAGGCCGCGCTCGAGGCCCGCGTCCACATCAACGCCTCCTGCGGGGGCGAGGGGCTCTGCGGCAAGTGCCGGGTCCTCGTCGAATCCGGCCCGGTGGAGGGGGGGGGCTCCGCCTCCTTGAGCGCCGAGGAGGTCGGCCGGGGCTTCCGGCTCGCCTGCCAGGCCGCCGTCGCCGGCGACTGCCGCGTGCGCGTCCCGGTCGAGTCGGCGCTCGACGCCGGGGTCCTCGCCCGGCGGCTTCCGCCGCGGCGCACGGCGCGCATGCAGCGCTTCGATTTCGAGGAGCTGAAGGAAAAGGGCCTTTTCCTCGCGCCGGTCGAGAAGATCTTCCTCGAGATCCCGCCGCCCACGGCGCAGGACAACCGGCCGGATCTCAGCCGGCTGATCGGCCACCTGACGCAGCGGCACGGCGAGCACCGCCTCGAGGTGGACCTCCCCGTGATCCGCAAGCTGCCCGCCGTCCTGCGCGAGGCCGGCTTCCGCGTCACGGCGACCCTGGTCCGGCCCGTGCGCGAGGACGGGCGCACGCGCCTGATCCAGGTGCAGCCCGGCGACACCTCGCGCCGCCTCTACGCGGTCGCGGTCGACATCGGCACGACCACGGTGTGCGGCGAGCTCATCGACCTCGCCGACGGCAGGACGCTGGCCGAGCACGCCGACTTCAACGCCCAGATCAGCTACGGCGAGGACGTGATCACGCGCATCGTCTACGCCGAGAAGCCCGGCGGGCTCGAGCGCATGCAGGAGGTCGTCGTCGGCACCCTGAACGCCGTGTTGAAGAAGCTGCTGCGGCGCGCGGGGGTCGACCCCGAGGACATCGCCACGATCGCGCTCGCCGGCAACACGACCATGACCCAGCTCCTGCTGCGCGTCGACCCCCGGCCGCTCAGGCGCGCCCCCTACGTGCCCGCGGCCTCGATCTACCCGCCCTTCAAGGCGCGCGAGCTGGGGCTCAAGCTGGGGGAGCACGTCACCGCGCTCGTCTACCCCTGCGTCTCGAGCTACGTGGGCGGGGACATCGTCGCCGGGGTCATGGGCTCCGGGCTCTACCGCTCCGAGGCGCTCACCCTCTTTCTCGACGTCGGCACCAACGCCGAGATCGTGATCGGCAACCGCGACTGGCTCGTCTGCGCGGCCTGCTCGGCCGGGCCGGCCTTCGAGGGCGGCGGCATCCGCTTCGGCATGCGGGCCGCGCGCGGGGCGATCGAGGAGTTCGCGATCGACCCGGCCACCCTCGAGCCGATGATCGTCACCATCGGCCGGGTGCGGCCGAAGGGGATCTGCGGCTCGGGGCTGATCAGCGCGGCCGCGGCCCTCTTCGAAACCGGGGTGATCGACAGCCGCGGCCGCTTCGACCCGGCGCTCCGCTCCCCGCGCATCCGCGAGGCCGAGGGCTGCCGCGAGTACGTCCTCGCCTGGAGGGAGCAAACCCAGATCGACCGCGACATCACCCTCTCGGAGATCGACCTCGAGAACCTGATCCGCGCCAAGGGGGCGATCTACAGCGGCTGCATGACGCTGCTCACCGAGGTGGGGCTGCGCATCGAGGACATCGAGCGGATCATCCTCGCCGGCGGCTTCGGCAGCTACATCGATCTCGAGAAGGCGATGACGATCGGGCTGCTCCCCGAGATCGACCCCGACCGCGTCACCTACCTCGGCAACGGGTCGCTGTTGGGGGCCAAGATGGCCTCGCTCACCAACCGCGTCCGCCGCGACGTGGTCGCGGTCGTGCGGCGCATGACGAACTTCGAATTGTCCGAAACCGCCTCCTACATGGACAACTACATCGCCGCGCTCTTTCTGCCGCACACGGACATCGAGCGCTTTCCCCGATTGAAGGCCCGCCTAGCGGAGCGCCGCGGCGCGGCCCGGCGGGCCCCCTGATACGGGCCGCACTTCCGGACTTGACAACGGGACTCCCCTTCCTTTAAAGGGGTAGCCTTACACACCGATTTTGCGGTCGTTTTTTCCTCCGGGGATCCTGAAGCGGAAAAGTTGACTTCACCGAGGGCGGTTCCCATCGACCGGTGAACCCACGAAGGGGAGAGGTCCGTCAAGCGAACCGGTGCTTAGGCAAAAGGAGGGAACGTTGGGCTGGCAATTTTACAAGGAATCCTACAGCGGGCGGATCAGGGAGATCGCGCTGGGGGACGGCCCGAAGGCCGTCACCGTCGGCGGCGAGAGCTGTTACCCCTTTTACCAGTTCGAAGGCCGGATGCCTCATGCCCCGGCCGTGGCCATGGAGGTCTGGGACATGGAGCCGGAGGACTGGCCGGCGGCCGCCTTGGCCCCCTTCCGGGGGGTCCTCTCCGACCCGGGGGCCTGGGCGCGCAAATGCGTCGAGGAGTACGGCGCCGAGCTGATCGCGGTCCAGCTCAAGAGCATCGACCCCAACGGCCGCAACGCCCCCGCCGAGGAGGCCGTCCGGACGGTCAAGAAGGTGCGCGCCGCGGTCGAGGTGCCGCTGATCGTCTGGGGCTGCGCCAACGTCGAGAAGGACGAAGCGGTCCTCAAGAAGATCGCCGAGGAGTGCCAGGGGATGAACCTGGTGCTCGGCCCGGTCGAGGACAAGAACCACAAGGGCATCGGCGCCGCGGCCATGGGCTTCGGCCACTTCGTCATCGCCTCCTCGCCGATCGACGTGAACCTCGCCAAGCAGATCAACATCCTGCTCGAAAACCTGGGCGTCCCCCCGCAGCGGATGCTGATCGACCCGACGACCGGCGGCTTGGGCTACGGCCTGGAGTACACCTACTCCGTCATGGAGCGCATCCGCATGGCCGCCCTCGCCCAGGGCGACGACAAGCTGCAGCTGCCGATCGTGAACAACGTCGGCAACGAGGTCTGGAAGAGCAAGGAGGCGAAGCTCGCGGCCGAAGACGCCCCCACCCTGGGGGACCCCGAGCGCCGGGCGATCCTCATGGAGACCACGGCCGCCGTGGCCTACCTGATGGCCGGATCCGACATCCTCATCCTGCGCCACCCCGAGTCGGTGCGGCTGGTCAAGAGCTACATCGGGCTGATCCTGAAAGGCGGCGACGCCCGCCAGGTCGCCCCGATCGAAAAGCGCCTGCCCGCGGTGAGCGTGGACTTCGCGGCGCTCGCCCCTTCGCCCAACCTGGCGATCGCCGAGGAAAAGGAAAAGAAGCCGGCCGCCGAGGCGAAGGCCCCGCCGCCCCCGCCGAAGGCCGCGGCCGCCCCCGCCGCGGAGGCGAAGCCCGCGGCGCCCGCAGCGCCGCCCGCCGCCGCCGCGCCGCAGGCCGCGCCGGCCGCCCCCGCCGCGGACGATGCCGCGCGGCGCGCCCGCGAGGAGGCGGAGGCCCGGGCGAAGGCCGAGGCCGAGGCCAAAGCCAAAGCGGAAGCCGAGGCCAAGGCGAAGGCCGAGGCGGAGGCCAGGGCGAAGGCCGAGGCGGAGGCCAGGGCGAAGGCCGAGGCGGAGGCCAAGGCGAAAGCGGAGGCCGAGGCCAAAGCGAAGGCCGAGGCGGAGGCCAAGGCCAAGCTCGAGGGCGAGCTCGACCGCATCCGCCAGCAGCGGGCCAAAGAGCGCGAAGCGCGCGCCGCCGCGCAGGCGGGCGAGCGGCCGGCCGAGGCCCCAACGAAACCCCGGATCGAACCCCCGGCCCGGGGCCCGAAGGCCCCGGCGGTCGAGCCGCAGACCGTGGTCGAGCGGCTGATCGAGAACCTCACCTGGATCCACCGCCGCAACCGGTAGGCCGCCGCGGCCGGGGCGGGGATCCGCGCGGGACGAAACGACATCGTTCATATCCTCAACGAAGGAGGAACACTTCATGTCGAAGCTGGTAGCATTTGCCGCGATCCAAGGCGCCTACAACATCGTCTCCCAGGTCGAGGGCGAGTACAAGAAGGCCCTCGAAACCTTCAACGCCGACACGCCGGTGGGGTTTCCGAACACCGCCTACTACCTCCCCGTGATCTACTCGCTGCTCGGCATCAAGGTCGAGAAACTCGAGGACATGAAACAGGTCCTGGAGGTGGCGCGCAAGCTGCTTCCGCCGCACATCAAGGGCATGAACCACCTGCCCTACCTCGGGCCGCTCCTGGACGCCGGGATGGCCGCGCTCTTCTGCTTCGAGATCCGCGAGGCCCTGCGCTACCTGAACGAGCCCGATTTCTACCTCCACTCCGAGGAGATCGACGAGGAGGCGGGCAAGATCTGGCTGGGTGCGGCCGACGACACGGTCTTCCGCAAGCGCGGCGTGGAGTTCGTCGACGGCTCCGCCCCCGGCTTCGCCGCCATCGTCGGGGCCGCCCCGGACCCCGAGACGGCCAAGCTGATCGTCGAGGAATACCAGCGCCGCGGCCTCTACGTCTTTCTCGCCGCCAACCACAACCACACCACGGTCGCCCAGCAGCTCCTGCAGGCCGGCGTCCAGATCGGCTGGAACACGCGCATCGTGCCCTTCGGCCCCGACATCTCCTCGGCGATCTTCGCCCTCGGCTTCGCCAACCGCGCGGCGATGGCCTTCGGCGGCGTCCAGCCGGGCGACTACCGCCGCATGCTCCTCTACAACAAGAACCGCATCTTCGCCTTCGTGAACGCGCTGGGCGAGGTCGGCACGGACTGGGCCGCGGCCGCGGCCGGGGCCATCAACTGGGGCTTCCCGACGATCGCCGACACGGACATCCCCCAGGTGCTGCCGACGGGCATCTGCACCTACGAGCACGTCGTCTCCAATGTCCCGCACGCCGAGATCGTCCAGAAGTCGATCGAGGTGCGCGGCCTCAAGGTGACCGTCAGCCAGATCGACATCCCGCTTTCCTTCGGGCCGGCCTACGAGGGCGAGCGCGTGCGCGGCCAGGACCTCTACTGCCAGATGGGCGGCGGCAAGACGCAGTGCACCGAGCTCGTCAAGATGGCCGAGATGAACGAGATCGAGGACGGCAAGGTGGTCCTCGTCGGGCCGGACATCAACGAGGTGAAGGAGGGCGGCGCGATGCCGCTCGGGATCTACGTCCAGATCGCCGGCCGCGAGTTCCAGACCGACTTCGAGCCGATCCTCGAGCGCCAGATCCACCACCTGGTCAACTACATCCAGGGCGTCATGCACATCGGCCAGCGCGACATCGCCTGGATCCGGGTCAGCAAGGCGGCCGTCCAGAAGGGCTTCTCCCTCAAGCACCTGGGGGTCGTGCTCCACGCCAAGTTCCACCAGGACTTCACCAAGATCGTGGACAAGGTGCAGGTGACGCTCTTCACGAAGCAGGAGGACGTCGACAAGCTCACCCAGCGGGCGCGGGCCGAGTACAAGCTGCGCGACGACCGCGTGGAGAAGATGACCGACGAGGACGTCGAGATCTACTACTCCTGCACCCTCTGCCAGTCCTTCGCCCCGAGCCACGTCTGCACCGTGAGCCCCGAGCGGACCGGGCTTTGCGGGGCCTACAACTGGATGGACTGCAAGGCCTCCTACGAGATCAACCCGACCGGGCCCAACCAGCCGATCGTCAAGGGCGAGTGCCTCGACCCCAAGCTCGGCCAGTGGAAGGGGGTCAACGAGTTCGTCCAGAAGGCCTCCCGCGGGGCGGTCTCGCACTACAACTTCTACTCGCTCGTGCACAGCCCGATGACGACCTGCGGCTGCTGCGAGTGCATCGCGGCGATGCTCCCCTCCTGCAACGGCATCATGACCGTGAACCGCGAGTACACCGGGGACACGCCCTGCGGCATGAAGTTCACCACCCTCGCCGGGGTCATGGGCGGCGGGCAGTCCTCGCCGGGCTTCGTCGGGCACTCCAAGTACAACATCACCCAGCGCAAGTTCATCGCCGGCGACGGCGGCATCAAGCGGCTGGTCTGGATGCCCAAGATGCTCAAGGAGGAGCTCCGCGAGCGGCTGCTCAAGCGGGGCCAGGAAATCGGGGTCCCCGATCTCATCGACCGGATCGCCGACGAGACCGTCGGCACGACCGAGGAGGAGATCCTGCCCTTCCTCCGCGAGAAGAACCACCCGGCCCTGTCCATGGAGCCGCTGATCGGCGGATGACCCGGCGCCCCGGTCGGGGAGGGCCGGCGGAGCGGACCGCCCGCCGGCGACCCGGCCGCGCGCACCGCGGGATGCGAAGGAGAACGACATGGCGCTCACCGGAATCCAGATCTTCAAGCTGCTCCCCAAGACCAACTGCAAGGAGTGCGGTGTCCCGACCTGTCTGGCGTTCGCGATGAACCTCGCCTCGGGCAAGGCGGAGCTGGACAGCTGCCCCTACGTCTCCGAGGAGGCGCGGGCGGCGCTCTCCGAGGCCGCCGCCCCGCCGATCCGGCCGGTCGTGATCGGCAAGGGCGTGCGCCAGGCGACCACGGGCGGCGAGACCGTGCAGTACCGGCACGAGAAGACCTTCTACAACCCGACCCTGCTCGCGGCCCGGGTCCCCGCGGACCTGAAGCCCGAGGAGCTCGCGCGGCGGCTGAAGGCCTGGAACGCCTTCCAATACGAGCGGGTGGGCCTCACCCTGCGGCCCGAGCTCGTCGCCGTGCAGGACACGGGGGCCGGGGCCGAGGCCTTCGCGCGCACGGCGAAGACGATCGCCGAGACCTCCGAGTTCAACGTGATCCTCATGACCGAGGACCCGGCGGTGATGAAGGCCGGCGTGGCCGCGGCCGGCTTCAAGCGGCCGCTCCTCTACGCCGCGACCGCCGCGAACGCGGAGGCGATGGGCGCGCTCGCCAAGGAAAGCGGCCTGCCGCTCGCCGTCAAGGCCCCCTCGGCGGCGGAGCTCGCCCCGCTCACCCAGAAGCTCACGGGCCTGGGGCTGAAGGACCTCGTCCTCGACCCCGGCAGCCGCGAGCTCAAGCAGGCGCACGAGGACATGGTCGCCATCCGCCGCGCCGCGCTCAAGGACGGAAACCGCGCCCTGGGGTTCCCCACGATCGTCTTCCCCTGCGAGATGGCCTCCAACCTCGACGTCGAGACGATGCTCGCCGCGACCTTCATCGCCAAGTACGGCGGGATCGTGGTCCTTTCGGACTTCGCCGGCGAAAGCCTCTTCCCGCTGCTGCTCGAGCGGCTGAACATCTTCACCGACCCCCAGCGGCCGATGACCGTCACCCAGGGGATCTACGAGATCAACCAGCCGAGCGAGAACTCCCCCGTGCTCGTCACGACGAACTTCGCGCTCACCTACTTCATCGTCTCGGGCGAAGTCGAGGCGAGCCGGGTCCCCTCCTACCTCCTGATCAAGGACTCCGAGGGCCTCTCGGTCATGACCGCCTGGGCCGCGGGCAAGTTCTCGGGCGACGACGTCGGCCAGTTCGTGAAAAAGAGCGGCATCGAGGAAAAGACGAAAACGCGCGAGATCATCATCCCCGGCTACGCCGCGGCCATCGCGGGCGACATGGAGGAGGAGCTGCCCGGCTGGAAGGTGACCGTCGGGCCGCGGGAGGCCGCCCACATCCCGGCCTTTCTCAAGGCGCGCTGACACGGGGACGCCGGCCCCCGCCGCCGGCGCCCGCCGACTTCCTGCAAGAGGGAGGATTCCATGATTCTGATCGGTGAGAGCCTGAACGTCATCTCCAAGAAGATCGGCCGGGCCTTCAAGGAACGCGACCCCAAACCGATCCAGGAGGAGGCCCTCCTCCAGCAGTCCAAGGGCATGGACTACATCGACATCAACCTCGGGCCGGCGAAGAAGGAGGGGCACGAGTTGATGCCCTGGGTGGTGAAGACGGTGCAGGAGGTCGTGCCGGAGATTCCCCTCGCGCTGGACACCTCGAACATCGAGGCGATCGAGGCCGCCCTCAAGGTCTACAAGCCGACCCGCCAGCCGCCCCTGATCAACTCGATCATGGCGCGTCCCGAGCGCTACCAGCGCATGATCCCCGTCGCGCGCGACTCCGGCGCCGACTTCATCGCCCTCATGTGGGGGCCCGAGGGGCTGCCGCGGGACGAAAACGAGCGGGCCGCGCTCTGCGTCGATCTCCTCTACCATGCCAACGAGGCGGGGATCCCCAACGAGAAGATCTGGGTCGACGGGATCGTGACCCCGGTCAACATCCAGCAGCCCCAGGCGGTGAGCCTGCTGAACTTCCAGGCCATGCTGCCCGAGATCGCCCCGGGGGCGAAGAGCACCTGCGGGCTGTCGAACATCTCCAACGGCCCCCCCGGCCACCTGCGGCCCATTCTGAACCAGACCTACATGGTCATGCTGCAGAAATACGGGATGTACTCGGTGATCGCCGACCCCCTGGACGACCAGCTGATCGCGATCGCCAAGGGCAAGCGGCCGGACATCGTGGACCTGATCTACCGCGTGATGGACGGCGAAACCCCGGACTTGGCCTCGCTCTCTAAGGAGATGCAGCACTACGTCAAGACGGTGAACGTGATCCTCGGCAAGACCCTCTACTCGGATTCCTGGCTCGAGGTCTAGGGGGCCTGCCCCCGCCGACCCGGCCTTCCCCCCTTCGGGCCGGCCCCCCGTTCCCCCCCTTCCGGGAAGCGCGGGGCCGGCCTCGTTTTTCCCCCAAGCCCCCCAGGCGGCTTGCCAGCGCTCTTCCGGGCTGGTAGACTTTTCATTCGGCGGAAGTGAGGCAGACGCCCGGCCGCCTTCGCAGCGACCGGGCGCCGCCCGCTCCGCCCGGGTCGGGCCCCCATGGATACCGCGCCGCGCATCAAATCCCAGGCCCTCGAGGCCAACCTCGCCGAATCCCGGGTCGAGGTGGTCGTCGAGCCCCGCTACCGGGTGCTCGGCGAGGTGATGAGCCGTTACTACGGGCTGGCCGAGTCCGTGAACGGCTTTCTCTGCGAGCTCTCCCACCCCTACCGGAACTGGAAGGTCGTGCTCGCCGAGGCGCGGCGCTACGCCCTCGACTACGTCCACGTGCTGCGCGCCCACCCGCGGGGGCCGGAGGCGGCCGGGATGCTGGGGGAGGTCTTTCTCCAGGCCGCGGCCGAGGCGAAGGCGGCCGAGGTCCGGGCCGCGGCCGCGGACGATCTCCTGCGCTACCTCCAGACGCTCGCGCGCGAGGCCGGCATCCGGGAGCCGTCGTTCCGGCGGCTGCTCTTTTCGTTCTGCGAGCGGATCCTCGCGCTGCCCGAGCCGCGCTTCGACCTCTTCGTCCGCAGCTACTACGGGCTGCCGCGCCTTTCGTCCCTGCTGGCCGCGCAGGCCGAGGACGCCGAGCGGGACTGGGGGCCGGTCAACGCGCTGCTGGTGCGCTGCCTCCGGCGGACCTACGCCACCTGGCTCGCGGAGAGCGACCCGGCCGAGGTCTTCCGCCGCGAGGCCGCCGAGTTCGGCGGGAGCGAGGCCGCCGAGGCGCTCTTTGCGGAGGTTTCCCACGGCCGGATCCAGGCCTGGCGGGAGCGGCTGGAGGAGATCGCCCGCGGCCCCGGCCTGGACTCCCCCGCGGCCACGCGGCGGCTGCTCGAGCTGCCGGCCTTCGCCCATTTCGTCGAAACCTACCGCCGCATCCCCCGGCGGCTGCGCGAGGCCGAAGCCCACCCCTCCCGCGGCCGGCACCTCGAGCTGATCTGCCTCTTCCAGATCATGAACCTCGCGGGGCTTGCGCTGCTCCACGAGGAGATCCTGCGCGAGATCAACCAGGCCGTGACCTGGATCATCGTCAACGACCACTACCGCAACATCCAGCAGCTGCTGCGCAAGACGATCTCGATCCTCAAGGCCCGCTCCGGGGCCTTCCCGGAGACGGCCCTCGACTGCCTGCTCAACCTGGGCCTGGGCGTCTACCGCACCGAGGACCTCGATCTGCTCAATTTCTTCATCGACGCCCTGATCGATTTCGGCTTTCAGCCGCCCGCGGTGCAGGGGGTGGACGAGGAATGGCGCATCCAGGCGAACGGCGCCCACCTGCAGAACATCCGCACCTGGCTCGAGCTGATCAAGAAGAACCCCAAACGCTCAAGCCGCCTGCTCTCGGCGCTGGTGATCCACCTCGCGCTCGAGGGGGTCTTCATCCGCGACGTGGACCTCTTCCCGCGGGACGTGACGGCGCTCCTGAACAGCCCGATCGAGCCCGTCTACCACCTGGTCAAGCAGCTCGTGCGGCTCTTGCCGGTTTTCTTCAACGACATCGGCGCCGAGGGACGGCTGCGCGACGTCTCGACGCGGATCGACGAGCTCGCCCAGCGCCGCGACCCGCTGGTCCATTTCCTGCGCAAGCAGAGCCACGTGGAGAGCTCGAGCCGGATCATCGCCTTCGTGGAGGCCGTCTTCCGCTTCTGGAAGGACCTCGACCGGGAGGAGCTCGCCGCCTTCGTCCCGCCCTCGATCTTCCGCCAGATCGACTCCCAGGGGCCCTACGTCAAGGGCATGCACCGCCTGGTCCTGCGGCTGGCGAAAAAGGGCGTGCGCATCCCCGACGATCTGCTCGCGCGGGCCCCGGGGGAGATCGAGGCGCTCCTCGGGTTCGTCCCCGGCGTCTCCGAGCTCGACCGCGGCCGCTTCGCCCTCGCGGTCGAGCTCTACCGCCTGCTGCACCAGAAATACCACCGCGACATCGTCGACCTCGAGGCCTGCCTGGCGCCGCTGCGCGCCGAGGGGGTCCCCGGCCTGGAGGCCTTGCAGGAGGCGCTGGCCGAGCCCGACCGCTTCCGGCGGCTCGAGCGGCTCCTCGACGCCGCCGGCGCGCTCCAAGGGATCGTCCTCTCCGAGGTGCGCTACCCGGTGCGCGAGGACATCTACCAGAAGCGGCACATCACGATCGACATCCCCTCGATGTACGGCAGCTACCACGAGATGAAGTTCGACTGCCTGGGCCTCGCCCTGCGGCTGGAGGCCCGGGTGCAGGCCGAATTCGAGGACCTCGTCGACGAGATCGACCTCGGGCTGATCACCAAGGCCACCTTCGGGAGGATCCTGGAGGTGCTGCGCCTCTTCGACCGGGCGCTGCGGTTGGACGGGATCCGTTCCGTGGAGTTCGAGCGCCAGCTCGAATTCCTCGCGGACTCGCTCGCCGTCAGGGGCTTCACCCTCACGCAGTACCTCGACATCTTCAAGGGGTTCTCGCTCGCCGTGCAGAACATCGTCAAGGACTACTTCAACAACCTGCACGGCGCGAACCTCAACCGCATCCTCCCCCAGGTCGCCGACCGGGTGCTGCCCAAGTACCTGCCGCGCGAGCCGCTCGAGGACCCCGAGCGGCTGCGGCACCGCATCACCGAGATCTTCTTCCGCGACCGCATCGCCGAGACGCCCGGGCTCCAGGCCCTCGACCGCTTTCTGGGCCGCATCCTGCAGACCCTCTACCGCCAGTCCGAGCGGCTGCCGCGGGACCGCATGCACCAGCTGCTGCTCTACGACCCGCGGCACGGGGTGGTGGCGATCGACGACCCGCCCGAGTCCGTCGCCGGCGTGATCCACCTCGGCACCAAGGGCTTCAATCTCGTGCGCCTCCACCGCCTCGGCTTCCGGGTCCCCCCCGGGTTCATCATCACGACCGAGGTCTTCCGTTGCCGCGAGGTGATCGAAGGCTACGAACCCGCGCGGCAAAATTTCCACGACCAGGTGCTCGCCCACCTGCGGCGGCTCGAGGAGAAGACGGGCCTGCGCTTCGGCGACCCGCGCCGCCCGCTGTTGCTCTCGGTGCGCAGCGGCGCCTCGATTTCCCAGCCCGGCATGATGGACACGCTGCTCAACGTGGGCAACAACGAGACCGTCACGCGCGGGCTCGCCGAGCGGACCGGGAACCCCTGGTTCGCCTGGGACTGCTACCGCCGCTTTCTGCAGAGCTACGGCATGGCGCACGACCTCGAGCGCGACGCCTTCGACGCCCTGATCGACGAGTCCAAAAAGCGCTGGGGCGTTCCCCTCAAGCGGCTCTTTTCCGGGGAGCAGATGCGCGAGGTGGCGCTCGCCTACCGCCGCCTGATCGAGGACGCCGGCATCGCCGTGATCGACGACCCGCTCGCGCAGCTGCTGCTCGCCGTGCGCCGGGTCCTCGATTCCTGGGAGTCGCCGAAGGCGCGCACCTACCGCCGCATCATGGGGATTTCCGACGACTGGGGCACGGCGATCGCCGTGCAGGCGATGGTCTTCGGCAACCGCTCCCCGGAGTCGGGCACCGGGGTCATCTTCACCCACAACCCGCGCTGGTCGGGGGACGTGCTCAAGCTCTGGGGAGATTTCACCACCGCGAACCAGGGCGAGGACGTGGTCTCGGGGCTGGTGCGGACGATGCCGGTCTCGATCTTCCAGCAGGAGATCGAGATGCGCGACACCGACATCACGCTCGAGACCCACTTCCCGGCGATCTACCGCGAGCTCCGGCGCTGGGCCCAGGTCCTGATCGAGGAGCAGGGCTGGAGCCCCCAGGAGATCGAGTTCACCTTCGAGGGCCCCGCGGCCGAGGACCTCTACATGCTGCAGACGCGCGACATGGCGATCCGCGAAAGCCCGCGGGTGCTCCGGTTCGCCTTCGCGGCGCCGCCCCAGGAGCTCCTGCTGGGGCACGGGATCGGGGTGAGCGGCGGGGCGCTGAGCGGGCGGCTCGTCTTCAGCCTCGAGGAGATCGAGTTCTGGCGGGCCCGCGAGCCGGCCACGAAGCTCATCCTCGCCCGGACCGACACCGTCCCCGACGACATCCGCGAGATCCACGCGGCCGACGGCCTGCTCACGGCCCGCGGCGGCCTCACCTCGCACGCCGCGATCGTCGCCCACCGGCTCGGCAAGACCTGCGTCGTCGGCTGCGAGGGGCTGGTCTGCGACGAGAAGGAAAAACGCTGCCGGTTTCCCTCGGCCGTCCTCGGCTCCGGGGACCCCCTGAGCATCGACGGCCAGGAGGGATCGGTCTACCGGGGATTCCTGGAAACCAAGGAGGCCTGACATGACGCCATCGGACACCTTTTCCTTTCCGCTCGGCATCAACGGGCTGGGGCGCATCGGCAAACTCACCCTCTGGGACCAGGTCGCGCGGCGGGCCTTCCCCGAGATCGTGGTCAACCTGGGGCGGCCGGCGGGGCGTTCGCTTGCGGACATCGCCCACTACATCGAGCGCGATTCGACCTACGGCCGGCTGCACGCCTTTCTCCACGGGCACCGGGCGAACCCCGTGATTTCCGATCTCGACGAGGCCGCGGGCACGCTGCGGATCGACGGGGTCAAGGTCCGCGTCCTGCGCGAGAAGCGCAACCCCGCGGAGATCGGCTGGGGGAGGCTCGGCGTGCGGCTCGTCGTGGAGACGACCGGCAAGTTCCTCGACCCGGCGGCCGACGAGGCCGACCCCAAGGGCTCCGTGCGCGGCCATCTGGCCGCCGGGGCCGAGAAGGTGGTCGTCTCCGCGCCCTTCAAGGCCAAGGACAAGAGCGCCCCCTTCCCGCCCGATGCGATCACCACCGTGATGGGGGTGAACGGCAACGACTACGACCCGCGGCGCCACCGCATCGTCTCGGCCGCCTCCTGCACGACGACGTGCCTGGCGCACATGATGAAGCCGCTGATCGACGCCTTCGGTGCCGGGCGCATCCTCTCGGCCTCCATGGCCACGGTGCACGCGGCGACGAGCTCCCAGCCCGTGCTCGATCGCGTGCCGGAGGCGGGCAAGGGGGACTTGCGCAAGAACCGCAGCGTCCTGAACAACATCATCCTCACCACGACCGGCGCGGCGAACGCCCTGCGCCTGGTGATCCCGCAGATGAAGGAGATCCCCTTCATCGCCGAGTCGGTGCGCATCCCGACCACCACGGGCTCGCTCATCCTGCTCGTCGTCAACTTCCAGGAGGAGCCCGGCGGGGCGCGGATCGACCGCGCGGCGGTGAACGCGGTCTTCCGGCGCGCCGCGGAGGAAAGCCCGGAGGGCTATCTCCGCTACAGCGAGGAGCAGAACGTCTCCAGCGACATCATCGGCCTGCCGCGCGCGGCGGCGATCATCGAGGGCAGCGAGACGCACACGCGCACGGCCGAGGCCTGCCTCGACCTCGCCAAGGTGCCCGGGTTCCCGGCCCAGGCGATCGCCGCGCTGCCCAGCCCCATGGTGCGCCTGCCGGTCACCCAGGCCGTGATCTACGGCTGGTACGACAACGAGCTGGGAAGCTACGTCCACATGCTGGGCGATCGGGCGGTCTCGATCGCTCGCCTGATGCCGTAGGGCCCGGCGCGGCCTCAGGCGCCCAAGCGGGCGGCGAGCCGGACGAAGTCCGCGGGCGCGAGGGTCTCGGCGCGGCGGCGGGGATCGATGCCCAGGGCCGCGAGCGCCTCTTCCAGCCGCCGGGGCGCAAGCCCCGGGAGCCCCGCGCGCAGGGCGTTGCGCAGGGTCTTGCGGCGCTGGCCGAAGGCGGCGGCGACCAGGCGGAAGAGGGGGGCCTCGGCCTCGGGCGGGAAGGCCGCCTGCTCCGCGAAGCGGATCTCGACGACCTCGGAGTCCACCTTCGGCCGGGGGTGGAACGCCCCCGGCCCCACGCGCAGCAGCGGGCGCACCTCGGCGGTCAGGGCGAGCAGGACGGAGAGCCTTCCCCACTGCCGGCCGCCCGGAGCCGCGCGCAGGCGCTCGGCGAGCTCCCGCTGGAACATCAGCACGGCGCGGCTCACGTGCGCGCGCCCGGCGATCAACCGCACCACGACCTGTGAGGAAATGTTGTAGGGGAGGTTCCCGAAGACGGCGAGCCGCCCCCCCGCCCGCCGGGAAAGCCCGGCGAGATCGAGCGTGAGGATGTCCCCCGCGATCGGCTCGACGTTGCCGATCCCCTCGGCGGCGAGCCGCTCCCCGAGCAGCCGGAAAAGCTCCCGGTCCTTTTCCACCGCGAGCACCCGCGCGCAGGCCCGCGAGAGCGGGATCGTGAGGGCCCCCAGCCCGGGGCCGATCTCGAGGACGGTTTCTCCCGGGCCGGGCCCGGCGCGGGCGAGGATCGCGGCCGGGACCGAGGGGTCGGCGAGGAAGTGCTGGCCGAGGCGCTTGCGCGGCCTAAGGCCGCGCGCCTCAAGAAGCGAGCGTGGCGAGCCCATGGCGCATCCTTCGCGGGGGGCGGTTTCCCGTTTCGTAGCCCAAAGCGCCGGCCGGCGCAAACGCGGGGGGTGCAGGCCGGTGGCGCGGCGGATTGCTTGACTTTTCTAGTTCGGCTGTTTAGGTTTTCTCATTCGCGCTTTTCGGCGCAGGCCCCGGACTTGGCAAAAGGAGGGACCCCATGGTCCGCAGAAAAGGAAAATCGGTCAGCTTCGACGCCATGGTCAAGTTCTTCATGCAGGCCTATCAGATTCCTACCAAGAGGGACGTGGAGAAGATCCTCGGCCGCCTGGACCGGCTGGAGGCGCTTCTCGCCCAGGCCGCCTCCGGCACGGAGATCCGCCGGCGCGCCGCCGCCCGCCGGGCGGCGGGCTCGGCCACCGACCAGGTCTTCGAGGCGATCCGCCGCTCCCGCAACGGCATGAGCTTCGCCGACATCCAGGCGAAGACGGGCTTCGTGGACAAGAAAATCCGCAACATCATCTTCCGGCTGCACAAGCTGGGCAAGATCAAGCGGCAGGGGCGCGGCCTCTACGTCGCGGCCTGAGGCGGCGGCGGGCCGCATTCCGCCGCGCGGGAAAGGGGGCGCATGGCCGCGATCGTCGAGGGTCCCGAGAAGCCGTTTTCGCCCGGCGCCACGGTGGAGGGCTGGGAGGTCCTGCGCGTCGAGGCGCTTCCCTGGGTCCGGGCGGTGTTCCACGAGCTGCGCCACGGCGCAAGCGGCGCCCGCTGGGTCCACGTCCGCCGGGCCGACCCGGAAAACGCCTTCGGCGTGACCTTTCGCACCGTCCCCGACGACTCGACGGGGGTCGCGCACATCCTCGAGCACGTCGTCCTGTGCGGCTCGGAGCGCTACCCCGTCCGCGACCCCTTCTTCGCGATGCTCAAGCGCAGCTTGAGCACCTTCATGAACGCCTTCACGAGTTCCGACTGGACCGCCTACCCCTTCGCCACCCAGAACCGCAAGGACTTCGTCAACCTGCTCTCGGTCTACCTCGACGCCGCCTTCTTCCCGCGGCTTGAGGAGCTGAGCTTCCGGCAGGAGGGGCACCGCCTGGAGTTCGAACCCGACCCGGCGGGGGGCGAGCGGCTCGTCTTCCGCGGGGTCGTCTACAACGAGATGAAGGGGGCGATGTCCGCGCCCGACCAGGTCATGGCCCGCGCGCTTCACCGGGCCCTCTCCCCGGACACGACCTACGCCCACAACTCGGGCGGCGACCCGGCGGAGATCCCGCGGCTCACCTGGGAGGCGCTGCGGGAGTTCCACCGCCGGCACTACCAGCCGGGAAACGCCTACTTCTACAGCTACGGCGACTTCCCGCTGGAGGCGCACCTCGCCTTCGTCAACGAGCGGGTGCTTGCGCGCTTCGGCGCCGGCGACCCGGCCCCCGAGGTCCTCCCCCAGCCGCGGTGGGCGGCGCCGCGCACGGCCGAGGCCGCCTACCCCATCCCGCCCGGGGAGGACCCCGCGAAAAAGCACCAGGCCTGCCTCGCCTGGCTCACCAGCGACATCCGCGACACGGCCGAGGTGCTCGCCCTGGTCCTCCTCGAGCAGGTGCTGCTCGGGACCGCCGCCTCGCCGCTGCGCAAGGCGCTGATCGACTCCGGGCTGGGCTCGGCCCTCTCCGACGGCAGCGGCTTCGACCCCGAGCCGCGCGACACGCGCTTCGCCGCGGGGCTCAAGGAAGTGCGCGCCGGCGACGAGGAGGCCGTCGCGGGGATCGTCCTCGACACCCTGGGAAAGCTCGCCGCGGGGGGGATCGACCCCGAGCGCATCGAGGCGGCGATCCACCAGCTGGAGTTCCACCGCCGCGAGGTGACGAACACCCCCTACCCGTACGGGCTGAAGCTGCTGCTCGAGATCGCCGGCACCTGGATCCACGGCGGGGACCCCCTGCGCGTGCTGCGCTTCGACGAGGACCTCGCCGCCATCCGGCGCGGCATGGCGGGCGGGCGCTTCTTCGAGGAGCGGATCGAGCGCTGGTTTCTCGAAAACCCCCACCGCCTGCGCTTTGCCCTGCACCCGGACCCGGAGCTCGCCGCCCGCGAGGAGGCGCGCGAGCGGGAGGCGCTCCAGGCGATCCGCCGCGGCCTCACCGCCGCGGAGGAGCGGCGGGTGCGCGAGCAGGCCGAGGCGCTCAGGCGGCTCCAGGAGGCGCGCGAGGACCTCTCGTGCCTGCCGACCCTCGAGCGCGCCGACATCCCGACCGACGTCGCCGCCGTCTCCCCGAGCGGCGGGGACGGCCGCCTGGCGCTCACCTGCTACACCCAGCCCACCGCGGGCATCTTCTACCTCGCCGCCGCCGCCGGCTGCGGGGGGGTCGCCGAGGAACTCCGCCCCCTGGTCCCCTTCTTCTGCCACGGCTTCACGCGGATCGGGACGCGGCGGCGCGACTACGCCGCCATGGCGCGCTGGATCGAGGCCGTGACCGGAGGCGTCGGGCTGGCGGCCAGCCCGCACAGCGGCTTCGACGGGGCGGGGCAGGGGCTGGCACTGGCGAATCTGACGGCGAAAGCCCTCGAGCGGAACCTCCCGGCGCTCTTCGAGCTCCTCGCCGAGCTCCTCGCCGAGTACGACTTCTCCGACCGCACGCGGCTGCGCAACCTCCTGCTCGAGTACCGCGCGGCGCTCGAAGCCGGGGTCGTGCCCCAGGGGCACCGCCTGGCGATGTCGCTCGCCGAGCGCCGTTTTTCGCCCACCCGCGCCCTAAACGAGCTCTGGGGCGGCATCCACCAGCTGCTTGCCGTCAAGCGGCTGACCGAGGACCTCGCCGACGACGCCCTCGACGCCCTGGCGGCCGACCTCGGCCGCGTGGGCGAGGCCGTGCTCCGCCGGCCCAACCTGGAGCTCGCCCTGATCGGCGAGGAGGGGGCCGTGCGCGACGCCGCGGGCCGGGCCAGGGCGCTCCTCCCCGCGCTCCCCGGGGAAGGGGGGCGCCGTTTCCAGCTCGAGGGGCCCGAGAGCCGAGGCCCGCGCGTCCGCGAGGGCTGGAGCACGGCGACGGCCGTGAACTTCGTCGCCGCCGCCCTTCCCGTGGTGCGGCTCGCCCACGAGGACGCCCCCGCCCTGGCCGTGATCGCCCGGATGCTGCGCTCGCTCTTCCTGCACCGCGAGATCCGCGAAAAGGGCGGGGCCTACGGCGGCTTCGCCGTCTACAACCCCGAGGAGGGCGTCTTCAGCCTCGCCTCCTACCGCGACCCCCACATCGTCGAGACCCTCGCGGTCTTCGAGCGGGCGCCCGCCTTCCTGCGCTCGGGGGAGATCGGGGAGGGCGACATCCACGAGGCCGTGCTCCAGGTCTGCGCGGACATCGACAAGCCCGACCCCCCCGGGCCCGCCGCGCGCAAGGCCTTCGCCCGCCGCCTCATCGGGCTCTCCGACGAGCTGCGCCGGGAATTCAAGCGGCGCCTGCTCGCCGTGGACCTCCGGGCGGTCACGGCCGCATCCGAGCGCTGGCTGCCGGAAGGCCTGGCCGGGGCCTCGGTCGCCGTCATCGGAAGCCCCGAGAGCCTGGCGGAGGCGAACCGGCGCCTCCCTGAGCCGCTCGCCCTCCACCGCATCTGAGGGGGGCCTTCCGCCCCCCCCCCTGCGTGGTTTCTCCTCGCTCAGCCCTGCGCGAGCAGGCGCTTCAGTTCCGCGAGCGCCGCCTCGGGCATCTTGAAGCTGTGCTCCGGGCCGGGGAAGGCGCCCGCGAGCACCTCCTGCCGGTAGGCCCGCAGGGCCTCGAGGATGATCGGCCGGATCTTCGTGTACTGCTTCACGAACTTGGGCACGAAGCGGTCGAAGAGGCCGATCATGTCGTGGGTGACGAGCACCTGGCCGTCGACGTCCGGCCCGGCGCCGATGCCGATCACGGGCACGCGCACGGTTTCGGCGATCAGCTTGCCGAGCGGCGCGGGGACCGCCTCCAGGATGATCGAGAAGGCGCCGGCGTCTTCCAGGGCTTTGGCGTCGTCCACGATCTGCTTGGCCGCCGCGGCGTCCTTCCCCTGCATCTTGAAGCCGCCGAGCGCGCTCGCCGTCTGGGGGGTCAGGCCGATGTGCCCCTGCACCGGGATGCCCGCCTTGACGATCGCCTCCACCGTGGGCGCGAAATGCACCCCGCCCTCGAGCTTGACCACGTCGCAGCCGCCCTCCTTGACCAGCCGGCCCGCGTTGTGGATCGCCTCGCGGATCGAGGTGTTGTAGCTCATGAAGGGCATGTCCCCCACGACCAGCGGGCTCTTGCAGCCGCGCATCACGGCCTGGATGTGGTGGATCATGTGCTCCATGGTGACGGGGACCGTGCCGGAAAGCCCCATCACCACCATGCCGAGGGAGTCCCCGACGAGCACGATGTCGGCCTCGGCCTCGTCGGCCATCAGGCCGAAGGGGTAGTCGTAGGCCGTGACCATGACGAGCTTGCGTCGTTGTTCCTTCGCGTTCTGGATGTCGTGGATGGTGACCTTGGGTCGGCTCATGCGGAATGTTCTCCTTTCGCGGGGGATGTCGGGGCGGACGCGGGGGCGGAAAGCCCCCGGCCGCCGTTCAACCAGCAGGCGACCTCGCGGCCCGGCGCGGCCGCGACGAGCGGCGGGGTCTCGCGCGGGCAGGGGTCGAAGGCGTAGGGGCAGCGCGGGTGAAAGGGGCAGCCCGGCGGCGGGTCGATGGGGCTGGGGACGTCGCCCTCCATGCGGAAGGGCGGCCGGGGCCGGCGCACGTCGGGCACGGGGACGGCCGCGATCAGGGCCTCGGTGTAGGGGTGGAGCGGACGGCGGCTGAACTCGCCTGCGGGCGCCGTCTCGACGATCGCCCCCAGGTACATCACGGCCACGCGGCGGCAGAGGTGCTCGACCACGGCGAGATCGTGGGAGATGAAGAGGTAGGCGAGGCCGAAGTCACGCTGCAGGTCCTCGAGGAGGTTGATCACCTGGGCCTGGATCGAGACGTCGAGCGCGCTCACGGGCTCGTCGGCCACGATCAGCTCGGGCCGCACGCAGAGCGCGCGGGCGATCCCGATCCGCTGCCGCTGGCCGCCGGAGAACTCGTGGGGGTAGCGGTCGAGGTCGGAGGCGCGCAGGCCGACGCGGTCGAGGAGCTCCGCGGCGAGGCGGCGGCGTTCGGCGCGGCGCGGCGGGCGGTCGGCGAAGAGGGGCTCGGTCACGATGGCCTCGACGGTCATGCGCGGGTCGAGGCTCGCGTAGGGGTCCTGGAAGATGACCTGCATGCGCCGCCGGAGGCGTCGGAACTCCGTGCGCGGCAGGCGGCCGATGTCGATCCCGTCGAACTCGATTCGTCCCCCCGTGGGGGGGATCAACCCGAGGAGCATGCGGCCGACCGTCGACTTGCCGCAGCCGGACTCCCCGACGAGCCCCAGGCTTTCCCCGCGGGAAATCGCAAACGAGACCCCGTTCACCGCCTGCACCCAGGCCCGGGGCCGGCGGAAGAGGCCGCCGCCGATCGGGAAGCGCTTGGTCAGGCCGACGGCGCGCACGAGCGGCGTCTCAGCCATGGTGCCGCCTCCGCTCGGGGTGGAGGTGCAGCCAGCAGCGCGCACGCCGGCCGGGGCCGATCGCCCAGAGCGCCGGGGGGTCCTCCCGGCACAGGGCAAAGGCATGCGGGCAGCGGCCGGCGAAGCGGCAGCCCGCGATCCGCTCGGTGATCGCGGGGACGAGGCCCGGGATCTCCGCGAGCCTCGTTTTCGCCCCGCCCGCCCGGCCGCCCAGCACGGGGATCGAGCGCAGCAGCCCCTGAGTGTAGGGGTGGAAGGGCTCCTCGAAAAGGGCCGCGACCGGCGCCTCCTCCACGACCTGCCCCGCGTACATGACGAGGACCCGCGCGGCCATCTGCGCGACCACGCCCAGGTTGTGGGTGATGAGCAAAAGGGCCGTGCCCGTCTCCTCCTTGAGGTCGCGCATCAGCGAGAGGATCTGGGCCTGGATGGTGACGTCGAGGGCGGTCGTGGGCTCGTCGGCGATGAGCAGCCGCGGCCGGCAGACCATGGCCATGGCGATCATCACCCGCTGGCGCATGCCGCCCGAGAGCTGGTGGGGGTAGTCCGCGAGCCTGCGCCGCGCGGCCGGGATTTTGACCTTCTCGAGCCAGCCGGCGGCGGCCTCGCGCGCCTCGGCCTCGGTGAGGCCCAGGTGCACGCGCAGGGGTTCGGCCACCTGGCGGCCGATCGGGAGGACCGGGTTGAGCGAGGTCATCGGTTCCTGGAAGATCATCGCGATCTCGCGGCCGCGGATGCGGCGGCGCTCCTCCTCGCCGAGGCGGAGGAGGTCGCGGCCGTCGAAGCGGATCGTGCCGGTCTCGATCCGCGCGGGCGGGACGGCGAGCAGCCCCAGGACGGCCAGCGCGGTGACGCTCTTGCCGCAGCCGGATTCGCCGACGACGCCCAGGGTTTCGCCCGCGGCGACCGCGAGGTCGACGCCGTCCACCGCCGTGCCCGGCCCCTCCGGGGTGCGGAAGGAGACGCGCAGGGCCTCGATGCGCAGCAGCGCGGCGTCGCTCACGGCTGCGGGCTCCCGAGGTAGGCGAGCGCGGTCAGGGCGTAGATCCGGGCCGTCTCGACGAGCTGGTCGAGGTCGACCCACTCGTCGACCTGGTGGGGGACCTCGCGGTCGCCCGCGCCCAGGGTGACGATGGGGATCCCCTTCCAGGCCGCGAGGAAGGTCCCGTCGGTCGCGCCCGGGACCCCGCCGTAGGCGGGCTCGCGGCCCGTCACCGCCCGGGTCGCCCAGGCCGCGGCGCGGACGACCGGGTCTCCCCGGTCGGTCTGCGTGCAGGGCCGGTCGCTGAGGATCTCGACCGCGACGCCGGGCTCCGGGTCGCGGGTGACGCCGCGCCGGCGGTCGCGTTCGCGGGTCGCCTGGCCGACCCGCCGCCGCGTCTCCTCGGCCAGCCGCCGGAGGCGCTCCACGATCGCGGGGTGGGACTGGCGCGGGATCGTGCGCACGTCCACGAGCACGACCGCGCGGCCCGGCACCACGTTCAGCTGCGCCGGGCCTTCCGGCGGGGCCTGGATCACGGTCGGGGTGAAGCTCGGCCAGTTGAGGTCGGGGTCGCGGCCGAGGGTGCGGCAGGCTTCCTCCTCGAGCTCCTCGAGGCCGCGGAGGATCTCGGCCACGGCGGGCGCCGGGTTCAGGCCGGAAAGCGGCATGGCGCCGTGACACATGCGGCCGGTCACGGTGAAGCGCGCGCGCACCGCCCCCTTCTGGCTCGTGCAGAGGAGGCCGTCCTGAGGCTCGCAGATCACGGCCGCGCTCACGCGGTCGGCGTGGCCGCGGCGGATGAAGTCCTGCACCCCGGTCATGGCGCCTTCCTCGTCGCAGAGGACGCCCCCCAGGATGTCGCCGTGCAGGGGGACCCCCGCGCGGCGGATCGCCGCCATGGCGCAGAGCATGGCGGCGAGGTTGCCCTTGGTGTCGTTGGTGCCGCGGCCGAACATGCGGCGGCCGACGATGGCCGCCGAAAACGGCGGGTGGGTCCAGGCGGCGGGGTCGCCGGGGGTCACGACGTCGGTGTGGCCCTCGAACATGAGGGTCCGGTCGCCGCCGGGGGAGCCGGCGAGGGTCACCAGCACGTTCGGCCGCCGCGGGGCGGCCTCCTCCACGGCGACGGCGAAGCCCTGCCGCTCGGCCCAGCGGGCGACGAACTCGGCCGCCTCCTGTTCGCTCGTTCCCGCCTCGGGGTCGAAGACCGAGTTGATGCGCACCAGCGCGGCGGCGAGGTCCACGACGCCTGCGGGGTCGAGCGCCCCGAGCACCTTGTCGACGAGATCCGGGGGGACCATCGGGGGGGGTCTCCTTTCGTTTCAGCGGATGCGCGCCATCTTGGGGTCGAGGACGTCGCGCAGGCCGTCGCCGAGGAGGTTGAAGCCGAGGACGGCCCAGGCGATCGCCAGCCCCGGGAAGACCGCCATCCAGGGGCTCGTGTCGAGGAAGGTCTGCGCCTCGTTCAGCATGCGGCCCCACGAGGCGTGCGGGGGCTGGGTGCCGAGCCCCAGGTAGCTCAGGCCCGCTTCGGCGAGGATCGCGACCGCGAACTGGATCGTCCCCTGGATCAACAGCGGCGAGAGGATGTTCGGCAGGACATGCCGCCGCACGATCGCGAGTTCGCCGATCCCGCTCGCCCGCGCGGCGGCGATGAACTCCTTTTCCCACACCACCCGGGCGACGGCCCGCGTGAGGCGGGCGAAGACCGGGATGTAGAAGATCCCGATCGCCAGCATCGCGTTCACCATCGAGGGGCCGAGGATCGAGGTGATGAGGATCGCGGTGAGGACCGCCGGGAAGCCGAAGAGGAGATCCGCAAGCCGCATGATCGCCTCGTCGGCGGCCTTGCCGCCGTAGGCGGCGAGCAGCCCGAGGGCGACCCCGAGGAGGAGGCCGATCGCGACCGTGACGAGGCCGACGAGGATCGAGTTCACCGCGCCGGCGAGAATGCGGCTGAGCGTGTCCCGGCCGTATTGGTCGGTCCCCAGCGGGTGGCGGAGCGAAGGCCCCTCGAGCCGCTCGAGGGCGCTCATGCGGTTGGGGTCGTAGGGCGTCCAGAGGAGGCTTGCGGCCGCGGCCAGGACGACGACGGCCGAGAGGACGAAGCCCGCGGTGAAATTCTTGTTTTGGAAAAACCGTCGCATCGCCGCTCTCTTCAGTGCAGTTCGATCCGCGGGTCCACCGCGGCGTAGGCGAGGTCGACCAGGAAGTTCACGAAGACGACCGCCGCGGCCATGAGGAGCACCACGTCGCGCACGACCGGCAAATCGCGCATCCCGATCGCGGTGAAGACGAGCCGCCCCAGGCCGGGGAGGAAAAAGACGTTTTCGATGATGATCGCCCCGGCGAGGAGCTGGCCGAGCTGCAAGCCGAGGATGGTGAGGACGGGGATGAGGGCGTTGCGCAGGGCGTGGACGTAGATCACCGTGCGCTCGCGCAGCCCCTTGGCGCGCGCCGTGCGGATGTAGTCCTCGCGCAGGACATCGAGCATCGAGGAGCGGGTGAGCCGCGCGAGGATCGCAGCGCGGATGATCCCCAGGGCGAAGGCCGGGAGCAGAAGGGCCTTGAGCGAGCCCAGCGGGTCGGCCGCCCAGCCCGGAAAGCCCCCGGCCGCGAACCAGTTCAACTCGACCGAGAAGAGCAGGACGAGCAGGATCCCCAGCCAGAATTCGGGGGTGGCGAGCCCGACCTGGGTGAAGGCCATGACGGCGAGGTCCTGGGGGCGGTTCTGGTGGCGCGCGGCGTAGATCCCGAGCGGGACGGCGAAGGCGACGGCGAAGAGCATGGCGAGCAGGGCGAGCGGCCCGGTGACGGCGAGCCGGCTCGCGACGAGCTCGAAGACGGGCATCTTGTAGTGGATCGAGAGGGCGCTGCGGCCGAGGAGGAGGTTTCCGACCCAGTCCGCGTACTGCGTGAAGAAGGGGCGGTCGAGGCCGAGTTCGGCGCGCAGGCGCGCAAGCGACTCGGGGGTCGCGTGGATGCCGAGGATGATCTGGGCCGGGTCCCCGGGCAGGACGAAGAGGACCGCGAACACCGTGAGCGACACGAGGATCAGGAGCAGGACGAGGGTCGCAAACTTGATGAGGACGTAGCGCAGCATGGGAAACAAGCCGGGCGGGCCCATCGGGATTCGAGCCCGCCCGGCGGCTTCAGCTCCGGTCAGGGTTGCGGCGGCGCTGCGGCGGCCGTCCGCCTACTTGTTCCACCAGACCTCGGTGGCGTCAAGGGCGATCGTCGGGTAGTCCTTCCACCAGTTCATCACCTCGGCCTTCATCGCCGACAGCGAGGGGCTGACGAAGAGGAAGCCGTTCACCGCGTCCTCGGCCACGATTTCCTGGCAGCGGGCGAACCACTTCGCCTTCTCGGCCTCGGTCTCCGCGCGCAGCGCCTTCTGGTAGGCGTCGCGGAACTCGGCCGAGTCGTACTGGAAGTAATAGTTGGGGTTGGCGTAGATCCCGATGTCCCAGGCTTCGGCGTGGCCGATCATGGAGAGCTCGAAGTCCTTCTGCTTGAAAATGCGGTCCAACCAGAAGCCCCACTCGACGATCTCGATCTTGAGCCGGATCCCGACCCGGCCCAGCATGTCGGCGATCACCTCGCCCGCCTTCTGGGCGTAGGGGTAGATCGCCGGCAGCTGGATGCGCGCCGCGAAGCCGTTCGGGTAGCCCGCCTGGGCGAGGAGCTCCTTGGCCTTCTTCGGGTCGTAGGGGAACTTCTTGGTCAGGTCCACGTAGTAGGGCGTGATCGGCGGCCAGTGGGAGCCGATCGGGGTGCCGTAGCCCAGCATCACGAGCTCGTTGACCGTCTTGCGGTCGATCGCGTGGGCCATCGCCTGCCGCACGAGCTTGTTGTCGAAGGGCTTGGCCTTGTTGTTCGTGGACATGATCACCTCGGAGGTGGAGGAGCCCGAGAGCACCTTGAAGCGCTTGTCGCGCGCGATGCCGCGGGCGATCTCCGGGGCGAGGATCCAGCCCAGGACGTCCACGTCGCCGGCCTTGAGCGCGGCGACCTGGGCGCTCGGGTCCTTGATGAAGCGGTAGGTCAGCCGGTCGAGGTAGGGCAGGGCCGGGTTCCAGTAGTTGGGGTTGCGCTCGAGGACCACGCTGTCGCCGCGGCGCCACTCGATGAAGCGGAAGGGCCCGGTCCCGATCGGCCGGGACGCCGTGTCCTCCCAGCCCTTCATCGGGAGCATGACCGAGTCGCCCTCGGCCATCTGGAAGAGAAAGAGCGCGTTCACCTCCTTGAGGGTGAGCCGCAGGGTGAAGTCGTCGGGGGTTTCGATCGTCGCGATCTGGCGGAAGAACTCGGGGTGCGCGTTTTTCGTGCCCTCGGCCGCCCCGCGCTCGAGGTTCCAGCGGGCGACCTGGGCGTTGAAGGGCTCGCCGTTGTGGAAGCGGACCCCCTGGCGCAGGCGGAAGGTGTAGGTTTTCGCGTCGGGGGAGACCTCCCAGCCGTGGGCGAGACCGGGGACGAGCTTTCCGTGGCGGTCGACTTTGACCAGCCCTTCGAAGAGGTTCGAGTAGACGACGCGGTCGATCGCCGCCGAGGCCGAGGCCGTGGGGTCGAGGCCCGGCGGCTCGTCGCCGACGCAGACGATCAGGCTGCCGCCCCGCTTGGGGGGTTCCGCGGCGGGGGCGGGAAAGGCCGAAACGAGAACCAGAACGCAAGCGATCGCAACCAGACGTTTCATACAACCTCCTTCGCGTGGGGCCGGCGCCCCCCGGGCCGGGCGCGGCGACTCGGCCCGGCGGGGGCGCAAGCCGGGTTCGGTTCTCTTTAAGCCCATTTCCTTCCCCGTGTCCAGAGGGGGGCGGCGGCTCAGGGGGGCGGCGGGGTTTCCCGGTCGGGGAGGTCGCGGAAGGCGGGGATGCCGGCTATCGGGCGGGCGGCGAGGACGGCGCGCACGATCGCCCGCGCCGTGCACAGGGCCGCCGCGTGCCCGATCGCGCTCAGCGCGCCGGCGGCGGCGACGGGGAAGACACCCGTTTCCGCGGGCAGCGGTTTCAAGCCCGTGGCGAGGCAGAAGAGGGTGTCCCCGTCGAAGAGGGTGTGGGCGGGCCGCACGGCGCGGGCGAGCCCGTCGTGCGCCATCTGCGCGACCTTGAGGGCCTGGGCCTTGGAGAGGAGGGCGTCGGTGGCGACCACCCCGATCGTCGTGTTCCGCCCGGCGGCGGGCGCGGGCGGCGGCGGGAGAACGACCGCGCGCCTCGCCTGCCCGCCGAACTCGCCGGCGATCTCGGAGGCGATCTCCCAGGGCCTGCCCGTCGCCGGGTCGATCACCGAGCCGCCCGCGTTCACGGCCACGAGCGCCGCGACGGTGATCCCCGATTCGAGGACGAGGCTCGCCGTGCCGACCCCGCCCTTGATCCCGCCCGCGACGGCCCCGGTCCCGGCGCCGACCGAGCCCTCCTCGACCGCCCCGCTCTCGGCCCGCGCGCAGGCGGACTCGCCCCACTCCGGGCTGACGGGCGGGACGAAGGAGCGGCCGCGGCCGAGATCGAAGAGGACGGCCGCGGGCACGATCGGCGCGACCCGGCCCTCGCCCAGGGGAAAGCCCAGGCCGCGGGCGGCGAGAAAGCGCACGGCCCCGTCGGCCGCGGCGAGCCCGTAGACCGAGCCGCCGCAGAGCAGGACCGCCTGGACGGCCGGCACCAGGTTTTCGGGGGCGAGCAGGTCGGTTTCGCGCGTCCCGGGGGCCGCCCCGCGCACGTCCACGGCGGCCGTCGCCCCCGCGGGGCAGAGAACCGCGGTGACCCCGCTTGCGGCCTCGGGGTCGGTGTGGTGGCCGACGAGGATCCCTCCGACGTCGGTCAAGGCGTTGCGGGGTCCGGGGCGGTTCATCCTGGCGGGCTCCTTTCGGCCGGGGATCCTACCGGATGCCGCCCGGCCCCGCAACCGCCGCCCGCCCCGAGCCGGCCGCGGTCGACCGGGGTGTTGACGGGATCGGGCGTCTCGCGCTAAATGAACCGGTTTTCCCCGGCAAGGGCACGGGGAGGGGGCAGGCAGGGCATGATCCAGCTCATCCGCGGCTTCAGGGACATTCTGCCCGGCGAGGTCGAGCTCTGGCAGAAGATCGAGCGCGAGGCACGCGAGCTCCTCGAGCGTTTCGGGTTCCGCGAGATCCGCATCCCGATCCTCGAGAAGACCGAGCTCTTCCGGCGCAGCATCGGCGAGGAGACCGACATCGTCGAAAAGGAGATGTACACCTTCGCCGACCGCGGCGGCGAGGCGGTGACGATGCGGCCGGAGGCGACCGCCTCGATCGTGCGCGCCTACATCCAGCACAAGCTTTACGCCCCGGACCCGGCCAAGCGCCTCTACACGATCGGGCCGATGTTCCGGCGCGAGCGGCCCCAGAAGGGGCGCTACCGGCAGTTCACCCAGATCGACGCCGAGATCCTCGGGGTCGCCTCCCCGCTCGCCGACGCCGAGCTCGTCTTCCTGTTGACGAGCCTGCTGCGGCGGCTGGCGGTCGAAGACGTCTCCGCCCACGTGAACTCGCTTGGCTGCGCCGCCTGCCGGCCCTCCTTCCGGCTCGCCCTCCAGGAAATGCTCGCCGCGGTCAGCGACCGGCTCTGCGAGGACTGCAGCCGCCGGCGCGTGCGCAACCCGCTGCGCGTGCTCGACTGCAAGGTGCCCGAGTGCCGCGAGGCGCTCGCGGGCGCGCCCTCGATTCTGGAGCACCTCTGCGGCGACTGCCGCCGGGACTTCGATCTCCTGCGGGACGCGCTCGAGTCCCTCGGCGTCCCCTACGTCGTCGACCCGCGGCTGGTCCGCGGGCTCGACTATTACACGCGCGCGACCTTCGAAATCCAGACCGGCGCGCTGGGGGCCCAGAGCGCGGTCGCGGGCGGCGGCCGCTACGACCGACTGATCGCCGAGCTGGGCGGGCCGGATCTCCCGGCCACCGGCTTTGCGATCGGCTTCGATCGGCTCGCCGAGCTCGCGGCCCTGAACGCGCCGGACCTCAGGCCGAAGCCCGATCTCTTCCTCGCCGCCCTCGGGGAGCCCGCGCGCCGGGCGGCGTTCGCCTGGTACTGCGGGCTGGGGGAGCGGGGGGTCCGGGTGGCCATGGAGTTCGGGGAAAAAAGCCTGAAGAGCCAGCTCAAGGCCGCCGACCGCGAGGGGGCGGCCTGGGTGCTCATGGTCGGCGAGGACGAGCTCGCCCGCGGCAGTGCGTCGCTGCGCGACATGCGGACCAAGCGGCAGCGCGAGATCCCCCTCGAGGGGCTTGTCGAGAAGGTGGCGGCGATGCTCTGCGAGTGAGCGCCGCCGACCGGGAAGGAGCCGGAAGGTGATCGACCCACTTTGTTCGATGCGGCGTACCCACACCTGCGGGGAGCTCGGGGCGGCGGATGCCGGCCGCGAGGTGGTGCTTGCGGGCTGGGTGCTCCGCCGCCGGGACCACGGCGGGGTGATCTTCGTCGATCTGCGCGACCGCGAGGGGATCACCCAGGTCGTCTTCAACCCCGAGGTCGCCCCCGCGGCCCACGCCAAGGCCGAGGCCGTGCGCAGCGAGTACGTGCTCGGCGTGCGCGGCCGCGTGGAGCGGCGTCCCGCGGGGATGGAAAACCCCGCGCTGCCGACCGGGGCGATCGAAGTCATGGCGAGCGAGCTGCGCATCCTCAACACCGCGCAGACCCCGCCCTTCCCGGTCGAGGACGAAACCGAGACGGCCGAGGCCGTCCGCCTGCGGCACCGCCACATCGACCTCCGGCGGCCGCGGCTGCAGAGAAACCTCATCCTGCGCCACCGCGCGGCCGCGGCCGTGCGCAGCTACCTGAACGGGCGGGGGTTTCTCGACCTCGAGACCCCCTTTCTCACCCGCAGCACGCCCGAGGGCGCGCGCGACTACCTCGTCCCCAGCCGCGTCAACCCGGGCCTCTTTTACGCCCTGCCGCAATCGCCGCAGCTCTTCAAGCAGCTCTTCATGATCGCCGGCTTCGACCGCTACTACCAGATCGTGCGCTGCTTTCGCGACGAGGACCTGCGCGCCGACCGCCAGCCCGAGTTCACCCAGATCGACGTCGAGATGTCCTTCGTGGGCGAGGAGGACGTGATGGCGGTCGCCGAGGGCATGATGGCCGCCGTCTTTCGCGAGGTGCGCGGGATCGAGCTGCCGCTCCCCTTCCCGCGGCTCACCTACGCCGAGGCGCTCGACCGCTACGGCCTGGACAAGCCCGACATCCGCTTCGGGCTCGAGCTCCGCGACGTGACCGACATCGTCGCCGGCTCGGGCTTCAAGGTCTTCGCCGAGGCGGCCGCCGCCGGCGGCCGGGTCAAGGCGCTCAACGCCAAGGGCTGCGTCGAGATGTCGCGCAAGGAGATCGACGACCTGACCGCCTTCGCCGCCGTCTACCGTGCCAAGGGGCTCGCCTGGATCAAGATCCGGCCCGAGGGGTGGCAGTCGCCGATCGCCAAGTTCTTCACCGAGGGGGAGAAGGCGGCGCTCGCCGAGCGGATCGGGCTTGCGGCCGGGGACCTCGTCTTCTTCGTCGCCGACCGGCCCGCCGTGGTCCACGAGGCGCTCGGCCACCTGCGCAACCACCTGGGGGAGAAGCTGGGCCTCATCCCCCGGGAACGCTTCGCCTTCGTCTGGGTGACGCGGTTTCCGATGTTCGAGTGGGACGAGACCGAGAAGCGGCTCCAGGCGCTTCACCACCCCTTCACCGCCCCCCTCGAGGAGGAGGCCGAACGGCTCGAGGCGGAGCCCCTCGCCGTCGGCTCGCGCGCCTACGATCTCGTGCTCAACGGCTTCGAGATCGGCGGCGGGAGCATCCGCATCCACGAGCGGGCGCTCCAGGAGCGGGTGTTCCGCGCGCTCGGGCTCTCCCGCGAGGAGTCCGAGGAGAAGTTCGGCTTTCTTCTCTCCGCGCTCGATTCCGGGGCCCCGCCCCACGGCGGGATCGCCTTCGGCTTCGACCGCCTGGTGATGCTTCTCTGCGGGGAGAGCTCCATCCGCGACGTGATCGCCTTCCCCAAGACCCAGAAGGCGGCCTGCCTCCTCACGAACGCCCCCTCCGCGGTGAGCCGCGCCCAGCTCGATGAGCTGGGGATCAAGGTGCGCACCCCGCGCTGAGGGCGAGGCGGCAACCGTCCCGGGTTCCGAACGAAGGGCGGCCCGCGCCGGAAGGCGGGCCCGGCGGCGAGAAAAGGCCACGGCCGGGCCGCACGCCGCGGCAGCCCGGGTTCACGGCCCGCGGCACCCGTCTTGGTCAGGAGAGGCCGAGGAGACGGCGTGCGTTGCGGATCGCGGCGAGGGCCTCTTCGGGGAACTGCGCCGTGCGGGCCGCGTCGCGCTCGGCCGAGGCGAGAATCGCCTCCACGCTCTCCCGGCCCTCCGCGCTCCGGACCGCCTGGCGCGGGGTTTTCCCGCCCAGGGCCGGGATCTTCGTCTTCGTCCACTCCGTCCAGTAGTTCTCGAAGAGCCGGCCGAGCTCCGCACGCGCCTCCGGGCTCTCGAGGATCTGCTCGGGGGGGGCCGCCTCTTCGTCCTGCGCGAAGGGGGAGGGCATGCGGCCCAGGACCTCGGTTGCGCGGTGGCGGCCCGTTTTGCCCAGGGCGCGGTCGACGGCTTCGCGGATGCGCGCCGCGCGGCCGGCGGAGTTGACCTCGACGCGAAGTTTTCCCTCCTCGATCGCGATCTTCCCGAGCACCACGTTCCGCAGCCCGGGGCTCCCCGAACCCTTGCCGATCCAGGCGAACTGCACGCGGCTAAGATTTCCGTCCGCCGTGCGTTCGGCGCGGGCGAGGATGTCCTCCGGGGTCTCGTCGCCGGCGAGGTGCTTGAGCCGCTCGAAGGTCTCGGCGGCCGAGTCGATCTCCCAGTGCAGGCGGTGGAAGAGGATCTCCTCGTCGTCGCTGTTGCGGAGCTCCGGCGGGGCGGTGAGGACCTCGTGCAGGGCGAAGAAGAGATCGCGCAGGTCGGTCGCGTTGCGGCGCAGGTCCTCGGCCGTGATCGCCTTCCGGCGGCGCAGGATCTTCGTGCGCAGCTCGATCACCTGCGGCTTGAAGTCCGGGGGGAAGAAAAGATCGCCGCACCCGGCGAGCATGCCCACCTGCTCGATGCGGATCACGCGCGCAAAGAGAATGTCGCCCGGATGCACGCTCTCCGAGCCCAGGCGCTCGCAGACCTCGGTTTCCCGGCCGCGCAGGATGTCGCGCAGGGTGAACCCCTCGCCCGGCCGGCAGGCGATCACCTCGTGGAAGCTGAGGGGCTCCTCGAGCGCCGCCTCGACGATGCGGCGCTCGAGGGGGTCGAGGCGCACGATGGGGTTGGCGAGCGCCTGGCGGGCGAGGGGCTCGCGGAAGGAGGCACGCACCTCGGGGTCGATGTCGTCCGGGTCGGGCGTCCAGTCGAAGATGAGGAAGGGGACGAAGAGCGCCGCATGCGCCTCGTAGGCATGGCGGAACTCGTCCTCGTCGTCGGGCCAGAGCAGAAAATCCGCAAGCGCAAGCGAGATCCCCTCTTCCCCCAGGGTCTCGGCCGCCTGCTCGAGGAGGCGGCCGAGCACCTCCTCGTAGGCCGTGCTCAGCCGGTTGTAGAGGAGCTCGAGGCTTGGGCCGTTCGGCCCACCCACACCCTTTCGGTTTTCCATGATCCGCCCTCCAGGCCGTTTTCCCCTTTTGGGCACAGGGGGCGGGCGATTGCAAGAAAAAATCGACGCGGGCGGAGATTCCCGCCTCAGGCCTCCCACCCCGGCCGGGGCCGGCTGCGGCCGAAAAACCCTATTGACAAGCACGGGGTTGTTCCATAAAAATTCGCGTTTACGACACGGACCGCAAAGCGCCCCGCCGTCCGGCGGCGTCTCGTTCCGCGTCCGCATGCGATCCCCGATAGCTCAATCGGCAGAGCGGGTGGCTGTTAACCACTAGGTTGCAGGTTCGAGTCCTGCTCGGGGAGCCAA